>CAVTUP010000008.1:0-61437 GCA_963737915.1 uncultured Acidobacteriaceae bacterium | reverse complement strand
CGACGCCGAGGTATTCGAGGTTCGATGAGTGCAGTTGGTGCGAAAGAGAGCGGAGTTCCTCGGCCACGTCGGAACAGTGTTTTTGCGCGTTTTGCAGGCACCTTTTCAGGTCCATGGAGGAATCGTTCGATAGGCTATTTGCGTAGCCGACGTCCATCGACAGGACAGCGAGTTTTTGAGAAATGTCGTCGTGAAGTTCGCGCGCGATCGCCTGCGCTCCTGCTCCTGTGCGGAGATCAGCCGCCTGCTCAGGGCCCTCTGAATAAGGCTGGCTCGCTCGCGCTCTTCCACCAGGGCTGCAAGCAGCAGGAAAAGAGTAGAAGCGAACAGCAGGAACAGCAGCAGTGACAGAGCATTGTGCTGAGGATCAGAACCAACAAATGGGCCATGTCCATGCACGGCTCCCCAAACCGAAATCACCGCAACAATCACCATGGAGGTGCTCACGCCTACGGAGCCTAATCGCAGGGCTGCCCAGAGAAGGAGCGGAACCAGGGAGTAGAACAACGCGGAGAGGTCACTCTCCAGGGCGAGAGGAAAATGATGTATCCCAACAACAGAATCACGCTCAGCTGCGCGCTCGCCTCCAACCGCCAATATGGGTTTTGGCGAGCCCAATCCGGCAAAGGGCTGAGCCACCAAAGATCGCAGGAGCGATGGTAAGAAAGGTCAGCGCGTTGAGAAGGAACCAGATGCGGCAACTGATCCAGTAAAGGCCCGGAGTTCCGAACCCGCTGACAAATGCGCTGATTGCGGGTGCAAGCAGTACAGCAATCAGAAAGTACTTCGCGAATGCCTTGAAACTGTCAAGCCGCGGGATGCCGCCAAACTCACGGCTAAGGCCATATGCGGCGATGATGAATATGACAACATCCGCCAACGTGAACATGACCGTCATCAAAACCGTGAGATGAATCTGAAAGCCGTGGACAATGCCCCCAACGACATGCGCAGTGATGAGCAAAGGCCACGTCCTGCGGGGCAGCAAGAGCATCACCGCAATCTGGAAGGCGTTGGCCGGCCAGAGGACCGCAGCTATTTTCGGACTTAAGGAAAACAGGTCGCCGGCAAAAGCAAGTACATAGGCCATGAATGCCACGAAGAGCGCAAACACCGCCATCTGAAGCCGTGAGTTCAGCTTCGTGGTGATCCATTCTGCTCTTTTGTTTTCAACTGGAAGGCGCACACGAACCTCGGAACGGTCCTGTGGAATCGTATCCGAATTTCAGGAATCTGACGACTGAGTGTTGAGACAAGCAGATCCAGTTGCTTAGCGTTGGAGCAGGTCGATCGGTTGGAGTACAGCTGCGCTGCACCGCGTCAAAAATAAATCCCTTCACTTTTGCACATAATTAACCCCGAATGGCGCACGATAAATGCAGGAGACTCAGGCCGGGAGCCCGGGCATCCAAGATCGCTTGGAGAGAGGCCACCCCCGGGTCAAAAAATAAATATTTCTGTGGAAATTTGCCGATAATTACGCGCTTTTGTGAAATACCAACCGCACGATCAGCCTTTTTCACCAGCCCGCGTCGATATGAGCTTGAAGGTTACGGGCCCCAGCCGTACGTCCCCTCGCTACCCGAAACAAACACCGTTGTCATCTTGAGCGGAGTGAAACGGAGTCGAAAGATCTGCAGCTGTTCTTCGGCAGAACAGCTTTCGCCGAGAGAGTCCAGCCGGAAAAAGGCCCGTGCATCCAAGATCGCTCGGAGAGGGGTCACCCCCCGGTCAAAATAAATATTTCTGTGGAAACTTGCCGATAATTTCGCGATTTTGTGAAACACCCACGCGCACTCGACCTGTTTACATCAGCCTCAGTTGAACAGGAAGGATATGGCTTCAGCCCGTACAACAATCCCTTCCGAAACAACAAACACAGTTGTCATCTTGAGCGCAGTGAAACGGAGTCGAAAGATCTGTGGCTGTTCTTCGCAGAAAACTTTCGCCGAGAGAGCCGGCCGGAAGAAGGCCATGCATCGGTCGCTTGGAGAGGGGTACCCCCCGGTCAAAATAATTTTCTGTGGTAAATTTGCCGATTATTACGCGGCTTTGTGAAACACCCCAACCGAGCAGCAGGGAACCGCATCATCGGGACGAGACCGAGGGCGGAGCGTCCGAATACACAGGTTTTTACCGCTGCAGCAGGTCGATTGGCTTCGAAAAGTCAGTCGCGCGGATGTGTTTGGCTAGTGTCGGGTGCTGGCGCTCGAGGGCTAGATACATTTCCCATGCGACACGGCGATAGCTGAAGTGGCCGGCTGGTGCAGAGCGGAGTTCGCTGATGTATTGAGCTTCGGCAAAGTCCATTTTGAAGAGACAACGAACGCGCGTGGCCATCGGAAGCAGATAGAGGGCAGACTGGGCTGCCTCCGGAGCAGTACCTGCAGCGATTCGAGCGCTGGCCGTGTGAGCAGCTTCGATGGCGGCTTGATAGTCAGGCAGAATTCCGGCTTCTTCGAGTCCGGCGGCATCGCCGGAGTGGGGCGTCTCATAGCCATGGAGCGCGGTGAATCCCTGCTTGATCTGCGTGACGCGACGGTGCCGATGCATGTCGCGAAAGCCGCCGATGTCCATGAGGATGTCAAAGCGAAGGGCGGCGCCGGCATGAAACGCGCGAAGAGCCTCGTCGTGGCGGCCGCGATGCTTCAGGCCAAGCTCGATGATCTCCGAAACACGAGCGCCAGAAAGGCCTGCGACGATGTCTCGAACCTGGCGATAGGGATGGTGGCTTGCCCAGTAAATCAAGGTTGCGGCCAGTTCGACTTCGAGAGACTCGGTGCGCTCGACAAGGTCAACAACGGGAGCCGGTTCCGGAAGCCTTCCAGTCAGCAGTTCCGCCGCCACTGATTCAAGCTCGCTGCGGGTCTGGATCAGGTATTGGTTCGGCTCGGCATACTTCACCAGGGTGGGCGCAGTGCGAACTTCTCGCGTAAGCAAATTCGCAGCTTCCGCAGACAACTCAGGGTCCGCGGCCAGCTTCTGAACGAATGCCGCGCCAGCCTGTGCGTTCACGTTCCAGGCGGGGCCGGTTGCAGCATCGCGAAGTTTGAGGCCGAGGTCGCGGACTTCGGCGATGGGATGAGAAAGCAAGCGTGAGACCTGCGTTTCGAGGGTCCGCGCGTTGACGATCTGACCAAGCGATGTATTTGTGGCGAGCGGCAGCAGGTAACGAGCAACGTCAAACGCCCGCGCTTTCAGAGTCCGCTCGTATGCGTCCGGCTTCATCGCCTCGGGGCGGGCGACTCGGTCGCGGAGAGCATCGTGGACGGCGGCCGTGGTTCGCTGATACGCAGCGAAAAGATTGTCGACGGTTTCGGTGTAGAGCTTTGAAGACGCCGTATCTGTGCCGAAATCAGGGAGATACCAGCCCGATTTCATGAAATTCTGGTAACGGGTTGAGCGCTCCTGGCCGTCCCAGCGCTGCTCGTCGACCAGCACGATGGCCGCCAGCAGGCTCAGGCGTTCGACAGCGAAGGCAATATGGGCAAGGTCGGCAATGGACCGGTGTCCGTATTGAAAATAAAAGGTGTTGAGGAATTGCTCAGCGCGTTGAGCACTGATTTCATTGAGCGATTCGCGCATGGAAAGCGCAGAACGAGAGTATTTGGCCATCGCGTAGGCCAGGACCTCGGGGTCGGCTCCATGAACGGCGTAAACGTCAGTTTGATTGCGAGGGCCGGCGGGCACAAAAGATTCACTGGACATTGCAGAGGGCTCGCGAACAGAATACGGCATCAGGGTGCGGGGAAGATGTGAATCCCGCGCCTGGGCGAGCGCGTCATACAATTTAGTGGGGTACGGTCGATGCGGGAGATTAAATTGCGCACGTCGCAGAAGCCCCGGCCATTGCCCACCGGTCGCTGGGCTATGTCCCAACGCTGGAATGACCTGCTTTTTGCTCATTGGCAGGTACCGGCATCGGCGATAGCTGCACTTTTGCCAGAGGGCCTGCAACCCGACCTTTTCCAAGGATCCGCATGGCTGGGAGTGGTGCCCCTGTGGATGGACAGGTTCACATTCCGCGGCCTGCCGCCGTTGCCGGGGATGCGTAATTTTCCTGAATTGCACCTTCGGACGTATGTTCGCGACCATCGCACAGGAACGCCGGGAGTCTTCAGCTTCTCAATCGAAACCGGGAGCCTGTTGGCTACTCTCGCGGTACGGTTTATTTTTCAAATGCCATGCAGTTGGGCCGAGATGCAACTGAACCAGCGAACGGAGCGCGAGTTTGCGTTCCACAGCCGGAGGTTGCTGTCGAATCAACAGGTGATCTTCAACGCTCGCTATCGGGGACTGGGGCCGACGCGTCGGCTCGCAGAGATTCGCAACGGTTCGCTCGAGTATTTTCTTACAGAGCGGTATTGCCTCTTCTCTCGAAACAGGGCTGGAGAGGCGGTTCGGGCGAATATCCACACCGTAGCCTCTCCGCTGGAAGATGCCGAGGCGGAGATCGAGCGCAACGACCTTCCAGCAGCGGTAGGTATCACTGTCCCAACGCAAGACCCGGTGCTGCACTATTCAAGACGTCTCGCTGTCTATGTGTGGCCGGCTGTAGTTACGGCTCCAGCCAGAAGGCGACAGCGCATCCCGGCCGAGGCCATGCCTCTGGTCTAGGCGCGCGGAAGGTCCAACTCATTAGCAATAGGATCAGCGTACTCGTGCCGCCGGACCTTTCGCGCCAACAATAGGAATCCCACGACAGCCAACAGTTGAAAGGCAAATTTCCCGATGAGATCCACGCGGGTCCAGCCGGCGGCGCTCATGTCACCAGGCACCATGAATCCGAGAACGGCTCCAAAGGAGAGGGCCCAACGGTGGATGTCGCGCCAACGCGTGCGCCGCCGTCAAGTAACGCACGAGCGAGTAGGAAAGGAGCGCCCAGACGATTCCTGCCGAAACAGGAATCCAAACGGCGAGGCCTGGATGTGGAACGAAGAGCAAAGTGATGAGCCAGAACCATGGTCCGCTCAGGAGGAATGCGATCAAACCGATGAACCCCGGGTGCAGCGGCCGGCGAGATTCTGCCTGGCTGGAATGACCATGTTTGCGAAGGAGCCAGGCCATGAGGACGAGGGCAACGATTGCAGTCAAGCCGATCAGGATCAGGACCATTGGGGGATGGTATGGAGATGCATTGAGTCTTGGCCGCGCCTGCTGGGTCCACCCATACCAGGCGATGCGGCTCCCGATCAAGGAACGCGATGCATGTGGCGATGATGCCGCGCTTGCGGAGCCACGGATGCTTGCGACGATTGGGGAAGAAGAGTTCCGTGACCTGGACCGGAACGAGGACGACCGCCACGCTTTCAAAGCCGAGCATGAAGAGGAAGTAAAGCCAGTTAACTCCCGCGTAGCGGCCATAGCTCGCATTCGAGCCGGGAAACGGAAGAGGTGCAATCGATGTCTGCTGGACGATAAACTCTTCGGCGATGGAGAGAGCAAGGCCGAGCATCAGCAGGCTGGCTGCGCCGCCGCGCCAGCGGCGAACCAACTCGCGGCAGAGGAGAGCGCCGCAGCCCCAGACCATCACTTCGGGAATGAGCACGAAGAGGATGCTGAGGCGCGTCGATCCGCTGAGGACCTCGGAAATGACGGGCGCAAGAATGAGCAGCGTCCAGATGGCGCCCCTGTAGTGCACAGCGGAGTTTGATTGTATTGCCGGGTTCTGGATCAAGGATTCCTGTTGCATAAACCATCCTCCAAAGGGCCAGCGGAGCTGGCGCCAACGCGGGCCTCATTCAAAATCGTCTTGAGATCCCAGGTGAGTTTCTCGGAGTTGATCTCGTCAATAAGCCCGCGGATCCATGCGAGTTCTGCCCTGAGCATGGCTACCAGGTACTCGCTCTCGACAAGGTTGATGCGCGCCACGTGCGCGGACACAGTTGCGAGAACGTTACTGTACTCGGCGATTTGCTTTTCGAGGCGGATGCATCGCTCTTCGAGACGTGGTGTGGCTTCGGCCGGTGTGAGGTGTACGAGGAAGCTCATCGCAGCCATGAACTCGGAGGATTCGCGTCGAGGAGTCACGATGATTTGGCGAAGAGCGCTGATGAACTCTTTGCGTCCGGCTGCAGTGATGGCATAGGTCGTGCGCTCAGGGCGGCGGCCATTTCGGCTGATGTCTTTCGCGGTGATGAGATCCACGCGAACGAGTCGACCTATCGCGTGATAGAGGGAGCCCCGCTTGAGTACGAGGATCTCGTCCTTGTGGCGGTCGCGCAGCAACGTCTGCATCTGGTAGGGATGCATTGGAGATTCGCGCAGGAGCGAGAGCACTGTGATTTCCCAGATTCCAAGGTCTGTCTTCATATAGTTCATATGAACTATATCGCATGAACTAAAGGAAGGCAATGAAGAAAGTCCCATGCCCTTCGGGGGTGGCAGGGTCATGGCGCCGAGAGGACTCGGGATCCCTATAATGTCAAACTGAATGGCATGGCGCGACGGAGTTCCGCAAGTGCCGGGGGATAAAAGGGAAGATGGTAGATTTACAGGGAAGAATCGCGCTGGTGACGGGTGCTTCGCAGGGGATTGGACGCGCGTGCGCGCTTGAGTTGGCCAAAGCAGGGGCCACGGTTGCGCTGGCCGCGAGGAACGAGGCGAAACTGGCAGACGTAGCGGCTGAGATTGCTGCTACTGGTGATCAGGCGGCGGCTTTCGCGCTGGATGTGGCCAACGAGGAATCCATCAAGACCGGGGTCAAGGCAGTGATTGAGCGCTTCGGAAAAGTCGAGATTTTGGTGAACAACGCCGGGATCACACGCGACGACCTGATGATGCGCATGAAGCGTGCCGACTGGGACGATGTTCTGGGAACGAATTTGACGGGCGCGTTTCTTTTGACCCAGGCCCTGTTACGACAGATGATGAAGAACCGCTGGGGACGGATCATCAATATCACGAGCGTGGTTGGCCGGACAGGACAGGAAGGCCAGGTGAACTACGCGGCTTCGAAGGCGGGACTGATCGGGTTTACGCGGTCGCTGGCGCGCGAGGCTGCCTCGCGAGGCATTACGGTAAATGCGGTTGCGCCGGGGTACATCGAGACGCCGATGACGGCGGTGCTCGACGAGAAATTGCGCGCCAAAATGATCGAACAGATTCCGCTGGGGCGGCCGGGAACGGATCTCGAGATTGCGCAGTCCGTGGTGTTTCTCGCATCGGATGCGGCAGCTTACATTACAGGCCATGTGCTGGATGTGAATGGCGGAATGTTCATGGGCGGGTAGAGCCGTTGCGCCGCAAGAATCAGATTCCGAGTCGATCTTTTACCGAGCGGACGCGATCGCGCGCAACGGTGAGCTGGGTGTGCTGGGCGTCTTTGAGCGAGAGGACGACTTTACCGGCAAACCAGGCATTCACTTCGTGAATCCAGTCAATATTCACAAGAGCGGCGCGGTGAATGCGTAGGAATTTTGCGGGATCGAGCCGCCGTTCCAACTCGGCGATGGTCTGGTCGACGCAATGGCGGTGCCCATTCACAACTGCGTACGTGAGCTTGTCGTGGGCAATGAAATGAGTCACGTCGCAAAGGGCAAGAAACGATATGCGCTCGCCCACGCGTGAGGCGATGCGCTGCGGATGACCTGACTGGGATTCGCGAAGCGACGCAGTCAATTCATGCAGCAGACTCGGCAGTTCCGGATTTTGCTGCCAATCCGACATGGCCACAGGGCGCAGCCGACCTAGTTTTTGAATTGCTCGCTCAAGATGCTCCTGGTCGATGGGCTTCAGCAGGTAATCGATGGTGTTCGCTTCAAATGCGCGCAGAGCGTGCTGGTCGTATGCGGTGGTGAAGATGACGAAGGGCTGGCGCGGGAGCTTCGCCAGCAACTCGAAGCCATTTATAGTAGGCATCTGGATATCGAGAAAGAGGACGTCGATCTCTTTTGAGTGCGGACCGCCGAGGAACTCCAGTGCGTGTACCGGATCGGTCGTGCTGCCTGCGATCCGCAGGGAAGGGAACGCAGAGAGAAGTCGTTCGAGCCGTTCGATTGCCAGTGGCTCGTCGTCGACCAGGTAGGCTTGCAGCGGAGCGGTTTCCATTTTATGTCTCAGCCGGGAAGCAGATGCGGGTTACGGTTTTATCATCCGCGCGGGATACCTCCAGATGGCCGCGATCTTCATACAGCAGTTGCAGGCGCGCGGAGAGATTTCCGAGTCCGTGTTCTGGTGAGACCTCTGCAAGTGAAAAGCCGGGGCCGTCGTCGATCACTTCGAGTTGGATACGGTTCTGCAGCGTCGTTCCGTTGATTTGGATTGTCGCTCCTTCGCTGCGCTGAGCGACAACATGCTTCACACTGTTTTCAACCAGAGTCTGCAGAGCAAGAGGCGGCACTTTCAAATTGCTGAGAGATTCTGGCACCGTTATCTGATAGCGAAGACGCGGACCAAAGCGAGTGGACTCGATCTCAAGGTAGTCGCGGACAATTTTGAGCTCCTGCGCCAGGGGAACGACGCTGCTGTGATTGGCATTGAGCGAGAAGCGGAGAAGTGAGGCCAGCTTGCTAACGGTGTCTTCGGCGCGCCTGGGGTCCGAGGGAATGAGTGAGGCAATGGAATTGAGGGTATTGAAGAGGAAGTGAGGGTGAAGGCGTGACTCCAGGGAAGACAGCCGTGCCTCGATGAGCAGCTTGTTAGCACGCTCCTGGTCCATCTGACGGGTGCGCAACTCGAGGGTTGCGGATTGCAACTTGTGGCGCATGGTCTCGAATGAGGTAATGCTCAGACCGAAGGTGAGGGTGATGACGAGTGCGATTGGATATGAGGACCAGAATTCGTTCCAGAAGCGCCCAGGTGCTTCCAGGCCTGTGATCTGAAAGACAAAGCCTCCCAGAAAACAGCCAACCGTTGCTGTGAAAAGAAGCACCAGCGTCTGCATCGCTACAACGGGGCGAGGGTACCTTGCTGTATATCGGAAAGAGATCCAGTTGAGCAGTACCGTTGAGGGCAAGCCGATGAGGGTGGAATAGACAAGCGACGCTAGAAACTTGCGGCCAGCATCGGAGAATCGGGCATGCCCGATCACAATGATCATGATGGAGGCCACAATAGCGACTCCGGGCACGATCCATACGCTGGAGAGGAATCCCCTAGAAGCGCAGGAAATCCTGTTTAGAAAGGAGTCCGGGGTGTGTTGCTTTAGTTCGTCGTTCATAACTGAAAGCGGACTCCCACCGAGGTCGCGGTTGCATAAGGTGCCGAGCCATAGTCGGAAGCGGGGCTGCCGGTTGGGATTTCCATGTGTATGTAAGAAGAGACGTGCTTGCCGAACCAACGGCTGATATCGACGACAGGCACGGCGCTGTGGTCGTTGAGATTAGTGACCACGGAGGCGGAGACGTCCCACTCCTTCCAGCCGGGAAGTTCTCTGAGGCGATTCTTGCTTACGTAGAAGAAGGCGTAGTTCTGGCGTACGGCGAGTGGAGAGACAGAAGGGGCGCGATAGTAGGGTGTATTAGGCGGTGCGTAAAACTCTCCGATGAAGGTGACACCAGCTGAGGTAGTGTACTTTGCCCCGAGAAGGACTGCAGCCTGTTCGCGCCACATGGCCTCGCCATGGAGTTCCCACGCCTGCCCAAGCACGCGGGTGAATGTGATGCCGCCGAAGGTATCCTGGCCGCGATCGTTGCCGGCGATGAGCGAAGTGTCAAATCCACGCACCAGAACGTTATACCGGAACGCGGTGGTGTCGTGCTGTTCAGAGTTTGCAGGGGCAAGAGCCGCAGTCGACCACGCGAAGGTAAGTGCGTGATGTCCACGAACCCAGTCGGCCTTCAGCATGTCGCGCCCTTCATTTACATTGAGGCGATCGGATGGATTGGTTGGGTCGCGCGGCGGATCGAGCACGCCCGCGGCAGTGAAGGCATAGCCAGTACCCCAGTGAACGATCTTGCGGCCAGCCATGAAATCGAAGTCGCCGGCAGAAAGACCTGCATATGTTTCTTTCACGTTCAGTTGTGTGCTGGTGTCGTCGTAAGTAGCAGCGATTCCTACTAGGCTCGAGGAAAAGGTCCACCGGTCTCGGTAGCGAATGCTAAGGTTTGGCTCCAGAAGGACCTGGTTAAGCACCGTGGGACTGGGAACGCTCAGATCGCTGTAAAAGGTTGCGTCGTCGATCGCGGCGATCGAGTAGCGAGTTTGCAGGGAACTCTCAGACGAAGGCGGATCCTGGGGCAACGCGTAACTCGATGCGGCGAGGAGAAGAAAGATCGCGTATGTGGATTTGCGATTCATGGCTAGAAGCGAACTGCACGGCCTTGGTAGAAGAGCTTGTCAGGGAGATCTCGCGGCGCGGCACCCGAGTATTCGAGCACACTGTGGGAGTTGTGCCGGATTTCGTCATAAAGCGTTAACCGGCGGAGTAACATCTTGCCCGCCGAGGGAGCGTAGTCATCGAATGTCGCGGTCTTGATGTGCTTGCCTGAAGTCAAAAAGAATTCAGCCCTGACCGGCCGTGCATCCTCGACGCGCAACCAGTAAAGGATGCGCTGATAGGTCGCGCCCTTGCGCATGGCTTTGAGCTCGAGGACGAAGCATTGTTCGGAGCCTTGCTTCTCTGTGCGCAAATAGACGGGGGAGTAATCGACGGCGTAGTTCGTGCGGGCGACGTCCCCGTTGGATGCGTCTCCCGATAGACGTTCGAGAGGCGTGATGCGAATGGGACGACTGGTATCGGGCAGATAGATCCACATGTCGTCGCCCAGCATGAGAAGGTGGCGACCCTTATCGCGTGGGCTCATGAATTCGACGTAAGTCCTGTCAGCGCCCTTCTGCGAAACCGTATAGAGCCTTTCTTCGTCGGACTTGTCTGACTCGTAGTTGGTGATCTTGACCTTGAGCACGTAGGAAGGCCAGCCATTGCGAAAAGTGTCAGACCGCTTGAGCAAAGCCTCTGCGTCGACAGCTTTTGATTCCTCTGCGCGTAGGAAGCCGGCGCATGAGACGACGACGAGAAACAGGACCAGGAAATTCGAAGAGCGTTGCGCGCGGCTAAACATGGGACAAGGCCTCCGCAATTTGCAGGCGCGATGCGCGGATCGCAGGAAGGATGGAAGCGCATGCCAGGGAGACGACGACCGTGAGTGACGAGACGAACATCAAACTGGGTACGTGAAGAACGCGGAACGAAATCTGCACGGTGTACCCCGGCGGTGGCGGCATGTGAAGTCCGGCAGAGTTGATCAGTGCGCCAAGCAGGTTTCCGCCTGCGAGGCCGACAATCGCACCGAGCGCGCCCAGCAGTGTGGCCTCGAGCATGAAGAGGGCGACGACCCATGCACGGGGCGTGCCCATCGCAAGCATGGTGCCGATTTCGCGGGTGCGTTCCATCATGGCCATCAGCAGGGTGTTGACGCTTGACATCAGGACCATCAGGAAGACTATGAGGCCCATGAAGAGAAAAATGCCGTTGAACATGGTCCGCACCTGTTTGTAGTAGGCGGCAAGATCGATCCATTTCCTGAGCACAAGGTCCTGAGAGAGACCATGGAGGCGTGGTTCGAGTGCAGCTGCCGCCGTATCGGTATTGTCTGTTGCATCAAGGCCTACGACGAGGTTGGTGACTCGGTCGCTTTGCAACAAACGCTGTGCGGAGACCAGTGTGATGCAAAGGTAGCGAGCATCCAATTCCGCGATCCCGTTGTTGACTATGCCTGCGATCTGGACGTCGACGCCGTTCAGGGCGCCGTCCGTAGTGACAGCGAGAAGCGTGAGGCCGTCGCCGACTTTTACATTCATTGATTTGGCTAAACCGGCACCGATGAGCGCTTCCACTTCTCCTTCCGCATTGCCATTGAGATTGTGTCCCGAGGTGAGACGTGTCGTGAATCCGAGGCTGGTCTCTGCGACGGGGTCAACTGCGCTTCCCATAAAGACAGAGGATTTCGCGCCATTGGAGACCATGCCATAGAACTCGATACGGGGGGCAACGCCGCGCACATGACTGCCTGTCGAGATCGTGGCTGCAATTTGACGCCAGTTGTCGATGCCCGTGTCGAGAACGTGAACTTCATCACGACGAAAGTGCTCGGCGGTGAAGATCTGCATGTGCCCGAGGCCGTTGCGGATGGTGTCTTCGCGCAGGCCACGCGTCATGAAGGCGAAATAGCCACCGGCGAGCAGGAGGCCTGTGACTCCGCCGCCAACCATGAGCAACGTCATGATCGTCCTGCGGCGATTGCGGAAGACGTTACGAAACGCAAGCAGCAAGAACTTGCTCATGGCCGGCTCCTTCGATTGAGATATCACTGAAGACTTGTCCATCGCACAGGCGAACGATCCGGGGAGTGTGCTCGAGCAGACGCAGGTCGTGCGTGGAAAAGATGAAGGTAAGACCGAGGCTGCGATTCAGATCGCGCATCAGGCCGATAAGTTGTGTGGCGTTGTGCGTGTCGAGATTTGCAGTAGGCTCATCAGCCAGGACCAGCGCGGGACGATGAACGATGGCGCGGGCGACGGCGATCCGTTGGCGCTCGCCGCCAGAGAGCAGGTCAGGACGCTGATGGGCGCGGGCAGAGAGACCGACGCTTTCGAGAGCGTCGCCAACCCGTCTGCGGCGTTCTGACGCGCTGATACCCTGGACGAGCAGAGGGAACTCGACATTTTCGCTGGCGGTGAAGACGGGAATGAGATTGAAGGTCTGAAAAACGAAGCCGATTTTTTCGCGGCGCAACTGGGTGGTGCGACCCGGGCTAAGTGTGCCCGTATTGATGCCGTTGATGAGGATGCGACCGGAGGTGGGCTTGTCGATGCAGCCGATGAGATTGAGGAGCGTCGATTTGCCGCTGCCGCTGGGGCCTGCTATAGCGAGAAACTCCCCGGCATCGACTTGAAGACTGACCTGATTAAGGGCGGTGACCGCGTTGTGGTCGAGCGGGAATTTGCGGGTGACGTCTTCAACGCTGACAAGTGCGTCCGTTCTATCCATCGCTGGCCGTTTCCTTTCCACAGCGTTCTTCTGCTCTGCTTGAAAGTTACGTGCGGTTCGGAAAATGGGCGCGTGGAATCGGACGAGGGGTGGATGAACCGGATGAAGGGTCAGAAAGAAGGGACAAAAGGACTACGGCCTGCGCAGGAAACCAAGCGGGTCACCTCTGGCCGAGCGATTTTCGCAGGCTATTGCTGGGGATGCGCGGGCTCGCTACCGCGAGGCTGCATCCCACCCTGGGGTGGCGTGCCCATATCAGCGACTGCCGAGGCGGTGAAGGTGCCACCCTTCAAGGCTCCTTCGACGCGGACCATGTCGCCCACCTGGATGTCAGCAAGGGTGATGGGCTCACGGCGTTTGCGGAAGGTGGTGTTCTCATCGGCCACGAAAGTATGCGAGGCGTTGTCGGGGCCACCCTCCAGACTGATAGTCAGTTCGTTTACTGCGGTGACTTTGCCCATGAGCCAGGTCTTGCCGTAGTTGGCCTGCATCTCGCGCATCTGTTTAGCGCGCTCAGGGTCGATCTGGAAGATGACGATCGCGCCGATGGACTTTGCCGCTGCATCGATCTCGCCATTAGCGGCGATTGCGTCTCCAACTTTAATTTCGGTGGGCTTGATCGGCTCTGGTGGGTTGGCGGATGGCTCGCCTTCGGTCTGGCCTCGTCGCTGCGGCCCGCCTTTGAGGATGCGTGTATTCACGCTGAAGTGCACGGTGTAGAGATCGCCTGTTGCCGTCTTGACGGTGTAGTGATCTGCAGCGACTTCCGTAACGGTGCCTAAAACTCCGCGGCCCATCATTCCGCCGCCCCAGCCTCCGCTTCCGCCACGCTGGCCCCGGTCCGATCGTGCGACTGATGAAGCGCCCTGATCGGTTTGCGGCGAAGGGTCAGGAGCCTGTGCCAACGCCGTTGCACTCGATGCCAGGATGGAAACGCTTAATGCGAAAAGGCGAAGTTGCATGACACCCCAATGTGGAGAGCGAGGTTGCCCCTGAATGAATAGACGCGGTAGGCAGGTCCCGAGACGACAGCAGGAACGAGCGGTGCAAGCCAATCGGATGGAGCGGACTTCGATGTCGCTGCCGTGAACTCACTGCCGGGTTTGAGCGGCGAGCAGCTCTTCGAACTCCGGTATGCCGTGAAGCCCGGCGAATTCATTGTCGGCGATGATCTTCTTGGGATTTGTAAATCCCTCGTTGATTGCTGCGCGCAGGTAGGCGATGGCTCGTTCGGGCATACCGGCTCGCACACAGCCCTTTGCCATGTAGTAGTTCATTGCGCCACGCTCTTCAACGGAGGCGGGATTCTCGACGTGCGGCCGCGAGGTGTGGTCGAAGATGGCCGGATCGAGGACCAGCGCGGCCTTGTAGTACTCCCAGCCCTTTTTGTATTTGTGTTGAGCCAATAAGTCGGTGCCGAGATTCTTCATTACAAGCGCTGACTTGGGATCGATCTTGAGGGCCTTACGGTACATTTTCTCTGCCGAGCGATATTGCTTCATTGCGTCGTAAGTGGTTCCCAGATTATTGAGCACTGTGGGATTCTTGGGGTTCAGCTTCAGGGACTTTTCATAACAACGCATCGCGTCGCTCACATTGAACATCATCTGGTAGGCAATACCGAGCTTGTTCCAGGCGGTCGCGTCGTCCTGAGGTGCTTTCTTGTACGCTTCGATGGCCGCCTGGTATCGTTGACGCGCCATCAACGCATCGCCCATTTCAACCGGTGTCGCCTGGCGAATTTGAGGTGCAGCCGGTTGCACAGGCTGCGTGTCTGCATCAGAAACAGTGGTAGGAGCCTGCGAAAGACCCAGGGAGGACGCGCTCAGAATGGCTGCCATCAATCCGAAAGCCGGCAGCGAGCTTCGTCTATCGAACCTGCCCATATTCCCTCCTGTCGAAGGAATTGAGGCGACAAACCAGCATCATCGTCTGCAGTGAATTAAAGCACCGTTCCATGGCATAGCGTCAAGGTCAGATATCACGCAATTGCAAAGCGGTTTCACAAGACCCCAAAACGGAATCAGGTACCGGGTTTCGGGTACACTCTCCGGATACAGGATGGTGTTCATGAGCGCGACGACTTCCCCAAGCTTGCAAGTGGCGATTGGCGAACGGTTTCGGTCAACTCGCCGACAAACAATCGCCTTGTGCGGACCGCTCACCCCCGAGGACATGATGGTGCAATCATCCCCGGAGTGCTCCCCGGCCAAATGGCATCTCGCGCATACAGCCTGGTTCTTTGAGTCGTTCATTCTGCGGGAGTTTCTGCCTGAGTATCGACTGTTCAACCAAGAGTTCCCATGGCTCTTTAATAGTTACTACGTGAGCTTTGCAGATTTTCCTGAGAAGCGGCTCAGATCTTCTTTCTCGAGGCCTGGACTGGACGAGATCCTGCGCTATCGAGCGTATGTGGATAAGGGTATCGAGACTCTTTTAGATCGAAACTCCGACCCGGAGGTGTTGAAGCGGATCGAGCTGGGCGTGAACCATGAAGAGCAACATCAGGAACTGCTACTGACGGATGTACTGAATGCATTCTTCACGAATCCGCTGAGACCGGCATATCAGAGCGTGACTGCGGAATGGTCAGGGGAAAGAGCGCATGCGGCGCCAATGTACTTTGTTCCGTTTCAAGGTGGGCTGGTCGACGTCGGCAGCACCGGCGCGGAATTCTGCTATGACAATGAGTTGCCGCGACACAAGGTGTGGCAGGAGCCTTATTCCCTCGCAGGTCGGCTGGTGACAAACGGAGAGTTTGCAGAATTTATCGCCGCTGGAGGCTATCGGAAGGCGGAGTTGTGGCTCTCTGCGGGGTGGGATGCCATTCACCAGAATGGGTGGCGCGCGCCGCTTTACTGGAGCGGCGAGAACGGAGACTGGAGCGTGTTCACTCTGCGCGGGGAGTTCCCACTGGCACAGGTTGCATCGGCGCCGGTGAGCCACGTGAGCTACTTCGAAGCCGACGCGTACGCTCGGTGGGCTGGCAAACGGCTGCCAACGGAGCTTGAGTGGGAGGCGGCCGCAGCAGGCGAGACTATTGAGGGCAACCTTATGGATTCAGGGGTGTTGGTATCTCAACCAATTGCGACACCGGGTGGGCTGACGCAACAGTTTGGAGATTGTTGGGAGTGGACGGCGAGCGCGTATCTTGGATATCCGGGATTTCAGCCGCTGGAGGGATCGCTCGGTGAATATAACGGAAAATTCATGAGCGGCCAGATGGTGCTGCGCGGTGGATCATGCGCGACTCCAAAAGCTCATATTCGCTCGAGTTATCGCAACTTTTTTCCTCCTGAGACGCGTTGGCAATTTTCGGGAATCCGACTGGCAAACTAAGTAACTTCGGCCCACGGAGGCGCATCTTAGTAACGGAATGACGACGACCCCGTTTTCCCCAGCCAGCCTCCAGATTTCAAACCAGATCGGTTCAGCAGTTCACGAGGGGCTCTTGTGCCGCCCAAAATGGCTTCCCTCGTGGATGTTCTACGACGCGTCTGGTTCGCAGCTCTTCGATCAGATCACGAAAACGGCGGAATACTACGTAACACGCACAGAGCGTGCCATTCTGGCAGCCCATGCCGAGGAGATCATCTCTAAGGCAGCCCAGGATGCAGCCCTGCGCGTAGTGGAACTTGGTGCGGGATCGGCAGACAAGACGAGACTCCTGCTGGCCGCGGCCGTGGAGCGACAGGACACGGTTTTCTATGAGCCTGTCGATGTCTCGGCCAGTGCTCTTGTGGAAGCGCAGATGCGGATCGAAAATGAGATCCCCGGAGTTCTTGTTTGCCCGCGGGTGCAGGATTACACAAAAGAGCTGGAACTTGATGCGACGCTGGCGAGCGAACGACGCCTCGTGCTTTATATCGGATCGAGTATCGGAAACTTCGAGCCGGAAGAAGCTGAGCGACTGCTGGCAACTGTGCGGGCCACTCTTGATCCCGGGGATTGCCTGCTGTTGGGTGTAGATCTGGTCAAACAGGAATCTGTTCTGCTGGCGGCATATGACGATGCAGCCGGGGTGACTGCTGCGTTTAACCGCAACCTGCTGGTGCGGCTGAACCGCGAACTCGATGCCGACTTCAATCTTGAGGCTTTTGCTCACCGGGCGATATGGAATGGCGCGGAATCCCGCATGGAGATGCACCTTGTGAGCCGCAAGAAGCAGACTGTATGGCTGCCGGGAGTTGATCTGCGAGTAAACTTCGGTGCGGGCGAGACGATCCATACTGAGAACAGCTACAAATATCGTCCGGGACAGGCAGAGGCGGTCCTGGCTGTGGCGGGATTTGCTCCTGAGGAGACTTGGACGGATCAGGGGGGTTGGTTTGCAGTTTGTCTGGCGCGGGCGGAATAGCGCGGCATCCGCGGTACCCATCCTTGTGACAAAAGACGTCGCAAGGATGGAATACCCGGATTTTCGAACTTTCTTGTCCGCTTATTTTGGTGAAGCGATCCGAACCAGAAGAATGTCGTGACTGGCCAATTCCAGCGCCATGTCGTTGGTTAACTCCATCTCCTTGCCGGTCCAGAGATTTTTGGCTTTTTGGGTGCCGTGCAACCCTAGCCTGGCAAGATCGAGCCGGAAGGGATGCGTGGAGTAGACATCGCTTCCCACGTTCATGACAGCGATGGCCTTCGCGCCGCCTTTGAGATCGCGAGCCCAGACTTCCACCTCACCTTTGCTGTATGCGCGATGAGCCTGTTGCCCCAGCGGGTCCTGATCGATGGCAACGACGTCGCGATTGGTCAGGATGGCCTTAATTTCGGGCTTCATGTTGGGCAGATCGTTACCAGCCAGGAGCGGCGCGGCAAGCATGGCCCACATTGAGAAGTGAGTCCGATTCTCAGCGAGGGTTAGTTTGCCGTTGCCGACTTCGAGCATGTCGGGATCGTTCCAATGGCCGGGACCGGCGTATGAGGCGAGTCCGGCCTGCTGGCTGAGAATGTCGTAAATGCTCATCCAGCGCGGCTCAATGTCGCCGGTAGTGCGCCAGAGATTTCCGCCAAGCGCAGGCGCCCATTCCCAGACATTGTCCCAGCCATACTGGCAAAGGGAGTAAACGATGGGGCGGCCGGTGGCCTTCAGGGCCTTGCCCATTTTTTCGTAAGCGGCAACCATGAGACGCATCTGGGCGGCCTTGTCGTTCGGGGCCTGCTTTTCCATTACGTCGCGATGGAAGCTGCAGAGATCGTACTTCAGATAATCGATGCCCCAATCTGCGTACATCTTCGCGTCTTGCTCCTCGTGGCCGAGAGAGCCTTCATAGTTGGCGCAGGTCCTGGTACCGGGTCCGGAGTAGATGCCGAGCTTCAAGCCCTTGGAGTGGACATAGTCCGCGAGAGCCTTCATGTCGGGGAACTTGGAGTTGGTGTGCAGCACTCCGTTGGCGTCCCGTTTGTCTTCCCATGTGTCGTCGATGTTGACGTAGATGTAGCCTGCATCCTTCATTCCGCTGGAAACAATCTGATCGGCGGAGGCGCGGATATCCTTGTCGGTGACCCTTTCGGCGAAGTAGTTCCAGCTGTTCCAGCCCATGGGGGGCGTGGCAGCCACGGTCTGGGCGGCAGATTGCGATTGCGTCGAGAAAGCGAGGGCAGAGAAAGCGAGAACCGCAAGCGGCAGCGAAGCAGAAAGGCGCATGGACAAAATCCTCCTGAAAACGATTTCAGTGGAGAATAGTATGCTGGGAGGCGCGAGTTCGGCAACGGCTGGATTTAGCGGCGAGGTTTTCGAGCTGTGGCAATGATCGCCTTACGCCGAAAACAATTCTCCGCGTGGTCGTTGACGAGACCTACAGCTTGCATCCATGCGTAGACGATAGTGGGTCCAACAAATTTGAAGCCGCGTCGCTTGAGTTCCTTTGAAATAGCGATCGAAAGCGGAGTCGTCGCCTGCACGGGCCCGGAGTTCTGGATCGGCTTCCCCTGCACGAACTGCCACGCAAAATCGGAGAACTCGAGGCCTGCCGCCTGCATATCGAGGTAAACGCGGGCGCCGTGAATGGTCGCTTCGATCTTTGCGCGTGACCGGATGATTTCCGGATTCTCCAGCATCTTTGCAACGTCTTTTTCGCCGAGATGGGCGACAGCCCCGGGGTCGAATTTTCGGAATGCTTTGCGGAAGGCGTCGCGCTTGCGCAGGACAGTGATCCAGGAGAGGCCGGCCTGAAAGCCTTCGAGCATGAGGGTTTCCCATAGCGAGGGGCTGTCAAAATCGGGAACGCCCCACTCCTCGTCGTGGTATTTCTGCATGAGCGGATCGCCCTGAGACCAGAGACAGCGAGTTTGTTTTGTGCTCATTCTGTAGGCCTCCAAAGCAAAATCAGCATAGTGCAAATGACGTCAATCGGCGGCAGGCGCGGCCGCATAGCGGGGCGTCCGGGCCATCAATCTCTCGATGGCTTCGACCGGGCCGATACCGCCACGTGCGCCGGCGGCTGTGCAGTTGAGTGCGGCTGCTGCACATGCGAAGTCAAGCTGCCGGTCCAAGGGCCAATCCTGGAGCAATCCGTAAATGAAGCCGGCGTGGAAAATGTCTCCAGCGCCCGTGGTGTCGGTTACGGGCACCTGGTAGGCGGGAGTGGCGTGGAACCGGTTGCCGTCCCAGGCTCGAACGCCGTCTTCGCCGAGAGTGGCGGCGGTGACGGTGCAGCCATAGCGGCGTTTCATGAGGCGCAGGGCACTATCGAGATTGCGTTCGCCAGTGAGCCGAGTCGGGAAGTCGCGACTCACAATGAGGTAGTCAACATTGGCAATGAGATCTTCGACAGCGGGATAGATTTCGTCGAGGTCCGCAACTACGGGAATTCCTGCGGCGCGAGCCCACTCCGCAGCAAGGGTGGCTGCGGCGGTTTCGAAGCCATCGACATGCAGGGCGCGAGCATTCACGATCCAGGAGCGATCGAGATCGGATGGCTGCAGCAGAAGCCGCTCGTCGCGCCGGCATAGCACGGTTCGTTCGCCGCCGCTGTCAACCAGAATCAGGGATTGTGGGCTCGCGGCATTCGCGACGGTGGTGAGGCGCGCGTCGACGCCGGTGCGGACAAATTCGCGGCGATGCAGGTTGGCGGCTTCGTCGTCGCCGACCTTGCCGACATAACGAGTGGTCAGTCCCCATGTCTGGCATGCGATGACGGTTGTTGCAGCCTGGCCTCCAGGCATGATGGACGCGTTCGTATACTCCGTTTTGGAGCCGCGGGCGGGGAAGCTGGAGAGGGGGATCAGCGTATCAATTGCGTTCAGTCCGACGCCGACCAGGTCGACCTTCAACAGCTCCGTCATAAGAGCAATTGTACCGTTGCGCTACGAGAACCTGGTCGCCCGCCAGAGCGCCCATACACATCCGATAGCGGAGGCGACAAGAATTGCAACCAGCAAGCCGACCCAGGCGAAGTTCATAGCGAGCGTCGGTATCTGGGCGTTGACGGCGAGCCATACGAACACGCCGAGGGCGCCCGCAAGGATGAGATAGTCCCACCAGGCGCGGCCCTCCTCGCCAATGCTCTTTGTTGTTCCATAGTAGGCCTGCGAGACGCGATCATAGTCGAGATCGTAGCGTGCGCATTCCCGCACCAGAGCCTCTCTCATTGAGGAGTGCTCCTTCTCCGTTGCCACTGCCGTGCTGACGGCAAGTGCGCCGAGAATCATGACCACTGAGCCGACAACAACAAGCATGCGGTGAGAGGCGTCGGCGTGAGCAAGTTCTCCGAAGACAAGCGCTCCCCAGGCCAGCCCCCACATCTGGTTGGTGTTTGAGAGAGGAATGCCGCGGCCGATTCCCAGGTATTTGGTAGCGAACTGCTGGAACAGGTCTCCAATGACCCACACGAATCCGCCAAGGAAGAGCCAAAAGAGCAGATGCCGTGTTTCCGGCGAGTGAAAGACTGCCGCCTTGGTCCCTCCGTCGAGCGCCAATACGAGCGCAAACATTGCGGCCAGCTCTCCAATGGTGAAGACGGTTACAAAGGAGAGCGGGTTCATGCCGCTGATATAGGCCTTTCTGTAGGGAATGTACATGGTTCCCCACAAAAGGCTTGCACCCGCGGCCGCCAGAACTCCACTCGCAGCGCGGCCAGCGTGTGGACCTCCGCCGTGAATGGTGCTGAAGCCGAGCATGATGGCCGCAGCAACAATTGCCAAGGCCCCCAGCACCACTTTGGCCACATTTTTGCGGCTGGCACCTTTCAACTCTCCAAACAGAAGGCGACCCCAAAGAATTCCTACCAGCGAATTGGTATTCCAGAGGGGAAAGGCAATGGCGAGACCGACATCGCGAATGGCGAAGACGGTGAGGGTGTTGGCTACGGCCCATAGCATTCCGGCAAGGATTGCGAATGGGATGAGGTGCTTGTGTTCCGCGAGATCTGCGAAGACCTGACGAGTTCCCTTGATGAGCGTCGGAATCGTCCAGCGCGCGGTGAAGACGCCTGCAACCATGCAGAGAGATACCGCAAAGGGAGAAAAGCCGGAGTTGACCAGCTTTGTGGGCGCCTCAGCTGCGCCGAGCCAGACTCCGGCAGCGAGTCCGCAGATTACCCCGATGCCGTGCACTGATTTGAAGGCCGTGCCTGGGTTCGTCCGAGACGTCGCGCTCATCTGCTTTTGGGAATTCCTTTCAAGTCAGGATCGCGCCGAAATGACACTTCGCCGTTCGCCGGGCCGGGAAGAGACCGCGATTGGAATCAATGAAGTGTGATGAGGATCGCGAGACCGACGCAGAAGACGGAGAAAGAGATTAGAAAGTGACGATCGGTGAAAATGGCCCTGGTTTTTTCAAATATTGTCATTTGGATTCTGCCATCTTCAACGAGCTGACTTGGCGTCAACATAAAGATGCAACAGGCCCTGTGTCAAGGACAGCGAGACCATTTGCACATTAGCGGATTGTATTCCGGTACAGTGCATCCAGTGCTTGTCGCCTTTCCAGAGTGTTTCTGCCATGAGACCGCGGCGGCGAGAAGCACGCGGCGTGTTGTGACTTTCAGTTATTTCAGCGTACTCATGTCAATGACGAAGCGATACTTCACGTCCTGTTTCAACAAGCGTTCGAACGCCTCGTTAATCTTCTGAATGGGGATTACCTCCACGTTGGATGTGATGTTGTGGCGGCCGCAGTAGTCAAGCATCTCCTGCGTCTCAGGCATTCCGCCAATCATGGAGCCGGCGATGGAGGCACGCCTTGTGATCAGCGAGAAAATATTGACGGCGGGCGGTTTTTCAGGAAGCCCAACCAGGGTGATGGTTCCGTCCTGCTTAAGCAGAGCAAGATATGGATCGAGGTCATGGGGTGCTGATGCGGTGTCGAGGACAAAGTCGAATGTGCCGGCGTGAGCCTTCATAGCGTTGGCATCGGTTGAGACCACAACCTCATCCGCGCCCAATTTGAGTGCGTCTTCCTTCTTTTTAAGCGAAGTTGTGAGTTGTACCGTATGGGCGCCGAAGGAATGCGCGAACTTGAGGCCCATATGGCCGAGGCCGCCAAGACCGATGATGCCGGCCTTCTTGCCGGGGCCGACGTTCCAATGACGCAATGGGGAATAGGTCGTGATGCCGGCACAAAGCAGCGGAGCCACTGCGGCCATGTCGAGGTTCGACGGAATACTGTGGGCAAAGCGTTCGTCCACAACATAGTTGTTGGAGTAACCACCCATCGTGATGGAGCCATCGACGCGGTCTTTGGCCGCGTAGGTCAGAGTGGAGCCTTCGACACAGAAGTGCTCCTCACCGCGATCGCACGGAGCACAGTGTCGACAGGAATCAACGATGACGCCAACGGCGGCGATGCCGCCAACCTTGAATTTCTTCACGCCACTGCCGGTAGCCGTGACGCGGCCGACGATCTCATGACCGGGAACTATGGGGTAGATCGCATTTCCCCACTCGTTGCGCGCCATGTGCAGATCGGAATGACAGACGCCGCAATACAGAACTTCGATCGCGATTTCGGTTGCGCCGGGATCACGACGAGTGAAGGCGAACGGAGCAAGCGATGACTTGGAATCTTGAGCGGCATAACCTTTGGATGGCGGCATAAATTCCTTTCAGGAGAGAAGTTTAAATGAGCCGCGCAGACATTCCCGGGCTTGATGTGCGGTCGAAGTTCATTTCCGTGCTTTCTTCGACAGCGATAGATTCAAGAGCGCTGCGCTACAGCAACGCGGGGAATGCCCTTTAGATCAGAGATGAACTCAATGTTCTTGGATTCGGCAGTGGTCAACAAGCGGTGGATGTCGAACTGCTGGCCGTGGCCGATTTCGAGCACGACGTAACCGCCGGGGATGAGGGCCGCGATCGCGGCTGGAATTAGGCGGCGATAGATGTCGAGACCGTCTTCGCCGGCGAAGAGGGCCACTTCGGGTTCGTGATCGCGGACTTCGACAGCCAAAGACGCTCGATCGGCGATCGAGACGTATGGGGGATTGGAAACTACGAATTCAAACTGCTCGCCAATGACAGGCGAAAGGAGATCGCCCTGAAGGAAGCGAATGCGATCAGCGAAACCCACGCGTTCGGCATTGTCGCGCGCAACTTTTAGTGCGGTCTCGGAAATGTCAATTGCCGTGACTGCTGCCTTGGCCCATTCGTGCGCGAGAGCAATCGCAATTGCCCCGGAGCCCGTGCCTACGTCGACGATCCGTGGCTTGCGAAAAAGTGGAGCTAGTTCGATGACCTTCTCTACCAGGTGCTCGGTCTCGGGGCGCGGGACCAGAACGTCTGAAGTGACGCGGAAGGGCAGTCCGTAGAATTCCGCTTCGCCCGTGATGTATTGGATTGGCTCGCCTTTATGACGGCGGTCAAGAAGACCGGCATAGCGGATCGCCGTGCAACCGGCAAAGTCGTCCGCCACGTGTGCCAGGAGCCAGGCACGGTTCTTCCCAATGAGATGAAGCAGCAGAGTCTCTGCGTCACGTCGCGCGCGATCCGGATGCGGCCCGGAGAGCAATTGAGCTTCTCCTCTTTCGAGCCACTCGCGCAGCGTCATCAAGCCGCCTGACTGTCAGATTTCAATTGCTCAGACTGAAAGTGTGCTATGAGCGCGTCGACGATGGGCTGCAGGCGGCCTTCCATGATGAGATCAAGCTGGTGCAACGTGAGTCCGATGCGGTGGTCGGTCAGGCGGTTTTGCGGGAAGTTATAGGTGCGGATCTTCTCGCTGCGATCGCCGGTGCCGACTTGTTGCTTACGTTCCTTGGCCAGCTCTGCGTTTTGCCGTTCCATCTCCTGCTCATACAAGCGGGAACGAAGAACGCGCATACCCTTCTCGCGATTTTTGATCTGCGATTTTTCGTCCTGACAACTAACAACGGTGTTGGTTGGGATATGCGTGATGCGAACCGCGGAGTAGGTTGTGTTGACAGACTGGCCGCCGGGACCGGAGGAGCAGAAGGTATCGATCCGGATGTCTTTGGCTTCAATCTTGATGTCGACTTCTTCGGCTTCAGGAAGCACGGCGACCGTCACGGCAGAGGTATGGACCCGGCCCTGCGTCTCGGTTGCGGGAACGCGCTGCACGCGGTGCACTCCGCTCTCCCACTTCAGTTGCGAATAGACGCGGTTCCCTTCGATGATGGCGATGACTTCCTTGTAACCGCCGACGCCTGATTCGGAGAGTGAGAGCAATTCGATCTTCCATTTGTGTTGCTCGGCGAAGCGGGTGTACATGCGAAAGATCTCCGCGGCAAAGAGCGAGGCTTCGTCTCCACCGGTGCCGGCGCGGATTTCAAGGATCACGTTCTTCTCGTCGTTGGGATCCCTGGGCAGCAGCAGCACTTTCAGTTCTTCTTCGAGGGCGGACTCGCGGGGGGCGAGCGAAGCGATTTCTTCTTCGGCCATGACGCGCAGATCGGGATCTGTCTCGGTGAGCATCGCGCGGGCTTCGGCCAGGCCTTGCTGCACCTGTTTTAATTCGCGATACTTCTCCACCGGTGTTTCGATCTCGCGAAGCGTCTTGGCGGTCTTCTGGTATTTCTCGTGGTCGTTGATGACCTCGGGCAACGAGAACTGCGCCTGCAGGTCGTTGTAGCGTTGCTCCATTTGTTCCAGACGATCAATCATTGCACCCCTCCGGGGTTTCGAGTTCTCGAGTAAATAAGTGGGAAATGGCGGAATGAGAGCGTAGGCGGCGGGCGCCGCTAGAGGAGGGCCGGGATGGGCTGATGGAGGTTCACGACGTCTTCTATTCTACCGCGAAATGATTTATTGCCCAAATGGGGGGAACATCCCTCGCAGGAATTCGCTTCAGGCGTCGCTGTTTTAGAAGCAGTCGATGTGATCGCAGGCGTTCATCAAGGGAAGTTGCAGGCTGGAATCGTGCACCGGGTCGGAGTAGATGGTGATGGTCGCAGGCTTGTAGTCCTCTGGCTTGGCGCTCATGATATTGGGCACGAAAGTCTGCGGGTTGCGGTCATATAGGGGAAACCAGCTGCTCTGGATTTCTACCATTACTGTATGGCCGGCTTTGAAAACATGATCCACATCGTGAAGGCTGAATTTGTACTCGCGAACTGAGCCGGAGCGCATCGGCGCCGGCTTTTCAAAGGAGTCCAGGTACCGACCGCGAAATATCTCTTCGTTGATCATGAGTTGATAGCCGTGCATTTTGGGGTCAGGGTCACTATCGGGGTATTGGTCGATGAGTTTGACCACCATATCGTTATCGGTGCCTGTGGTTGAGGCGTAGATGTCGGCGATGACTTCGCCGGTTAGAACGAGGTCTTTTCGGAGAACCGGAAGTTTCCAAACGGCAACATCCTTGCGTTCCGTCACAAACCTCTGATCCTCGATTAGCCAGTTGAACCACTGCGAATGGTCCCCATAGGTTGGCTGGATGGGACGGTGGCGATACGGGACGGGGTTGGCGGGATCGCTCACGTAGGCGGTGCGAACCTGGGCGGGTGAATCGCTCCAGGCCAGTTTGCCCTCTCCCTGAAGGTGAAGGCTCGTAGGCTCTGATTCCTTTGGCGGAAAATGGGCGTAGTGCCTCCAGGTATTTGAGCCGGTCTGGAAGCTGGCGGTGTTTTCCAGTTCGAACCCGGATGAATTGGCACCGGGCTCGTCTTTCAAATAATGCGCGAAAAATTTGGCTTCGATTTGCGAGCGGAATTCCTTCCCTATAGGCGCTGTGTAATCAAGGTTGCCCAAGTGGCGGGAAGAGGAGGACCAGTATCCATGCCGCCAGGGGCCAAGGACGAGGAAGTTTTCATTCTTGTCATCGTGGGGTTCGAGGGCCGCGTATTCCGCCTGCGGTCCCCAGAGGTCTTCCTGATCGTAGTAGCCGCCGACACTGAGGGTAGGCACCGTAACGGATTTCAAATGATGCTCAACACCGCGCGACGACCAGACGGAATCGTAGGCGGGATGTTCGAGAAAAAGCTTCCACGTGGGGAAGGGCGTTTTGACGCCGGACTTCTTGACGTCTTCGGCGAAGGAGCCGCGCTCAAGAAAATAGTCGAAGCCATCGCGGGGTTTTCCGTCTTTGTCCTTGCCGTAACTCACTTCGGCATTTTCTTTGTTTGATTCCATTCCATAGACGTAGTCGTAACCGTAGGTCTGGCGGAATGCGCCGTTATGAAAGAAGTCGTCGCCCATCCAAACATCGATCATGGGAGCCTGCGGAGAGATCGCTTTTACGGCAGGATGAGGATCGATGCCAGCCGCCATGGCGAGGAACCCAGGGTAGCTGGTGCCGACGAAACCAGCGCGGCCGTTATTTCCTGAGATGTTCTTGAGCAGCCAGTCCACCGTGTCGTAGGCGTCGGTGCTCTCGTCGATGACCTTGGAAGAGCGCTGGTCGCCACTATGGTCAGCGATGGGACGGCTCATCACAAATTCGCCCTCGCTTTTGAAGCGGCCGCGGATGTCCTGACATACGTAAATGTATCCAGAGCGCGCGAGTTCTGGGCGATAGGCGAAGAACGAAGAGCGGTTATTGCCGTCGACTCCGTAGGGAGTGCGCTGGATGAGAAAGGGAAGTGGCGTGGCGATGTCGACGGGCTTGAGGATTACGGTGTGGAGCTTGACTCCATCCCGCATGGGAATCATGGCTTCGGAGCGCTGGTAAGCGTGGAACAGGTGATGGACGGGCTCGCCGGTACGTCGCAGGGTCGCATCAGACTCTTGGGAATCGACCACGCTCGCGCCTCGACCGGCAGTATCGAGGGTGAACTTCAAGGTTGCTTTTGAGTTGGGTTGGCTAAACTCGATGTCAGAAACGGGAGTCAGCTCCGTGGGGACTAACCGCTCTGACTCGACGACAAGTTTGCCATCGTGGACATAAAAGCTCATCGGAGTGTCAGGCTCTGCTGCGTCAGTGTATTCGCCAGACAGCGCGTCGAGTTTGGCTGCTGAAGGTGCGGAGGCCTGCGCTTGCGGGGTTGCGAAGGCAGAAGGCGCCAGCCCGAGATGACCGTTGATCGAGGAAAGCAGCGCAAGGCAAAGAGCAGCAAAGGCAACTCGACGTTGAATCAAAGCTGAAGATCCTCCTTGAGTCAGTTCAATGAGCATGGCCGTGATGACTGAGACTTGCGTCGGTGCACATTTCTTCGATGGGAACGACACAGCCTTCCAACTCTTCACAGCCTATGTGTTCGAACTGGATGGTGGAGTGCACGATTTGGAAATGTTCGCGCAGCACGTGATGAAGATTTACCAGGATGCAGGCACTCTCTGATGGCGGGATGTCGGCTATGGTGACGTGGCAGGCCAAGGCGTGGGAGTGCGAACCCAGACTCCAGACGTGCAGATCGTGCACGTTGACGACCCCCTCGATGGCTTCCATGCCGGAGCGAATATCGTGCAACTGAACTCCGCGGGGCGTCCCTTCGAGCAGGATGTTCAGAGTCTCACGCACAATGTCGAAACTGGTCCAGAGAATCAGGGCAGCTATCAGGAGTGAGAGAACGGGGTCGATCCATTTTTGACCCGTGTACAGGATGCCGGCACCGCCCGCGATAACTGCGGCGGTAGAGAGAGTATCCCCGGCCATGTGCAGAAAAGAACTGCGCAGGTTCACGTCGCGCGCAACGCCCCAAAGCAGAGTTGCAATTACCCCGTTCATGACCACGCCGGCGGCGGCTACGATCATCATCAATTTGGGCTGCACCTGAACCGGAGCGCTGAGACGGTGCACCGCTTCAACGCCTATCCAGATGGAAATTACGATCAGCGAGGCAGCGTTGACGAACGCGGCCAGCACACCGGCGCGTTGATAGCCGAAGGTCCTGGCGTGGTCGGCGGGGCGCGATTGGAAATAGACAGCCGCAAAACTGAGAAGCAGAGCCAGAAAGTCCGAAACGTTGTGGCCAGCTTCAGAAAGCAGCGCCAGTGAGTGTGCGCGCAACCCAGCCACGAAGGTCACGACCACATAGATCGCGGTGGCCCCAAGCGAAAAGCGTAGTACGGATTGTGTCCTGTTTGCGCCAGGAGAAGCGGGCGCTGCGTGGACATGCATATTGGCAGTTTAACTCGTCAGACGGGTAGGCGTGTCACAACCGCGCGCTGGTTTGCACCAAAACGGGTCAGAGGCGCTCAGGCGTTAAGTGCCGTGGATTGAGGGCCCTCTCGATCGTCTGCGATGGGGAACGTAGGCAGGCTGGTTCTCAGGCCCGACCAGCTTTCGGCGATGACGATGCTGTTTTGCGGACTGCCGGTCTGGTAGCGCACTGAGCAAGGAAAGCCGGCGCGCATTTCGGCTGTATCGACGATTTCGCGCAAGGCCGTGATGTCTTGTGAGCACTCGTAGTCGACCCCGCTGCTGCGGTAGCTGTACTCCAGCATCGTGAGCTGGCGACCGTCCTCGGTCTCCATTTCGCGGACGTCCAGCAACATGCCGTCGACCAATCGCCCGGTTTGGGAGAGAAGTCTACGGCGTTCCCGTTCCAACTCTTCTTCGGTTGGGCGCTTTCGACGAAAGAACAATACTGCGCCGACGGCCATGGTGGCCAACAGAGTTAGTCCAGCTGCAGCTTCCCATGCGTTTCTGCTGAGGGTCATCGAGAGGAGGCCCAACCTGAGGTCCCAATTCCAAGGATACAGCAGGTATGGAGTCGTCGTACCACTAGCAGAAGGCCAGAATGGACCAGGAGTAACTGCCCTTCTTGCTCGCAGAGAACGGCGTGGCTAAACTCCGGTCTTGGAGGCTGCGATGAAGGTCGGAGTGCTTGGATCGGGAGATGTGGCCAAGGTGTTGGCGAGCGGTTTGTTGAAGCATGGGCACCAGGTGAGAGTGGGAAGCAGGACGACCGGAAAGCTCGCCGACTGGGCTTCTCAAAATGCGGGCGGATCCGTGGGCACCTTTGCCGAGGCTGCAGAATTTGGAGAGTTTGTGGTGCTCGCGGTGAAAGGGACTGCCGCCGCGGAGGCGCTCTCTCTAGCGGGAGAGAGGAACCTGGCAGGCAAGACGGTCATGGACGCATGCAATCCCATTGAGGATGCAGCTCCGGAGAACGGCGTATTGAGATTCTTTACCGGACTGAACGATTCGCTGATGGACCGATTGCAGCGCCAGTTCAGCAGCGCCAATTTCGTCAAGGCGTTCAATTCCGTGGGCAGCGTGTGCATGATCAATCCGGATTTTGCCGGGGGCAAACCGACGATGTTCATCTGCGGAAACAACGATGGAGCCAAGAATCAGGTGAGTCAGATTGCGGGCGAATTTGGCTGGGAGACGGCAGATATGGGAAAGGTGGAAGCTGCGCGCGCCATCGAGCCGTTGTGCATGCTGTGGTGCATTCCCGGCTTTCTTCGCAATGAGTGGATGCATGCCTTCAAGTTGCTGGTGAAATAGTGTCGCTGGCGAAGCTCGAGACGGAGCGGCTGTTTCTTCGCATGTGGCACGATGCGGATCGTGATCCATTTGCGCAGATGAACCAGGACTCAGCCGTCATGGAGTTTCTGCCTGGACTGCTATCTCGGACAGAGAGCGATGCTATCGTGGACCGGATCGAGGCGCATTTTGTGCAGCACGGTTTCGGACTCTGGGCTGCGGAGTTGCGTGAAACTGGCGAGTTCCTTGGCTATGTTGGTTTGGCTGTTCCACGGTTTGAGGCGGCCTTCACGCCTTGTGTTGAAGTCGGCTGGCGGATCGCTTCGAAGCATTGGGGAACTGGATTCGCCACGGAAGGGGCTCGTGCCGCGGTGAATTTTGCGTTTAATGTTTTGAATTTGGAGGAACTGGTGTCCTTTACGGTTCCGACGAATGTGCGCTCGCTGCGAGTGATGGAAAAGCTCGGAATGACGCATGACGAAAATGAGGATTTCGATCATCCTCTTCTGGCGGTGGGCCATCCGTTGCGAAGGCATGTGCTGTACCGGATGAGGCGCGCAGGTTGGACATCTTAGGCAGGTGGGCTGCTTTGGAATTGGGCTGTGGGCGCGTCGCCTTGACCTGACAAACTGCACTTCCGTATGCTCGGGAGCGATTGTGCGGATGCCTTGCTTTGCAACATCCGCGAAGGAGAGCTCAGCATGAGCACGACTGTTTCGGCCGCATCTACTGCGGTTGGCCTTGCATCGCAGCCTCTTCTGGTGCGTCGTGCTGCCGTCTTGGGCGCAGGGACGATGGGCTCGCGCATTGCCGCACATCTTGCCAACTCAGGGATCCCCGTTCTTCTGCTGGACATGGTTCCGCCAGGCGAGGGCATGCGCAATAAGTTGGCGCAGTCGGCATTGGCTGCTTTGAGCAAGTCAAAGCCAGCTGCACTGTATGAAACATCTTTGGTCTCGATGATCACGCCGGGCAACTTTGAAGATGACCTTCCACGACTTACACAGTGTGACTGGGTAATTGAGGCCGTCGCGGAGAATCTCGAAATCAAGACCGCGTTGCTAGCACGCGTTGTACCGCATCTGGCGCCGAACGCAGTGCTCACGACGAATACTTCTGGATTGCCGATCAGCAAGATTGCGGCGGGTTTGAAATCGCATCGTGACCGATTCTTCGGCACACACTTCTTCAATCCGCCGCGTTACATGGAACTGCTTGAGGTGATCCCAACGGCCGAGAGCGATCGAAGCCTGGTCGCTGACTTTGCAGCCTTCGCCGATCGCACCTTGGGCAAGCAGGTCGTCTTTGCGAACGACACGCCGAACTTCATTGCGAACCGCATCGGCGTGGCGGTCATGTTTACGGCAGCGACGCTGATGCTGGAGCAAGGCCTGACGATTGAGGAAGTGGATGCGCTGACTGGACCGGCAATTGGATGGCCTCGCACGGGAACATTTCGGCTGGCGGATATGGTGGGGATCGATATTCTTGCACATGTCGCGGCGAACTTTCCGCAGGGCGTTACTCCGGGTGGCTTTTCGGGAGTGCTCAACGAGATTGTGAAGCGGGGCTGGTTAGGCGACAAGGCGGGACAGGGTTTCTATAAGAAGGCACGCGGCGCTGATGGCAAGGACCAGCGACTGGTGCTTGACCTCAACACATTTGAGTATCGGGCGACAACCAAGCCGGCTTTGCCCTCACTGGAGATGGCAAAGAACGCCGTGACGGTGCATGAGCGGTTGAAGTTGTTGCTGGCAAACGATCCGGCGAAAGATAAGGCGGCGAAATTTCTTTGGCCGTTTCTTTCATCGCTCTGGAATTTTTCTGCGGAACGGATTGGTGAGGCTGCCGCAGATGCGCCTTCCATCGATGAGGCGATGCGATTTGGATTCAACTGGGAGTTGGGTCCGTTTGAGATGTGGGATGCGGCGGGTGTGAGGGAAACCGTCGCACGTATGAAGGCGCTGCATCTGCCCGTTACTCGCGATGTTGAGGGTCTCCTGAACTATGGTCCTGATACCGCGCCTGTTTCGTGGTATTCCCCGGATGGTCCGCAGTGCTACAACCCAACCAAGGGCGGCTGGGAACCAATTCGTCAACGCCCCGGTCATGCACGAGTTGTAGACTACAGGCGCGCGCACGGAGTAGTGCGCAGCAATCCCGGGGCTTCGCTGGTGGACCTGGGAGACGGCGTCGGTTGCATCGAGTTGCATTCGCTCAAGAACGCTATCGGCGGCGACGTAGTGGCGATGATTTCGGCAGTGCTGAATCCAGCATCGGAGGCAGTGCGGGATTTCTCGGGCTTTGTCATAACCGGCGATCGGGATCGATTCAGCGTGGGCGCCAACCTGATGCAACTGCTGCTGAGTGCCCAGGAAGGCGAGTGGGACGATGTCGAGATTGCCATTCGCGCCTTTCAGCAGATGTCCTCTGCGATCAAGTTCTGTCCGCGCCCGGTGGTGGTTGCGCCCTTCAACCTGACGCTGGGCGGAGGTGCGGAGATTTGCCTGCACGCAGCGCGTCGCCAGCCTCACGCGGAAACCTACATCGGTCTCGTGGAGACGGGCATCGGGTTAATCCCCGGCGGGGGCGGCACCAAGGAGATGCTGCTGCGGGCGCTGGATGCGGCTGCTGCTCTGTCGCCACCCGATCCAAAGGATCCTCCATCGCGGTTTGCACAATCGGCCGAGGTCAATGCGGCCCTCAAGCGGACTCTTGAAACGATAGCGATGGCCAAGGTTTCTACGTCCGCCGCCGAAGCGCGCGCACTTGGATTGCTGACAGCCTCGGACCGCATCACTCTGAATCGCGAGCGGCTGTTGCTGGATGCGAAGGCTCAGGCTCTGGCGCTGGCGGACGCGGGTTATTCAGCTCCCCAGGTGCGGACGCAGATACCTGCGCCGGGCACTCCGATGCTGGCAATGCTTCAGACGGGCATCTTCATGATGGGCGAAGCGGGTTTCGCATCGGAGCACGACCAGAAGGTTGCGCGCTGGGTGGCTTACATTCTCTGCGGCGGCAAGGTGACGGCTGGGTCGCTGGTGAGCGAACAGTATTTGCTCGATTTGGAGCGGGAGGCATTTCTCTCCTTGTGTGGCGAGCGGAAAACTCAGGAGCGCATCGCATTTACACTGAAGACCGGTAAGCCGCTTCGCAATTAGGGTCGCAATGAAGCAAGTAGTTCTCATCCTGTTCGTGGCCACCTCCTTGAACTTGCAAGGTGCTGTTGTTGGGCAACAAACGCCGCCCGATGCGTCGCAGGTTCCGGTTCAACTTGCCGAAACTGGAAATATGGTGGTTGCGGGACAATCTGTTCCTTACCTGATTCGCCGGCTGCCGGTGAGTTCTTTTCCCAAATTGCCTGATTCAGTGGCGGATGTTCTCAATGAACGTGGCTGCATGATTCCCCAGACTTACCAGGCGCATCGGCCTGAAAACGTGGTGTACGCGAGCCTGGAGCGGTCAGGCTCGGCGGATTTTGCAGTGCTTTGTTCAGCGCGAGGCACGGTCACGCTGCTGATCTTCTTCGAAAGCGCTCTGGAGAAACCGGTGGAACTTGCGTCATCGCCGGAGCGGGAATGCCTGGAAACCCACGACGCGACGGGAGTCCTGGGCTTTGACTGGGGGATCGATCCGGCCTCGCCAAAGCAGGTACGCGAGGCGCAGGCGGCCATGAAGCCTCGTCCAGCGTTGCTCGATCATGACGCCCTTGCGGACACGGTTCTCGAGAAAAGTACGGTCTACCATTTCTACTCAAAGAAAGCCTGGATTCAGGTGGAGATGCCGGAGTAGGCGCAGGGCCAAGATTTGCCGATGTTGACCATTTGCGTCGGGGACGTCTATTGATTGCCGGGACGAGTATTTCGCAATTGTTTTGTCCTTCTCCTCAACAAGGAGCTATCGCAATGCCAGAAGCCGTTCTTGTCAGCGCCGTGCGTACACCGGTGGGCCGCGCACCGAAGGGTGCACTGTCCACGAGCCGCCCCGACGATCTTGCGGCGCTAGCTATCAACGGAGCATTGCAGCGCGTGAGTGGGCTCGATAAGGCCGAGGTCGAAGACGTAATCCTGGGCTGTGCTCAGCAGGAAGGCGAGCAGGGATGGAACATCGCTCGAATGGCGGCGCTGCGGGCGGAGCTTCCCGTCGAGGTTCCCGGAATGACGGTCAATCGGCTTTGCGCATCCGGGCTTGAGGCAATCGCACAGGCGGATATGCGGATTAGAAGTGGCGGCTTCAAGGTGGTGGTGGCAGGGGGAGCGGAAACGATGAGCCTGCTTCCCATGGGTGGACTGAAGCCGATGCCGAATCCATGGCTGGCAGAGAACTATCCGGCATCACTGCTGACGATGGGGTTGACGGCCGAGAGAGTGGCGCGACACTACGGCATTTCGCGGGAGGATCAGGATGCATTCGCTCTGCGCAGTCATCAAAGAGCGATTGCTGCGCAGAGGGCAGGTCTGCTCGATGAGGAACTGGTTCCTGTTGCCGTCTGCAACCTGAGTCCCGGCGCGAAGGCGGGTAAGACCGTGGCGGCAGAGTCGGTGTTTGCGGCGGATGAAGGACCGCGAGCAGACACATCGGCTGAGGCACTGGCGGCGTTGAAACCTGTGTTTCACGCACATGGCACGGTGACGGCGGGAAACTCATCGCAAACCTCGGATGGCGCTGCTGCGGCGGTGCTCATGGATGCCGACCGGGCGCGGGAACTTGGAATTCAACCGATTGCGCGGCTGGTTGCGTATGCGGTTGCAGGGTGCCTGCCTGAGGAGATGGGCGTCGGGCCGATCTATGCGGTGCCGATGGCGCTGAAGAAAGCTGGACTGAAGCTCGAAGACATTGGACTGATCGAATTCAACGAAGCGTTTGCATCGCAAGCGCTGGCGGTGATTCGCGAACTCGGATTTGACCCTGAAAAAACAAATGTGAATGGAGGGGCCATCGCGCTGGGACATCCGTTGGGCTGCACCGGGGCCAAACTGACGGCGGCGTTATTGAGCGAGATGCGGCGGCGCAAGGTGCGATACGGGATGGTGACCATGTGTGTGGGCGGCGGGCAGGGAGCGGCCGGGATCTTTGAGCGGTTGGACTAGCAGTGCTGAGGGATGTCGCTCAGCTGCTTTTGTTAATAAGTTATTCATTTTAAATATGTTATGGATATGCAGTGTCAAATTGTGGCTTGTGGCGGGCTCGAGTTAAGGTGTTTCACAAAACCGCGTAATAATCGGCAAATTTCCGCAGAAATATATTTTTGACCCGGGGGTACCCCTGCAAGCGGCCTTGGATGGCGGGGGTCTTCCTGGTCTTGGAACTTTCCTATATTTATCGTGCGCCATTTGGGGCTAATGATCGGCAAAGTGGAAGGATTTATTTTGAAGGGGGTCGAGTTACAGGCAAACCACCTGCTTTTCGTGCGGATTGACCTGGAAAGGTTCATGCTCTCCCACCCAAGTCACGATAAGGCCGTGTCTTGGATGGGGCACCCGTTTTTTGTACGGATTGGTAGGGCCAGATGCCAAATAGAATCTCTACGAGTGAAATGGGTTAATCGAGTAGCGCTGCGTTTTTCTCTTGATCCGTTCGCAGGAGTCTTTTGCCATGAAGTTTTGCGATGCGTTGTTATGCTGCCTGCTGGTCCTTCCATTGTTCTCTTCCAAGGCGCAGACTCCGGCTCCGCCCACGCCAAGTTCCGCGCCTACAGTCATTGCTGACATTCCTGTCAATTACGACGAGGCAAAGGTCGGAACATATACGCTGCCCTATCCGCTGAAACTCAACAATGGCAAACCTGTACGCGATGCGAAAACCTGGGAAAGCAAACGCCGACCCGAAATTGTTGCGATGTTTGAGACACAACAATACGGTCGCGCCCCGGGGCGTCCGGCAGACGAACGGTTCGAGGTCGCCGAAACTGGAACAGCGTTCCATGGAAAAGCGATTCGCGAGCAGGTTACGATCTCGTTCTCAAAGGACGAGAGTTGGCCAAAGATCCATTTGCTTGTCTACGTGCCGGCAGCGGAGCGCAATCCTGTACCAATCTTTTTCACAATTAATTTTGGAGCGGTGCAGAATGCAGTGGACGATCCAGCGATTACGCCGGACAACGTTTGGGATCCCAAGACCAACACCAGGATTTCGCCACCAAAGGGTCGGGGCTTTGGTCGCATTGATGTCGAGCGGTTGCTGGATGCGGGATTTGGAGTAGCGACCTTTTACTACGGCGACGTTGATCCGGATTATCCAGAGGGATTCTCCAACGGAATCCGCGTGCATTACGTCAAGAGCGGCCAGACAGAGCGTGCGCCGGATGACTGGGGATCGATTGCAGCGTGGGCCTGGGGCATGAGCCGTGTCCAGGATTATTTCGAGACCGACAAGAGAATTGACTCAAAGAGAGTTGCCATTCACGGGGTTTCGCGTCTTGGAAAAACCGTGATGTGGGCGGGCGCGCACGACCAGCGATTTGCGCTCGTTATCGCCAGTTGTTCAGGCGAGGGAGGCGCGGCGCTCAGCCATCGCAATTATGGGGAGACCATTGCGCATCTCACCGCTCCCTCGCGATATCCTTACCAATTTGCAGCGAACTATGCGAAGTATGCGGGCTTTCCCGATACTGCGCCGATGGACGCCAATCTGCTGGTTGCTCTCATCGCACCTCGCCCTCTTCTGCTTCAGACCGGCAGCACGGATGAATGGTCCGACCCGAAAGGGGAATTCCTGGCCGCCGTCGCGGCTGGGCCTGTCTACAAATTGTTCGGCAAAGACGGTCTTGGGATCGATGCATGGCCAGCGGCGAACCAACCGATCCTGCACGATCTTGGTTACTACATGCACGAGGGTGGTCACGGAATGGTCCCCGGTGATTGGGACGTTTATGTCCGATTTCTCAAGACGCATCTTCAAGCCTCAGCATCTGGACACTAACCTTACCCTCAGCATCGCTCGGTACTCTTGAACTTCAGGTGCGTCCCGAAGAAACTTCGCCTGTCTGCGGTAATGGATTTTCCTTGTAGAGATTTGTAAAGCGAACGCGAATCAACCAGAAGATCAGAAGTACCAGGGGCAGGATGGTCAAGAAGATGAGGATGTTAGATTTCCGGACAAATTCAGGAAAGATTCGCTGACGGCCGAGGAAGAACGATCCCGAGGCGACAAACAGTCCGAAGCACATGCGCCAAAGATGGCGAGCGATACGCTGTGCGCCTGAAATACCGCCGCGCACGAGCATACGAATGTCTCCCCCGGCAGCGAGCAGGATGACGAACCCGAGGAAAAAATCCATGCCGGCGGGTACTCCGTCATGTGTCTGACCATGGGCGGCTTTGAATCCGTAGGTGATGCAGGCAGTTCCGACAGTCAACGCGACCAGAAGCGCAACCAGATCGAAAATGCCGGTGCGCACGTCTCTTCGTCGAGCGGCCATCCATGCGGTCGCGATCATGTAGAGCGTCAGCAGGCCGCCCAGAATATTGCCGGGTTGGGACTTGGTGTACGCGATGTATGCTCCGGTCGCGGCGAGAATCAGCATGGATACGGAGAAGACAATCCCGGCGACGACGTGGTTGCGTGATCCTTTGCGGACAGAGATTGCGATGGTGCCCGAAAGCAGTCCCACTGTACCGGCGCAGATATGAAGAGCCAATATGGGGGAGAATTGCAATCTTCCACACTCCAATGGACACGAAAATACGCAAGGCCATGCCTTGAGATACGTACGGGTTCGAGAGCCCGAGAGTTCCGTTCTTCTCTGCCGAATGGTCGACAACCCACAGATACAGAGGCCTGCCACCCAATGCCACGGAAAGGCTTTTTCGGCATTGGGTGAATTACGGTCGATTCAAACTGGCTCCCGCGATGGCGAGCACTCCAGCCACTGAGTCTTGTAACCGGTCGGCGGATTCACGCTCTATGGCTATAGGGAGGCAAAATGAAACTACTTCACGCAACCCTCTTCGTTCTGCCCGCCGTTTTTCTTACTGGGATTGCCATGACAAACGCAAAGGACAGCAAAAAGACATCCCAGTTTCTCGGCAGCGCCGAAGACAATTCGAAACAACTGATCGAGCAAGGACAACAGACATTTCGATTTGATACCTATGGCGACGAGGCATTCTGGACTGATCAGCTTCACATCGAGCAGACGGTTAACAGGCTGACCCCACAAACTGCGCTGGCCCTCGGGTTGAAAGTCGACTCTGGAGCCCTCTCGCCGTCCACCGTCGAAGCCATCAGGCACGGTAATGTCAACCTCAATGATCCCGCTGTGACGCTGCAACTGATCAAACAGAATGCCGTGCTCGGTGTCGTGGGCACCTTCACTAACAACGCCCTCAGCAAAGTCGGATTCACCTGCGCGCTCTGTCATTCGACTGTGGACAATTCCGTTGCACCTGGAATTGGCAGGCGAATCGATGGATTAGCAAACCGCGACCTCAATGTCGGCGCAATCATCGCCTCCGCACCGAATCTTGAACCTGTAGTGAACCTGCTACGCCTGGCTCCGCAGGATGCAAGTGTTACTGCGCAGGATGTTCGCAACGTGCTGAATGGTTGGGGTCCGGGCAAGTTCGACGCAGAATTGTTCCTCGATGGCAAGGCTGTCAACCCGCAGCAGATCACAAACGGCGTAGTGACTGGAACAAACGTTTCCGGTGCCACATTGTTGCCCAACGCGCTTGGCCTGCCGGGCCATAACCTGCATACGTGGACCGGGGGTTGGGGATCAGTGACTTACTGGAACGCGTTTGTGGCAGTGAACGAACTCCATGGCGTCGGCACGTTCTTCGATGAGCGTTTCGATGACGCAACGCAGTTTCCGATTGCCGCTGCGGCCAAGCTTGGCCATGTTTCGGTGGATCCTGACAGCGATCGGGTCACCGGCAAGTTGGCTGCACTGCACTTCTATCAACTGGCCCTGCCTGCAGTGCAACCGCGCCCCCGCATCGATTTCGATCCCGAAGCCGCCGCTCGCGGAGACGAACTCTTCAGCGGCAAGGCCAATTGCAATAGCTGTCATCGTGAACCATTGTGGACGGAACCGGGCTGGAATCAGCATACGGCCGATGAGATGAAGATCGACGGTTTCGAAGCCGATCGCGCCCCCGGCCACGCGTATCAGACCATGAATCTGGCGGGCATATTTGTGCGCGAGCGCGGTCTTTTTATGCTCCCGCAAAATAAGGGCCGCTTCTATCACGACGGACGCTTCCAGACGCTCGCCGATGTCGTCAACAGCTATGACAACCGCTTTAATCTCGGGCTCACGGATGAAGAGAAGCACGATCTCATCGAGTATCTGAAGTCGCTTTAGTAGCGTGACGTGGGACGGGTAACTACAAACTACCAGGAAGGAACAGTCCCACGTCGATCCGCTCTTGGCTTGCGTGAGCCCTCATTACGATGTGCACGATCGAACTTCTGATTCCGGGCGGTTGACGGGCAATGCGGGAATGATGCGAAATCGGTCGTATCTGGCGGTTGACCGGCGACTTGGACAAAACCCAATCCCGGTGCAATACCGCTAGGGGAGTCGACGACGATCAGCGCGGGTCGCGTCGCCCAGTCACTCAATACCATTCAACAAAGATCGGCCGCAGGCACGGCTCCGGCTCTGAATGGCCATTCGCAAACTGTGGCGCTGTACTCAAGTTTTTGAGAATGCCGGTTGGATCAGTAACGGGTGCCGGTCCGGCCGAACCGATATGTCTCTCCAAAGGTTATGCCCCGAGAATTAAGGGTGTGGTTCTGGTTGGTGATGCTGCTGTGAAAGTCCGGAAAGAAGTCGTAGGAATACTCTATTTTTGTCCACAGGTGGTTCCAGGTGTGGTATTCGAAGCCGCCCCCGGCAACCCAGATCTGGCGTGTATCGTGCAAATGGTTGGTGGCATTCGGGGGGTGAGACAGGCTTCCGAAACCGATTTCGCCTTTGATGAAGGGCTGAAACCTGCCCCAGTAACCGGAGGTGTAGATCAGGCCCCCTCCACCCGCGAAGTATTTGTAATTGGAGGCGAGATCGTTTCCACCCCAGATCATGGAGTGACCTTCTGCAATGGCACTGAGGTCATGCCAGATCGTTACGGTGGCCCAGGCCGAAGGCCCCCACCTGTTGATGTCCCCGGTTCCCCAATCGCCCGACGAATAGTTCATTCCCCCGCCCAGGGTAGTGGCTAGCGGCGGGTGATTGTTCGCAGCAGGGACTACCTGCGCAGCGCACGAGAGGGAAAAAAGACCGACGGCCATTGCGGCTAGGAACTTCGCGACCATTTCATATCCTCCAGTTTTAAGGTTGGTCTTGTAGTGGCAGCCCGCCCAGTGGAGTGGCATAGAGTCGAGGTTACGCTTACAAGCGGGAATCGAGGTCGCACAACATCAAAAGGTTCGGGGAAAAAGTGGGTACCGCGTCGTATTTCTGCTTAGATGCAGAGGAGCGCTTGCGCGGGTCACTCCTGTGTAACTTATCTTATAAATAAAAGTATAGGCTACGGGTAAATAAAAGTTGGGGCTACCGGCAAGTTTTGGGGGGGCCGCCCAGGCAATTAGGGCTCAGGGTGCCATCAAGGCGGAGAGTCTGCGGAAAAACAGGTACGGCCGGGATCGCTCCCAGCCGTGTCGTTGCTTGAAACTTGTTTTGCGGCCGCCAGGTGGGCAGCTCAAAGCTATGCCTTGGCGGTGGCCAGGGCCTTCAGCCTCGCATTGAGGCGGCTCTTGTAGCGGGAGACGGTGTTGTTATGCAGAACACCCTTCTGGACGCTCTTGTCGAGGGTGGAGACGGTCTCACGGTACTGCGCGTTGGCGGCCTTTACGTCGCCCTTTGCGAGGGCCTCGCGAAGAGCGCGAAGGCTGGAACGCACACGGGTACGGTTGGCGCGGTTCACCGCGGTGCGGGTTACTGTCTGGCGGGCGCGCTTGAGCGACGATACATGGTTTGCCATTATGCTTCCTTAACTCTTTGGGTTGATGCGGTTTGAGAATGCAACTTGAGCCGCACCCCTCGCAATTTCTTAGTCTACGGGAAAGTGGGCTTCGGGTCAATCCAGAGAGCTTCCATCTGGCGAGACCGAGGTTGTCGATTTTATTGGCTTCGACCGGTGCTTTTGGAGTTTTTCGCCCGTTAGAAGCCGATCAAGGTTTGAGTTTTGCTCGTTCTCGGTCTCGCGGCCGGCAACGAGGGGCCATTGAGCGGGTCAACTATCGGGCGCAAGGTGGGTGGGGCGCAGGTGGCAATGCTGCACCCAGACGGCGGCGGCATTCCCGTTGTCACTTCCGGCGCGAGTGCGACAGGTCTCCGCTGTTGTCGCGGCGTGGGGATTCTATCGCCGACGTTCGCAACCATCGCCGGAGATTTTTTCGTTCCCCGTAACGGGGGCAGTGACGAAAGGGTGACAAATTTTAGGAATCTTCATGGGCGGTGGGATTGACGGAACAACCTGTCGGCGCTACTCTCTCCCCAGATACAGGACTTGGCCGCTCACGCCAACTCGAACCTGCTTCAGACCAGATACGGTCGGGTATGCTCCTGTATTAGGCTGTGCGCAAATAATTCTTGCGAAATCCCATCCAATTCACCACACAGAAACATCCAATTCACAACCGCATTCTGCCCGCGCGGCAGAGCTATGGAGGCCGTCTGAACGCTGATCTGGAGATCACGCCAAATCTTGAGCCCCTGTTTGGGACCCGCGATGAAAACCTCAGATTGATGGAGGATTCACTAGGTGTCAGGATCGACCTTCGATCGGATGCCGTGCATGTAGAGGGGCCGGACGAAGCGGTCGGTCGAGTCAAGCGTATCTTTCAGGATTTTGAGGCGCTGAGGCGGCAGGGGATCAATCCTCACAATGGAGAGTTGAACGGGATGTTGCGGCTAGTGGTGGCCGATCCTGCGACCACGCTGCGTTCGCTGGTCGACTCTGGCAAGCAGCGCTCGGCGGGCGTGAAGCGTACGGTACAGCCGCGATCGATCAACCAGAGGAAGTATGTCGAGGCCATTGAGCAGAACGATATGGTCTTCGGCGTAGGACCGGCAGGTACGGGCAAGACGTATCTTGCGGTGGCGATGGCTGTCTCTGCGATGAATGCCAAAAAGGTGAGCCGGATCGTGCTGGTGCGACCGGCGGTCGAAGCAGGTGAGAAACTGGGCTTTCTGCCCGGCTCGCTGCAGGAGAAGGTGGACCCGTATCTGCGTCCTCTTTACGACGCGCTTTACGACTTGCTCGATCCGGAGAAGGTTGACAAGATGCTGGAGAAGAATGTGATTGAAGTGGCGCCGCTGGCCTTCATGCGCGGGCGTACTTTGAATGACGCCTTCATCATCATGGATGAAGCTCAGAACACGACCATCGAGCAGATGAAGATGTTTTTGACGCGCATGGGGAACAACTCGAAGGCGGTCATCACGGGCGACATTACCCAGATCGATCTGCCTAATCCTCGCAAGTCTGGACTCATTGACGCCATCAATATTCTTGATGGCGTAGAGGGCATTCACTTCTGCCACTTCGAGGATGCCGATGTGGTTCGTCATGCGCTGGTGCAACGAATTGTGCGGGCGTACGAGTCGGCAAAGCCTCAACAACAGGAACTCCCGCTAAACATGGGAGATGGGCTCGACGCGCATGGCCAAGGGCAAGGGAATGCGCCAGCAGCGCATCCGGCCAAGCCGCAGTAGAGAGCTTGCAGTTAGAATTAACCAGACACGGGGCTGCTTCAATGCGGCTCCGTGGAAGATGATCCTTCTCGACCCAGACCTGGACCCCGACACCGCGCGCCTCGCAATCCTGGCGAAGCGGTCGAAAACTGCGTTGCCGCCAGTTACTTTCCGCAGCCAAAGCATGCCTTCAGCACGCTCACTCGACCGGTTTCTGAACGAGGCCCAAGGTGCAGTGAAATTGGGGGGCGAAGTCACGGTGCTGCTGACGACAGATGCCGCGATCCGGCGTCTTAATCGGCGCTTTCGGGGAAAGGACAAGGCGACGGATGTGCTCTCGTTTCCAACCGCGGGGCCAATTGCAGCGGAGATGGCTGGAGATTTGGCCATCAGCATCCCGACTGCCCGGAGACAGGCTGCGGCGCAAGGGCATTCGCTTGCGACGGAGATTCGAGTGCTGATCGTGCATGGGCTACTGCATCTTGCGGGTTTCGATCACGAATCCGATACGGGGCAGATGGCGCGTCGCGAACGGCTTCTGCGCGGACGGCTGCGTTTGCCGCAAGGGCTGATTGAGCGCGTCTCGGAATCTGGAGCGGGGGCCAACCCGACGGCGAAGGGCACTGCGAGGCGGCGGAGTCAGGCGAGCGCACAGCGATGACTCCACTGTTTGTCCTACTCGTGATTATGGCGGCGATCATTGATACGTTCGCGGCATACATCAGCCGCGTCTACTCCGAGTTTGGAAAGATTCTTTCTCATGAAGTTCAAGACAATCTCGATGAATGGGAGCAGAAGGTTGAACCGCTGATCGGGCTGAGCCGCGAACATGCGGCGCTCTCTGCGGCGGTGCTTCAACAGCTCACGTTGGGGTTTATTGCGCTGGGCATCGGCGCGGTGCTTTTTGACCAGGTCCCACACGCGGCGCGACCTACGTATCCTGAGATTGCCCAGGCGGTGCTGGTGGTAGTGCTGGTTGTGGTTTTCTGCAATCAGCTTTTCCCTTCGCTTCTCTTCACTTACACGAGGGGCCGCTGGGCGTCTCGGCTGATTTGGCCGATCCGTTTTCTGCTTTGGTTGATGACGCCGATCACGGTTCTTATTCGGTTTTTCTTTTCGGTGGCGTCACTGGCTGAAGAGCCGGTCAGTTCGGAAGAGGAAGCCGCGGTGGACGTGGAAGCGCTGCTCGAGGCCGGACAGGAAGAAGGAATTCTCGAAGAGAGCGATCGCGACCTGGTGCGGTCCGCCGTGGAATTCGGCGACAAACTGGTGCGCGAAGTGATGACGCCGCGTCCGCAAATTTTTGCCGTCCCGCAATCGATCACCCTGGAACAATTTCTTGAACTGCTCAAGGAGCATAACTTTTCGCGGGTCCCGGTCTATGCCGGGTCGCTGGACAACATCTCCGGAATCGCATTTGCGCACGACCTGCTACAGATTGCGGACGAAGAAGCGCGTACACGGACCGTGGCGAGTATTCAGCAACCCATGGCTTTCGTGCCTGAGACCAAGCGCGGTTACGAGCTATTGCGCGAGATGCAGCGCGAGAAGCAACACATGCGTATCGTGATCGACGAATACGGTGGTGTAGCCGGGCTGGTGACGATCGAGGATCTGCTGGAGGAGATCGTCGGCGACATCCGCGACGAGCACGAAGGGGACAGTAACGTTGGAGAACCGCAGCGTGAGCCCGGCGGCGTGTGGCTGGTCGCGGGGGACTTTCCTGTCGACCAGCTTTCGCAGCTGTTTGGGGACACCGTAGAAGTCGATGGGGAGTATGAGGCTACAACGGTCGGCGGATTAGTGAGCGAGATCGAAGGGCGCATTCCGCTTCCCGGCGAGGTGGTGCTGCTGGAACAGGCGGGTCTTCGCATCCAGGTGGTCGCATCCACGGATCGGCGTGTAGATCGCCTACGCATCTTTCCACCTGCCACAGAAGACGCTACCGCGCTCGCGTGATGCAGTTGCGCCCGGCGAGTTCTGCAATCGGACCACCCGCAACTGAAAATGCCGTACACTCATTCTGGAGCGATTACCCCCATTGAAATCTGGATTTGTTGCAATTCTCGGTCGGCCCAATGCCGGCAAAAGCACGCTGCTGAACGCGCTCACCGGCGAAAAGGTGGCCATCGTTACGGCCAAGCCGCAGACCACGCGAAACCGTATTCTCGGCGTGCTGGAAGTGGCTGCGCGCAAGAAGGTTCATCCTGCGGCACAGATCGTTTTTGTGGACACACCCGGTGTTCACAAGCCCAGTTCGCAACTCGACAGGCGCATGTTGCAGGAAGTTCATGCGGCGCTCGAGACGCGCGATGTCGTTCTTGTGTTGATGGACGCGAGCCGCAGAGTGCAACTGGAAGCGGCCGGCGAGCCAGCCGAGGCGCACCAGCGGAAAGCTCCAAGCTGGGCGAGTGAGGATGAGTTTCTTTTCGGACTGATTCGCGGAATCGATTGCCCGGTGTTTCTGGTGTTGACAAAGATTGACCTGGTGGCGAAAGACATTCTGCTGCCGCTGATCGAAACTCTCACGAAGCAATTCAATTTTGCCGAAGTGATTCCGGTGAGCGCCCGCAAGCGCGATGGGCTCGAGATACTGATTCGCAAAATCGTGGATGCGCTTACCGACGGGCGAACGCTACTATCCGCAAGATCAGTACACTGACCAGCCCATGCGCTTCATGGTGGCGGAACTGATTCGCGAGCGCATCCTGGTGGAGACGGGCGAAGAAGTGCCGTACGCTTCGGCTGTCGTGATTGAACAGTTTGAAGAAGCCGAGCCAGCGGCGCCTCCGAGGAAGAAGGGCCAGCCTCCGGCGAGGCTGCCACTCACGCGCATTGCTGCAGCTATCTATTGCGAACGCGATGGACAGAAGGCGATTCTTATCGGCAAGGGCGGCGCCAAGCTTAAAGAGATCGGAACCGGCGCGCGCAAGCAGATTGAGTCGCTGCTTGGGACGCGCGTGTATCTCGAACTGCACGTGATTGTGGAACCGGGCTGGCGCGAGTCGCGCGGATTTATCGAGTCGCTGGACTGGCGGAATCAACTGGAAAAGATTGCTGAGAGCCAGGTGACCGAGAAGTCCACTGACGAAGAAGAATAGATGGAAGCGGGAGAGCGATTACTCTCCGCGGACTTTGCCTCTGCCATCATTTTTGACCGCGTACATGCGTGCGTCGGCTGTGCCGATAATCGCGTGGACGGCGGAGCTTTCAGGCGGGCAGGTGGCCAGGCCAACGCTGGCGCTGACGGTGAGCTCGAGGCCATTCTTCATATGGAATCGCGTGTGGATCAGTTCCTGATGCATGCCAGTAGCTAGTGCGAATGCCTCTGTCGCGTCGGTGTCGGGCAAAAGAATTACAAATTCATCGCCACCGTATCGAAAACACAAGTCCTCTTTGCGGCACAGCTCCTGCAACCGTCCGCCGATGCGGGCGAGCAGTTCACTGCCGACGAGGTGACCGTGCGCGTCGTTGACAAGCTTGAATCGATCGAGATCGATGAATGCCAGACTGGTTGGGCGGCTGTTCTGCGCTCCCCGTTCCAGTTCCTGCGCGAGCACGTTGTAGAGATGGCGCACGTTGAAGAGGCCGGTGGTGTCATCGGTGATGGTGAGCTGCTGGATGCGAGCGACATCGCGAGCATTTTCGATGGCGATGGCCGCGTGGTCGCTGAGGATATGAAGGAATGCGATGGTGTAGTCAGACAGTTGACTTGATCGGGGATTGAGAATCTCAATGACGCCCTGAACGCCTTTACGGCCTCGCAACGGCATCGCGATTACGGACCGGACTTTCCATTTTTCTGCCGCGAGAGTTTGCAGCAGACGAGGATCTTGATTTTCTGCTTCGGGAACAATGAGTGTTTCGCCGTGTTCCGCAACCCAGCCGGCCACACCTTCGCCAACTTTCACACGGAGATCGCGAAGAGCTTCCTCCTCGTTACCCGCAGCAATGGCGTAGTAGAGTTCCTGACGGGTCTCGTCGAGCATCAGGAGCGTCCACATGTCAGCCTCAATGAGCCGCTCCATCTGCTCAAGAATTGTGCGCAGAATGGTGTCGAGGTCGAGGCTCGAGGTGAGCGATCGAGCCAGCTGATGAAAGACGAGCAGATCGTCGATCGGTATTCGGTTTTCGGAAGTCAAAGCCATGCAAAAAACCGGGAGGAACCTGTGTGCATTTTGTCACATGGAGGTGGGTGAAAGTTTATGAAATGGTTTATAGATGCCGGTTACAAATGCACCAAAGTTTCTTAAATAGCCGACCGTTCATACAGCCTGCGGAGGGAATTCTGCATCGCGTTGGGGAAGTGCTAATGGCTTAGCCTGGGAAACCTATCCGCCGATGTGGACCATGGAACGGGATGGCTTCAGGAAGTCGGGCTCGCCGATGTGGTGGCGTGCTTCTTTACCTTGCACAGTGCGATGGATGTAGGCGGCCAGCTGCTCATCGTTCTCCCCGGATCGCATGCGTCCGTAAAGATCATGTTCAACCTGCGAGAAGAGACAAGTGCGAATCTTGCCATCGGAAGTGAGACGCACCCGACTGCAAGCTCCGCAAAATGCCTGAGTAACGGGCGCGATAATGCCGATTTCTCCCATGCCGTCGGCAAAAGTATATCGACGTGCTGTTTCGCTGGCTTCGCGGGGTGGCAGTGGCGTTAGAGGCAGCACCCGATTGATGCGCTCAACAATTTCGGCAAGAGAAACCACGATATCCGGAGACCAGAGGCGGCCTTCTTCGAGCGGCATGAACTCGATAAAGCGCACGACTACGTTCTCTTCTCGAGCGAAGCGAGCAAATCCTTCTATTTCTGCGTCATTGAAGCCACGCAACAGAACGCAGTTGATCTTGAGCGGGGTAAGACCGGCAGCTCGCGCGGCGCGAATGCCTGCCAGCACTTTTTCAAAGCTGCCGGGCACGCGGGTGATGCGTTCGAAGGTCGGAGCGTCGACGGCATCCATGCTGACGGTTACGCGATTGAGTCCGGCGTCCTTCAGGGGTGCAGCGAGTGTATCGAGGAGATGCCCGTTGGTGGTGAGGGCCAGGTCGAGCGGTTCGCCCGATAGAGTACGCAGATGCGACAACTCCTGGATCAGCTCGATCAGGCCGCGGCGAAGCAATGGCTCGCCGCCGGTGAGGCGGACTTTTTCGATGCCGAGGCTTACGAAGAGCTTGATAAGGCGGAGGTAATCGGCGATCGCCAGTTCGGGGTACTGTGCTCCGAATTCCCCTGTGCGGCAGTAGACGCACTTGTAGTTGCATCGGTCGGTGACAGAGACGCGCAGGTCATGGATGACGCGGCCGTGGCTATCGGTCAGCCGCGAGGCCGGCATCACCGCGTCAGACGCAATTGGGGAAATGGCAGCCATCCGCACCCTTTCAGGCTATACCGTTTGGCCGCGCTTTGCAGCGATGAGTGTGCCTGAAGGTCGCTCAAGCTGGTCTTGCATTCCGGGGAGCGATGGTGGGGATGCTAGTCGATGCGCGGGGTTCCTTTGCGAAGTACAAGGCCGGCAATACCGCAGACAGCGATGATTGCGAGCGCTATGGCGAAGTAATAAGCGATGGGATGAGCCCAGCCCGGGGAGTACGCAAGATCTTGCCCAACCCAGAGCAGGAGCACTGTGGCGATGACCGCAAACTGGCCGGCAATCACGAGCAAGGTATGCCCTAGGTCGCGCCTTTTGTCGAGCGCCTCGACCTGGTCTGGAGTCAGATTTCGCTCTTCGGGGGGAAGAAGCATGTTTGCCATGGGATTTCTTTCTCCTGCGGACCCTGGAATCGGCCTCCGGGCCGCGGCCGCTCACTGTTTCGATTCAATCACATGCCGTTGGAAGTGCGCCAGCTTGCATGAAGCGCTTTTCACGGTATCGAACTATTCGTTGAGAAAAGCCAAAGATTGCAGGGTCGTGATCTCAAAGGGCTTACGGCATCGGACGTTGGTGCAGGACAGCTTGTCATCGCGGCGCACCATGTAGGACTGCGCCTTGGCGAATCGGGCGCGGTCGCGCTCATCGGCGTGGCGCGCTAGTGTGGGTTTCTTTCGCCGCACTACCCATGTGACCTTGTAGTCGCCTGGCTGCCCGCATTTGGGACAGACGAGCGTGTGAGTGCGCATCTCTGTGGACTCGTTGAAAAACTCTCGTTCATCCATTGAATTCAATTCTCCACTTCAGCGAAAACGACCTGTCGCGAGACGGAAAGCCGAGGCGACGGCTCAATCCATTTCATAGTAATACTCTCTTCTCCTCTTATGGAGGAGGACGGTTGGTGGGCATTCCTGCGCCCCTATCGGTGTTCTGGAATATCCGTCCTGAGTCGAACCCATGAATTGCACTTTGCACCAAAACGGGGCGCATTTTTCGCGGGGTTTTTGCGAGGGAGTTTCCAGGGGCAACTCGGGTCAGATGATTGTGATTCCTATTTTGAACTGGACACTCCGCCAAGTGCGGTGGCATGATGCGACGCGTCGGGATTACGAATTTCTTTGTATTGATAGGAGAAACGATGAAGATCAAAATTTGCTTGATGGCGCTCTTGACCGGGCTTCTGGCATCCCAAATCTGCGTGGCCCAGGCTCCGGCAGGTGCGCCGGCGGGGGCAACTGGTCAGTGTAAAGACGGAACCTACTCTACGGCGCCCAGCAAGTCTGGAGCATGCAGTGGACATAAGGGAATCAAGACCTGGTACGCTGCTGCTCCGGCGGCAAGCGCATCAAAGACTCCGGCGACACCGGCGACCCCGGCCGAAAAATCTGCACCAAAATCGACGCCTGCAGCGAAACCTGCGGCAGCGCCCGCACCGGCCACGGCAGACAAAGCCGCGCCAACACCGACTCCGACGGCGCCTCCGACTCAGTCTCGCGCGGCCAAGTCGGCACCCGCTCCAAAGGCGGCAGCGAGCACGACTCCTGCACCTGGCGGCGGAGGGGGAAAGGTCTGGCTAAACACGGACAGCAATATCTACCATTGCTCCGGCACAAAGTATTACGGCACGACCAAAGCGGGTGCCTATATGACTGAGTCCGAGGCGAAGGCAAAAGGTGCCCGCCCGGATCACGGCAAGCCATGCAGTTGATCTAGCCGACAATCGGAAACTGTGGGCGATGAGGCGAGGGCGACTCGCCTCATCAATTGATGACTCGAACGCTGCGCCCCTGCGGAGCCGACTCCCACCAAATCCGCATCATCTACTTCGAGAATGTCTCCGACCGACTCGGTCTGAAGAAGCAGACCGCACTGGCCGCCCCCTGTTGCGGTCGCCTTCACGGCTGGCTGATCTCGCCGTAAACTCCTCTGCTGCTGCCGCTTGCCAACACCTCGCCGACATCGCCAAGATCTTAGACCGCCTCACCCGTGGTGACCCGGGCCCCCCCACTGTCAATAGTGCTAGTTTTCATTGAGCGCGAGCAGACTTATTATTCCTGCAACCTCTCCCAAAGGAGCCCTCCCCCCTATGGCACCTGCTGGCACCGGTGATTTGCGAGCGATTCTCAACACGACGCTGGTTCTCGTCGACCATTTTGGAGACCCCGAACGGCACGGCGCGATGCTGATTGAACTCAAAGGCGCGCTCGAACACGCGATCGGCGTGCTCAACGCGGGCAGTGCGAGTGGACCCAACTCGCTTCGCGGCCTCCAAACGAGAAGGCCATAAACAAAACCCAAGCGGATGCTCTGCCCCCCGATCCGGCGGCAGCGGAAGCGCGAAGCATAGCGCGACGGGTGAGATCGGCTTCACTCGTGACCCTTGACCGCCACAGACTTTTTCGTCTTTGGGGGAGAGACAAAAGCAACGACAAGATCAGAGGGCCGCGCGGAGGGTGTCCCGAACAAGATACGGAATCGGCATGCATTGTGGTGCATCGGACTGACGACGCTTCCAGCCTTCCTCCAAAATGCATCATGGAACGGGAACTGTCTTTACGTGTCGTGACCGCAGACAGAACGCGCGAAGGGGTACTTATCGAATTCGATGATGGAAGAGCGGCGTTCTATCCGACGGCCCTCCTGCTCGCGGTATTTCCGCAAGCTCTCGAACTGGAGGACCTGGGTCCTGACGACGAAATATAGGGCGATGGATCGCCTTCTGCGGGCCTTGCATGACCCGAGGGAAACACTCATCAAGAGAACAGCAACACCATCGTTACGAAACGAGCCGCGCGGAGTTGACCGTGCGATCATGTCAAGTTGTGAGGGGCCGACTGGACACGGAACCCGCGTCAATCGCGGCGTTCAAAGCCGCAAGGTACGCGCATTTTTTCTGAACGCCGCTCCGCCCGATCCAATCAGAAACTTAGACAATCGGGCATGAGTTAATTCATACTCATGGTTGCGATGACGAAACGTAAGCCAGGTATTTTTTCCGCGACGAAGGCCGTGAAGGCGAACGCGCGCGAGCGGGTTGGCCAGCCCAAACCCGTCCGCGTGGTCGACACAGAGCCGCGCACCGGTAGGCAAGCGAAGCACAAACCTAAGCTTGAAGAGATCATCCGCCAGGGGGAGTGAGATGGCTAAAGCAGTGGGAGTGGGGGGAGTCTTTCTCAGGTCGCGCGATCCCAAGGCGTTGTCAGCCTGGTATGCGACGCATCTGGGCATCGAGAGCCAGGGTGGAGGGTCGCTGGTTTTTGAGGGACCCGAGTCTGCGGGAATGACGGTGTTTGCTCATTTCCCTCAGGACACTGAGTATTTTGGCGACGGGTCGCAACAGGCAATGGTGAATTTCAGGGTGGACAATCTCGAGGAACTTCTCTCACAACTCGAGGCCGCCGGAGTGCGCATCGATCCCAAACGCGACGATCATGAGTACGGTCGGTTTGCGTGGATTTGGGATCCAGACGGAAACCGAGTGGAGCTCTGGGAGCCGCCGGCTGACGACGGGGAGGCACCTGCCGCTTAGTCCACGTAAAGAGCAGATCGAAGAGCGGGTGGCTACTGATTTCGGAAACGACGAGGCGTTGGCCAAACGGTCACGATTCGCCTGTTGCCGGAAGTTGCAGGTGATTACGGTTGTCGATGAGTCTCGAGGATATTGCCTAAGTAATCTGCCTGACACGCCCGGACCTGTTGTCATGTGGCTGTGTGTCAATATGAAGTTTCTGTCACCTTTCGCTCCGTCGCACCCCGCATTACGTCTATCGCTTAGAGGCGATTAATGGCATCTTCCGCGCTGCTCGCGCCCAGTTCGGGGCGTTCGAGATTCAAATCCGTTCTTTGGATATTCCTCGGAGTCACTGCGCTCTTTGTCTTCATCACTTCAGAACTTCTTCTCGTCGCCGATTACCCCATGTACCACGGATACCGTCTGCAGGTCATCGCCGACCGCGATCTCCTGATTCCCCATTCGCTCTGCGGCATCATCGCGCTCCTGGCCGGCCCTGTGCAGTTCTCGTCGCGCTTTCGGCAGCGTCACCTGAAATTCCATCGCGCTCTCGGCCGCGTCTACGTCATCTCCGTCTTTATCGGCGCCTTTACCGGGGTCGCCCTCGCCGCCGGCCGGCCCGGCTTGCCGGGAACCTCCATGCAGGCCGCCGCATGGATCGTCTGCACCACCGCCGCCTTCGTCACCGCGCGCAACCGCCAAATTGCCCAGCATCGCCAGTGGATGGCTCGTTCCTACGCAGTCACATTCACCTTCGTCTCCAGCCGCGTGCTCAATCTCTGGCCTCGATACTGGAGCCATCTTGGCGACACCTTCGCCGCCGTCGGCGTCATCGCCTTCACCCTCGCGTCCCTTCTTCTTGTCGACCTCAGCCTCAACTGGCGCGAACTTGCCACTCGCCGCACGTGATCGCGGAAAGGAGATTCCAGTTAAAACGTCCAATCTGAATCGCCTTCCCCTGGAAGACGAAGTCCTCATCCTCGGTGGCGGAGTAGCGGGGTGTGCCGCTTCGATCGCGCTCGCACGCAAGGGACGAAGCGTTACGTTGATCGAACGCGAGCCCGCACCGCGCCATAAGGTCTGTGGCGAGTTCTTAAGCGGTGAAGCCCTTGAGGACTTGCACGCGCTCGGCATCGACGTGGCCTCTCTTGGCGCGGTGCCCATCGATTACGTTCGCCTCGCCGCTGCCAGGCGAGCCGCCGAGGCTCCCTTGCCATTTCCCGCAGCCTCGCTCACGCGCAAGGCGCTTGATACAGCGCTCATCGCCGAAGCCATCGCCGCAGGAGTCCGCGTAGAGCGCGGCCACAGTGTGCAGTCGCTGAGGCGCACGACAAGCAGCACCTGGCAGGTTACGCTCGACGACGGCACAACATGTGAAGCTCCAACGGTCTTTCTCGCCACAGGCAAGCACGATCTCCGCGGCCACGCCCGTCCGAAGGACCCGTATCGGTGGGTCGCCTTTAAGACGTATTTTCGCCTGGCGCCCGCGCAGGCCGCTGAACTCGCGCGCGCCTCTGAGCTCATGCTCTATCCCGGAGGGTATGGTGGTATCCAGCCGGTTCAAGGTGGGATTGCAAACCTCTGCTGCGTGGTGCAACAGCGTCATCTCGCACGCGTGAACTTTCGCTGGGAGAATTTTCTCGCAAAGATGCAGCAGGACTGTCCACACCTCGCAATGAGGCTTGCCGGCGCAGAGCCGTTATTCGACAAGCCGATCAGCGTCACACATATTCCGTATGGTTACATTCGGCGCTCAACTGAGGATGGGCTCTACTGCGTTGGCGATCAGGCAGCCGTCATCCCATCGTTCACCGGGGACGGCATATCCATCGCGCTGCATACGGCCCGTTGTGCTGTCGCAGCCTATCTTGCAGACGAGCCGGCGCCGCTCTTCCAGGCTAAACTGCGGTCCGCTTTGCTGCCTCAGATGCGGCTTGCTGAGTTCGCCGCCGATGGCTTGAACAACTCGCTCGCACGCGCCGTATTACCGTTTTGCCTAAGGGTCTGGCCCGGCGTGATGCGCGTGACCGCGAGGCTAACACGCGTCGCCCAGCACACCGCCGTTGCTCCACATGCAGTCGCCAGCTAGAATCCGGTCGTGTCAAGGCCACAACTCGACACCTGGTCGAGACCCCCGGGAAAGATGAAATGAAATCCTTCGCAGGCTGTAAACAGCAACCGCAGTCGAGCATGGAACGGTGTTCCACCCGAAACGATGAAAATGCAACTGCGGATCCTCCACTCCGTCCGCCACGGCGGACTCCGGTCGGGATGACACCTCTGTGGGAGAGTGAGATTGGGGGAGGCCGTGAATTTTCAGGGCAGTCGAGCATGGAACGGTGTTCCACCCGAAACCATGAAAATGCAACTGCGGATCCCTCCACTCCGTCCGCCACGGCGGACTCCGGTCGGGATGACCCGGCCATAATTCGCGCGGGCCGGCTAGTGGTTGTTTTGTTACTGGTGTTGCAGGCTGTAGGGGCCGGGGAGGTCGGATTTTGCCGACTTCTCTGTGTCTTCCTGCATGGCTGGTTCCGCAGTTCTCTTTGAGTAAATGCGGAACGACACTACCAGATCGAGCCAGACTGGTACCGGCTTGCCTTCCTTGATTGCGGGTTGGAAGGTGGCCTTGCGAATCGTGGCGACGGCGCTTTCGTCGAGACCAAATCCGATGGGACGGCCGGCGACGATCTGTTGTGGTTTTCCGTCGGTGCCAATCACCGCGTGATAGAGGGCCATTCCTGCGATGCCGTTGGCCTGCGCAAGTTCGTTCGAGGGCGGTTCAACCGTGGAGATCAATTTTGCCTTCTGATCCACGTTGCTTTGCCGGAATATCTGCGAATCCTGCGGGCGGTAGTCTGTCTTGGCAGCGGCGGCCTGGTAATAGAGCTTCCAAAAGTCGGGCATCGCGGCGATCATTCGCTCATCGATTCCCTGGGCGAATATGCGATCCAAGGCATCCACGAGCATGCGCGAAGCGTATTGAGAAGACGTCGGAGTTGCGCTCTGCGACCGCCGTTGCCGGTGACGGTTCCTTGGCTTGTTCTTGTCCTTTTCCTTCTTCTTTTTGGGCTTTTCGATTTGGACGCGGTCGATGGAAATTTTGACGACTTTTTTCTTTGGCGTGATTTTTACTTTATCCACCGCCTTGGTGGGATCTTCCGCCTGATCGAGAAAGTGGAGCGCATAACGCTGGCCTTGAAATTCGACTTTGTGTTTCGAGACATGCACTTTGTCGATCTGAATCATGCATAGGGTGAACGAGCCCTGCGGAGAGTGGTCAATCAAACGGCCGCGGTCATCGAAGTGGAGCGTGTTGTCGAGATAGCCGCCGCGCAGATAGACGGTCTTGCCGACCAGCAACTGCCGGAGCTGAGCTTCACTGAGATCTCCCTTGCCGGGATCCCCGTCAGTGATGGCTGCGGAGAAGGGATTCGGGGCAGGGGCAGGGACCTGAGCGGTCGGAGTGGCCTGGCCCGCGGGGGTACTTGCGGACGGAGGCTGGGTGGTTTCGGGTTGTGCCGGTTGTTGAGCGAAGGCTTGAACGCCAAGGATAAGAACTAAGGTAAAGCACGGATAAATAAAGGCTTTCGTCTTCGCGGGGGACGGTGGAAAAGTTCGCTTATTGTGAAGAAACCCGATGGATATGCTCATCGCATCACCTTTCGTCTCGCCACTCTAACAAGGTTGCATCTTGAACGCGAAGGGATGCCTGGAGGAGAATTGCCGGCTGGAGTTCAATTGGTAACGTTACGTGTGGCGGTGCGGGTGAGGCGCCAAAGAACGCGCCGAAACAGGCCGAGGATTCGCCTGGCTGTCGGCAGAATTCAAGTTCAACCGTCGCAACAGAATACGAAGGCTATGTCGGTTGGCGGCCTGCATGATCCGCGGGGAATAATCGGACTCGGCCATGACCTTTTCAATCAGGCCGGCCAGGATGTCCAAATTGCCCGAAGTGAGGGCCGGGCTGTTGTCTTCAGTTTGCTCGGGCTGTGAATCGGAGGTTGCGGTCGGGTGTTTCGTTTGGGTTGAGGCGGCGTCGGTGTTGATATTTCGAGTTCCGATCTCGTACAGACATACGGCCGCGGCCTGGCCGAGATTCATCGATGGCTGGCGAGGGTCGGTTGGTATTTCAACGAGGGCATGGCAGTAGGAAAGGTCGTCGCGGGTCAGGCCATGTTTTTCCGGGCCAAAGACCAGTGCGATGCGACCGCCGCGTGCGAGTTCCTGCTCGATGAGGGGACTCAGAGCGGGAAGCGAAATCACGGGCTGCTCGGGCTTGCGGTGCGTGAGCGTGCCGGTGCCGATCACGAGGGTGCATTCTTTTACGGCTTCTGCGAGAGATGTGGACTCGCTGGCACTGCGGAGTAGCTCTGGGGCGCCGACTGCGGAGCGTGCTTCGCGCCAGTGAGGGGCATAGGGGGCTGCAACGGCAAGGTGTTCAAAGCCAAAGTTCGCCATGGCGCGAGCAACCGCTCCGATATTGAGTGGATTGCGCGGGGAAACAAGGACGATGCGGATGCGGTCGAGTTGATCTTGGAGCAGCAAGAATCAATTGTAGAGCGGGATCGCGCTGACGCCTGAGTTTGCCCGTTGATACACTGCACTCACGTATGGTCCCCGCCCCTGACAGTTTGAAAGCTGAGATGGAAGCGCTCTGCGCGACGGCACGCTGGTGCTACGCGCGCGGATGGGTTCCAGCGACGAGCGGCAACTTCAGCGTGCGGAAAGGCTCGCGCATTCTGATTACGCCGACGGGTCTCGATAAGGGTGCTCTCTTGGCGGAAGACCTGTTGGAAATTGATCTCGAAGGCCGCGCCGTGGCGGGACAGGGCAAGCCATCGGCCGAGACGGGTCTGCACACCATCATTTACCGGGAACGGCGAGAGGCTCACGCGATCCTGCACGTGCATTCGATATGGAACACGTTGTTGTCGGGAAGGTTCAGCGCGACCGGGTATGTGCCGCTCGAGGGATACGAACTGCTGAAGGGGTTGACGGGGGTTTTTACGCACGCCCATCGGGAGCGCGTTCCGATTATCGAAAACTCGCAGGACTATGAAGCGCTTTCTGCTGCGCTGAAGACGACACTCGATGAGCATCCGGATGCGCACGGAGTTTTGCTCAGCCGCCACGGGCTTTATACTTGGGGTCAATCGGTGGCTGAAGCGCGCCGTCACCTGGAGGCCCTCGAGTTTCTGTTCGAGGTGGAGGGGCGGCGACTGTCGGACCAGCCCGCATGAGAGCTTTCCAACTCTCGATTTGAAGCCTGGATTCATGTAGCTGGTCTCATCCGATGGAGGGATACCATGGCAGTTCTTCGCTTTCCCGAAGAAGACGGCCGAACTGTTGAAAGTGAGCCCGAAATTCGCGCCGAGTTGTCGGCGCTGGGCATCGACTACGAACGCTGGAATCTGGATCGCGTTGGCGCGGACAGCTCCGCTGATCTTGTTTTGGACGCATATCGAGCCGAGATTGAAGAGATGAAGCGCCGCGGCGGTTACGTGACTGCGGACGTGATCGATGTGAATCCCGAGACGCCCGGGCTTGAAGCGATGCTGGCGCGATTCGACAAGGAGCACACGCATTCTGAAGATGAGGTGCGCTTCATTCTTGCCGGACGAGGGATCTTCTTTCTGAACTTGCACGATCGCGTCGTATCGGTCGAGGTCGGTCCCGGCGACATGTTGCGCGTGCCGCAGGGAACAACCCATTGGTTCACGCTGTGCGAGGATCGCCGCATCCGCGCGATTCGGTGGTTTCAGGACACGACGGGATGGACGCCGCACTACACCGGCTCGGGAGTGGATCAGCATTACCAGCCGCTGTGCTTTGGCCCCACATATCTGGGGACGCGCGCAGCCACTGGCATTCACGTATGAGCCCGGCGCCGAGGCTTTTCCTCCTTGACGTTGAGGGCACGATTGCACCGCTGTCGCTCATCTATGAGCAGCTCTTTCCCTATGCTCGCGCGCGTTTTCCCCGCTACCTTCAGGAGCGCGGGCGCGATGCCGGAGTGCAGAATGATTTGACGCTTCTGGCAGAGGAGAATCGCGAAGAAACCGACCCGAGTTGTCCGAGGTTTGCCAGTCCCGAGGATCAGGGAAGAGGCGATCGAATATCTGCTTTGGCTCATGGACAGGGATCGAAAGTCGACGGCGCTGAAAAGCCTGCAGGGGCGAATCTGGAAGGGCGGCTTTGAAAGAGGCGAACTGAAGGGAACTTTGTTTGACGACGTTCCAGCGGCCATGGAACGTTGGTCGGCGCACGGGCAGGTCGCCATCTACTCTTCGGGTTCGGTTGCGGCTCAACTGCTGCTATTTCGACACTCGAATTTTGGGGATCTAACGCCACTTATCTCCGGCTACTTTGACACGCGAACCGGCCCGAAGAGCGCCAGTGCAAGCTACCAGGCGATCGCCACTGCGATGGATCTGGAGCCAAGGCAGGTGCTGTTCTTTTCTGATGTCGTTCGCGAATTGGATGCGGCGCGGGAAGCCGGATGCCACACCCGGCTTGCGGTGCGCGAGGGAAATGCGCCGATCGAGGATGCGAACGGGCATCGTCGCATCAAGACCTTCAACGTGCTCTGAGGGAAGTCGAGGCAGGGAAGCCGGTGAACGATGATTGATTGGACCAATCCGGCTACCGCGGCTTTGAACGAGATTCGCACGGCGCCGCTGGTGCGATTTTCAGTGCTGGCGCTTAGCTCGGTCTTTTTTCTTGTGGATCCCTTTGCGGCGATTCCTTCGTTCCTCGCTATCACGCAGAGCGTCGATGCTGTACGGCGAAAGAGGATGGCCCGCAAGGCGGCATTGACCTGTTTTATCGTGCTCACCAGCTTCGCTCTCGCGGGACAACTGATCTTCAAAATGTTCGGCATTACATTGCCTGCGTTTGAAATAGCAGGCGGGTTGATCCTTCTGCTGATTGGGCTGGACATGCTTGAGGCGAAGCGTTCTCCGACGCAGGAGGCACACGGAGACACGGAAGAAGGTGCGGCAAAAGAGGACGCCGGCATTGTTCCGTTGGGCATTCCGATGCTCGCTGGGCCGGGTGCTATTTCTTCTGTGATGGTTCTTGTGGGGCCGGTGCCAAGTTTATGGCACTGGCAGATGGGTGCCGTGCTGGGGTCGATAGGAGTTACATGCCTGGTGAGTTACTGGGTGCTTGCTGGGGCGGGGCGGGTACGGGCGTTTCTTGGGGAGACGGGCATTCGCATCCTGGTGCGAATCATGGGACTGCTGCTTGTGGCATTGGCGATGCAGTTCTTCGTCAATGGTTTGACGGATTTGGGAGTGATTGCGCGGCAATGAGTGGCGGGGCGTTAGTCCTAAAACGGTTTTTCCCACAGAATGCGCTGCTTTCCCACAGGTTGTTTGCTTGCAATCGGGCATGTTGATTGCTATTCTCAACAAGTCGCAACTGGCGATTCCGACTCAGTCGGCCGTTAGTTGCAAACAGGGAATAGCTTGTGCTATTCTCAATAAGTTGCAGATGAGCAGTGGAGCCTCCCGGTGGCCTTGTGGCCTGCCCCGATGAGGGAAGTGGGAAGCTGGTTCGTTCGGTCAGGTGAGGCAAGCGCCCCTGAACCGCTGTAGGTAATCCTTCAGAGAACATAGCCATTGCATGACCCGGGAGGTTTATCCTTCCGCGAGCCCTATCGGCTCAAGCATTGATTGCTGGTCGCTCTTTGATATTTTGCGCTGTGCGAATGCTTTCTGAATGGAAGTTTTTCTCGTCGGCTTATTCGGGTTCTGGATGAGGAACTCCCCTGCGAATTATGAGTTGGGTAGATTCAAAAAAGAAGCACGGAAATGAGCTTGACATGAGGTTAGAACTCCGATAGTTTTAGAAAGTTCGCGCAAAAATGCCGGTAGTCGCGGTTAAACGTGATTTAGGCAAGCGCAACAAGTTCGAGGACACCTTGGCGTAACAGCCCGGGCCTCGATCCAAAAGGAACCGCTCAGGCGGATAACCCTCAAGGATCTTTGACAATTAGGTTGAACATGCCAGTCGTGAGAAAAGATCAAGTTTGGTTTGATCAATCTCACTAAATTGCATCGTACGTTTCGAGCGTGCGATGCCGCTGAACCTAACCGACCTCCGTCGTGTTAGGGGAAGCAATCAGGTTTCAAACGAGAGTTTGATCCTGGCTCAGAATCAACGCTGGCGGCGTGCCTAACACATGCAAGTCGAACGAGAAAGGGTAGCAATACCTGAGTAAAGTGGCGCACGGGTGAGTAACACGTGACTAACCTACCCTGGAGTGGGGGATAACTGAGGGAAACCTTAGCTAATACCGCATAACACCTACGGGTCAAAGGAGCAATTCGCTTCAGGAGGGGGTCGCGGCCGATTAGTTAGTTGGCGGGGTAATGGCCCACCAAGACTGTGATCGGTATCCGGCCTGAGAGGGCGCACGGACACACTGGAACTGAAACACGGTCCAGACTCCTACGGGAGGCAGCAGTGGGGAATTTTGCGCAATGGGGGAAACCCTGACGCAGCAACGCCGCGTGGAGGATGAAGTACTTCGGTACGTAAACTCCTTTCGATCGGGACGATTATGACGGTACCGGAAGAAGAAGCCCCGGCTAACTTCGTGCCAGCAGCCGCGGTAATACGAGGGGGGCAAGCGTTGTTCGGAATTATTGGGCGTAAAGGGTGCGTAGGCGGTTTTGTAAGTCTTGTGTGAAATCTTCAGGCTCAACTTGAAGACTGCACGAGAAACTGCAGGGCTTGAGTGTGGGAGAGGTGAGTGGAATTCCTGGTGTAGCGGTGAAATGCGTAGATATCAGGAGGAACACCTGTGGCGAAAGCGGCTCACTGGACCACAACTGACGCTGATGCACGAAAGCTAGGGGAGCAAACAGGATTAGATACCCTGGTAGTCCTAGCCCTAAACGATGACTGCTTGGTGTGACGGGTACCCAATCCCGCCGTGCCGTAGCTAACGCGTTAAGCAGTCCGCCTGGGGAGTACGGTCGCAAGGCTGAAACTCAAAGGAATTGACGGGGGCCCGCACAAGCGGTGGAGCATGTGGTTTAATTCGACGCAACGCGAAGAACCTTACCTGGGCTCGAAATGGAGTGGACCGGAGTAGAAATATTCCTTCCCCGCAAGGGGCCGCTTTATAGGTGCTGCATGGCTGTCGTCAGCTCGTGTCGTGAGATGTTGGGTTAAGTCCCGCAACGAGCGCAACCCTTATCCCCAGTTGCCATCATTAAGTTGGGCACTCTGGTGAAACCGCCTCGGATAACGGGGAGGAAGGTGGGGATGACGTCAAGTCCTCATGGCCTTTATGTCCAGGGCTACACACGTGCTACAATGGCCGGTACAAACCGTCGCAAACCCGCGAGGGGGAGCTAATCGGAAAAAGCCGGCCTCAGTTCGGATCGCAGTCTGCAACTCGACTGCGTGAAGCTGGAATCGCTAGTAATCGCGGATCAGAATGCCGCGGTGAATACGTTCCCGGGCCTTGTACACACCGCCCGTCACATCACGAAAGTGGGTTGCACTAGAAGCCGGTGAGCCAACCGCAAGGGGGCAGCCGTCCAAGGTGTAATTCATGATTGGGGTGAAGTCGTAACAAGGTAGCCGTAGGAGAACCTGCGGCTGGATCACCTCCTTTCTAAAAGAGAAATGATGGCATTTGCATTCCTTCCGCGAGAGCGGAGCGTCGAGAGACGTAGGATGCGAGTGTCCATCTAACCTGCAAGGGCCGTCCCTGACGGCAGGAGCAGGAATTCTGATACAAGCCTTCTTTGCTTGATCGACATTCACGCGATGGTCATGAGAGGCGTAGCTTCTCAGCATGTTCAACCTTTGTCCTCGAAACCCTTTTAGAACTGAATGAGGATTGCAAGAGCCGCCGGGCTTCTGGCCATGTGCTGTGAGCCGGCGGGGGAGCGGCCAACGCGGGCCTGTAGCTCAGTTGGTTAGAGCGCACCCCTGATAAGGGTGAGGTCGGTAGTTCGAATCTACCCAGGCCCACCATACTCAGCCGCAGATACCCACTTTGGGGCTGTAGCTCAGTTGGGAGAGCACCTGCTTTGCAAGCAGGGGGTCAGCGGTTCGATCCCGCTCAGCTCCACCATTTTCATTCACTGCTTCTTATTCGCCGCCATTTAAGTGGCTGCGACTAAGAGACAGGCCAGAAGTTTTGGCAGGTTTCAACCGCCCCAGGGCGGGCCTTCTCAAGAAAGCGTGAAGGTT
>CAVTUP010000007.1:0-133365 GCA_963737915.1 uncultured Acidobacteriaceae bacterium | reverse complement strand
CGCTTCGAGCCGCATACATTCTTTGAGAATGGCAACAAGGTTTTCGTGCTTGTCGCGTTTGATGTAAAGCACTGGCGAGCGGCAAACAATACACGTTTCCTTATGAAGGCCACCTCTGGGTCTTCAATGATGCCGGGAAGGTCGTGAAGTACCAGCACGTGACCGACACGGCGCTGCACCAGCGCGCAGCCAAGGGCGAGTAATCGATTTCGTTTGCATTTTCGTTTGCGTAGAGATGGTGGCGAAGTGGTTCCAGGCCCGAGTCGCTTCGCTCACCGCGCTGGCTGAAGCAATCCAAACAAGTGACGACTGCGTACCGGAAGTGTGGCACCTTTCGAACAGGAGTGGGATTAAAGCATGGCAAGGATTGGCGCATTTTGCTTTCCCGGGACTGGCCACATCAATCCCTTCACTGCGCTGGCACGCAGTCTGCAGCAGCGGGGTCATACAGTAGTGATTTTTGGGATTGCCGACGTCGAGGCGCCGGTGAAAGCGGCTGGAATCGAGTTTTGCCTGATTGGCAAGAACGATTATCCACCAGGAACATTGAAAGAACTGGACCGGCGTTTGAGCGAGCTCAGAGGTCTTGCAACCTTCCGCTTCACAGTCGAGCGGGTCAAGAACACCGCACAGATGATTCTCCGCGACGGACCGCAGGCTGTTCGCAGCGCCAAGGTAGATGCTCTGCTGGTTGACGAAGCGGATATGGGTGGCAGTGTGGCGGAGTATCTTGGATTACCGTTCCTATCGATTGCGTGCTTTCCGCCTTTGATCCGGGACGATCGGATTCCGCCTTTTTGTTTTGGATGGAGCGCGGGCCGGAGTTGGCTCAGCCGGTTGCGCAACCGGCTCGGCTTTTGGCTACTTTCTCGCATGGCCGCGCCGATTTTTTCGGCGGTTAACCACCAGCGCCGCGCGTGGGGTCTGAAGCCCTTCAAGCACTCCACTGATGCGTTGTCGCCGCTGGCCCAGATCGCACAGTTACCGGCCGCGCTTGAGTTTGAGGTTCGCGATCGCCCTCCGATCCTCCATTACACAGGCCCGTTTCTGGACCCTGGACAGCGACCCAATGTTGACTTTGAATGGAACCGGCTGGATGGGCGGCCATTGGTGTATGCGTCCCTTGGCACGCTTCAGAACGGATCGCAGGATATTTTCCGGGCCATCGCAGATGCATGCGCGAATCTTCCTGTTCAACTTGTGATCTCGCTCGGCGGCGGGCTCGATCCCGAGGGGCTGGGCGTTCTAAGCGGCGATCCAGTGGTGGTCAAGTACGCGCCTCAACTCGAGCTCGTGAAGCGGGCAGCGGTTGTCATCACGCACGCCGGGCTAAACACCACGCTGGAGTCCCTGGCAGAGGGTGTGCCCCTGGTGTGCATCCCTCTGGGTAACGACCAGCCCGGAGTTGCGGCCCGCGTCGCAGCGCGAGGAGCGGGTGTGATCGTCTCCAGGCGCAGTCTGAATGAGAGACGGCTGCGCTCAGCGGTGCGCGCAGTTCTGGAAAATGAGCAGTATCGTCGTGCGGCGCGCAAGGTGCAAGCTTCCATGCGGCAGATGGACGGATTGCAGCGGGCCGCGGATATTGTTGAAGACGTATTGAGGATCGGGAGCAGGAACTTGCCTTCAGAGAGCCACAAACCTGTTTATGGCGTGCGCCTAACTCCCGAATCAGTCGAAAATAAGGGAGCATACTCCCGCCCACGGTCTCGTGCCGGGCAGGGTGGGATTTCATAAACCGGCAACATAGACGTTTCGCACGGAGTGGGGTGGATTGAAATGGCTACGGGGGCGCTCCAGTCAAATGAGCGATCGAATCTCGCAGACTCCTTGCGCGCGTTTCAGACGGAGGCGGGCCGTTCGCTGCTCGATCTGGTGGATGAATCGCCGGTTTTGCTCGTTTTTCTTCGCCACTTTGCATGCGCTTTCTGTGCACAGGCACTGGATCGCGTTTCCCAGGTCCGGTCGCAGATTGAGGCGAAGGGCGTGCGGCCAGTGTTTGTGCATCTCGGCTCTCCACAACGGGCGAAACCTTACTTCGACTACTACAATCTGTCCGATGTGGAGAGGATCAGCAATCCAGATGCGACGTTGTATCAGCTTCCCGTTTTTGGCTTGTCACGCACCAACCCTTATTTGCATTCGTTGCATCCGGCGGTCTTGATGGCATGGTTCAAGGGTGCTCTATTCAAGTATGGGATTGGCCTGATCAAGGAAGATGCGGAGCAGATGCCGGGCGTGTTCTTTCTGAAGGAGCGGAAGATTGTGCGCGCCTTTCGCCATCGGACTATCGCAGATGAGCCGGATTACTTGAAGCTGGTTGGCACGGGTTAATTGGATAACGTAAGCCATGCGATTCATCGCTACAGCCGCACCCAGGCGACAAAAACCGGACCAAGGCCAACTGGGCTCATGGTCCGGTTATTTGTAACAAACCGCAGGTGGCTTTATTCCTTGTTACTAACGAGAGAGAACATGGCTCCTTGAGGATCCTGGCTGTTGATGATCCAACTCCCTCCGGGTACCTGCATCGGACCGTTGAGGACCTTGCCGCCGCCTGATTCAACGCGTTTGACGGCCGCCTTGATCGAGTCAACGTTGAAGTAGAAGTTCCAACATGAGACGGGAATGTGCGGGGCTTTGGTCATCATCCCGCCATCACCCATTTCCTTATGATCGCCTTCATCGAAGATGCGATAGGCACCCATGGCTCCCATGTCCATATCGCTGACCTTTGTCCAGCCAAAGAGCTTGTTGTAGAAGTCGAATCCGCCTTCGAGATCAGTTGTGTATAGCTCATGCCAGCCGATGGTGCCGGGGGTCGGCGGCGCGGGGCGTTCCGGCGAGGGCATGCTGGGGTGGGGGGTGAAGACCACAATGGCGGCGCCCTGTGGGTCGGACATAACCGCGAAGCGAAGCATTCCGGGAACGTCAGTTGCTGGCTTCCATAGTTTGCCGCCAGCCTCGGTGATTTTCTCGATGTGAGCATCGACATCATCGACCGAGATATAACCTACCCAGGCGGTATGTCCGGGGATGGTCAACATGCCGGCGATTCCAGCTTTACCGACGTTGAAGGTGGTGTATTGAGGGCCGTCACCAGGCATCTCCTGGGTCGTCCAGCCCACAACGTCGGAGTAAAACTTGCCGGCGGCTTTCGTGTCGCTGGTCATGAGTTCGTACCAGCTGAACTTTCCTTTTGGCGTAAACATCGCGAGATTTCTCCTTGTTGGCGGACGCACCCACGTATCAGCGTCCAGTTGATTCGTACGTTGATATCAACTTGATCGATGGTGTGTCAATCGGCTAATGGTTAATTTCGGTGCAAAGTCCTTCTGGATCAGGGTCACCTTGGAAGACGAACTCTGCGGGCCTCGTCAATTGGCCGTCAAAAAATTCCGGAATGTGTTTGGATATTGCCGTGACAGGCTTTAGGATGCAGATTCTCTTCACGGCGTTCCCATATTTCACACAACTTGTCGCATTGTTCTACAGCGCTCGTAACTACCTCGAGGGCCTATGCTAAATGGATTTTGGGGAGAATCAAGGCCACACCTGGCGTGATCTTCATATGAATTCTCCCCATCCGTCACTGCGATGATTCGATTGACTTAGTAGGTGATCCCGCAGCTCAGACCCTAGCGCCGTTGCTTCGTTTCCAGCTGCGACTGTAGCATTTCCATTACCGCGCGCTCTTCCTTCCGCAAGGTCTCCTCTTCTGCTTCGCGCAGCACGTCATCCGTGGCCTCTTCAACCTTTCGCCGGATTCGCCGTTCCAGCTTGCCCGCCAAGTAGCACTCCAGCACCGCCGGGTGCACGTAACACTTCCGGCACACCGCGGGCGTATTCCCCAACCGTTGTGCAACGGTCTTGATCGCCTCGACCACATTCTTCTTCGCCTCCGTCTCCGACGCGGATTCTTCAAAGTTGCGAAGCGCCATGGACGCCAGCACCGTTCCTGCCCAAGTCCGGAAATCCTTCGCTGTAAAATCCTCTCCGCTGACCGCACGCAGATAATCATTCACGTCGGCTGAATCGATCTTGCGTGTGTCGCCAGACTCGTCCAGATACTCGAACAGCTCGTATCCCGGAAGGTCCTGGCACTGCCGCACAATCCGCGCCAGCCGTCGATCCTCCACGCCCACCGTGTGTAGCTTGCCGCTCTTTCCGCGAAAACGGAACACGACCGTCGACCCATTTACCTGCACGTGCTTCGCGCGCATGGTTGTGAGCCCGTATGATTTGTTCTCCCGCGCGTACTCTTCGTTGCCCACGCGGATAAGTGTCCGCTCCATGAGCCGTACGATCGTCGCCACGACCTTCTCCCGCGGCAGTCCGGGCAAAGCGAGATCCTGCTCAAGCTGTGAGCGAATGCCTCGCAGAGCTGTCCCGAACAGCAGCATCCGCTCATACTTGGTCTCATCGCGAACGACCCGCCATCGCGGATGGTACCGGCTCTGTTTGCGACCTCGCGCATCGCGCCCAGTCGCCTGCAGGTGCCCACGCGAATCCGCGCAGATCCAAACGTCGGTCCACGCAGGTGGAATTACCAGCGACCGGATGCGCCGCAAGATATCACCGTTCCGAACCGGTTTGCCTTCGGCGTCGAGATACCGGAAGCCTTTTCCAGCCTTCTTCCGCCGGATTCCCGGTTGCGCGTCGGAGACATACCGCAAGCCTGCTTCCTTTGCAGAAAGAGCCGGATCGGTCAAAATGTCTGGCAGGCTTTTCTTCTTCAATGTTCCTGACATGTGGCGGTTGGATGCCGGACTGGCTCGGCTCGGCGAAAGTAAAACACCAATCACTCGCCGGAAAGACAGGCCTACACCTCAGCTCCTTGCGCCATGGAAGTCGCAAGCAGGCGCACTCCCCGCAAATCTGTTTTGCCTGTGCCAAGCATCGGCAAGCTTTCAACGTGAAAGAAGAGATTTGGCTTTGGCTTCCAAAGAGCAGGAAGATCGCAGAGCGACAGTTTCTCAAGGACCGGAATGAGCTTCGCTTCTGACAGCGTAGTGATCACTGCGATGCGCTCACCCTTCTTTTCATCTGGTAGTGAAGTGACCGCGAAGACATGTTCGGCGGAGCCTGCGAGGTCATGAAGCTTCTCTTCGATTTTGATGTGTGGAACCATTTCGCCGCCAATCTTGCTGAATCGCGAGAGCCGGTCTGTTATTGTCACGAAGCCGTCTTCATCTACCATGGCAACGTCGCCTGTGGTGTACCATCCGTTGCTCAAGACTTCTGCAGTCTTGTCGGGTCTGCCAAGATAGCCTTTCATTACATTGGGCCCCTTGACGAGAAGCATTCCGGGGATCCCCGCTGCGACTGGTTTTCCGGATTCAATGTCGACGACTTTTACCGTGACTCCCGGAAGCGGATGGCCGATCTTGCCGCGCTTGGCGGCCACCTGGCGAAATCCAGGAGCACGGAAGTCGCGTCCATTGACGGTAACTACGGGTGAGCATTCGGTGCAGCCGTATCCTTCCAGTGCGCGAATGCCGAAGGTATCTTCGAAGGCCTGTGCGAGACGCTCCGGCAGTTTTTCCGCACCTACCAATACATATTGCAGGGAGCCGAAAGATTCCGGTGTGCAGCGGCGCATGTAGGCCTGCAGCAAGGTGGGCGTCGCGACCATGAATGTGACCTTGTATTTCTTGACCAGTTCGCCGATCACCTGCGCATCAAGAGGATTGGAGTGATACACAACTCCGACGCCGTTTACCGCGGGCAGCCAAAGCGCTGCCATAAATCCAAAGGAGTGAAAGAAGGGAAGGATTCCCAGAATCTTGTCGCTTCGGCCGAGCATGAATACCTGTGAAACCTGCCGAATATTCGACGCAATGTTGAAATGAGTCAACATCACACCTTTCGGATCGCCGGTGCTACCGCTCGAAAAGATGACGGTGGCCACGCTGTCGACCGGTGAGTCTGCTGTTATCTCCGTCGATCCCATGGTGCCGGATATTGGGCGAGTTGACCGGAGAGCTCTATTCAACAGTGCCCCCGGTGCGAAACAAGCCAGCGCGATTGCCATCAGCTTCTCGCCAATGCGCGGTGAACTAAGCGTATCTTCGAGAAAGAGCGTTCGACCCGGAATGACGAGATTGGGAAAGCGTTCGACAAAAGCCTTTGATGTGATGGTGACATCCAACTCGCACTGACTAGCGCACGACGCGATGATCTCGGAGGACGAAGTGTAGTTGAGGTTTGCCGGCACCCGGCCAAGAAAGGTGAGGGCGTAATTTGCGAGCGCTCCGCCCACGGATGGAGGCAACAGCATGCCGACCATCGGTTTCTCTCCGATCTGATTTCGCAGGCGACGCGCGATGAACACGGTCTTAACCAAGGCCGAACCGAATGTAACTTTCGGATACTTGCCGTCGGCCATCATGAATCTGAACGGATGCAATCTCGCCGAGCGCAGGAACGCGCGATCGAGGGTGGTCATTCCTTTTCTGCGACGCTCGAACGCCGCTGCCTGCAATTCCTGCACCTCGCTTCTTACTTCCAACGCGGTTGACGAGGACGGCATGGGTTTACCGAAATTCACTGTGATTGGATAAGGGATATTGCGCGGGATTTTCCATAAAAAGCGTCCGCGCTCAAAGCTGAAAATGCTGCCCCACACTCCGTCGAGATTCACGGGAATGATCGGGACGTCAACATCTTTCATGATCCGTTCAAGTCCACGTCGAAAAGGCAGCATCTGGCCGGTACGCGTGATTTGTCCTTCCGCGAAGATGCAAACGATATCGCCCTGGCGGAGGGCTTCGCTGGCGGTATGCAGCGACCGGATCATTTCGCGGGGGCGCTGTTCGTCAGAGATCGGAATTGCCTTCATCATCCTTGCGAAGGGTTTTACGATCCGGTTGTCGTAGATTCCCTGATACATCACGAAGCGAATCGGCCGGTCGGTGGATGCGATCAATAGTGCCGCATCTACGAAAGACATGTGATTGCATACCAGCAAGGCCCCGGTTTTTTCGGGGAAGTTTTCGCGTCCGATTACTTTGACCCGATAGATCGAGTGCGTGATCAGAAAGAGCAGCAAGCGGCCAAACCATTCCGGTAGCAACATCAGGACATAGACAGTACCCGCGCCCGTGATCACAGCCGCGGCCACGATCACTCCACGGGGATCGAGATGGATGAATGTCGTGAAGACGTAGTACACGCCTGCGGAGAATGCGATGCCCACGAAGGAAAGCAAGTTAGCGGCGGCGATGATGCCACCCTTGTCCTTTTCAGGAGGGCGATGCTGAATCAGGGCGTTGACCGGCACCGCGTAAAAGCCAGACCAGAATCCGAGAGAGCCGAGGAGCAGGGCCGAGCCAAGCAGGCCGTGGTGCGCACCGCCAAGCAGAAATCCAGTGCAGGTCATGCCGATCGAACCAAGCGGGATGAGACCATACTCAATCTTGTTGCCGCTGAGAAGTCCGGCGACCATGCTGCCAATTCCGATGCCTACAGCAAGCGTCGCATTCAAGTATCCGGTCTTTGATTGGCCGATGTGCAGGACGTCAGGTCCATATACCACGATCGTTGAAAAGAGCAATGAGCCCAGAAACCAGAAGTAGGTGTTGCCAATTACGGCGAGGAACAGGGGCCTGTCGCGGCGCATGAACTGAATCTGTTGCCAGAGGTCACCAAGAATATTGACCTGCAGTTTTTTGCTGGGAGCTGCCGCCGGGACTTTGTCGATGCCGAGACTGCTGAGCAGGCCAATCAGCGACAGGGCAACCAGAGCATATCCTGCATAGACTTCGCGGCCATGCAGTTTCTCGGCCATCGTGGCACCGGCGACGGTGCCAAGAATGATCGCGAGGAACGTGCCTAGTTCGATCACTCCATTTCCCCAAGACAGGCGCTTCGCGGGGAGGAGTTCGGGCAACAACCCATATTTTGATGGCCCAAAGAGCGCCGCCTGTGCGGCCACCAAGGTCAGCGCGGCGAGGGAGATGGGAAGCGAATGCTTTGCCAGCCCGATTGTGGCAATCACCATCGAGCCCACTTCCATCCATTTTGTCCATATCGTGATCTGTCGCTTGCTGAAGCGATCTGCCAACCAACCGCCGGGCATGCTCAAGAGGAGAAATGGCACAGAGAAAATGATCGTGACCACCGAGACAAACGTCTCTCGCTCGTTCTTTGCCAATCCCATGCCGACGATGACCGAGAGCAGCAGGTTGCGAAGAATATTGTCGCTGCATGCGCCCTGAAACTGGGTTGCTATGAGGGCCCAGAATCCGCCAATCTTCGTGGGTGTTTCCGCTGCGACTGACGAAACGGCATCGGTTGGTTCGGTGTGAATCGCTTCCATATCCATCTCTCGTACCTCCAACTGGAGTTGCGTACGAGGGTGAGCATACGCAGCGAAAGAAGCTCAGACTGAGTGCCTAATACAGTTTCGTGAGTGTCATAGAGCGGAGGGGGTATCCGGGTAACGGCTAAGTTCGGCGCGCATCGTATCCGCCAGGAGTGGAAATACGATGGCTTTCGCCTTCTTCGGAAAGGCGGGGAGAGAGGCCGTATGGGCGTCGCAGATAATGGCGGAGGACTGGTCCAGGCCTCGGTTCCAGCGTGGCTTGCGGGTATCGCGATAGATGACAGAATCGGGATTCAGGCCGGCGGCGATCAGCATGGTGCGAGCGGTTGTGATGAACTCAGGCCAAGCGGAAGCAACCCCGACAAGTTTCCCTTTCAATGCAGGCAGCCATGGGCCAAGCCACGAATTAGCCGACCGAATCTGCAGCGTGATCAGTTCTACCCCAGCCGGCAGGGCAGCTCGAGTGACTTTCGACTTGCTGGGGCGGCACACAGGAATCGCGCCTGTCAGAAGCTCTGGACGAACACAGTCCCCGAGAGAAACACCAACCGCGGGGCATGTAACAAGGGCCTCAAGCTCGGTCAGCAGTATCTGTCGCAACTCTGGATCAGACTCGATCAGCAACAGATGATCAGGCGGGGGAGCGACGAGCCAGTCTGCGACGCGGGCACGGATGGCCGGTGCAGGCAAACTGAGTTCCCTCACGGCGCGGAAGAAGCCAGCAATGTGTTGGTCCAGAATCTGCTCCGGGGTGGTCGGTGGATCCATGGTGGCGCGGACGTAGACGCCACTCCCGTGACGCCGCTCCGTCCAACCCTCGCGTTCAAGTTGCCGGTACCCTGCACTGACAGTATTCGGGTTGATCGCGAAGCGGCGAGCCAGTTCGCGAGTGCTCGGAAGCCTGTCGCCCGGGCGAAGATCGCCACTGAGGATGGCCAAGACAACCTGCGTGACCAACTGGCGATAAATGGGAACTTCACTGCTGGGGGCAAACCAGAGTCTCACGAAGGACCTCTGAACCATTCTGACATTGCCTCTCGGTCAGGGGAATATTGTTCCCGTTTGTTGAAACGCGTCGAGGGATGCTCTCACTACTCTGTGACGAGAAGTTGGGCGGAGGGATGCATGCACATGGGACCTGAAGACGCGGGACGGCTCTCGATACTTTCGAGAGGTAATCGGGAAGCGGTCGTGCGAGTGTGCGTCTGCTCGGGCAAGTGGCTTCTGGTTCTGCTTCTGCTTTGGATCTGAAGTGCGGGCTATAGGAGTACGCGGCTGCGCTCGCGCTAGAGGCCGGTGTAGATCTGAAGAGGCGCCCAGAAGAAAGGTTTGCGGAACTCGCTCTTCGAATGGAGGAGCGTGAGTTTTGCCTGTCGCAATGAGGCGCCCGGCGTCAACCCGTCCTGAAGCCCCTGGTACAAGCTGTCCATGAGGCGGGGCGTGGATTCGTCACTCACTTCCCACAGCGCGCCAATCACATTGTGTGAGCCTGCCCGTAGAAAGGCCCAAGCGAGGCCAACCAATCCTTCACCAGCAAAAGAGCGCTCGCCGCTGCCATAGCAGGCAGAAATCGTGACGAGCTGCGCATGGATGGGATGCTGAATGATTTCGCGGGCGTGCAAGTTTGAAGGAGTCTTCTGCCGCCGTTGAGCGCGAAAGGATGATTGCGGAGTCGAGCGGATCGGTGCGGCTGGCGACTCCGTGAGCGACGAAGTGGATGAATGCGAATTGCTGCGGAGCGCTGGCAAGGTAGGAGCCCGCGGTGGCACGCTCTCGCGCAAAGACGGTTTCGTCCCGGGGCGTGAAGTGCTGCTGGATCTGCTTCATCTCCACTGATGCCATGGGCAGGGCGGGATAGTCGGAGTTGGGCGAGATGGCGTCGCCAAGCAAGAGGAGCTTGCGACCGGGTCGCTGCGGCTGTTTTGCGGACCCCAGCATGAAAAGGGATGGGGCGGAGGTCAGGGTCGCATCTTCGATGAAGTAACGCGGTGTGGGGCCGGGCTCAATGAGGGTTTCAAAATTGAGCTGGCTGAGGATGCCGTCGCTGAAGATGATGACAGGGGAACCGGGAGGGATGAGATCCCGGGCAGGCGCGATGAGGGTGCGATAAAGGGCGAGGCCATCGGGGTTGGAAGATTCAGCAGGGTCGCTCAGTCCCAGCAAGGCTTTGCGATAACGGGCAATTATTGGAGCGATTTGATTTCGCGGAGGCAGGAGAAACATCGCGGTCTTCTTCTGAGTGATCGCCCAGAGATAGGATTGCTTTTCGCCAAGCCAGTAGAAGAGGAGGGTCGCGTTGGTTTTGCGTGCGATGTCTTGCGGCCGCAAAGCCGAATCGGTGAAATGGGGCTTGTCAGAGGCGAGGCCGAGGCCTTGAAGCAGGGTGCGAGCGCGGCTTTGATCGGCGATGGTTAGAGCCGCGTCCCGTTTTCCGCGCGCGACGAGGAATTGGATGTAGTCGTCGTAGATGGCCGAGGCGTTTGCGAGGAAGGGAAGACGCGAGTCTTCGTCTTTGAGCTGAGCGCGCGCCGACTCATAGGTTGTGAATGAGTTGCGATATGTTAGATCCGCTTCAGCATTGTTGCCTTGCGATTCATAGAGCCGGGCGAGTGCGTGTTCGGCAACCAGGCGCATGGAAGTCTGGCTTGCGGGGTCTTTCTCAACCTGGCGGAAAAGCGATTCAGCCTGCTGATGCTGATGTCGCGCGGCGGCAATTTTTGCCTGCGCCAGCATCACGTATAACTCATCGAGGCGGCTGCCGCTCGCGCGAATGAGAGGAGTCACCCTTTCGATGTATGCGCTGGCCTCGTCCAGTTTTCCGGCATCGGCGGAAACATGTGCGAGATCTTCAAGGCAATCGATGATGTCGTGCTTGCTGTTGATGACCTGGGCCAGACTCGAGCGCCTGACGGTAGGACCAAAGTGCTCGCTGCAGGTCGCCGGATTCCTGATAGACATATCCAGCGGTCGTCAGCCATCCGAGTTCTCCTTTGATATTTCCGAGCTTGCCTGCACGCGTTTCGGCGTCGATGAGCAGATCGAGCGCTCTTTCGGCGTCTCCGAGTTCAAAGTAGGCCCATCCAAGATTACCGAGTGCGGTTTGTACCCGGTTTTCATCCCCAAGCACCAGACTGGCCCGGTAAGTAGCCGTGGACCAGTCCACCGCTTCGTCGTAGTGCTCATTTTGAAGCGCGACGAACCCCAGATTCAAAAACGCAGTTGATTCAAGCGAGAGATCGTGATGGGTCCGGGCAAACGAGAGGCTGGCGAGATAAAAATCACGCGCTTTTGCAAAGTCTCCATGCTCCACTGCCAGGTTCCCCCGCGCCCCTGTGACCCCTCCACATCCCTGATAGTCCCCGACTGAACAGAGTCTTTCTGCCTCGCCGAGCTTGTTGTCCGCAATCGCAAACTGATGCAGGCGGGTGTAGGCAAGGGCCTCGAGGGTTAGCCTTTGAACCTTGTCGGCGGGGTCACTTGTCGCGAGCGAGGTGGACGAGAGAATGCCAAGCGCATTCTCATACATCCCTCGCCATACCATGACTTCTGCTTCAAGAAGCTGGAACTTCGAAGCCCACGCTGAATCGTGCGGGGCCAGTCGCTTGTATCCCAGTTCAGCTTCCTGCTGGCTCTTTTCGAAATAGCCGTGCAGGAATAGCTGTCTGGCATGTTCATAGGATTGCTGGGAAGTGGAAGTGCGTGCTTCTTGCAACGGGATCAACAGCAGCAGGAGAAACGCCAGGAGAAACCACGAGAGACGCGAGCGAGGCCCTTCATTCCACTTCAAAATGCCCGCTCCCATGCCAGAGTGGCAATCGTGGAGCGGGCCCTACGAACGGAGACTATTCCTACGGCTGGTTTTGTCCGTTGGTTTTGCCGGTGCCTCCGGCGACTGTGCCGCCGCCGATGCAGCCCATTTGCATCGAGATCATTGTGAGGTTGATGAGGGTTTGCTTCGGGGTGCCTGTTTTTGGTTCGAAGTCCTCTTGCTCGAGGGTTATGGTCGCGAGATAGATCTTGCCGAAGTTCGGGACGTCGATGACGTGTCCAAAGCTTAGGCCAGGGTAGGATCCATCTGCATGATTGACTAGTGAGCATTCGATCTTCGCCAGGTTGCGCGAGCTTGGCGGTAGTTGATTGTAACGCTCGGAGATATCTGACGGAAGATTCTGATGGCTGCGAATGCGTTCGCGTTGAGCGGAGACACGCTTCATGAAGCCCTCATCGCCCGTGTACGGAGCATCGTCTTTCGGCTTTGGCCCGAAGATCTCCATATCGAGATCAAGTTTGACGGGGTGTCCGGCAATGCGGAGGTTTTCAAATCGGGAGCCCAGGAAACTGACGGTGGGCACGTATCCGGCGAGCGGATGATCGGTCGAGACTTGCGCAACGATACGGTCGCAGGTCACCACATCGAGTACGTTGAGATTTTCAATAACTGCTGTGGCCAGGGTGTTCCAGCCGTGGTTGGGCTTGGTGTCGAGGTTGCCCGCGACCTGGGTGTAGGCAGACCCGAAGGAGACCACTCCCTCGAGTCGATAGTTTTCAGAACGTTGCGAAAGGTATCCCCCATGCTCGCTGAGCTTCACATAACTCTGGGGTTTGATTTCCTGAGCGAGTGGAAGAACCAGGGAACCGGAAAGAGCGGAGGCTTCAGCGTGATAGACGTGCTTCCTCTTGAGTTTCTCAGACATTGCAGGCTCACTTTCTTGAATCAAGCTCGAGTGCGGCTAATCGTCAAAGTGGATTTCGAGTATGCGCCGGTCAATTTCGGTGCGCGTACCCTGGGTAGTTATTCCGAAGATGGAGAGGGTGTAGGACCCCTGTTCGAGACTCTGGCCGGGAATCACCAGCGAGATCGTTCTCTCTGCATTGTTCGATACGTCAGAGGCGCTGGCGGCCCGAGTCCAAAGCTGCTTGCCCTGGGGATCGGATAGATCGAAGGAGTAGGATGCGAAGGCAGAATCCTGTGGAAGCTGAATGGAAAGCACCGATCCCTGCTTGCGATCTGCGAGGACGGAGGTATGGGAAGTGCCGCGGGTTCCGGCATGGAAGCCGGTGGATGGCAGGATACGCGGTGCGTCTGCGGCTGAGCGCAGAGCCGGGATTGTGGAGAGATTCTGGTAGGCGATGACGGCAAGCAAGGCTGGCGAAGGCAGGGATGACGAAGGCCGGGCGGAGCCACATGAACCAGTTGGCTTTTTTGATCGCAGGCTTTTGGGCAGGCGTGGATGGGGTTGGGGAAGAGTCAACAAGCTTTGGAAGCTCGGCCTTGGCGACCGTGATGAATGCGGCCCCGGCGCGAAGGTCCAGGGAACATTCGGGGCAGTCGAAGGCGTGCTCCTCGAATGACTCACGGAGTTCCGGCGTCATCTCATCGAGCAGGTAACGCTCCGCCGCCATTTGTTGAATAGCTTCTTTGTGATCCATCGATCAGATCCTCTGCAGGCCCAGTTAAAAGATGGTGAATCAACTCACCAAATCGTTTCAAGATTGTGTTGCATTCAATCCCAAATTCATTCGCTTTACATACTCAGTCTTGAAGTCCTGCTTAGCGCGAAAGAGGAGGACTCTGAGGTATTCCCTGTCTATGCCGAATTCCCGGCAGACTTCCTCCCGATCCCTTTCGTCTAGAAACACTGCCTTTAGAAGCGAGCGGTCGCGGGCAGGCATCTCGAGCAGGATTTCCCGCACTTTTGTTTTCAACTGCGCGGCGAACACAATGCTCAGGGAGTCTGTGCCTGTTGCCATTGGTTCTGGCCGGCCCTCTTCATCGAGAGACTGGTTGCGGCTGGAGAAGCGGTAGTGCTCAAGCAGGACGTTGTTGCAAACGGTATTGACGAATGCACCGAGACGGTCGGGCTGGCGTAGACCGGCTTCTTTCCGCAGGGTGTTGAGAACGCGGGCAAAGGTCTCCTGGCGTACGTCTTCGATCGCTTGGGGGGACCGCAACCGCGAGCGAAGTTTCAGCTGAAGGAGCTCGGTAAAGTAGCTGACGAAATGCTCCTGGGTAGCCAGGTCTCCCGCGCAGAGATTTTCAACATAGTCTGCATCAAACTCACGAAATTGCAAGCCAGTCTCCGCCAACTTGAGAGGACGTAAGTATAGCATTGGGGAGACTTGCGGAGAGGTGGCCCCAAGCTTGCACGGGCGCGTTCGAGGGCGAACTTGGTCCTCGCTGCGGGCTCGCAAGTTTGAGTGTCGAAGAGGCGGGTGAGTCATCGGCATGGGACCTGGCGGAACATGCGCGTCTGCATCAGCAAGGCCGCGTCACGCCAATCGACTGCCTGCACAGGGTGCGGGCGTGAAAACTGGTAGAGCTGACCAGTGACGGCTCCTCGGAGTTGCTTGGAACTCGGTCCGCCACAGTAGAGAAGCCTTACGATCGCGGAATCCTTCTTTGCACTTGCCATCAGTGCGCTTCGCTTTTGACCACAGCACATGTTGCGTCTCCTTGAGAGGCCGCCCCTGACCCGGTGAAGAAGGGCTCCCGTTTTTGCGTGACTCTCTGGAGCAGGCAGGCCGCACCGGAGAGGGCCTGCCAGTGGAGGATTAGACCGATCCAGCCGCTTGCGAGCCAGATCGACAAAGGGAGAGAGAACCAAAGGCTAAGACAGTAAAAGCAATCCATCAATCTGCCGAATACGCTGTTACCAAGCTTCGTGCGAAGACGAATAAGGATGTCCCAGGGCCCGTCCTCTTCTGCAACGAGGTGCGTGAGCCGCCAGATTGCGAGGGTGGAGAGGGTGAATCTCCAGATTGCATTGCTGTCGGTCATCGCTTGGACTCCACTGGGGCACCGACGGGGCCTGCCGTTTCGGGCAGACTCCGCCGGCTTGGGGGAGGACAGTCGATTTTGCTAACTGCCGGTTTGCAGACAGAAGCCAGCGGAGCTTTGGTTATAGTTACTGGTCTGTCCGCTATTGACGTTGGTACGATCCCAGACGCCAATGGTCAAGGAATGGCCGCGAAGGCCCATTCCAGAGGTGTCAACGAGGCTGCGCGCCGGTCGTGATGGTCGCCGCGTTCGTGATGCAGTCGTCGTTGCCGTCATTGCGGACTTGTTCGAGATCAACGTCGCTGACCGCGGTGACGGCAGAAATGTGCTTAGGAGGGATTTGCACAAGACCCTCCACGCTATTGCCCCAGACAACCCGGGCGTAGGGGTTCGTGGTCGATGGAGGAGTACTCCACGAGAGCACCGCTCTGACCTTTGCAAAGTGCGGGCCGTTGCGACGGGTTTTGGAGTGCGAACGGAGATCTATGGGCAGGACGACGCTATATCGCAGAGCTCCCACGGGCAAAGGGTTGGAATCGTGCACGACAACCGAGGTGGTTCCGGCGTATTCCCATCCGGCCCCCCAGTCGACCCAGAAGGCTACGAACTCTTTGCTGCCTGCAGTACAAGGACCACCGGAATAGCCAGCGCTTTGTTTAATGTCAATGATGGCGATCAACTGGCTTGTGCTGAGATCGAGACCAAGGCAACTCAATCCTTCAAATGCAGTGTCTCCGCGTGTGTTCAGCCACGTCTCTACGAGGCTCGACAGATCGTGGCCTGGGGCAGCGCTGGAGGAATTTGTGTCTTTCGATGTTTTCGATAGAACCGCGGACAGACTTGTACGCTCGGGAAGACTTGCCGCTCGCGCCAGCATCGGAGACAAATATCGATGCTGCGGAACGGTCTTGTTCGCGTAGAGCATGTGCAGTTCAAACGGGCTGAGCTTCTTTGGAGCGGCAGTTTTTATCGATTGTTCAAGCTCGAACGCATGCGCCAGTTCCTCAGGTCGTTCAAGGTCGGTCGTCGACAACACCGTTCTGTGGGGGATGAATTGCGAGCCATCAATCTGAATCTGCGACTCGACAACATTTCCCCAGACGGGCGTCCAGTTGGGAGAACCAGGAGGCGGAGGGGAATTCCAGGAGAGGATGGCGCGCACCCTGACCAGATGCTGGACGAAGCAGAATTTGTTCCTGGGACTGATCTGCAGGGTCACGGCAAATTCAAGCGGCTTTGGCCCTGGGCGCATCGAAGACCTTGAGGGCTTGCGAGCCCTGATCTCGCCAGGTGGAACCGCCATCGTAAGAGAGATAAAAGCGCACATATTCTTCAGAACCACGAGTGGAGAGGTCACCGGAGTAGCCACTGCTCTGCTTGATGTTGATTGTGGCCCGGAGTTGTTCAAGCTGCGGGTTGTAGCCAACGGCGCCGATGCTCTCGTACGTAGTGTCCTCCTGGATATTGAGGACTGCCTTGAAGGAAGAACCGGTGACGTTGCCGAAGTAGTTTGGATTTGCGAGAAGGAGCGCGCGAAGATTTTGGCGGGCCAACTCAGGTGACAGCCTGGCAAGAGCGATCAACTCGAGCGCGGGTTGAGTCGATGGAGCAACTGACTTGTTCCTGGGAGAGATCATTCCATTCCTCTCGATCCAAAGAGTTCCAAGACAGAGCCGCCAGATAAGGCGTGGCGGGCAAGAAGCAAAAACAGAGCAAGCGCAAACAGAGCGCAATTGAGGCCAGTACCGTGTCAAGGACGTGCAGGACTTTCTTACGGGGGATAGTGCGGAGCAGAGGGCCTAGCGTTTCAAACAAAATGCAGAAAAGTTACCGGCGCTTGGTGGGCTCTGGGATCAGATGAGCACGAACCCGATATTGCGGAGGAACTGCGGACGGGTTGAATTGAGGGTATCGCACTGACTCTCAGGAGTTTAGGCCTCCCATGCTGCCTTGCTCGCGGTGTCAATTGTATGATTTGAGCTCCGCGTATACTCTGCCTGCAATGGCGCGGGAGAACCCGGAGAAGCTCAATGGCGGCATCGAAGGTCGCGATCATTTCGGCCGTACGGACAGCGGTTGGCAAGTTCCAGGGCTCGCTGCAGACATTTACTGCTCCACAACTGGGCGCGCTGGTGGTGCGCGAAGCTGTACGCCGTGCCGGAGTCAAGCCGGCGCAGGTGGACGATTGCATCATGGGTTGCGTACTTCAGGCGGGCCTTGGGCAAAATCCAGCGCGGCAGGCAGCGATCTATGGTGGACTGCCACCTGAAGTGGGGGCGTTAACTGTAAATCAGGTGTGCGGCTCCGGACTTCGGGCAGTTTCGCTCGCCAGCCAGGCTATCGAGACCGGCGATGCGCAAATCGTCGTCGCGGGCGGGATGGAGTCGATGAGCAATGCGCCCTATCTGCTGCCACAGGCTAGGACCGGCTATCGCATGGGCAACTCGACGATCGTCGACGTGATGATCAACGACGGGCTTTGGGATGTGTATAACGACTTTCACATGGGTTCGGCCGCGGAAATGGTGGCCTCAAAGTATGGGATCACACGCGAAGACCAGGACGCCTTTGCCGCCGAGTCGCATCGTCGCGCCGCCGCGGCAACCGCAGACGGCCGCTTCCGCGATGAGATTCTAGCGGTCGATCTTCCGCCTGCCAAGAAGGGGGAGGGCCCGCGCAGGTTCGACGCAGACGAGGCGGTTCGGCCCGGTACCAGCGTCGAGGTCCTGGCTCGGCTCAAGCCGGCATTTCATGGAAGGCGGGACTGTCACAGCAGGGAATGCCCCGGGTATAAGCGATGGCGCCGCGGCCGTGGTGGTTACAAGCGTGGAGCGGGCAAAAGAACTAGGAACTACACCCTTGGCAACTATCTGCGCGCAGGCTACGGCCGGTCGCGCGCCGGAATGGTTCAGCCTCGCCCCGATCGATGCCATTCGCAAGGTGCTCGAAAAAGCCGAGTGGTCGGCGGAAACTGTCGATCTCTACGAACTCAACGAGGCGTTCAGCGTTCAGGCTCTCGCTGTCATTCGGGAACTCGGCCTCGACCCAGTGCGCGTCAACGTAAATGGAGGAGCAGTGGCGATAGGGCATCCAATCGGAGCCAGCGGCGCCCGGGTGCTGGTGACGCTGTTGTCTGCCATGGCTCAACGCGGAGCAAAGCGTGGGGTTGCCGCGCTGTGTCTCGGCGGGGGGAATGCGGTGGCACTCGCGGTGGAACGGCTGTAGTTCCCTACGGTAGAGGCTCAGTTCCCTTGAGAATTGCCTCAAACCACGAGGGGCGGCTCTCTGGGCATCCCCTTGCCAGCTGGCAAAAGTGTCCGGAATCGAACACATCCCTATGCAACCGGTCAGTATCACGTCAGAGAATGGTTGAGGTCGTGGGTATAACCTGCTTATTTTCAGAGATAAAGCGGCGTCTCCTTTTGGCATGGGAAGTGCTCCTAGATTGGCGTGATGGATATTGCACGCCCTGATATTAAGAAGCAAAAGACTCGCCGGATGATCATATGGGCCGGCATTGCGGTGGTCGTCCTTGCAGCTGCGGTGGTTGCGGTGGCCCGGCTTAAACCTGCAGCACCCACGGTGGATGCCTCGACGGTCTGGCCGGACACTGTCAAGCGTGGCAACATGATCCGACAGGTGCGGGGGTCCACTGGATCTCTGGTGCCTCGCGAGGACAGCATCGAACTCATTCCAGCGCAGACAGATGCGACTGTTGTGAGGATTCGCGCGTTGCCTGGTGCGCAGGTTACCCCCAATACAATCCTGCTGGAACTGGCCGATCCCCAATTGCAGCAGCAAGTGCTGAACGCACAGCTTGCACTCAAAGCAGCCGAAGCCGACTACAAGAGCCTTCAGGCGACTCTGCAAAGCACATTGATGGACAAGAAAACGGCTGCGGCGGAAGTGAATTCGAATTACACGCAAGACCAACTGCAGGCGCAGACGGATAAGGCCTTGTTTGATCTCGGTGTCATCTCGGGAGTTGCATACAACAAGTCCAAGAACACAGCCGACCAGTTGACGACGCAACACCAACTGAGCCTGCAGCAGATCGAGGTAAACGAGAAGGCGATCGAGATACAGCTTGCGAGTTCGCAGACCAAGGTCGATCAGGCCAAGGCGCTTCTCGATCTGTACCAGAAGCAGGCTGCTGCGCTTCAGGTGAGGTCGACGATCTCCGGCACGCTTGCGCAACTCGCCACGCCAGTTCAGGTGGGCCAGCATGTAACGGCCGGGACTTCGGTAGCCGAGGTGATTCAGCGCGACAAGCTGAAGGCTGCCCTGCAGATCGCAGAGACCCAGGCCCGGGACATCCAGATTGGCCAGCCGGCCTCTATCGACACGCACAATGGGGTCATTCCAGGCCACGTTACACGAATTGATCCCTCAGTCTTGAACGGAACTCGCACCGTTGACGTATCTCTTGATGGGCCGCTTCCGCAGGGCGCGGTTCCGCAGTTAAGCGTGGACGGGACTATCGATCTCGAGCGGTTGACCGATGTGCTTTTTGTAGGTCGTCCAGCTCTGGGGAATGAGAACTCGACGTTGAGCTTGTTCAAAGAGGATCCCGACCACAAAGGCGCTGTACGCGTTCCAGTCAAGGTTGGACGCGCGTCGGTTAACAGCATTCAGGTGCTCGACGGTTTGAAAGAAGGAGACACGGTCATTCTTTCTGATATGTCGCGGTACGACAACGTAGATCGGATTCGCCTCGAATAGGGCTTTAATACGGCGGGTCATTTTAAACATTGAAAGATTCTTTTTGTGAATTTGCTTCAGACATTTTCAGCAACAACACATTTTCTGGAACATGAGGGGGATTGGATGGCAAACGACAAGCTGATTGAAATTGAGGACTTGACCAAGGTCTTTTACACCGACGAAGTGGAGACCCACGCGCTCTCCGGCATTCACCTCACCATTTCGCGTGGCGAGTACGTGGCGATGTCTGGCCCGTCGGGCTGCGGCAAGTCGACGCTGCTGTCGATCCTCGGACTGCTCGATACGCCTACCGGCGGAAAATACCTGCTCAACAATAAGCCAGTCGAGAACCTGAGCTTTGGTGAGCGCTCACGCATCCGCAACCAGGAGATTGGCTTTATCTTCCAGAGCTTCAATCTTATCGGAGATTTGACGGTCGAGGAGAATGTCGAGCTTCCGCTGACGTATCGCGCAGGCATGCCTTCAGCCGAGCGCAAAAAACGCGTTAAAGAGGCGCTCGAACGCGTCAACATGGCGCATCGCATGCGTCACTATCCCGCGCAGCTCTCTGGCGGTCAACAGCAGCGCGTGGCTGTAGCGCGCGCACTCGCGGGTTCGCCTTCGATCCTGCTGGCTGACGAACCTACCGGCAACCTGGATTCGAAGAACGGCGAAGCGGTTATGCATTTGCTTGCCGACCTGCACCGGGAAGGATCGACGATTTGCATGGTGACGCACGATCCGCGTTTTGCCAAGCATGCGCAACGCGAAGTGCACCTGTTCGATGGGAAGGTCGTCTCGGAAGATGAGCTGAAGAAGCTGACCGAGGAAGTGGAAGCGTAACAACCCACTTCGGCTTTGACCTCCATTTTCGTCCCAAGCAGCTCGCTTGCACTTTTGTGGCTACAACACTGTCGAGCGCTTTGAAAAGCTGCTTGGGTACGTTTTCAGCCTGGCGACGGCTGTAAGTTGGCGGATTCCTGGTGAGTTAATGTCGCCGGTGCAGTCGCGACCGCGCATGACCACGTGCGAACGGCTGATACAAGTACGAAGTGTATTGAAGGGACCACCCAATGAAAAGCTTGTGGCTGGACATTTGCTACGCGTTTCGGCAGTTGCGCAAGTCGCCGGGATTCGCGCTCACCGCAGTGTTGACGCTTGCTTTTGGAATCGGCGCGACGACCGCAATCTTTTCGATAGTTGAAGGTGTCTTGCTGCGGCCTCTGCCGTTTCCAGGCCAGGATAGGTTGGTCCTTCTTGGTGACATGCCCGAAGGGGTAGGTCCAGAGCAGGGAGCACCGGGTGTAACGGCGCCGGCGGTCAAGATTTATTCGCGCGATACTCGAGTCTTCTCAAGCCTTGGCGCATACCAGCAAACCGGGTTCGAGCTTTCTGGCCCGAGCGATCCAGCGCAGATCAACGCTTCGCGACTTACTTGGAGCATGTTTCCTGTGCTGGGCGTTTCTCCTATCAAGGGGCGCACGTTTACGCAGCAGGAAGACGAAGGCAGCCAGCAGGTCACGGTGATCAGCTACCAGATGTGGCACACCCGCTTTCATGATGAAACCAACATTGTGGGAACGAAGATTCTGCTCGACCGCAAGCCTTACGAAGTAATCGGGGTCATGCCGAGGGAGTTCGAATTTCCGCTCGTTCCCGGTCAGCTAAATCGAAGCGAACTCTGGGTACCCATGAGTTTTACCCAGGGAGAGTTAGTGAACGGCGCCGGCAGTTGGAATTACAGAATGCTGGGCCGGCTGAAGGCGGGGGTGACTATCCCGCAGGTTTTGCAGGATGCTCAGCCTGCGGTGCAAGAGATCCAGCGCAACTTTCCCCCGGCAATGGGCAGCCTCCGCATTCACTCGCGAGTCGAGCCACTTACCGAGGCTACCGTTGCTGAAGCCAGGCCCCTGGTACGCACTCTTTTCCTCGCCGTGGCGGTCGTTCTATTTATTGCATGCGCCAATCTGGCTGGGTTGCTTCTAGTCCGAGTCATTCGGCGCCGTCGCGAGATATCTGTTCGACTTGCATTGGGCGCCAGCAGTGCAGTCATTTTGCGTCAGTCGATGGTGGAGGCGCTCATGCTGAGCGTCGGCGGCGGGTTGCTCGGTCTAGGCCTGGCGGGGGCTTCCCTCAGAGTAGGCGTTAGCTTCTTGCCGGAGACGCTTCCTCGAGTCAGCGCAATCGGGCTCGACTGGGGAGTGATTGGTTTCGCTTTGTTGTTGGCGCTGCTCACAGGGTTTTTCTGCGGGCTGCTGCCTGCCTTTTCGGCGGCAAAGACAGACGTCAACGAAGCTCTCAAAGAAGGTGGGCGAACCGGTTCGGCGGGTTCGGGGAATGCGCGCGTGCGCTCTATTCTTGTGATCGCTGAGCTAGCGGTGGCGTTGGTGTTGCTTACGGCGTCGGGACTTCTGCTGCGCAGTTTCGAGAAGATGCGGTCGGTCGACCTCGGCTTCCGCACCGATCACACTCTCACGGCTTTTTACGGTTTGCCCCCCAAGCAGTACTCCACGCAGGCCTCGGTCGATTCGTTTGATTCTTCGCTAATCGCGAAGCTGCAACAACTGCCCAGCGTGCAAGCGGTGGGTATCACGTCAGCGCTTCCCGCCTCGGGCCATGAGAGTGACAACGCATTTGTTCCCGAAGGATATATTCCTCCGAAGGGGGCAGGGTTGAATCTGGCGTGGCCCGCACAGGTGATCGGGGATTATTTTACTGCCGCAGGAATTCCTATTGTCCGTGGACGCAAGTTTACTGAGGCCGACAAAGCAGACTCTCCGCTGGTTGCGATTGTCAATCGAACCCTTGCAGAACGCTACTGGCCCGGCCAGGACCCGATCGGGAAGCGCTTGAAAATTGGCGTGCCTGAGAGCCCGACGCCGTGGATGACCATTGTGGGAGAAATGGGCGACATTAAGCAGACCTCAGCCGACTCCGAGGTCAAGAATCAGATATTCACGCCTTCTTCCCAGTTCAAGGCTACTCTCGGTCAATTTGCGCCTCCCGATATGCTGAATGGGACGTACGGAACGATCGTAGTGCGTGGTCAGATCGCGCCCGAACAGATGGCCAATGCCTTGCGCGCTACTGTGCGATCTATCGATCCGCAACTGCCGCTTACCCAAGTTGAATCCATGGACCAGGTAGTGGCGGAAGGGCAAGCCTCACGCCGGTTCAATACGATGCTCATTTCCGGCTTCGCCGGCTCGGCGGTGCTCTTGTCGATTTTGGGAATCTACAGCGTGATCGCGTTTTCGGCCACGATGCGAACTCATGAAATGGCGATTCGAATGGCGCTCGGATCGCAGCGGTCCAGTGTTCTTAAACTGGTTCTCGTATCGGGCGCCAAACTTGGGTTGCTCGGCTGCGGGATAGGTGCGGTGGCTGCTATTTTTGCCACACGTTTGCTGCGGTCTTTGCTCTTCCAGGTGAATCCGCTCGATCCCGTGATTATTCTGTTGGCGGCGATTTCCATCTTTGCTCTTGCGCTGGTGGCATCAGTTGTCCCCGCGGTGCGCGCCGCGTCAATACAGCCGATGCAAGCGCTAAGAACCGAATAGTTCGCGAGGCCTACGGGCCCAAATTCAGCACCGGAGCACAAATGCGATGAATCTCTTCCTCACGAACACGGTTCAGGACATTCGTTACGCGCTGCGACAGTTGCGCAAGTCGCCAGGTTTCACGATGACGGCCATCGTAACATTGGCGCTTGGCATCGGGGCCAATACCGCCATTTTCACGCTGGTTCAGGGAATTCTGTTGCGCTCGCTGCCGGTGAATGATCCGAAGCAACTGTACCGTATAGGCGATACGGACAACTGCTGCGTTAATGGCGGCTTCGTCAGCGAGAACGGCGATTTTGACATCTTCTCTTACGAGCTCTTTCTCCAACTGAAGAATTCAGCTCCCGAATTTGAACAGCTTGCGGCAGTTCAGGCCGGTAACTGGCAGTGGGGTGTGAGGCGCGGCGACACTTTTTCGAAGGAACTGCATGCGGAATTTGTAACCGGAAATTTCTTTACGATGCTCGGTATTGGGCCTTTTGCGGGACGCGTACTTGGCGAGTCAGACGATACGCCGACGGCGTCGCCCGCACTCGTGCTGAGCTACCAGGCATGGCAAACAGAGTTCGCAGGCGATCCGTCGATTGTGGGTTCCACCATCTCGGTGCAGACAAAACCATTCACGGTCGTTGGCATTGCTGCACCCGGGTTCTTCGGGGACCGTGTTACGCAAAGACCTCCGGATTTCTGGATGCCTGTTTCGACGGAGCCGTATCTTCGTTCTTCCAGTTCGATTTTGCATCACGCTGATTCGAACTGGCTCTATGCCCTTGGTCGTGTCAGGCCTGGAACGAACATCGGCGCGCTGCAGGCGAAGCTCTCACAGTCCCTGCGGCAATTTTTATCCACGCGCCCCGTTTATACCGACCATGGTGGGTCCACGGTTATCCCCAAGCAGCATGTGGTTGTAGTACCGGGTGGTGGAGGAATCCAGAGCCTGCAGCAGAACACGGGCCTCGGGCTGAAGATGCTGATGATTCTCTCATCGTTTGTGCTGCTGATTGCGTGCGCCAACATTGCGAACCTGTTGCTGGCGCGCGGTACGGCCCGCCGAGCGGACATCGCAGTGCGTATGGCGATGGGCGCAGGCCGCCGTCGAGTCGTTCGCCAAATCATAACGGAGAGCGTGCTATTGAGCTCTGTAGGCGGACTCGCCGGGCTCGCAGTGGCTTATGGCGCTACGCGCACAATTCTCGCAGTTGCATTCCCTGAAGCGCGCAACTCTGCCATCGAAGCAAGTCCGTCCCTTACTGTTCTTGGCTTCGCGTTTCTAGTGTCGCTCGTAACCGGCGTTCTGTTTGGATTGGCACCGGCGTGGTTGTCGTCGCACGCGCAGCCTGCCGAGGTTTTGCGCGGAACAAACCGCTCAACGCGAGACCGGTCGTCTCTTCCGCAAATGGCATTGGTTGTTGTTCAAGCCGCTCTTTCTCTGGTTTTGCTTGCCGGGGCAATTCTGATGACGCGTTCTCTTGGCAATCTTGAACACCAGAACTTCGGCATCGCGACCACAAACCGCTATGTACTTCATTTTGATCCGGAAGGCGCAGGTTACACGGTTGATCGTGTGCCTAACCTCTATCGGCAGTTGGACGAGCGTTTTTCCGCACTGCCTGGTGTTTCGAGTGTTGGCATGGCTCTCTACAGCCCGCTCGAGGGAGACAACTGGGGCGAGTGTGTGATTCAGCAAGGACATCCCGCGCCCGGTCCGAATGATCGTTGCGGTTCAACATGGGATCGGGTTAGTCCGGGCTTTCTGAGCGCGATGGGCGTGCCCATAGTGCGCGGTCGCGATCTCAGCAATCAGGACACGGAAAATTCGCCACAGGTTGCGGTGGTAAACGAGACGTTTGCAAAGAAGTTTTATCCCAACCAGAATCCGGTCGGACAGCACTTCGGCATAGATTTTCCGCAGTATTCAGGTAGTTGGGAAATCGTTGGCGTCTTTCGCGATTTCAAAATCAACAATCCTCGCGAACCAATCCGCCCGGTGTACCTGCGGCCGCTTGCGCAGCGCTTTTTGGCATACAAAGAGCCGCCGATGATTTCCGGCGAAACGCAATCAATGTTAATCAATTCGATGGTTGTGAATTTCAATCGCCCCCAGGCTAACGCCGACGAGCTTATTCGGCGGACATTAGCAAGTGTTGATCCAAACCTCACGGTGACAGATCTTCGCTCTCTCGATGCGCAGGTAGCCGGAAACTTCAATCAGGATCGTCTGATTGCGCGTCTCAGCAGCCTGTTCGGCGTGCTTGCACTCATCATCGCGTCGGTGGGTTTGTATGGAGTCATGTCCTACTTTGTTGTTCGCCGCACGGGCGAAATTGGCATTCGAATGGCTCTCGGCGCCACAAGATCCAGCGTTGTATCGATGGTATTGCGTGGCGCGTTTCTCCAGGTTGTCATAGGTCTGGCGCTGGGGATACCGGCTGCTCTCTTCGCAGGGCACCTCATGGCCAGCCAACTCTACGCGGTCGGTGCGTACGATCCAATTGCACTTGCAGGCGCGACGTTTGTGCTTGCGCTCTGCGCCACGATTGCGGTCGTAGTTCCCGCAAGACGCGCCGCTTCAGTTGAACCGATGCAAGCCTTGCGTACTGAATAGGAGGGTGATAGATGAATTCGATGCTGCAGGACATTCGCTACGCTCTCCGTCAGTTGCGCAAGTCGCCGGGATTCACCATCACCGTGATTCTGACGCTCGCGCTGGGCATCGGCGCCAATACCGCGGTCTTTACCCTTTTCGACCAGGTCCTGCTTCGCATGCTGCCCGTTGAACGGCCGAAAGATCTGGTTCGATTCGAATGGACCGGCGCGTTTCAGGGTTCGATGAGCAGCTTCGGCGGCGATGATCGATAATTATTTTTCCTATCCAATGTACAAAGACCTGCGCGATCAGAACCAGATCTTCACTGGAATCCTCGCGGCAGACAAGGCCCAAATTGGCGTGTCGTGGCGCAGCCAGGCAGAAAGCGCCGATGCCGAGGTCGTCAGCGGCAATTACTTTCAGCTTCTCGGGCTGAAGCCATCGGTCGGTAGATTATTTACGCCAACAAGACGACACCGCGAAAGGTGCAGAATTCTGTGGCGGTGCTGAGCTATAACTACTGGAGAACGCGCTTTGGGCGGTTCGCGCGGAGTGGTCGGTCAAACTGTACTCATTAACGGCCACCCTTTCGCAATTCTCGGCGTTGCGCCGATCAATTTCGATTCGGCGATTGGCGGGTACAAGCCTGGCGTATTTGTTCCCGTCAGCATGTCTGCCATCGCCATGCCGTGGACGGCTGCTCGGGACGACCTGAACAATCACAAATCTGTGTGGCTAACATTGGTGGCGAGGCTCAAGCCGGGCGTGACTCGCGCGACAGGCTCAGGCAAGCCTCGGTCCTCTCTGGCATTCCCTTCGTGCGAATGAACTGGCCACCTTCAAAAAGACGTCTGAACGCTTCAAGAAGAACTTCCTCGATCTGTCGCAAATCAGCGTCCTTGACGATTCCAAGGGGTTCTCACCGAATCGCGTCGATCTGGAAAAGCCTCTGTGCATTCTCATGAGCATGGCCGGCCTGCTGGTGGTTCTCTGCGCCATCAACGTTGCCACATTGCTCCTGCTTCGAGCTGCGGGCCGTGCACGCGAAATGTCGATGCGCTATGCACTGGGTGCAAAGCGTTCTCGTGTCATCGGGCAATTATTCGTTGAGGGTGGTCTTCTAGGACTTGGCGGCTCTGCAGCCGGGCTTGCCATTGCCCCGCTGGTTGCTCGCATGCTCGTTCGAATCATGACCAGTTCTGATCCCGGCACTGAGCCTTATTCCACCACGATTGATTCACGCGTTTTGCTTTTCACGCTTGGGCCTTTCGGTGCTGGCAACGCTTCTATTCAGTATTGCGCCGGTGTTTCACTTCCTGCACCCTGATCTTGCAACGCTCCCTGCGTCAAAGCGCGGGCACGGCATCGAAGAGCTCCCAGCGATTCCGAAAGATTGCCGTGGGCACACAGATTGCGCTTAGCGTGCTGCTTCTTGGCGGTGCTGGGCTTTTTGTGCGAACGCTCGATAACCTTCGTAATCAGCGACTCGGTTTCGAAACCGCAAATCTGGCCACGTTCACTCTCGATCCCACGGCTTCGGGGTATGGCGAAGATCGTACCCCACAGATTGTCACCAACGCGCTCGATGCACTCCACCGTGTTCCGGGCGTTGTTTCGGCGGGTGCCACTACAGATGCAGAGTTGGTAGGCGACACCAATAATTCCAACTTCACAGTTCAAGGCTACAAACCGACAGAAGAAGAAAACATGAGCTTTGAACATCCGCGCATCACGCCGGCCTATTTCGCCACATTGCGTCAGCCGATTCTTGCGGGCCGGGAATTTACCGCAGCTGACGCTCAAGGCCAGCCAATTGTCGCAGTCGTGAATATGGCTCTTGTGAAGCGATTCTATGGATACCCCGCAGAATGCGATTGGCCGTCAGATCGCCGAAGGGGCAGGCGATGATATCAAGTTTGCACACCATCGTAGGTGTTGTTGGCGACATTCGGCACACCGATCTTCGTACTCCTCTGGGGCCGGCCGTCTATATGCCCTACTTGCAGCAGAAACATCCCAACGGTGTTGTGTTTTATGTGCAGACAGCGGCAGGTCCGCAGACTGTTCTTGCAGCGATCCGGCAGACTATTCGCCAGCTCGACACCACACTTGTGGTCGATCGCCTGCGAACGATGGAAGCTCAGGTTGATCGCAGCGCATCGGAAGAGCGTGCACTTGCTTTTCTTGCGATTGGATTTGGCGCTTTGGCCGTGCTGTTGGCGGCGGTGGGCCTGTATGGCGTATTGGCGTACTCCACCGAGCAGCGCACGCGCGAGATCGGAGTGCGTCTGGCGCTCGGTGCGCCGCGCATCGGAGTAATTATGCTCGTGGTGCGGGAGATGGCACTTATCGCTACGATTGCCATCGCAGTTGCGCTTCCTTGCGTTGTCGCACTCGCGCGCCTCTTCCGCAGCCAACTCTATGGCGTCACCATTTTTGATCCCCTTACGCTTTTCGGCGCCGTGGGTCTGACCATCATCATGTTGTCGTTCGCGTCGGCGCTCCCTGCCCGTCGCGCCGCTGTGGTTGAACCGATGCAGGCTTTGCGAACCGAATGAATTCTGGGTAACGGAGGGATGGTTGCGATGCAGATGTTAATTCGGAATTTGCACTACGCGATGCGGCAGTTGCGCAAGTCGCCGGTATTCACGTTAGCGGCCGTCCTCACGCTAGCCCTGGGCATTGGGGCAAACACAGCGATCTTTACGGTTGTCTACAGCACGCTGCTGGCGCCCATGCCCTATCCGCAACCAGACCAGTTGGTGATGGTCTGGTCCAAAATTCAGGGCGGCCGTAATTCGATTGCAGCGCAAGATTTTGTCGACTGGAAACGCGAAAGCAAATCTTTTCAGGATTTAAATGCATGGACCGGGGGCAGTTTCAATCTCGCCACGAAGGATCAACCCGAATATGTGGAGGGCCAGTTTACGACTCCCGGCATGTACAAGATGATGGGTGTTCGTTTCCTGTACGGGCGAGATTTTCTTCCTGAAGAGGGAGTGGCAGGGAAAGAACGGGTTGTGATCCTGGTCAACAAGCTGTGGAAACGCCTTGGCTCAGACCCCAATATTATCGGCAAGCAAGTCAGGATTGATGGAACGCCGTATACAGTTGTCGGCGTTTTGGCGCCGGGCCAGCCCGACCGCCTCGATCAGTGGTTGATTGCTCCGCTTGTTTTCAAGCCGGAACAGTTGAACCATGATTTTCACTGGCTGCTCGCGATGGGTCGCCTTAAGGGCGACGTAACCATCAAGCAGGCACAGGCCGACATGGATTCGGTCACGGCCAATATTGCGAAAGAATTTCCCAAGAGCAACAAGGGATGGGGAGCGTTCGTTGAGCCGCTGAAGAACGACTTTATGCCGAAGGAGCGCATCCAGACCCTGTGGCTGCTGCTTGGGGCTGTGGGCTTTGTGCTTTTAATTGCCTGCGTGAATGTCGCCAACCTGTTGTTGGCCAAAGGAACAACTCGGCAGAAGGAAATCGCGGTCAGGTCGTCTCTGGGCGCGACGCGGAAAGATATCTTTGTCCAGTTTCTAACGGAAAACTTGTTACTCGCTTTCATCGGCGGCATTGTTGGAGTTGGTGTAGGAGCAGTCACGTTGAAATGGCTGGCCGCGACCATGCCGCGAAACACGCTTCCATCAGAGGCTGAGCTCAGTCTGAATCTGCCCATTTTGTTGTTTACATTGACCGCTTCAACATTAGCCGGAATTCTCTTTGGGTCCGCTCCTGCCTGGTATGCGACTCGGATCGATCCGAGTGACGCACTGAAAGAAGGCGGCAGATCCGGAACAGGTGCAGGTCGTCATCGGCTGCGCAGAGTGCTCGTCATTGGCGAATTCGCACTAGCGCTCGCGCTGCTGACGGGGGCGGGGCTTGCGATTCACAGCTTCTGGAATCTCACTCGCATTGATCTCGGAGTCAATACGGTCCATGTGCAGACCTTCTTCCTGCCCGTCCCTGAGGCTCGCCCCAAAGACCCCGCGATGATCCGCGCCTACTACGAACAAATGCTTATCAGCATTAAGTCCGTCCCCGGCGTTCTTGACGCTTCCGTGTCCACTGGCTTACCGCTTGAGGGTCCAAGCTTCGGCATGCCATTCACTCTTGCCGGTCAGCCGGAATTTGCCGATCCTTCGCAGCGGCCGGGCGCAGGTTTTGGAATGGTTACGCCCGACTATTTCAAGACTTATGGAATCCAGGTGACTCGTGGCCGTTCCTTTACTGACCAGGACAATGCAAGCAGCGTTAAGGTGGCCATGGTCGACGAAGAATTCGTAAGAAAGTACCTCAATGGCAAAGACCCGCTGCAACAACGGATCAATATCGAGGAATTGATTCCGGGTGTCACCAAACTGGGGCCGTATGTCTCCTGGCAGATCGTTGGTGTCTTTCACAACGTGCGTGCTGGAGGTTTCCGGCAGGATTTTCCGGAGATTGAGATTCCTTTCTCGCAAATCCCCTGGCCGTCGGCAAATATCGGCGTGCGTACTTCGGGCGATCCGGCGGTGATGATCAAGAGTATTGCTGCCGCGGTACATGCGGTCGATCCGCAGATCGCCCTAGCTGTGCCGAGAACGATGGAAGAGATCAAGAGCCTGATGCTTGCCGGCGATCGATTCACAATGACGCTTTATTCGGCCTTTGCCGCCGTGGCGCTGCTGTTGGCGGCGGTGGGCATATATGGCGTCATGGCCTTTACCGTGGCACAGAGAGAGCATGAGATCGGTTTGCGCATGGCCTTGGGCGCAAGCCGTGGCAGAGTCGTTAATCTGGTCCTTAAAGAAGCATTTGTTCTGGCACTTCTCGGATTGGGTTTGGGTCTCGTCGGCGCATATTTTGTAGGCCGCGCCATGCAGAGCACGCTTTACGGAGTAGGCGCGCTGGACTATGGCTCGATCGCGGCCGTCGCGGTTGTGTTGTTGGCCGCATCTTTGTTGGCAAGCTGGCTGCCTGCTCACCGCGCCGCGGCAGTCCAACCTATGAAGGCCTTGAGAAGTGAGTAACAAGCAGCAGAAGGTGAAACTGAGCCTGGTATTGAGATGGGAGTAACTGAAGATCATGATCGAATTGAAGAATGTTGAACGTAGTTATAAGACCGGGCACGCCGAAACCTGGGTTTTGCGCCGCATTGGGCTAACCATCAAGGAAGGCGAGTTTGTTACAGTCATGGGGCCGTCGGGAGCAGGGAAGTCATCGCTACTGAACGTGCTGGCCCTTCTTGATGACAGCTGGCTCGGTGAGTATTGGTTTGGCTCGACACCAGTCCACTCACTCAATCGCAAGCAGCGGGCAGACCTGGCGCGAACGCGCATTGGGATGGTCTTTCAAAGTTATCACCTGCTGGACGATCTCACGGTTGCAGAGAATATCGATCTTCCGCTGTCGTACAAGAACATGCCTGCCAAGGATCGACAGGGGATGGTGGCGGAGATCCTTGACCGGTTTCAGATTGTCGCCAAGAAAGACCTGTTTCCGAATCAACTCTCCGGCGGGCAACAGCAACTGGTCGGCATCGCGCGTGCAGTGGTTCACGCGCCGTCGCTGCTGCTGGCCGACGAGCCAACGGGCAATCTGCACTCCACGCAGGCTCGCGAAATCATGGAGCTGTTTTGCGAGCTGAATCGCGCCGGAACCACGATCGTCCAGGTAACGCACTCTGAAGAGAACGCGCGCTACAGCAAGCGCATTCTCGAACTCCGCGATGGCTGGCTAACGCGAGATGAGTTGCTGCACACCTCAGCAAGCGAGGTCGGCGCGAAATGAAGATGACCCAGGGGAATGGTTTGAAGACAATGATTGAAAGACCTAGTCTCGCGCGAGCTCAGGCTCTCGCCGCAATTATTCTGTTGCAGGTAAACATGGCTCTTGCGGTGGAACCAATTTCATCTGCCTCTTCGGTTCAGGCGCCCGCTCAAGCTGCCGCGGAACCGCTTCAAAACTCGCCAAACACCAGCGTCCCTTTTGACATGATGCTGAAGACTTCTCACAATCCGTTTGATGCTTACCGAGGCAAGACGGCACCGGCTCCGAATATGACGAATTCCGCGAGACTCGATACGCTCGTGCGAGACGGAAAACTTTATCTGTCTCTTCGGGACGCTATTGATCTGGCGCTCGAAAATAATCTCGACATGGTCATCGCGCGATTCAACTTGCCGATTGCGCAAATGGATATTCTGCGTACCAGCGCCGGTGGCCAGGTGCGAGGCGTCAACACCGGTGTAGTATCTGGAACTCCGGGCGGCGGAGCCGGAGGCGCGGGAGCAGGAACAGGCGCCGGCGGCACGAGCAGTGGTGCAGGCGGCGCGGGCGCGGGCGCGGCCGGACAGGTGCTCTCTACACTTGGTACTGGTTCCGCAGTGTCAAGCTACGATCCATTCATCACCGCCATGGCGTATAACGATCACTCGTCGCAGTTGCTGACCAACAAGCAGATTTATGGCGTACCTGTGTATCACTTGAATGAGAGCCTGGCGAATGTGACTTACTTCCAGTCCTTTCCTACGGGCACCTACGTGGAGGCAGACTGGAACAGTAACCGCCAAACTTCGAACAGTCCGTTTAACTCATTGAACCCCCAGCTTTATACAAGCGTGCGGTTCATTTTCCAGCAACAGTTACTGGCTGGCTTCGGAACCGGCCCCAATCTCCGGTTTCTACGTATTGCAAGGACGAACCAGAAGATTTCCGACATCGCATTTAAGGCGCAGGTAATCGCGACCGTGACGCAAATCTGCGATATCTACTGGGACCTGGTGAACGCGTACGATACCGAGCAAGTCGGGGAGCGTTCGGTTGCCTTCGCGACAACGACACTCGATACAAGTCGCAAGCAGCTTGCATTGCAAGCCATTCCCGAGATGGATGTACTCAAGGCTGAAGGTGAATTGGCCACGCGACAGCAGGATCTTACCGTGGCGCGGACCAATCTTCAATTGCAGGAACTCTACATGAAGAACGCCATCACCCGCACCCTCGACAATCCTGTTCTCGAAGAGATGCCGGTGGTGCCGACAGATCACATTGCAGCCCAGATCAAGCCTGATACCGAACCAATTCAGGATACGATTGCTGCCGCGCTCAAGAACCGCACGGAACTGCTGGAATCTAGGCTCGATCTTGATAACCGCGAGTTGAGCCGCAAGACGGCAAGAAATGCTCTTTTGCCGCAGCTTTCTTTGTATGGTTTCTATGGTGGCACGGGCTATGCAGGCACGCCGAATCCTGACTATGTCCTGGCTGGCGGCATTGTTGATGCCCCCCCTGGTTTTGGTGGGGCAGTAAGTAACGCATTTAACAATTCCTCACCCGAATATCAGGTAGGCGTGCAGTTGCAGGTTCCACTCCGGAATCGTGTGTCCAAAGCCGATCAATATCGTACGGAGCTTGAGTACCGCCAGTCCCAAGTGTATTTTGAGGAGTTGAAGAAACGCATTCGCATTGAAGTGCGCAATGCACGGTATGCTCTCGAACAGGGAGCCAGCCGAGTGGATGCGGCGCGCAAGGCGCGAGACCTGTCGCAACGCACGCTCGATATTATGCAAAAGGAACTGAAGCTCGGCGTGGGATCGAATCAGCAGACACTTTCAGCGGAACACGACTTAGCCCTTTCCGAGTCGGCTCTGGTAGCCGCAGAGACCGCGTACGAGAAGGCGCGCATCGAAGTGCGGCGAGCTACCGGCTCGATTCTTGAAGAGTACGGAATTTCCATCGCCAATGCCAAGACCGGCGTGGTGGAGGCCGACCATCGCTAGCAAGAGTGAACGAATCCGAGTACTGGTCGCCGATGATCAACCGCATATCCTTGAGGCCGTAGAGCTATTGCTTGAGCCGCAGGGCTTTCAGGTGGACTGCGTGCGCTCGCCGCAGTTGATGCTGGAAGCCCTGGGGCAAAGCGACTACGATGTGCTGCTCATCGACCTCAACTACACGCGCGACACCACTTCAGGCAAAGAGGGACTCGATCTGCTTGCGCGTCTGCAGGAGATCGATCCACGGCTCCCGGTAATTGTCATGACAGCGTGGGGCAACATCGATCTCGCGGTCGAAAGTATCAAGCGGGGAGCGCGCGACTTCATCCAGAAGCCCTGGGAAAACGAGCGCCTCATCAGTCTGATTCGCGTCCACGCTGAATTGCACCAGGCTTTGCGTCGTGCACGTCACCTCGAACTCGAAAACCGGCTGCTCCGGGCTGAAGGCATGCCAGAATTTGTAGCGGGCGCGGCCACTATGCAGCCAGTGCTCGAACTCATCGCCCAAGTGGGTCCGTCGGATGCCAATGTGCTGATCACGGGCGAACATGGCACGGGCAAAGAGATCGTTGCCAAACTCCTGCACGCCGCATCTCCGCGCAGCCGCATGGCGCTTGTGGCGGTAAATGCAGGCGGTCTGCCGGAAGGCACTTTCGAAAGCGAAATCTTTGGCCATGTCAAAGGCGCGTTTACTGACGCGCGCACCGATCGTGTCGGTCGTTTCGAACTCGCTAACGGTGGGACACTATTCCTAGACGAAATAGCCAACGTGCCGCTTCGCCAACAAGCCAAACTGCTGCGTGTGCTCGAAACGGGGGAATTGGAGCGCGTCGGCTCATCGCAAACGCGGCGGGTGGACGTCCGCGTTCTCTCTGCTACAAACGCGAACTTGCCAGAGGAATCCAAAGGCGGAAATTTTCGAGAAGACCTTCTCTTCCGCATCAATACGGTCGAGATACATCTGCCTGCTCTGCGAGAGCGCCGCGAAGACATTCCGCTCCTGGCGACGCATTTTCTAGGACGCAATCGCACCCGCTATCGCAAACAAGTCTCCGGATTTTCTCCCTCGGCTATGCAGCAGATGATGCAATATCCCTGGCCGGGCAACGTTCGAGAACTCGAGCACACGGTTGAACGCGCGGTCCTGCTTTGCCGAGGAGAGGAGATCGAGCCTGCCAATTTAGCCATTGCCGCCGCTCGGTCGTCCGCGCCAAACTTTGAGAATATGAGCATAGATGAGGTCGAGGCCTTGCTCATTCGCAAAGTGCTGCGCCGATGTGACGGCAACATCTCGCAGGCTGCAGAAGCTCTGGGTCTGAGTCGCGCCGCTCTTTATCGCCGTATCGAAAAATATGGCCTTTGAAAGAAATAGACGAAGACGCAAACGCTCGGCAGTCCGCCGGGCGTGGCTTTTTTGTTTCTTACTCGCTCTACCGGCGCTGATTTTTGAAGGTATTCTGCTCTCTGAACGCCAAGTCACTGCCGTCCCTGCCACTCTTCTGATTTTCTGCCTCCTGATCTACTTCGCCCTTGTCTCTGCCTCGCTCATCGAAGGCATGACGCGCCCTCTGCAAACACTCTCCAACGTTGTGTCTTCTCTGCGAGAAGGGGATTACTCCTTTCGCGCGCGGGGCGCGGCCTCGCTGGACCCGCTCGGGGAATTGGCATCCGAGATCAATGCACTGGCGGACCTTCTGCAAAAGCAGCGCGTCAGATCCCTTGAGGCGACTGCACTGCTGGCGCGCATTCTCGAAGTCATGCACGCACCTCTATTCGCCTTCGACCGGGAATACATGCTGCAGCTGGCGAATAATGCCGGGGCGCAACTTCTCGGGCGTCCCCTTGCACGGTGCTTTGGCCACTCTGCGCGCGAACTCGGTCTCGCTCACCTGGTGGTTGCCGCGGACCAGAGCGTCCACTCATTCGGATCCAAACCTACGCGCTGGTTGCTGCGCAAGGCCGTTTTTCGCCAGGATGGTGTACCGCACACGCTGCTTCTGCTTGCCGATGTAAGCCAGCCTCTTCAGGAAGAGGAACAGATTGCGTGGAAGCGTCTCATCCGCGTGCTGGGCCACGAGCTATCGAATTCCCTTGCTCCGATCAAATCGATTGCTGGCAGCCTGCTGGCACGCGCAGAGAATATAACCGGCGATGAGGCTACGGTGCGTGATTTTCGTCGCGGACTTGGTGTCGTCGAAAGCCGTGCAGACTCCCTGCATCGGTTCGTTCAGTCCTATCGCTTGCTCGCGCAGTTGCCTCCTCCGCATCTTAAGCCCATTCAAGTGGGTCCTCTGCTCGAGCGTGTCGCGCTTCTAGAACAGCGTGTACCGGTGCAACTCGATCCTGGCCCATCAGTATTGTTGAACGCTGATCCCGATCAACTGGAGCAAATGTTTATCAATTTGTTGGCCAACGCAGTGGATGCATCCCTGGCGAACGGCGCGAAGCCCGTGCGCATCGATTGGCGTTTGATCGAGTCGAGTGTCATGGTTGGCATCGAGGACAGCGGTCTCGGGATTGCTAATACTGAAAACCTCTTCGTACCCTTCTACACCACCAAGCCATCAGGGAGCGGCGTGGGGTTGGCATTGGCGCAGCAAATCGCCCGCGCGCACGGTGGCGAAATAAGGCTTCTCAACCGCGACGACGGCCCTGGGGCTCGTGCCACAATCCGTCTCCCGGTAGCATAGATTCTTATTGGGTGACTGTGACCGGGAAATCCTGACGAGTGATCTCGGTGCCCACGACGCAGTTTCGGCCTTTGTTTTTGGCTCGATATAAGGCCGCATCGGCAGCCTGAATCATTGCCTCGTGGTCGTCTGGGAATCCTGAGGCGACGCCAAAGCTGGCGGTCACGGAGAATGTTTTTTCGCCGTCTCCGATGACGGCGGCTTGTAGAGTCGATCTTAGATGCTCGGCTCTCGCGTGTGCTGCCGCATAGTCTGAGCCCGGAAGAATCAACAAGAATTCTTCGCCGCCATATCGCCCTACCCAGTCGTAGCTGCGTACGGCGCGCTGGAAGATCGCGCCAGTTTCCTTCAGCGTGAGATCGCCCGCGCGGTGCCCCATGGTGTCGTTGACACGCTTGAAGTAGTCAAGGTCAACCAGAATGATGCTGACCGGCGTGCCATCGCGCTGGGATCGATCCACTTCACCGCGAAGCCGTTCGACGATGATGCGGTGGTTCCAGAGGCCGGTGAGGCCATCGTGCTCGGCAAAGTGGCGCATCTGCTCGCGGGTTCTGACCAACTCGGTCTTTTCGCGCTCGAGATCTGCGGTGCGTCCTTTCACTGCATCTTCAAGATGCTTCTTCTGGCGCATCAACTGCCCGACCCTTTGGCGCCAGATGTACACAAGGCCGATCAGCAAAAGCAGCCCAAAGACAACCTGTGACATTCGGTCCTGCCACCAAAGAGGAGCAATCGTGAACGAAATTGCGGCAGGCGGCGATACAGCGCTTCCCGCGGCATTCACTGCAACTACTTCGAAGCGATAGTTCCCGGGCGCCAAGTGCCGATAGCGCACGGTCATCTCGTGTGTATTTTCCCAACCTGATCCTTGCTCACCGATCAGACGGTATCGAATCCCGATGTCTTGCGTGTCCTTGAATGAAAGTAACGCCATCGAAATGACCAGCGGATTCGAGCTCCACTTAACCGAGCCTCTGTCGCTAATCGTTTCGGGGCCAAGAGTCACCTGCGAAAAGACGGGTGGCGGTGGCGAACCGGCCAGTGCGGTCTGCGGAGCGATCAGATGGCTCAATCCGCCGGAGGTGCCGATCCACATGCTCCCGTCGCGATCTTCAGTCAGCGCAAAACTGTCGGTATCGTTCCATATCAGCCCATCATCCTGGGTAAAGCTGCGCCAGCGATGGCCGTCGTAGACAGTGAGGCCGGCATCCTGACCTACCCAGAGCCAACCGCGATGATCGACAACCAGCGAGACCACCTCTTGGGACATCAGCGGTGGATGCCCAATGTGCTCTGCCTCCACTACCTTGTAGCCGCTGATCCGCAGCCGCATGAAGTCCTGGAGAGGTCCTGCGGTCCACAGATTTCCTTTCCAGTCGGCTGCCACCAGGTCGGGCTTGGCCCCGGACTGTCCAGGGTCGATGCGGTGCCATCCGGCCTCGTCTTTCAGGAAGAGGCCCTGGTCGGAACTGGCCCACAAATGTCCAGCTGGATCGAGACTTAGATCTGTGAAACGAAGTGGCGCCTTGGGGAAGACTGCATTCTCAACGAGTCGCGGCTCATGCTGTCTGTCGGTTGGATCAAACTCGTAGAGGCCATTCATCGTCGCGACCCAAATCTGATGAGGGCCATCCGCCAACATTCCGTAGACGCGAGGCATCTTCCATTGGGATCCTGCCAGCGTCTTCGGATCGATCCGGGTCAGGTGGCCATCCGAGCTTCCCATCCATATGGCGCCGTCCGCACTGACTTCCAACGCTCCCGCGTCGGAAATCTGCAAGCCAGGCGCTCGCCATTGCTGGGGCGTGTTTCCGCCAGATGGGATCCAACTCAAGCCAGATTCCGTGCCGATCCAGAGCCTGCCTTCGTGATCTCGAATCGAGGCCCACACAAGGTTGTCGCCAATGCCGTCGTCAGCTGTGTAACCCTCCCACCGATCTTCCCCAACCCAGCGCAAGAGCCCATGGCCCACCACGCCAATCCAGATAGATCCTTCGCGATCGACAAACAATGCCTGGAGTTCAAAGGGCGACAGGCCATTTCGCTCGGTAACGATACGCCAATGGTCCTTCTCCCAAAGTGCGAGGTTGGATCCTTGCGTTGTCAGAATGCGGCCGTGCACGTCTTCAGCCAGCGCGGGGAAAGATTCAGGTTTGAGAACCCCCGGAATATCCCGGAGCTCGAAGCGGCTCCCATCGGGAACTAACTCGCCCACGTGCAGGCTGCCACGAAGCCAGATGTGCCCGTCACGGGCGACCATCATATTCAGCCATTGCTCTTCAGGCAGCCCGAGAATGGAACGCAACTGCGTTGACTTTCCGCCGTTGAGCCGACAAAGATCCTTGTCGCAGCCATACCAAAGTGAATTGTCGGGTCCGTAGAGAACGCTCCAGATGAAGCCGCCTCCCAAGGGCATCTCTTCGGCGACCCACTTGTCTGTGCCGACGTGCTTTAACAAGACAGCCTTGCCACTGGCAGCGGTTACCACCTGGTCCGGTGTGTTCGAAGTGAATGTCGTTCCGGTGGGGTGGGTAAATTCGTTGACCGGCACGGGAATCTGAATCGCGGAAAAGACGCCATCATGTCGTTCGAAATAGACCCCGGCGGAGGTCCCTACCCAGAGCGTGCCGTCCAACCCGGTAAAGATTGTGTCGATGATGCGTGCGGGAATTCCCTCCGCTGCTCCATAGCGCTGGAAATGAGTGCCGTCATAGCGATAAAGGCCGTTTTGCGTGCCCACCCAAAGGTAACCAGTTCTATCCTGGCCAATCGTCGTGATATTGGGGTTGCCGAGCCCTTCGGCGTAGACGCGAAAGCTGTAGCGCTGCGCTTCGCAAGCAGCCGAGCCAAGGCAAAGGAGCGCAAGGATGGTGACGAGGCGCCGTAAAATGCTGCTCGAATTAGGAAAGTGATTCCGCAAAGTCCGGTCTTTCTAAGTACTTGCGAACCTGGGAAATCGGGTAACCGCTCGTAACCGTGGAATAAGCGGTTGCAATCCGAGTGCTCGGCGTGAAACTGTGTCGCCCGATCTCTCGCTTTTCAGTGACCCCAATATACCCGCGAGCCAGCCCGGGGAACATGCAACTTTCGTCTAAACCATCGTGGGACAAAGGTGGATTTGGTAACCGAGGTACTCGATTGGAGAGCAATGGGTTTAGGGGTGGAACGGGGACCTGGTTTGGGATCTTTCAGTCGCAAACAAGCGAGCCTTCGGGAAGGGAAGCCTCTTCAGTTTCCGCCGCACCCGAAAAGAAGTCGGACGAAAAGAATGTGTTCACCTTGTCCAGCACTTCGGCGCCCGTGTGGGAGTGGTAAATGGCGCCCCGCAATTTGGCTCCGCCGGGCACTCCGTGGGTAAACCAAGTGGCGAACTGCTTCATCTTTCCGGCGGTTTCGCCAAGGCGCGCGTCTCTCGGAAGGTCTTTTGTGGCGTCGGCTTCAGCGAGGAGCATTTCGAAGTAGGACCGAATCATGCGGTGTCGATCTTCAATGGTGGGCAGGTCGTAGCTTCCGGTCGCGGTATACTGGGCGATCTGACGGAAGATCCATGGATTCGCGGCGGCGGCACGTCCAATCATGACGGCGTCGCACCCTGTTTGTGCCACCATCGAGGCTGCATCTTCAGGGGTCCGAATATCGCCGTTTCCGATGACCGGAAGGATGGTCGCCTGCTTGACGGCGGCGATCCATTCCCATCGTGCCTGTCCGCTGTATCCCTGCTCGCGCGTTCGTGCGTGCAATGCTACGCCGTTCAGCCCCTCGGATTCGGCGATCCGTGCCAGTTCGACGCAGACAATCTGGGAATCATTCCACCCCAATCGAAACTTGACGGTGAAGGGAATTGTCACGGAGCGGCGAACGGCAGCAAAAATCTCTGCGATCTTCGGAAGATCGCGAAGAAGGCCGGAGCCCCCATTGCAGCCGACGACGCGCTTGGCGGGACAGCCAAGATTTAGATCGACGGTATCGAATCCCGTATCCTGCACAATCCGCGCAGCTTCTGCCAATGTCTGAGAATTTGATCCGAACAACTGGGCGCCAATGGGGTGTTCGTCGTCGTAGAAGGTCAGGTAGCGGCGACGCTTGGTTTCGCGCATGCGGGAGAGCCCGTCGGCGGAGGTGAATTCGGTCATCAGGAGACCGCATCCACTCTGCTCGTTGGTCACGACGGAATCAATCTCCTGCTGCGCGATTTCGCGCATTTCGGACGGGGAAGGTTCTGCGCGGCTTGCCTCATAATTTACTGAAGTAAATAGGCTTGCGTGACGGATGAAGCGCCGAAAAACAGTGTCGGTAACTCCGGCCATGGGAGCGAGCACGGTGGCGGGAGAAATGAGCACCGAGCCGATGCGTACCGAGGCGGGAACACGTGTCTCAGGGGGCATCTGGTGCTCCCTGGGGTTGTCCCAATCTTTCTTTACGGTGAAACCTTTGCCAGCCATGTTTCTCTCATAAACGCAGCCGAACGAACGTGGGCCTCCGCCTTGGCGGAGGCCCAAGATGTCAGCAATCCACAGCCTTGCTACTTGGCGGGAGTAGCCTCGCCGGCCTTGGCGTACTTGCGGCGGAAGCGCTCCACACGGCCCGCTGTATCCACGAGTCTCTGTTTGCCAGTGAAGAACGGATGGCAAGCTGAGCAGATTTCCACGTGAATGTCGCCCTTGTGGGTCGACCGGGTCTCAAAATTGTTTCCGCAGGCGCACATCACGCGCACCGCAGCGTAATTGGGATGAATCTTTTCCTTGGGCATCTCTGAGACAGACCTTTCCTGCAATCCTTCTATTGTAGGTGGATTCGCGTTGTTTCGCAATTCTGCCTACTGCGCGAGCGCCTTGGCGATGCCCGCTTCTGCGAGCGGCGCCATGATGGCATAACCGCGCAGGCGTTGGATGCACGCCATCGTGACTAAGATTCGCGGGGAGGCCGTCGCGCTCATCTTTCATAGCGGAGTGGTAGTCGACGTATACGTGACCATGTTGCGCGGCATAGGCCTTGATCCAAGCGTTGATCGTATCGATCTTTGGCGCTGGGAAGAGGCCCGGCTGCCATGGGTAGTCGAAGGCGGGTAGAACAGAACAGAGGACGACACGGATGTGGTTGGATGTGGCCATTTCAGCCATGGCTGCCAGGTTGTCTTCGGTCTGCTCGAGAGTCATGGGGCCGGTATTGCCCGCGATGTCATTTGTCCCGGCAAGGATGACGACGACCTTGGGCTGAAGTGCGATCACATCCTGGTGAAAGCGGAGGACCATTTGCGGAGTGGTTTGGCCGCTGATGCCGCGATTGATGTATGGCTTTCCTGGGAAGGCGGGTGTCGGTCCGTCGAAGTGCCAGCCTTCGGTGATGGAATCACCCATGAAGACGACGCGGTTTTCACCCGCTGCGGGTGGACCGAGTTTCAAATCGTCCTCCTTGAATCGAGCGAGCCACGGAAAATCTGTTAGCAGTTGTGCATCGTGTTTGCGCCAGTAGTCGTTGTCAGGGTGCTTCAGCGGAGCGGCTTGCGTTGGAGGAGGGGCTTTCGTTTCGGGCACGTTTCCGGGTTCTTGCGCGGGTAGGTTGACAGAGGCGAGCGTGACAGCGAAGCCAAACGCGGCAACTAGACAACGCAAAGCAAATCGATTCACAGGGATGTCTCCGTGGATTGAAGAAAATGACTCCCCATCTTAACTCTCCAAGTGCCGGTGTGTCGGAAATGAGGGTCGGAACGTTGAGTTGATTCGCGCTTTTCCACATTAGCGGACGGCTTCCGCACCGGTAGCCGTCGCGAGCTATTGCGCTAGGCTGGAAAGGACGATGAGCGAGTGCACAATCTGCGGCGGAGTGGGTTTGGTTCGGGTGATGTCGGAGGCGGGACTTTGGGTTTCGCGTGCGTGCGAGTGCCAGGAATTGGAGCGAGAAGAGCGCCGACTTGTCAGCTGCGCATATTCCAGAACGCTATCGGCAGTACACGCTGGACGGCTACGAAACCGCGTTCCGCGGCGCTGACTCCTCGCTGAGCCGGGCGCACCTGACGGCGCGCAAATTCGTTGAAGCTTACCCCGTTGATACGGCGGGGAAGGGGCTGCTTTTCACTGGATCGATCGGAGTAGGCAAGACGCATCTCGCAGTTGGCGTGCTGCGACGGCTGGTGCAGGAGCGCGGAGCGAAGGGATTGTTCTGCGATTATCGCGAACTGCTTAAGAACATTCAGAACAGCTATAACCCGCAGGTGAATACGACTGAGTTGGAGCTGCTGAAGCCGGTGTTTGCCGCCGAGGTGCTGGTGCTGGATGATCTGGGGGCGCAAAAGCCGAACGAGTGGGTTTGGGACACGGTGGCGCTGATTCTGAATACGCGCTACAACGACAAACAGACTACGATCATTACGACCAACTACCAAGATCTGGCCGCGGGAAACGGGGCCAAGACCGATGCCGAACGCGCAGCACGCGAGCAAACACTCGGCGATCGAATCGGGGATCGCATGCGATCGCGGCTTGCGGAGATGTGCGTTCGCGTTGAGATGACTGGAGAGGATTTCAGACAATCGGTGAAGCGCGCGCGGTTTGGTTGAGTGTGCCCTGGGGAGCATTGAGACTAAAGAGGGCAATTCCAGGTCGAAGAGTCCTTAAAATATGACTAGGATGCGCGTAGCTCTTAAAATACTATTTTACAAATAGGTATTTTATATTTAAACTGCAACGCATGGCTAAGAATCCCGAACAGCGCGATCTTTTTGCTGGTGCCTTGGAAATTATGATCCTGCAGTCGCTTCGGCAGAAACCGATGCACGGCTATGCGCTTGTTAAACATATCAAAGAGGCTTCTGAGAATCTGCTTCAGGTAGAAGAGGGCTCCCTTTACCCCGCGCTGCAGAGGTTGCTGAGGGAGGGTTTGCTGGAGTCGGAGATTGGAGTCTCCGCGAAGGGACGCCCCACCCGAATCTACCGGTTGACTGACGAAGGTATTCGACATTTGGAGAAGGAAGTTGTCAGTTTCGAAAAGATGTTCACTGGAATTACGCGGGTACTAGCCTTCGCCAAGGCCTAGGAGGTCAACCATGCGGACGCTCAACCGGCTGTTCGAACGGCGTCGTCGATATGCCGACATCTCGGCCTCGATTCAGGAACACATTCAGGAGCGGACAGAGGAGTTGATGGACGACGGAGTCCCGCGGGATGAAGCGGAGCAAGCGGCTCGGCGCGAATTTGGAAATGTGACTCTCATTCAGGAACGCAGCCGCGAGATGTGGCAGTGGTCCATGGTGGAATCGATTTTGGCAGACCTCAAACTCACTTTTCGTCGATTGAGAAAATCGCCGGGATTCGCAGCGACCATCCTCCTGACTTTGGCGATCGGAATCGGTGCGAATACAGCAGTGTTCAGCGTGCTTAACAGCGTGCTGCTGAAGCCGCTGCCTTATCCGGATGCGGATCGGCTTGTGTCGTTGTGGCTGAACGCTCCGGGCGCCGCTGGGCTTTCGAATTTTATCAGCGGCCTGCATCTTTCCTCTTCTATGTACTTCACTTTTGCCGAGCATAACCAGACATTCGAGTCGTTGGGCGTGTGGACTCGGGGAACGGCGAATGTGACCGGCCTTGCACGGCCGGAGGAAGTTCACACAGGGCTAGTGAGCGACGGGGTGCTGCAGAGCTTGCAAGTGCAGCCTGCGGTGGGCCGTTGGCTCACGCCGGCCGATCAGGATCCACATGGGTCAAAGGCTGTGATGTTGAGCTATGGCTACTGGCAGCGGCGTTTTGGCGGAGATCCGTTTGTAGTTGGGCGCAACATAACTGTCGATGCGGTGACCAAAGAGATTGTCGGGGTCATGCCGCGCGGGTTCAGGCTCATCGATCAGGATTTTGATCTTCTTGTTCCGCTGGCCTTTGATCGCAATAATCAAAAGCTGGCTGGATTTGGCTTCGACGGAATCGGCCGGCTCAAGCCTGGAATCACGCTGGCGCAAGCCAACGCAGATATTGCAAGGCTGATTCCGGTGTGGATGGACACGTGGACGAATGGGCCGGGAACCAATCCGCATTTCTACGAGACGTGGAAGATCGCACCTCAACTTCGCCTGTTGAAGAAGCAGGTGATCGGCAATGTGGACAGCTTGCTGTGGGTGGTGATGGGGACCGTTGTGCTGGTGATGCTCATCGCTTGCACAAACGTGGCGAATCTGCTGCTGGTCCGCGCGGACTCGCGACAGCAGGAGCTTTCGATTCGTGCCGCGCTTGGCGCGGGGCGCACACGCATTGCACGGGAACTGCTGGTAGAGAGCGCGTCGCTTGGACTGATGGGCGGAGCGCTCTCAGTGGGTGTGGCTTATGCAGGAGTGCGGCTTCTGATGGCGATGGGCCCGGCCGATCTGCCGCGCCTGAGCGAAGTCTCCATTGATGCGAGGGCTCTTGGATTCACGCTTCTGCTTTCGCTCGTCTCGGGTCTGTTGTTTGGCTCGATACCGGCATCGAAGTACGCGTGGGCACGAGCCGGCGCGGTGATTCCGAGTGCAGGCCGGACCGCAAGTGCAGGCCGCGTGCGCTCGCGCTCGCGCAACCTGCTCGTGGTGGCGCAGGTGGCGATGGCGCTAGTGCTACTGGTGAGCGCGGTGCTGATGATTCGCACGTTCGCAGCATTGCGCAACGTAGAGCCTGGTTTTTCAGATGCGGCACACGTGCAGACGATGCGCATATGGATTCCGGATTTGCTTGTCGCTGATCCGGAAACGGTCACGCACATCCAGAACAACATCGCCGATAAGGTGGCGGGGATTCCCGGCGTCACCTCGGCCGGGTTCGCGGCTGCACTGCCCATGGAAGGCATCGACCCGAACTGGGACGAGATGCGCGTGGAGGGGCAGAATTACGCAGACGACCACCCGCCGCTCAGGATGTTCAATTCCGTGTCGCCCGGCTATTTCAGAGCCATGGGGACAAGGTTGGTCGCGGGGCGGGAGTTCACTTGGACGGAAGTCTACGGGCTGCGCCGAGTGGCCATTGTGTCAGAGAATTTCGCGCGCGAATCGTGGGGCTCGGCTCCGGCTGCAATCGGAAAGAGGATTCACCAGTTCCCGAAGATGCCTTGGGTAGAGGTGATCGGCGTGGCCCAGGATGTTCGCCACAACGGTGTCGACGAGAAGGCTCCGGCGATTGTGTATTGGCCGGCGATGTTTAACAACCCCTACACTCCGCAACCAACGATTGATGCACCTCGATTTGTGACCTTCGCAATTCGCAGCGAGCGAGCCGGAAACAAGGATTTTATAGGCGAGGTTCAACGTGCGGTTTGGGCAATCAATGCGAATCTGCCGGTGGCTTCCGTGCAGACCATGCAGGATATTTACGGCAAGTCACTCGCGCGGACTTCGTTCACGCTGGTGATGCTGGCGATTGCAGGAACAATGGCATTGGCCCTGGGCGTGATTGGCATCTACGGGGTGATTTCGTATGCCGTCTCGCAGCGCACCCGAGAAATTGGAATCCGTTTGGCGCTCGGCGCGCAGAAGAGCGAGCTAAAGTGGATGTTCGTCCGGTCTGCATTGGTGCTTACGGCTGTGGGCGTGGTAATCGGTGCGGGGACCGCAACGGCGGTGGTTCAGCTGATGAAATCGCTCCTGTTTGGCATCAGTCCGCTTGATCCCTTGACCTTCCTCACTGTGCCGTTGGTGCTGGCGGCGTCCGCTGCGCTCGCGAGTTATCTGCCGGCGCGACGTGCCGCCGCTGTGAATCCTGTCGAGGCTCTCAGAGCGGAGTAGCAGCGAAGAGAAAGCCTATTACTTTAGGGTGTACTGCTTCAGGGCCTTTCGTGTTGCGAGGTAACTTTTGGGTGCTAGACTTCGCGGGTGGAGAGAGAATGACACCGCATCCGTATCGCGTCGCCTATGAACAAGCCGCTGGTGAACTTACCGAAATCAAGGGTCGGTTTGAGCAACTTCTCTTGAGGAAAAGCCAGCTCGATAACGTAATCGCTGCATTCAAACCGCTGTTTGAAAACGTTGGGGGGTCGAACCTCGATGAATCTGGCTTAGAGGTGCCTCAAGAACACGCGGAGCCATCGGGTTATTCGTTCGGCGAAGTTCCGAGTCCGCTGCCGGAACTGGGTGAAGCTGGAGGCGATCCGTTTCAACCGCGGGGGAGAAGCGGCTATCGGTTTCGCGGTCTTGGGCAAGAGCTGAAGGGAATTCAGCGGAGCGTTTAAAGGTACGTTTTTGGGGCGGTCGCATCGTTTGAACTTCCAAGTGAGTTTGTCTATGCGACCGACCAATCTTCTGTGCAGCCAATCGACAATTAAGGTGGAACATCGAGACCGCGAGATGTTTGCGGAACGCGTCGACGATCGGCGGTCCTGAAGCGGGTGCGTGAGCAGACGGCTTCGGCGGAATTATGCTGAAGCTGTATTTCTGACAGCGAGGCTTCCGATGCGCAAGTCCCTTGAAGTCGTTGGGCTGGGAATGTTGTGTGTTCTCTATTGGATGACGTGGGCGGCTCTGCAAGGGCCGAATCGCTTGCCGCAGCGGATTCCAACGCATTTTGATATGGCGGGCAATCCGAATGGATGGGGACCGCCGAACACGCTTCTTCTGCTTCCGATTGTTGCGACCGGGGCGTATCTGTTGATCACGGTTCTGGCCGGCATTTCGACTTCGTTCAACTATCCGGTTAGAATCACGGCCCAGAATCTGCCATTTATTCAGGAACAGACACGGAACATGGCCAGCTGGATCAAGGTGGAGATGATCTGTCTGTTCTCGTATATTCAGTCGGCGATTATTGAAGCCGCTCGGAGCAGCGAGTTTCACTTGTCGGGTTTGATGATTCCGGTATTTATGCTTGTTGTCTTTGGCACGGTCGGCTGGTACCTGGTTGCGATTATCAGGGGAGCGAAGGTGCGCGAAGACTCGCCGAAGTTGGGCTGAGTCAGAGCAAAATTCAGAGCATGATCAATTGCGCGAGAGGAAGCGACTTCAGAGCAGGGCTTGTCGAAAGTTCCGAATCGCGGTGGCGCTTAAAACACCCATAGGCTGACGACGAGCGACACCATCGCGGCTACGGTCATAGCCTGATAGATCAAATCTTCTCTTCGACGGGCGCTCGCTGCGGAATGACCATGCACGGGCAGACCGGAGAGTTCGAGTTGGGGGGAGGGGACCATGGCTTGTTCCTTTCCATGCCTTACAGGAACCGTGCAGCTTAAGTGATTCCAGTGAGCCTATTTAGATTCAAATCGTATGCTCTTGGAATCCAACAAAAGGTGTAGACTGTCACATTTTCATGAATACTTACAACGAGCCGAACGTTGCGTCGATTGCGTAACGATGCCTTCGGGAGCCTGGAATGCGGTCAATGAGCGCGTGACTTCGCGAGCGCGGCGAGAGACTTCGCCGGCGGCAGGATCGGCATTGGGGGCTGGTTCAGCCCTGGGACGATTTTGACTAGCCTTCTGAAGTGGTGGGGTCAATGATGGTGGAGACTTCAGAGATGCGATTGGCGGGGAAGCCACCCTGGCTGGCATGCTCCCTGACCAACTGCTCATTGGGCGCGATGTAAACGCAGTAGATCTTTTCGCCGGTGACATAGCTGTGGACCCACTGAATTTCCGGTCCCAGTTTGCGCAGGACGTTGCAGGATGTTTGCGAAATGGCCTTCAGTTGGTCGGGGGTCAGTTTTCCGGCGCCTGGGATCTCGCGCTCAATGACGTACTTTGGCATGGAACCTCCGGATTGAGGATTAAATAGTGGCCGGGCCAGTTTACCGGTTCTTTCGGGTCTGTTGGAAGACTTCATTGCGAGCATCTCCATTCCCAGCGCGATTTATCGATCGCATTGGGTGGCGGAAACCGACGGCTCACGACGGACCATCGGGGGCAATGTCCGGAGTGAGGGAGGCTACCGGAAAGGTGTAGAATCCGGCTCGTGAATACCGAACCGAAGCTCGAGACTTCTTATCAATCTCAGGAGCGAAATTGGCTTCCCCTGGCTATCGCGGCTGCCGCTGTTGTGGTCGTTTTAACTGTGGCGATATTTGTTTTAGAGCACCGAAAGAGCGGGGTCACAGTTGCGCCGGTCACCGCTGCGGCGGATGCGTATGCGCCTCGCCTGCCTATTACGGACCTGGTGATGAGTGAATCGGCCAATCTTGCTGGTGGCAAGGTCACCTATATCGATGGACACATTGCGAATACCGGGAATCAAACTGTGAGCGGTGTCACGGTTCAGGTGCTCTTCCGGAACGTCGCAAAAGAGGTTGCGCAGAACGAGACGCAGCCGCTGAAGCTGATCCGAATGCGCCAGCCCTACATTGATTTGGAGTCGGTATCGGCCGCGCCCCTAAAGCCCGGAGATGTGAAAGATTTTCGTCTGATCTTTGACGCAGTGACGCCCGACTGGGATGGAGCCTATCCTGAGATCCGCATCCTTCATGTTGAAGCTAAGTAGCCGGATGCCGCTTACCCGGTAGAAGTTACAACACGCTGTAAAAATTACGTTGCGATAGTGCCAAACCGGCCATTTGGATCGTCTCGGGGCAGCGTCAGATTCCAATTAACTCCTTTAGAATATTAAGAGTAGAGATTGGCTCACTGGCCCGCGGCCTTTGGCACGTCCCATGCACTAGAAATTGACGAGCAGCCTGATCAGCTCACCCGCCGAACGTTTGCGGTAACCGTTTTTCAGGGGTAATAAAAAATGAAAAATGAAATTACAGCACGTAATGTGTTCCCCGCGAAGCTTGCGATGTTCGTTTTAGCTTCAGCGATTGCGGTTCCTGCCATTGGGCAACAAACACAACCAGCCGACAATTCCCAGACCGCCGCTCCTGCAGCTACGACACAGCAAACTGCGCCTTCAACCACCTCTTCAACCGCTGCGCCTACGGAAGCAAAAGAAGGATTCTGGGGTCGCATGAATCCGATGGCCCGGAAAAAGTGGGTGAAGAAAAGACTCGACCCGATCAACGACCGGCTCACTGAGCTGGATCAGCTCAACGCGAAGAACGCGACCGAAATCAAGGATGTCGACAGCCGGGCTCAGGCAGGCATCAAGAAGGCTCAAGACTCAGCAGACGCCGCAAATCAGCAAGCGACCGCTGCGGGTGAGCAGGCGAAGAAAGCCAATGAAACGGCTACAACCGCGACTGGTCGTGTGGACAATTTGAGCAACGAGGTCAACGGCCTGGATAATTACAAGCCGATCAGCGTCGTTGAAGTTCCTTTCAAAGGCTCAAGCCCCGTGCTTTCGGATGAAGCGAAGCAACAGCTTGACCAGATGGCGGCCAGCTTGACCGGCCACAAGGGCTACATCATCGAAATCGAGGCCCAGTCGCCAGGTGCGGGCAGCGCGGGTATTGCGAGTTCGATGCGCGAGGCGGAAGCGGTTAAGCGCTACCTCGTTTCGGAGCATCAGATCCCGGTTTATCGTATGCATGCCGTAGCCCTAGGCAACGCCCAGGTTGCGGAATCTGCCGATCAAGGTGCGGCACCGGCTGATCCGAATGCCAAGCCGGCGAAAATCCGCAAAGGCACAGTGCATATCAAGTTGATGGAAAACAGTCTGGCAGCTCAAGGCGGGGCAACCCCTCAGGGCTATTAGGCTTATTCAAATCAGTTTGGCGGCCCAGGACGTCGCATCCCCCCATGGTATGGCGTCCTTGACAGGTGCGGAACGGCCGTAAAAGGCCGACAGCCACCCCCCTGAGGCTCTTTTCCGTACCAGCGGCTACCCCGCCGTAGGCCGCCAATAAAAGCTCTCGCAACACGAGAGAACCAAGGCAACTTGGCCCCCGTTAATGACGGGGGCCGTTTTTTGTTTAGCGTCAAAAAAATGAAATTGAAGTGCGATGATTTGTTTTGCCTTTCAGGACGCACAGTACTTTCGCGCCGAGAAAGTGGTTACCGTCAGATACGGGGGTGGGTGCAACAGAGCGGGGTGGTTCCGCATTCCTCCAGATCAAGATGCAAAGGCTGCACCGGTCCGCCATCCAACATCTCAATTGTGAACCTTCACGCGGAAATAGTCTGCAAACGGGTCGCAATCGCCCAATACAAGATATTGCGGCGATTCGTCGATCAAGATGGCACCCCGAATTCTCCGCATACCTAGAATTACCCATCTGCTATTTCGATTGAAAATGGGTACTTCGCCCGATGATGAGGTTCCTGTGACATCCCTAAGCTCACGAAAGGTGGTCAAGCTTTAGCGGGACCAACCTCGAGTGAGGTGATGGAAGTGAACAGGCGAAATGACATTACACAGATTGACACTATTGTTATCGGCGGTGGTCAGGCAGGCCTCTCGGTGGGGTACTACCTGACGAAATACGACCTTCCGTTCTTGATCCTCGACGCAAGCCCGCGAATTGGAGACGCATGGCGCAACCGGTGGGACTCTCTTCGTCTCTTCAACCCAGCGCGGTATGCGAGCCTTCCCGGGATGCGCTTTCCCGCTCGCGGTGACAGCTTCCCGACCAAGGAGCAGGTGGCCGACTACCTTGTCGATTACGCACGGAGATTCAAATTACCAGTGCGGAATGACGTCAAGGTGGACCGTCTTTGGAAGGAAGGGGATCGCTTTTTGATGACGGCCGGGAACCAGCGCTTCGAATCGGAGAATGTCGTAATCGCGATGGCGAATTATCAGGTACCCAGGACTCCGGCATTCGCCAGCGAACTCGATCCAGGTATTACACAATTGCACTCCCACGACTATCGCAATCCATCGCAATTGCAGAATGGCGGTGTACTCGTCGTCGGTGTCGGGAACTCGGGTGCGGACATAAGCATTGAGGTTTCGCGAAATCATTCAACAATGATTTCCGGGAAGGAAACAGGTCAAATTCCGTGGCCGATCGAGAGTTTCCTGGCGCGATACTTATTGGTCCGATTGGTGCGGTTCGTTGGGCACCACGTGATGACCGTAAAGACGGCTATTGGCAGAAAACTGCGGCCCAAAATGCTTCACCAAGCGGCTCCTCTCGTACGTGTGAAGGTGAATGACTTGATGAATGCCGGAATTGAGCGGGTGCCACGGGTTGTAGGTGTAAAGAATGGGATGCCATTGCTAGCTGACGGTCGGACGCTCGATGTTAAGAACGTGATCTGGTGCACCGGATACGAGCACGGCATGCCGTGGATAGACTTGCCGATCTTTGGCGAAAACGGTGGAACAGATCCCATACATCGAGAAGGGGTTGTCGTAGATGTGCCGGGGATGTACTTCGTCGGCCTGCATTTCTTGTATGCGATGACGTCAGCCACTCTATTCGGGATAGGACGTGATGCAAAGAGGATCGTCAAGGCTATCAGATCCCGAGCACGGATAAGCGCCATTGCGACCGACCGGCAGCGTGGATCCATTCATACTCATGGATCCACGGGGTTGATTGCATCAACGGAGGATGCGCAAGTGTAGTGAGGGCGAGACCGCGCCAATCACAAAAGAGGCGTCTCGTTAAATCGAGGCGCTAGTTGCGCAGAAATTTCCAAGCGCGAACCTGGCGCAAGGTTATCTTTCTTTCCAATCGACGCAGCAGACGCATGAACAAAGAGAACTGGGGAATTGGCAGACAATCCCTATTCGCTGTCGGAAACCTTGAGCATTCCCAGTGTGGTCAGGCTTTGACCCTCGTTGCACCTGAGAACGTCGGCAACATTTTCGGCAATTCCCGGATTTGCCGCGAAGAATCGAAAGGTCACGACTTCTTTGGCGAACATACAGGTTATGTCAACGCGAGAGCCCACGATTCGGTCGACTCTCCTTACTGTCACCAATTCCGGGTAACTCACAAAGGCCTCTTTGCGGACATCAAATGGTCCAGCGCCTCCTTGCGGCGGCCAACCAGACAGACTCGACAACTGTTGCATTCAAGTAACTCCTACTGGCTTGATGGTACGCGGCGGAGTGTCGATTCGGGCGGATTGTTGGCTCTCCGTCAATAACTATAGCGCTATTGACATGTCGCTCGTGGTCCCGCCAGAAGCCAGATCACAGACAAGCCTCAATGATTGAGTCAGATTGGGCATCCCATTCGGGAGAATTGAAATCCCACACAGGCAAGGCAGGCAAAGCCCCGCGACATTAAGCTGCCCCTGGGAGAGCAAGACATCATCGACGAGCGTAGAATCAAAGCATGAAGAACGAATGGCGCAAGTTCGATCCCAAAGATCGAAATACCCATCCCAGAGACAATTCCCGCGTGCAAATGAAATATGCGGATGGAACGCAGATCTCCGGCGGCTACCTACGGGGCAATTTTCTCCAGGGTGGCATTATTTCAGCGACTGCCATTGACCAGACCAAGCACTGGCGCTACGCGGAATAGGCCCAAAAGGCATTCCGGTTTCCCCGCTTTCCACTCGCCTCCAACGAACCTCGATCAAGCGGCCCGTAATCAATCCGAGATCGTGAGCTGTGCTCCTGCTAGCCATCTCAGCCGTGGCTTAGAGTCCGCATGGTGTGATTCCACGCTGTCTGGGACATTCTCCTCGGAAACGCCACGTTTGACGAAGCGGAAAGCTACACCAATTCATTGTCATACGCGTAGGCAGTAGCGGCGGTCCTTGAAAACAGGCCAAGTTTCGTGAATATATTGCTGACGTGGCGCGCGACTGTCTTTTCGCTGATAAAAAGCTTGCCGGAGATTGCCCGGTTGGTCATACCAGATGCAACGAGTCTGAGAACCTCCAGTTCTCGCCCTGTAAGTGGACTTGCGTCTTGGCGTGCGTGTTTGGACAAAAGACTTTCTACCCGGGAGAGCTCGGCGTGGGCGCCTAGTTGTCGAAACGTCTCGCGAGCCGCACTGAACTCTGCGATCGCACTGTCTTCGTCCCCAAGCTTTCGGTAAGCCAGCGCAACCAGAATTCGCACTCTTGAAGCTTCGTGAGGCGCCTGCAGTTCAGACCAAATAGCCAAGGACAGCTTTAGCTCAGTAAGTGCACCTCGCGCGTCGCCCTCCGCGAGAAGGACGGCGCCCGCAGCCCGAGACGAAATGGCGCGCAGGAAGGGGACGTCGTGCTGCGCTTTAATCTGCGCAAGTTCTTCAGCGGCTGTTCGGGCCGATACAACGTCATTGGCGGCGAGAGCAATCTCAACGTAAGCGTCGAGGACTTTTGCCCGCGGCGCAAGCTCTTTAACGTCCTCAACTGCTCGACGAATGGCAGCCAGCGCAGCATCCACTTGACCCTGAGCTAACCGGAGTTGCGCCAAGCCTGGTCCTAAACCCGAACCCCATCGCCGTGCCTGGTCATAGGCTTCTTCGGCTGCCGAAAACATGCCCCGCAGCCGATGGATTTCACCCAGTTGGTAAAGAGCTGCACCGATAAAGGGCTTTGGCGGGGGGCGGGAGAGTAATTCGCTTGCACGTTCTGCCTCGTCGAGTGCATTCGACCAGGCGCCGTGCAGTTGCATAATTTCAGATCGCCGAACCAGACAATGGGCACGATAAGGCACCACGTCAGGCTGTGACGCACACCACGTTTCCAGCGCGGTAGTCCATTCGTGTGCCCGCTGCAGATCGAAGATCTCGCCGCAGGCGTCGAGCACACTGCAGTAAACCCCTCCAGCATTGAGGGGAGAGACTTCGCCGGCAGTAACGGCAACCATGGCCTCATCCAGCAATTCCAAGCCTCGAGCAATTTGGCCCTGTCGAATCAAAGCTCGACCTTGTCCCTGAAGCCCGAGCGTCACCAAATCCTTGTCATCAAACCGTTCTCCAATCGCGCCGGCCTGCACGAATGTCGCATAAGCAGTTACCGCATCCCGGGCGTGAAAGGAGCTGAACGCGATTGGTAATAGCAGATATCCTTTTTCCACGCAGTCGGGATGACCTTCAAGAAGACGATTGGCACGGGAGAGCCAACCTCCGGCCTTGGCTACTTCGCCATTGAGCAGTGAGGTAAAACCGAGCCAAAACGCACAGCGAGCGGAGGCCTGAGTTTCTCCTCGACTCAGAAACCTCTGATGAGCGCGAGTCAAATACTCCGCCCCTTCAGCGTCCTTTCCAATCAGCAGGGCGGCTTGCGCGAGCTCTACGAGATGTTCCGGATCCAGTGCGCTCTCGCGTTCCGCAGCCGAGAGTTCGGCAAATGCAGCACCCCATGCCTGTTTGCGGAACGACTCTCGGCCGAGGTCGAGAGCATGTGTCCTGGTGGCAGAACCTCTCGCCGTAGCCTTGTTCTTCATCAATAGAAGCGTATAACGGGTCGGCTTCTCCGTGCGAATTGACGGCAGGAACATGCAGAGATGGCGTTCGGGAGTTTGAATCGACGTGCCATGCCGGTTATCGGGCTTGTTGTCTTCGATGGGTTGCCAGGCACGCCGAAACCCACCTCTGGGTGCCAGCCAGGACGGGTTGAAAGCGCATTTCAAAGTCAAATAGATTTGACTGGCGACCGTGCCAATCGGGCGGTATGCCCAGTAAAATTACCGGATATGGAGATTGCTGATAACAACCCAGCCGTGCTGGAGACAATCCTCGACGGCAGCAGATTTGTGCGTGCGTGTTTACGCAAGCCGGTCGATCGCACACCGGTATGGTTTCTGCGCCAAGCCGGGCGCTACATGCAGGAGTACCGCGATGTACGCAAGCACCACACGCTGGTGGAGATCTGCAAACAGCCGGAGCTGGCTTCGGAAGTGACGATTACAGCCGCCGAAAAGCTTGGCGTGGATGCGGCGATCATTTTTGCCGACCTGCTTTTGCCGCTGGAACCGATGGGTTTGCCGTTTGAGTTTCAGGCTGGCGAGGGACCTGTGGTGCATCATCCGGTGCGGACCGCGGAGGACGTGCGTGCGCTGCGCACGGATCGCGCGGCTGACCTTGCGTATGTTGCCCGCGCTATCGAGAAGGTCGCCGCTCACTTCAAGGATCGGCTGGGAATCATTGGTTTTTGCGGTGCGCCGTACACGCTGGCGAGTTACATGATCGAAGGCGGCGGCTCGCGGAATTACATTCACACGAAACAGATGATGTACGGCGATACGTTGTCGTGGCGATTGCTGCTGGACAAAATCGTCAAGGTGCTTGAGGAGTATTGCCTGCTGCAGGTGCAGGCGGGCGCGGACGTGATCCAGATTTTTGACAGCTGGGTCGGTTCGCTCGGTCTGGCAGACTATCGCGACTATGCATTTGAAGCATCCAAGCGTTTGGTGCGCGCGGTGCAGGCGATGGGGGTGCCGGTGATTTATTTCGGCGTTGAGACAGCGGGCCTGTTGAACGAGATGGCTGCGACAGGTGCGGACGTAATCGGACTCGACTGGCGGCAACCGCTGAATGAAGGCTGGGACGCGGTGGGGCACGGGCACGCGGTACAGGGCAATCTCGATCCCATTACCCTGTTTGCACCGCCCGAGGTGCTTGAGGTTCGGGTGAAGGAAATTTTGCGTGCGGCTGGAGGGCGTCCGGGCCACATCTTCAACCTTGGACATGGCATCGTTCCGGGGACACCGGTCGAGAATGTGCAGGCGGTGGTGAAAATGGTGCGCGAGTTCAGGCTGAAGGAGGCCAATGGCTAAGCAAGGCGTACTTCTTCTCGCGCATGGAACCCCTGAGACGGTCGAGCAGATTCCAGAATATCTGCGGAACGTGGTCAGCGGGCGGCCGCTGCCGGAACATGTGATTGAAGAAATTCAGCATCGTTACTCGCTGATAGGGCGGAGCCCGTTGACTGAGATTACGCTGGAACAGGGCCGGCTGGTGGAGGCGGAACTGGCGATGGAAGGACCGCCGGTGCAGGTCTACGTGGGGATGCGCAATTGGAAGCCGTATATTCCCGATGTGGTCCGCGAGATGCGCGCGGACGGCGTGGAAGAGGCTGCTGTTGTTTGCATGGCGCCGCAGAACTCACGCACCAGCGTGGGGCTCTACAAACGAGCGGTGCAGGCAGAGGCGGGCGCGCTGCGGATCGACTTTATCGAAGGCTGGGCACAGAATTCGCTCCTCGCCGATGCATTTGCGGAACGTCTGCGCGATGCGGAGGCGAAGATCAGCGCGGAAACCGGAGGGCCGGTTCCAGTGCTGTTTACGGCTCACAGCGTGCCTACTCGCACGGTTGAACCGCCGTCGTGTGATGACTCCTCGGGCCAACCTCGACTTTGGCCGGGTGAAGGAGTCGACACTTACGCCGAGATGCTCGCAAGACCGCGGAACTGGTGGCTTCGCGTGTGCCGGAGATTCCGCAGTGGTGGTTTGCGTTTCAGAGCCAGGGAGCCAGTGGCGGGCCGTGGATCGGGCCGACCGTGGAGGAGACGCTCGCTTTGATTGCAGCTCAGGATGTGAAGACATTGCTGCTGCAACCGATTGGGTTTCTTTGCGACCACGTGGAGATTCTGTATGACGTGGACATCGCGTTTCGCAAATCCGCGGCGGACCTGGGTATTCGGCTGGAAAGGCCGGAGTCGTTGAATGCCTCGCTGACATTGGCCCGGGCAATTGCAGGACTCGCGAAGCAGGGGCTCGACCGGCTCGCCGTGAGGAGCTAGGCGACGCGGGAGAGAGCGCCGGGAGGTCGGTTCTCGTCCTAATCAATGAATGTGGGGGAATGTGCGGCGTCGTTTCCTAAGCTTTGGAGGGAAGGTTGTTGATGTTGGGTGATGCAGTCATAGAACGTACGAGCACGATCGCCAAGTTGAGTTGTCCGGACTGCGGACGGCACGATCTGCGTCGGCTTCCGCGTCATGGATTTTGGCAACGCCAGGTGTTGTGTCTGTTCGGCTACTTTCCGTGGGAATGCTCTCTGTGCCGAAAGACCAGGTTTTTCCGTGATCGCGGAAAGCGCCGAAGGAAAGCTGATTTGCATCGCGGAGGCGGAACTCCAGCCGGGAGCTGAAGAGGTCAACCTCAGATTTAAGGAAAAGACGTGGATCGGGAGGATACGAGTGACACGATTGCTGCTCGCTGCACTCTGTGCCCTGATTGGGGCGACAACAGCGCATGCCTCGCCTCTGTACTCGATTCAAGCGATCCGCTACGCCACTGCGCCGGGAGTGACTCTTTCTGATCTCATCGTGGACGGCCCTAAGGATCAGAAGGTCGACATCGCGATGGTGGTTTGGCTGATTCGCGGCGGTGGCCGGAATATTCTTTTCGACAGTGGATTTCATCGTCAGACGTTTCTCAAAGAGTTTCCGATGAAGGACTATCTTCGTCCCGATGAAGCGGTGAGGACGGCCGGAGTTGAACCTGGGGAAATTACGGACATCGTGATCAGCCATGCGCATTGGGATCACATGGGAGGCATCGATCTGTTTCCCAAGGCCCAGGTGTGGATTCAGCGGGAGGAGTATCGCTACTACACCACAGAGGCTTGGCAGCCAAGTGGGAATCACGGCGGCATTGATCCAGACGATGTGAAGGAATTGAAGAAACTGAATTCCGAAGGACGCGTGCATCTCGTCGATGGCGATAATGTGGAGATATTTCCGGGCATTCATACTCACACGGGTTCGCGTCACACTTATGCGTCGCAGTATCTGCTGGTGGATGGGACTCCGCCGTTTGTGCTGGCGTCAGACAATTGCTATTTCTATCTGAATCTTTCGGCTCATCTGGCCAGTGCTACTTTCAGCGACGCGGATCATGCGGCGAATATCGCCCAGCAGGCGCGGATGATCGAGATGGCGGGGTCACAGGATCGCGTGGTGCCGGGGCACGACATGCTGCAGTTTACGAAGTTTCCAACGCAAGGGCGGGTCGCGAAGATCAGGTAAGGGGCGGCGGTTCGGCGTTTCGTGCCGTCGGCACCCCCCCATCCGGATTCTGTGAGCAAGTTCCTTTCTTTCAATGGGTTACCGGTGGCTTGTCGCTGCAAAATCCTCTTGCAAATGCAGTTATCCGCAGAATCCTCTGGGGCAAGGACTTATGACACCTTGTTCGCAACCACCGAGGTGATGGCTGCTTTGCTCTTCGAATTCAAGGATAGGGGATTGCCTGGAAATCTTGTGCAAATGCTGGTGCACGATAAATGCAAGATGGGGAAGGAGATGCGGGAATAAGTTGAGGGTGGGTGGTTGACACGTGGGAAAGTGGGCATCGGATGACTTATTCAGCAGACGCGTTCGGTTCAGGATGACAGGTTGTGGATTGAGTGAGCGAAAAGCAACTGCGGATCCCTCGACTGCGCTACGCTCCGCTCGGGACGACAGATCATTGAACAGCAAACAAAGCAGATCCTTCGGCTCCGCTCGGGATGACAGGTCATTGAACGGCAACATAGCAGATCCTTCGGCTCCGCTTACGCCATTAACGATGAATCGTTCGCGAGGGCCCCAAGCCGCTTCGCCCAGGATGACACGTCACTTTTTGGGAGTCCTAGAAAGTCGTGGAATAGATGCGCTCGGTTCAGGATGATTCTTCATTCGGTTTGAATTTGGGAAGAGCGGATTCGGAAGTGATGGTGTACAGCCGATCGCGGCCATTGCGCTTGGCAGTGTAGAGCGCCTCATCTGCAATTTGAATCAGGGCAGTTCCTTGCTCGTCTGGCGTTGGGATTACGGTAGCGCACCCAACCGAGATCGTCATCAAGCCCTCGGGGTTTCCATCGAGCATTGCATTGCGCCGATGTAAGTTGGCTCTTATTTGCGTGCCCACTTCAGTTGCTCCGTGGCTGTCGGTATTGGGCAATATGACCACAAACTCGTCGCCACCGAATCGCGCCACCACATCTCCGGGGCGTGTGGCGGCTTCCATCGCCGCGTCCGCAATCCTTTTGAGGCATCTGTCTCCAGCCAGGTGGCCAATGGAGTCGTTCAGTTGTTTGAAAGAGTCCACATCGATCAGGAGCATCGACATGGGTGTCTGAAGGCGTGCCGAGCGGGACCATTCATGAGCCAGACACTCGTCAAATCGCCTTCGGTTAGCTACCCCGGTGAGCGCATCGGCAACAGCCAGCTCTTCCAGCGTCTGGTTAGCCTTGAGAAGGAGTTCTTCGTGGTGTTTCCGCTCGGTGATGTCGCGGATCAAGCTCAGAATTCCGGCGGGAATGCCGGTCTTCCGATCCCGGAACATTCGAAGACTCGCTTCCACCCAAATGTATTCCCCTTTTCGGTTTTGCTCGCGGTACTCGATAAGGGCACCTTCGGAACCAAATCGAAACTGACGAACTGTTTCTTCCACTTTGTCCAGGTCGTCTGGATGCACATGGTCAGAAAGCTTGTGATTGATTAACTCCTCAGGCTTCCACCCTTTGATCTTTTCGATTGCAGGAGAGACATAGGTGCGCCGTCCATCGAGATCGGCAAGCAGGATGACATCGCGTGAGTTCTCCGTCACTAATTCGTGAATCGAGGCAATCTGCTGCAAGCGCTGCTCAATTGCGCTTCGTTCCTCCAGAACGACCGACACGATATAGATCAGGAAGATGCAGGACGCAACGAAGAACTGCAACTGGATGCTTGAGGCGACCGCGTCAACAGACTTTGAAATCGCAAATGGCCCCGAACCACGAATCGTGAACCAACTCGCAGTTGTGGCGATCACGAGTGTCGCGAGCGCTGCAAATCCAAGCCCCAGGCGCATCAGAACAAGAACGAGAAACGGGAGAATCAGGAGCAGGAATGGTGTCTGGTCTTGAGAGAATGCGGCCAACGTCACCACGGCCAGGACGAAGGGGTAGAACCAATGCCGCTTCAGGTTCAAGTTTCTGAATCGAGTCTGGAAAATCGCAACGAACGTTGGAACTACGATGGCTGCTCCAAGCCCATCTCCGATGACCCAGTCAAACAGCGTTTTCATCGGCGGGGTGTGTCGCCAAATTGCCATGACCAACGCGAGAAGCGAACCCGCGACGATTGGGCCTGCCAATACCGCATAGGCGATGAACCGGACGAGGTATTTGCTATCTGTGAAACGCGGAAGCTGCGTGGACTTTCTACGCAACAGGAAGGCGCCGATCATGACTTCAATGAGATTCAGCGCGTTATAGAGGAGATTGATCGCACGGGATTCGCCTACCAGTGCGCTGCCGACCACCATGGCCGCAATACCGGCTGCCAAGTAGGCAGGCCAACGCCAGCGGGGCGCCAACAGCAGAAACGAGAGGAGCAGTGCGTTCGCGCCCCAGATCAGGTTCGCGTCGGCTTCCTCACGTTGAAAGAACCAGACAGAACACGTAGCGACTATGACAGAAAGGAAGCAGAACGCCACGCGGATCGCCAACGCATGTTTTCGCCACCAGAGGGGTGTGGGACGATGGTTGTGATGTAACGGATTCGCGTGCAGGGCGTTCTTCATATTTTATGTAAGACTGGGCCCAACCGTGCACGGGTGAAGATAATTGATGCACTTTCGCGGTCTGTGCGTCAAGCACGTATTTGCTTACGCCGGCGACTGGGCATTTGCTTAGAGGCTAGGCCCGTACCCTTCTAAAATCCGGTTTCTCTTGGAGGTTTGCGGTGGCGTTCGGGATGACGGGTTATCGACTGAGTGAGCGAAAGACAACCGCAGTCGAGCATGGAACGGTGTTCCACCCGAAACCATGAAAATGCAACCGCGGATCCCTCCACTCCGTCCGCCACGGCGGACTCCGGTCGGGATGACACCTCTGTGGGTGAGTGAGATTGGGGGAGGCCGTGAATTTTCAGGGCAGATCCTTCGGCTCCGCTTCCCCCGCGCACCGTTGGGCCCCAAGCTCACCCGGCACAGGATGACACATCATTCAGCGGCACTATTGGCGGAGGAGTTGTCTGGCGATGAAGAATACGTTCGCGGGGCGCTCGGCTAGACGACGCATGAAGTAGGGATACCATTCTCGTCCAAAGGGAACGTAGACGCGGACGTTGTAGCCCTCCGCAACAAGCTTGCGTTGAAGGTCGCGGCGGACGCCAAACAACATTTGAAATTCGAAGTGGCTGGGCGGGATGTTGTGCGCGGCCGCGAAAGACTTTGCGGCGGCGATCATGTTTTCGTCGTGGGTTGCGAGGCCGTGGTAGATGGGGCTTTGAAGGAGCAGGTTGGAGAGCTTGATGTAATTGGCGTCAACGTCGGCCTTGCGGGGGAATGCAACCTCGGGCGGTTCTTTGTATGCGCCTTTGCAGAGACGGACGCGGATGCCGTCGGCGATGAGTTGTTCAATGTCGCTCTGCGAACGGAACAGATAGGACTGAATGACGATTCCAACGGCGTCGGCCATGTCGGGCTGCGCGTGAAGGCGGCGGACGATGTCCATGGTGACTTGCGTGAGCGACGAATCTTCCATATCGATGCGCACGAAGTTGCCGGTTGCGCGGGCATGCTGGGTGAGATTTGCGGCGATTCTCTCGGCAAGGGCTGGGTCCTGGGTCAGGCCCATCTGAGTCAGCTTGACACTGATATTGGATTTCAGTTTGCGCGCTGCAATCTCGTCGAGGAGGCGGTGGTAGACGTCGGCTGAGCGCAGCGCTTCTGCTTCGGTCGTGACGCTCTCGCCCAAAGAGTCAAGGGTGACGAACATGCCCTGGCGGTTGACCTGTTCGGCGACACGGAGGGCGTCGTCAATCTCCAATCCGGCGACGAAGCGCGAACTGAGCTTGTTGCCGAGGCTGGAGCGCTCGCTGAAACTGCGTATTGGACGATTGTGGGAGAGTGCGATGAAGGCGGAACGCAACACGGACATGGGCAACCTTGCCGGCGGAGGTGCGGGGTGAGGCTCTCGTGCCGAACAAATTAGTTTCGCACACGGGGGCGGGGCTGACAGTAAACGACGTTGGGTTCCGGGGAACGTCGAACAATCAGACTGCGTATGCTGAACAGGTTGCGTGGATGTTTCGGTGGCGCGATATGTTTTGTTATTTCCCGAGGGTCTATTTTTGAACCGTTACTCGCTGCTTCGATTTGCACTTACATGCGCAGTGGCCTTTTCGGCGTTGTCTGGCATATCGCAGGGGATGCCTGCGACCGCGGGAGAGACACTGAGTGGCAAGCGCCTGGTGCTGGCGGAAGCAACGCGAGGACATGCAAGTGTCCTCATTGCGGGCTTCAGCCGCGAGGGAGGTTCAGCCTGCGGGGCGTGGATGAAGGCAATTCAGGCGGACTCGACCCTCGTCGGAGTGACTGCGTATCAGATTGCAATGCTTGAAGGTGCGCCGGGCTTTATTCGTGGAGCGATCAAGAACGGGATGCGCAAGGGCCTGACTGCGGCGGAACAGGATCGATTTCTGGTGCTGACGCAGGACGAGAAGTTGTGGCAGAAATATTTTGACGTTTCGACGGACAAGGACCCTTATGTGGTGATGATCGATGCGAAGGGGAATATTGTCTGGCATGGGCACGGCGCGGCTGCGAATCTTGAGCCGCTGCTGAGGTCAGCCTTGAATTCGCATTGAGGTTTCCGGCACGTGAAGAACGTTTGATCTTCGAGCTTCATTACCCCACGTCTCAAAATCGAGACATGGGGCACCCGCTTTAGTCGATTCGGAAGAGCGCGCAGCCATGTGGAGGCAACTGAACGTGCAGAGCCTTTGCGCGGGGAATCTGTTTCTGATTCCAGATGTCGAAGGCTGCGTGCGGTTTGTCGTCGAGATGAAACACCATCCATGGCAGAGTGGAGACGGTCGTATAGTCAGCGAGATTGAAGACGGCGATATAGCGCTTCGGATGGGGTCCGCCGGTACGAGCGAACCAGTAGCGCTGAAGGAATGGCTTTGTGCCCGGTGTGGGATATGGGGTCAAGCCGGGCTTGGATTCCACGGCATTCTGATTGATGTCGAGGACTTCTTTGTTGGAGATGAGCGAGCGTGTGAAGTCGTCGAGTTTGGTGAGATTTGTGCCGAGGATCAGCGGGGAGCGTGAGATGGCCCAGAGGGTGAATTCGGTGCGCTGCTCGTCCTGGGTGTAGTTTGATGCTCGCTCCTTGTCTTTGCCGGGATGCGGACCGAGCCAGCCGAGGGGCAGCATATCCGGGATCGGGCCAACTGCCGGGTTTTACGAAGGCGGCCCATTTGGCGATGCGGTCGAATTCATCGCGAAGGCCGAAGGGGAACTCGGAGGTGGGAGGATTGTGCGGGAATGTCCATCCATCCCAGTGATCGTCGGTGATGCGCCAGAGCTGCGCGTATTTCTGCACCGCGACGGCGTGGTCGAGCTGGGTTGGGCCGGGCGAAAGGCTGAGCACGATGGGTCGTCCGGTTTTGCGGATGGCCTCGGCGATCTGGCGAATTTCAGAGGGGCGATAGGGGTGGTCGCTGATGCAGTCGACCTTGATGTAGTCGAGTCCCCAATCGGCATAGAGCTTGAGCATCGAGTCGTAATAGGCCTGGCCGGCGGGGGTGTCGCTCACTCCCCAATTGCCTTGATCCCAGGGGCAGGGGGAACTGGTGTCGGCGGCGTCGACGGCGTGGAAATTTGAATTAGCGATGGGCAGGTTATCTTTCACGACCTGGCGGGGGATGCCACGCACGATATGAATGCCGAACTTGAGGCCCTGCGAATGAACCCAATCGGCAACCGGCTTGAAACCGGCGTTGTTTGCGGAGGAAGGGAAGCGGCTCACGACAGGAATCAGGATGCCGTTTGCGTCCCAGACGTACTTGCGCGCCTCTACGGTATCGGCGAAGGGATCCTGCATATACCAGCCCTCGTCGATGACGGAGTATTGCCAACCCAGTTGCCGCAAGCCGGCCAGCACGGTGGTATTGGCACGGTAGTCGGCTTCGTCGATGGTGAGGCCGTAGGAGTCCCAGCTGTTCCAGCCCATGGGAGGGGTGGGGGCGATTATCTGTGCCGGGGTGGACTGGGCGGCTGCGACCTGAGCGGCCATGGCGAAGATGGCAAAACAGAGGATGGGAAACAAGTTACGGCGTAACATGTGAAAACGTATACCACATCCAACATGCCTTTGCCGTGTGCGGCGCTCCCCGGGCTTGCAGCTGTTGGATTCCGGGCGGAAAATCAAGTGATGCAACGCACTTTCAACTAGGCCTATAATGCTGTGGAATAACAACAGACAGCTGCAAGATGCCCTTCCCGACACCTGCAACTGAGGAGAATAATTATGCTCAAGTCGTTCATGCTCTTCATGGCGGTCGTCTTGCTCGTGTTGACCTGCTCTTCCGCGCCCGTTGGTCAGGCGCAGGAAACTTCCGGCGGCAAGGCTGCTGCCAAGTCAACAACCCCAGCCCCCGATAGTCATGCCAAGGCGAAGAAGTTGTACGATCTCGACTGCGCGCTTTGCCATGGAGCGAATGGGGACGGCAAGACCGATCTAGGTAAGGATATGCAACTAACCATGCTGGACTGGACCGATCCGAAGTCTCTGGCCGGGATGTCGGATCAGGCTATTTTTGACGCGATTCGCAAGGGTAAGGGCAAGATGCCTCCCGAGGATGATGCGCGCGCCAAAAATGACGAGATCAAGGGCCTGGTGCGTACATCCGGAAATTCGCGAGAGAGCAGACAGCCTCACCGGCTGCTCAGCCGCCCGCGGCAACACCCGCGCCAAGCGCGACGCCGGATGGTACTCCTGCGCCTGATCCGCCGGCGAAGCCCGCACCAGGAAAGTAGATTTGGGTCCGTCCTTGCGGTGGTGCGTACGCCGCAGGGACGGGTTCAAAAACTTTCGTTTTCGGGCTGAGAACTCGATTTGTGTCGTGGACCGGTTACGGCAATGGGTTCGCGATCTTTGCTCCCCAGGCATCCGGGCTGACATCGGAAGCGTGACGGGAGAACAGCCACCGGTGTCCCTCAAGGTCTTCCACGCCGTATTGCAGTTCCCCGTACGCGGTTTCGTTCAGGTCTTCAAAGATTTTTGCCCCCGCACGCTTTTGAGTGCGCGAAGTGCGCCTCTACCTCTTCGACAAAGACGGTCAAACTCTGTGTCCCTGAACCGAGTTCGGAGGGGCTCGATCGACCCTGACGCGGGGAATTGAGCATGATCCAGGCGTTTCCCATGTGTAATTGAGCACCCTGAGCAGGTTCGCCGTAACGATAGTGCTCGACGAATCCGAAGGTCTGGACCAACCAGTCAATCGCGCGGGCGACATCCTTGTAGGCCAGGTGGGGAAGGATGATGTCGGTTGGAACGGAACGATTTCGCAACATAGCCACAAGATACTTCGCGCGACGAGTCGGATCAATCGGGTGCGAAGCTCTTCAGCATAGGTGCCATGAGGCTGCGACTGCCGCGGCACTGGACGTATCACAACGGAAGTGTTGTGGCGTGCGATAAGCTGATGCGGGGACTTTGAGCATGCAATTTCGGTTTTGCAGACGGCTGGTTAGTGGGTGCTTTGCGCTGATTTTAGTGCTGTCGGTGGACGCGCAACAGGCTGACCAAATTGCCGGCGGCAATCCGGCGCTGCCGCTCGTTCATGTTGATAACGGGACGAACTCCGGCGCCGCGCAAAAGGCGCACTACGTAGTGCTTGTCTCACTCGACGGTTTTCGCTGGGACTATGCCAAGCGCGATGGGGCCACGCATCTGCTCGCGCTGGGAAAGCAGGGCGCATGGGCTCCACAGGGGATGTTGCCGAGCTATCCAACACTGACGTTTCCCAATCACTTCAGCATCGTCACGGGGCTTTATCCCGAACATCACGGACTGGTGGCGAACAACTTCTATGACGAGACGAAGAAGGCTCGCTATGCGATCGCTGATCCGAAGGCAGTAACGGACGGGAGCTGGTACAGCGGTGTGCCGCTGTGGAGCCTTGCGGAGAGCCAGGGGATGCGGACGGCGTGCCTGTTCTGGCCCGGCTCTGAGGCGGAAATCGCGGGACATAGGCCGACGTGGTACGCAGTGTTCGACGCGAAGACCGAAGCTTCCGATGCGGTTGAACAGGCTCGCATTGATAATGCGATAGCTCTATTGCGACTGCCCGAGGCGCAGCGTCCGCACTTCATCACCATTTATTATTCGGAGCCCGACCACGAAGGGCATGAATTCGGTCCGGATGCGCCGCAGACCAAAGCCGCAGTGCACAAAGTGGATGCGCTTGTTGGCAAGCTGAAGGCGGCGCTCGATGGAACGGGATTGCCGGTTGACCTTGTTGTGGTGAGCGATCACGGTATGGCGAAGGTGCAGGGCGGGTGGATTACGCTCGACAAGATTGCCGACCTGTCTGGCTTTGAGACGGTTGGAGCTCTTCTCTATGGAAGGACTGAAGAGGATCGCGTTCGCGTCTACAACCAGCTTAAGAAGGCGTCGTCGCAGTTTGTTGTGTATCGGCGGAAAGATGTTCCGGCCGGCCTCGACTACAACCGGAATCCCCGCGAAGGTGACCCGGTGGTGATTGCGACAGGGCCTTATGCGATTCGCGCACACGGTCCAGCAGATGGAAGTCCGGGCAATCCGCCGAATGCGGGGATGCACGGACTCGATCCACGCAAGCTGCCGGAGATGAAGGCAACGTTTTTTGCCGCAGGGCCGGACATTGTGCCGGGTAGTACCCTCGCACCTTTTGAAAACGTCAATCTTTATGCGTGGATGGCTCACATGCTCGGGCTGAAGGCCGCAAAGAACGACGGAAGCCTTAACGTATTGGCCGGTACGCTGCGTGATGGCGGAGCAGAGCCCGATGAGGATTCGCCCGCGAAGACCGCACCGGCAAAGCAGGAGTAATGAAATCGATGGGAGCTGTGTTGGGGATTGACGGTGGAGGCACACGGACACGGGCCTCAATTGTTGCAGATGAACACGTGGTTGCATTTGCAGAGAATGGCTCCATCAAGCGCCTGCGGGTGGGCTCCGAGGTGGCGGAAAGCAATCTGAGAGCACTGCTCACGGAAGTTTTTGCGCAAGCAGGAAACCCAGGTGTAGTAGCGGCCTGTGCCGGTGTAGCCAGCGCGACGATGCCGGGGGTTGCAGAGTGGATTACGAAGGTCTTTCACGATTTTGGCGTACAGCGGTCAGAGGTTGTGGGAGATGAAGTGATCGCGCTTGACGGTGCGTTCAAGGGCGGACCCGGCATCCTGCAGATTGCGGGTACGGGCTCGAACTGCATTGGGCGCGCGCCGAGCGGAGCACGCGAAAGCGCCGGGGGATGGAGTTCGCGGCTGGGCGACGAAGGGTCGGGCTACTGGATCGGCCTGCACGCCGTTCGACGCGCCTTGAATGCATATGACCGCGAAGAGCCTACACGAATTCTCGAAACGGTTGGCGGAATTTGGGGAACGAAGACGATTGAGGAATTGGTTAACCTGGGAGACAGCAGTCCGGGGCCCGATTTTGCGGCACTTGCGCCTGCTATCAGCAAGCTTGCTGAAGAGGGCGATGCTGTTGCTGCTGGGGTGTTGCAGCAAGCGGCGGCTGACCTGGTGGATTCCGTTCTTCTGGTTCGATCGAAGTTGCGGCGCAAACACAATCTGACCGCCGAGGTTCCGGTGGCGTGGATTGGGAGCGTGATTGGCAAGGCGCGGCTGGTGCGTGAGCCGTTTTTCGCGGGACTGCGGGCTGCAGCGCCTGAGATGCCAATCGGGCAGCACGAAGTGGCAGGGATCGAGGGCGCGGTGTGGCGCGCGCAGCAACTGGCGTTGGTGGCGGGATAGAGTTTTATTGCACCGGCTGGCCGCCGATGAGAGAGCCTAGTAGCTTTCCTGCGGCATCGACAGCGACGAGGTCCGCGCGCTGCCCTACGGCCAAAGAGCCGGTTTGCTCACTGAATCCGGTCATTGCGGCGGGGTTTGCAGTGAGCAGGCGAAGTCCATGATTGACGGAGGCGCCGGTAAACTCTACGAAGTTTTCGAGCGCACGATCAAGCGTTAGCACGCTGCCGGCAAGCACGCCACGCGCGGTGGCCCGGCCATTGGCGACCTGCACAGCAAAACCTCCGAGCTGATATTCGCCATCCGGCATTCCGGCGGCGCTCATGGCGTCGGTTACCAGGATGGCGCGCTCGGGGCCTTTGGCTTTCCACCAGAGACGGACGATTTCCGGAGTGGTGTGCACGCCATCGCAGATGAGTTCGGAGTAGAGCTGGTCGCTGGTGAGGACGATGCCGAGGATTCCGGGCTCGCGGTGGTCGAGCGCGCGCATGGCGTTGAAGGTGTGAGTGGCGCTAACCGCGCCTGCTTCAATAGCGGCGCGGGTTTCGGCCGCGGTGGCGTTGGAGTGGCCAACGGAGACGCGGACGCCGCGTTTGGTGGCGTGCTCGGCTAGCGCGGCTGCACCGGGCAATTCGGGCGCGAGGGTCATCAGGCGAGCGTGGCCTTCGGCGGCGTCGAACATGCGGTCAAAGGTGCCGATGTCGGGTGCGAGCAAATGCTCTGCGGGCTGCACACCGCGTTTTTCATGGGAGAGAAACGGGCCTTCAAGGTGAATGCCCAATGGCCGGGCGCGGCCTGGAGTTGCGGGCTTCGAGATGATTTGAGCCAACGCCGCGAGGGATCGAAGAGTCGCATCGAGCGGAGCGGTTACGGTGGTTGCGAGGTAGGTGCCGGTGCCACGTGCAGCAAGGAAGCGGCTTACGGCGTCGAGTGCGGGTGGCGTGGCTTCCATGACGTCGTGACCGGCCGCGCCGTGGATATGCACGTCGAAGAACGCGGAGGCGAGTGTTGCACCGGGGAAGTCGAGGACGCGAGCATCGGTCGGTTCGGCGGCTGATTCGCGGGTGGCAATTGAACTTATGTTTCCATCTTCAATGACGACTAGCGGATTGTCGTGAGATTGGGCATCCATCCCAGAGCTTTTCCGCCGTGACTACCGTTTTCATAGGGATGATTATTGCAGGAGCGTGCCCGTGCGGGATGTTTTTGCTGGAGTTTCGTTGCCCCCTGGTCGCGTATTGGTGCGTTCATGGCTACGTAACGCGGAAGCAGTGCACTTTTTGTTATCGTTTTGGCATGCGAATTCGGACTTTATTCCTCGTTACCGGTAGCGTCCTGAGTGTTGGAGCGCCGTTTCTGGCGGCGCAGTCCATTGACTTGCCAACGAGCAAGCAGTTGTTCGAGCCGGTGCCGGGCCAGCCGCAGCGGATCAACAGCCTGCCGATGTCGATGGCGGTCTCGCCAGACGCGCATTATGTGGTGACGATCAACGCGGGATATGGCACCTACGAATCGAAGTATGACCAGTCTCTGGCGGTACTCGATACGCAGACGGGCGCAGTTGTCGATTTTCCCGAAGCTCGTACACCTGTGAGTGCCAATCAGACGTTGTATTCGGGTTTGGCATTCAGCCGAGACGGAAGCCATCTTTACGCGAGCATCGGATCATTGACGGATCCGCTGGGCACTGGGAAGACTCAAAATGGCAGGGCAGAGACCGGGAGCGGGGTGCTGGTCTATCGATTCAGCGAGGGAAAGATCGAGCCGGAGCGCATGATTCGTTTGCCGCTGCAGCAACTCGCAGCGGGCCGCAAGACCAAGCTGATTGGAGACGCGGAGGGCGACAAGGGCGTTCCTTTTCCGGCTGCGATCGCGGTGGTTGGAGCGGCGGGCGGGGAGAAGCTGCTGGTTGCGGGCAACCTGTCTGACGATGTGCTGCTGATCGATGCGAAGACGGGGGCGATTGAACATCGTTTCGACCTCGCTGAAAGCGATGCCGTGCCTTCTACTTACCCGATCGCGCTGGAGCTGTCGCAGGATGGGCAGCGCGCGTTTGTGGCGCTCTGGAACGCGTCGGAAATTGTGGAACTCGACCTAGTGAAGAACACCGTTGGACGCAAGCTGACGCTGCTGAAGCCGACGAGTCCGATTGCGCCAGGCACGCACCCGTGCGCGTTTGTGCTTTCGCCGGATGGAAGGACGCTCTACGTTTCGCTGGCGAATCGCGATGCAGTCGCAGCGGTGAATGTGGGGGCGGGGCAGTTTTCGGTGAAGGGCTACTTTGATACGCGCCTGCCGGGGCAAAGCTATTTTGGCGCGGAGCCGGTGGCTGTCGCTCTGAATGCGAACGGGAGCCGCCTTTATGTGGCGAATGCGGCGAGCGACTCCGTTGCCGTGATCAACACACGCAAGCTGACGGCAAAGGTTTCGCGCAAAGGAATGGTGGAGCCTGACGGTTTTGTTCCCACTGAGTGGATGCCGATGTCGATGGTTTTTCTCCCGTCGTCCTCCGGTGGAAAGCTGTACGTGGCGACTGCGAAGGGAAAAGGGACGGGGCCTAATCCCACGCTGCCGGCCGTGCCGGATACCAATGGAAGCGATCGTCCGAAGAAGACGAACTACATACCGACTTTGTTATATGGTTCGCTTGCGGTGCTCTACGAAGCAGAGATTGTGAAAGATCTTGCGCAATCCACATCGGTGGTGCTGGAGTCGAACCGCATGAAGGCTGCTGCCGAGAAGATCAAGTTTGCGGGCGGAGCGCAGGACCGCATCAAGCACGTCATTTACATCATTAAAGAGAACCGCACGTACGACCAGATTTTTGGCGATCTGAAAAAAGACGGAAAGCCGGTGGGCAACGGGGACTCGAGTCTGACGATGTTCGGTGAGGCGATTACGCCGAACCTGCACAAGCTGGCGCTGCAGTTTGGGGTGCTGGACAATTTCTACGATTCCGGCGAAGTGTCGGGCGATGGGCACGTGTGGTCGAACGCGGCAATTGGAACCGACTATCTGGAGAAGACGTGGCAGCAGGCCTATCGGGGCGGTCAGCGCAGCTATGACTTTGAGGGCGTAGTTGCGGAAGGATACCCGCTGTTGCAGAAGATTCCCGACGTGAATGAGCCGGCGAGCGGCTACCTGTGGGGAAATCTTGCGGCGCATGGAAAGACTTACTACCACTTCGGCGAATTCATCTCAACGGTGTTTTGCAACGAGGTGAAGTCGAGCAATCCGCAGGAGGGCCCTGTGCTTGCGGGCAAAGCGTGCGCGCGCAAGGCGGTTGCTCCGGGTGAACCATTGCCGGAGGAGTGGGGCGGCGGCGTCAACAAGTGGCCGTGGCCGATTCCGCTGATTGCTTCGAACATGGCGACAAAGCCGGAACTTGTGGGGCACTTTGCACCGGAGGCGCCGGATTTCGAACTCGATGTTCCCGATCAGATTCGGGTTGAGGTTTTTCTGCGTCATTTGAAGGGATGGGTTGCGGATAAGCAGCAGGGAAAGGACACGATGCCCAACTACATCCTGTTGCGATTGCCCGACGATCACACGAACGGCACTACGCCCAACAAGCCGACGCCGAAGGCATCTGTATCCGATAACGACCTCGCAGTTGGGCGTGCGGTTGATGCGATTTCGCATTCGCCATTCTGGGATGACACGGCGTTTTTCATTCTGGAAGACGATGCACAGGCCGGAGCGGATCATGTGGATGCGCATCGCAGTATTGCGCTGGTTATCAGCAAGTATGCTCCGCATGGGTCGGCGGGCGCGCCGTATGTCGACAGCCGCTTCTATTCCACGGTGAGCATTGTCCGCACCATGGAATCTCTGCTGGGTCTGCCGCCGATGAACAACAACGATGCATTTTGTTCACTGATTTCCACTTTGTTTACGGGGCCGGGCGATCAAGCGCCGTTCAGCGCGGACTATTCCAACCGCGACAACGGGCTGATCTACACGGCGAACTCGAAGCATTCGGTGGACTCGGATGAGAGCATGAAGCTGGACTTTCGCCACGCGGACCGGGCGGATACACAGAAGCTCAACGTGATTCTGTGGAAGGATGCGATGGGTTCGAAGCCCGTGCCGGCGATGCTGACGCAGCACAGGGCGAAGCAGCGCAAGGATGATGACGATTAGGATAACGCTTTAAAACGCGAACAAAAATCCCTCAGGGGCTAAAGCCCGCGGATTTATGGGCTTCTTTGGCACGGCTAAAGCCGCGCCCTTTCAAAACCTCTAAATCCAAGATCGTCTCTAAAGATGGAATACCGCCGCGCGCGTGTATGGTTGTATGCGGCGGAAATCTTCAATTTTCGGGGGACATGTGCAGATTTGGAATCGCAGAAATTTTCTTAAGGTTGCCGGGGCATTGTCGGCTGCGTCGCTAGCAGGGAAAACATCGGCAGGTGAAATGTCGGGGAAGCGGCCGCATGTGCTGGCCGTTCAAGATGAGGCTGCGCGCCCGGTTGCGGCCAATGATCATATTCAGATTGCATTGATCGGCGCGGGCGGCCAGGGGATGGGCGACACGAAAGCGGCGGTGCAGGTGCCGGGCGTGAAACTGGTCGCCGTGGCCGATTGCTACAACGGGCGGCTGGAACGCAGCAAGGAACTGTGGGGAGACGATGTCTTTACAACGCGCGAGTACAACGAAATTCTGGCGCGCAAAGATATTGATGCCGTGATTATCGGTACGCCGGACCACTGGCACATGCAGGCGTCGGTGGATGCGATGAAGGCGGGCAAGGACGTGTATTGCGAGAAGCCGATGATTCATCTCTACTCCGATGGGCCGAAGATGATTGAGGCGGCAAAAACGACAAACAGGATTCTCCAGGTCGGGAGCCAGCGGGTGAGTTCGGTTATCTATGCAAAGGCCAAGGAACTGCTTGCTTCGGGAGCGATTGGTGAACTGAACATGGTGACGGCGTACTGGGATCGCAACTCTTCGATGGGGGCGTGGAACTACACGATTCCACCGGATGCTTCGCCGGAGACTTGCGACTGGCCGCGATTCCTGGGCACAGCGCCGAAGATCGCGTTCAGCGCGGAGCAGTTTTTCCAATGGCGGAAATGGAAGGCGTATGGGACCGGCGTGGCAGGGGATCTGTTTGTGCATCTTTTCAGCGGGACGCACTTCGTTACCGGAGCGCACGGACCGACGCAAGCCATGGCGACCGGGGCGCTGCGCTTCTGGAAGGACGGACGCAATGTGCCGGACGTGATGCTGGGGCTCTTCGATTACAAACAGGGATTCAACCTGAGTTTGCACGTCAATTTTGTAGATGGCGGCGAAGAGAGCGAGAGCCTGATGTTTACGGGCTCTGAAGGTTCCATGGAAATTGGCGGGGGTGGCGTATCGGTGAATCGTGTTCCGCGCGAGAAGGAGCCCGGCCTCACGATTGAGACTTTTCCCAAAGCCATGCAGGCGCAGATCGAGGCGGACTACAAGAAGAAGTACCCGAACAAGCATGTTGGAGGGGCGACGTCGGTGGGGTATGAGAAGTACGTTGCGCCGCCGGGATACAGCGACCAATACGATCACTTCAAGAACTTCTTTGCGTCGGTGCGTTCGCGCCAGCCGGTGGTGGAAGATGCGGTGTTTGGATATCGCGCGGCGGGAGCGGCGCTGCTAAGCAACCTCAGCATAGAGCGCGATGCAGTGGTGAAGTGGGATCCGGAAGCGATGAAGCTGCTGTAGGGGGAACGAGGCGGGGGCAGGCTTCGCTTGCCCTCTGCCCGACCCATTAGACTGTTCGCATGACCAAGCGAATAGGCGTGCATCTGGGCACGGCTGGCGGTGCCTCTAAGGCCGTCGAAAAGGCGCGAGAGATCGGCGCCAATACTTTTCAGATTTTTTCGTCGAGCCCGCGGATGTGGCGCGCTCCCAAGGTGGATCCGAAGGAGGCCGTGCGGATGCGGGCGTTGCGCGCGGAATTGGATGTGGGCCCGCTGGTCATCCATACGAGCTACCTCGTCAATGTTTGCAGCCAGACGGTGGATATACGCGAGAAGAGCGTGGACTGCTTTCGGCTGGAGATTGAGCGTGCCCTGATGCTGGGGGCGGAATATCTTGTGCTGCATCCAGGGTCGTGGAAGGGCATGACGCGCAATGAGGGGCTGAAGCTTGCGGCAGAATCCATTGCGCGAGCGATCGATGGGATGCCGTGGCAGGGAACCGGCTTTCACGTTCTGATCGAGAATACGGCCGGTGCGGAGTGCTCGCTGGGGGGCAGCTTTGAGCAGGTGGCTGAACTGGTGGAGCGGCTGAAGGCTGTGGCGCCGGTTGGCGTATGTCTCGATACCTGCCACACGCATGTTTCCGGGTACGACATTGTGACGCCTGAGGGCTATGCGGACACGATTACCCAGGCCGATATTACGTTTGGCGTGGATGCAGTGCGCGTGTGGCACTGCAACGATGCCAAGGCGGCTCGGGGGTCCAAGCTCGACCGGCATCAACATATCGGGCAGGGAAATATTGGCGTCGAGCCATTTCGGTGGTTGCTCAACGATCCGCGTTTTGCGGATTGTGCCTTCATCGCCGAGACGCCGGTGGATGAGCCGGGCGATGAGGAGCGTAATGTGCGGGTGCTGAAGAGCCTGGTTCAATCTGCGTAGGGCTGCATTGCCACAGGCGAAGAATCCTTTAGTCAAAGGACAGGAATTGCTCTATTGTCTTGTGCAAGGGAGTTTTCGCATGAGAAAGATCGGCAAGTATTTTCTCTTCATCCTGATGGCCACCCTGTTCCTCCCACTTGGATACGCCCAAACAGAGCCCAGGATGGATTATGCCCCTAAGCCCCCAGGAAGCCCATCGAGGGTTCTGCTTGATAACTGGAACTCAAGTGGGCGAAAGCTGATTGCAATGGCCGAGGACTTTCCCGAGGATAAGTACGACTTCAAGCCGACCCCGGCTCAGCGGTCGTTTGCCGAACAACTGCTGCACGCCGCGGGCGCGAATTACTTCTTCATCAACCCGGTGAAGGGTGTCATGGTGCCCTCCGGCGACCCAAAACGGTCGGACTACAAGACCAAAGCAGCTATTGTGGAGTTTGTGAAGCGCTCCTTTGCGGATGGAGCGGCCCTGATAAAAAGCAAAGGCGACGGCGGTCTCAATGACCTGTGGGTTGATCCGTTCTCGAACCGGCAGGCGCACTTTTCTGAAGGCGCGTGGGGCTTTATGGTGCATTCCGGCGAACACTACGGGCAACTGGTGGTGTATTACCGGTTGGCGGGGCTGGTGCCGCCGGAGTCGCGGCCTAAGAAGTGAACCGAGTGACATTCTAAGACAAATTGAATTGAACAGAGAAAGCTTGTCCGACATCACGTTCGGCGTGGATGCGGTGCGAGTGTGGGCACTGTAACGACGCCAAGCTGCCCGAAGGGTCCAGCTCGATCGGCACGAGCATATCGGGCAGGGAAATATTGGCGTCGATCCGTTTCGGTGGCTGCTCAACGATCCGCGGTTTGCAGACTGCGCTTTTATTGCCGAAACGCCTGTGGATGCCGAGGGGGAGGAGGAGCGCAATGTGCGGGTACTCAGGAACCTGGTGGAAGCAACCTAGTGGCGATATTTTTCGTCTAGACTGGTTCAACGAAGGCGAAGGGAGCGGCAAAATGAGCGCACGAGTTGGTTGGATCAAGAATCCTGGCAGGGCTCTAGCTCTTGCAATGATGGTCTGGCTTTGCCAACTCCATGGTGCGGCCCAGGCTGCGCCGAAGCCAGAACCCGCACCCAAGCCTCCGGTGAGCCAATCGCAGAGCCTGCTGGATGCGTGGAACGAGATTGGAAAGAAACTGACGGCAATGGCGGAGGATTTTCCCGAGGACAAATACGACTTCAAGCCAAGTCCGGAGGAACGGTCGTTTGCCGAGCAACTGTTGCATGCCGCCAATGCCAACTATTTCCTGATAAACCCGGTGAAAGGCGTGACGCCTCCGCAAGGCGATCCGAAACGATCCGATTACAAGTCAAAAGCGGCCATCGTGGAGTATGTGCGGAAGTCGTTTGCAGACGGTGCTGCGTTGATCAAGAGCAAGGGGGATAGTGGACTGGGAGATTTGTTTCTCGATCCATTTGCCAACCAGAAGAGCCGCTTTGCTGACGGCACCTGGGGACTCATAGAGCACTCGGGCGAACACTACGGGCAACTGGTGGTGTATTACCGCGTGGCGGGGCTGGTGCCGCCAGAGTCGCGGCCTAAGAAGTGAACCGAGTGACATTTTAAGACAAATTGAATTGAACAGAGACGGGTTTGCGGGCTCTTGAGGGATTGCCTGTCCGTTTACACTAAAAGTTTATGGCGGACGAAAAAGAGCTTCGATACGACCCTGCGGCAATTGAACCGAAGTGGCGGACCCGATGGGCTGCGGATCCAAAGATGTATGCGGCCGAGCCCGCGTCGGGCGGCAAGCCCAAGTATTACGTGCTTGAGATGCTGCCCTATCCCAGTGGCCAATTGCACATGGGCCACGTGCGCAACTACGCCATTGGCGATGCACTGGCGCGACACATGTGGATGCGCGGCTACAACGTGCTGCATCCGATGGGGTGGGATGCGTTCGGGCTGCCTGCGGAGAATGCCGCGCTCAAGAACAATACGCCTCCGCGTGAGTGGACTCTCTCAAACATTGCAGGAATGAAGCGGCAGTTTGACCGGCTCGGCATGGGATTTGACTGGGCCACGGAAGTGACCACGTGCCTGCCTGACTACTACCGATGGAACCAGTGGTTTTTTTTGCGCATGTACGAAAAAGGGCTGGCGTATCGCAAAAAGAGCAAAGTGAACTGGTGCCCGGAGTGCGCGACGGTGCTGGCCAACGAGCAGGTGATCGACGGCCGTTGCTGGCGGCACGAAGACACGATTGTGGAGCAACGCGACCTGGTGCAGTGGTTCTTCCGTATTACCGCCTACGCGCAGGAATTGCTGGACGGACTAGAGAAGCTGGACGGCTGGCCGGAAAAAGTCCGCACCATGCAGCGCAACTGGATCGGCCGGAGCGAAGGCACCGAGGTTGAGTTCGCGGTTGAGAATCGGCCAGAGAAGATTCGCGTGTTTACCACACGCATCGACACGATCTTCGGCGCAACTAGCGTGCAGTTGGCACCCGAGCATGCGCTGGTGACGGCGCTTGCGTCGAATGACGCGGGGCTGAGGGAGCAAGTTGCCCAACTGCTGGATGAGCAGAAGAAGGCAAGGGAAACGGGCGATGTCGGCGCCATTGAGAAGCATGGGGTTCCGACGGGGCATTTTGCGATCAACCCTTATAGCGGCGAACAGGTGCCAGTGTGGGTAGCGAACTACGTGCTGACCGATTATGGTACGGGCGCGATTATGAGTGTGCCGGGGCACGATGAACGCGACTTTGAGTTTGCGAAGAAATATGCCATACCGGTGCAGCGCGTCATTGCCCCCGCTAATCCGGCGGCCGAGGAACCGGCGCTGCCTTTTTCTTCGCATGAAGGTGTGCTGGTAAATTCCGGCGAGTTCTCTGGACTGAGTTGCGAAGCAGCGCAAAAGAAGCTGCAGGAAATCGCGACTAGCAAGGGATTTGGAGAAGCGTCGATTACGTTTCGCCTGAAGGATTGGGGCGTGAGCCGCCAGCGCTATTGGGGCACTCCGATTCCGATGATTCACTGCGAGCGTGATGGCGTTGTTCCGGTACCGGATGAGCAGTTGCCGGTTCTGCTTCCGGAGAAGATCGAGATTACGCAGCAAGGTGGTTCGCCGCTGGCGCGGGTCGCCGATTTCGTGAATGTCACTTGTCCCAAGTGCCATGGGCCTGCGAAGCGCGAGACGGACACGATGGATACGTTCGTCGATTCGAGCTGGTATTTCTATCGCTACACCGATGCAAAAAATGCGAAGGCTCCGTTTGATTCGGCCACGGCGCAGTACTGGTTTCCGATTGACCAGTACATTGGCGGCGTGGAGCACGCGATTCTGCACTTGATTTATTCGCGTTTCTGGACGAAGGTGATGCGCGATCTTGGCATGATCACCAACGACGAGCCGGTGCGCAGGCTGTTCACGCAAGGGATGGTGATCAAGGACGGCGCGAAGATGTCGAAGTCGAAGGGCAACGTTGTTTCGCCCGATGACATGATTGAGCGCTATGGTGCGGACGCCACGCGGATGTATGCGCTGTTTGCCGCTCCGCCGGATCGCGATCTCGACTGGCAGGAAGACGGCGTCGCCGGTGTGAGCCGGTTCCTTGGACGCGTCTGGCGGCTGGTGATGAAGTACGCCCCAACGGCGCGGCTGGGAGCGAGCCAGCCTTTCGGACCCCCAAGAGGCACCGGGCTCAAACTGCTTCGCAAGCTGCACCAGACTACGGCGAAGATCACGCTGGATTTTGAGGGACGGTGGCATTTCAATACCTGCGTCGCAGCGATCATGGAGCTTGTGAACGAGGTTCAGGGCGCGGACGCGCAATTGGCGGCGGGCGAAGTTCCTGCAACGGAGATGCGGGAGTTGCTGCAGACGCTGGTGCTGCTGCTGGCGCCGTTCGCACCGTATCTCGCGGCGGAGTTGTGGGAGGAACTTGGCGGCGAAGGCTCAGTGTTGAGACAGCCATGGCCCAAGAGCGATCCGGGGCTCACCAAAGAAGATGAGCTTGAGATTCCAGTGCAGATCAATGGAAAGCTCGTGGCCGTGGTGCGGGTGCCTGCTGATGCCGGGCCGAAGGACATCGAGGCGGCGGCATTGGCGGAAGAGAAGGTGAAGTCGCGAACGGCGGGGAAGAACGTGGCGAAGATCATCATCGTTCCGGGCAGGGCCGTCAATCTAGTGGTGAAGTAGTTGGCACATCGCAAGTCGGCGCCGGTGCGCGGTACCCAAACGCTGGTTGACCAGATGGGGTGGGTATTTCACCGGCCATCGATTACGGCCCTTGAAGTGGCGTGGCGCTGGGTTTTTGGCGTGCCGTTTCTGCTGGTCTGCTGGACTCGGTTGCATTCCATTCTCACCACGCTGCCGCTTGAGGCCTCGGGTCTGTCGGGAATCAATCCACAGAACCCATGGATTGCGGCTGCGCAACTAAGTGATGGGTTGTCGCGATACAAGCCGTACGTAGCGAGCGAACTGCAATGGCTTGCGCCGATCGCGGCGCTGATCTGGGTTGTCGTTTCCGGCGTTGGGCGCAACCTGGTGCTGAGGCGAATCGAGCCTGGCGTGCGTTTTCGGCCGGCGGTCATGGTGATTTTGCAAGGAGTGTGGCTGGCGTTGTTCTGGGCCGTGTGCTGGGCGTGGTTTCGCTCGATCTCGTGGGTTGCGGCAACCCACATCACTCCCGAGGCCGAGCCGGATTTGATCGGATACTCAATGTGGGCAATTTTTCTTTCGCTCGGATTCTTTACGGTTTGGGCACTGATCAGTTGGGCAGTCTCCATTGCGCCGCTGCTTGCGCTGCTTGAGGGCCGCTCTGCGAGTGGCGCGCTCATTCAAAGCATGAGACTCGGAAAGATATTCACGGGCAAGCTGGTGGAAATCAGCATGGTGATGGGAATCGTGAACTTGGCGCTGATTGTGCTGGCGATGGTGCTCTCGGCTGCGCCGCTGCCGTTTATCGATCAGCTTGGCGCCGGCGCGCTGCACGTGGTGTGGGTTGTTGCGGCAATCTTCTACCTCGTAGCAAACGACTACTTTCAGGTGGTGCGCATCAAGAGCTTTGTCGAGTTCTGGCGCACGTACAGAGGCAAGACGGCGTAACACAAGCACAGGCGACGAGCTGATTGTGGTGAGCTATTTGCTCTACACGATCGATCTGCGGGCTTTATTTGGAGTTGGCGGCGGCCTCTTCTTTTGAGAATTCAGGGCTGAGGGTGTGCTTTGCTTGCGCGATGGGCAACAGCGTCGGATAGAACTGCACGAACGTTGTGTCGACGGCGGCATGAGCGGTGTGGCAGGTGTAGCAGGGTGCTCCCTGGGGGATCAGTGTGCCGTTCGCGGTAGGTTTGTCGAACGAGAAGAAGGCCCATTTGCCGGGGAACTTTGCCTCATCTTTCACGTGCACTTCGATGTCCATGACGCCGGTGTCCTGAAAGTGTCCGCGCTGATTGATGGAGCCCTTGCTGCGCGCTCCACGGACTTCGAGCACCATCACAGTCTTGTCGGGCCACGTTCCGGTTGCAACAAAGCTGCGGTACGCCTCCGGATTCACAAAGACGTTGTCGAACATGGAGTGATCGGGCATTGCCGCGGCCGTGGGGGAATAGCTCATGTCGATTCCGGAAGTCAGATATATCCATTCGCGATAGTTGGTGGGCGGCAGCATATCGCCGTTTTTCGCGTAGGCCGGCGAGGAATTGGTCGCGGCGTGAGTGACGCTGGAATGCGGCGACAAGATGGAAAGTGCAATTGCGATGGCGAAGAGGGATAGCAGAGCTGCGGGGAAAAGAGGCTTATGGAACACGTGGACCTCCGGTGATATCAGGAGAACGGATTTTCTCCGGCGAAAGTTCCGGAAAATCTCGTAAGGCTGCTATCCAGATCAAGACCTTGAAGCTCGTGCCTGACCTAGAAAATCTTCAAGCGAATGACGAGATACTTTTTGGGGTCTTCCCGGATGCTCTTAACCAATTGTTGCGCCTGATCCATGGTTTGGTCGGTGTGGTCATAGAGAGAGCGGTTGTGCAGCAGTTGGCCCATGGTTCCCTTGCCCTCATCCAAACCCGCGAGAATACTGTCGAGGTGGGTGACGGTATCGTCCAACTTTTTAGCAAATTCGGGATCTTTGGAGAATTTGCCGAGCGCGCCGTGGCCGGCATTGACATCTGCAAGCAACTGGTTCGCATTCGTTACGGTGCTGTTCAGGTTTTTGTAGAGGGCGTCGTCTTTCAGGAGTTTTCCTGCGGTTCCATTGCCCTCTTCGAGGCCGGCTGCGACCTTGTCCAGCCTGTCGACCAAGCGAATTGGCGTGGGCGTAGAGGGTATCGTCAGTGACCAGTTTGCCGAGTGACCCGCGGCCCTCACTTATCGATGCTGTGAGCTTTTGCACATTGTCTGCGATGCGGTTGAGCTTGGCGTAGAAAGCCGGATCGTTGATCAGGCCACCCAGGGTTCCGCGTTTTGAGTTGAGTGTGTCCATCAATATGGTGGTCTTTTGCATCAACTCGCCGACTTTTTCGATCGAGGCCTGGCTGGAACTGATGACGGTCTGAATGCTTGGCGCTTGGATCGCTTTTAGTTCCGCATTGTTTGCCGGCTGAGGGCCAGTAGCACTCACGGAGCTGATATCAACGAAGCTGTCTCCGAGAACCCCGGCCTGAGCTATCGAAGTGGTTGAATCTGCATGCAGGAAGCCTATGAAGGCACTCCCGACGCGCATGGTCACTTCTACCGGTGTGGGATTGCGTTCCGGTACGACACGGATCCTCGTGACATTGCCTATCGTGACCCCTTCGAGGGTTACGGGCGCTCCACTTTTCAATCCCGCAGCATTTTGGAAGTAGGAGCGCAGCACCAATTTGTGTGTGAACACGCCGCCCGATGAGGCAGACATCAAGAAGATGAGCAGGACAAGAACGGAAATGGCCGCAAGGACCAATGCGCCAACTCGGAGTTGCGACCACTGAATCTCTTTGCGGCTTGGCAAAGTATTCCCTCGATGAAGTTAGCTGGACCGACCTATCTCGACGCCTTGAGAATAGCAGAAAGAGCAGGGTTTACCGAACATAAGCGCTACGGAGCGGGAGCTGCTGGCCGCCAAAAAAGAGAGGCATTTGAATCAATAGATTGTGACTGTGGGGGTTTCAATATAGCCAGCCGGCGGAGATTAGCGCCCATCCTCCAGGATTACGTTGGCCATGGAAAGATCGGAGGTGTGGGTAATCGATAAGGCAGTATGGACCACTCCCAAGCGGGCCGCGATCTCTGCGGCGCGCCCATGAAAACGCAATGTAGGCCTGCCACCGGGTTCGCGGGTCACTTCGATCTCAAGCCAGTTCACCCCGCGGCTGATTCCAGTGCCCAGAGCTTTGGCACCGGCCTCCTTGGCAGCAAAGCGTGCGGCCAGGCTCTCGGCCGCTTTTCGCTTGCGCAGGCAGTAGGCCTGCTCCGCTGAGGTATATACGCGATTGAGAAATCGCTGCCCGTAGCGCTCCAGCGACTGCTCGATGCGCCCGATCTCCACCAAATCGATGCCGCTGCCTAGGATCATGCTGTATTAACGTATCATTTTGCCAAACCGCGAGTGTTATAGGTAGTAAATTCAGGCAGTTAGAGGTTTCTCCAATCTTTGAGGGCTGGCGCGAGTTATAAGCCGAGGCGGCTCCAGTGCGTAGGGGAGAAATGTAGCAAAATGGGCCAGAGGGCGTATGAATCGCGGACAGGGATCATGTTCTTTTGATCGCGTCCGATAATTTGAGCATGAGACAGTCGCCGTGCACCCTAGATGCCATGCAGGCGGGAGCGATCCCTTGGGCCCTTCAGATGCGAGCCATCTCGGCAGACGAACCGGGGAGGCTCGTTCAAACGCTAACAGGGGCAATCCTAGGCTGCGGGGGTTGGGTGCTGAGCCGGGGAGCGACTGATACCGGTTTGGTGAATATGCTCTTCGAGTTTGAGCGCCATTCGTGTATCGACATCTACAGCGTCTTAATCGCATCGGGCGTCGAACTCAGCCAGAAGGGACACGTTCGTTTCACTGAATTGTGTCAATGCACGCGAATGGGCACTCAGGAATGCCATGCAGAGATTGCGAGCATTGACCTTGAGATCCAAACATTTCCCCTGAGGCAGGCGGAAAGTTCGCAGGACGGTGGAGTTGCCTGACCCGCTTTCGATGATGGCCTCATCCGGCCTCAACCAACCCATAGCGGCGTTGCCACGCTTCTTTGAGCCGGGCCCATACGCGAGTTCGTTCTGCCTCTGTGCCTTCACTGGGGGAGTTTTTGGCGAACCGTTCGGCTTCGGATTTTGCCAGCTCCAATATTTGCCGATCGCGGACGAGGTTGGCTACGCGAAAGTCGGGCAGGCCTGCCTGGCGCGTTCCGAAGAACTCTCCCGGACCGCGCATGGTGAGATCGAGTTCTGCCAGTTCGAAGCCATCCTGGGTGCGGACCATTGCATTGAGCCGTTCCTCGGCCTGCGGAGAAACGCGCGCACCGGTCATGAGAATGCAGTAGCTTTTGGCGGCACCGCGGCCGACGCGACCGCGCAACTGGTGGAGTTGTGCCAAACCGAAGCGTTCGGCATGTTCGACCACCATGACCGAGGCATTCGGTACGTCAACTCCGACTTCGATGACGGTAGTCGCTACGAGCACATCGATTTCGCCGCGCTGAAAGCGGCGCATGATGACTTCCTTATCGTCGGCATCGAGGCGGCCATGGAGCAGACCCACGCGAAGGCCAGCGAGTGGACCCTTGCGGAGCTTGTCGTGCATTTCGACGGCGGATTTCAGTCCTGACTTTGAAGACGCAACGGCGGGCGCCGATGCGGATGGAAATAGCCCGGCTGTCTTGCCTCTGCGCGTGGTCTTTCGAGGAGCGGGCTCTTCCTGGGTGGGCGCAGGCTCCGCTTCGTCGTGGGAGAAATCCAGTTCAGGCTGGTCGTCATTGGTTCCCTCGATAACGGGATAGACGATGTAGGCCTGCCGACCTTGCGCGACCTGCTTGCGAAGGAAATCCCAGACGTCGTCTGCTCGCTCGCCTGGAACGCGGCGAGTCACGATGGGCGTTCGGCCCGGGGGCAGCTCGTCGAGCACGCTTACGTCGAGATCACCGTAGAGCGAGAGCGCGAGAGTGCGGGGAATCGGCGTGGCGGTCATTACCAATACATCCGGTTCGGCCTGATTGGGTTTCTTCATCAGCCTGAACCGCTGCAGGACGCCGAAGCGGTGTTGCTCATCTACGACAACGAGGCCGAGGCGATCGAATTCCACTTTTTCTTCGATCAGCGCGTGGGTGCCGATGACCAGTTGTGCTTCGCCGCGATTGATGAGACCTCGATTGGAGCGCTTTCGGTCTTCGTCGAGAGAGCCGGTTAACAGGACAACGCGATAGGCGCGGCTGGAGCGCTCGAGCAGTTTGCGGGCCGCGAGAAAGTGCTGGGTCGCGAGGATCTCGGTTGGGGCCATGAGCGCTGCCTGATAGCCATTTTCCATTGCGACGAGCATTGCCTGGAGCGCGACGATGGTCTTACCGGACCCGACGTCGCCCTGGAGAAGACGGCGCATGGGGCTGGGCTGGCGCATGTCTGTCACGATCTCGCCGAGCGTTCGCTTTTGCGCAGCGGTGGGTGAAAGGGCAAGACCTCGCGAATGGCCTCGCGCACTTTGTCGTTGGTGGCGAAGCCGATGCCGGTACGTTCTCTCATGCGGCGCCGCTTGAGTTCGAGGCCGAGTTCGAGAAAGAACAACTCTTCAAAGATGAGCCGCCGGTGGGCCGCGGTGGCGGAACCTTGAAGCTGCGTCAACGAAGTGCCTTCGGGTGGATAATGGACCTCGCGCAGCGCTGCTTCGCGTCCTGGAAGGTCGAGGCGGGAGAGCATGGTTGCGGGCAAGCACTCCGGAACGGTTCCACGCATCGTCTCAAGCAGATTGAAGATCACCTTGCGCTGCCACCGCGAGGCCAGCTTGCTTCCACCGAGGGACTCGTAGACAGGCGTGATGCGACCGACTTCGAGCAGTCGCGTCTCCGCGTCGTCGCTGGAATCGGGAAGCAATTCAAACTGGGGCTGAATCATTTTGAAGTTGCTGGTGGAGCGCGAGGGCTCGACCTTGCCATAGATGGCTACTGTCTGGCCGGCATGGAACTTGCCCTCGAGATAGCGGCCATGGAACCAGATGCATTTGAGCGCGTGGCGCCCCTGGCCGACGGTGAGTTCGAAGATGGGCATCTTTCGCGTGCGAAGCAGAATGGAGCCGCGGACCTCTGCGATGACGCTGGCCATTTCGCCGGGCTTCAGTTCATCGAGACTGCGCGGATTCTGGCGGTCCTCATAGCGAAAGGGGAGGTGGTAGAGCAAGTCTTCGGCGGTCTGGATGCCTTTTGCGGCAAGGAGTTCCGCTACGCGCGGACCGACTCCGCGGACGTACATGATTGGAGTGTCAAGGCCGGGCACACTCCGGATGCTAACGCATTTCAGTGGACCGCGTACCAGCGGGCAGGAACTTCAGACCTGGCCTTAAAACTCGGAGATTGCGTGGCGAGCGGTTCGTACTTCGGCGGCGAGCACGCGCAGCACTCTCACGGCGATGGTGGGATCGCTGAGCATCAGGCTGGAGAAATCTTCGCGGGTGACGAAGCCAAGCTCGGCGGATTTATAGGCTGTGGCGGTCATCGTGTAGGGCTCATTTCCGACCAGGGCAGGAAGTCCCAAAAGCGACCCGGGGAAGGCGGTAATCGACATGACTACGCCACCCGTGGGGGATTGCATGGTCAGGTTGGCCCGTCCCCTACGAACGATAAACAACCCTGCTGGTGACTCTCCCTGTTTGAACAGAACGCGCTCTTCCGTGCAGGTCATCTGCGTAGACCGGGTCGCGAAGGCATCAATCAGTTCCTGTTCGGCAACAAAGGCAGAAGAGTCGAAGTTCACCAAGTTCTCCAAATATCCGCGCTCAACCAGCGGGGAAGCGAGTAATCAAGACCATGGTTTCACGGTCATAAGGGCTCTTAATGTGATTCAGGTCACAGGTGGGGGTTGTCCAGCCTCAGGTTTTCCATAGGAAGGATAAGAGGCTGTTGGGTTTGGCTACCCTTTCTGCTCATTGCGGCGGCGGACTGGAGTTCGCACTCGTTCCCGAATCGGTGGTTCTGGCAAAGGTCACATAGGTGCCATCAATGGAGTCTTCGCGTTTGACGATTTTCCAGCCGGGGGTGTGCGAGAGAAGGTAGGAAGCAGGCATGTTTTCTACGAGGATAACGTGATCTATCCGATATTGGTCGAGGAGCTCGAGGGGCTTCACGACGTACATGACACCCAAATAGGCTTGCAATTCCCCGTGGTGCTCGAAGACGTCAAATCGGGAATCGATGAAGCTTGGCTTGGATTGAAAGGCCATCATGCCGCCGATGAGGTCGGAGTTAAAGGTTCGCCACGAAGGCTGGATGGCGGAGATGGATTCCAGGGGGAAGAACGTGCCGAGCTTCTTCTGGAGGATGGTTTCGGAGGGGAAGATAAACGCAATGACGCATGCTGCGCCGGCAACCATCAGAGCATTCATTGCGGGAATGGTTTTCGAATCGGATTCGAGCGAGAAGCCGCGCATGATGTCGATGGCCAGGAACGGCGTTGTAAGTACGGCGGCCATGAAGAGGAAGCGCATGTGGTCGAGCGCGGCGTACCAGGCGAAGAAGATGAAGGCCAGTTCGTAGATTTTCCACTTGCGGCCCTTGAGGCAATTGGCAACCACCATGAGGCAGATGGCAGCGGCAGCGGCCGCACCGGCGAATGAGCTGAGGTCGAGTGGATGCCACTCCGACACATTGGCAATGTTCAGCTTCTGGTTGAACATCATGTCGATCGGGTTCCACACGAGGCGCCAACCGTAGGGATTGACAATCAGGGCGAGAACGCTGGCAAGCGAAGACGCCAAGCAAACGGTTTCGGTACGCGGGGGAAAAGGCTTCCTGATCCGAGTACCCCCTTGTTGAATCGGAACAGGCCGCAAAGGATATACAGCCCGAAGAGTCCGAGCCCGATGAGCCAACTGCCGTGCAGGTTGACCCAGAGGCAAAAGAGCGGGGGAAGGAGCCATAACAAGCGTGATTTGCCGCGCTCGGCGGCTTCAAGAATGGCCAGTTCCGACGACATTGCGAGGTACGCGATGGCTATGGTGCGAGGGCCTGCGTTTACCGAGATGAGGATGAAGCCCAATGCGGCTGCCCAGAATGCGGCCCCCGCGTGATTGGCTCGCCATTGGCTTCGCCAGTAAAAAAAGAGGATGTTGCCGGAAAATACGAGCCACTCGAGGAGATAGATTCCCCTGAGCCCGAGGGCCTGATAACTGAACCAATACGGGAGCTCCGCAAGCCACTCGGGATTTACCCATCGCTCGCCGGCAACGGTGAACGAGTTGGGCACGCTGTGCATGAAGTGATGTGTTGTGCACAGGGTTCTGGCGTTTGCCAGGTGCCACCAGATGTCGGGATCACGCAGCGATTCTCTCGAGGGGTTGAGAGAAGTCGTAAATAGCACGGGCAAGGTCATCAGCACCGCCATGTTCATCAGATGGCGGGTGAAGATGCGATTGAAGGCTCGTTTGAATGCGCCGCCGGTCGCGATCGAAGCTGATTCTGGAACACTTGGGTTCTGGGCGGAGGTAGAATCCATACGCTCTACACTACCCGTCGAGGAAGCGCGCGCGGGAAGGAGAGTCGGGTGTGGAGAATACTCCGTGGTACTGTGCGATTGGAACTCGAGTCTCAGGCCTGGCTGGGTTGCGCGGCGATGGCGCTTAACACGATGTCGAGCGCGGATTCCCAGGGAGCGAGGCGCAGTCCGAACGTGTCATAGAGCTTCTGATTCGAGAGCACGGAATTGAGCGGACGTTTGGCCGGGGTGGGGAACTCGGTGGATGGGATCGGGTTTACCGTGGGCGATTTTCCGTTGAGCAACTGCGGCGCGCGCTGGAAGATGGCTCGGGCAAAGCCGCACCACGAGACGGATCCGGCGCACGTCATGTTGTACAAGCCCGCCCATTGGTCTGGCGCGCCGAATTGGCCATCGAGGATGCCGGTGGTGATTTGGAAGGTGGCTGCTGGCGAGCTCGATCGGAACTTGTTGGCGCACCGATCTGGTCATCGACGACGTTTAGGCTTTCGCGCTCACGGCCGAGGCGGAGCATCGTGAGCACGAAGTTTTTGCCTTCGGGGCCATATACCCAGCTTGTCCGAAAGATGAGCGAACGGCCGCCTACCCGGCGAATCGCTTCTTCGCCGGCCAGCTTGCTGGTGCCGTAGAAATTCAGGGGGTTGGTCGAATCCGTTTCGGTCCATGGGCCGGTCTTGGAGCCGTCGAAGACGTAGTCGGTGGAGTAGTGGACGAGGAGAGCGGCTGCACGCTGCGCCTCTTCGGCAAGGATGCCGGGAGCCTGCGCATTGATGGCCAACGCGAGATCTCTCTCGGTTTCTGCGCGATCAACGGCCGTGTAGGCTCCCGCGTTGAGGATGATGTCGGGGGCGGACTCGCGGACCTTGCGGCGAATCTGATCGGGCGAAGAGAGATCGAGGGTGTTTCGGTCGCATGCAATCACTTCTGCATTGCCGGAGAAGCAGCGCACCAACTCGCGGCCGACTTGTCCGCCCGCCCCGGTGATGAGAACGCGCGGCCAGATGCTCAAGGAAAGACCTCGGCTTGCCGGAGGGTTGCGCCCTGGCGATCTTTATCGGACACGATGGCATCTTCGGATGCAACAGGCCAGGGGATTGCGATGTCTGGATCGTTCCAAACAATTGTCCTTTCGCCGGCAGGGCAATAGGAGTCTGTGACCTTATAGGCAAAACCGGCGGTTTCGCTGAGCACGAGAAATCCGTGGCCGAAGCCGACCGGGATCCACAGCATCCGGGCATTCTCTCCGGTCAGTTCCGCTGCGAAGTATTTTCCAAATGTCGGAGAGCTGCGGCGAAGATCGACTGCCACATCGAGCACTGCGCCGTGAGTGACTCGGACGAGTTTTCCCTGAGGCTGGATGACCTGGTAATGAATTCCGCGAATGACTTTTTTTTGGGAGACGGAGAAATTATCCTGCACCCAGGTCGTGGGGAGACCTGAGTCCGCTGCCGTCTTCTGATTCCACGTCTCCCAAAATGCGCCACGATTGTCCGAGTGGATTTTGGGAGTAAGCAGAAGCACGCCGGGAAGCGACGTTTCTTCAATCTTCATAGGTCGTTCGTCCCCGCGGGGAAATGCTGTTCGTTGCGCAGCGTCAGCAAATATTGTCCGTAACCGCTCTTACGTACGGGATGAGCGAGCGCCTCTAGTTGATCGGCATCGATATAGCCGAATCGATAGGCGATCTCTTCAGGGCAGGCAATCATCAATCCCTGGCGCCGCTCGATGGTCTGGATGTAGAGTCCCGCTTCGAAGAGCGAATCGTGCGTACCGGTGTCGAGCCACGCCATGCCTCGGCTCATCACCTGCACTTTGAGCTTGCCGGCGTTGAGATAGAGCCTGTTCAGATCGGTGATTTCGAGTTCACCGCGCGCCGATGGCTTTAGCGATGCGGCGAGCTTCACAACATCGCTGTCGTAGAAGTAGAGGCCGGTTACGGCGTAGCGCGATTTGGGAGCCGCTGGTTTCTCTTCGATGCTGATCGCGTGGCCGGTCTTGTCGAATTCCACAACGCCATAACGCTCGGGGTCGTGGACTGGATATGCGAAGACGAGCGCACCGCTCTTCAATGCTGCCGCGCGCTGCAACTCGGTGGAAAACGATTGGCCGTAGAAGATGTTGTCGCCGAGGATGAGCGCACTGGTATCGCCGCCGATGAAATCCTGCCCGATGGTGAAGGCTTGCGCGAGGCCGTCAGGACTTGGCTGGACGGCATAGCTCAAGTTGATGCCCCAGCGCTTTCCATCCCCGAGGAGCTCTGCGAATCGCGCCGTATCCTGCGGCGTGGAGATGATGAGTATGTCGCGCAGGCCGCCGAGCATGAGTGTGCTGAGCGGGTAGTAGATCATGGGCTTGTCGTACACCGGCAGAAGCTGCTTTGAAACTACATGGGTGACGGGGTAAAGCCGGGTGCCTGAGCCGCCCGCCAGAATGATTCCCTTCATTGTGGAATCCTCTCTTCATAGTTCTGCCGAATCCAAACGAGGTATGCGCCCGTGCGCACGTTCTCAACCCAGGATGAGTGTTCGAGATACCACGCGACGGTTTTGCGCAGGCCCTCTTCGAATTGAATGGCGGGGCGCCAACCGAGTTCGCGGTCGATCTTGGAGGCGTCGATGGCGTAGCGACGGTCGTGTCCCGGGCGGTCGGCGACAAAAGTGATGAGCTTGCGTCGTGGGCCAATCGTGGAGTCTGGACGGAACTCGTCGACGAGATCGCAAATTGTTTCCACCACATCGAGATTGTTGCGTTCGCTGTTGCCGCCGATGTTGTAGGTCTCTCCAAGTTGACCGCGTTCAAGGACAGAACGTATTGCCGAACAATGATCGTCGACGAATAACCAGTCGCGCACGTTCTTTCCGTCGCCGTAAACCGGCAGAGGCTTGCCTTCGAGTGCATTCAAGATCATCAGTGGGATCAGCTTCTCAGGAAATTGAAACGGTCCATAGTTGTTGGAGCAGTTGGTGGTAACAATGGGCAACTTGTAGGTGTGGAAGTAGGCGCGGGCCAAGTGATCGGATGCCGCCTTTGATGCTGCGTAAGGGCTGTTTGGCGCGTACGGAGTGGTCTCTGAAAACGCCGGATCATTCGGGCCCAGTGTTCCGTAGACTTCGTCGGTGGAGACGTGCAAAAAGCGGAAGGCGTCTTTGTCGGCTTCATCGAGAGCCAGCCAATACTTCTTGGCCTGCTCGAGCAGGACGTAGGTGCCCTGCACGTTGGTACGGATGAAGGCGCCCGGATCGGCGATGGAGCGATCGACGTGGCTCTCTGCGGCGAAGTGAACGATGGCCCGGGGACGATGCTCTCTGAGGACGGCGGCGACAAACTCCGGATCGCAGATATCTCCATGCGCGAGTTGGTAGCGAGGGTCCGATTCGAGAGCGAGAAGATTCGCCGGATTGCCGGCGTAGGTGAGCAGATCGAGATTGACAACGGGAGTGCCGACGGTCTCGATCCATCGCAAGCACGAAGTTGGAACCGATAAACCCGGAGCCGCCGGTAACGAGGATGGGGTTGCTGCTTCCTGTCATTTAAGAAAACATCCTTTATTCGGGAAAGTTAGAAAAGCTGTGGCCCGTCGATTGCTTGCTTATCAGATTCAGTTGGTGGAAGACTCGCAATGCTCTCATCGCATCCGCCGCAAGTCTATCGTATTCCATGGGTTTGAGTAAGCGCCGCGAGTGTCCTGCGTTGCGGCCTCGGTTTGGCTGGTTTCAGATATCAATCAATGCATAGGTTTGGATGCAAATCAGGCGAGAAACATGCAGTCTCCATAGCTGAAAAAACGATAGCGAGCCTGTATCGCATGGCGATAGGCAGTCAATAACGCGCTCCCGCCCTGCGAAGGCGCTGACCAGCATCAGGAGGCTTGACTGAGGGAGATGAAAATTCGTGAGCAGCGCGCCGGCAACCTGAAATTCGAATCCGGGAGAAATGAAGATATCCGTCTCGCCGGAGTGAGGCTGAAGGGCGCCACCAGCTGCTCTGAGGGCTGCCGCTTCAAGGGTACGAACCACCGTGGTGCCGACTGCAACGATGCGGCGGCTTTCATTGCGAGCGCGATTGATGGCGTCGGCAGTCGAGGCCGGTAACGTGTAGCGTTCGCGATGCAGCTTTACTTCTTCGACGTTATCGACTCGGAGCGGTGCAAATGTTCCCAGACCTACGTGCAGCGTCACGCGGGCGACTTCTACGCCGTTCGCGGAAATCTTGTCGAGCACCTGCGGTGTAAAGTGCAGGCCGGCAGTGGGCGCCGCTACCGATCCCCGCTGCTGGGCGAAGACGGTCTGGTATCGCTCACGATCAGCGTCCGCGTCATCGCGATGAATATAGGGCGGCAGTGGCATATGTCCGATGCGATCGAGGATAGCGAAGAAATCGTCGACAGGGGCGAACTCGAGCAGCCGGTCGCCGAACTGTCCGCGCTCGAGGACTTCGGCTTCGAGCAGCAATGGCGCCGTCGGGAGCAGGGAACACGAGGCGTTCGCCGATGGCAACTTTTCGTCCGGGGCGAACGAGCGCGCGCCAGAGATTGTCTCCGGCGGGCTCGGTGAGCATGACTTCGATTCGGCCGGTGGGCTTTTCGCGTTCGCGGCGCAGGGTTCGGCGTGCGTAGAGGCGAGCGGGGATCACGCGACTGTCGTTGAGCACGAGCAGATCGCCGGGGTGGAGAAGGGCAGGGAAGTCGGCGAACTGGCTGTCGCGCAATTCGCCCGATGCACGATCCATCACGAGCATGCGGCTCTGTCCACGCTGCTCCGGCGGTTGCTGCGCAATCAACTCGGCGGGTAAATCGAAATCAAAGTCGGCAACGCGGAGGCCACTCATTGGGCAGACTTCCCAAAATGCGCCAGCGCCCGGAGACGCGCGCGCTCGATGGCTGCATTCAGTTCTTCGCGCTTGGTCTCAAATTGATCGGCAGCAAGGTCGGCGGGGACGTGGGTCCACTGCGCCCAGCTTACGACGATGCGTGTGAAGGGCTTCGGCACCAGAAAGCGGTCCCATGAGTTGATTGTCCAGGCGTGCTCCGGTTCCAGATGAAAGGCGCCGATGGGAGCGCCAGTCGATTGGGCGAGCTTGATGGGGCCCATTTTCGTTTGGTAGATCGGGCCCCGCGGACCGTCGGCCGTGAAGATCGCGGTCCTTCCGTTTTCGATGATTCTCTTCAAACCAAGCAGGCCCTCGCGCGCGCCACGGGAACTGGATCCGCGCACGGCCCCGAATCCAAACTTCAAAAGGATGCGCGTGATGAGTTCGCCATCGAAGCTGCGGCTGATGAGGATGACTGCGAGCGACTTTCGGAAATACACCGTGCAGGGCAGGACACATTGATGCCAGAAGCAGTAGATTTCCGGCCCGGGTCTTTGTCCATAGAGGACAGGTATGACGCCGTCTTCGGCGATGACTTCGAAGCGCCAGGTCAGACCGGCAGATCCAGACCAGCGCCGATACGACGGGCGGGACCACCGCCAGCACAAGACGCTGGATGAGTGTGAATCTGGGGCTGGCTTCGACGGTCACTTAGGTGATTTTAGTGCAATCACTGAAAAGCAGATTGTTCGGCTCGCTCAGGAGTATCGCAGCCAGCGGAGGAGTTCGGGCAAGGTCGCGCGTTTGCCATACATCAGGATTCCGACGCGGTAGAGGCGAGTGGAGATCCATAGAACGGCCCAGATACTGAGTAGCAAAAGTGCGATCGATACGGCGAACTGCCAAGCCGGTGGAATCTGCGAGGCCATGCGCAGGAACATAATGACGGGCGCAGTGGGCGGAAAGAACGACGCCGCGACGGACCAGAAGGAATTGGAGTCGTTGATGACCAGAAGGATGAGCGAAAAGCTGAGCCATGTGGGAGCAGCGGCGAGAGGCATGTACATCTGGAGTTCCTGCTCGGTTTCGCAGGTGGCAGCGAGGCCCGCAAAGAGAGAGCTGTAAAGCAGGTAGCCCAGGAGAAAGTACACGGGGAAGAGAACGGCCTCAGTCCACGAGACGTGAACGGCGAGGTCGCCGGTCAGCATTGCGGCGGCGAATGGGGAGAACAGAATGATGGCGCCGGTGATGAGCCAGATGGCGATCTGTGTCAGACCGACGGCGCCCACGCCGATCAGCTTGCCCGCGAGCATGTCTCCAGGGCGTGCGATGGAGAGCATCACTTCGAAGATGCGCGATGTCTTCTCCTGGATGATGGAGCGGGCCACGTTCATGCCGTAGATCATGGTCGTCATGGAGAGGAGGATGGCCATGACGTAGCCTTTCCAGAAGGATGCTTCGGCATTACTTTTGACGACGCTGCCGTCCTTTTTCACCTGGTAGGTTTTAAGCGAAACGCCGTCCACGAGGGCATCTGCATCGGCATGATTCATTCCGCCGCCGGTCAGCCGCGCATCGAGCAGAGCGTGATTGACTGCGGATTTGATACGTCCTGTGGTGACGAAGTCGCCGGACGAGGGCGAGGTATAGGTAGCGGTGGGCGCCATCCCATGCGGAGTGTCAACCCAAAGGAGCCCGTCGATGGACTTGGCCTTAACCTGGCTTACAAGATTCGCCCTGTCCGCGGAAGTTGCGGGGGCAATTACATCTACCCGCGCCTTCGCATCTTTATCTCCGATGATTTGTGCGCGAATTTCATTGGCCAGCGCCAGATCGGAAGAAGCGACTGCCAGGTGCTTGCCCGAGCCGAGGCCGAGGCTGGAGATGTATCCAACAAAGATGATGAGCCCGAAGATCGCAGGCACGCCTATCGTTGTCATTTTGAAGGCTCGGCCGCGTACCTGCTCAAGGTACTCACGTTTGGCGATAAGCAACATGTTACGCATCGGCCTTGCCTCCAACGGTCTGAATGAAGATCTCTTCGAGCGAGGGCTCTACTAGTTCGAATCGATAGATTCGGGCCCCTGCGGATGCCTCTCGCAGGAGTTTTTGCGCGTCGCCGTGTTCTTTCAGGCGAATCTCCGCGTGGCCGGAGAAGTTTTTTGCTTCGGCGATTTCGGGGCTTTTGAGGAAGTCCGCGCTGCCTTCGAACTCAACGATCAGGTGATTGCGCTCGTATCGGGACTTGATCTCGCGCACGCGGCCAGCCAGCACGGCTTCGCCTTTGTTGATGAGGCAGATTGAGTCGCAGAGCTTTTCGACCTGGTCCATGCGATGCGTTGAAAACAGGATGGCCTTGCCCTGGTCTTTGAGTTCGATCAGAACCTGTTCGAGCAATTTGGCATTGACCGGGTCGAGGCCACTGAAAGGCTCGTCCATCACGATCAGGCCTGGATCGTGCAACAGAGCTCCGATGAACTGGATCTTCTGCTGCATGCCTTTGGATAGCTCTTCGGTCTTCTTGCCTAGAGACTCGTCGATGTCGAGACGTTTGGCCCAGTCTGTGGCGCGTTTGCGCGCTTCGGCGGCCGTGAGGCCGTGCAGTTCGCCAAAGAAGACAAGCTGCTGCAGGACCTTCATTTTTTTATAGAGGCCGCGTTCTTCGGGGAGGTAGCCGACGCGCTGCAGGCTCTCGCGTTCAAAGGGCTTCCCGAAAAGGCTGATGCTGCCGGTGTCCGGAATGGTGATGCCCATCATCATGCGGATGGAGCTGGTTTTGCCTGCTCCGTTGGGGCCCAGGAGCCCAAACATCTGGCCCGCATCGATGGAAAGGCTCAGGTCACGGACCGCGACCTTGCTCTCGTAGGCTTTGGTCACTCCCGCGAGTTCAACAACTGGCATTATTTCTCCTGCAGATCTGGATCATTGGAAGATGGGATGGCCCGGAGGGAAGCCAAAGGAGAAGTGTAGCAAGGTGCGGCTGTGTTCTCTTTCGGCTATGGATTCAGGAGGGGCTGAACTCCGAGGCACACTGTACCTTCAAATGGCGAGGCGGAATCACAGACTGTCTTCAAGGCAGAGATGAGCTATATGTGTTTGTTGTATTCGGGTGGGCCTGCGATCACGAGGGCGTCCTTCTCACCGTAGGCGTACCAGCAGCACCAGGCGGTTTCATGATCGGGCTGATCGAGCGGGGAGATGAGGTCTCTATAGGTAACGCGCCCGTAGATGAAAAGCTTCTCCTCCCACTTCTCAACGTGCTTGAATTGGTCGTCAGAGGCGCAAAGTGGGCGAACGTCTGACCGGCGGAATGGCCTGATTCCCGCAGACTCGCCTGGAAGCAATATGATGGGCTCGAATGGGGTGCTGGATTTTCCCACACCGTAATCGGGCGTGGCGGGCAGTTGAGTTTCGTCAACTGCGATCTTTGCGCAGTCCGCTTTCGCCGTAATTCTTGCCGGCGTGCGTCCGCGATTTGTTGCCATGATCTTAAAGCCGTTCTCAACGGTCATGAAGGGCTCAACCGAAATCACGATCCAGGGTCTTCCTGAATCCACGATGGCTTGAGAGCTCTCGAGTGCGGCATTGGCGCATTGCAGGGCCGCCTGCGCGGCGGCTACTCCAAATTCTGTCTGCTTTTGTATGTTCTTGAGCGTACGGAGCGCGAGCATCACCCCGATGTAGCCCAAGACGACGAGAATGATGTCCGCTCCCCAGAGCACCCGATCATGCCAGGTCCACGGTGCCGCTTGAGCTGGCGGGCTGTTGACAACAATCTGCGGCTGCGGAGTGGAAACCGGAGTTCGATCGGCCTCAACCTGCGCGGTCGATGAAGCGGGCCTCGCAGCCGGCCGAAGAGAAGTCGAAGGTGCCTTCGGTGAACTCGGTAAGTCGGTCGCGTCCTGCCCGAGAAGCGGAGCAGTTACCTGTGCGACGGCCAAAGACAAGAAGAGAACCGCCACGCGCCTCGACATGACAGAAGGATACAACATGCGAAAGGCAGTCCGGCGTTGGCGGCGCAAGTTTGAAGTCAATAAGTTACCCCACTCTGGGCATTTGAGAACTGCAGTCGGAAACGATGAGCCCACATCATGCAGATTGTGGCGAATGACTGAGTTGCATGGGCCTGCCAGCGCGAGCCTATTAATAAGGTCGCAGTGAGTTGCACTGGGAAGGCAAGATCAATCCAACAATAGTGTCAAGCTGGCCCGCTGAAACTCTGCGAGTATTGAGTGCAACGAGGCTCTTTAGGATCGCAACCAGCTATACTTGCATCATTCCCGTCCAGGAAATCGCCGATTGTGACCGGCTTGTAGTCGTCGGTGGCCTCCGCGACGACTGAAACGCAGTTTGAATTTGCCTTTTCACTTCGCTAACCCGATCGAAAAGAACTGGTGGCAATCTGGTCAATTCTGCTCTTAAACAGCCATAACTCACCCAAGACTGGCTCTTCAATGGAGATAGTTGAATGAAACAGCCCCTGCTAGCCAGTTTTGACTAACTTTGTGCTCCATGATCTTTTGGGGCATTACTCCGGTGTGTACCCCTCATAGGACACTGATACCCGGTACATGGACTTACGTGTACACTTGCTTCGATACCTCCCCCGTAACGCATTGAATTCAGCCGGTCTTGACAGACGGCAAAACGGAGGGAGAATTGCACTAACTGTCACACCAGATTTGACCGGGATAGGAGGAGGACAGGTTTGCATTGGATCGCCTGGTGGCCGACGCTGATTGTCCTCGCTGTGGCGACCTTTACAGATCTCAAGAGCCGGCGTATCCCTAACTGGCTTGTTTTGCCGTTCTTACTTGCGGGGATAGTGGTTTCCAGCTGGTTTGCCGGATGGCATGGTTTCGGTCAGAGCCTTGGCGGGATGACGATGGGGGCTGTGATTTACGGAATCCTTTGCTGGATGGGCGGCATGGGGATGGGGGATGTAAAGCTTTGCGCCGCAATTGGCGCCTGGATTTGGTGGCAACAGTTGTTGTTTGCACTTGTGGTAATTGGTGTTGTGGGTGGAATCATGGCTCTCGGCTGGGCAATTTTTGGAGGGTTTCTGGGCGAAATGTTCACCGGTGCGGGCGATCTTGTATTTGGCTGGAAGAAGCGCGGTTTGCGTCCACCTCCTGACCTTGTGCTTTCAAACCCAAAGGCGCGTAAGATGCCTTACGCTCCGGCAATAGCTATTGGTACTCTCATTTCCTTCTTTTCTCGTTGAGAACTTGGGTAGGTACAGACTAGAGTATGCAGACAACGCCCCGAACTCGGTTGAATCGCGACTCTGGCACAAGAACTAGGGAGCTTTGATTTTGTGATCGATAATTCGAATAACTCTGATCCCCTCAGCAGCAATGTATTGTCCATTGCTCTAATCTGCCCCAATGAGCAGCGCCGCAGAACGATGGCGAGCGCTCTCGGTGTTTCGCATGCTGCCATAGTTAGAGAGTACTCATCCTATCCGCCGACGCTGAAAGAAATGCCTAGAATGCTCGGAGAAAAGGGCTTCGACGCAATCATCATCGATTTGGAATCGGACGTCGAATATGCCCTTGAACTGGTAGAGTACGTTGCTTCAAATAGCACGACAACCGTAATGGTCTATACCGCTCGCATTGAACCAACCTTGATGGTTCGCTCAATGCGAGCAGGTGCACGCGAGTTTCTTGCCGATCCGATTGATGCGGGTGCTCTTGCTGAGGCCTTGAGTCGTGCAGGCGCCCGGCGACAGGGGGGGCGTGCCCCGAAGAAGACGGGTGGAAAGCTGCTCGTGTTCCTCGGCGGCAAGGGGGGCTCCGGAGTAACGACGGTGGCCTGCAATTTTGCCGTCGCCCTGGTGCAGGAGTGTCAGCAGAGCGCCGTTTTGATCGATCTCGACCTGCCTCTTGGTGATGCTGCTCTGAGTCTTGGACTTACGACGCAATTCTCAACGGCAGATGCGATTCAGAGTGCGGACCGAATGGACTCCAACTTCTTTTCGAAGCTGTTGACGACCCATAATTCGGGTCTGCCGGTACTTGCCGCTCCGGGGAGATTTCCTCACGTGCAGGCCAGCAACGAAGCGATTGAAAAGCTGTTGACAGTTGCGCGCCAGGACTTCGGTTATGTGATTATCGATGCAGGGTCGCGATTCGACTTAAGCGATGCGCGCTGGTTTGAACAGGCCGATACGGCCTATCTGATCATGCAGGCGGGAATTCCGGAACTGCGCAATTCGCACCGTTTGATTTCGGAGTTTTTCAAGGCTGGTACGCCCAAGCTTGAGATTGTGTTGAATCGCTATGTAAAGAGTTCGATGGGAGTCGATGAGGAACACATTGAGAAGGCGCTGACAAGGCCGATCTCGTGGAAGATTCCGAGTGACTACTATAACGTCCGCAGGATGCAGAACGAGGCCATCCCGCTGGCACTGGACGATTCGAATATTGCAAGAGTACTTCAGGACATGGCACGAGCGGCTTGCGGCATGGAGCCCAAGCCGGAGAAGCGGAAAGGCTTTAGCCTTTTCAAGTAACTCCCCGAATTTGACGAATTTGCTTTTGAGGATGGCGCAACGTGGAATCGATGAATTTGGAGAACTTTAAAGCGGAAGTGCACCGGACCCTGCTCTCCAAGCTGGATCTGGAAAAACTGTCGCGTATCAATTCCAGTCAAGCGCGCCAGGCGGTTTCGAGCATCATCAACGAAATTATTAGCGACCGCAGGGTTCCGCTAAGCTTTGATGAACAGGAGAAAATCCAGACGGATCTTCTGGATGAAGTCTTCGGTCTCGGTCCGCTTGAGCCCTTGCTCAAGGACCAGAAGATCTCCGACATCCTGGTCAATGACAAAGACCACGTATTCATTGAAAAAGGTGGTCTTCTTACGCGGGCGGACGCATCGTTCCGCGACGATCGTCACCTTCTGCAGATCATCGACCGCATTGTTTCGCGCGTCGGCCGCAGAGTGGATGAGTCTTCGCCGATGGTCGATGCGCGTTTGCCTGACGGATCCCGTGTGAATGCCATCATTCCGCCGCTGGCGCTGGATGGGCCCTCGCTATCCATCCGCCGTTTCGGAACGGGCCCGCTGGCCGCAAATCAGCTTGTGCAGTTGAAGAGCATCTCGGCTGAGATGATGGAGTTGCTTTCCGCTGCTGTGCGCGCGCGGCTCAGTATTCTCATCTCGGGTGGAACGGGCGCCGGCAAAACGACGTTCTTGAACATTCTCTCGCAGTACATCCCGCAGAACGAGCGGGTCATCACGATCGAAGACGCGGCCGAATTGCAGTTGGCACAGGAAAACATCGTGCGCCTTGAAACTCGCCCGCCGAACGTGGAAGGGCAAGGAGCCATCCGGCAGAGGCAGTTGCTCATTAACAGCCTTCGTATGCGCCCCGATCGCATCGTCATTGGCGAGGTCCGCGGCGAGGAAGCTTTTGACATGCTTCAGGCCATGAATACGGGTCACGAAGGATCGATGACGACTGTCCACGCGAATACTGCGCGTGATGCGTTGACCCGTTTGGAATCCATGGTTGCGATGAGCAATTTGAACCTGCCGGAAAAGACAGTGCGGCAGCAGATCGCATCCGCGTTAACGATCGTTGTTCAGTGCTCGCGTATGAGCGACGGTTCGCGCAAAGCGGTAAGCATCCACGAGATCACCGGCATGGAAGAGAACGTGATCAGTATGCAGGAGATCTTCTCTTTCCAAAAGAAGGGAATCGGACCCAACGGAAGGGTGCAGGGTGTCTTCCAGCCAAGCCGCATCCGGCCAAAATTTCTTGATCAGCTCCGCACCTCCGGCATCTTCCTGCCGCCGAGTCTGTTCGAGAAAGTAACTGAAGTGAGCTAAGAGCGGAGCAAGGGGGTTTTCACATGTTATTGATTGCGATTCTCGTATTTTTGGGAGTGTTCGGGGTTCTCGCCCTGCTGTTGGTGGCAAGTGGGTCTGGGGCTTCTGAGCAGGGGCGCGTGCTCATGACGAGGCTCGAGTCCGCGATCGCAGTCGGCAAGCCCGAGATGGCCGACCTCATCGTCGACGTTCGCAAGAACGAGCTGATGAGTTCCATTCCCTGGCTGGATCGGTGGCTGGCAAAAATCGAGTTGGCTCCCCGTCTCCGGCGCCTGCTGTTTCAAGCCAATGTCAAGTGGACGGTCGGCGGGCTCATCCTTATTTGCAGCGTTTGTTTCGTTATTCCCGGCTATCTGGTCTATTACCGAACAGGCGTAATCATCCTCTCGGAATCATCGTGGGACTTGTCACCGGGGGCGCACCACTTTTCTATGTATTCAGGATGCGCCTTGCGCGCATGAACAAGTTTGAACAAGGGCTGCCGGAAGCTCTCGAACTTATCGTCAGCGCGCTTCGGGTTGGACACAGCCTGAACGCCGCAATGGGCCTGGTTTCGCGAGAATGCCCTGAACCTGTTGGCGGAGAGTTCCGACTTGCATTTGACGAGATGAATTATGGTCTGGAATTGAAATCCGCGCTCGACAATCTTGTCACGAGGGTTCCGTTACAGGACGTAAAGATTGTGTGCACCGCCATTCTGATTCAGAGAGAAAGCGGCGGCAACCTGGCCGAAGTTCTTGAGAAAACATCGACTGTGATCCGCGAAAGATTCCGCTTGAAGCGGCAGGTTATGACACACACCGCGCAAGGACGACTAACGGGATGGATCCTTACGCTCCTTCCCGTGGTGCTGGGTCTTTTGTTATATATGGTCAATCCCGATCTGATGAGCAACCTCTGGAAGAAGGAACTTGGCATCAAGCTCCTTTACGCCGCGAGCGGCATGATCGTAATCGGTGGTCTAATCATCCGCAAGATCGTCAACATGGACGTTTAACGAGGACTTATGGCATTTGCAGTCATTTCATTTCTGGTCGCTTTCCTGCTCATCGCCAGCGGTGGCCTGCTCATCTTCTACCGCGACAGGATCCAGGAGCGCATTTCCTCGGCGCTCTATCCGCGCGCAAACAAAAGATCTATTTCTACGACCATTGAAGAGACTCGCCATGTGATCGGCGGCGTAGTTGAGCACTTTGAAAAGATCCTGCCCAGAAGCCAGGCCGAAATTTCCGTTGTTCAACAACGCCTGATACGCGCAGGCTACCGCAACGAAGGCACCGTCAAGCTGTTTTATGGCGCCAAGGTTCTCGTTCCGATCTTGCTGGCTTTGCTCGCGCTTGTAACTGGCGCCGCAAATTTCAGCCCCTTCTTTGTCTATGCAGTTGCACTCGGCGGAGGATTTCTCGCGCCGGATTTCTGGTTGGGCCGGCGGATTGCCACGCGGCAGGCGGCATTGAAGCGGGGGCTTCCGGATGTTCTCGATCTGCTGGTGATCTGTATCGAGGCCGGACTCAGCCTAGACCAGGCGGTCGCTCGAACCGCGCAGGAATTGGAAAAGGCGCAACCAGAGCTCAGCGACGAACTTGGCATTGTTGCGTTAGAGCAGCGCGCCGGTCGGGCACGCTCTGACGCCTGGAAACATTTGGCGGAACGTACGGATGTTGATGTGATACGGAACCTTGTCTCCATGCTTGTGCAGGCCGAACAATTTGGTACAAGCGTGGGCAAAACACTCCGAGTTCATTCCGACACGCTCAGAACGAAGCGCGTCCAGGAGATTGAGGAGAAGGCGGCGAAGCTCTCCGTGAAGCTTTTGTTTCCGCTGGTCTTGTTTATTTTCCCCTCGCTCTTTCTGGTGGTGCTCGGTCCTGCCGTTCTTGTGATGGCAGATTCGTTCAAAACTTTTTTTGGCCACTAAGTTCAAAACGTTCTTCAACCATTTAATGAAGGGAGAGTCGACATGGACAGTACCACGATTATCCGGGTTGTTTCCGGCGTGCTCTTTGTCATCGTGCTGGTCATTCTGATTCAGCGGCGTCGCACACGGGTTAAGTAACCGGATCAGGCTTTGAAGGGCGGGTGGTGTACGTGGAAATGAGTATATCCACGCAGCCTCCCGCGCTTCCTGTTTGACAGAACACGTCGGGTGCCAGTGACGCGTGTGCTGGTCCTTCTGTTCTTTGGGGACCTTAAGTTTTGACGGTTCTTCCTCTTCGTGCGATCGTCTCTGTTTCGTCGATTGACCGGAACTCGTCCACGAAATTTTAGACGCAGCAGAGAGAGCTGCATCGAAGGGCCCGTATGAAGTTTGAATCGACCTCACGATTACACTCGGTTCGCTCTTCAGCGAGGCAGCCTCCAGAAGAGTCGCAGAACATGGAAGCCCAGAAATACTGTGTGTACAACCAAACAAGGGAGAGTTTCCTGAGCTTAGGTGTGGCGGTCATGGACAGCCCCATCAAGCAGTTAAATGTGCTGATGGAGAGCCTGTCTGTGAAAGCGGACAACGGCCTCTGGCTCATGCCATTCAGAGGCATTCCCGCAACGCAAGGACTCACGCCGATCGATCTTATCTATCTGGATGACGACCGTTGCGTCATACAGGTTGTCGAGTCATTTCCAAATTCTGCCATCCAACCCTTGCGAACTCAGCCGACAAGCGCACTTGTCGTCGCGACTCATACGATATTCTCATCGCAAACGCAGCCTGGCGACCAATTGGTAATCTGCGTCGCCGAGGAAATGGAACGCCGCCTTGACGGATCTTCCAAGGGGCCGACATTGGCACCAATCTCAACGCACGACGAATCCTCCTACGAATCAGGGCGCGAACGCGAAGATTCGTCCAGCTCGCCGACGGTCGATCGCGAGATGGAGATGCAGATCGCCCATCAGCGCCTGGTGGAGAAGGAAAACGCCGAACTGGAGGCATTGCAGAGCGCGGGATGGTTCATTCGGTTTCTGCGCTGGCTTTCCACGGATCGTCGCCGAGCCAAACGGCATCCTCTTCCTGGGCTGGTTGCATATTACTGGACGGGCGGAGCTCCGGAGGCGTTTCATATTGGCGATATCAGCGCGAATGGCTTGTATTTGCTCACCGATGAGCGGTGGTATCCGGGCACGATGATTCTGATGACTTTGCAGCGGACAAATACCGATGGCGAAGGGCCCGACGATTACATTGCCGTGCAGACAAGAGTTGCGCGCTGGGGAACTGACGGCGTCGGACTCGCGTTCGTTCCTTCGAATGCGGTTGACCTGAATACGGGCGAGCCGCTCCAGGATATGGGTGTTGGCAAGAAGGCGCTACATCGATTTGTTCACAGGGTTCAAACGACTACCGATTAAGCGAGAGAACTCATCGTCGATCGGTAACGGATGCGATGCTCGTTACTCCGTGTCTTCCGGGATGATCACAAGCACTTCCAATTTTGCGATTTGGCCATTTTGCGTGCCAGGCCTGAACTGCCACTGCCGGAGAGAGCTGAGCACAAGTTGCTCCTGCGCAAATCCGACCGGGAAGACGACCTCGAGCCCTTCAAAATGGCCCGTCTCGTTTACAAATCCATGAACCATGATGGCATCGGCATCCGCTTGGCTCAGGTCCAGATTTGGTCGCACGATATAGAACGGCCATGGAGCTTCGAGACGCGCAGAGCCAGCATTTGCAGAGTCAACCGAGCGAGGAACGGAATACTGCAAAATCCAACTCTTGGCCATCCCGACCTTTAAATACACCGAGTAGGCGAGCCGTCCCTTCCAGATCTCCGCTGTTTCGGGGAATTGTTCATCCAAAGTGGATCCCACGACCACAACGCCGAACTGGCCATTCTTTGGCAAAGTGATTCGAGCGACGGAACCCTCACCTGCTGAGCCGGAACCAGTCCCTGGGTTTGATCCAGACCCAGTACCAGCATTACGGCCTTGGCCCTGCCCTTGACCGCCTCCAGTGCCGGATGCGCCTCCCTTTCCTGCAGCGCCGTTCCCGTTCCCGGGCTGTGCGGCACCATTGCCATTGCCTGCAAGCCGACCGCCGGACGCGCCTTGTCCCTTTCCTTCTCCTTTTTCCGAGCCCGTACTTCCAGAATCGCCACTGCCTGGGTGGACTGAGGCTTCAGCTCGTCCCGTTCCCATGGCGCCTTGCTCGTTTCCAGCAGCAGACTGATTCGCAGCCGGCAGCACCACACTGCCTTGTGCCATGTGAAGATCGGACGCCGACAAGACAGCAGCCGGTGTGGGTTCGATGGATGAAACCGAGGATGACTGCGGAACGCGCTCCAATGGAACTTGCCTTTGCAGAATGACTGGCGATGTATTGCTGGCCAATTGCATCGGGACCTTCGATTGAAATGTCGTCGACGCCATGTTGAGATCAGACAAGTGAACTTCTTTGTTTGGAAAACTGAGCTTAGGCTTGGAGAAGGCCGTCGCGGGCGGCTGAGGAGGAGGCGGAGTGAGTACCTTGACCTTTGGTTTATGTCCGGACCACAACATCAAGGCCGGGACAGGGGTCTCTTTCGGAAGCATTTTATCGACGTCAACATCCGGCTCTATCAGAGTTTGAGGGGTCAGCTTCCGAAGCTTGACCTGGAGGCGGCTCGAGGGCGGCGCCGCTATTTTTTCATGTGCTGACGTTGCGCTGCCGGCCGAAGAAGATTCCGGGTACATGCTGCCGCTTCCACCGGCTCGCTCAATTGGTGGCGCGGGCATATTGAAGTCAATGTGTTGCATCATGTACACATCGGGAGTCCGCAACCTGAACTGCGGAGCATACATGAAAGCAAGGCCGACCATTGCTATGGCCGCTCCATGCACAACAACCGACGCCACAAAGGAAGATGGTCCCCTTCGGGGTTCAGGTTGGATCGTAAATAGGGTGATCGTGCGAGAAGACCTCATTCGCCGCGTGAACCCCTCTCAGATTGGACTGCCTGCTCCTACTTTACATGCGAAGCAGGTTTTCGAGCAGTGTGAAAGTTGCTCCGCCAGACCCTTAAGTGAGGGTCCGTTGGAGTTACGCCAGGGGAGGAAGGTCAGTTGTTGCAAGATGAAACGATCGCGTGCTCGGTTCTATCTCTAATACTGACGTGCACATCTGGAGTATGCGACACGCGGACTAACTCTACAAGGTCATTTAGGTAACGAGTCACCCGTGGCAGAGTCTGTGTTAAAGCCGCAAAGATATCAACGAAGTTTGTCGATACAACGACTCTGTATTTCACTACTCTTTCGTACCATTGACGAACCGACGGAAAGCGCGAAATATCTGTCATACATGGATAGTGAAGCACCATTCGGGCCCCGTGAACACACATGAAGGTGCTTCAAGTGGCTTTCTAGGTACTTCGGTTTGGTGGCATCGAAATCAGTGCACTTGCAAAGAGGCATAGTGCTATACTCTAGCGGCATTCACCCGTGCATGGTACTTAACCATTTGGACTACTAACTCTGCGTGAAGCCCTGTACGTTTCCTGTTCCATGGCGAGTAATAAGAGCAGGGATTCGACGAGGGTAACTCACCTGACGAAGACAGGACTCTGATGAACCGAAGACTGGTAACCATCCTCCTCAGCGCATTCGTTGTTGCAGCACTGTGTTCCGTGCTCGTCTACCGGTTGGTCGGTATGCGCATTGCGGCGTCAAAGCCGGTTCCCTCCACACGTGTGGTTGCTGCAGCTACCGACCTTCATATCGGTACCGTGTTGGCCGCCAAGGACCTGACCACGATTCAGATTATGGGTACAGTTCCGAAGGGCGCCATCCTTGATGCCAAGAATGCGATTGGCAGAGGCGTCACTTCGACTTTGTACACGGGTGAGCCAATTGTCGACGACCGGTTAGCTCCGATGGGATCCGGTGGCGGCCTGGCTGCAACGATCCGCGACGGCATGCGGGCGATCGCAGTTAAGGTCGACCAGGTGGTGGGTGTGGCTGGCTTCGTGCTTCCTGGTATGCGAGTCGATGTCCTCATCTCGGGCACCCCGCCAACCAACACTGGAGGCAACGGCAACAACAACACCCAGGTTAGAACGGTGCTTCAGAACATCGAAGTGCTATCAGCCGGCACGGACATTCAAAAGGATGCAGAAGGCAAACCGCAGCAGGTGCAGGTTGTCAATCTTCTCGTGACTCCCGAGCAGGCGCAGGTGATGGCCCTGGCGAGTAACGAAACTCACATTCAGCTGGTGCTGCGCAATCCCCTGGATACCAAGGTAGCTCCGGTGCAGGGAACTGCCATGACCAATCTTTTCGTGGATCAGAATGCTCCTGCCACGGCCAAGCCTAAATTGACTGGACGCCCGGCGCCTGTAAAGAAACCGCCACAGATGTTCTCGGTCGTGGTCATCAACGGCGCCACCAAGTCTGAAGAAAAATTTGCAGCTCCCGAGGGAAAACAGTGAAAGCAACAACTGGGATCGCCATTGCCTGTCTTAGTGCCTTGACATTTGCGTACTGTGCCGAAACGGTCATGTCGGCCCAGACCCCTGCGCCAGTTGCGCCGCAGTCGGGCACCACAAATCAGGACTCCACGAATGACCTTTCCCTCGCGGTTGGCAAGTCTGTTGTGCTCGATCTTGCTCGACCAGTGACGCGAATCGTCGTTGGATTGGGTGACTTCGCGCAGGCTCAGGCGGTAAGCCCGACTCAGATTTTGCTTAGCGGCAAAGCTGCGGGAGAGACCAGCCTCATCGTCTGGGATCAGAGCGGTGGTCGTCAGTTCTTCAATGTCACTGTTCGCCCAAGCACGTTTTCCGCGACGGATCAGCTCGAAGGCGTCCGCCGCGAATTGCGGGCTGAACTGCCAGGGCAGAGCGTCAAGGTTTCGCTTGACAATGGAATGGTCTTCCTCCGCGGTACGGTCAACAATCTCAACAGCTCAGAACGCGCTGTGACGATCGCTTCCACTGCCGGTAAGGTTGTGAACCTGCTCAACGTTAATGTGCCGGCACCAGAGCCTCAGATTTTGCTCAAGGTGAAGTTTGCCAGCATTGATCGCAACAAGAGCAAGCAGCTTGGGATCAACCTGTTCAGCACCGGATTTGGAAACACGATCGGTGCCATTTCTACAGGCCAGTTCAGCCCTCCGGGGATCAACCTTAGGGGCGGATGGGACTGCGACTGCCATCCATTGGCAATCCCCTCCAACTCTTTGCCTTCTATCCGGGCATTAACCTCGGCGCGACGATCTCAGCCCTCGAGTCCAGAGGCCTGGCCGAAGTCCTCGCAGAACCAAACATCGTTGCCAAGAACGGGCATCAGGCCAGCTTCCTTGCAGGCGGCGAGTATCCTTACCCGGTAGCCCAATCGTCGGGAACAGGCGGCTCGGCACCCATTACGATCTCCTTCAAGGAATACGGCGTTGTGCTTGCCTTCATTCCGACCATTACGACACGTGGAACAATTCGCCTTCAAGTGGCGCCGGAGGTCAGTGCCCTTGACTTCGGCAACGCGGTTTCCATCGGCGGATTTACTGTCCCGGCAATCACAGTACGCAGGGTCAAGACTGAGGTCGAACTCGGTGATGGACAGAGTTTCGCCATCGGCGGTTTGCTCGATAACCGCGAGACGGAAACATTCCAAAAGATCCCGTTCATTGGCGATGTGCCGATTCTCGGCAAGCTTTTCCAGTCGATGCAGAGGAACAGGACCAACACCGAGCTCATCGTGATTGTGACTCCGGTAATTGTGAACCCAATCGACGCTGGTGCGCCAGTTCCTGAACCGAAGTTTCCGCAGGCGTTTTTGCCACCGAATTCCGATATCCCGATGCACACTCCTGAAACCAAGGCTACAGGAGCTCCGCCGACACCACCGCCGGCAACGATACCTGTTGAGAAGCTCATCGAGAGCATGAAGCCAGAGACGCCGCTGGTGATCGAGGGTGGAATGTCGCCGGGCGGCGGTGGTGGTGGTGGTACCGCCACAACGACAGCCGGACCGCAGTAGAGTCCGAACCGTGATGGTGTGTCTCTGTTAATTCGGGGCTGTCTCGTTAGCCCCAGCGAGTGTCCTCGCTGGGGCTACGCTCTTTCTGTGAGATTTCAGTTCAGTCTGAATGGCTGAATGAGGCACTCGTTCTTTGCCAGGCATAATTGCGAAGGCAAGGTCGGTGTCCGGAGTCTGGAATAGGAGCGATCGCTTAAGAATGAAACTGCCTGATTGGGTGCGACGTTCGTTGAAGAGCAGCGAAAAATCCGAGTCTCTCTGCCGACCCGGAAGGTCGCATGCAAATCCTCAATCTCATGCGCAAGACTCATCTCGCCCGTAACGCTGAAATCGCGGGTAGCGGAGGAAAGCGGACGAAAGGCCTGCTTGGCAGAAAGGGCCTGGCGCCGGGCGAGGGGATGTGGATCGTTCCTTGTGAGGCGGTACACACGTTCGGAATGCAGTTCCCGATCGATCTCGTATATCTCGACCGCGGTCTTCGCATTAAGAAGGTTCGAAGCAATGTGTCCCCATGGCGATTGTCGGCGTGTTTTTCGGCGCACTCCATACTGGAACTACCAGCGGGAACGATTCGCGAATCCCAGTCCCAACTCGGGGATTTGCTTGAGTTTTCGCCGGCCGAGGCTAGAGCGGGATCAAGGGAAACGAAATAGTCTGGCTACGCATCGCGCAAGCTGACGCCAATGGGGAGATTTGAGTCGATGCTGGTTCGTCGAATTTTGCCGTTGCTGCTGATCGCTCTCATGCTTGGCGCTTTGTTTGTTGCGGCTCTCGCCGCGGCTTCAGCATTACCGGTTCAGGATCTCGCGCAGTATTGGGCAGCCGCACATCTTGTCACGAAGAATCCGTACTCGCTGGAACTCACCACGAGTTTTGAACGGTCGGCCGGCGTCGTATCCGCAGCGCCTCCGCTGGTCACAAAGATTCCGCCCTCAGCAATCATGCTGGTGTTGCCATTGGGCCTTCTGAGCTATAAGGCTGCATTTGCACTATGGTCGGTGATGAGCATAATAGTCATCGCTGGATGCGCGCGTGCAGTGTGGGATCTCTGCACTCCGACGCCTTCGTTGGCTCCTGCGCTTTTGTCGTTGCTCTTTGGGCCTACTGTTGTGATTCTGATGCTCGGTCAGCTCACAGTGCTGGTGCTGTTGGGCATAACGCTGTTCTTGATCCTGGTCGGAACGCAAGCGGGACTGGTTGGCGGGCGCATCGCTTTTGCTGGTGGTTGCGAAGCCCCACGTCGCGTTCTTATTCCTGCTCGCAGTTTTGCTTTGGATACTTTATTTCAAGCGGTGGAAGATTCTTGTGTCTGGGACCGTCGCTTTCGCGGCGGCAAGCATTGCGGCGATTGCGATCAATTCGCACATCTATGCGCAGTTCATGGAGCGAACGAGACTGGTCGTCCATGAGACCGAGTCTTATCCGAATCTCGGAGGAGCGCTCTATGCCGCGTCTGGGCACCACATTCTGGCGCTCTTCCTCAATTGATTGGGTTGATCTGGCTTGCCTTCTATTGGCGAAAGCATCGCGTCGATTGGGACTGGAAGAGCGATGGAATGATTGTGCTGCTCGTTTCGGTTGCAACGAGCTACTACAGCTATCCCTATGATGAAGTCTTAGTCCTGCCGGCATTGATGGCTGCATTTGCAAACGGCAAAACCGGCGAATCTTCTTGATAGGTCTTGTGGCCACGAATCTTGGTTATGCGCTGTACATTTCCAATGTCGCGGGCCATTTCAAGCTCGGATACATGTTTCTCTGGTGGCCGGCAAGTGCATGGCTACTCACCTATGTCCTCAGCCAGCGTCAACGGACCCGGTTGGCGCCGGCCTACTGAGTCTGGACTATGCGGGTCAGCGCGCAATCGCAATCGCTATGAGGCTTTGGCCGATCGGGGGTGCGCAAATATTCGATTCAAAACTGTGGACCACCGGGAAGATTGCCTTATCGAAAAATCGCACGGACTGATACGTCAAACGTTCGCTTCTTTAAAAGGCAAAAACTTAACCACCATGCAAAGTAGCCAACAAAATTGTAGTAGCGGAACAAGGCAAGTTCGAAGCCCGCTCGCTCCAATTTCTCTCGGAGCTCGGGTCGGGTGTATCGACGGAAATGGCCGAAGTCTTTGTCGATGGGGGCATAGATCTCCGGTCGAGCCGGAACGAACAGGCAAAGGGCACCTCGCGCGGGCTGCAACAAGCGGTGGTAAGTTGCCAATTCCGCTTCATCCTCCTCGATATGCTCAAGAACGTTGATGCTCAGGATGGCATTCCAATCGAATTCCGACTTCAACTCGTTCACTGTCCCTTGAAGCAAATCATGCTCGGGAAATTGTTCGCGTATCCGAGCGCAGAAAGCAGCATCGGGCTCAATCGAAATGAGCTTCTTGATTTGAGGCCTTCTCAGGAGGTCGGAGTGTATTTGCCCAATACCTGCGCCCACTTCAAGGACATTGCCTTGCAGGTAGGAATCGAAGTCGTGAAGGAGCGCTGCGCGATAATTCGTGGCCTCGCTCAATGCCGAGAATTCGAAGTCGGCCGTCTGGGCCATCGTGTTTGGAGGACTTGTCATTTTCTCAAAAGGTTGTATTTGACGATGCACCAAAGGGCGCGAAAGCCGTCTCGCCAACCCACCTTTTTCCCTTCAGCGTATGTACGGCCGCTATATGAAATTCCAACCTCGTAAATACGCAGCTTTGCCTTTGCAACTTTGGCCGTGATTTCGGGCTCGAAGCCGAAACGATCTTCCTGAATCTGAATGTTCTGGATTACTTCGCGGCGAAAGGTCTTGTAGCAAGTTTCCATGTCGGTGAGGTTCAAGTCCGTCGCCATGTTGGAACACATCGTGAGGAAGTTGTTGCCAACGGAATGCCAGAAATACAAGACGCGGTGTGCGCCGCTGCCGCCGCGAAACCGCGATCCAAACACAACATCTGCTTTTTTGCCTGAAAGGATCGGCGTCGAGCAGCCGATAATACTCTGATGGGTCGTACTCCAGGTCAGCATCCTGAATAACGACAATTTCTGAGGTCGCCTGTTGGATGCCGGTTCGCAGAGCTGCTCCCTTGCCTCTGTTCACTTCATGCCGGATGAGCAAGATTCGAGGATCACTTTTCGCGAGTTCCTGGAGCTGATTCCAAGTCCCGTCCTGCGAGCAGTCGTCCACAATAATCAACTCGCGAACAGGGCGCTGAGCCAACACCGCCGCAACCACCCCAGAGACGGTGGCGGCCTCGTTGTAAACGGGCATCACTGCCGTGAGGCACGGTTCGATTTCCAGGTTGGATTTCCATTCGGACATGGGGACGGTTTTTAGAGCTGCGGCAAGTCGATGAGCAGGCTGCATAAGATGTCGCGGGAAGACGTCATATCTACCCTTGTGTTTCTTTGACTTTGTCTCGGCAACTTGCCAACCATTATCTCATAGGGTAATTCTCGTTCGAATGTCTCATTTGTGCCATGCCTGACAGTGGACAATCTCGGTTAGGCTTGTAGAACATTGCGACAGTTATCGATATGTTGCATCTTCCTTCCGGCATTGTTACGGAATGGCTGATGGCGCTGTGGCTGGAAGGGACCGGTCTCCTGCACTTCGAGATCGAACAGAACGGCGAGATGGCGACATGTTGGATTTGTCGTCAGAATTAGAGGCTCATCATGACGAAAGGTCGCATCGCAACTCTCGCCCTGTTTCTATTTACGAGTTCGATCGCCATGTTTTGGGGCTTCTTTTTGGAAAAGGCCGCAAAGGGGCGGATGGCGCGACTTCAAGTTGGCCTATTACGATGCGCAGTGCCTGCTGAACCATGGCGACCCCTACTCGGAGGGGGAAATGTGGAGAGTTTATACGGCCGAAGGAGGGCAGATTCCCCTGGATGCCCTACAGCGAAGGCAGGTTATTCAAAGCATGCCATTGCAGGTCTACTCCCCCACTGCATTCCTCTTCATAGCTCCGTTTGCGACGCTTGCCTGGGGGCCGGCTCACTTCATTCTGGATGGCGCTGACGGCCGGGGCGCTGACCCTTGCGGGATTCTTGATGTGGGTGACGGCTGCAGAGAGTGCTCCGGACATCTCCTTCTATATGGTCTGTTTCATCCTTGTGAATAGCGGAGTTGCCTTTGCAGGCGGCAATCCAGCCGGAATTGTCGTGAGCCTGTGCGCAATTGCAGCCTGGTGTTTCATCCAAGAGCAGTGCGTGGTTTTCGGCATAGCATGTCTTGCAGTCAGCCTCTCGATAAAGCCGCACGATTCAGGGTTCGTGTGGCTTTATTTTCTGCTTGTCGGTGGGGTCCATCGAAAGCGCGCGCTTCAGACGCTTCTCGTAGTGGCCGCTGCGGCGATCCCGGCGTTCTTGTGGGTGACGCATGTTGCGCCGCACTGGCTCAATGAGTTGCAAACGAACCTGTCAATCACATCAGCGCACGGCGGCAATGGCGACCCGGGGCCGGCTGGCGGCCTGGGAGTTAGCCCCGGGATGATCATCGATCTGCAAACGATCTTCAGTGTGCTCCGAGATGATCCGCATTTCTACAATCCGATTACATACCTTGTATGTGGCCCGATGCTGGTTGCCTGGGTGATTGTCACGATCCGGTCGCGGTTTTCGCCAACAAATGCGTGGCTGGCGTTAGCTTCTATTTCAGCCCTTTCAATGTTGCCACTCTACCACCGGCCACATGACGCCAAACTCCTGGTACTGACAATCCCGGCCTGCGCCCTGCTGGTAGCTGAAGGAGGTCGAATCGGGCGAATTGCGCTCTTGTTGAATGCAGCGGCGATCCTATTCGTTTCCGACATTCCATTGGCAGCCCTGGCGCTGTTCACGAACCGTTTGCACCTGACTACCGAGGGATTTATAGGGAAAGCGGAGGTTATCCTCCTCGCCCGACCCATACCGCTCGTGCTCCTGGCCTTAAGCAGCTTCTACCTGTGGGTATACATAAGACATGGTTCGCGAGCTATCTCGCGTGCCTCGGCCGGTCCCTGCCTTGTTACGAGCGAGCCTGCGGGTTCCGTGTAATCGACATGTTCTGAGAAAGGATGGGCAGGCAGTTGCTGCGCGCCTAAGAACACGTCCCACGCGAAGGTAATCTGTGCTTCTGCGTTGAGGCGTATCCCGCTGAGAGCAGTTGGTATATTGAGAAAACATGGCACCTACAGTGATTGCAAAGTCAAACCCGGCCGGGCAGACCAATATGACTGCTCCAGCACCGTCGGGTATTGTGCACCTGGCTCTGGCGTGCTGTGCATTGGTCCTGCTTGTGTTCTGCCTCGTAGCAGCACCTCGCGGGGCTTTTCGGGTTGCAATCCCTTTAATTGAGACCACGCTTTTGGTTGTTCCGCTCTTGCTGATTCCTGCGGCATATTGCAACGAGCGCAAATCATGGGATCGCCGCGACTCGACTCTCATGCTGCCTTGGACGCTGTTGGTCGCCGCTCTCATCACTCAAGCCGCCCCGACGACCGTGGCTCACGCCTATCCTCTTCGCGATTCGCTCTGGCGCAGTGTGGACGAACACCTGGGGATCCGCATTCCGGACCTTATGACGTTCACTGCGCTGCACCCCCACTTGCAGGCGCTACTTACTTTCAGTTATTACTGGCTGCTCCATCCCTTATTACTGAGTGCGATCTTCCTGCCTGCGCTTATGGGCAAGAGAGTTGCCGCTCAGCGCTTTGTTCTCGTAAATGCAATTGCATTTGTGGTGGCGTTGCCATGCATGCTCTTTCTTCCTGCTATTGGTCCCTGGGTGAGCTGGCACTTTGAGCCAAATCGCTTGCAGCTGGCTTGCGAGTTGACGATTCAAACGCTGCGAACGGGCGTCCTATCGACCGGCGACTCTTTCGGCGGAATTATCTGCTTCCCCTCGTTTCACGTTTTCTGGGCCCTGGTTGGGGCGCACGCATTGCAACCCTTCCGGTGGCTGCGCTATCCGGCCATCCTGGTTGCGGGATTGATCACGGTTTCCACCATGTCAACGGGATGGCACTATGCAGTGGATGTGCTCTCGGGAATCTTGCTGGCCGCTCTCAGCACAAGCATCGCAAACGCGGTATTGCACCTGGCTGATCGCTCCATCCCCAGTTCAGGAAGATCAATGGAGAAAGTTGCCCAGTGAACGCCCTTTCAAATCGAATTCAAGGTAAAGATGCACGGATAGTAGTTAGAGGGAATAACACTTTGGTGTTATCTACGAGACTCAAGATTTGTCAACCCCCTCGGCGAGTACATTGGTTTACATCTTTAGTGGTATCCACTTTTAGAAGTGATTGACTTCTAATGAAGCGAAGTGCTAAAAACTAGGGCACAACACATGCTTTTAGCTAGGAAAACCAGTCTCTGACTGGTACCCCAACCCAGGAAATGGAGAATTGAAAATGAACGATTTGATGATCAAGATGTATGTGAAACTTATGTCCGCGATGGCTCGTGAAGAAGGCCAGGATCTCGTCGAGTATGCTCTCGTCGTCGCCCTGATCGCTTTCGGTGCAATCACCGGCATGGGAGCTCTCGCAAAGGGTCTGAACAACGCCTTCTCGCAGATCGCTACTTACCCTCACGACCAACGTTTCGTAGTCGGGTTTCCGGCCCTGCCGGAATCACGATCCCAACATTAACCGGTGAGTAAGTCGTTCACCGCGAATTACAGCCGGTTACGAACTTGTGGACGCGATGGGTGCCAGTATCTGGTCAAGTACCCGAAATCGCTCGCCACTGAATGAACGTGGTCGGGGGCCCGTCATTGACGTGTCCCCTGTCTGCGTTTGAAATCACAACATATTAAGGAGCGGGCAAATGAATTCACTGATCACCAACCTGTATTTCCAGGCTCGTACGATTCTGGTGCGGGAAGAAGGCCAGGACCTTGTGGAATACGCCCTGGTCGTAGCATTGATTGCCTTTGGCGCCATTACCGGCATGGGAGCCCTCGCCACCGGCCTCAACAACGCATTCTCGCAGATCGCTATTACCCTCACGACCAACGTTTCGTAGGCCAGGTTCAAGCAGTCGAAGTATCCGTTTCCTGGGCTATTGCGTTGGTTCGACAGAGCACTTGGTTTTGCGGGGAGGAAGTCTTGAAGCGAGAGTTTCTCTTCAAGATTTCTTTCCCTCAAACTTCGGAATCCTGAAAACTTCCATTGTCAAAATTCAAGGTTATCGCGGCACCCAACGTCTTGCCGTGACAAGATATTTGCATGCATATGGTTTCGTCCGTGTCCCAGGATCAAGCCGTCACCTTGACGCTGATCGAGGGCGGCCTCACCACGATTGCAATCGCACTGTCTTTTGCCGCGCCGCGCCTTGGCAGTGGTCTATTTTCGCGCATTGAGCGTATTTTGGGTGCATTGGCGCGCAAGAAGGGGCATGCGATTCTTGTCGTCGGGCTTTCAGGGCTCCTGCTTCGTCTGGCGATCATTCCATGGTGTGGCATTCCCCTCCCGTTTGTCCCGGATGATTTCAGCTTCCTTCTTGCGGCTGATACTTTCTCTCACGGACGACTTACCAATCCCACTCCCGATATGTGGGTTCATTTCGAATCCATCCACATCGACATGCAGCCCACTTATATGTCCATGTACTTTCCTACCCAGGGATTGATCATGGCAGCGGGGAAGCTGGTCTTTGGGAACCCGTGGTTTGGGATTGTGGTGATGAGTGCGCTGATGTGCGCCGCACTCTGTTGGATGCTTCAGGCATGGTTGCCATCGACCTGGGCGTTCTTTGGCGGGATGCTGGCTGTAATCCATCTCGGACTCTTCAGCTATTGGATCAACACGTTTCATGCGGCCGGTTCAATCGCCGGGCTCGGCGGAGCACTCTTGCTCGGAGGCCTGCCGCGATTCAAGCGGAACCCGCTCTTTCGCTATGCCGTTCTCATGGCAATCGGCATCGCTCTGATGTTCACCACGCGACCATTCGAAAGCATGTTGCTTTTCATTCCCGTGGCAGTTTCGTTGTGTCGCTGGTTCTTCGTCACCGAAAGCCGTCCAGATGCGTGGACTCTTTTTCGGCGTACGGTTCTCCCGATTGCAATTGTGGTTTCTGCCGCCTCGTGGATGGGTTACTACAATTACCGCGTATTTGGAAGCCCGCTTACTCTGCCTTACACGGTAAACCGCGCAACCTATGCCATGGCGCCTTATTTTGCCTGGCAGTCACCCCGTCCTGAGCCGGCGTACCGTCACGATGAAATGCGGCGCTTCTATCATGTTGATGAACTCGAAGACTATGAGCGAGGCCATTCGCTCCGCGGATTCATCAAGATGACAACCATCAAGGCTGTTATCGGGACGCTTTTCTTTACAGGTTTCGCACTTCTTCCGCCGGTCTTCATGGTCCGGCGAATCTTGCTCGATCGGCGTGTTCGTTTTCTGGTCGTATGCCTGCTGGTGCTTAACCGGCGGAATGCTCATTGAGATATTTCTCATTCCTCACTATATGGCGCCGTTTACAGCAGCAATCTACGGTGTTGGCTTGCAGGCCATGCGCCACCTGTGGCATTGGAGACCCGGTGACCAGCCAGTTGGAATGACTTTGATGCGGCTGACGGTCACGGTCCTGCTGGTGCTGAGCGGTTTGCGTCTCTATGCACGGCCACTCCATCTCTCATTTCCAGAATGGCCGTCGTCGACGTGGAACTTCAGTTGGTACGGACCGGACGTGTTTGGAAAGGACCGCGTCGATGTTCTGCGGAGACTGGAGAGTCTTCCTGGAGACCAGCTCGCCATTGTGAGGTATTCGTCCGAAGCACAACCCGCAGGATGAATGGGTCTATAACGCGGCCGATATCGATAGCTCCAAGGTCATATGGGCGCGAGAAATGGACGCCGCAAACAATCGCGAGCTGTTTGAGTACTACAAGGACCGCAAGATCTGGCTCGTTCAGCCCGACTTATACCCAAACGCGCTTTCGCCATACCCTTGAGCAGGGTGCTATCAGTAGCCGATGAACCATCAGGGTACTTCGACGGAAATGAATGAGCTTTGCAGCTTGCCAAGTTTCGTGACATTCGGCGGGATGGGATCCGGATGATTGGAATGAAAAACGCAGATCGAGAATGGGTCCTTGGGGCCATGGCAACACTGTGCGCTTTTTCTTTTTGCGTGCCTCGTCGTGTTCTCACGTCGCCCTGATGCAGTCCTGCATCCTCAATTCTGGGCGGAAGACGGACGCGTCTTCTTTGAGGATGCATATAACGTTGGATGGAGTGAATCGCTGTTCCGCCCATATGGCGGGTATTTTCATGCTGTGCCGCGCCTCGGAGCGGCAGTTGCGCTTCTTGGGCCATTGTTCGCTGCGCCTCTTGTGCTCAATGCTATTGCGATCGCGCTTCAGGCTTTCCCCGTTAACTTGCTGCTTTCTCGTCAATCTGATGTGTGGGGAAGCTTTCGGTACCGTTCTGTCATGGCAGGTGTTTATCTGGCGTTGCCGAATTGCAGAGAACTGTACGCCAACATAACCAATTCGCAATGTCTGCTGGCTCTGAGCGCGTTCCTCATACTCGCGGCGTCTCCCCGTAAATCTGTGGTCGGCGGAATATTCGGTGCTGTGATTCTCATGCTTTTTGGTCTTGTCTGGACCCTATTGCATTCTGCTGCTCCCCATTGCGTTTTTTCTTGCCGTGGAAACGTCATAATCGGTGGCAAGTGGACGGCGGCCGGCATTGTCACAATGACGTCCCTGGTTCAGGCGTGGGCGCTCTTGGTTCTGGATTCGACCGGGCAGGGTCCATGCATGCGCTTGGCGCCAACCTATCATTGTTCGTTCGAATTTTAGGTGAGCCAGGTCTATCTAGGGACGCTAGTGGGAGGTAATTCTCTGGGCGCGAACCCCGGGCCCGCTTCTTTTTGCTTTCTTCGTTGGGGTTGCGATCGGCGGAACGATCATCGTTGGTTTGTGTTTCCTCAATGCGGCTATAGAAATGAAACTTCTTCTCGTATTTCTCCGCGATGGTTTTTGCCGCATCACTGATCTCTCCCATGATTCCTCCGCAGCCCGGGTATTCTATTTGGCAACTGATGTCGATAGCCGGAGGCAGTCACTATTGGTTTTTCCCGACACTCGCCTTCGCATGGTCGCTCCTTTGGTGCCTTCATTCTCGCCGAATCGGTCTCAAGATAACGGCTTGTTATCTCCTGTTTTTCATGGCGATCGCAATCGTCCGCGACTGGCGGCAGCCGGCCCGTAAGAATCTTAGAATTTGCAGCTCGCGCTCGACAATTTCAGACAGTTCCCGCCGGGACCGAGGTTGAAATCCCAATCAATCCGGAAGGCTGGACGATGCAATTGGTGAAACATTAGACGGTAGCGTTGGTTGGATTGTTGAGAGAGACGGGTACGTTTTCAAGGATGAAGAACGAGGTTTTAAGTGACAGTGCGAGAATTCGGTCGGGTCTCGAGTACAGATTCGCTTTCGAGCGAGGCGACGTCGCACACTCATGATTGAAGGCGGCCTGACTCTGATTGCAATCGCGGTCGCATTTGCGTGGCCGAGGCTTGGCGTCAGTTGGTTCGCGTACATAGAACGCCAATTTCTCCGATTGGCACAGAAGCGCCTTTTAGCAGTTGTGTCTGTTGGCTGTTCAGCAATCCTGCTACGTCTTGCCCTTCTACCTCTTTTTCCAATTCCCGAGCCGGTGATTCCTGACGAATTCAGCTATCTTCTGGCAGCAAACACATTTGCCACAGGACGCCTGACGAACCCAACTCCAACGATGTGGAAGCACTTCGAGAGTATCCAAATCTCGATGCAGCCGACATACATGTCGATGTACTTTCCTGGACAGGGCCTGACGCTCGCGATGGGGAAAGTGCTCTTCGGACATCCATGGTTTGGGCAGCTTCTCATAACCGGGCTCATGTGCTCCGCCGTCTGCTGGATGTTGCAGGCATGGCTTCCGGCCAGCTGGGCCCTTTTGGGGGGCTGCCTCGCAGTTCTCCGCATTGGCCTCTTCAGCTTTTGGATCAATACTTATGTCGGGAGCGGCTCGATCGCGGCCCTGGGCGGAGCGCTCGTGCTGGGAGCATTTCCGCGCTTTATGAGATTGATGCGGCTTCGCGATGGCATTCTGCTCGCTGTCGGCATATTCATTGTCGCAGTGACTCGACCATATGAAGGGATGTTTCTTTGCGTCCCCGGTTGCTTTCGCACTGGGACATTGGATGCTTGTCGGCAAAGACAGGCCCGGATTCAGCCTGCTGGTTCGGCGAACAGCAATTCCATTGACGCTCCTGATCGCGGGTGCGTCCTGGATGGGTTACTACGATTATCGGCTGTTTGGACACCCTCTTATCCTGCCCTATGTGCTTCATCGTGCAACATATGCTGTGGCCCCGACATTCACCTGGCAGAAACCCCGTCCGCAGCCGGTTTATCGACACCAATCGATGAAAGACTTCTACACGCGTAACGAACTTGAGGAATTCGAGAAGGTCCGCTCCGTTCGCGGATTCTTCGGTCAAAACACCGTGAAGGCAGTCCGAGCCTTTCAATTCTTTGCCGGCTTCGCATTACTACCCCCTCTCATCATGATTGGGAGAGTCTTCAAGGACCGAAGACTCCGCTTCATTATCATTTGCATGCTCCTGTTGATGGCTGGCATGCTTGCAGAGGCGGCCCTTTTTGCTTACTATCTGGCGCCTTTTACCGCGGCGTTCTCCGTGATCGGTTTACAGGCCATGCGCCACCTTCGGCAGTGGAAGCCGCGCGGGAAGCCAGTAGGGGTCGCAATGGTAAGGGCCATCGTCGTTGGTGACGGTCGCTATGGCGGTAATACAGGTATCGGGCGAGTTTGCGCGCACGGGTCCCGCCGGAATCCCTCAGATCAGCATGGAGTTGCCCTGGGGCCGCCTTGAACCAATGCGGAACATTGCGGGCAAATTTGAACAGGGAATTGGGAAGCCTTCCTGGCCAGCAGCTTGTTGTGGTCCGATATGGGGAAGGCCATAACCCGATGAATGAATGGGTTTATAACGACCCTGACATTGATCGACTCCAAGGTCGTGTGGGCTCACGAAATGGAACCGGCCAGCAATCAGGAACTTCTCGAATACTATAAGGATCGCAAAGCCTGGCTGGTGCAGCCCGACCTCCATCCGATCACTATCGCTCCTTACCCGTGCCTGAGCAGGTTACCGTAGGTTCACGGAGATCTGTTTGCTCATCCCAACCTGGAAAATAGACGTGATACTAGTGATGAAACGATGATTAACGGGAAGCGCATTGCGGTGGTTATGCCGGCGTATAACGCCGAAAAGACGCTCGAAATGACCGTGCGCGAGCTTTCTGACATCGTCGATATCAAGATTCTTGTCGACGACTCGAGCAAGGACCAGACCGCGGTCCTCTCAAAACAACTCGGTGTATTGACCTTCATCCATGATGCCAACTACGGGTATGGGCGTAACCAGCAGACCTGCTATCGCGAGGCCCTCGCCGCGGGTGCTGACATCGTCGTCATGGTCCATCCCGATTACCAGTACACGCCATTGCTTGTGCCCGCTATGGCCGGCATGATCGCGAGCGGCGTTTATGACATGGTCCTGGCATCGCGCATCCTTGGCGGCGGCGCGTTGAAGGGCGGAATGCCGGTCTACAAGTACATCTCCAACCGCTTTCTGACCGCATTCCAGAACCTGTTCCTCGGCGTAAAGCTGTCTGAATACCACACGGGCTTCCGTGCATTTTCGCGCGAACTGCTTGAGACTCTTCCCATTCTCGAAAACTCCGACGACTTCGTTTTCGACAATCAGATGATCGCGCAGGCCGTGATGTTTGGTTTTCGCATTGGAGAAATCTCCTGCCCGACGAAATATTTTGAAGAAGCGTCTTCCATCAACTTCAAGCGGAGCGTGGAGTACGGTCTCGGCGTCCTTATCACGAGATCAGCTTTGCCGCGCATAAGATGGGCCTTATCCATCTCGCACGCTTTCGACGCGAATGGAAGAAAGGTCACCCAGCAGTACTATTCCGAATATGCCCGGCGTCAATGAGCAGAGATTCCAAGCGCGACAAGGGCGCGATTGATCTATGTCTATGACACTATCGATAGAAGCGAGGTATGGTAAGCAGATCTTCGAGATAACGCCTGATATGCATATTCTTCAACCTTCATCACTCGATAACCCTGCCTCGATGACAGCGTGAAGCAGGCTCACTCGATCGCGAGTGGCGATTCCTTTGCTGGCCGAGTCTCGGATCTCATATCTTTTCGCGTATCGAACACTCTTTCGCATCTTCGCGCGAAGGAAGAGACTGGCAGTTCTATTCGTTGGTGTCACCGCGCTTTTTCTTCGCCTCGCATTGCTTCCGTTCTTTCCCATTCCCACTTCCCTTTATCCACGACGACTTCAGCTTCCTGCTCGCAGCGGATACGTATTCGCAAGGGCGCTTGACCAACCCGACCCCGGCTATGTGGGTCCACTTTGAGATCGTTCCATATCGACATGAAGCCCACCTACATGTCTATGTATTTTCCTGCACAGGGACTTGTACTTGCTGCCGGAAAGGTCCTTTTCGGTCACCCATGGTTCGGCCTTCTTGTCGCGACTGCGTTGATGTGCGCGCCATCTGCTGGATGCTTCAAGCGTGGCTGCCGCCAAGTTGGGCTCTCTTTGGCGGATTTCTCGCAATTGTCCATCTTGGCCTGTTCAGCTATTGGATCAATTCCTACACAGGTGCAGGTTCACTCGCCGCACTTGGGGGAGCGCTCGTCCTAGGTGGCCTTCCGCGATTCATGCGGAAGGCGCGCATCCATCACGCGCTCCTTATGGCTCTCGGAGTGGTGCTTCTCGCATATACACGGCCTTTTGAAGGTCTGGTTCTCTGCGCCGTTGTTGCCGTGCCATTGTGCCGTTGGATTCTCTTCGACAAAGGCCGTCCCTCCGGTTCGGTTCTTTTGATCCGCGCGACGCAGCCCTTGGCGCTTCTCATCCTGCCGGTATCGGATTGGCTTCTATTAACTACCGCGTCTTTGGTAGTCCCACTACTCTGCCTTACACAATCAACCGCGCGACTATGCGGTCGCTCCATACTTCATCTGGCAATCGCCTTCGGCCTGCGCCGATCTATCACAATGAGACAGTATGCGGAAGTCTATATGACTCCGAGGAATTGACCAATTTACAAAAAGGTACATTCGATTGCGGTTTATCTGCCGATATCTCTCTATGCAGATCTTTTGTGGTGACTTGTTTCTTCGCCGGGTTTCATTGCTTCCATTGCTGTTCATGTTGGAGGGCGTCTTCCAGGATCAGCCGTATCCGCTTTCTATGCGATCGTTTCTTGTTCGTTTCTATTGGCGCGATTGTTAGTTCAGATATTTCTGGTTCCTCATTATTGGCGCCATTCACAGTGGCGTTTTATGCCATCGGGTTGCAGTGCGACGCGCCATCTTGCGGCATTGGAAACCGGGTGGAAGCCAGTCGGTATGCGCTTGTCCGGCTCATGGTAGTTTGCGTGCCTTCTGCTTGCTATGTCTGCGCAGCGCGATTTGCCGAGCATCACTGCATCTTAGTCCGCCTCGATGGGATTCTAGTCGCCTGGCAATGGTTAGGAACCGAAAGCATTCGGGAAAGCGAGTCGAAGGTTGGAACACCACTCGAGACAGCTGCCTGGCAAACAGATTGCCATTGTTCGTTACTCTGCCGATCACACTCCCGATGATGAATGGGTCTACAACGGTGCCGACATCGAGGGGTCAAAGGTCATCTGGGCGCGCGAATTGGATTCAACGAGCAACCATGAGCTTTTCGATTATTACAAGGGGCGAAAAGTCTGGCTGGTTGAGCCGGATATGCAGCCGGCAGATGTAACTCCATATTCCATCGCCAATTCGAAAGCTTCTTATCAGCCATAACACAGAAAAGTCCGCGTCGGGCGGCAGGAGTAAAGCATAGTTACGGTTCCTCCCATTACCGCAAAGCAAGTAGTGGATGGCCTGCTGGCGGTTCCTGCCTTCCTCCCTCAGTGTTTTGCACCGGTTATCTTCGGCCTGGTTCACAACCTCCATGACTTCCGGCGGCGCTCACTGGTTGAGCGAGTCTTCTGGAGTATTCCTCTTTCCGTGGCCGTTTCTCCCATTGTTTCAGTGTTGATCGGAAAGTTCCTTTCGCTCACAGCCGTCTCAGTTTTCTTTCTTTTTTGTTCAATTGTCTGGCTTGCACTATCGGCAGGGAATGGCTGCAGCTCGTCACATTGGAAAGAAATGGATCGTGGGCTTGCGGCCTTTCGGCACCCTTGTCACGGCATTTGCGCTTATTTGGGTTGCAATTGCGATCTTTTCGGTCGTCGATATGGAAAGCAATAACAGGCTCTTCACCAGCCTCTTAACTTGGGACCATTCCTACCGGGTTAGTTGGACCCAAAGCATTCTTCGAAGTGGAATTCCGCCACGAATCCGCTCTATTTCTACAAACACGCCGCACCAATGCGGAACTATTACTTCTGGTACGTTGTCTGTGCCTCCGTTGTACAAATCTCCCATCTTCCGGCCCGTGCGGTTGTCACCGCAAGTTGCGTGTGGGCAGGCTTCGCACTCGCATCGCGATCGGACTTTACTTGAGCATTTCCTTGGTGTTGGAACTCGTTGAGGAGCCAATTCCTCTCGCAATCTGTTTGCTCGCAGTTACTGGGCTCGATATTTGCGCTAACATTTGGAGCTTTTTTTTCCCCACAACCTCTCCAACTCGATTTCGAATGGTGGTCGAAGGACCCGATTTACAGTTGGTATGGATCCATTCTCTGGGTACCACACCACGTTGCCGCTTTGGCTTGTTGCATGTTCGCATTCTTGCTGGCCGACTGGCCGCGGCGGATCGAGAGCACAATCGAGCGACTTACTTAGGCTTGATCGCCGCGGCACTTGCGGCGCTTTTGGCCTTTCCATCTTTGTTCCGTTTGGCTTTTTCTTGGTCATGTTGGCTTGGGGCTTTTGGCAAGTCACAATCGAGCGCACCCCTCGTCCTGCCTGTGCTTGCAGCTGGCGGCGTCCTTGCGCCCGTCCTGCTGATTCCCTTTTTGTGGGATGACACACGCCTCATCGAAATTGCAAGGCGGCTCCGTCTTCGGTTTTTGGATCCGGGAAATGATCGCTGCCGAAGCCTTCGTACGGCTCCCCGGCTTCCAGAACCTCGCAGGGGGGAATACGTCAACAGCACGGGTCCCTCGTCGATATAGTTCTGCCTTTCCGCTGGGTATGCCATCGAACTCGGCTTTTATTTAATCGTTTTGGTCATCTTTCTGGTTCCAGGTTGGCGCGGGAAGATGCGGCTTACACCCGAACATCGTTCCATGGTCTTCATCGTTGTCACTACCCTTCCGCTTATCTCGTTTTTCCGGTCTTGGGTGCTCAAATCCGATGATTTTGGATGGAGAGCGGCTCTCATTCTACAGTTTCCGTTGCTTCTTCTGGCTTCAGAAGTAATCATTGGTGGAGAATTGCCGACCTCAGGGCCGAATAGTCTGCAGCCCGCTCACGATTGCAGGCGACCACACCTCAAGCAATGAGGTCGCTAGCGAGATTGACTCTTTTCATTGGCGTAATCGGCACCGTTAGCCAAGCCCTTCTTTTGCGACTCGATCTTCCCCTGATGGAGGCGGAAGTCGGCGGCCACCGTTCGTATGCCGGCTAGATATCCCACAATGCCTATTTGACTTCCATGGGATTCGCGAAACTCGATGCCGCCATCCCTAACGGTGCCGTCGTTCAATCCAACCCTCAACTCGTTAACCCTTTTCGCGTGCACGACGATATTATGGAGATCGGCCATCAGACGGCCATAACAGTGACAGCCATGGTGCGGTTCCGAACTGGGGGGCGACGCTTCGGGGTGTTCGGTCATGGCTACCGGATTCGATGCCCTTTCAAAGGCGCCGACGCTCAACAGGCACGGGCGACATGTCGGGAGTTCGGCATCCAGTATCTCGTCGCCCGTATTTACGATCCTGCGTGGCAGGATAAGGAAAGTTGGGTCTGGAAACTTAACCCTGTCGTGGCGAATGAAGAATTCCGCGCATTGGACTGCCGAAAATAGGCGCGGAGATTTGTGCTCTGACCCGTCGCTGATTTGGTACCTCTTCCTGGCGCGGAGCGTCGATAGTTTGCTTGAACGCAATACGATTAGGGCAGAGTTGTTTCTCGTTTGACGTGTCGGATCGGGACGCATTGTTCGAACAATGAATGCTCGGGTGATGCAGTAAGGAGGCTAAGATCGTCCACGTTTTTTCCATCACTATAAGACAGTTGCTTGAAAGCCTCGCGGCGATTCCGGCATTCATTCCGGCAACCATTTGCACCGGTTATCTGGCTGCATGGTGCACTGATCTGCATGGTTTCAGACAGCGCTCGCTGGTGGAGCGGATTTTCTGGAGTCTGCCATTATCGATGGGCGTCTCGACAATAGCGTCCTTTTTGGTGGGAAAGTTCTTTTCTCTGTCGGCTGTAGCGGTTTTTTTACTCGGTTGCGCGGCGGTTTTTCTCGCCCTTCTAGGAAAGGAGTGGCTTGAATGGCGCCGGACGGGAGCGAAGTGGAACATCGGCGTGCAGCCGCTGGGTCGAACGGTTCCGACTTTGGCAATCGTTTGGATTGTAGTGGTGGTTTTGTCACTTATAGACTTCGAGAGCGATCACAGCCTTTTCGTCAACATTGCTATTTTTGATCAGAGCACGCGAGTCAATCTGACCGAGAGCGTGCTTCGCACGGGTGTTCCGCCGGCAAACCCGCTCTATTTCTCTGGGCAGCCAGCCTCAATGCGCTATTACTACTTCTGGAACGTCCTGTGCGCCTTTACTGTCGCACGAATGACCCACCTCCCAGTTCGTGCAGTATTCATTTCCAGTTGTGTGTGGGCGGGATTTGCGTTGGCGGCCCTTATCGGGTTGTACTTGAAGCACTTTCTTGGGGTCGGGATTCGACTGAGGCGGGAATTCACAATATCCATTTTGCTTTTGACAGTAACCGGGCTGGATATTTGTGTTTATTTCTGGATGGTTCTCTTTCGCCATCTTCCTCCACTGTTAGACCTCGAATGGTGGTCGACAGATCAAGTTGCCAGTTGGTTCGACTCACTTCTCTGGGCGCCGCACCACGTCACCAGTATGGTGTGTTGCATGTTTGCATTTCTGCTTGCGCACATTGCCGGCAAGAAAGCCAATCGTAGCCCATTCGCAGTCATCGCTCTAATTGCCGCGACCCTTGCAAGCTCGTTCGGTCTTTCAATTTATGTTGCTTTTGCATTCTTTCTCGTGATGTTGATGTGGAGTGTATGGCAGATATTCTTTGAACGCACCCCAAGACCTGCCTTGACGCTCGCAGCGGGAGGAGTTGGCGCCACGGTCCTGCTCGTTCCTTACCTGCGGGAACTCTTACACACTCCTTCGAAAATGCAGGGCGGCGCGTTATTCGGACTTTCTGTTCGCGAGATGTTCTCTCCCGGGCCTCTTCTGACATGGAGGCCTTTCCAATCCCTCGCAAGCGTACATCCTGGCGCAGCACTGTATCTTGCCAAATTGATTCTTTTGCGTGCCAGGGGTTATGTTTTCGAATTGGGATTCTACCTTTGCCGTCTTGGTGCATCTTCCTTGTTCCCCGTTGGCGTGGCCGGACGATACTCACGTCCGAGCAACGGTCTCTCGTCATTATCGCCGCCAGCACGCTGGTACTGATCTCGTTTGTACGATCCATGGCACTTAAGTTCAATGATTTCGGTTGGAGATCGGCTCTGCTGATGCAGTTTTCATTGCTTCTTTTGGGATCGCAGCTGTTTGCGAGTTGGAATCGTGTGGACAAGGATTCTTCCGCACCCCGTAGATCCCGGGATTCCTCGGTATGCGACTCCCCAAAGTATTCGATCGATTGCTTCCTTTGCGCTGGTTGTAGGAGTGTTCAGTACGCTTTTCCAGGTTCTGCTGTTGCGCTTCGCCATCCCTCTCGAACAAATAATGGAAGGTCCGGACGGAACACATGAGTTTGCAGATCTCTCTCACAGCGCTTACATCACTTCAGTTGGCTATGCCGCACTGGACAGGGCAATTCCGAGCAGTGCCGTCGTGCAATATAGCCCCAATTTTCCAAATTTCTTCTGGCCCGGCGGCGGACTGGATTGGATCAAACATCAAGCGGCAATATAGAGTGACAAGTCAGGCTGCGGATCCGAATTGGGCGGCGATCCAAGCGACTACACTGTTATGGCCTCAGCAATTGATTCCCTTTACACGGGCGCAACTGCGGAGCGGGCACGCGAAACCTGCCGGCGGATGGGCATTCACTATTTGGTGGCCCGCATATACAACCCTGCATGGCACGACAGGCAAAGCTGGGTCTGGACCCTTCCACCGTAGTCTCCGATCCCGAATTCAGTGCTTTGGACTGTCGATGAGAGATGAACTATGAATGGCCTTCAAGGTGCGCTTGTATTCTGCGCGATGCGCCAATCACGCATACGACCTCTGTAGGGTTTACGAAGGTACCACGGGGATAAACAGGATGGATTCCTTACCGAATCTTTTCCGGAGGATACTGGGCGGAACTGACTTCTTGCATGCTGACGGCGACGGATCCGCGGCGAGACGGCCTGCGCGAATGCATTCTATTGTTCTCTGATCCGGCTACTCTTACCCCGCCACAAGCCAACGCTATTTTTACGCCGCCGCGTACACGAGATCCTGGTCACCGAGCAGGCAAACGAGACGACAGCTCTTCGAGTCGTCTCCGTGACTGTTATTGCGCACGGTTGTGCATTCGGACCCTCACATGACGAACACATGCCCGGTTCAGTCAACGAGGCCACCTCTTTACCCGACCAGCTCAGGAGTCTTTGACCCTGGCCTTCTGTTTGGCGACCAGGCGCTGCATGAACTTGGGCCCGTCCTTTTTGGAGCCCTCAACACCTTCGTACAGGAACATCTCGCAAACCTGAGAAAAAGCTCTCTGTTCGTCGTTCGCTATGCGCTGTAGCTCGCGCTTGAGTTCCGGAGCAACGCGAAAGGCTATGAATTCGGTCTTGGCCACAACCGAAATATAGTTGTTTGCCCAATCACCGAGCAATACCATTTGACAAAGTTAACAATGTGATATATGTTATCTAATGATAACGCAGGAGGACTTAATGAAACTTCCTACACGTCAATCGGACACCAGGCCGGTTCCGAACTTTAAGAGGTTACTTCGGGAAAATGTTCGACTTGCAAGGAAAACTGCGCTCTTCTCATCCCGTGCCATTGATCTTCTCGCCTCAATTACGAGAGAATTCCAGTTTTCCTTTAAGGCGGGCGAACTCCAGATTATTAACGGCAACTGGTACGTAACCCACACGGGACTGCTGCGGCTGGCGCGTCGCAAGAGATGCAGCGGCATCCATGTTGAAGCCGTCGATTCGCTGTGTGATTCGGGGGCAAATCGCTTCGTCCTCAAGGCAACGGTCTTCCCGTCCAAGGGTTCGTCGGGCTTTGTCGGCTACGGCGATGCCGATCCGTCCAATGTTTCCTCGCTCGTCCGCGGCGCTGAAATGCGGGTCGCCGAGACTCGTGCCGTCAACCGCGCCCTGCGCAAGGCCTACGGCATCGGCATCTGCTCGGTCGAGGAAATCGGAACGATTCCGAATCCGGTTGAGAAGCTTCCTCCACAAAACGCGAATGGGAACGGGAATGGCACTGGCCCCAAGGTCCGCGACCGTCTGTGCCAGATCATCCGCCAGCACAAGCTCGACCCCGAACTGGTCAAGGCCTACGCCGTCGACTTCTGCGGCACGAAGACGCTCCGAGAGGCCAGCAGGGAACAGGTTGAGAACTTCGTCCAGCAACTGGCCGACTGGGCCGAAAAGGACCGCAATGCGCTGCTCTGCCAGCTCAACAGCTACTCGCAACCGAAGCAGGAGGGGGCCGCATGAAACGCCAAGTCCCAGGCCTCGCCGAAACGGCCAGCGATTCTCGTCCGGAGATTCCCGATGGCATCTTTCTTGTGCGCGTCGATGGCGCCCAGTTCCGCTGGCATGCCCGCAAGCCGTTCTACGTCCTCCGACTCTCGGTCATCGAGCCCCGCACTCTGGCCGGTCAGTCCATTGTCGGTCGGCTCTACTGCACGCAGAAAGCGATGTGGAAGCTGGGCTGGTTCCTGCGGGATTTTCTCTATGACCCGGAACTTCTGGCCCACGAACAGGTCGATGAGAAGGCTTTGCCCGGACTCCGCGGCGTCGTCAAGATCAGCCACACCGTGATCAACGGCATTTCGCTGATCAACCTCGACGGCTTCGCCCCAGCCAGCCAGTGGGAAGAACTATCCACGGCTCCGGTATCGAGTGCTTCTCGCTCCAACAATGCGGAGGCGTCCTGATGACCTATTCCTACACCCAGATCAGCCAGTACCTGAGCTGTCCGCGCCGTTACCGGCACCGCTACCTCGACGGATGGCAAGAGAAAGACACGCGCGCCGCCATGCTCTTTGGTCGAGCCTTCGAACAGGCCGTTGCCGCCCTTTTTCGCCGTGAAGACCCGGCGGCTGTGTTGTGCGAGCAGTGGAGCCTGTGCAAGGACATGGGCCTAACCTACTCCGGCAACGACACCTGGGACCGGATGCTGCAACAAGGCGTCCAGTTGCTGGAACGATTCGCTCAGGACGGCCGCGTTCGTATTCGGCGCCCTCGTTCAAGCCAGCAGATTCAGTTCAATCGGATGCTCGGTTCGGGCAACAATTTCGTCTCCTATGTCGATGCCATTGGTGAACTCGACGGTACGCCCTGCGTTCTGGAATGGAAGACCAGCTCCGCGCGATATCCAGAAGAACCGGCCGGCATTTCCGCACTGGATCCGCAACTGGTCTGCTATTCGTGGATGACCGGCATCAACGAAGTCGCCCAAATTGTTTTCGTGCGCAAGCGGCTGGTCGAAGTTCAGTACCTCCGGGCCACCATTTCTGAGGAACAGCGGCAGGAGTTCGCAACCCTGGTCGATGACACAGTCCGACGGATCGAGTCCGGATTGTTCCTGCCGCATAGCGGCATCCGCTTTCCACAAAATCCGTGCACAACATGCCCCTTTATCGGGCTCTGCCTCGATAAGTCCGACTTGGTCGAAACTGCACTTGTGCGCAAGCCCGGAGTTGACCTTGGTCTGTTTGACGAACTTTCGTTTTAGGCCGATGCCGATGCCGCCCAAGCTCAATCGCAAGCGTGCTCTCTTTGTTCTGACCAAGATCGACGAGATCCTGGCGTGGGAAAAGCAGAAAGTAGAGGAGCGCGACACGCGCTTCGTCGATCTGGGCAGGTATTTGTGCGAGGTGCGGGCGGGTCAGTACTGGCGGCTCGAGAACTTAAAGTCGTTCGATGAATTTCTGCAAAGACGTTTTCCCGATTCGCGCCGCACCGCCTACTATCTGATGTCCATTCACGAACACTTGCCGCCCCAGATCCGGCGGGAGTTGAAACAGGTGGGCTGGACCAAGGCGGCGGAGTTGACCAAGGTCGCGCGTTCCGACGGGAAGGATTTCGATTGTGCAGCATGGATGCACAAAGCCCGTTCCTTACCCCGGGATCAGTTCAAACGCGAAGTCGACCAGCACCTCACCGGCAAGGACACCGAACCGACCGAGATCATCTACTTCAAGTTCTACAAGAGCCAGATCCCGGTGATTGAGCAGGCAATCGAGACGGCAGCCCTGATGCTGGGCACGGACAAATCACGCGGCTATTGTCTGGAGATGATCTGCGCGGATTTCCTGGCGGGAGCCAACCTCGACAGCGGACAACCCGACGTGCTCTTGTCCTCGATCGCACGGTTTTTCCAGTTCCTGCCCGGCGAACAGCGCCAGGCGTTTGTCGAGCAGATCACTGAGAAAGCGTCATGAACCGGATTCCGGCAAAGAGTTCTCGCCTACGCCTCGCTCCCAAATTGTACGAAAACCTGCGGCAGCAGGTGTTACGCCGGGACGGATGGAGGTGCCAGAGTTGCGGCGCGCTGTCGAATCTCGAGGTTCACCATAGGGAATTGCGTAGCCAGTCCGGGGATGATGCAGAGCAAAACCTCATTACGCTTTGCACTGCATGCCACGCAATCGTGCATCGGGGAACTGATTGAAGACTGTTTTCTGATGGGACCCGATACCACTACTCTATCCAACCCCATTCACTCTACCGCCTTAAGCTGCGCCCAGTCTTTCGACTGTAGGATTAGAGCTGGCCGGAAAATCGAGAATTCGGCAACGGAAGAGTAGAGCAAATGCCCGATCAAAAAGTATCCGATCATCAAGCGGACAAACCTGTGGTGCACACCGGCGGCCAGGTTTTCTCCGATGGTTCGGTCCTGGAGCTGATCCAGGGTCCAAAGTGCGAACTGAACCTTCTGAGCTGGGATGGGAAGTCCGCGAAGACGGCGGGGCAGTTTGTGCGGGGTGATGAAACCTTCGTCCCGCTGCGCGTAGATCCAGCCATTCTCCGCTCGATGCGGCTTCCGAGCGGTATCGCGAAATACGGGTCCACGCGCAAGCTCTTCACCGAAATCTCTGGCTTGATCTCGCAGGCCACCCAGGCGGGTGACAGCGTCGTGCTACCACTGACGTTTTCTGTGTTCGCGACGTGGCTGGCCGACAGCCTGCCCGTAGCGCCGTTCGTGTGGATCGTGACTCCGCCCACGACAACTGCGGCGCCCTTGGGACAGCTGCTGGGTTTGCTCTGCCGCCGTGCCTTCGTCGTAAGCGACATCTCGTCGGCGAGATTTCACTCGCTCCCGATGGATCTGCAGCCCACACTGCTAACAGAGATTTTCCAGCCTACACGTCGCGCGCTGAATCTGTTACGCGCATCGACTCGGCACGGCGCGTTCGTTGCAGCTGGAGGTAAAGCTATGGATGCCTTCTGCGCAAAAATTGTGTTCGCACCGGAACCGCTGCGTGACCCTGCAAGTGCTGGTTTTCCGCTCGAGCTCGTGCTCCCTCCAGCGCGCGAATATGTGCCGCCGATAAGCGCGTCGGAGGCCGAGCGCATCGCTGCGGAATATCAGGCTAAGCTGCTGCGATACCGGCTTTTGAATCGGGCCAAAGTACGCGCCCCAACATTTGACATGAACCAGTTCACGGTACCCATGCAGGAACTCGCATACAGCCTCGCCGCGTCGATCGCGGATGACGACGAGCTGCAATCCAAGATCGTGCCGTTCTTGAAACCGCTGGACCGCGAAATCCGCGCTGATCGCGCCTCGCTGCTGCAGGCGATCGTCCTGGAGGTTCTACTCGCCCGATGCCATAGCACCAACGACAAGGATTTTCCCGTTACGGAAATGACCGGGTACGTAAACACCGTCCTCCGCGGTCGCGGAGACATGCTCGAAGTTTCCCCAGAGACTGTCGGTTGGACTCTGCGGGCCCTTGGTTTACATACGGGGTTCATTACCGGCGGGAAGAAGGGGCTGTTGCTTCTCAACGATGTGTGCGAAAAGATCCACGATCTGGCTGCAGCCTATGGAGTCCGCACGCTACGCGAACTTCCCGCGAAGACTGACTGCCCGCTTTGCAAGGCGCTGGCGCTGCCGCAGAATGCAAAGGCGTATAATGTGGGCAGATCGTGAATCGAGCATGAGGGATGTCGGATTTTGTGGGGTTTCGCTATTCCGGACGGAGTTGAGGTTGTTGAGGAGTTGAGGTTTTTTCGTCGGAGGTGCTCATGAAGAATCGGATTTTTGGAGCTTCTTACGAACGGGCGGACGAGTTGATGGAGGCAGGTTGCCCCATAGATTATCTAGACGCTCTTCCCCACCATTCATTCCGCGCTGAGCAACTACCTGGGTACGTCGCGAGTTGCGTTTATGCACTCGGTCCACTCGATACTGGCTAGGTGATCGCGCTTCGTCTCGCTACCGATCGTTCATCAGGAACGATCATCACGCGGCTGGAGTTTCGAGCCGCCGTGGCAGAACCATGCCATCGATTGGGAGGACTACGAACCGGAGGACATCATTCCGAAAAAGGACCAGGACGTCTACAAGCATCTTTTCAAATCGCGACTGATGGGCGTGCTGAATGAGGGTCGCAAGATACGCCGCGGCTGCCCGGTCGACGGAGTCCTTTGCGGACGTTCCTTTCAGCCGATTGGGGAATCCTCCCACGGCTTCATATCCGCAAAACTCAGCTTCACGGACGATCTAGGAAACACGGTACCGCTTTGCATCGACTTAAATATAGATACACATAGTTACTCAAGCGCCAGCCGGCTTCCAGGCCGAGAAGCTGGTCATGACTTTTAAGACATCATGTCGATTCCGGAGGCCGGTTCGATCCTAGTGCTATTCCGGCAGGCCCTGGCTCTGAATCCGAATCACTGCGTGACGACGCTGTAACTGACTAGGGCTCTTGACCAGGGGCGGGAAACCGGAGGAAGCTCTGCCGGTGTGGCGCAAGATGCTCGAAATGGCCGAAGCCGTCGGTGATGCCGAGACAATTCAAACCGTCCGCACCGAGCTTACAGACGCGGTCCAGTGAGGGGAACTGTGGGAGTTCGGCCGCTCTAGGGTGCTATTTTCCGATCTCTGGCCACCCACATCATCGCCATCAGTGTATTTTCGGCCACCTAAAAGGCAATCGATCTGCACTTCTTCATACCCTTCTACGGAGACTACGTCAAAGGGAACCTCTCCCCGCACATGCACGATCTCTCCCCACGTACATTTC
>CAVTUP010000006.1:0-348594 GCA_963737915.1 uncultured Acidobacteriaceae bacterium | reverse complement strand
GAACTTGATCGGCGCCAGCCTGAATCTGACGCTGGATTTTGCGTTCCTCTGCGGCCTTCACGAATCTCATCTGTTTAGGGTCGTACAAGCGGACAGACCAGGGATGCTTCATGCAGGTCACAGTAGTGACTGTTAGATGGTGGTACCGTTCGTGCACACGAGTGAGGGGCCAACTCCAATTCATGCTGTTTTCCGAGCAGGAACATGCGGTGCGACGGTGAAAAATTCCTAACACGATTCTCCTGTTTATCGACCAGCTCAAATTGCGCCGCAACGAGATTGCTGTTCAGCAGCCGGGCGCAGTGAAGTCGCTTAAAAGGACGATTATGGTTCCGATTGAGTGTAGGCGCCATGCCCTCAAAGTTGCACCCTTGATCCCCAAACGCCAACATATTTGAAAAAAAATAAAACCCGTCCATGTAGCTTCAAAGTTTTCACACATCTGGCGGGAAGTGCTTACGCTCCAGTGTTCATAAGGGTCCGGGAAGCGATAGTAGAATCGGTTCGAGAGATGTGAGGGGCTGCGGTGGCGAATAAATACGGAGAGGCGGCAATCATGGCCGCTCGCGGAAGTTCCGCTGCGAGCGTCGATCCGGTCGTTCGTTGGGAAGGCGCGATGGAGCGGTTATATCCGACGAGCCCGACAGCGCGGAAGAAGGTCTGCCCACGAGGAGCCTTTCTTGGTCTTTGTGAAGAGGGACTGGTGAAGGGAATTCCGGTAGGTCGCTACACCGCATCCAAAGACAACAAGGGATACGCAGTGCGGGCCGCGGTGTTGCTACGAGAAGGAACGCAGAGCTGGTCCACTAATTCACTTTGGCGTTCAGTAACGAATGATCCTGAGAAGACGCACAAGAGCCAGATGGATGTCGTGCTGGCGCTCTGGAAGAATGACCTGATCGTCCGCAAGGTGTGAGGTGCGATCCGATATGATTCTGAAATGGCTGGGTGATGGTCGTCACTTTCGGTATCAAGCAATCTCGCTATCTTTCTCTTTCAGGCGCCGTGGTTGCGGTTTTCGCCTCTAGCACCGAATCATAGGGTCCCTACAAATGAATGCTGCATTCGTTCAGGCAAGACGGTCTCGAAGAAAGCTAATTCAACTGCTTCAACAGCAGCAAGAGGTCGATTCTAAAGCAGCGACTCTACTAAAAGAACAATTCCTTACTGGCCATCGAAAGCTGCTTGTGTGTATTGGCGAGATGCTGAACAAGCTTTGTTCATCGCTACACTTCGATGCGAATCAAGGTTTCACCTGCGACACAAGCGAGGAGGATCGTAGGCTATTTCGTGCACTATGTAGTGACTTTACTCTAGACGAATGGCAAGCACTCCGGATAAAGGAAACTCATCTCGGAGTTCGACGCACAGTGACAGACACAGCTCTTTCTACAGCCCAGAAAGCCTACGACGAGGTTGCACCTTTTGGATTCCTTTCCCGATTGGGAAGCAGTGAAAGTGAAAAGGCCGAAATTGACAAACGCAAAGCACTTCGAGACTCCCTGGGGTCTCAAGCGAGCTCCATTCTGAACGAGATTCACCTGAATTCAGTAGAAATCCGAGACAAGGCAGATCAATTTCTCCGAAGTGCGACATCGGCTGACTCGATCGCATGCCTAATAGACGACTCACCAATCAAAGATCAAGTCAAGGAGATACTCGCTGACACTTCCTCGAAGTCTTCTTCGCTTGGAAGACCCTCGCAGAGGAGCAGGCAATTTCGCTTCGCGAGTCACAAAACTACCTCGATCAACTCATCGGAATCTACGAAAAGCACCCCATCGAATCAGAACCGATGCTTTTGCAAGACGGGAGCCAAGATGCACGATAGTATTTCCGCAGCCATAGAGAAGATCGCGAACGAGGCTCGGGAGAGTATCCCGGAAATTCCTGCGGATTTGACAAAGACCTATAAGCGAGCTGGGGATGGGGTGGACTTGCGGCTGGGGCCGCAGCCGGCGCGAAGATTGGCGGAGGATTGGGAATCGCGGCTGGACCGGCGGGAGCAATCGCCGGAACAATACCTGGGGCGGTGTTAGGGGGATTGATTGGGTTCTTCGCAGGCGAAAAGGTGGGATCAAACTTCATTGATGAAGATGACTGAGGCCCCAACTTCAGGATCGACATGCAGCCCCCATAGACGATCCGCAGGTCGCGGTGATCAAGAAGGTTGCGTTGAAGTTCGCGAACGCTAACCGAATCTCGAAACGAAGGTACCCGCTGTTTACGGTGCAGCGAATTAAAGCCCACCATCACGACCCCTTGGTGGCGGATCGTGACGTCAGCGTATCTGAGGGGTACTCCGGCTCCGGGAGTCATCCGTGCAGACTTGCCCTCACAATTCTTCAAGGGGAACTGGCAGAACGTTCTTTCGCATGACAGGAGCCGACGTTTTGGGATACATGCGGATGAATCCTTGATCTGACCGTCGACCATGACCATCTTAAGCCAGCCCTCCGCCACTAGGACCCCCACTGCTCCAGACAGCACCCCTGCGACACGATCGAGTCTTTCTTGAAGACGCGATGCAGCACGATGCCGTCTCTGATCCCGTCAGCGGCCCAGGCCAGTTGGCACCCGATCGCCACCAGCCCCTTGAAGATGTTGTCGATCTGCGCGGCCTTCTCCGCAGGCACCACCGCCGCCATGGTCGTCGCGCTCATGGCAGCACCTTCCATACGGTCAGTGACTCGATGAGCTGATCTACGTGTTCGGGCGCCAGGTAGGCCCGGCAGAGTATGGAATGAGCCCCTTCCTGGTTTGGGAGATCGATCTGACAGAGGCGGTCGGACCCATCCTCATTGGCGATGGACCGGATTGTAAAGCTGACACTGGTCTCCACGGTTTCAACCGTGCGTTGGAACCGCTCTGCGACCCACTTCGACGTCAGCATCTGCAAGACCTTGGCACTCATTACACAGCTCCAATGTCTACAAATTCACCTGCGTTAGAAATTGGCGTCAGCGTCGTCTATCGGGTGGTGGCCGCGCAAACATTTTGCGCAGCGATAATGCGGATCGGTATCAACAGTAGTTTTCGGCGGTAGGTGTATCGCTTTCTTGATTCTGGCCACTTTGGCCTTGTCCTTCAAAATGCATCGGTCCGCCAAGAGATAGAACTTCCGTGCCTTCGCGTTGTAGACGACACGGCCACGGGGGTACTCTTCATATTCGGTGTCATGTGAGACCGTTCCTAGGCCTTGCTGCTCAGTCCAGAAATCTATGTGGCTATTGCCGTGAGTGAGACAGTCGCCATATGGCTCGGCCTCGCTGAGCAGGGTGGTATCGAGAACGAGTCTATCCTCGATTAACCAAAAGATACCGACCATCTGTTGCTCTTGGTCAGGAAGCTTACTCGTCATCGTCATCCCCGATCTTCCCACCGAAAAAGTCTGCGAATGGCTTGTACCCCATAGATTTCGTCGGTTGTTCAGGAGCCGGACTCTTCACAGGAATGTCGCCACCTGGGGCACGCTTAATGGCACTTTGGATGGCACAGCAGAGCCAGGCGTACTCACCGTTCTTTAGTCTGATCAACCGAGGCATATCGTAAGGGAGCATAAAGTAGTGGCAGGTGGTGCAGCACTCAACCTTAAGATCGACGAAGTCGGCGCAGGTTAGGATGTCTTCATCTGGTTCTGCATCCCGCAGGAGGTTCTCAAGGTGATCGATTGCATCTTGTTCCTCTGCATCTTCCTCGTTGGACCGCCTTCTCTTTACTGACGCACCGATTCTCATCTCCTTGAGGATTCTTTCGATGATCTCGCCCTTCGTCATTGTGGGGTTCAGCCCTCAGATACCCAGAGTGCAAGGATTTTCTCGGCCATGGCCTCACGCTCAGGAGAGTCCACAGGGTGTGTGTTGCGCTCTGAAAAAAGCGCGGCCATGTCGGAGTTGTAGATTGCCCAGTTCTTTTTGGCGGGCTGCTGCTGAATCCGCTCTGTGACGTTGAGTTCGAGCAATACACACCCCTATAGCTACTACAGGGCTAGGTGCCTTTTGGGGACTCTACATCGCGGAATATTTGCGTCGTGTAACGAGGCGCTACAGTTATTCACCCATCGCCTCCGCCAAGTGCCTAGGACCGCATAAAGTTGCAGACGTCCTTCGGCTGGGCGGATTAGGCTTTATACGCGAGCCTCGCAGGGTTGGCCGAGATATTCTGGTCGGCCACTACTAGTTAGGCGGCACCGAGACGGTGGAGAGCGAAATGACAATCGGCACCATCGACGAATCACAACGCAAAGCAGCGACAGTTGTGGGATTCTCTTATCTGCTTGCGCTCCGCCGGCGATCTTCGCCGAGTTCTATGTACGCACCCAACTCATCGCCTTCGACAATGCCGCGCAAACCGCGCAGAACATCATGGCGCACGAACGGCTCTTTCGCCTGGGCACCGCCAGTAATCTCACTGTCTTCGCGCTTGATGTCGTCCTGATCATTGCTCTTTACGTGGTCCTCATGCCAGTCAATCGAAGCCTCGCGTTGCTGGCCACGGGCTGGGGGCTGATCGAGACCGCAACCCTGGTCGTCGTCACGCTCAGTGACTTCGAGGTTTTGCGGATACTCAGTGGTGCGGACTACTTGCATGCATTCGAAGCGAACCGGTTGCAGGCCCTGGCCAGGCTGTCGATCAGTGCGCATGCCGATGCGTATAACGTCGGGCTGGTGCTCGCCGGGCTTCGAAGTACTGCCTTCTGCTATCTGTGGTTCAAGTCCGGCTTCATCCCAAGAGCATTGGCGGCATGGGGAATGGTTGCGTCCTTTCTGATGGGAGCGTGCGCATTCTCGTTCATCGTCTTTCCAGAGCTTGCGAAGATCGTCCCCGTTGAGATTTATGGAGCTCCTATCTTCTTCTTCGAACTGACAATGGGCTTCTGGCTCCTGCTGAAGGGATTACCACCTTCCGGAGCTGCGCCCGAGAGATTAAGCAGGTCAGGGGGGGCTGGGAGGGTTAGAGGGGTGGTCTGGATGGGAGGGAAGGCTCAGGGAGGACGAGAGCACAGGAGTTGACATGACACGCACCACAAACGCAAGAATCGCTGGATTCACGTATCTTTTCTACGCGGCGATCGGCATGTGCATCGAGCTGCTGATGCACCAGGCGAGGGGCGTCGGCGGTGATGCCGCGAAACTCGCACACATCGGCCAGCATGCGATGAACGTGCGCCTGTCGATCCTGATTGCGTTGCTCGAAGGCCTCTCGTCCCTCGTGCTCGCCGTGACGCTTTACGGGATCACACGCGACGAGGACCACGAGCTTGCAATGCTCGGCTTGGTCTGTCGTGTTGCTGAAGGTGTCCTCGGTTCGATCAATAACATCCCGAGCTACCTGGGACTGCTGTGGCTGGCAAAGGCGGGGGTCGGAACGGATGTCCCCGACATGCCCACAGCGAACGCGCTGCGGGCATTTCTGCTGATGCCCGGCGCGAGCGTTCCCCTCGGTGCGTTCTTTTTTGCCGTGGGAAGCCTGATCTTTTCCTGGCTTCTCCTGCGCGGACGGATGGTCCCCGTCTCAATCGCATGGCTGGGCGTGTTCGCGTCGGGCCTGCTCGTGGTGGTGCTGCCCCTGCAGCTCGCCGGTTTCTCCACAGGGCCGCTGACCGCCGGATACTACCAGTGGCTGCCGGCGCTCGTATTCCAAGTCGTGCTCGCGCTGTGGCTGCTCATCAAAGGTGTCGCCACACCGGCGACGCGATGAGCCCTACACCGCAAGATGTATGAATCAATGGGATCCGAGCTTCAGTCGCCGGATCATCTACGAGAAGTCTACGGAAGAGGGCCACCCGGCGGCTACAGAGAAGAGAATGGCCACTCGCTCAGCCGGTCGTATTGCCGGGCATCCATCCGAACGGTCAGAAATTCATTGAGCTCCATGACGACACTCCTAAAGACTTGAAGATTAGCTTGCGGAGTAAATTAATAGCTATGACAGCCAGCGGCCCTTCTGGGGAGACGCATTCCGTGACCAAAAGGAAAGGGCGCCGCCTTCTCTATCTCGCCATATTAGGCACCGGCGTCGTGCTCGGGTTACTGACGATGATGGTGATTCCGCGGGTGTCGCAGGCAGGGTTATGGATCGGGTCGCGGGGTTTGTGACAGGCCGCCCGGTCCGATTCGACGTTTCGTCTCCCACGGTCGTGGAGATGATTCGGCAGCTCTCCCGGCTGGAGACGGTCGAATATTCACTGGACAAGATCGTGGAAGGCGAGCGGCAGAGCGCTTACCTGCCTAACTTTCTGGCCGGTGACAAGCTGCTGCTGGTGGCTCACGGAGAGGTGATTGCCGGCATCGATTTGGGCCAGCTCAAGGCAGGCGATGTGCTGGTCAACGGCGATACGGTGCATGTCCGTTTGCCGGCGGCGCAGATTCTGACAACGCGGATCGATAACGGCCGGACTCGCGTGTATTCCCGGATGACGGGTTTGCTGGTTTCGTCCGACCCGAACCTGGAGTCTGACGTTCGGCAGATTGCCGAACAGCAGATTGCGCAAGCGGCACTTGACGACAGAATTCTGGAGAAGGCTCGACAGAATGCGCGAACCAGCGTGACGGCTCTACTCTATGGGCTGAGGTTTGACGGTGGATGTGAACTAAGGCAGGGATCAGGGAACACTTTCAGATCAACTATTGGGCGGCCGTGTATTGCGCCTGCTTGCATCCGCGGTGACTCGACCGGAGCTGTAAGAACGCAATCATAACCATCACCGGCCAAGTGGGAAATGATCTACAGGATAGCTGGGCGCAAAACAGGTTGCGAAGGCGATGGTGAATTTCAGAGATCATCTACGCACCACGAGCGGCGCGCTCAAAAACTGGGCGGTTGCCCAGCTCCAGGACTCTCTTGCTGTCGGGTTGCTCTGGCTGATCGGACTTTACATTCTGCATGTCCCGCTGGCTCCAATGTGGGCGGTGATCGCAGCAGTACTGCAGATCGTGCCCCACTTTGGTCCGATCCTGGGATTGATAGGCCCTGTTTTCGCCGCAACCATCAAGTGGATGGATTGGGAGCACCCTCTCGGTGTGCTCGGTCTTTATGCCGTGATTGCCGTGCTCGACGGACTGCTGCTGCAGCCGTACATCATGAAGAGAACGGCAAAGGTGCCTCTCTGGGCATCTGTCTTTTCTCCCATTGTGCTCGGAGTGATCTGGCCGTTCTGGGGAGTGCTGGTTGCGCCACCCTTACTCGCGGTCTTGTATGCATACCGAGCGCGGCGAAAAGATTCAGGAACACACTTGCCGCGAAGCGGAGCATAGGAGCCGTTGTCGGCGGGTTGCCGACGTGCCCGCCGGGAAATCAAGTAGGCGACGGAGGCACCGCCATCCGAGATGACCCTGCGACTGCTAATCGAGCCACGTCGCAAACGACCCGAAAGCCATAATCAGCGTATTTGAATTCTGGCGGGATGCTCGAACGAGCCGAGCATCGTGAAATCTTGATGTGGTGCCGCCAGGAACCTCCACGCGACGCTTTTCGCATACCCTTTTCCGGTCCCTGCGGATTCCGATCAGTTGAAACCGCATAGTAGTCAGCCCCGAACCAATCGCTGCACCACTCATGAACGTTTTCACACATTTCAAATAAGCCGTAAGCATTCGGCGGTGATTGTCCAACTGGCTCAGGGCCGGTCTTCCAGCGACTGTGGTAGGCGGGACGTGAATCCGGTGGATGATTCCCCCAAGGGAACAACATTCCCTCCGTACCGCCTCGCGCGGCGCGCTCCCATTCGGCTTCTGTGGGGAGCCGATAATGCGAGCCGGTCATTGCGGAAAGCCACGCGCAATAGGCCATCGCATCGAACCACGAAACCGCCACCGCAGGTTGCTCAGGATGAGAAAAGTTGGGATCGCCCCAGTATCGGGGAGGCATCTTTCCGGTAGCGTCCAGGAACCGCGCGTATTCCGCAACGGTCACTTGGGTTGCCGCCATGGCAAAGGAATCCACCCAGACGCGGTGAACAGGGCCTTCCACAGACTGACCGACGTCGGAACCCATGGAGAACCAGCCAGCGGCGATCTGAATTCGTAGCGGCTCAGTGATCGGTACGCGGAGGGCGACTAGAATCATGGCGGACCAACGGTAACATCTGTCCATAGGATGTTAGCGTTGTGGCTGAGGATACGAAGAGTATTTGCTAAGAGCACGAACCTCTTTCGAGAGAAGCAGTTGTATAACGAGCGGAACGCGCGCGACAACGATGCAGAGCATTGTCAGCAAGACCAAATGTGCTTCCTAGGTTCCCAGGGCTCTTTCATCGCAATCAAAATCGTCGCTATTTCGACTTCGCCAGCAAACAGACACGCACAATCCTCGAGGTGGACGAGGACTTTGGAGGCGGCCGTGTTCGATCCGTCGGGCCAGATATGCGAGAAGAAAGGAATATTTGATTTGACTAACCCTTGAATGGGCGGTGTTCCACACGGGAGCTGAACTTTTTAGTCTTCCGCGCTTTCCGGTCGAATTCGGTGCTATTCCGGCGATTAGAACGTGACAATGAGGTAGGCCCAGACAAGACTGCCCACGATCACCAAGAGAAACCATTCCATGCCGACCAGCATACGCCGGTTTTTGTCTAAAGGCGGAGGGTTTGCAGCCATTCTGCAATGCTTGCTTGCCGGCGCGTCGGCCGAATCGTCCGCACATTGTAGGAGTCTACTTCTCAGTTCCGCTCCTTAATCGGAAGTTCAGCAGCATCTAGCAACGAAAGCAGGTACAGGCCTCTGCGTGTTAGTCGGAAAAAGTGCTCCTCCACTTGGGAAATACCTTCGAACGCCAGCCCGAATCCACTAAGACGTGCGCCAAGGGCAAGGCGGTCGTCGGCGTGAATGTTTAGCTCGTCAGCCATGTGCTTGAATGTCTCGTTGTGAGGGGTGAAGAGATTTGAATCAAGTAGATTCGGGTCCTTCTTGAAGGCGTCCTTGTATGCATCCCGCAGGAGCCTTAGCATCTGAACGTCGTCTTCGCCTAGCCGGGCAAGGTCATGGATGTAGACGGCCAAGTCCTCTTGACGATGGGCGTCCTGTCCCGCCGGGAAGCACCCTTGAGCAGCGACCCTGGCCAACAGTTGGGCATGATGTTCGTGCGGGGCACGGGCTGCCTCTTCGACCAGGACCACGACCGCCCTCTTGAACCAATCACTATCAATGAAGTCTTTGAGGTCTCTGCGACGAAGAGAATCAACGCGATCAAACTCGTCACAGAGAGCACGTATCGCTATCAAGACTTTCTTGCTTCGCACTTGGGCGTCCAAAACGCTCTTTGCAACACTGAACACTTTGAACACAGGCGACGCGAGTGACCCAAATTGCAGTGCCGCACCGGCTGCGTCGAAGTCTTGATCCTTTACAAGATCGCGGATTTTATTGTCGGATTGTCGATAGCCACTGAGGGCCCTCCTGCGTCATCGCACAACTCTCTCCAGTATCTGCCTCGCCAGTTGCACACTGTAGCAACAACTGAAGTCAGCCGTGGTGAAGGCCTGCTGATATCGTCTCTGGCCAACCTGACTGCGGCGATGATGGCTGCGGCAATCACGAGTGTGGACGCGAACCGGTCAGTTGCCGGCGACCTGTTCTTCGCGTGCGGTCGCTCGTCGCATCTCGCCCATCAACGTACTGCTGCTTTCGCTTGTTTCGCGACCGGATGATGTGGTCTGCCCAGCAGGACTTCCGAGGGTAGATACCTCCTCTGCTCTCCGCAAAGAGGACAGGTGGCGACGATCGACTGGAAGGGGAAGTCCTGTACCCCGGCGGTTACATCTCGCTTACACCGTTCGCAGAGGACTATTGACGAGTGCCAACCCAGCAATAGCGGCCATACAGAGTTTGGTTTGACCTTCGCTGAGAGTGAAGGTCCAAATCAAGGTCCAATAATTTGCCCCTAATACTCCATAAAGGACTTTTCGTTCCTTTCTGGACCCTAAAAGAATCTACAACTCTATGATTCTTATGAAGATTGCACCCTGTCACGGCAGAGGTCGCGGGTTCGAGCCCCGTCGTCCCCGCCATAAACCGGATAGAAGATTGGGTTTACGGCAGTGACAGTTTCTTTTATCTAGTCTCCTCGGGTGCTGAAGGGTGCTGAGAGATAGCACCTCCAAACATCGCGAAACGTGACTTCCCGGGCCCTCCTCTTTTCCTCCGAAGCAGACTGCTTATACAGATCCATTTGGGTGTCGTTACGTATCGAGGGTGAGTCTCGCATCACCGCCTATAATTCGATGGGAGCGAGAAATCGAGCCATATGCCAGAAAAGCGGGTAGACGATCAATTAAGCGGCTCGCAGAAATTGATCGACGATGCGAAGCGTATTCTGCGTGAGCATCTTGCTCGTCTCGGACTCAAACACAGTGCGCAACGCGATGCGATCTTGCGCGTCTTTTTTGCTACCCGCGACCATGTTTCCACCGAGGAACTCCACCACCTGGTCAAAAAGCGTGATGCTGCAATCGGCTACACAACCGTCTATCGCACGTTGAAGCTCTTTAGCCAGTGCGGTCTCGCCTCAGAGGTCGAATTCCACGACGGCGTAGCTCGGTTCGAACACAGTTTGAACCGCCGCGGGCACCACCACATGGTGTGTACAGTATGCGGAGACTCAGTGGAGTTCTTTGCTCCTGAGGTTGAACGGGTGGAGCACCGGATCGGCAAGCAGTTTCAGTTTTCTACGTCGCGTCACAGTTTCCAAATCTATGGAACCTGCGCTGCCTGCCAGAAGAAAACCAAGAAGCGTTCTGATTGAAGAGTCGTTTTCATACGGTCCAAGCAGAAATCAGAACGAAAACTTAACCGCAAGCTGCAATTGTCGCGGAGCGTTCGCATTGACAATCTTGCCGAAGTTTGCGCTATCCGGATTGCCGCTTACTGCCTCTGGCCCAAAAAACTGCGCGTGGTTGAATGCGTTAAATGATTCCACTCTCATCAGAATCGATCGGGACTCTCCCACGCTCATCTTCCTTTCCAGTGCCATGTCGAAGTTCTCCATTCCAGGGCCATAAAAGAAGCGGCGCGGTGCCGTGCCCATTTTACCCACTTCAGGCATCGTGATCTGCGTAGTGTCGAAGGCGTTGCGGCCGTTGCGCGGATTCCGATTGAGCCTAAGATTTCCTCCGGTGTAATCAGGCGTATCCACACCATTGTTATTTATTCCATTTGGCATTGAGCCGAGGAGCGAAGTGTCGTCGTTGTTGAAGAGGGTCACCGGCATTCCGGTGCTGAACCTGGTAATGCCGGATAGCGACCAACCCTCGGTTAGCATTCTGTGATTTTCCGTTAGCAGATCGAATGGAAGTGGAAGGTTGTAACTTACGACGAAGTTTTGCTTTACATCGAAGGCTGAAATGGCACTGCTCAGATTCGGGTCGACCGGGTTCACCTCTTCGGAAAGGCTCGATGAATTGTCTATCGACTTGCCATATGTATAAGCGGCCATGAATTCACCGCTCCGCCCACTGTGCCTGAGCGTCATTTCCATCGCGTTGTAGCCACTGCGGCCAATTGTCTTTTGGTAGGTGATTCCGTCGAACTCAGGCCCGAATGGTCCTCTCGCCTCGATCGAGCTGCCATCGGCCTTCGTAAACAGACCTCCCTCGCTGAATGGTCCGCATGTGTTCGTGCCAGGCAGCACTTGGCTCGGTTCACTTACGCTGAGACAACGCTCGGCATTTCCTGGCGAAGCCGGTGTTAGCACCAGCAGATGATGTGCCTGCGAACCGACATAGGCCGCCTCTAGAATCGTTCCCGGCTGCAGTTCACGCTCGATCGAAACCGTGTAGCTTTCTGCGTATGGTGACGTGTTGCGGTAGTAGAAGGCAGGATCGCCCGTGATTGGCATGTACTTGGTCCAATCCACGGTTGTGTTTGGATGACTGCGCGATGCACCGAATGTGGGGATGGGAGAGGGAAACGGCTGTCCGTTGGTGCTTCCAGTGCTCGCGGAAACAAATGGCTCGTCAAAGAGCGGATGTCCGACTGTGCTGTTGTAGTCATATCCGTAAGGAGGGCACGCACTCATGATCCCAGCGGACAGTCCCTCGAATGCCGTATAGAACATGCCGTACCCGGCGCGAATCGTACTCTTGCCTGCGCCGCCAAAGATGCGTTCGATCCATCGATCCGACCAATTCGGAGAGTAGGCGACTCCGAGACGCGGAGAAAAGTTAGCCCACGCGTTCGGTGTAAGCGTTGGCGGAACACCACGATCACCGGGAAACACCATGCCTTTCGGCGCACCGGGATAGACCTCTGATTGCTGCCCCAGCACGAATGTCTGCAACTGGTTGTATTTTTCGCGCCATGGCGGCAGCATGTCCCAGCGAACGCCGTAATTCAAAGTGAGGTTGCTTCTAGCCTGCCAGCTATCCTGTGCGAATAGCCCAGCATACTTATTGCGAATGTAAAAGCCACTTGCATCTCCTTGCTCATAGGTGCTGGCGACACCGATCAGATAGTCAGCAAAGTCCAACCCTGTTTCGCTTCCCTGAAAAACGAATGACCCATTATTGATTGAGTTGGAATTGATATTTACTTGATCCAGATGGAAGTTTGCCCCCAGCTTGAACGTATGCTTGCCCAAGACTTTGGAAAGGCTCTCATTCCATTGGTAGGTGTTGTTCACCTGGCGTTCTCCAGTTACGTCTACGCCAATCGTGAAGTCATTGAATGCCACGTTCTCCACGCCTTCAACGCTCGGGTTGAGGGGCACAATTCCCAGGGTGCCAGCGCCCTCCACAAAGCCCTGCGACTCTAGAGAGGGGCCTACTCCCCCCACCGGCTGTCCAATCTTGTTCGCGTTCCGCAGGTAGCTGAAGTGGAACTCGTTCACGAGTGTTGCGCCGACTGTCTTGGTCCATCCGAGATTGGTCAATTGAGCCCGGCCACGCGACACAGCATTAAAGCCCGGCACATTCGCTCCTCCTTGCGCTGTCGGATAGGGATTGTTTAAGTCATAGCCGTCCCGGAAGTAGTAGGCTGACAAATTGCCAAGACGCGTGGTCCAGTCCAAACGTAACGCGGCCTTGTTGTCTCCTAACGTCAGGTTCTGGTTTGAATCTGAGAAAGTTGTGTCGTCTACATTGGGTTTCGGGATGTAAGCGAGGAGCGCCTTTGCGGGCGCCGACCATGCTGATTGTGGAATCAGGCCGCCTGGAAAAACGCATTGATCGCTCTCTACCGCACACGCGGGGATATAGTAGGGTTCCCCTGTGTGCACAGTGCGTCCCAACCTCGCGCTGAGGAGCCCGGCGAGGTAGTCCCCGCTCACTTTACCGCTGAGTTGCGACGCTTGATTTGCTATGTCGCCAGAACGGTTCGCCATGGAAGGCACTGCGATTCGACCCGTTTCGACACCTTGCGTCATTGTGGTGCCTTGATAATCGGCAAAGAAGAACAACCGATCCCGTAAGAGCGCTCCACCCGCAGTGGCGCCATATTGATGGCGATCGTACGCAGCTCTTTCGCGGCCGAGGTAATTCGTCGCGTCAAAGTTCGTGCTTCTGAAGAATTCGAATGCGCTGCCGTGGAGTTGGTTCGTTCCGGTCTTTGTCACCACCAGCACCTGGCCGCCGCTGAAGTTTCCATACTCGGCATCGAAGTTGCTCGTCAGGACGCGGAATTCCGCGATGGAATCGAGGTTCGGCACAACGCTCGCAACGTTGTTGAAGTCCTCTTCTACCGAACTGCCGTTCACCGCGAATCCATTGGCCGTCTCACGCTGCCCACTTACCGACATGTCGCCTGGATTCAGATCTCCCGAAGGCGGCGTGCTGGTGCAACCCGACATTACAACAGCATTCGACTGCCTGGAACTCTGTGGAATAACGCCGGCTTGCAGTCCCAGCAGATCTGTAAAGCTTCGTCCGTTGAGCGGAACGGCTGTCATCTTCTCTTGTGAAATCCCTTTGCCGAGTTGCGTCGTTGCACTATCCATCTGTACGCCGGTCGTGTTTACTTCTACGGTTTCCGAGTCGGTTGCCAACAGGAGAGTCACATCTGTGCGCAGAGAAGCGGTTGGCCCCAATACGAGGTCGTCGCGCGAGAATACACGGAAGCCGATTGCCACAACCTCGATCTTGTAAGTGCCCGCCGGAAGCAGCAGTTCATACCATCCGTGGCTATCGGTATCTATTGTCTTCCGAAATCCGATTCCACCGCTATCGACGGAGACTTGTGCCTGAGCGATCGCGGCGCCGGTCTGGTCTGTCACAAGCCCTGAGAGACGTAGTACATCTCCAGCGAATAATTCGGATGAGGACAGTGCGAAGATAGCAGCAAGCATGAACATCCGGACCATCTTGCTCCATAAAGCAAACCCGCAGACCATTTCCACTTCTCCAATCGATTTTCATCCGTTGTTTCTGTGTGGAAAATCGCGAAGCGGATTCCGTCAGCGAGTCATTCCAACAAATATGAATGTGAAAATCATTTTCAGAATAGATGGTATGGAAAAATCGGTTCGTGATGGGCATCACATATGCGACGGATTTGGTCGTGATTGATTTTCGGAATGGAATTTCAACATCGAGTTTGCGACAAGATGTCTAATTGAGTGAAAAAAAAGAAGGCAAAAACACATTAGCCGCGGCGAAAGCGCAACTTGGGAGAGTCGAGACATCGACCGCTCAAAGCTTAGGACTTCGGTTAATGCGAGGAGTTCACTTGTTTCGATTGATCTGCGTGCTGTTTTTGCTCGCTAGTCTTGAATGGTTGTTCAATCGTTCACAAACTTAAGCGAATTGCGAACTCGTAGTTGTTCCGGTTACATTTCAGCCCAGCGACGAAGCAGATTGTGATAGATGCCAGTCAGTTTCACGCCGGTGGTATTCGCCGAATATTCTTTGGCCAAACTTTGAATTGCCGAGTCCAGGTCGTACAGCAATGTGCGGTCGGCGTCGCTGCGAACCATGCTTTGAATCCAGAAGAACGAGGCAATGCGTTCGCCGCGAGTGACGGGAGTGACGCGATGCAAGCTCGTCGCAGGGTAGAGCACGAGGTCGCCTGCTGGAAGCTTCACGCTGTGGATTCCATAGGTGTCTTCGACGAGAAGGTCACCGCCATCATACTGATCAGGCGCTGCAAGAAACAATGTCGCGGAAATATCGGTGCGAATGCGCTGCCCCGTCGAGACCATGGCCCGAATTGCTGTATCCACATGAGTGCCGAAATGTCCGCCGCCAGTGTAGCGATTGAACATCGGGGGGAAGACCCGAAGCGGCAACGCCGCCGACATGAACAAAGGAGAACGTGCCAATGCACCCAGCACCATCTCTCCGAGCTTGACGGCAACCGGGTGGCCCTCGGGTAACTGCAGGTTTTCCTTTACAGTCTGCGCCTGGTATCCCGCGGTAACTTTTCCGTCGACCCAGTCTGCCGCGTCCAGAGCGGAACGAGCTTCTGAAACTTCATTCGCATTCAATATGTCGGGGATCGTAATCAACATTTTCTCAACCCTTCTCAATTCAGCTCATTCAGGGAGACACCGACCTGCGACGCGAGCGACCAGTTCATGCAAGTTTCTTCATTTGAACCTGAAATTCACTCCGATAAGCGCAGTTACTCCGGCACCCGGTATGAGATGACTGGGGTGGGGCAGATCTATGTAGTACCGGTTGAACAGGTTGTTGAGGTTGGCTTGGAATTCGAGCCTTTCGGTTATGGGCCGTTTTAACATGGCGCTGCAAACCCAGTATCCAGGAACTTGTTTCATAGCAACGCTCGTGACCACATAGCCTGGGCCATTAGGATTTATGGCATAGCCCGTCGGTACGTAGGGCACTGTTGAGCTGGCCGTTCTGTTGCCCACGTAGTTGGTGCCAAATCCGCCATTAAACCGCAAGGGCAGGTTATGAGTGACGAAGAGATTGAAGGTCTGTTTCGGTACGTTGGCAAGCGGAAAGCCGACAGCAGTGGGAAAGAATTTTGAGGCGATTACGTCGCTGTCGAGATATGCATAGCCGACTACGAGATCTGTACTTTCCGGAAGTCGACCTATCATACTTACTTGGACGCCTCTTACAAGTTGGTTTCCGGCAGCGACGATGTTGTTGGAGTTAGTCGGATCGGTCTCGCGTGCATTGTCCTTTTCCGTTCGGAACCATGCGCCTTCCACGAGAAGACGGTCATTCAGGAAGCCCCATTTTGCTCCAGCCTCGTACGATTCATTCTCTTCCGGCGCTGCCGAACTGTTCGCCAAACCCACGCTCAAGCTGAGTGATTCCGCCGCTGGATTGAAGCTCGTTCCGTAGTCGAAGTAAACGCTGCCGTGGCTGGAAGGCTTGTAGACAAGCGCCGCACGATAGCTGGGCTGTTCGTCAAGCCTTTCGATTGGCGACACAGGAGCGGTCACAGTTCCTCCCGGCGGCGGGGGAGGCTGGTAGAGGTTGTACCCGGTATCGAATCGGTCCCAGCGGATTCCTCCGCTCAACTCGAAGAGCTTTCCCAGCTTGATGGTGTCGACGAAGTACAATCCGATGCTCTTGGCTTTGGTATGCACAATTGAAGTGATGTATCCCGTACCTGCGAAGGGTTGCGCCTCGTATGGATTCACGAGCGTCGTAAACGGAACTGTGTTGATTTTGTTGATCGTGTAGCTAGTGCGAATTGGATTCGAAGTCTCCTGTCCGCCTTCGACACCCGCGACGAAATCATGGCGAACACCCACTAAACTGAAACGCGCCGACATCTCAATCTGGTCCCAAAGAAGACCCTCGACGCTGTCCACCTGGATCTGATTGCGATTGACCTGTGTGATCTGGTCCGCCGGTGTGTCAGGAGCGTATGGACAACTTTTCGTGGTGTTATATGCGAGAGTGGGAAGCGCGGAAACAATGCCGCCGACCGGCACACTGGCCGGCGCATTCGAGCAGATCTGTGCTTCAGTAATCTGCGCCTGGCGAGGATAATGTGCCGCGCGCGCAATGTTATGCAGGTTGACGCGTGGTGAGAACTGGTGGTCCGCTCTAAGCGTAAGGATGTCGTCGTCGGTCTTCAGATAGTTCTCATTGGGAAAGCCAAAGTAGCTGTGCCGGTCCGCCGGCGCGACGGCATTAAACAGCCACGGCATACCGTAGTCGGGGATGTCGTTTTCAGAGAGATGCACGTAGCTCAGGGTGGCGCGCGTCTTCGTATTCAGTCCAAAGGAAATAGAGGGTGCAATGCCGAACCGGCGAATCTCGGCGGCATCGCGTTCTGCAACGCCCGCTTCGTTAGCCATTGCATTTACGCGGAAGGCGATTCCGCCCAACTCATTTCTAAGAGGACTATTGATATCTCCTGTCACCCGGCGAGTGAGATCGGTCCCAAATTGCGCTTGTACGTTTACGAACCTCTCGACTTGCGGAACTTTGCTTTCCTGGTTTACGACGCCGCCCGTCGAGCCTCTCCCAAACTGGATACCTGCTGGACCTTCAAGCGCTTCTACCTGTTCGTAGTTGAAAGAGTCGCGATAGTAGCTGCCAAAGTCGCGAATGCCATCGAGGAAGATGTCGTTTCGCGCAGTGAATCCTCGAATCGTGAGGTTGTCGCCCTGTGCGCCGGCTTCACCCGCGGCAAGGCTGATTCCGGGAACATTTCGGAGCGTGTCTCGTAGAGTCGAAAGACCTTGATCCTGGATCACGAACTGAGGCACCACTGTCACGCTTTGTGGGGTCTCAATCAGCGGTTCCGTGAACTTGTCGAGAGAGATGGAGTTTGCAACGGTTGCGGTTACCGAGACGGTGTCTTGTGCCTGAACACCAACCACCATTGTGGAATTACCTTCGGCCCGAAAGTTCAGACCGGTTCCACTCAGGATGAGCCGCAGGGCCTCCTCGTCACGATGCAGTCCGACTACCCCGGGAGAATTGAATCCAGTCAGGGTTCCGGAGGGCAGAACAACCTGAACCTTGAGGCCCGTAGTTTTCTCATATTCCCTGATTGCCTCCTCGAGAGGTCCGGCGGGAATATTGAAGCGCTTCAGGGGAAGGGTAGCTGCTGGCGACGCATTTCCATTTGGATCAGTCCGTTCGGCAGCCGCAAGCGCCTGGCGCGTTCCACCCATTACCGCATAGGCAGCCAGAGTGCCAGCCGCAATCCAGCCGCGTGTGTGCCTGAACCGGCGAGACTGTTTTGCCGGTGCATTTGCCCGAAACTTCTGTCGTTTCTGTTTCATGTTCCTCCCCAAGGGGCTCAGTTCATCAAGACATAATCCGGCATCGAGCGCGTGGCCATTCAAGGTTTAACTTGTTATGCGCGAAGAGGACCGGGATTGGACGTTCCTCGCCACATACCCGCGAAAACCTGAGCATCTACTGGCGCGCGTGTAAGTTCACTACCGTCGGGAGGATAGAGATAGGTGACTGCTATTGAGTCGGACCAAAACCGACCTATAATTCAGACAGTCTGTAGCCCTATCGGCAACAGCTCCAGGGCTTCGCGGTCTCGGCCAAGAGATAATTTGCGGGGCCCTGGTCCCTTACTCGTAGATTCCGGTGTTCACAAGACAATCATTCGAAGCCGGCCAATATATACGACAATATTAGTCGGATATCTATGTATACGACAAATTTGGTCGGATATCAAATCGCAATTCTTTCGGCGTCCAACAGCCGTCTCCACCCGAACCTGCAAACCGGCTTGTTTCTGTCGCTCACTTGACGGCCCGGGATATGCTATTGGGCTATGCAGAAGCTTTCGTCACTCACTACCGCCGAAACCACCGTGCCGATAGGGAAGAAGGGCAACGCCTCTAATGAGTGGCCTGACCTGAAAGGGCCGGGGCTATACGCCCAATTGCCGGGTTACGGTCAGGCTTATATGAATCAACTCATCGGCGAATTCCATTCTCTCAAAGACGTGTGTACCAACGACAAGGCAAGAGAATTTGCGCAGGAGCTAGTCGATCGAGCCGAGGCGGGCGGAACGATGACATGGGGCGATGCCTACACGCTCGATACGGCAATTGCCCAGATGTTGCCACGAGAATATTTGCATCAGCGCGCTTGGTGTCTCGAAGTCAAATATAAAGACGCGGTGGGCAATGCCGAAGCGTACGACGCGTTTATGAAGGCTGAAGCACCCCACTTGGTTAATGAAACCGACGAACATCTTAGGGCACGGATTCACAACGTAATCCGTGAGCTCTATCGGCTCTATACGGTCATTTCGTGCCGGGAAGATATGCGGGAGAAACTCTCGAAGAGCGCGATGCAGACACTCCTTATCATCGTCGGCTTAATGGCGGTGATATTGGCGATTGATTATTGGTTCTGGTCTCTTCGCTATTTTGATGTATGGTGCATGGTCTTTACTGCTGGAGCGACTGGTGGCCTTTTGAGTCTGCAGCGCAGACTGCAGAGCCTGCCGAGTCACGGAGAATCCTTAAGCGACTTGGTAGAACTATCCGGACGCATGACTGTGCGGTTCACGCCAATTATCGGCGGGATATTTTCCGTAGTGCTCTTTCTCATCTTTGCGTCTGGATTGGCGAGCGGCTCTTTGTTTCCGACTCTAACCCCTCAAGACGGCATAACCGATTTCAAAAGCTTCATCGCGAATTTGCAGCCAAAGGGCACAATTGAATGGGGAAAGCTGCTCGTCTGGTCATTTATCGCAGGCTTTGCAGAACGGTTTGTGCCAGACACACTGGACCGACTCATAGCTAAAAGCGAAAACAGTAAGCAGCGTTTCAACTAGTCCGATATCAGGAAAAGTGCAGCTCTGGGTGCACCAACTTCGGCGAATGGCACTCGGGTCCTCAGAGGGCTTCAGACGTGTGAGACCGCAGACCTTTTGTACGACCAAGTCGCGAACGGTGTGAACACATGACCCGGGTATGCCCATAGAAAGAATACCCGGGTGTCTTACACCGCTTTTCACCTTGAGCACTCTAAGCAACTCTCACGGTGTGGATTTGACGCGTGACCTGTCCTGTCCAATCTGCGGCCGCAAATTACTCGGTAATTGCCAAACGAACAGACGAAGTCTCTCTCGAGCTCGAGCCGAGCAGGAGGTCGACAGATCCTGGCTCAACTGTTTTTTTCATCTGTGCGTCAAGAATGGATAGCTGATCCGGACCCACTTCGAAGCTAACGGTCGTCGAGCTTCCGGGTTCGAGATGGACACGCTTGAATCCACGCAAGGCGATGACGGGTTGGACAATGCTGCTGACAGTGTGATGCACGTACAGTTGAATCACCTGATCGCCTGCTCTTGCGCCCGAATTAGTAACCGTGATGGAGACCTTCGCGGTTTCGGTGCAGAGATCTTCTCCCTATCGAGAGAGGGCTTTCCAAAACTGAAGGTTGTGTAGCTCAGGCCGTAGCCGAAAGGGAACAGAGGCGTGTTTTCGCTGAAGACGTAGCCACGCCGCGCGGCGGGAGTCTTGTAGTAGTACACGGGAAGTTGTCCAACGTTGCGAGCGATCGTAACCGGAAGATGTCCTGACGGATTCACGTCGCCGAACAACACATCAGCAATCGCATTACCGGTTTCTTGCCCGAGGTACCAGCCTTCAAGGATTGCAGGGACTGCGGCAACGAGCGGTTCGATGGAGTACGCCTTGCCGTTAAGCAGGACGGCAATCATGGGCTTCCCCAGCTTGGCAATCTCGCGCACGAGATCGTTCTGATGGCCCGGGAGTTCAAGAGTGTCGGAATCACCATACGCAGGTTTGCCCTGCCCGATGTTTCCGATCGATTCGCGGGAGATGACTTCGTTGCCGCCAAGTGCGAGCACGATAACGTCTGCCGACTTTGCGATTTCCAGGGCCTCCTGCATCAGCTTCCGGTCAGTTTCCTCGCTTGGAGCGTAATAAGGCGACATAGAGTTGAGATTCGGAGCGGTGTCGGGTTCGGAGATCTTGCAGCCTTCGGCGAACAGAACTTTGACACCCGCGCCGGCTCTCTTCTGAATCCCGTCGACAACAGAGACGTAATAAGGCGGGATGCCGCTGTACCCGCCGAGCCGCGTCTTCTTGCCATTGGGGCCAATTACTGCCAGGGTCTTCACTTTTGCGGGGTCGAGGGGCAGGAGATTGCCCTTATTCTGCAACAGGACCATTGCCTCGTCGGCTACCTGACGAGCAAGCTTCGCGTGATCCTTGTTGCCTACTTCTGCCGCCGCACGATTCTCATCAACATACGGGTGCTCGAAAAGACCCGCGCGAAACTTTGCCGTTAGCACGCGGCCGACCGATTCATCCAGTTCCTTTTCAGACAACTTGCCGGCTTGAACAGCCGCGACAAGTGATGGAAATCCCGCGGTCGTGGGCAGTTCCATGTCCATACCGGACTTGAAGGCAAGCAGGCCAGCCTCTGCGTTGTTTGAGGCCACATGGTGCTGCGAGGCAAGCAACTCGACAGCCGTATAGTCGGAGACAGTCAGCCCGGTGAATCCCCATTCCTTGCGCAGGACATCTTTCAGGAGCCAGGGGTTCGCACTCGAAGGAATTCCTCCACCTGTCTCGTTGTAGGAGGGCATCACCGCTTCGATATGCGCTTTCTTGACCACTTGCTCGAACGGATACAGGAACACAGTCCGCATCGTGCGTTCTGAAAAGTCGGCTGGCCCAGTGTTGGTTCCGTTTTCCGGTTGTGCATGAACGAAGTGCTTTGCCGTCGCAAACACATGGTTCTCATCAAGGTGCTCGCCCGAGCCTTGTAGTCCCGTCACGGCGGCGATACCCAACTGAGCGACGAGGTATGGGTCTTCGGAGTACATCTCTTCGACGCGACCGTAGCGCGGGTCACGGCTTAGATCCAGGACCGGCGCCAGGACAAGAGCGTTTCCAGATGCGCGCGACTCGAGAGCCACGGTCGTAAACATCTTCTCGAGCAACTCAGGGTCCCACGTACTGCCTAACGCGACAGCTGCCGGGAAACTCGTTGCTCCCGGCGTGACAGCGCCATGCAGAGCTTCGCCATGGAAGAGGACAGGAATGCCGAGGCGAGTATTTTTAATAACCCATGACTGAAACAGATTCCGGTGCTGTGCGCCAGAACGGGGATTGAGCTCAGTGCCCATCCCAAGAAATTCGTCGAGGAAGGCGTAGGTGCCGAGACCGTTGCCCGCAATCTTTTTGGCCAGGGCTTCATTCACGTGGTCCTGATCGATGACAGATGGAATCTTGAAGGACCCAAACGCGGGCAAAGTCCAGCCGCTTTCTAACTGCGCGACTTTCTCTTCAACGGTCATCTTGCTCAGCAGATCGCGGACACGATCCGGAACCGACGCATTCGGATCTTTGTAAACAGACTTCGCGCTCTCCTGCGACCGGGAAAGCATTCCCGAAATCAAGAACAAGCTTAGGACGCACGACATTGCTTTCTTCATAGATTCCTCTTCATGACGGTCGCAAACGTGTGATCGCCGCCGGGCAAACAGTCATCCGTGAACCAGCGGCGAGGATTGATCTTTACTTGCCGGCTTCCTTCGATGGACTGGCGGTGAAATCGCCAGTGACTCCAAACGGCTGCACTTCGACACTACCCGCAATCTTGCCAGAGTCATCGAGCGTGGCGGTGTATGTGAGGGTCAATGGAGTGCCGTTGTAGTCCGAGTCGTATTTCCATGTGAGCTTCGTTCCGTCGATGCTTCCGGTTATCTGAACGTCCTTGTCATTCGGACTTGCAACTGCCAGTAAGCTTGTCATCAGTCTGAACGAACTTACATTCCTGGTCGCTCTCGTTGTTCGCGATGTTCTGGTGTACGGTCCACTGGCCTGTGAGGCTGGGGGCTCCAGCAGCAAAAGCAGATGAGGCAAACAGGAGAGCGGTGGATGCGAGGAGTGTCTTCATTGTTACTAGCCTTTCGGGTTGAGATGTTAACTGATCGTCTTCGAGAAATGAATGTTTAATGCATTCCCTGAGATACTGCCATTTCTTCAGTTGAAGGCCGTTTCATAAGGAAGGGAAGTGGAACGAGGAGCGCCACAATCACTCCAAGGACAAAGAACGCGCTTATGAAAGCAAGCACACTTGCCTGCGCATCAACCAGTTGCTGGAGTTGAGCAAGCGAACGCTGCCCGGCCGCAGAGGCGCTCATACCTGCGCTAATCGCGGATTGTTGCATCCCCGCAAGGTAGCGGTCAAAGAAGACGTTCCCATGATGGAGATGTGAGACGAGATCGATGCGGCTAATCTGTCGGTGACGCGTTAGATACGAGACCAGGAACGATGTACCGATAGCACCGCCCAGGTTGCGCACGAAGTTGCTGATCCCAGCGACCTGGTTGTTATCTTGTTGGCGCATTCCAACGTAGGCGAGCGTGCTTATTGGGATGAAGATCAACGGTAGGCCGACGACCTGAAAGACACGCATCCAGACTACCGTTTTGAAGTCCACATCAGGCGAAATGTTCATCATCCAGAACATGCTCACTGAGGTCAGCAAAAACCCTAGAGCGATGACCTTGCGCGGATCGAACTTCATTCCCAGAATTCCCGCCACTGGCATGAGAAGCGCAAGAGCGATACCGGCAGGAGATAACGCCATACCGGCCTGTTGCGCCGAGTATCCAAGCTGTAACTGAAGGAACTGCGGAATCAGAATCATGGAGCCGTTGAGGACGACTCCAAGAGTGAAATTGGAGAGTGTTGCGGCCGCGAAGTTGCGACTTTTGAGGAGCCGAAGCTCGACTATTGGGTGGGCGTGCGTCCACTCCCGCCAGACCATCGCTACCAATGCGATGGCAGCAAGTGCAGCTAAGGTACGGATGATCCCGGAATCGAACCACTCGAGTTGTTCCCCCTTGTCGAGAACGTATTGGAGGAGCCCGACACCGATAACAATGGTGGTGATTCCGAGGTAATCCGTGTTTTGTCGTTTCTTCTTGCGCGCTTCCAGCACATGAGGAGGATCGTGCACGACTCGCTGCGTGAGGAACAGGGAGATGATCCCGATCGGAACGTTGATGAAGAAAATCCAGTTCCAACTGTAGTTGTCAGTAATCCAACCGCCTAGAGTTGGGCCAATTGCGGGGGCGACGACAATCGCCATACCGTAAATCGCAAAGCCCATGTTCCGTTGTTCGGGGGTGAATGTATCGGCAAGGATCGCCTGTTCGCTTGGTCCGAGACCGCCGCCTCCAAGGCCCTGCACGATGCGAAAAGCAATCAGCATGGGAAGGCTGGTGGCGAGCCCGCAAAGCATGGAACTCAGCGTGAAAAGCACAACGCATGCCATGTAAAAGCGTTTGCGGCCAATCCGTGTCGAAAGCCAGCCGCTCATGGGGAGGATGATCGCGTTCGAAACAAGATAGCTGGTCTGCACCCATGTGCTCTCATCCGGCGTCGCTCCAAGATTCCCGGCGATGTGGGGGAGAGCAACATTCGCAATCGAGGTGTCGAGAACCTCCATGAAGGTGGCCAGCGTGACTGTCATGGCGATCACCCACGGGTTGAAGCGGGGTGAAGCGGAAGTTATCTGAGCCATACCTTTGCCTCAACCGACATGCCAGGGCGAAGACGTTCCAGATTGGGCTGGTTCGCCTTGAGGTGAATGCGCACTGGCATACGCTGAACCACCTTGATGTAGTTGCCGGTTGCGTTTTCGGGCGGCAAGATGCTGCTGCGGGCGCCAGTGATCGCAGGAATGCTTTCTACCGTGCCTTCGAGGTCCTTCTTGAGTGCGTCGATGTGAATCTTCGCGCGCTGTCCGGCGTACATCCTGGCCAGTTGTGTCTCTTTGAAGTTTGCTGTCACCCATGTGTCAGTGGTTCCCACGAGCATCATGAGAGGTTGAGCCTCGCCCACGCGGTTCCCAATCTCGGCGCTCCGCTGAGTCACGATTCCGCGCACCGGGGCGCTGATGTGGCAAAAGCTGAGGTTCAACTCAGCGCGGCTTAGTTGCGCTGCAGCGGCTTCAACATTCGCTTCGGCGGTGGCTAGATCGGCCTCCTTGATTGAAAGTTGACGCGGTGCAGTGCGTGCAGTTTGTTCCCGCCGGGCGGCCTGAGCCTGGATCTCGGCTTTTCGTTGCTCAACCAGTTTCTCCGACGATGCAACATTTGCTTTGGCCGCATTAGCGTTGGCATCGGCGGAACGAGCGGCAGCAAGCGCACGGTCATAGTCTTGACGAGAAATCGTCCCAGACTGAAAAAGCTGCTCGTAACGCTGAAGCTGCGCTTCATCGCGAGAGCGAATCGCTTCTGCTTCTGCCACTTTCGCAGCAGCGCTTGCAAGATCCTGTGAAGCCGCGGCAAAGGCGGCATTCGCTTGTGCCAGTTGAGCATCTCCGGTAATGGCAGCCGCTGTATTGTCCGCCTGCGTGATGGCGACGGAGGGCCGCTGCGCATTCAATTGCGAGACGGCCTGATCGTATTGAGCCTTGGCTTGGGCGTAGGCCACCTTTTGCTCGCTGGGGTCGAGATCGACTAAGGGTTGACCTGCTTCGACGATCTGGTTATCGGTGACATACACCGCGACGGTCGTACCTGATATTCGCGAACTCACAACATTCAGATGGCCGTCGACTTGGGCGTCATCGGTAGACTCAAAGCGCTGGGAGTAGAGAGCCCATCCAGTCGCTGACCCCACGGCTAATAGAATGGCGAGGCCTGCGATCACGAGCCGGGCAGTCTTTTTCTCTTTTCGGGCGGTTGAGAGCACTTCGAGCTTTGCAGCCTGTGGCATAATTAAAAAAGATACTGACCAGTCAGTTTTTTGTCAACACGATAATGCTAAGAATGTTTAAATGAGGGAAGTCGTCTATGGAAACTCAAAGCAGGCAACAGCTTCGGATCAGGGAAACGCAGGCCCGCCTTCTGGACGCAGCAGAAGAGATCTTCGTACGGGACGGATATGGCGGAGCCCAATTGGACGAGATTGCCACTATGGCGGGCAGGAGTAAGGGAGCGGTCTATACCCATTTCAAGAGCAAGGAAGATCTATTTCTGGCCCTCTTCGAGCATCGGACCAGGTCGTATATCGAGCGGCTCGTCAACAGCCTCCGAAAGTGCTCAAACCGGGAGGAGAGTCTGGAAGCGTTTCGCGACTTCTATGTTGGGCTAGTGCGCGATAGGGTCTGGCCGATTCTGACCCTCGAATTCAAGCTCTACGCTCTTCGCCATCCTGAATCGAAAGAGCGGTTGCGCAAAGTCTTCGAATTGTCAAAGACGTCGAAGGATGGTGGGACCGATGAGCAACTATTCGGGAAACTCACTCGGCTGGAAAAAGCAGACAACGATCTCGCTTTGATAGCATTGGGCCCGATTGTCTCGGGTCTGATACTCGAGAGTCAATTCGAACCGGAAGCCTTAACGGAAAAGGGGCTTCGTCGGATTCTCGGTCGGATTTTCGATGCTCTATTTTCAGCAAACCGTTAAACCCGCACTGATGCCAGCATCTGGTGTTCCACTTCTGGGCAGTTTCGCGGTTTGAGCTTTGTTGCGATGTCATTGGAATAAAAGGACCAGCAGGAGATCGATATGAGCAAACTCGTCCATCAATCAGTGAGAACATCTTGGCAACTGATGATCACAGCCATTCTACTTGGAGCTTTGAACCTTTCCGCAAAGACGACGTCGCAGTCCCGCACAGTTCTATCAGCAGATGCAGATTGGAAGTTCTTCCTCGGGGATCCATCAGGCGCGGAGTCACCCACATTCAACGATCAGTCCTGGCGCACGGTCACGGTTCCGCACGACTGGAGCATCGAGGGGACACCTAACGAGAAAAACCCAACCGGATCTGGTGGCGGATACTACCCGGCAGGAATCGGCTGGTATCGCAAGACCTTCACGGCGCCAACAAGCTGGAAGGGTAAGCAGGTCAGTCTGGAGTTCGACGGAGTCTCCTCTGACGCGACCCTCTATCTGAACGGCCACAAACTTGGTACTCACCCTTACGCCTATACCAGCTTTCGCTTCGACATAACGTCGCAGCTAAATCTTTCCGCGACGAACGTCGTTGCTGTGCGGGTTGACAACTCCATGCAGCCAAATAGTCGCTGGTATAGCGGTTCAGGTATCTACCGTCATGTTCGCGTCGTGGTCACGGAACCGATTCATGTTGCTCCCTGGGGCGTTTTCGTCAGCTCTCCCGAAGCATCTGCGGCATCGGCCAAAGTCGTTGTCAAGACCAAGTTGCAGAACGACACAGCGGATGCCGGCGAAGTCACGATCAAGACGGTGCTCATGGGGCCGTCGGGCACAAAGTCGCACCCATCGGAGCGGCAGGTTTCGATCGCGGCGGGGCAGTCGAGCGAAACTGCGCAGGAGATAATGCTCGAACATCCCTCTCTCTGGTCGCCTGAAACTCCCCGTCTTTACCGCGCTATCACCGAAGTCGTGAAAAACGGAAAGGTTATCGACCAAGTAGAAACTCCGTTCGGAGTCCGCTCGCTCGCATGGTCCGTCGACAAGGGACTGCTCCTAAACGGCGCACCGATTAAGCTAGCAGGCGGCAGCGTTCACCACGACAACGGACCTCTTGGTGCCGCTGCCTTCGATCGGGCTGAAGAAAGAAGAGTTCAGTTGTTGAAGGCAGCCGGCTTCAACGCAGTTCGCACAGCCCATAACCCGCCATCTCCTGCATTTCTTGATGCTTGTGATCGACTCGGTCTGCTCGTGCTCGACGAGCCATTCGATGTCTGGACAAAGAGCAAAGCGAAGTACGACTATGCGCGCTTCTTCAACGATTGGTGGCAGCGGGACATCGATTCGATGGTTCTGCGTGATCGCAACCACCCATCCATAATCGTGTGGGGTATCGGCAATGAGATTCCCGAGGCCTGGACGAAAGATGGTGCGCCGATCGCTCAGAAGCTTGCCGCACGAATTCGTTCCATTGATTCAACGCGACCGCTGACCGAGGCGTTCCCCGGCGCGACGTACACTCCTGCTACCGACGCCGTCTTTGCCCAACTCGACATAGGTGGATACAACTACAATCTGGCCCAGAACCAGGCCAAGGACCACCTCAGAGTACCCGGCCGCATCATGATGACAACGGAATCGATGCCCGCGGCTGCATTCGAAAATTGGCAGCTTGTGAAAGATCAACCCTACATAGTTGGCGAGTTCGTCTGGACGGCCATGGATTATCTGGGTGAGTCCGGCATCGGCGCGTGGTCCTATGCAACTCCGCAGGAAGCCGCCCAGGCTGCGGGAATTGCGAAGATGATGCAACAGATGATGTCCAGCATGGGAGCCGACGGAAAGAATCCATTCGAGGCCATGGCAGCCGCAAACGACAAGCCCAACCCCATCGCGAAGTTGCTCTTTGCCGGATACCCTTGGCATGCCGCTTACTCGGGCGATCTGGACCTAACTGGCTTTCGCAAACCGTCGTCGTACTATCGCGACATTCTTTGGAACGGAGGAGACCGAGTCTTCGCAACCGTTCGTTTGTCTGAGCCCGAAGGAAAGAAGATCGTCGCGATGGGATGGAGCGTCTATCCCACCTTACCCAGCTGGACCTGGCCCGGCCAGGAAGGGAAATCGCTCACCGTTGATGTCTATTCGGGGGCAGAAAGCGTCCGACTTTACCTTAACGATAAGTTGATTGGTGAAAAGCCGACGGGACGCGATCAGGCATTCAAGGCCGAATTCGAGGTTCCATATGCTCCCGGGACACTCAAGGCAGAAGGTGTTCGCGCAGGCAAGGTCGTAGCCGACAGCATTCTGCAGACGACCAATGATGCCGCTCGGCTGAAGCTCACAACGGATCGAACAGAGATCAGCGCTGACGGGCAAGATCTTGCTTTTGTCACCGTCGAGGCGGTCGATGACAAGGGTAGGGTTCAATTGAACAGCGACCAGAAAGTCCATTTCGCTGTAAGTGGGGCAGGAAGCATTGCCGCCGTTGGCAATGGCAATGGACAATCCCTGGACCCATACTCAGGTGACAAGTGCAGCCTCTTCCATGGGCGTGCTCTCGTTATTTTGCGCACGACCCGCGAGGCGGGCGAGATCAAGCTCTCTGCGAACGGTGAGGGTTTGCCGGTGTCCACGGTGGTCGTCGAGTCAAAGCCCGCAAGAAGTCTGCCAGATCTTCAGTAGGTTGCGTTGACCTAAGATCGATCAACTGGAAAGCGTCGATGAAGCGCGGGCTATTGATTCCTGCTGTGCAGTGATTTACGTCACATCCTCTGCGCAACTATGGAGGGATTCCACTTTTCCAACTCTCAAGTTCAACTATCTAGGTATTGGTATTTGAGGATCTCTGACCACTTTGCGGGCGATTCAGGGGTTGAATGAGAATCGCGCAGACGAAGTGTCGAGTCAGTTTGAGGTTGGAAATGAAGCGGGCGCAGTCTGCACAGCGGCGAAGGCAACACGGAGAGACTTGTTCCTTGATTCAGGCACCGGGCGCGGCGAGTGGATTGGAACCTGTTACCGATGCTCTAGAGGAAGGTCTCCAAAACAGGGAGCAGAGGCTTTCCACTGCGAAACCCAACGAGAGTGAAAATAAATACCGCGTGCTATTTGAGGATTCAGCGGAAGCGTGCTGGCTACTGGACAACAGTGGGTACCTGGACTGCAATTCAGCGGCACTTCAGATGTTCGGATTCTCGACCAAAGCCGACTTCACGCACCCGGCGGAGATCTCTCCTCCTAGTCAAGCCGATGGCACGCCGTCGCAGTTGGCAGCCGAACAGCGGATTGCCGCCGCACTGAAGAATGGCAAGGACAATTTCGAATGGTTGCATCGTCGGAGGAATGGCGACGTCTTTACTGCGGAGGTATGTCTGGCGGCTTTGACGCTGGAAGGGCGTCCTATGCTGATGGCCACGGTGCGCGATATCACTGAGCGCAAACGGGCCGAGGAAGCCCTGTTGTTCAGGACCGCGCTCATGGAGGCTCAGGCTGAGACAACCATTGATGGAATCCTGGTCGTCGACGACTCCAATCAGATCGTTTTAGTGAACAAACAATTCGGGCGCCATTTCGGAATGTCGGAAGAGTTGTTGAGCAAACGGGACGACCTCCTCATACGCAAATATGCCGCGGACAAGGCAGAAAATCACGATGCGTTCCTCGAAGAGATCACGCATCTGTACAATCACCCCGCAAAGAAGAGCAGGAGTGAAGTCAGACTCAGGAATGGGAAGACTTTCGACCGATACTCTGCGCCGCTAGTCGACTCAAAAGGGAAGCATCGGGGCAGGATCTGGTATTTTCGCGACATTACTGAACGGGTAAAAGCGGAAGTTGCGGTCCGGCAAGCCGAGGAAAGATATCGAGCAATATTTGAAGATTCAGTGGTCGGAATCTTTCAGGTTACTCCCGAGGGACGCCCCACAAGGGTCAATCGCGCCTTGGCCGAGTTGTATGGCTACGATTCAGCAGGAGAATTGATTTCTGATGTTCACAATATGGCGGAGCAACTATTTGTTGATCCCGGCCAGATGGTGAAGCTGGCATGGCTCGTGGCAAAGCACGATACAGTCCGTGGCGCTGAAGTGCAGGTTTACCGCAAAGATCGCACCAGAAAGTGGGTGCTCATGAATCTACGCGCGGTACGCGACGTTTATAACGACATCGTGCATTATGAAGGAACCGTTGAGGATATTACCGATCGCAAGGTGGCTGAGGAGAGAGTCGAGCGTCTTGCATACTTTGATGCCTTAACCGGTTTGCCGAATCGCGCCTTCCTCAAGGATCGACTTCAGGAGGCCGTAATTGGGGCTCGCCTTGTCAATCAACAATTTGCGCTCCTGCACCTGGATCTTGACAGGTTCAAGATCATCAATGACTCACTTGGCCACTCCCTTGGTGATCTTCTGCTCAAGGATGTGGCTAAACGGCTTATGGGATGCACTCGCAGAGAAGATACGGTGGCTCGGATCGGGGGAGATGGGTTTCTGATTTTGCTAAGGGACGTCAGAGACATAACGGATGTGATGGCTGTGGCTGGAAAGGTCGTGAAGGAGTTGGCACGAGATTTTCCTGTTCAGGGTCACTCTCTGAGCGCTACCTGCAGCCTCGGCGTAAGTGTGTTCCCCATGCATGGTGCAGACAGCGAAACCCTGATCAAGAATGCAGATGCGGCCATGTATAGCGCAAAGGAGCGTGGTCGCAACAGATTCCATGTCTTTACCGAAGATCTGAACATCCAGGCAATGGAGCGATTGACACTGGAGAATGGCCTTCGATTAGCGCTGGAGAGGGATGAGTTTTTCCTTGTGTACCAGCCCCAGGTCGACTTCGCCAGCGGCAAAATCATTGGACTCGAGGCGTTGATTCGCTGGCAACATCCTGAGGCGGGACTTGTCCCCCCGGACAAGTTCATAGCAGTTGCGGAGAACAGCGGGTTGATTCTGCCAATCGGGGAATGGGTTTTGAGGACTGCTTGCAGCCAGGCCCAAAAGTGGCGGGATGATGGACTCTCTGTCCCGGTAGCCGTCAACGTCTCAGCGATTCAGTTTCGCCAGGGAGGCTTCTGCGAGCTCATCAAAAGAGTGCTTGAGGAGACCGGACTGCCCCCACAGCTCCTTGAACTGGAACTCACGGAAAGCCTTCTCCTATCTAGTGCAGACATGACTTTCTCGGTCTTGCAGGATTTGGAGGAAATGGGAGTGAAGCTGGCAATTGACGACTTCGGGACCGGCTACTCTAGCCTCAGCTATTTAAAGAAACTTAGAGTCAACAAACTTAAGATTGACCGCTCCTTCATCCGAGATATAGCGACGGATTCAGATGATGCAGCAATTACCACTGCGATTATCAATATGGCAAAGAGCCTTAAGCTCAAGGTTATTGCCGAAGGAGTAGAAGACGAAGCCCAAATGTCATTCCTTCGCGAACATCAATGCGATGAGTTCCAAGGCTTCTATTTCAGTAAGCCGCTCCAGGCTGGCGAAATAGCTCAGAAGCTCAAGTGCGTGCATACTGGGGTTTAGAGGCGTAGCTATCGGCGGTTAGAGTGTCCTAAATCCCGATAGAAGCAAGAGTCACTGGTTCGCACCAACACTGTTCCTCATCTCTCCGACGATTTTCGCGCTGGGTCATATTCGACTCTCTCGCAGCCTTTGTAGTGGATCGTTTGACGCCATTTCTTCATTTTTCGGGCCGATATCCTGAATCTGAGGGCTGGCACTCCACGACATACGATTTATGCTGGACAAGCAGTTCACAAGTGCGGTTCGAATCGTTTGCTGAGGAAGATATGCCAGTCTTTGAATCGGGCTTGAACCGTCGTCATTTCTTGAAGGTACTGGGCACGGCAGCTGCAGGCGCAAGTGTCTCTACAAATGGGTTCGGTGAGCCACCCTACGCCGTTTGCATCGTAGTTGATCCATCAGACGAAGCTGCGGCTGCCCAACCTGCCCAATGGTCAATAAGTTATCTCATCCGTGCATTGGAGGGGCGCGGTATTGCCGTTACCAGAGCAACGAGGCTAGAGGATTCGCCGGAGCCGGCCTTTTGCATCTTTGTTGCGAGCGCAAACAGCGCCGGTGGGCAACTGATATTGCGTGCGGCAAATGCATCAATGCCGAACGCGCCAGAAGCTTTGGGGCTCGTCCCTACCACCTACCGGGGGATCACAACCTTGCTCGCGTGCGGTAGCGACACGCGAGGAGTCGTGTATGCCCTGACGGAATTGGCCGACTTGGTCCAGTACGCAAACGACCCGGTGGCTGCACTCAAGAGCGTTGAAGTCACCCTCGAGCGACCGGCGAACCAGGTGCGAAGTATCAATCGCTTGTTTTGCAGCGATGTCGAGGACAAACCGTGGTACAACGATCGCGCAATGTGGCCTGAATACTTCGACATGTTGGTAACGCAACGATTCAATCGCTTCAACCTGGCTTTTGGAATCGGCTACGACTTTATCCGGTATGTCACAGACGCGTACTTCCTCTTTACTTATCCCTTCCTTCTCCAGGTGCCTGGATACAACGTGCTTGTGCCACAGTTACCCGCTGAGGAGCGCGATCGCAACCTGAAGATGCTCATTTACATCAGCGAACAATGCGTAATGAGAGGTCTTGAGTTCTATGTTGGCTTGTGGATGCACGGATACGAGTGGATCGACAGCCCCAATGCCAATTACACGATCGAGGGACTGGACAAGAACTCGCATGGACCGTATTGTCGCGATGCTGTCAGGCTACTTTTGCAGCAGGTCCCGAATATTCACGGGCTCACATTCCGCATTCACGGCGAGAGCGGTGTGGCAGAAGGGAGCTTCGATTTTTGGAAGACAGTGTTTGAGGGTGTGGCGACGTGCGGCAGGCAAGTAAATATCGATATGCATCCCAAGGGGATGAGTCAACAAATGATCGACGTCGCTCTGGCGACAAAACAGCCCGTTACCGTGTCTCCCAAGTTCTGGGGCGAGCACATGGGAATGACATATCACCAGGCAGACATTCGCAAGATCGAAAAGCCCAGATCCGAGAACAAGCCAGGACTGATGGCGCTGAGCGAGGGCACCAGAAGCTTTCTTCGCTACGGTTATGGCGATCTTCTGAATCAGGATCGCAAGTGGACTGTCGTGCATCGCATCTGGCCAGGAACGCAGCGCATCCTCATTTGGGGCGACCCGACATTCGCTGCTGGGTACTCAAAAACATTTAGCTTCTGTGGCAGTAATGGCGTTGAAATCATGGAGCCTCTTTCGTTCAAGGGGCGCCGAGGATCGGGTCACCCCGGAAGCCGATGTGGTTATGCCGATAAAGCCTTGGATCCGCGCTGGGATTGGCAGAAATGTGAGTACTCGATCCGAATCTGGGGTCGTTTGTTGTATAACCCCGAAACGAAACCCGTTGGGTGGCAAAGATGGCTACAGCGCCAGTTCGGCGCGGGATCCACGGCCGTCGAAACGGCCCTCGCGAATGTGAGTCGCATTTTGCCCATCGTCACGACAGCGCATGCCCCGTCTGCCGGAAATAACATGTACTGGCCGGAACTCTACTTCAATCAGTCAATGGTTGATGCCGAACACTTCGTGCCATATTTCGATACTTTTGCACCTCGCGTCTTTGGCAATGCCAGTCCGTTTGATCCCGAGTTGTTTTCTGCGATCAATGAATTCGCTGAGGAACTCTGGAAAGCTGACGTTAGCGGCAAATATAGTCCGGTTGAAGTCGCGCAATGGATTGAGGACCTGGCGGAAGCTGGACAGAAAGCGCTCGCACAAGCTGAAGCGTCCGCGACAGGCGGAACCGGCCCAACCTATCAGCGCTTTAAGACGGACATCGCCATCCAGGTTGCGCTTGGGGAATTTTTTGCAGCCAAGTTCCGCAGCGGCGTTCTCTTTCACATCTATGAACTCACAGGGGATCAGGCGGCTCTCGAGGCTGCAATTGCGAAATACAAGGCGGCTCGGGCGGCCTGGGCTCATGCTGCAGATGCCGCAAAGGGTATCTATCTGGCAGATATCACTGTCGGTGAGCAACCATACCTTCGCGGCAATTGGCTTGACCGCTTGCCGGCGATTGATCGTGATATCGCGGAAATCTCTGCGAAGTTAGATCCGGGAGCACCAAAGAAAGCGTCACCGAAGGTTCTGAATGCAATCCAGGCCGCGCTGGGTCGACCCAACCGTGCGCCGGCTGCCGCGGAGCATGTGCTGCCGTCTCACTTCAAACGCGGCCACGAGCTTCCGTTGACTATTTCGGTCTCCGGTGACACCCAGGATGTCCGCATGCACTACCGCCATGTGAACCAGGCCGAGACCTACATCTCGTCGGCGATGCAACGGCGGGGCTCCGACCATGTCGCGAATATTCCGGCCACATACACGGACACGACATTTCCGATCGAGTATTTCTTCGAGTTCAGCAACGGCGAGGGAACGAAAGTCTTGTACCCCGGCTTCGCGTCGGATCTGACAAATCAGCCATATTTCGTTGTCCTCGGCGAGTAGCACTTCTGAACCTCTGAACAACGCCAGCCTCTCTCTAATTTTGAATTTGCTGAATCGCGGCTGCCCTGTGATCTGTGTTCATGCGCACCTCTTGAGTGCAACTTCAGTAATACTTTCGCATGACTCTCGCTAGGCAATAAATTCGGAAAAATGTTCGCATCGAATTCGATCGCGGTACTGTTATTTGAAAGCCCTAATCGATGTGAAGTTCAGCGTGGCTGGAAGGTTCAGACTTTATGCGGCTGCGTTTTGAATCTCTCGAGTTCAGGGCGGGTGAATAGCGTGCGGTGTCTGTGCGTTGCGCTTTCCAGGAAGTTTGCTTGCCTCTTGTAGCTCTACCAACTCGAACGTCCAACATATCTTTCGTACTATTACCATCGCACCTGGTTTACCCGAAGGTTGTATGTACCCAGGGTAGAGCAGCCCACCAAACTGAGTATCGTTGCGAAATCGGGAGGCCGAGCAACGCATTCTCTCCTCGTGCTTCAACAACTGCGCATTATTCTCCGAGCGCACCAGGGAATGAGTTCGACCACCCGGATTTTGTTGGCTTTAGCAAAGACGAAGCGGAACTTTACGGTCCTTTCGTCGGTGTTTGCGCTGATAACGGTCCGCCCTCAAATTCTTGAGAGTGGCGGATGCTCAGGAACTAACAAACGGCATTGAAGAAAAGGATTGCTCAGATGAAAAGATTTGGCGCTTTGTTTGCTTTAGCTTTGGTCGCTTGCCTCACCATTGCCGGATGCGGCGGCGGCGGTAAGAAGACTACGCAGACCACCAAACCGACCGCCACCCTGACATCGATCAGCGTGGCCAGCACCGGAGCGGCTACCTCTGTTGCCGCGGGTGCAACCTTGCAGTTGACTGCCACCGGACACTACAGTGACGGAACAACTGCGACGCTCACATCTGCGTCTTGGGCTTCGTCTGACGGAACCTTGGCCTCTCTGAGCGTATCGGGGATGCTGACCGCATTGAAGGCGGGCTCGGTTACGGTGACCGCCACCAAAGGCGCGGTATCAGGCAACATGGTGATTACCGTAACTCAGGCTACTCTCGCTTCGATTGCCGTGAGCGGTGGCTCCTCTCTTGCAGCCGGTTCAACTGAACAGTTGACAGCTCAGGGAACATATTCTGACAGCACTACGGGATCGCTCACGACTCAGGCAACCTGGCAGAGCTCTGATGCGACGGTAGCTACCGTAAGCAACGCAGGTCTTCTGACTGCATTGAAGGCGGGCACGGTTACGATCACGGCCACCATGGGATCGGTTTCAGGTACCGCGTCGGTTGTTGTCAATGCCGCGTCTGTTTCGTCCATTACGATTTCGCCGGCACTATTCTCGATTGCTTCGGGTCAGAACCAGCAGTTGACTGCCCAGGCTGTTTATCCCGACGGCACGTCGCAGGATGTGACCTCCCAGGCAACGTGGAGCTCAAGCGCCACCAACGTCGCTACTGTGAGCGGAACCGGCTTAGTGTCGGGCGTTTCTGCAGGCACTTCGACCATTACAGCGACGCTTGGCTCGGTAAGCCGCACAGCGGTTGCGACAGTGACTACCGCTCAACTCAACTCGATCATAGTGACGCCATCGACCGCTTCGATCGCCACTGGTCAGACACAGGCGTTCGCAGCCAACGGCATCTTCTCAGACGGTAGTTCCACCGACATCACCAACAGCGTCATCTGGACGTCGAGCGCGATCAACTTCGCAACGATAGATCCAACTGGACTAGCGACTGGTGTCAGTGCCGGTACAGCCACAGTGACGGCAACCTCCGGAACGGTAAGCGGAACCGCTTCGCTTACGGTGACTGCCGCGGTATTGAATTCGATTGACATCGCTCCCGACGATCAGTACATCCCGATCGGCGGCCAGTTCCCGCTTGTGTTGACTGGAAGCTACAGTGACAACACCACACAGACGTTAACCAATGCAGTTTGGTCCTCTTCCGATCCGACGATCGCCTCGGTTGATCCGGTTTCAGGTGTAGTCACCGGCGTGTCCGACAGCAACGGGAACCCAGTCACAATTACCGCGACCGCAGATGGAATGTCGAACACCACTTCGGTTTACATAACGGCAGCAGTCGCCGAGTCCCTTACCCTGACACCCACCACTTCGTCGATTGCCAGCGGCACCACACAACAGTACTCGGTAGACGCCATCTACAGTGACGGCAGCATCCAACCACTCACTGCGGGATTGTCCTGGGCATCCTCTTCAGCATCAACCGCAAGCATCAGTGCGCTTGGTCTGGCTACAGGAATTGCCGCCGGCCAATCAACCATCACAGTTACGTACGGATCCATGTCGGCGACTGCGACCCTTACAGTCACACCCGCTACTCTGACATCCATCGTGGTCACCCCAGTCACGACGGTGGTCGGCGTGAAGGGAAATGTGCAGTTCACAGCAACGGGCGTATTCACCGACAACAGCACCCAGGATCTGAGTTCGCAGGCGGCATGGAGTTCCTCAGTCGCAAGCGTTGCTTTGATCAGCAACACTGGGTTGGCTACGGGCTTAAGCGCAGGAGCGACGACGATCACTGCGAACTATGGCGGGCTCAGTGGATCGGCCACGCTTAACGTTTCCACGGCAACGCTCATCTCCATCACGGTGACCCCGGCGAATCCGATCGTGCCGCCGCACTCAAAGATCCAAATGACGGCGACGGGTAACTTCAGTGACGGTTCGCATCTGGTGCTGTCGGGTGTCTCATGGCGTACCAGCAGCGCAAAGTACGCAATGGTCTCGGGTAGCGGCGTGGTTCGCACCAAGAAGTCCTCGAACAAGGTGGTCCCCGTTTCCGCCAGTCTGAACGGGATCACTGGCACCACACAGCTGACCATCACTTCAATGACAGTGCAATCGCTGAGTTTGACCCCCTCAAATGCAACGATGGCAGTCGGTACAACCCAGCCGTTTGCATTGATTGGAACGTTCAGCGATGGAGTGACAACTGTAGATCTCACCCCGTCGGCGCGCTGGCAGACGTCCAACTATCACTATGCCGTCATCAACAGGTCCGGCATCGCAACTGGATTAGGCGCAGGGTCGGTGACCATTACCGGCAGCTACCAAAACTTGACTCCGGCGACAACTACCCTCACCGTCTCCAACGCGACGATCCAAAGCATTACCGTCACACCGGCGTCACCGACGATCGCTCTCGGGTCAATGCAGCAGTTTGCTGCAATGGGTCTGTTCAGTGATGGTTCGACGCAGGACATCACAGCCGTTTCACAATGGACGTCTTCTACTCCGACCGTGGCAGTGGTGAACAAGACTGGACGCGCATTCAGCGCTACTCACGGCCAGACCAACATCAACGCGACATACAAGGGCACCACGGGAACAACCCTCCTGACCGTCAACTAACCGCGAACAACGACACTACACAGATCGTGTCGTTGCACAGAAAAGGCTCGCCCTAACCGGACGAGCCTTTTCATTCGTGCAGACTTTCATCTCCGACAACGAATCCGCACTGTGGCCGTTTATCGCAGATTCGTCGTCTCAAACGGAAGCCCCGTGACGGGCCAGTGACCAGGCTGCGCCTCCAGATTAGGCGCGATGTCAACGCCGGATCCGGTAAGCTTCGCAACCGAAACGTTCCACCCGTCAACGGCAACCAAGGCATCCTCGCCGTTGAAGTCCTTCTCGTCGGCCTCGATCGTAACTGTGCGAGTCTCGTTCGGCGCCAGAGAAACATAGTTGTCGCTGTAGTAGGCAGGCAACACACGTTCTCCTGAGCGCTTGCGGCGCAACTGTAAATGGGTCATGAGAGCGATGTTAGCCCCTGGGTTGTGCAACGTGACAGTCACGAACCGCTTGCTGTCTTTCTCAGTGCGGTCCGCCTTTGCTTCAAGAGTGACTGGGGGCAGCTTTGCGAGATCCGTGAGGTCATCCTGGTGCTCCGGCAAGGCTCGCCAATAAAAGTTTCCTGAGAGTAGCTTCCCCGATGAGTCGCGCAGTTCAAGCTTCAAAAAGTGAACAGAGGATACCGACGCCGGAAAGTTGACCGGACCCAGATCGGTGGCGACATCTGGCGGAGCAATTACTGGGGTTTCGTTCTGGTAGGCGAGCGAGCCATCCAGATTGTAAACAGCTACTCGTGCAACCGCCCCTGTGAGCGCCTGAGGGAGATTGTTGATTACCTGCAAGACGCCAGTCGCTTCGTTGAACTGTATGTGTACCAACTCAGAGGCATGCATAACAGCGAACAAGGATGAGTTGGCCTCAAGATCGTAGTGATAGAGCTGCCAAACAAAGCTGGGTTGCGCGGGGCTGCTCATCCAGGTGAGAATGGCCGTGGTCGGGTGGAATAATTGCGCGTTCCGGCCTTCAAACATCGCGCGGAACGCCTCGTAATTGGCCAATTGCGCTTTACGAACGAAATCGGCCAGGTTTGCGAGCTTGCCGTAACGGCTGGCGAGGACGATCGGATATGTGTCCCCATGCTGAGCGCCTTTTGCCATATCGTGCTCGGCCCAGTCGTCGTTGATTGTCTCCCAATCTTTTTGCGGCATCATGCCGTGAATCGACTCAAGCGTCGGCACTGAGACGCTTCCAGTTTCTGTCTTGAAGAAGTCGTCAGTGACTTTGTAGAACTCGCGCGGTGTCCGCCATGAATATGGGCCATGCGAACGAACGCCCGCTCCGTCAGTCGAACTCGGTTGATAGCGGCGGGTCGGCTCGAGTTCGGCTAGAATCTTTCGCAGTGCTGCGTCGATCTCCGGAGGAGGGTAGCCCTCGTTTCGCGCACACCAAAGAGCAATGGAGGGGTGATTTCGGAAACGCAGCACCTTGTCCCGGACATTCGATATGTAGGTTTCGATGTCGGCTGGGTCAGGTCCATCGCTCGGATTCGCCTGAAAAAATTCGTCCCAAACAAGGATTCCGTACTTATCGCATAGCGCATAGAAATCTTCGCCAGTGCTTTGACCAACCCAGTTGCGAATCATATTCATATTCGCCACCTGATGCATCCGGATCTGGGCCTCGAGCCGCTCTCGCGAAATGCGCTTCATCCCTTCGTCGAGACCCCAGTCTCCTCCGCGGATGAATACCTGGACGCCATTCACCGAAATCGTGAGATTTTCCGTTCCCGGAACGCTGTAAGTGACCTTGCGGACACCAAAGCTGACATCTTGAGCGTCCGAGATTTTGTCTTTTGTCTTGAAAGTCAGGTGAAGTGAATAGAGATTCTGCGGTCCATAACCGTTCGGCCACCATAACCTGGGCTTCTCCACGTGAAGCGCCGGGGTAGTCTTTGCATCGAAACTCACTAACTTTGAAGAGCGAGGCGCGAGTTCGACCTCCTGCTGAAACGCCAGATTCTCAATCTGCCCTTGAACAACGCCATTCACAGGCTCGTCAGTGACATTTTCGACTGTGGCTTGAATCGCGACGTCCGTTGAGTCCGTTCTCGGTAGAGGGAGATCGGTTGTGACTAGGGGGTTTTTGATCACTACCGGTCCTGTCGCTGAAAGAAATACCTTCTGCCAGATACCCGTGTCTCGGTCACGAATTGCAGGAAGCCAGTCCCATCCAATGGTTGAAAGGAACGTAGGGCCATCGATTGCGGTGATTCCGCCATTCTGTCCCATGCCGGCGCGCAGAGTATGTTCGTGCGGCACCCCCGGATGAGGCTGAGGCGTGACCAGAACAGCCACGACTGCTTTCTTCCCCGGCTTTACATTTGCCGTAATGTCGAAGACGCCTCGGATAAACGCGCCGCGAATTGTCCCAACTCGTGTTCCATTCACCCAGACGACCGCGGAGTAATTGATTCCGTCGAAATTCAACCAGACGTGGTGCCCCTTGTACGATTTGGGAACTTCAATTTGCGTTCGATACCAGTAAGAACTGCGCGCCAGACTCTCGGGAATCGTCTCCGGACGATTGTTCTCGCCGTAAAGGGGTTCTGGGTAAACATGATTGTTCACCAGGGTCGTCAGAACTGTCCCTGGAACCGTCGCCGCAAACCAGCCATCTGATTTGAATTTCAGACTGGAAACTTCAGTGCCTGGCTGCGTTGCTTTCGCTACGTCCTGTAACTCCCAGGCGCTCGAAAGCATGAGAGGAGAAGGTGCGGACTTCGCAGCCTCGGCGAAAGGCAACAGAACCAAAAACATGAAAGCAGAGAAAATCAAAAATGATTGCGCAAAAATCTTCTTCAAACTATCCCTCCGAACGAGATCTGGATGCTAATAAAGCAGGCCCATCGGCCACCCACCTTTGTACCAGACGAGCCCTGAATCAACTAAGGGCCGATAGCACAGTACAACGTGATCGCTTTTTTAGAGGTCAGCGTCGGATCTTCCTGCGATTTTCAGATCTTCGCGAAGAGGGCAGTCCTCACAGTGCGGAGTCCTTCCGCAATGTGCCTTACCCACAGCGACGGTCAAGGCATGAAACTCGTTGAAGAACTGCGCATGATCGCCTTGCGTTTCCGAAGAAAACGCCTGGCGAGTCAGTTGGACCAATGATTCGTACCCGCTGCGATTGCGGCCCGGCACCTGGTCAGTGAGTTTGTGGCGCTCGACGATCCTCCGCAGATATTCGTCACCCACAGGGACAGCATGTCCAAGCGCGTAAAGCAGGATGGCATCCGCAGTTTCTGGTCCAACTCCGGGCAGATTCAGAAGCCGCTTTCGCAACGGTTCTGTCGGTGTCGCGGCCATCTTATCGAGCGAGCCTTCAAATTCGGCGTCGAGGACTGCGATGAACGCCTTCAGGGCAGGAGCCTTCCGCGTGTAAAAGCCGGACGGGTGGATAAGGGACTGCAGATCATTCAGAGACACGCTTCGCAGACCGTCTATGGTCAATGCTTGTGCACGACTCAGGTTGGCCAGCGATATTTCGACGCCCTTCCACGATGTGTTCTGAGTGAGATAGGCGCCGAGTATGACCTCGAAGGCAGTCGATGCCGGCCACCAGTGTTGCGGGCCATATGCCGCCGCAAGCTGATCATGCATACGGCGAAGTCGCCGTGGCGCATCGATTAGCCGCCCTCTCTTCAAAGTGAAGAGCCCTTCTCTAGCGGCGATTGCAACTGGAGTTTCCATTCCAAAACGCGAGCGCGAGCTGAAGCCGCGTTCGCTTCAGGAAGATGTCCGGCGTGTTGTAGAGAGATGTAGAGCGCAGTGTGGGCTAGAGGATCGTTCGGCGTCAGGGCCGTCAACGCGAGCGCGACAGCAATGGACTGTTCCTGTCGGCCCGCTTCTCGCAGGGCACGAATAAGGCCATGGTACGCCTCAAAGTATGCTGCGTTGGCCGCAATGGCCGCACGGAACAACTCAGCGTCCGCGGCGGGGAATCCGCCCTCCAATTGGCTCAATCCACGCTGCGATAGATATTCGGCTGCGGATGTACTCATCTCGGTTACGCCTTCATTAGGATAAAGCCATGAGCCTTATTGGTTCTATTGCGGCTGAAGGCCGACCTGGAGGGAAAGATGAAGAGTCACACCGAATACATGGTGTTCGAGACCAAAAAGCGCCGCGAGATGGTGCATATTACGGACGAAGTGGAACAGATTGTGAAGCGCAGCGGGGTTAAAGATGGTCTGTGTTTCGTTTCGCCGATGCATATTACCGCTGCGGTATATGTGAATGATCACGAAAGCGGCCTGATCGAAGATATAGGCGAATGGCTCGAAGAGTTGGCGCCTGCACGACCCGATTACAAGCACCATCAGACAGGTGAAGACAACGGAGATGCTCATTTGAAATCGCTATTGTTGCACCATGAAACCACGTTGCCGGTGACTGCTGGACGGTTGGATCTAGGCACTTGGCAGCGAGTCTTCTATGCCGAATTTGACGGCCAGCGCCGCAAGCGCGTGATCGTCAAGGTGTTGGGTGTTTCCTCGAGTTGAAGCGGATCAGTCGTCGGCGATCTTTTGCCAGCCGTCGATCGAGCGTTGCATTCCGGACGCTGACAGGTCTAGTGTTGTTCGCGGCGTCACGATCAAATCGACGCGACGATTCTCTGCGCGCCCCTTGGCAGTGTCGTTGTTCGCAACGGGATGGAACTCAGCATAGCCAGCCGCAGATAGTCTGCGAGGAGAGACAGCGCGCATTTCAAGGAAGAGCCGAGCAATATGAGTGGCGCGAGCCGACGAGAGCTCCCAGTTCGAGTCAAATTCGAAGTTATGAATTGGAACGTTGTCGGTGTGACCTTCAATCCGCACATCATAAGGGATTCGACTCAGCGAATCACCGATTGTGCGAAGGCTTCGAAGAGTCTCCGAACGCGGCGATGCCGATCCGGAGTTGAAGAAGCCGGCCTCGCGCAAGCTGATAACAAGGCCATCCCGCCGCATGTCAATGGAGATCGCGTGTCGTGAGAGCGGACCTGAAAGTGACCTTTGCAACTCTCGGCGCATTTGTTCAAGGTCGTACGCAACTTTTGCGATTGAAACCACCTGTTCTTCCATCACCGCTCCAGACGAGCTCACAGCGGCCTTTCCAGACTGAGTGGTGCCCGACCCGGCTCTCGGCCAGTTCGCAACTGAGCCAATATCGGCTGGCAAGACGCTCAGTGATTGAAAAGCTGAGTCAATGGCGACGGATACCTGCGACTGCTTCTTTTGATCGGCTTTTGCGAAGGCATAGAGCACGACGAAGAACGCAAAGAGCAACGTTATGAAATCAGCATACGAAACAAGCCATCTGTCGTGGGTGACGCGGGACCGATGTACGCGGGGATTCATGCCGCGTGCTCCTTTATCGGCTTCTCTGATTCTTTCAGGAAGCCTGACAGTTTCACCTCGAGCATGCGCGGGTTCATCCCTTCGAGAATTGAAATAACCCCTTCAAGCATCATTTCGCGACGTTGATGCTCCTCCCGTAAGTGAATTCGCATCTTGCCGGCGAACGGCAAAAAGAAAAGGTTCGCGATACCGACGCCATAGATCGTTGCCACGAACGCTACGGCTATGCCTCGCCCAACCTCTTGGATGTTGTCCAGATGTTGCATCACTTGAATGAGGCCCAGTACGGCTCCGAGGATGCCGATCGTTGGTGAAAATCCACCTGCGGATTCGAACACTGCCGGCAACCGTTCTTCTCGTTCCGAAGTGCAATCGAGACTCACGCGCATAATTTTGCGCAACTCGGCTGGTTCGGTGCCATCCACGGCGAGCATCAGTGGCCGCTTTAAGAAGGGGTCCTGGATTGTCTTGAGTTCGGCATCGAGCGTGACGACACCGCTGCGACGAGCCTTATTGGCAAATGACACCAATTGTGCGATCAGCCTGTCGTTCTGCTTTGCCGGTGCAACAAAAACGCGAGCCATGCCGCGGAACGCGGCCGTCACCGTCGTCATCGGAAACTGAAGCAGCACGGCGCCCATGGTACCTCCAAAGACAATGAGCGCAGCAGTAGGCTGCAGGATCTGGCTTAGCGTGCCGCCTTCGATCAGCAGGCCTGCGACAATGCCGGCGATTGCAAGGATTACTCCGCCAAAGCTTGCCTTATCCATTGCGTGCTCCTCCCTTGAAGAAAACTGAGGTACTCAAGGCTCAATCGTCACTGCATTCGGATAGACCGTCGCTTGCCGGGCTCTGACTCCTAGCTCGCGCGCCTGAAACGTCAAGGCTCACCCAAGAACCGGCCCTCTGCAATTCCTCGCTTGCCGAAACGCGCTGGGCGACGTTTGCGAGCAAGCGAGCGCGATATGTTAGGATCCGCCCAACTACGTCCTCGAGTTGCTCCCGAACAATCAACTTTTCGCCGTTAATGAGCGTAAGCATCGTGTCAGGCGAAGCCTCGGCCATCTTGATCAGATCGCTATTCAACACCATCGGGTTCCCGTTAAGCCTGGTGAGGTCAATCATTCCGCGTGTTCCCTCCAGTAGACCTTTTGATGTTTATCGGCCAGTAGGGGGAAAGGATGAACGAGGAGTCACGGAGCGATGAAGCGCAAAAAAGATAAAGGATCTAGGAGGTCTGCCGATGAAGGCAGTATGTAACATGGTTCCTCACGCAAGGTGGCTCGGAATGGCGAGTGAAGACAAGTCCGGCCAATATTCGAAGCAGGGAGCCGCAATCAGTCCAACTCACAAAGGAGAATCTCTATGGCATTGGGTGTCTTGAATAATATCTCTGCGATCTACGCGCAGAACAATCTTGCGAATACGCAGGCTTCTCTTTCCAAAACCCTTCAACAACTGTCATCTGGATCCCGGATCAACTCCGGTGCAGACGACGCAGCCGGCCTCTCGTTGGCCAATGGTCTCCAGGCAGCAGCAACGGCACTCTCGCAGTCCGCGAAGAACGCTTCTGAGGGCGTCGACATGCTGCAGGTTGCCGATGGCGCAATGGCGCAGGTGACCAACTTGCTGAACCGCGCGGTCACACTGGCCACTGAAGCCTCCAATGGCACGATGAATTCCACGCAGATAACCGCAGCGAATGCCGAGTACCTGAATATTCTCGGTGAGATCGACAATATCGATTCCAACACCGAATACAATGGCACCGCCTTGTTTGGGGCGACCCCTGCGATCTACACTACCGACGGCACAATTGGTCAGACTGACAGTAACTCGGCACTGGCGAACGTGGATTCGGGAACACTTTCATTGACCGCGGCTGGCTTCACCACATCAGCCACCGCAATCACCGAATTGGCGAAAATCACAACTGCTATTGCCACAATCGCGACTGACCGAGGCACAGTTGGCGCGAATATCAATACTTTGAGCGCAGTTGCTAACGTCATGAGCACGGAGTCCACCAACACCCTAGCCGCGCAGAACGACGTCACCGCAACCGACTATGGCCAAGCCACATCCGACATGTCGAAATTCCAGATCCTCAGCCAGACTGGTATTGCCGCCCTGTCGCAGGCCAATCAGTCGCAGCAACTGATTACAAAGCTGCTCCAGTAAGACGTGGAGCAATCGCGCAAAGCATCAGCGGGCGGGGAAGGCGGCGCAACAGCGGCTTTCCCCGTTTTCTTGCAACACAGCGGAGCTTAGTTTGGAGTTTCCTAATTCGTGACGGCGAGTCTTGGCCTTCAGAGTGATGTTGCGTATTTCGACAGGAGAGTTATGGGCGCAGTCGGCTTGAATTTTGGCTCAGCAACCAGTGGCCAGGGTTTCGATGTTACCAACACTGTGAACCAGATCGTGACCAATCTGCAGGCGGTAGAATCGCCGTGGAAGGGCCAGCTAACAAACCTGCAAAGGAAAGACACGGCACTCTCCAGCCTCGGCACTCAGATCTCCGCGCTTTCCACAGATCTGCAGAACTTGACCGACTTCAGCGGAACTTTGGCGTACAAGGTTGGGTCTAGTTCGAACACAAATATCTTGACCCTGTCCTCGGCCAGTGCAGTCGCTGTCGCGGGCACGCATACCATCGCAGTGCAGAATCTGGCGCAGACATCAAGTGCGGCCTCCGATCCGATTGCAGCGGCAGACATACTCACAGGCAGCATAACCTTCCGGGTAGGGAGCGGCGCATGGCAGACGGTACATGTCGGGGACAACTCCACGGCGTCGACGCTTTCCGGTCTGTCCTCGGCCGTCAATTGCGCCGGATTAGACGTGGCCGCCAGTGTCCTGACAAACGCGGATGGTACCGTGCGACTTTCCCTGGTGAGCCGCGTCGCGGGCTCTGCCGGAAAGATTACGATCTCAGACTCCACCAACAATCCGGGGAGGCCGACGACGCTATCGGATTCAACTGCTCCTGTTCAGAGGACCGGGCTCGGGCTGACAACCATCCAAGCCGGAATAGACGCCACATTTACTGTCGATGGAGTAACACTCACTGCCGCATCGAATACCGTTACCAATGCCATTCCGGGCGTGACATTCCAGTTGCTCTCCGTAGGGAAAACCGCCGCAGATTCTACTCCGGAGACGGTACAGGTGGTGATTGACAATGATACTTCAAACATTGAGTCCGCCATCAGTACTTTCGTGTCCGACTATAACGCCGCAATAAAGGCGATCGACGCACAGGAAGCGAAGGACTCATCAGGAAATCCGCAGCCGCTTTATAGCTCCTCAATTCTGGCGCAATTGCAGCAGGGCATGTTATCGGCAATGAGTTCAGCTTTCGGAACCAACACTGTTAATTCATTGATCGCTCTCGGCATCACCGCGAGCGCCGCTTCCGACGGCACCATCACTCTCGATGCCGACAAACTCGGGAATGTACTGAACGGCAACTTCGAACAGGTTGTTTCTTTTTTCCAGGATTCAGAAAGCTTTGGTTATACGTTCGCCAAAACCCTGCACAGCCTTGGCAATAATAGCGGAGCACATGGTGCGATCAGCCTTGCGCTCAGCGAGGACAGCCGTCAGGAAAAAATGCTGAATGACAATATCAGCAAACAAGAGGAGTTGATCGCCACTCAGAAGGCCCACCTCACGGCCGAACTCAGCTTGGCGAACCAGATTTTGCAATCCATTCCGCGGATGATCCAGCAAGTCGACGAAATGTACAGCGCCATTACGGGCTACCACTCAAGCAACAACGGATAAGGAGCACCAGATGAACTCGTATCAGACCCGCGCACTTGAGGGAGCTTCGGCGGTGGAACTGACGGTGGCACTCTACGACGGGATCATTCGCTTCATGTATCGTGCCATCTCAGCGGTGGAGCGAGGAAACCAGGACCAACGTCGTGCTGCAGTAAAACGCGCCATGGACATCGTCATCCATCTGCAAGCCACGCTGAACATGGACATCGGAGGAAAGCCAGCCGAGGCCCTTTCCGAGTTCTACACGGCGATGTTTGCGCTTATGCTTCAGGCCTCGCAGGCGAATTCGAGCGCGAAATTTGAACAAGTGATCGCCAACGTGCAAAACGTGCGCGATGCCTGGCACCAAGTGACAAACGCCCCTGACGGAGTTATTGCCCGATTGGAAGTTGCCAACCAGCCAAACTCGCAAGTACCTCCCCTGATCCAAAAATCGGGATCTGCCGGAGTCACGACCGGTGCAAGTTGGATCGTTTGATTCGGTTAAGATTTCAACCTTGCCAGTCGTGCCCGAATCTTCGATTCCGCAACAAACTGCGCAAGGAGTTTGCCCACTATCCGGCAACGGTTAGCTCTTCTTCCAGTTGTTGCTTTTGGTAGAGGCTGGCGTAGTAGCCGTCGAGCCCAAGAAGTTCGTCATGCCGGCCTGTTTCGACGATCCGTCCGCGATTCAATACAGCAATCTGATCTGCATTTCGCACAGTCGAGACGCGGTGAGAGATGAGAATCGTAGTGGCTGTTGCGGTGTAACTTCTAAGTCCCCCGAGAATACGCTCTTCTGTGTATGTGTCGACGCTGGCCAAAGCATCATCAAGGATCAGGATGGCAGGACGGCGCAGGAGTGCTCGAGCGATGGCGGACCGCTGCTTTTGTCCACCAGACAGAGTGACGCCGCGTTCGCCAACCGTAGTCTCAAAGCCTTGGGGAAACTCCTCAAACTCGCGCCGGATATGCGCCGCTTCGGCTGCATCCAGCAAATCTTCGGCCGTCGCTTTTGGTGCGCCAAAAGCAAGATTCTCACGAATCGTTTCGCTGAAAAGAAATGTCTCTTGCGGAACAATACCCATGTTGCGTCGGAGAACTTCAAGAGGATAATCGCGGACCGGACGGCCATCGATGAGCAACGAATCCTTAGGAGCTTCATAGAGGCGTGCAATCAAATTTACAAGTGTGGTCTTTCCGGAACCGGTCGGGCCGACAATGGCAAGGCTTGAACCGGCAGGTATGTGAAGAGAGATGTTGTGCAGCACCTGCGTTTCGCCGTAAGAGAAGCTGAGATCACGAAATTCGATTTCGCCCTGGAATACTGTGTTCAGCGCGATTCCAGGATCTGCATCGCTGTCATCGATGGCTGGCTTGGCACGCAACAGTTCATCAATGCGCTTGACCGATGCTGTGCCGCGCTGGAATAGGTTCACAACCCAGCCGACAGCAATAATGGGCCAGATCAGCATGATCATGTACGTATTGAAAGCTACGAAATCGCCTGGAGAGATGCGGTGAGCAATTACCAAATGGCCGCCGACGAGCAGGGTGATGATCATCGAAATGCCCAGAATAAATTCAAGAGTCGGCCACAACATACCCATCAGCTGCACCAACCGCTGTGCGCGGGCTATGTACTGACGGTTGAGCTTTTCAAAGAGATTGATCTGCGATTCCTCGCGCCCGAAAGCGCGCACCAGACGGGCGCCTGAATAGTTCTCTTGCGCCTGCGAAGAAATCTCTGAAAAACTCTCCTGAATGCGCTCGAACCGATCGTGAATCTTGCGTCCGAAGTATTGGACAAGAATGCTTGCCAAGGGCATGGGGGCCCACGCAACAAGTGTGAGCCATGGGCTTATATGCAGCAGGAAAAATAAGGCGCCCACTGTGAAAAAGACGGTGTTGGCGCTGTACATAAGGGCGGGGCCAAGCAGCATTCGGACAGCATTCAGGTCGTTCGTCAGCCTAGCCATGACGTCGCCGGTGCGGTAACGCTGATAGAAGCCGGAATCTTGTCGCTCCAGTTGCCTGAAGAGGTCATTTCGAAGGTCAAATTCGATTTCTCGCGAAATACCAATCAAAATCCAGCGTTGCGCGTAAAGAAAGATCCCCTTTACAAGCGCGATCGCAACCAGCATCCCCGCAAGCTGCAGAATTCTTTCGCGTGTGACACCGTGAATCAACTCATCGATGGCTGACTGCAGGACCTTGGGGAAAAGTACCCACACGGCATTCGTAGCAATACAAGACAGGGTGCCCCAGAGGTATCCCCAGCGGTACCGGCGCATGTATCCGAAGAGCGGGCGCAGATCGCGAAACATTGCTCTATTGTACGGGGGAACCCTCACGCGGTCGATCAGTCGCAGCAACGGGCAGAATGTCGCTGGATTAAGTCGGTGTGCGCAGCAGCAGATATCCTCCAGCGAGGCCAAAGAGGATATCCGGCGACCACGCAGCAAGCGCTGCCGGAAGGTAGTTAACGTTACCCATCGCCCCGAAGAGGCCATCGACCACCCAATATGCAAGAGCTACGGAGATGGCCACCGCGATCCCGGTAAGTGAGCCGCGACGCCCCATTGAGAGCGCGAATGGAATGGCAAGCACCGCCATGACAATCGCGATCAGGGGGTAGGCCAATTTATGCCAGAGGGCAACGCGCAGGCGCATCGTATCAAAACCACTCTGACGCAGGTCTTTAATATAGCTATTTAGCTGGCCGAAATTCATTTCCTGAGATTGCAGATTTTCCTTTTTGAAGTAGCCGGGGTCCTCGTGAATCTCCGCAAAGCTCGTGCCCGTAAACTCGCTATAACGAGTATTGTTTCCCTCGATATCTCGTTCCCAGCCATTCACAAAGCGCCAGGTCCCCACTTTAGAATCCCAGAAGACGCGAGCGGCAAAAATTCGCCTCGACAGCGCGAACGTCGCAGGATCGAACTCGAAGATGGAGAGATTGGCAAATTCGTTAGCGTCGGGGTCGAAGAACTGGTAGTAAAAGATCCGACCTGGCTCGCCTGAATGGGGCTGTCCGAATATCCATTTTTCTTCAGGATGAAGAAAGGTTTGAGGCGGGCGTCCTTTGATGGTGCTTCGTAATGCTTCCTGTTTGCGGTTGGCCTGGGGAAGGTAAAACTCGTCGAAAAGAAACAGGGCCACTGCTAAAATCGCTGCGATCGAGACGATCGGGATTACAAGGCGATAAAGGCTGATGCCGGTGGCCTTCATCGCGATGATCTCGCTGTTGCGATTAAGCAAGCCAAAGGTTACAAGAACGGAAATCAAAACCGCGAGCGGCGTAATCGCGTAGAGCATGCTGGGGCTCAAGTTGAATAAATAATCGCCGACGGTTGTGAGCGGAATATGGTTGCGGAGAATGTCGCCCACAAGCTCGAAGAAAGTGAATACAAGCATCAGCATCACGAAGCTCGCAAGCACCAGGATGAACATATTCAGGAATTCGCGAATGACGTAGGCATCAAGAATTCGCGGGAAAACGCTACGCGAGCCTATTCGGGCCGAACGTGGCTGTAGTCGATCGAAAAGACCAGCGAGATGGCCCTTTGTGTCGAGCGCTTTTTTCGGAACAGGCATGCGAGCTGCCCATCCAGCGATTGCGGACAAAACCCGTCCCCCGCTGGCCATTTGCCACAACAGGAAAGTGCCAGCGACCGTAAATATCAGGTTGGCCATCCATACACCAAGAAACGGGGAAAGCTTGTCTTGGCGGCTCAAAGCAATACCGGTATAAGAAAGAACGTAATAAACCAAGACCAGTAGAACAGTAAAAACAAGCCCTGAACTTTTGCCTCCCCGTCGCGATACTGCGCCCAGTGGAACTCCCACGAGCATGAGTACGAGGCAGGCAGCGGGGTATGAGAAGCGGGTATGTAGTTCCAGAAGAAACCGTTTTCCGTCTGGACCCTGGGTGCGCTTGATTAACGTGGACATCGGTAAGGCGTAGATGGCGGTGTCCATACGTCCCAGATGTACTTCGCTCTGTTGACTCAAGGACAGGGGCAGATCTGTATTGGTAAAAGTTGAAATGTTGTATTGCTGTGGTTGGCCCGCGACCATCTCGTGCCGCGAGCCATTCCGCAACCGCATCAACAATTCCTGAGCTGAGTCATTCGCAACCGTTGCAGAGGAGGCCGTCGTGATGATTGGCGTGGCGGGGTCTGTGACATCCGCCATGAAAACACGGTCCCAGTTGGAGGCTCCTGTGCCTCCTCGCACATTTTGCACATAAAGAACAGCGTTTCGGAAATCCTCATAGAAGACGCGTGGTTGAATTTCGTAAGAAGCCTGCGAGGTTTCAAGCGCAAGCTGCATATTTAGTATTGCCCGATTCGCGCGCGGAGCCAGGTAAACCGAATTCACCAGCCCCAGCAGCGTTCCGCCAATAGCCACGATGGACGCAACCTTCACGAAGTACCCAATCCCCAGGCCCGATGCACGCATCGCAATTACTTCGCTGTCAGCCGCCAGACGGCTCAGTCCCAAAAGAATGCCGACGAGCACTGCCATCGGTATTGTGACTTTGAATGTGTTTGGGAGCGTGAAGAGGAAGATCTCCAGGACGCTGGTAAATGTGGAGCTATTGCGGACCACCATCTCGAGGATGTGGCTGAGATCACGCATAAAGAGAATGAATGTGAAAACCGCGCAGCCGATGAGTGTGTGGGAGAGGATCTCGCCGAGAATATATCGGGTTAGAATGCGCACAGGTTTGCTCTGAAGCCAGTCTACTCTGCTCGCACGGCCGCAAGGGGACGCGGCTGCCAATTTCGCAGACGGAGACTATTGGTTAGCACGCTGACCGAACTGAGGGCCATCGCGGCAGCAGCCAGCCACGGGCTCAGCAATATGTGGAACGCCGGGTAGAGTAAGCCCGCTGCGAGTGGAATGCCCAACAGATTGTATGCAACCGCCCAAATAAGATTCTGCCGCATGATCCTGAGCGTGGAAGCCGCCAGACCGAGGACCGCAGGAATGACCGAAGGATGCGCTCGTAATAGCAGCACGTCGCCGGCCTCCTGGGCGAGATCAGCCCCGGTGCCCATCGCTATCCCGGCGTCTGCTTGCGCCAGTGCGGCGGCGTCGTTAATGCCGTCTCCCACCATGGCAACGCGCAAGCCTTCCTGTTGAAGAGAGCGAATACGCGAAAGTTTCCCAGACGGATCGAGCCCCGCTTCCAGTTCGTCAATGCCTGCTTGATTCGCAATCGGTGCTGCGGCCGTTGCTGAATCGCCCGTCAACATGATGACGCGCAGGCCTGCCTGCCGAAGAGACATTACCGCCCCAGCGCTGTCCGAGCGGAGAGTGTCCTTTGCGTCAAAACAGCCCACTGGCTTGTCGTCCAATGCCATCCACAAACGAGTGACGCCCGGCCTCACGGGCGGAATGCTATCGGGTATTCGTACAGAAAACTCGCGAAAGAGAGCTTCATTCCCAAGCAGGCAGTCGTACTCTTCAACTTTGGCAGTCACTCCCCGGCCAGGCAGGATTTGCACATCTTCAGCCGGTTTCCAGCTGAGACCTTTCGCCCGAGCGAAGTCAACAACGGAGTGCGCCAGCGGATGGTTCGATCGTTCTTCAACAGCGGCTGCCATACGCAGCAGGTCCGCTTCTTTATATCCCACGACCGGACGAATAATGTTCAGCACCGGACGACCCACTGTAAGAGTCCCGGTCTTGTCCAACACAACAACGTCCAGATTTACGAGTCGTTCGAGTGCTTCACCACCCTTAAAAAGCACGCCGAGCTGGGCGCCGCGGCCAACCGCGACTGTCAGAGCGGCGGGAACAGCCAACCCCATCGCGCATGGGCACGCAATCACCAGCACCGCGACTGTATTTGCCAATGCCAGCGGAAGGGAATGCGCAAGGATCAACCATGAAGCAAAAGTCACTGTGGCCAAACCAAGTACGATTGGCACAAAAATGGCGCTGGCCCGATCGGCAAGCCGCTCCATCGGAGCTCGAGACGATTGCGCTTGCTCCACCATTCTCGTAATCTGCGCCAGTACCGTCGCTTCTCCCAGAGACTCCGCACGGCAGACTACGGCGCCATCGTAGTTGAGAGAGCCGGCCAGAACGCGACCTCCGGCCTCCCGCGGCTGCGGTGTCGGTTCCCCTGTCAGCATGGATTCATCAACGCTTGTCCGGCCTTCCAGAACTGTTGCGTCAACTGGAAACCTCTCGCCCGGCAAGACAACAATGCTGTCGCCAGGCCGAATCTCCTCGAGTGGAACGATTGTTTCCATGCCGTTCACGACGCGGCGAGCCGTGGATGGCTTTAGCCTGCTTAGCGAGTCAAGTGCTGCCAACGCGCGCCGTTTAGCGCGGCCCTCAAGCGCCTTTCCAAGAAGCAGAAATCCGAGAATCAGTAGCACCGCATCAAAGTAGACCTGGCGATCGGCAGCAGGCCATATCGTGGCGAATGCGGAATAGGTAAATGCCACACCGGTACCTAGGCTTACCAGCGTGTTCATGTTTGTGGTGCCATGGCGAAGACCGCGCGCGGCACTTATGTAGATTCCTCGTCCTGCCCAAGCCATCAATACGCCCGTAAGCGCGAGAAGCGCCCAACGCAAGGTCTCAGCTGGTACCTGATAGAGCCAAGGCAGAAAACGCATGAGCCAATGATCCAGAGCTCCCATTTCCGCGCCAAGCGGCATGGCCAGCAACATTGCTGCTGCACCAGCAGCCAAAGTTACCCAGGCTTTGACTTCGACATCGCTCCGAGATGATTTTGGCTTCTGTTGTGTAACTCGTTCCCCAGAGCGTGGAATAACTGCATCGTATCCCGCCTTGCGAATCGCTTCGATCAGGGTTTCCGGACGCGTCAGTGCTGGATCGAAGATCACGCTGGCACGATTCGCCATCAGATCGACGTGGGCTGATTTCACCCCGACGGTTTGCTGCAATGCCTTCTCAACGTGATGCTGACAGGCGGCACACGTCATGCCGAGTACCGGCAGAGCGAGCGATTCCGTCGTGCAGTCTTCCATTGTTTGAGTCATTGTTCGAGGCGTGCGCTATACCCGACCTTGGCCAGAACATCAACCGCAGTTTTTGTCGAATCGGTATCAGTTGCGGAACTGACCCGTGCCGCTCCAAGGCGAACTTCCTTCACCTGCACTCCCTCGACGGAAGACAGAGCCTGAGTCACTCGACGAATGCATGAACCGCAATGCATTCCATCGATGAGCAGCGTGAATTCCGCCATGATTGTCTCCTGCTTTTCTTTGATGATACGTGACAGTCGACGATGCACAGCCCGAAAACGTCGCTGTAACCCTTTTGTTTGGTTACGCTAGTTTGGGCCAAACGCGCTATGGTAAAGAACGGAGACCATGCAGAAGCCGGTGCAAAGAGAATTTCCCGAAACTCCTCTGGTCGGCGTGGGAGCGGTAATCGTTGATGGCGGCCGGGTCCTGCTGGTCCGTCGCGGGCAGGAGCCACTCAAAGGAAAATGGTCGCTACCTGGCGGAATGCTGGAATTGGGCGAGTCTCTTCTGTCCGGCGTGGTTCGCGAGGTAAGGGAAGAGACGAGCCTTGTTGTCGAACCGGTAGAGCTGATTGAGTTGCTAGATCGCGTTCACCGGGAAGACAATCGCGTCCGGTACCATTACGTGATCGCAGACTATCTATGTCGCGTCATCGGTGGCTCTTTGCAGGCTGCCTCCGACGCAGATGCAGTGCGTTGGGTTGAGCGGGCAGATTGGAATAGCCCGAGTGACTTGATTCTCGACCCGATTACAGTTCGTGTCATAGAGAGTGGATGGCAAAGGGCATTGGCACTAGATTCGAAGGATCAGGGAAGCAAGTGAGTCGATCGAACAAGCTGCCGTGGCTTTTTGCCTTGGCGCTGATCCCGGCATTATCAACAGCTATCGCCTTTTGGGCGCGCCCCCTCAGCTTTTACCGGGGATATTCCGAGCTTCAGCTTAGCTTGTCTGGAGCGCGGAGCCTGACGACAACGGTTGCCGGTTTCCGTATTCACTACTATGCGCTTGGTCCGGCAAATGGACCTGTTGTCGTGTTCGTACACGGGTTGGGCGGCCGCTCGGAAGACTGGCGTAACCTCGCGCCTTTCTTTGTAAGGGCAGGTTATCGCGTCTATTTACCTGATCTTCTCGGCTACGGTCATAGCCAGCAGCCCCGCAACTTTTCCTACTCTATTCCTGACGAAGCAGCAGTAGTGGTGGGCTTTTTCGACGCTCTTGGCCTGAAGCAGGTCGATCTTGCGGGCTGGTCGATGGGTGGATGGATTGTTCAACGGGTGGCGATCGAGCACCCTGACCGTGTGCGTCGGTTAATCCTCTTTGACAGCGCCGGAATCTATGAAAGGCCGTCGTGGAATCTCGGACTCTTTACGCCCACGACAGCCGATGAGGTCGATCAGCTCGATGTGCTGCTGATGCCTCATGCACCTAAGGTTCCGGGCTTCGTAGCCGCAGACATTCTGCGATCATCTCGCCGCAATTCGTGGGTCATTCGACGAGCCATAGATTCCATGCTGATCGGACGCGACGTCACCGATAACCTGCTGCCGCAGTTGAAGATGCCGGTGTTGATCGTGTGGGGCGCGGAAGATCGCATTACGCCCCTCAGTCACGGCGAAAGAATGCACCGCCTGATCCCGCAATCGCAGTTGAACGTCATTCCAGCCTGCGGCCACTTGGCGCCAGTCCAGTGCGCCGACCAGATAGGTCCAAAAGCCGTGGAATTCCTGACGAAATGATCGTTCCTGCCGATCGCCACCCACCCTCAGCTCCCTGGCTCACCACAAGCGACAATCTGTGGTTGCGATTCGAAATCTCAAGGGAACTTCATGGGATCCTTATGCCCCAATGAAGACAATGAAGTCTCTCAATCAATAACTTCCAAGTTCGAATCGACGATCGTGGCTACCCATCAGAATCCAGAACAAACGCCGTTGACCTCTGCCAAACGCCTGAGACCTGCATCTCAATTCCGTCATATGGAGTTCGGAAAAAATGGAGAGTGCTCCACGTATCGAGAGCCCGCAGAAACGCACGAACTCAAGCGACATGACGCCCTTGGCTGGGTTCGCAACTTCAAAAGATCATCGACGGGATCTACGAAAAATATCGAGATGTTGATGACGGTGCGGTTGCGACCTATATCCCTGAGTTGGGGAAGGCGAATCCAAAGCATTTCGGAATCTGTCTCGCCACGGCGGACGGCCAGGTCTTCTCGGCGGGTGACTCGGAAACGGAATTCACGATCCAGTCGATGTGCAAACCGTTCGCATTCCAAATGGCATTGGAACAGCATGGCGCCGAAAAGACTTTGAAGCATGTGGGTGTTGAGCCAAGCGGAGAAGCTTTCAACTCCATCGAATTTGACCAAAAGACAGGGCGCCCATTCAATCCTATGGTCAATGCAGGCGCCATCGCAGTTGCCTCGCTCATCAAGCAAAGCCCGGTACACGCGGGCGTTGATGCATTCGTCGAAAAAATGGGGAAGGCCGCTGGACGCAAACTGCGTGTCGACGAGTCTGTCTTAGCTTCCGAAACGCTTACAGGCAATAGGAATCGCGCGATCGCCTACATGCTTTTAAACGCTGGAATCATTGACGATGGAGTCAAGGAATCCCTTCATCAGTACTTCGCGCAATGTTCGATGCTGGTGAATTGCAAAGACCTCGCGATGATGGCGGCGACTATGGCCAACATCGGCAGTCAACCTTTGACAGGCGAACCCGTTTTCGATTTTCAAAATCTTAAGTATGTGATGGCCGTGATGTTCAGCTGTGGTCTCTATGACTATGCGGGCAACTGGGCCTTTGAGGTGGGGCTTCCGGCCAAGAGCGGCGTGTCGGGCGGCATCTTCGGCGTCGTCAACCGGCAGCTTGGAATCGCAGTGTATTCACCCAAGCTGGATGCGCAGGGCAACAGTGTCCGCGGAATTCTCGCCTGCAAGGAACTGGCGAGCCATTTGGGACTACATGCATTTGACTTCAGCAATGTCGGGTCCAGCTTTATGCAGTGGCTTCTGTAGAGCTTCTAATCGGATCAACTCATAGTTCTCGCAGAGAGGGACCTGTGGCCCCTCCACTGCAAGGTACTGCGGCTTAGAAGCTGATGCGAGCGCTCAACTGGATTTCGCGGCCTGGAGTCGAGACCTCGGTGATGCTGCCGAAGCTCGAAGTGTTAACGAACCGGTTAGGTGTCCCAAAGTTGGTGTGATTGAGCGCGTTGAAGAACTCGGCGCGCGCTTCAAACGTGGCCCTCTCCGCCACGTTGAATTGACGCACCACGCCAAGATCCATGGTCTGCAGTCCGGGTCCGTAGACAGAATTGCGGCTCGCGTTCCCATACGTGTAGGCGGGAGGCGTGACAAACGCGCCGGGATTCATCCACGTCGTTGAGTTTCGCCTTCCCGATGAGAAGACTTTTTGGCCGGTGACATTGGCGCGGATCGGATTCTCGCCGACAACCGTTCCAGCGTTGGCTGTGTCTCCAAAAACTGAGACTGTGAAGGGGAAGCCGGTCTGTGCCTGGTACACAATGGAGCCGCGCCAGTCGCGAGTGAGTGCGCGAACGAGTCGGCTCGAGCCGAAAGCGCGAGGACTATAGACCGCGCTCAATGCAAAACGGTTACGAATGTCGCATCCCGGCCCCCGTTCCGCCTCAAGGTCGTCATTGTTCTGCGGTGTAGCAGCCTCGAACATCGGCGAGCGGAAGTCCGGAGCGTTCTCCAACGATTTGGCCAAGGTGTAATTGGCAAGGAAGCTGAGGCCGTTCGCATAGCGGCGCCGGACGTTCACATAGCCAGCGTCATACCAGCTTTGAGAGGTGTTCTCTAGCTGGTTGATGGTGCTGACAGGGAAGGTGGTGCTGGCAACCGTGACATTCGGCGGGAACACGGTGTTATCGACAAAACTGATTTTCGGATGCGGACGCCGAGGCTGAATCAAGCCGGGACCGGGCTGCGCGTTGTTGATCAGGTGAGCGCGCTGTAGATGAAATCCTCCTGCACCCAGATAGCCGACTTCGATGGTAGTTTCGGCGCCCAGTTGCTTTTCGAGAGAAGCGCTCCACTGCTCGATGTATTGCGCTGCTGAGTGCAACTGGAGCGTGGTGAAGCTGACAACCGATACTCCAAGCACAGGTGGCGCGAAGTTCAGGGTCGGGATGCTTGGAATGAACGGATCGCTTTGCGACGTCAGCGGGAAGACATAGGGTACATTGTGGCGTTGATTGCACCAGGTATTCATATCGACAGGCGTGTAAAAGACTCCAAATGCAACATGTCCAACCAGTCCTAAATTCGGGAAGCTCTGCGCAATGCCGATCCGAGGCGCAAAATTGGCGTGGTTGGCATACATCAGGCCTCGTGGATATCCGTTTTGCCCTCCGATGAAGACCTTCGGCGTTCCGCTGCTCATGTCAATATTGCTGTTGGCATAGGTTATGTCGACGAGCGGGCTCATGAATTCATAGCGAAGGCCGTAGGTCAGGGTAGTTGTCGAGGTCAACCGCCACGCATCCTGCGCGTAAGCGTTCGCATACCACTGGCGAAGATTCATCTGCGGCACGCCAGCCTGGCCCTGGCGCGCGGCGGGCAACCCTAACAGGAAGCTAGCCAGAGACGATCCGGTTCCGTCATTCAGAGCATGTTCCGTCGTGAATCCGTTGGTGAACTGATAGTAGCCACGATTCTGGAAGAAGCCCCACATCGGCCAGATGAACTTCTGATATGCCCCGCCGAATTTGGCGCTGTGTCGGCCAACCTGCCAATTGAGCGTGTCGCGTCCTTCCACGACCGTGTCCCAGGCATGCATCGGAGTTGCCACATAGTTGTCGCCGAGCGGGGAGTAACCCTGCACATTGAAATACGGCGCGCCCCATGCGGCGGGGCCGCCGAATCCGGTGCCGGTAATTCCCAGTTGCGCCACGATGTCGTTCTTGTTTGCGCTCTCCGTGGTGTGCATCATGCTGAGGCGCGAAATCGCCCCCGTTGCCGTGTTCACCATATTCGTTGAGAAAATGTGGTTCCATGCGAGCACACCTTGCTGGGCGAGGTCGTCGTGATAGAACCCGAAGCCAGGTAAGCCCTCGGGCATAAAACCAAATTCGCCGCCACCCGAGTAACGAAAGAATGCTAAATCGCCACCCTTGAAAACGTGGTCGACGCGAGCTGTTCCCTGATCGTTGTTCATGCGCTGCTTGCGCATGTCGAGGTAATTGTTGGCGTCGTTGCCGGCACCCACAACAGTGGGCTGCCCCATCATCGTTGAGCCACCCATGTCCATCGTGTTGGGCTGCGGCGTGTACTGGGTAAGCATGATGGATGCCGCTTGCGTAAGGCGGGTGGGCGGGATCACATTCTTTACGCCGTTGTATTCGAATTGTTGCCGGATATATTGGGGATTTGATTTGCTGATGGGCAGGCTAGGGTTGAAGCTGGGATTGGGTGCGGTGGTTGTTGGGTCGTAGATATTGACACCGCTTTGGCTAAAGTCTCCCGAAACCTCTTCCGGGGTTGGAACGGTGTCAACCATTGCCATCATCTCGACGTTTCGGAAGCCTTCGTAGTTCAGAAAGAAGAATGTCTTGCCTATACGTGGCACAGGTCCGCCGATCGATGCGCCAAAGTTGTTCTGCACCAGGAAATTTGAGCCGCCCATTTGATTGAACGAGTGGGCGTCCAGCGCACCGTTGCGGAGAAACTCGTAGGCGGTGCCGTGAAAGCTGCTGGTGCCGGAGCGGGTGACGATGTTGATCTGCCCGCCACCGGCGCCGCCCATGTCCGCCGAGTAACTACCGGTCTCTACCTGGAACTCCTGCACGGCGTCGGGAGAAGCGCTGAGGTTCTGGGTGCTGAACGTCGGATCGGTGTTAGTGGCCCCATCGAGCAGGAAATAGTTTGCGTTTGGGCGACTGCCGCCAATCGACACCGCCGATCTTTGACCTGGCCTCCAATACAGCGGATTCATGTCGCCGGTTGCAGCACCGTGACTCGCATGTGCTCCCGGGACAGTGAGTACCAGATCAATGAGCATGCGGCCGTTCAGGGGGAGGGAATCAACAGAGCGCTGGTCAACCACTGCTCCAACACTCGCATCCTGCGTCTTAAGCAGTTCAGTCGATCCCTCGACCTTAACGGTCTGCGTTTCGTTACCGACATGCAACTGCAGATCGAGCGTGGCCTGCTGGCCCACCTCGAGATTTATCGCCTGTGTTGCGTTGGCGAATCCCGGACTGTCAACGCTAAGTGTGTAAGCGCCAGGCTGCAATCCCGCGATCTCGTAGAGCCCGGTCGCGTTCGCCGTGACTTCTCGTTGTGCGCCCGTACCACCGGCGGTGAGGTGAACATGCGCACCCGCGATCGGATGGTGCTGGGGATCCAGCACGGATCCCCGCACGACAGCGAAGTTGCTTTGTGCGTTGCCTGTGACGAGGGATGCCGCGAGGCAGAGGACAGCGAAAAGGAATCTGCGGAACATGGCTCTCCTTGAAAGTCGAACTGCTTGATAGATGAGCCCTCTGATCGGGGCCGAAATAGTTGACACGAAAGTTTTTGGGACGGTACCCCTTAGCGCGTCTCCGTGAGCTGCGGATCGAGTTCACGGCGGGTCGCGCGCTTGTCTTTAATGAGTTTGGGCTTTCGAGGGCACTAGAGTCTTCGACCATTAGATTGGTTGACTATTCAACCTTTCGATGGACTCCCTGGGAAAAAGGCCACTCGTGAATGAGTGGCCTTCAGGAAATCCGCAACTTTTTCTGTTGGGGAGAGACTAGACACCGATAACAGAGCACAACTCCTTGACGGCCGCTGCGCTCCTCTTTAGAGCTGCGTCTTCTTCGGCTGTGAGCTTGATCTCGATAATCTTTTCGAGACCACCGGCGCCCAGCTTGCATGGCACACCGATATAAAAGCCCTCGATACCGTATTCGCCTTGAAGATAGGCTGCGCAGGGCAGAATCTTCTTTTTGTCTTTCAGAATAGCTTCAACCATCTCCACGGCGGCTGCCGAAGGCGCATAGTAGGCGCTGCCGGTTTTGAGATGTTTGACGATTTCAGCACCTCCATCGCGGGTACGCTGCACGATTGCTTCGAGGCGAGCAGGTGCAATGAGTTCGGTGATGGGAATGCCGGCGACCGTAGAGTAGCGGGGAAGCGGGACCATTGTGTCGCCGTGTCCGCCAAGCACGAAGGCGGTCACGTTCTCGACGCTGACGTTTAGCTCATCAGCGATGAAGGTGCGGAAACGGGCCGAATCAAGGACGCCGGCCATTCCGATGACTCGTTCGCGATTGAAGCCGGCTTGGCGATAAGCCGCCTGCGCCATTGCATCCAGCGGATTTGAAACGATGATGAGAATGGACTCCGGCGACTGCGCCACTACTTTCTGTACTACGTCCGACATGATTTTGAAGTTGGTGTGAAGCAGGTCGTCGCGGCTCATGCCCGGCTTGCGCGGAATTCCCGCAGTAATCACTACGATGTCTGAGCTGGCAGTGGCCGCATAGTCATTGGAGCCAACGACGTGAACATCGCGCTTCTCGATCGGCATGGCTTCGAGTAGGTCGAGGGCTTTGCCCTGGGGAATTCCTTCCACAACATCGATCAGGACAACATCGGCCAGTTCCTTGGCCGCGATCCAATGTGCCGCGGTGGCGCCCACGTTGCCGGCACCGACAATGCTTACTTTCTTACGCATGAAAAATCTCCTTAGGGAATTACCCCAAAATCAGTTCAGGATTACATGTTGCCGATGATGCGCGTCGCGAATTCGCTCGTTCCGACCTTTGTAGCTCCGGCAGTCTGGCGCTCAAAGTCGTAAGTCACAAACTTTTGCTGAATCGTCTTCTCCATCGAGTTCTCGATGAGCTTGGCCGCTTCTTTCCAGCCGATGAAATCGAGCAGCATGACGCCCGACAGGATGACCGAGCCTGGATTGATCATGTCCTTGTCGGCATATTTGGGCGCCGTGCCATGCGTTGCCTCGAATACGGCGAAGCCATCACCGATGTTCGCGCCGGGTGCGATGCCCAGGCCGCCCACCTGCGCGGCGGCAGCGTCGGAGATATAGTCGCCATTGAGGTTGGTCGTAGCCAGAATGCTGTAGTCGGCCGGCCGAATGATGATCTGTTGGAAGATCGAATCAGCAATGCGGTCGTTGATCAAGATCTTGTTCTTCCACGCTCCGTTGCCGTGCGTTTTTCCGATGGAGTCGAGCACTCCTTTGATTTCGCCATAGAGTTCGTCGCGGAAAGCCTGGTTTCCGAATTCGAGGCCCGGCTCGATGAGTGCCGCGTTCTCCTCAATAGAGATGCCGGGGTTCGCGTCGAGATTGCCGAGGATCCAACTCTCCCGCTCCGTCACGGTTTGATCGCGGAATTCCTGCACTGCGACTTCGTAGCCCCACTCCCGAAATGCACCTTCAGTGAACTTCTGGATGTTGCCCTTGTGAACGAGCGTCACGGTTTTGCGGCCGGACTCGATGGCATGGCGGATCGCGTAACGTACCAGGCGCTTAGTGCCGAAGATGGAGATCGGCTTGATGCCGACACCCGAGTCGCTCCGGATCTTTTTTTTCCCGCCCTTGAGCAGATCGTCGTTGATGAATCCAATCAGCTTGGCGACGTCTGGGCTGCCCTGTTTAAATTCGATGCCCGAGTACACGTCTTCGGTGTTCTCGCGGAAAATGACAATGTCGACTTTTTCCGGGTGTTTCACTGGGCTCGGAACACCCTGGTAATACCTCACAGGTCGAATGCACGCATAGAGGTCGAGAAGTTGCCGAAGCGCGACATTGAGAGATCGAATGCCGCCGCCAACCGGGGTCGTAAGGGGTCCCTTTATGGAAACGCGCAGATCGCGTGCCGCTGCAACCGAGTCATCAGGGAGCCAGGTATTGAATTGTCGGAAGGCTTTTTCGCCGGCAAATATCTCGAACCACTTGATGTGGCGCTTGCCGTCGTAGGCCTTTTCGACCGCCGCGTCGAAGACTCTCTGGGAGGCCTTCCAAATGTCGCGCCCGGTGCCGTCGCCTTCGATGAATGGAATGATGGGATTGTTGGGGACTTGATATTGGCCGTTGCTGTACTCGATGGGCTGCCCGTCTTGGGGCAATTCCAGCCCGTTGTAAGTCTTTTGCATGTCTTTTCCGGCGTTCCTTCCCTCTACACGATGTAGTGAGAGGCTAACACCTGCAAATTAGGGGTGGCAACGCGAGACCGGCGCAGAGCAGGGTGAGGAAGTGCACGTCGCAAGTTGAGATTCGCCGCGAAGAAATGTTCGTGCTCAGCTCACGGAGACCGTGGAGGTGCTGCGCGACTTCTATTTCCCTGGGGCTTCTTTGAAATCATCAACGTCGAGCCGAGGAATGCCGAAATGACCTCGAAGGTGCAATACATCGATGGGACTAAGATTTCCCGCTACCGTGATGAGGGTGAGGCTCTTTGGAGTTTCGGCGAGCACCACGGCGCCGCGAACATTTATGCCGTCCAGCACAAACCAAACATCGGTCGTTCCGCTGTGAAATTTTCCACTGTGACCCGAGCTGGTAACAAGGTGCTTCCACCCGCGAAGATGGTAGGAGTCTCGAATTGCCTCTACCTCTCGTTCGTCCGCGATGCCCGAAGCGCCGAATCGCAGCAGGTGAACGCTCACGCCGTCCAGCCGGTTGATGGCATGACGGGTTGGCTCATCAGAATCGGGCACCATTCCCGCGGCGACCCCCAGCAGAGTACGGTCGAGCGTGAAGCTATTTTTGACAGTCGCCTGCAAACTCAATTCAGTCAGCGCCGGAGGCGTCCACTCCAGCGGAACAGGGTCCGAAGCAGGATCAACAGAACCGGACGCGCCGGCCTGCGAGCCATCCGGGAGCAGCGGTCGCGCATACTCCTGAGCCACCGCGAGTGCACAACCGAGACTGGCACTCAGAACCGAAATTCCTAAGAGGAGAGTCAACTTCATCTCTTGATAAACTCAAGCGTGCGGGAAAAGTTACGGCGACCGGATTAAATAGTGCAACGAAAAATGCAGTCGACTGGACGAGTTGGGAAAATGCATCACGGCTAGTGATCCATCCAGACGGCCCTGATTTGTAAATGACAGATGAAATCGCATGGGAACCCGTTTTGACCCGGCGGGATGCGATAAACTCATGCGGGAGCGCAAAAACTTCACGACCGCCAACCTCACGGAGGATACATAGAAATTGGGAAAAAGCATGGTTCCGAAGAAGATTTTCTTCACCAAGGGTGTAGGCAAACATAAGGAGCGTTTAACCTCCTTTGAGCTGGCCCTTCGGGATGCGGGTATCGCCTCGCAGAACCTCGTACGCGTCTCTTCGATCTTTCCGCCGCGCTGCAGCGTCATTTCGCGCAAAGAAGGCCTCAAGTATCTCAACCACGGCGAAGTGGTATTTTCTGTGATCGCGGAGAATTCCACCCGGGAACCCCATCGGTTGGTCGTATCGAGCATCGGTGTGGCTATTCCGGCTGATCGCGATACATATGGATATCTGAGCGAGCACCACAGCTTTGGTGAAACTGAAGATCAAGCCGGTGAATATGCCGAGGAACTTGCTGCGGAGATGCTTGCGACAACTCTCGATGTGGATTTCGACCCGGATAAGAGTTGGGACGAAAAGAAGGAGATCTATCGTATTTCCAATAAGATCGTCCGGACTAGCAATGTGACGCAGTCTGCCGTAGGCGATAAGCGGGGATTGTGGACCACTACGATTGCCGCTGCGGTCCTCATTCTCGACGCATAAGCAGGCAGCCGATTCTTCAGAAAGCCCGTCCGGAATCGAGTTGAGGATTTCGATTCTTAAGTAATCCAGGCCAATCCTGCTCTAGGGATTGGCCTTGCTGCATGGCCCTGTCAGGTTAATGGAAAGATTTCAGATCTAACATGGAAAACCCACGTAAATATAGAGTTGGCCTGGTGCAAATGCGTATGGGAGCCGATCCGGAAGCCAACATGGCGTCTGCGATCCGGCATATCCACGAAGCTGCGCGCCTTGGCGCAAACATCGTTTGTCTGCCGGAACTGTTTCAAGCGCAGTATTTTTGTCAGCGCGAAGACGTCCGACTCTTTGATTTGGCGGAGCCAATCCCCGGTCCCTCGACCACCAAACTGGCTGACGTGGCTCGCGAAACTCGCGTCGTCATCATCGCGTCCCTCTTTGAACGCCGGGCGCCCGGGCTGTATCACAATACGGCAGTCACGTTGAATCCGGATGGCGGCATCGCAAGTGTTTATCGCAAGATGCACATTCCAGATGATCCGCTGTATTACGAAAAGTTCTACTTCACGCCGGGCGATCTTGGTTTCAAGGCCGTCGATACCGCGTTTGGTCGCGTGGGGACGCTCGTATGCTGGGACCAGTGGTACCCCGAGGGAGCACGCCTCACCGCGTTGCAAGGGGCTGAGGTCCTTTTTTACCCGACGGCTATCGGCTGGCACCCGGCAGAAAAGGATGAATTTGGTGCCGCGCAGTATGAGGCTTGGCAGACAGTGCAACGCGCCCATGCCATCGCCAACGGCGTCTACGTAGCCGGTGTGAATCGTGTAGGACACGAGCAGGGAGACATTCGCGGCAATCGCGCCGAAGGCCTGGGACTTGAGTTTTGGGGCGGCAGCTTTCTTGCCGACCCGTTTGGCCGAATTATCGCGAGGGCATCCCACGATGCAGAGGAAATTCTGCTGGGCGAAATCGATCTTGGGCTGATTGAGGATACTCGCCGAAACTGGCCTTTCCTCCGCGATCGCCGCATCGATGCGTACCAGCCCATCACGCAGCGTTTCCTTGATCCCGTCCGTGCAGGTCGGCCCGACGGAGATGGCAAGTAAACATGCCGTCTCAGTCGCCACCCTCAAAAACGACACCGCGCGACTTGGGTTACCGCATGCCCGCCGAGTGGGAGCCCCACGAGGCCACCTGGCTTGCCTGGCCGCACAATCCACAGGACTGGCCGGGAAAATTTCAGGCAATTCCATGGCTCTATGCGGAGATCGTTCGCCTGCTCTCGGCACGTGAGCGGGTACACATTCTGGTTGATGACGCCAAGGCTGAACGACGCGCTGAAGGCATCCTCGCTCGCGCCGGAGTCAATATTCAGCAGGTCAGCTTTCACGCTTGGGCAACAAACCGCGTCTGGACCCGCGACTCCGGTCCCATCTTCATTCGCAATGCTGAGGGACAGGTTGCCATCACCAACTGGCGCTTCAACGCCTGGGCGAAATACTCCGATTGGCAACTCGATGATCAGATACCGGGCCGCGCGGCGGAACTGCTCCATCTCCCGGAATGGCAGCCTGATGCACGACTGGCGGACGGCACAGAATGCCGGCTCGTGCTCGAGGGCGGCTCCATCGACACCAACGGAGGCGGCATTCTGCTCACCACAGAGGAGTGTCTCCTGAGCGAAGTCCAGCAGCGCAACCCAGGTGTGAGCCGCGTCCACCTCGAACAAGTCTTCCACGACTACCTCGGCATCGATCATGTAATTTGGCTCGACCGCGGCGTCGCCGGCGACGATACCCACGGCCACGTAGATGACATCACGCGCTTCGTCGGTCCCTCGACAATCGTGACTGCAGCCGAGCCGAACACAAGCGATGCCAATCACGCTCCGCTTGCCGAGAATCTTGCCCGCCTCAAAACCGCTCGCACGCTGGATGCAAAGCAGTTCACGATAATTGAATTGCCGATGCCGCGCCCAGTCGTTTTTCGCGGACAACGCCTTCCGGCCAGTTACGCGAACTTCTATTTGGCAAATGGACTCGTTCTGGTGCCCACATTCCACGACCCGAATGACCGCGTCTCGCTCGGCATTCTCTCCGACGTTTTTCCTGATCGCGACGTGATTGGTATCCACTGCGTCGATTTGATTTGGGGACTGGGAGCGCTCCACTGCATGACCCAGCAACAGCCCGCGGCGCTAACATAAACCCATGATCGATAGCGAAGCCATCGAGGCGGCCCTTGTCGAAGCTCGCCACGCGGCAGAGGCCGGCGAAGTGCCGATCGGCGCGGTCATCGTCTACGAAGACGAGATTCTAACGCGCGGCCAAAATCGCGTTCTTCGCGACAACGATCCTACTGCCCACGCGGAGATAGTCGCTCTTCGCGAAGCGGCAAAGCTACTGGGCAACTACCGGCTCAACGGCTGCACTCTCTACGTGACGCTCGAGCCATGCGCCATGTGCGCCGGAGCAATGATTCACGCACGACTCGATAGGCTGGTCTACGCGGCGCCCGACCCTAAGTCTGGTGCTGCGGGCTCGGTGCTGTCGGTGATTAATCACCCGCAATTGAATCACCAGATGCAGGTAGAGCAGGGAATTCGCACAGAGGAGGCCGCCGAGCTATTGCGGAGTTTTTTCCGCGAGCGTCGCTCGAGCTAAGTCCTCGTCAGTGCCCGGATACGCTTTGCCTCTACCGGCCATTTTTCTGCTAAGTCGGCATAACTCGCGTTGTGATAGTCGGCAAAATCAAACCCCGGCGTTACCGTGCAGCCGAGCAGTGCGACCTTTCCCTCTCCCACCAGTCCCATACCCTGCCAGATACCAGCCGGAACAAGCAATTGGACCTGCTGCCCCGCCTTCAAATCCGCACCAAGTGTGAAGACAGCGGAGCTGCCATCAGGATAAAGCTGAAGCATTTCTACCGGGTCGCCGAGGTAGAAATGAAACAGTTCGTCGGAATCCAGAACATGCATCTCAGAGAAGCCATCCGGCTCCAGCAGGTAGTAAATGGCCGTGCTTTGAGGGCGCAAACCGCGAGGCAAGTCGATGGTCGCTGAAGAAGTATAAGTCCGACGAAAATAGCCGCCTTCCACCGGATGCCGGACCAGGTTCAGCAAAGCTTTTATCTCGTCTGCCGTCATCAGAAAAATGGTATCAGCGGGAAGACAGTAAAATAGTCTTATGATCGTTCAGGTTTACACCTCCACCTGGTGCAGAGATTGCCGGGCGGCCAAGCAGTTTCTTGATTCTCACAACATCCAGTACTCCGAAGTAAATGTGGACGCGGACCCCGCTGCATCCGCAGAGGTCATCCGCCACGTGGGAAAGAGGGCGGTTCCGCAGCTTGTAATCGATGGCGAATGGTTTCAACCCTACAAGCCGGGGCGCGGTCTCCTCTACGACGAGTTGCATAAACGCTTCGGCATTTCCAGGCCCTGAGTAGCTTAACCTCGTACAATCAAGAGTTGGCGACGGCCCTGCAATGTGGCCACGCCGAGAGTTCGCCCTTGGTGCCAGGAGTCTGCCAATGCCAGGAGTTTCCCGATGATTGATCGCTACACACGCCCGGCAATGGGACGCATCTGGACTGAAGACAACAAGTACCGGTGCTGGTTGCAAGTGGAGTCGGCCGCAAGCACGGTTCTGGCAGAAGACGGTGTCATTCCCACTGCCGCTGCCCAAGCCATAGCCAAACATGCCAGTGTTTCAGCCGCCCGCATTCAGGAGATCGAGGCCGAGGTCAAACACGACGTAATCGCGTTCACGACTGCTGTCGCAGAGTCCCTCAATGCTGAGGGATTGGGCGCCGAATCGCGGTGGCTGCACTATGGGCTCACGTCGAACGACGTGGTGGACACGGCGCAGGCTCTCCAGGTCAAAGAGGCTTCGGCGATCATTCGAGAGGGCCTACTCGCGCTGATGACCGTGCTCAAGAAGCGAGCACTGGAGTTCAAACATACCCCGACCATCGGCCGCACACATGGCATCCACGCCGAGCCGACCACTTTCGGTCTTAAGCTTCTCAACTGGTACGCAGAGATGGAGCGCAACATCGCCCGATTCGATGCTGCAGCAGAGGAAATGCGGGTCGGCAAACTTTCCGGCGCAGTCGGCACCTTCGGCCATCTGAAGCCCGAGCACGAAGAGCGAATCTGCGCCGCCCTAGGACTCAAGCCGGCACCCGTTGCGACGCAGGTGATTCAGCGCGACCGTCACGCGGCTTACATCTCGACACTCGCCATTATCGGCTCCACGCTGGACAAGATAGCCGTCGAGGTCCGGCATCTGCAGCGGACAGAGGTGCGCGAGGCGCAGGAGTACTTCAGCGAAAAGCAGAAGGGCTCTTCGGCGATGCCGCACAAGAAGAATCCCATCACCAGCGAACAGATCAGCGGCCTGGCACGCGTATTGCGCGGAAACGCGCAGGCGGCGTTTGAGAACGTTGCATTGTGGCACGAACGCGATATTTCGCACTCTTCCGTGGAGAGGGTCATCTTTCCCGACTCGACCATCCTCGTAGATTACCTGCTGGCCAAAACGACGGATCTGATCGCTCGCCTGCTTGTCTATCCAGAACGGATGAAGCGTAACCTCGAAAGCACTGGCGGGCTGATTTTCAGCGGACAGTTGCTGCTTGATCTGGCTGAAGCCGGGATGCTGCGCGAAGACGCATATAGGCTCGTTCAGTCCCATGCCATGCGTTCATGGAAAGAAGACCTGGTCTTTCGTGACGAAGTGGCAAAGGATGCGTCGATTACGGCTCTGCTCAATTCGGAAAAGCTGGACCGGACATTCGATTACACCCGGCAGCTTGGGAATGTGGATGCAATCTTCAAACGAGTCCTTGGAGATTAGACCGGATGGATCAGATTTCCCTCGATCAGGTTCCAGAAGGCGCTCGCGCACGCGTTGAGGGGATTATTCGCGAGGCGATCGAGCTGGATTCGCAGAACCAGTCGACAGAGGCCCTCCAAATCTTGACAGTGCTGGTTGCCGAGTTTCCGAGGACTGCCGTTGCGCATAGTTATCTGGCCTGGATTCTTTCGCGCGTTGGCCAGCATCGGGAAGCCATTCAACACGGACGCGTTGCGGTGCAATTGTCGCCAGACTCGGAAAGGATCTCGCTCCTGTTCTTTCGAGTATTGTGGAGCGCCCAGGAGTATCTACCTGCATTTGACGAGATGAAACGCTTCTCGGCTTACGGTCATTCCGAGGAGTACGTTCTCATGATGCAGGCATGGAAAAGTGCGCAGTGACGCGAGCTTCCGCATGAAAGGGTCAGCAGTATGGACGCTATGAAACTTACCGTAGCAATCACTGGCGCTTCTGGAGCGGTCCTCGCACGCGAGTTGCTCAGGGCACTCGAAGCAGACAGCCGTGTGTCCCGAGTTCATTTCGTCGCGTCAGAAAATTCTTTGCGCGTGATCGCAGAAGAGCTCGATCTGTCAGGTCGTAGCAACCTGCTCGAAAAGCTGCTCGACGGCACGCCAACGAAGACTGTGCAGCACTCCGATTCCGACATCGGCGCCTCGATCGCCAGCGGCAGCTATCCCTCAAATGGCATGATTGTGCTGCCATGCTCGATGGGAACGTTGGCCACCATCGCGAACGGACTTGCCAATTCACTCATTGCCCGCGCCGCCGACGTAACCCTCAAGGAGCGCCGCCCTCTCCTGCTCTGCGTGCGCGAAACGCCCTTCAACCGCATCCATCTGCGCAACTATGACCCTGGCGGCGGAAGCCGGCGCGACCATCTTCCCAGTGATTCCTGCCTTTTACAATCGCCCCGCCGACACAACCGAAATGGCCCGGCAATTTGCCTCTCGCGTACTCGCGCACATCGGACTGCCTCAGCCCGATGGCTATGTCTGGAAGGCGGACGAATAGCCGGCTGTCGTCTTTTCACGCCGGATTCCGATCTAGTTAATTGACATGCACCCTTCCGTACGCCGATACTGCCGTTTATGCAGAGCTCGATGGAACACGGAAACGAGGTCATGGCCATGTGCATGTGTTGTGCACGCAGGCCCGTCCGTGTGGCTTTTGAGAGCAGAATGCGCTAGTCGCAACCGATCTTGAAACCAGGCGGCCCGGGTCCTCAAAGAGGATTCGGGTTTTTTGATTTTCCGGCTTGGGCTGTGGCTCCCTTACAGCAGTCCCCGCCGCATCCCAACCGAAGAGAGACCGAAGGAGTTCCCGATGTCAGATGCCAAGCCGCAACATTTAGCCACCCTTGCCGTTCACGCAGGCCAGTCACCCGATCCGGCCACAGGATCACGCGCAGTCCCCATCTACCAGACAACCTCGTACCTCTTTCAGGACGCTGACCACGCCGGTCGTCTATTTGCGCTTAAGGAATTCGGAAATATCTACACCCGCATCATGAATCCCACGACCGATGTCTTTGAGAAGCGGGTGGCCGCGCTCGAGGGCGGCGCGGCCGGTCTGGCGACGGCATCAGGGCAAGCTGCGGAGACGCTAACGGTCACCACCCTGGCATCCGCGGGAGAAGAGATCGTCTCCACGACCTCCCTGTATGGCGGAACTTACAACCTGTTCCACTACACGCTGCCGAGGTTGGGCATTAAGGTGCGCTTTGTCGACGCAGACGATTTTGACGGGTTGCGCGCCGCGATCAACGATAAAACGAGAGCCGTCTACACAGAAACGCTGGGCAATCCTAAGCTCGATATTGCAGACATCGAAAAGCTCGCAGCAATCGCCCATGAAAATGGCCTTCCGCTCGTCATCGACAACACGTCGTCTTCTCCGGCCCTGGTGCGGCCCATCGAATGGGGTGCTGATATCGTCGTGAATTCGGCCACCAAGTTTTTGGGCGGCCACGGTACGACGATTGGTGGCGTGATCGTCGACGCCGGCAAGTTTGACTGGGCCGCTTCAGGTCGCTTCAAGGAATTTACAGAGCCGGATCCCTCATATCACGGTCTCTCCTACACGGCTGCCTTCGGTCCACTGGCATTCATCCTCAAGGCCCGGGTCCAGGGGCTGCGCGATACGGGTGCAGCCCTTTCGCCGCACAGCGCTTTCTTGCTGCTGCAGGGAATAGAGACGCTCCACCTGCGCATGGAGCGGCATTCGCAAAACGCTCTAACGGTCGCCCGTCATTTGGAGAAGCATCCCGGCGTGGAGTGGGTGAACTTCCCCGGCCTCGAGTCGAGCCAGTATTACCAGCGCGCCAGAAAATATCTGCCTAATGGCCAGGGGGCGCTGATCACCTTCGGAATCAAGGGCGGGTATGAGGCAGGTAAAAAGCTGATTGACACACTTGAGTTGTTCTCGCTGGTGGCAAATATTGGCGATGCCAAGTCGCTTGTCATTCACCCGGCATCGACCACGCACCAGCAACTCTCCTTGGAAGAGCAGGCCGCAACAGGTGTGACGCCCGAGATGGTAAGGCTATCGGTCGGAATTGAAGATATCCGAGACATTCTTGCCGACCTTGACCAGGCGATCACCGCCGCCAACGGCACCGTCTTTTCCGGCAAAACTGAGACCGTGGGTGTTGCTGCACAATGAGTGTCATGACGGAATCCGCAACCGGGACCGGCGGAGCAACGCCGGCCCGGGCAGCAGTTCTTGAACCCACCTATGAAGGCGACTACGTGCTTGATACGCACCTGGCGCTTGAGAGTGGGCGTACCTTGACCCAGCCCACGCTGCACTATGCGGTCTATGGCCGGCTGAACTCTGCTCGCGACAATGCGGTCTTGGTGTGCCATGCGCTTTCCGGTTCCGCCACGGTTGGCTCCTGGTGGCCCGAGATTTTTGCCCCCGGCGCGCTCTTGTCTCCTGAGCACGATTTTGTAATCTGCATCAACATGCTGGGCTCGTGCTACGGATCCACGGGGCCGGGGTCTGTCGATCCACAGACTGGCCTTGCTTACGGTCCGGACTTTCCTCTGGTCTCGATTCGCGACAACGTCAGGGCGCAGGCCCAGTTGCTCGATTCTCTCGGCATACGCCGTCTGCGGCTTGTGCTGGGAGGCTCCATCGGCGGCATGCAGGCCCTGGAGTGGGCAATTCACGATCCCGGCCGGGTTGAGCGGGCGCTTATTATTGCGGTGGCTCCGCTCTCTGCCATGGGGTTGGCGCTCAACCACCTGCAGCGCCAGGCCATCCAGAACGACCCTGATTGGGACAGTGGTTACTACCTGCCCCAACGGCCGCCGCGCCTGGGTCTATCACTCGCTCGCCAGATTGGCATGATCAGTTACAAATCGGCGACCCTGCTCGAGGAGCGGTTCGCTCGCAATCCAAACAGGAACGGTGAAAACCCCTGGAGCCATGATCATCAGGGGGGTGGGCTGGTCGGTGGCCGTTTCGATATCGCCGGCTATCTGGATCATCAAGGGGAGCGATTTAACGAGCGCTTCGATGCCAACGCCTACCTAGCCATCATGCGGACGATGGACACCTGGGACCCGCTGAACGGCCACGCTTCTCCCAAAGAGGCCTTCGGCAACATTCGCGCCCGGCTCAGCTTCGTTGGAATCAGTTCTGACTGGCTGTTTCCTCCGGATTCCGTGAAGGAATTCGCCGCCGCGGTTCGCTCGGCCGGAGTTCGCGCCGATTACCGGGAGATGGCGAGTTCCCATGGCCACGATGCCTTCCTGGCCGAACAGGCGGAACTGGTTCGGCTTCTGCAGTAAACCCAGTAGACCGACTTCGCATCCGTAAGGAAACACTTTTTCAATTTTTGGTGTCTAAGCGATTAGACGATGTGTCGGGGGGGCGACCCATCCGTTTTCATGACCGTCGAAATGACGATAAACTGCACTCGCGGGTCCACGGAGGAAGACGACGAGGAAAGACCGCGTGAGCGGCCTTGGAATTCCCCAGCCGAGCCTTGCCGACCGCCCCGTACCGGGGATCAGAGCATTAATCAAATAACGCTGCTTGTCACAAGCGGCAGGGGTTTCTATAATCCTCCCAACACCACAATGGACATCGTGGTAATGTCCGTCCGTCAACCGGCGCTCACCGCCAAGCAGAACGGATTTACATGCCACGAGCGAGAGCTTGAGTATTTCGATTCTGATTTCCGCATCTCCCAGGAGCACTGAATGAAGAAGTTTGTCTTTGCATCTGTGATGGCGTTGGCGAGCTTGAGCCTCGTTTCCGCACCCACGCTGCGCGCACAAGAGCCGGGCACGATCTCGATTAAGGATCCTGCTGAGTTCAACGCCTATCAAATGGCGACAACACAAGGCGACCCGAAAGCCAAAGCCGCAGCGCTGGAAAGCTTTCTGCAGACGTATCCACAAAGCGTTGTCAAAAAAGCTGTTCTCGACGCGCTTGTGGACACCTATCAGCAACTAGGCGATGCCGACAAGACCCTCAGCGCGGCAAGCCGGCTGCTACAGGTCGATCCCGACAATATGAAGGCCATCTTCATCTCTGTCTACATCAAGAAGGGCCAATGCGCGAAGACTTCTGATGTGCAAACCTGCGGTGATGCCGCAGCGTTAGCGAATAAGGGACTTTCCGCCGCTAAGCCTGCCGGTGTTTCAGACGCCGACTGGAAGAAGCAAACGGACGCGACCTATCCGATCTTCCACTCCGCACTTGCTTTGGACTTCATCCTCGGGAAGAAGGATGTGAAGGCAGGAATCGAAGAGTACCGCAAAGAGCTCATGATGTATCCGCCCGACGCCACCAAGAGCGGCCCAGGCCTCGTAGACACTCTGCAACTTGCAGAAGCCTACACCAAGCCTGAAGGCAAGGATCTTGTGCAGGCCGTCTGGTTCTACGCGCGCGCCTGGAATTTTGCTCCTGCCAATTTCAAAGGCCAGATCGAACCCAAGCTTGAGTACTACTACAAGAAGTACCACGGAGATTTGAAGGGCCTGGACGAGATCAAGACCCAGACCGCGGCCAATCTCTTCCCGCCGACGACATTCAAGATTGATCCAGCCAAGACTCCCGCCGAGCAGATCCACGACCTCATCGCAACTACACCCGACTTGAATACTCTAGCTCTGGCCGACAAGGAAACGGTGCTGGCGCTGGGTAGCAAGGAAGATGCCGACAAGCTATGGGCGCTTCTTCAGGGCAAACAGACGCCAGTTCCAGGAACTGTGATCGCGGCAAACCCGAACGAGATTCAGGTCGCGGTTACCCAGGACGCGAAAGACGCCAAGACCGCTGACTTCATCGTCAAAATGAAAGCCCCGCTCGCCGACAAAGATGTTCCCGCTGTTGGCTCGGAATTGAAGCTGCTCAAGGACGGGGGGCCCGAACTCGACGGGACCTATGACACTTACACTCAGATCCCGGCAACGGCGACTGCCGCACAAACGGCTTCGATTGTTCTCAAGGACGGCCTCCTCCAGACCAAGAAAGCCACCGCTCCTGCGCGCAAGCCAGCCGCCGGACATAAACCTGCGGCTCACTGAGCCAGCGTTCCATGGCGACCGGGTCTCAACCGGGCGTGGTCGCCAGCTTCCGGTCAAGCGAAAGGCAGCCTCACAAGGCTGCCTTTCGTGCGTCTGCGACCGCGATTCTTATCGCTCCGGTGTAGTCTACTCACTGTATGGTGCGATTCAGAGTCTTCCCCCTCGTTCTGACAGCAGCCGTCTTCGGCTCCCTTCGTGTGCCGGTGATAAGCCAGTCGGCCTCAGAACAGTTGCCACAAACTGTCTACAGTGGAAGACCTTTACCCCAACCAGTTGAGCCGAAGCCGTTTGCAGCGGATATTCAAATTAGAGACCGCAAGCTATTTGTCGAGTTTCGCCCTGCGGATCAAATGACCGCCCAGGACAAACTCCTGGTCGCGAATTCCGAGTCTTCGATTGCAGAGCATGCAGGATTCGCCGGGTTTGAGTTAGATCAGCAAAAATGGAATTACCAGCAGATTGTCTGTCCCGCTCTTCCCGATCATCTTTTTCTCCAATACACGCGCAACAACGGCGAAGGGGACGTGACCGTGTTCTCGGCTTCCATCCCGCGTGACGGCGAAGGGCGCGTTCGCATCGTTCCCATACTGCGCCGCGGATACTCGCTGTTTTCGCCCGCGCCCATCAACGCTCTTACGATTTCAGCCTTCAATCACATCCGGGCAGAGGAGTCCTCCACCGATTCGTCCGATTGGCTTGGCAACGGCCTTTGCTACGCCGCACTGGCTGGCGCACACCCGCAGATTGTTTCGTCGGATGCAGTACCAGGAATCAACAAGCCCATCCCCGCGCTGATGGCAGTCCTCGACGTGAATCTCGATGCGAAGAATGAGGAAGTCATCCGGTTCGCCGACGCGTCCGCAATTCCAAGACCGATGGCGTGGTCGATGACGTTCTCGCGGAGCGGCAAGCTCATCAAGGCGACGCACTCTCCCGCGCCGATGGCGACGATTGTACCCGCATCCGAGCAACCAGCGGTTACCAAGTCCTGGAAGGTTCCGGATCCCACCGAAAATTAGATTTCCTGCTGGATTTTTTGGCAGTTGAACTTCTTGCCTGCCGGCTTCCCCGTCTAGCTACACTCGTGCTGCCACAGGATCGCCCGAGCGCGCCCGGAAATCACTCACCCAACATGAATCGCTGGACGGCAGAGGCACGACCGCTAGACGGGTCGCAGGTCACAAGGGTCGCGCACATCTTGGGATTTCCCTTGGCAGCTTCAAACTTGCCCGGCATTCCCGTCAGGAACCGGTGCAGCACTAGTTCTTTCTCGACGCCGATGACACTGTCATACGGACCACTCATGCCAACGTCCGTCTGATAAGCCGTGCCGCCGGGGAGGACTCTTTCGTCCGCCGTTGGAATGTGGGTGTGCGTGCCGAGCACGGCAGTCACACGACCGTCGAGGTGCCATCCCATGGCCACTTTTTCGCTGGTCGCTTCTGCATGAAAGTCCACCACGATTACCTTTGCTTTGACGCCGGCGAGCAATTGGTTGACGGCGTGAAAAGGGTCATTGGTGCCGCTCATGAACACCTTCCCCATCAGGTCCACAACAGCGTAGTCAACTCCGCTCCTCGTCGTGCCCTCGAACACTCCGAATCCCGGCAGTCCCGGATGCATATTGATCGGACGCAGAACACGCCGGGGGCGCTCTTTGCTTTCGGCGGAGGCTGACTTCAGATAATCCGTGAGTTCTCGCTTGTCCCAGACATGATTCCCCGTCGTGAGGACATCGGCGCCCAAATCGAAAAACTCGTCTGCAATTTGCGGCGTGACTCCGAAGCCACCTGCAGCGTTTTCAGCATTGATGATCAGCAGTTCGACATCGTGAGCGTCACACACATGGCTGATGTGCTCGCGGACAATCTTGCGCCCCGCGCTCCCAAAGATGTCTCCTACAAACAGGATGTTCAAGCCGTAATCCCCGTTCCGTGTTCCTTCTTCTCTGTTTCCTGCTCTTTCCGCATCAGGGGGAAGAGAATCACGTCGCGAATGGATCTGGAACCGGTCAGCAGCATCACCAGCCTGTCGATGCCTATGCCTTCACCGCCGGTAGGCGGCAGGCCATACGCGAGCGCCCGCACGTAGTCTTCGTCCATCTGGTGAGCTTCATCGTCGCCTCGATCGCGCTCGGTCAGTTGCTGCTCAAAACGCTTGTGCTGCTCGACAGGGTCATTCAGTTCGCTGAACGCGTTTCCCAGTTCAAACCCGCCTGCAAAAAACTCGAATCGCTCCACGTGAGACGGATCATCGGGTTTGGCCTTCGACAGTGGCGAAACTTCTACAGGGTAGTCATAGATAATCGTCGGTTGAACCAGGAAAGGTTCAACCACCGCTTCGAAGAGGTTGTAGATCGACTTGCCCAGAGGCGCGTTCTTTAGCGAGTCGTAGTAGACAGCAGTCACAGCCCCCAGAATCGTTTTCAATTCCGCGATTCGCTCCGGGCTCAGCCGATTGGTCTGGCAGACAGCCGCCTCGAGGGAACTCATCGCGGCATGAAGCCGTGTCTGCAATACCTGTGAATCTGCGAAGGCCGACAATGCCGGCTTGGCTCCAGCCTCTTCCGGCCAATATTCGCGGATGGCTTCGCGCATGGTCAGCCGCTGCCATTTGGCCAGGTCGATGCTGTGTCCGTTGAATTCCGCAATCGTCGTCCCATTTACCTCTCGCGCCACAAACTCGATGAGTTCTTCGGTCAGTTGCATCAGGTCGTGGTAGTTGGCATAGGCCTGATAAAACTCCAGCATCGTGAACTCGGGATTGTGCTGCGTGCTCACTCCCTCGTTGCGGAAGTTGCGATTGATTTCGTAAACGCGATCGAAACCACCCACCACGAGCCGCTTTAGATAGAGCTCCGGCGCAATGCGCAGGAAAAGGTCCATGTCCAGCGCGTTGTGATGCGTTCTGAACGGTCGCGCAGTCGCGCCCCCGGCGATCTGCTGCATCATCGGCGTTTCCACTTCGAGGTAGCCGCGCTCGTCAAAGAACTGGCGAATAGCCCGCAGCACTTTTGCTCGCTTGACGAAGACTTCGCGGGCATCCAGGTTGCTAAAGAGATCGACGTAGCGCTGCCGGTAACGCAACTCCACATCTGCCAGCCCGTGAAATTTCTCCGGCAGAGCGAGCATCGCTTTTGCCAGAAAGGTCAGCCTTTCCACGTGTATGGTGAGTTCGCCCGTTCGCGTGCGGAAAAGGTACCCGCTGACGCCGATGTGATCCCCAAGATCGAGCAGTTTATAGAGCGCGAAACCCTGCTCGCCGACCGCATCGAGACGCACGTAAATCTGCAGTCGCTCCCCGCCCTGCTGCAGCGTCGCAAATCCGGCCTTGCCCTGTGCGCGAATCGCCATGATCCGCCCTGCGACCGCTACAGTCGATCGATTCGCCTCCAGCGTCTCCGGGCCGGCCTCGCCCCATTTGGCCCGCACCTCGGGAATGGTGTACGAGGCAGGGAATTGATTGGGGTAGGCAGTTTGGCCGAGCTTCTCGATCTCTGCGAGCTTGGTCCTGCGTAAGTCAAACAGGTTGCGCTCGAACTCTGAATCAAACACTGTGTTTCCTTCCGTTTTGCGAGCAAAGGTCCAAAAGGGAAGTATACCCGCTCGTCACTTCGCACTGTATGCTTGACAGGGATCGAGATGCCCTTCAATCGCCCCATTCCGGATTCCAAACCGCCGCGTCGCACCTCCAGCGGAATCGAAACTCTTGTTCAGGCTGAGAAGCTGATGCAGATCGCGATATTGCTGCCCTCGGCTGCGTTCATCGGCTGGCTGTTTGGAATCTGGGCAGACCGGCATTTCAACCAATCCTGGATCGGCATTGCGGGTCTTGTCTTTGGCGGTATCTCCGGACTCGTCTATGTGGTTCGACTGGTGATCTCCACGGGAGGCAATTCCGGAAGCGGAAACGGGACAGGGGACGACGCCGGAAAGGGAAGTCCCGAAATCTGACGATGGCCGACGAAACCCACCCTATAGTTGCTCTCACCGATGAGGCCCTTGCAGGTCTGCTCAAGCGGGCTATCCGCGACACGCTCATTCTGGGTGCGATCTCCGCTCTCGTGCTTCTGGTCGCCTCCGGCTGGCGCAATGCCGCTATGCTTATAACCGGCACCTTCATCTCGGCCGCCAGCATCCTTGAATGGCAGCGCCTTATCCGCCTTATCAATGCCAAACTGGATCAACAGAAAACGCCTAGAAGTGCTTTGGTGGTAATCGCGTTCTTTGTGCTTAGGCTCACGGTGTTTGCCGCGGCCATTTATGGTAGCCTGAAGTGTTTCCAGGGTTCGGTAGTAGCGCTTCTTTGCGGATTGGGCCTGGCGGTTCTGGCCACAGCCTGGGAGTCGCTCCGGTTGCTCAAAGACTGACAAAGACCTATTACCCGGAAACAGAAAGATTCAAGCCTTCATGCCGGAATCTCTTGCATTTACGCGCTTATTGAACTACTTGTTCGGCAATGCCGTCGCCACCGTCATGCAGATGCTGGGTATTCACCCGGCAAACCCGGCTGCTCCTATTGACGATAAGTTCGCGTTGGAACTCATCGTCGTGCTCGGGCTTATCGCCTTTTTCATCCTGGTGCGCCTCACGTTATCCGTCGAAAAGCCGAATCCCGCGCAGCAAATTGCCGAGGTGATTCACGAGTTTACGGGCAGCAATGCTGACCAGATCATTGGCCACGGCTACGAGCGCTTTCAGGCCTTCGTGACGTGTATCTTCCTTTTCGTGGTAATCAACAATCTACTTGGACTGATTCCCGGACTCCATACACCGACGGGGTTTCCCGTTGTGCCTTTGGGCATCGCCTTGTTGACTTTTCTCTATTACAACTTCTACGGTCTCCGCGAGCAGGGCATCGTCGGCTATATGAAGCATTTTGCCGGCCCGGTTTGGTGGATCGCGCCGCTGCTGTTTCCGATTGAGGTCATCTCCCACTGCGCGCGTGTCATGTCGCTCACGATTCGTCTCTATGCCAACATGTTTGCCAGCGATCTGGTCACGCTGGTGTTCTTCTCGCTCGTTCCGTTGGCCATTCCAGCGGTGTTTTTGGGCCTGCACTTTTTCGTTTCGCTGATTCAGGCGTATGTCTTCATGCTGCTTGCGATGATTTATCTCTCGCAGGCTGTTGCGCACGAACACTAGGATTTTGACAAGATTCCGCCGAAGAGCGCTTCCGCTTCGGACAATCGGACGGCTGCAAGCGTGAGGGGGCCAGCACGGTGAGCCTCAACCACCCACTGGCGGCCAATTTACAGGGAAGCAGGAGAAACATGCGGAAATTTCAATCTGTATTTATGGCGTTGGCGGCTCTCTGTTTCGCCGTCCCGGCATTCGCGGACGGCGGTTCGGCTCCGATCAACCTTGTCCCGATCGGCGCCGGCATCGGCATGGCAATTGCTGCGGGTCTGTGCGGCCTCGGTCAGGGCAGAGCCACTGCCTCTGCCACTGAGGCGCTGGCACGCAACCCAGGCGCACGCGCCGGAATCCAGCTCCTGCTGGTCCTCGGCCTGGCGTTCATCGAGTCCCTCACCCTCTTCACCCTTGTCATCATCTTTGCCAAGGTCAAGTAACGCCGGATTTCGCTCAACAAAAGCGGCCCTCTCCAAATCGGACAGGGCCGCTTTCTTGTGTTCTCGTTTACTGGCTCGCCTGTGTCGAATTCTGAGAATCGGCGCGCATCATTCGAACAGCCTCTTGGTAACTGAGACCGACTGACAGCGGTGCAAAGTGGCTTTCGTCCTGGACCGTATCAAATACTTTGGTCCTGAACAAAACGCGTCCGCTCATCATCAGCTTGAAGTGAACAGTACGCCACTGATGGTCTGCCACATCGCTCTGTTCTATCACGATCCAACCACCTTGGCTCAGCCGCCCCAGGATGCCCCAGCCAATATCCACATCCTGCTGCAAACGCCCCTCCAGGCGGGTTACGCGCTCCTGCGCCTTGTCGATCCAGATCTCGCCCGCCATTCCTTTCAGCACCTGCGTTTCCAGATCTGGAGGGCTGTAATGCGGATTGGGGCTGAACGTGAATTTATCTACCTTGCCGGTCGGCCCGTCAATGCTCTCAACAAATCGGTAAACGAATGCCTCCGGTAGCGCACGCAGGACTTTCGTCACGCGGCGCGTATCCTCATCTTCCGATTGCTTGCGATGCCATTGCCGGCTCGGATCGCTAAGCAACTGATTGAGCCGATCCTGCTCCTTCCGCTCATCTTCCGCACTCAGTGGTTTGTCATTGATGGCGATCAGGCGGGCAACGGCTCCGTCTTTTGTCTCAAAGATGATCTTCGTCGAAGTCAGTCTCGGGGTTGATTTCCTCAGGTGGTAGCGCATGGGATGCTGCCAATCCTGAGCCGCACGGACTTCCGCGGCAAGAGCCCGCTTCACCAACGCATCGTCCTGGCCCGGTCCCACGACCTTTTGGCCGTGCAAGGCCGTTGCGGCAAGTAGAGATACCGCGATGAGAGACAGGAACCTGTGCATTGACCTTAGTCTAGCGTTCAATCGCAACCCGCATCGATGCACTCACCCTTACCATAGATTAGACGCCCCCGTTCGATAGCGGTTTCTGGAATTGAAGTGACAGGCCGCGATGCGTATAGTTCGAGCAGGGCCTTCTCAAGATTTCAGGTACCCCCGCGGACCGGAAATCCGGTCGTAAGCAGGTGTGACCGTTGCTCGAAGGCGCTGCAAGGGACGTTATTTAGGCGTCCGAAAACCCAATTTAATGAGTTGAAAGGGATTGCATAATGGCAACGGAAAATGGTCAGGCCCGGATAGGGAAGTCCGTCGTGATTCGCGGCGAAGTCAAGGGCGGAGAAGACTTGATTGTAGATGGGCGCATAGAAGGAACAGTGACCCTTAGCGAAAGCCGACTGACCGTTGGCCCCAGCGCGAATATTACTGCCGACCTCACGGCGAAAGACGTGCTCATCATGGGCCACGTCCAGGGCAACATCGTTGCTTCTGGCCGTGTGGAATTGCGCGCTGGCAGCACCGTAGAAGGCGACGTTCGCGCGCTCCGGCTCGCGATTGAAGACAATGCGGTGTTTCGCGGCAAAGTCGATCTGACCCAGGGCGCCAAGAGCGCCGAAAGCGTTCCTGCCGCTTCGAGCACGGGCGCCAATTCCTGATCAGAGCCTGCGAGAGTACCTCGCGGTGAGATTCGCCGAGCCAGAAGGGAAATTTAGAGTGATTCGCAGCTGGTTTGAAAGAAAACCTGACGGCAATGCTACCTCCGCTGCGGGCGCGCCCACGGGGCCGAGAGTTCCTCGACACTCGGGCGCCTGGCAGGCTTTGCGCAAGCGGCTTCAGGCCGAGCCCGGCCTTCGCGTCATTGATTGTGGAGTCACATCTCCGACAAACATCAACTATCTCACCAGCCTCGGTCATAGCGTCTTTCTTACCGATCTGGTGACGGAAGCCTGCAATGGCGCCTGGCAAGTCGGTACAGACGAGGAGGACAGGCCGATCTGGAATATTGAGGGGTATCTCAAGCAGACACTCGATTTCTCAGGCCGCATGTTCGATGTCGTCCTCTTGTGGACAGCACTCGACTACTTGCCTGAACCGTTCGTCTCCGCGGTTGTCGCTCACCTGTACGCATCCATGAATCCAGGTGGGCAGGTACTTGCTCTCTTCCATACACGCAAGCAACCCGAAGAGTCAGCTCATTTCCGCTTTCACATCACCACCGGAGACAACGTAGAAATGCAGTTGGCTCAGCCTTACCCGATTCAACGCGTCTCTACAAATCGAAGCATCCAGAGCCTGTTCGACCAGTGGTCAGGCTTCCGCCAGTTTCTTGCAAAAGACAGCATCTCTGAAGTGCTGATCACCCGCTAAGTAACTTCCAAAATCAACCCAGCGCATCCAATCTGCATCCTTCGCTAGTGAGGAACCGTAAAACGGAGCGTCTATGAACCCATTGAAAGGTACTCGAATCACTTGGCTCGGGCACGCCACTGTGTTGATCCAGACTCCTAAAGGCACCACCTTCCTGATCGATCCATTCATTGCCCAGAACCCGAAGTATCCGCAGGGTTTCGTTCTTCCAGAAAAAATACACTTCATCCTACTCACTCATGGGCACAGCGATCACATCGCTGACGCAGTTCCCGTCGCCAATAAGCACGATTCGACGGTTGTTGCGATTTACGAGTTAGCTGCATTCGTGGCAGAAAAGGGCGTGGCAAAGACAATTGGGATGAACCAGGGCGGAACGGTGCAGTTAGAGGACGTTGCGGCTACCATGGTTGATGCCAAGCACTCGGCCGGTGCCGATGATGGCAACAGCACTCGCTACGTCGGAGTCGCAGCAGGGTTTGTTCTAACTATTGCCGATGGTCCGGTGCTCTACCACGCGGGAGACACCGCGGTGTTTGGCGACATGAAGCTGATTCAGGACCTCTATCATCCCGAGGTTGCCATGCTTCCCATTGGCGGGCATTACACGATGGGACCGAAGGAAGCTGCACTCGCGGCGCAACTGTTAAATCCGTCCATCATTTTGCCCATCCACTTTGGAACGTTCCCACCGCTAACAGGAACTCCGGATGAACTGGCGGCCCTGATCGACCCCGCAATTCAAGTCGCGCGCCTGGTCCCTGGCGGGTCGCTCTAGGAAGCAATAACTCGACCATCCTGATTTATTCAATGAGGGCCGAACTGGGCGCTTGGTCCGCCGGTAAGATCCAACTATTTTCCACCGGCCGCTTTCTTTTGCTCAGCCCAACGGCGCCTGACGGCTTCTGCAATGCGCTTTCGCCCCTCCGGTGTGAGGTTTCTCTTCTTTGCGTTCTTTCTCGCCGCAGGCTTGGCGATGGTGTTGCTTGTCGATGAGGCGCCGCCGGCCAGTAGCGTACGTGCTCTCTGCAAGTGTGCAATCTCACGGTCAATTTGTGCCAGAATTTCCGAAACTCCCACGGTTCCTCCTCGTACACCTTCATAAGTGGTCGATCTCCGTACCTATTGATGCAACCACCTACCGCGGAGCCGACTTGTGTTGAAAAAACACGATACGCATTCTGCAGAGTCTTTGACAGAGAAAAACTAGGTTTGCTAAATCCGGGGAAGCAACTAATGACTCATTGGTAACGAGTTTGCAATGGACTTATAGATACTAATCAAACACAGTTAGTGTACCTGGGGCAATCCGGCAGAATGCGCCATGTCACCCAAAAGTAATTCAAATTAAGAATTGGTGAACTCAATCCGCAACCCTGATTAACTCCCCATCGAATCCTATAGGGCTATTACTCAATGGAGCGCAGTAACTTAGGACTTTTCCGCAACGGCCCTGGTCTTCATACGCCGCGAGGCGTCTTCGGCGCCTGGGCAGACGGCTCAGGAAAGGAAGGTGTGGAGGGAAGGGAAGTTAGATCTTGTCCGCCGATGCGCAGGTTAGGTGACTCAGCCGCTCGATAATTTCGCAAGTCGCGAAGGATCTCGGCCTTTTCGCGAGCATATTGACCTGCAAGGCGCGTTAGAGCATACGTGATGATGTCACTATGGTGTAGGTCCTGAACTGAAGGGTCACGGCGCATATTAAGCCACAAGCGGTGAACCAATTGCACGTCATCAGGGCCGAGTGCTGGCGCGTGCGGCCCAATATAGAAGACTTTGGTCTCGCCGTTAGCGCCGACTACATAGAAATTGAATTGACGCTTTGGTTCGGGCAGTGCCTCCCACGCTTGTCCCAGGTGAAACGCCTGATCTTCAGCGGTCATTGATGTCGATTGTCCCGAGACTACGGAATCAACCTCGAGTGAGTTAGCACCTTGCACCAAAGCAGCGAAGACGTCTCCCGCAGGCACCACTAGCAGCGAAACCTTTTTCCCAAAGCTCTCAGCCACGGAGACCGCCTTGGTAAACAGCATCTGCTCGTGTTCGCTAAAGCTCTGATCTTCAGCGCTCAGATACTCAGGACCGCCGGCGCCCATCATTCGCACGCTAATCACAACCACGTCGCGATCTTCAGTTTTTGTTCGCGTCAGCACCCACTTCAATGCGATCGGGTTGGCCACATCGCGCATGGTCACCATCACGGCTCCAGGTCGCACAGCCACGGATTCCCTGCTGATCGTGTCCTGATGCTCCAGTTGAAAATGATCTTTCATCTGCCGTGCGGTAAGGGCGTGCTTTCGCAGATTCTGTCGCTCAGAGATGCTGAAGATCACAAAGAAGACGGCCGCAAACGCGATTCCGCTGACCGTGGCAATTGACTTTGTGAATAGGTTCACAACTGCAGTCGAAAGCAGCACAAGAAACACAGAGAACAGGCCAACCGGAAGCTCCACTTTTCCGATTCGTATATTCGGAGGAACCTTCCACCCTCGTTCGCCGTGATATTTCCATCGCAATACCAACATCGCAAGGCTGTTGAACGTAAACGACCAGATCACGCCGAACGCGTACGCCTCGCCCAGGGTAATCACGTTGCCCCTGGTCACAATGATCGTGAACATCTGCAGTCCAAAGACCAGGTTCACGATCCTGTAACTTGTGCCGAACTTCGGGTGCGGTTTACGGAACCAGTCCGTCAGCACGCCATCTTCGGCGACTCGCATCAGCACGCCTGTCGAGCCGATCATCGAAGTGTTGATTGCGCCCGACAGAATCAGAAAGCCTACGACCACGACAAAGATGCGAAATGCAATTCTCCAGAACGCCGGCCCGACCATGTACATCGCCAGGCCTGCAATCAGGTTGTTCTGATAAATATGCGTCCGCTCCCACTCGGGAATCAGCATGGACGCCAGCAGCGTGGCTCCACCCGTGAACACCAGGCTGTAAATGGCGATGACGATCGCCGCCCGCTTAAGATTCTTCAGCTTCGGATGCTGAATCTCGCGGTTCACTTGGGCGAGGCTTTCCTCACCGCTCATTGCCAGAATCGAGTGGCCGAATGCCATCAGAATGCCGAACAGGCCAAAGATCGGCAGCCCGGAGTTCTTGAGAAACCCAAGAGCATCTTCACTGAATTTGAGATTCGAAGGCGTTGGGAGCGGCGGTAAATGCGACCCGCGAGATAGAACCGAGTAACCGCCCCACAAAAACAAAACCACCACCATTACAGTCGTGATCTGCATGACTCGAAGGGCTTTGTCACTCGACTCTTCGATGCCTTTGGTATTTTGCCACCAGTAGTAGATCGTGACCGCCGCAGCGAACACTGCCGCTGTGTGGTTCATATCGAACTGAAACGGGTGCCCCTGCGAATCCCTCAGCGCGGGAGGGAGCCAGTTGCTGGAGTTCGCAACCACCATCAGTTCGTTCATCAAGCCGGTGATGTATTGTCCTGCGGAAACGCCCGAAATCGGACCCGTCAGGATGTAGTCGAACATCAGCGCAGAAACGCTTAGCTTGGCGAACCCGGAACCGAGTGCCTCTTTTACAACGCGGTAGACACCACCGCGCACAAACATCGAACAGCTCTCGACATAAACTGCCCGCACCGCAAAGCTGAACAACATGATGCCGAGAATGAACCACGGTGCCGCAGCGCCGATTGCCTGCTCCGCAATGCCGCCGGCATAAAATGCCGACGATCCCAAATCATTTAGAACGATGGCGGCCGCACGCCAAAAGGAGATGAACGTGAGCATCACGGAGGATGCCACGATGAGCCGTACGCGGTCCGAAGGTGGGGCTACGGTCGTTCGAGTGGATGCCATTACAAATTTGCCGGCACAACTTCTGCCGTTCAATTATCCCAGAGAGCGAAATATTGCCGTCCGCCCTGGGCTGAGTGTATGTCTGAACGAAGACTCAGTCAACGAAAATCAGTGTCTTCGTCCGAAGACGCTTGTGACAGAAACAGTTAATCGTCTGCACAGAACCGTTTCTGCATGTCCTCTTGCGAGCGATAAGATGCGCAACGAAGCTGCAACGCCACCTGGCTGCGAAGAACATTATCGGCGCACACACTCTACCGCAAGCGCACTATTCGCTCGATGCATTAAACTCGCCCCTGTATGCAACGTGATTCATTGAGGTTGTGGGCTGCTGCCGGGCTCTCTGCGGGTTTACTCGAGTTGCCGTTCCCGTTGGCGGGACCTCTGCCGGTTTGGCGCAGTTGCTTTGCCTGGGTCGGGCTCGTTCCACTTCTTTATGGAATCCTTATAAATTCGACCGTCGAATCGCGGCATCCTCTACGCCGCGCCTTTCTGGCTGCATATGTATGCGGGGTGCTTTGGTACATCGGAAACTGCTACTGGATTCGCGACACGATGATGCGCTACGGCGATATGCCTGCCATCGCCCCGGTGCTGTTGCTCGTGGGATTCAGCCTCGTCCTCGGACTCTACTTCGGACTCTTCGGCCTGGGTGTAATGCTCGTTCGTCGTGCAACAGGCAGCACCCGGCTTGCATTGGTCGCCGCGCCTTTCTTGTGGACAGCACTCGAACTAGCCGCTGCCCGCATCACCAGCGTTCCATGGGATCAGCTAGGCTACTCGCAGGTCGACAACGCCCTCGTCAATCAACTTGCACCGTGGACTGGGGTCTATGGCATCAGCTTTTTGCTTGTGGGTGTAAACGCACTCCTCGCGGGCGGACTGCTTCTTTCCCGTCGACAAAATAAAGCGGCGTGGGGAATTGCGGGCATTGTCTTTGCGGTCGCCGGCTCGGCCGGCATCGCACTATCGCCCCCCAAAGCGCCACGTTCAGCCACCGCCGTGTCTGGTTCAGCCCAACCTTGATGTCGGTGGCGACAACGACTGGTCCGGTCCCGGCGAGTGGGACAAGCACATCTCCGGGTTCACCCAACTCGCCGGTATGCAATGCAAAAACTACATCGCTGGAATACCGCAGACCGGTGCACCCACGGGAGAGATTGTTTGCCCGCCCTACCCCACGCACCCCGACCTCGTCGTATGGCCCGAAGCCCCGTCGCCCTTCTTGGAACAGGAACCCCGCTTTCAGAATGCGATGGTCAGCGTAGCGCGTTCCGTGCAGGCCCCGCTGATCGTCGGTGGGCTCGCGGCAGATTACTCCCCTGAGCAAAATGAGTGGCTCGACTACAACGCGGCCATCGTTGTTGGGGCAGATGGTGCGCGCGTAGGGCGCTACGAAAAGATCCATCTGGTTCCCTTCGGCGAGTACGTCCCGTTTCAGCGGCTGCTTTTTTTCGCACGTAAACTTACGGGCCGCGTTTCAAGATTCACTCCCGGCGCAGAGCGCAAAGTGTTTCGACTGAATGGGCACCACTACGGTGTCTTCATTTGCTACGAGGCGGTCTTCGCCGACGAGGTTCGGCAATTCTCGCAGTTGGGCGCCGAAGTTCTCGTCAACATCAGCGACGACGGCTGGTACGGAGATACCAGCGCGCCCTGGCAGCACTTGAATATGGCTCGCATGAGGGCCATCGAAAACCGGCGCTGGATTCTGCGCGACACCAACAACGGCGTCACTGCGGTCATCGATCCCTATGGCCATGTGCGGCAGAGCATTCCACGCCATCAAGTTGACGCTCTCCCTGCCTCCTATGGATTCCGTAGCGATGTGACCTTCTACACAGCTTACGGCGATCTATTCGCCTGGGCGTGTGTGATACTGAGTTTGTGCGCGGTGAGCTGGTCAATGCGTGTCAGCCTTCGGCGCAAACTTTCACACCAAGACAGGTCCTAAGAGCAAAGCATGGCATTGACCGATCTCGAATACGCCTACGCTCCCGTGCGCAATCAAGTCCGCGACCTGCGGGAGTATCTTTGACCCCGCCCGCCTGCGCAGAGAGCTTTCCGGAATAGAAACGAAACTGGCAGATCCTGCGCTTTGGTCCGACTCGGCCGCAAGCAAGCCATTGATGCGCGACCGCAAGCGACTCGAAGCCCTGATCGCCGACGATGAAGAACTGGTGCGGCGCTCCGGTGACATTGATGCGTATTTCGAGCTCGCAGGCGAAGGCGAAGACGTTCTTGCCGACCTCGAACGCGACATCAATGCTCTGGCCGCGTTCGCCGAAGAACTTGAAGCGCGCACCATGCTCTCTGGCGAAACCGACGCACTCAACGCAATCGTAACCGTGCATCCGGGAGCCGGTGGAACCGAGAGCCAGGACTGGGCCGAGATGCTGCTGCGCATGTACCTGCGGTGGGCTGAGCAGCAGGGCTTCAAAACAGAAATGAACGACTACCAGGACGGCGAGGAGGCCGGCATCAAGTCAGCCACATTCACCATCATGGGCGAGTATGCGTTTGGCCAACTCGCAGGTGAGAGCGGAGTACATCGTCTTGTCCGCATCTCGCCCTTTGACTCTGCGAAGCGCCGCCACACCTCGTTTGCATCGGTCTACGTCTCGCCTGAGATCGATGAAACCATCCAGGTCGACTTGAAGCTCGAAGACCTCCGCATCGATACCTATCGCTCCGGTGGAAAGGGCGGCCAGCACGTCAACACCACCGACTCTGCAGTGCGCATGACTCATTTACCAACCGGCATCGTTGTCCAGTGTCAGAATGAGCGCTCTCAGCACAAGAACCGCGAGAAGGCGATGAAGATGCTGCGGTCGCGGCTCTACGAATACGAACTTGAAAAGAAGCGCGCTGTGAGCAAAAAGCTCGAAGACTCCAAACTCGATATCAACTTCGGCTCACAGATTCGCTCCTACGTGTTGCAGCCCTACCGCATCGCCAAGGATCATCGCACCAAGGTCGAAGTCGGCGACGTCGACAAAGTTCTGGACGGATACCTCGAGCCATTCCTTCGCGGCTACCTGCTTGCCAAGCGCCGCGGCACCGCAACAGCGGACGTAGTCGAAGACGATCTCGAAGTATAGAAAATACTCGCCTGGCGCCGGATACCCCAGATTTAAGACTTGGGAGCAAAGGAGGTAGAACCGATGTCCATCACATCCTCATCTCCGCAACAAAAGATCGCATTTGGCGGAGTAACTCCCGTCCTTCGCGTGTCCAGCGTCAAGGCCAGCATCGACTACTACACCCGCGCGCTCGGCTTCAGGGTCAACTTCCTGTATCCCGATTCGCAGGGACCGGACTTTGCATCAATTTCCCGTGGCCATTGCTATCTTTTCCTCTGCGCTGGCGATCAGGGGAACCCAGGTAGCTGGGTATGGATCGATGGCGTCGACGTCGAAAAAGTATATGAAGAGTTCCGCACTTCCGGCGCGAAGATTCGCAACCCTCCCACGAATTACGAATGGGCTCTCGAAATGCAGGTCGAAGACTGCGACGGAAACGTTCTCCGCATCGGCTCTGATCCGAAGAAAGATCAACCGATCGGCGATTGGCTCGATATGCACGGTGTCCGGTGGCGCAAACTGCCCGACGGCAGCCACCAGAGAATCGACCCAAGCTAAGGTACCGAGAAGTCAGAACCATCCAGTGCTCGAATGAAGAGCTAAAGGCTAGAAGCCAGGAGCTAGAAGCTAAGAAATGAATGACCCAGTCGTGATTGCCGAGATGCTTCAAAAAGCGAAAACCATTGCTGTTGTTGGCATGAGCGACAAGTCATGGCGAGCCAGTCACAACATTGGCCGCTATCTGCGTGACCATGGCTATCGCGTGATCCCCGTCAATCCGACACTGAGCCAGGTTCTAGGTCTTACTTGTTATCCCAACCTTGAAGCAGCGCAGATCGCGGCCAGAAGCGAGACCGGCGCGGGCATCGATCTAGTCGATGTATTTCGCTCCTCCGAACATGTGCCGGGAATCGTGGATGACGTGATCCGCCTCGCCATTCCATATCTCTGGCTGCAGGACGAAGTCATTCACGACGAGGCCGTGGCTCGCGCACGCGCCGCAGGTGTGAAGTGCGTCCAGAATGATTGCATCTTTCGCGAACACTCGCGGATCGCCTGACACGCGAGGCCCCTTGCAATTCGATTACAAAATCGATTTGTCCGCTTGTGCAGGCCCTGGGATATACTTCTCGCGATCATCGATCGGGCGAGGGCGTTCCCTATGAAAAAAACAATCTTCACGCGCTTCCAGGCATTTACAAAAAGCTCATTGTCTAGATGGATAGCCTGTTCACTTTTCTTTGCATTCGCTCTCATAGCTCCGCTCTGTATAGCCGAAGAAGAAAATGAACATCCGACTCTCGCCATCGGCTCTGCTGCGCCCAACTTTTCGCTTCCCGGTATCGACGGCAAGACACACACCCTTGCTGAATACAGAGCCGCTAAGGTCCTCGTCATTGTCTTCACCTGCGATCACTGTCCGACGGCGCAACTCTATGAATCGCGCCTCAAGAAGCTCGTCGATGATTACAAGGGCAAGAGTGTCCAGATCGTAATGATCGAGCCCAACGATCCCGATGCCGTCCGCCTCGACGAACTCGCTTGGACCGACGTAGATGACGGCCTCGAAGGCATGAAAATCCGTGCCGCATACCGCCACTTCAACTTCCCATATCTCTACGACGGCGCAACGCAGACCACTGCCAATGCCTACGGGCCAAAAGCCACGCCGCACGTCTTCATCTTTGACGCTGAGCGCAAGCTGCGTTTCGAGGGCCGCATCGACAATAACCAGCGCGAGTCCCTCGTGACCACACAGGACACGCGCAATGCCATCGACGCACTCCTTGCCGGCAAACCTGTCCCCGTCGACCACACCGGCGTCTTCGGCTGCTCCACCAAGTGGAAGTCGAAGTCCGACAGCCGGATGGCCTACCTGCATAAGATCGAAGCCCAGCCCGTAGTGCTCGAAGATGCAACCGCCGAAACGCTGAAAAAGCTTCGCACCAATCCAACCGGCAAGCTCTTGCTTGTGAACTTCTGGGCAACGTGGTGCGGACCGTGCGTAGTTGAATTTCCCGATCTCGAAACCACCTACCGCATGTTCCAGACGCGCGATCTCGAGATGGTGACGATCGCAGCCAATATGCCTGACGAAAAGCCCGGCGTAATGAAATTCCTCCAGAAGCAGCACGCCACTTCGAAGAACCTCATCTTTGCGTCAACCGATACCTATGCCATGCAGGCTGCATTCGACCCCAAGTGGGAATCTGGAGTTCCTTATACTGTTCTGCTCGCTCCCGACGGCAAGGTGCTTTACCACCAGGCTGGTGACCTTGACATCCTTGCATTGCGACGCGTAATTCTCGCCAATCTCGACGACGCAAGCTATCTGGGGCACCGGGCCTATTGGGAAGGCAAATAGCTTGTTCGCCCAGCTTGTTCGCCGCGTGGGGTTCGAAGCAATCTCGCGCAAATCCATTAAGCTAGGGGTAACGGCACCTTCGCGCGAGTGCAACTATCCGCGACCAAGCGCCGGTCAATTGCGTCAAACAAAGGGTTAGTCCATAAACTCATGCGCATCCTCCGCCTGATCTTCGCTTGTCTCTTGTCGCTTTCGGCGGTTGCGCCTGCGCTTGCCGTCTCCGATTCTGCAGACGCGCCCCATGTGCATGTGCGACTTGTCGTCCCGGCACAGGGCATGACTCGTGGGGCCGCGACCGATGTAGGGCTCTATTTCAAATTGGAATCGGGCTGGCACGTCTACTGGAAAAATCCCGGTGACGCCGGCGAACCCCCGCATGTGAAGTGGACACTCCCCGACGGCATCACTGCGGGTGATCTGCAGTTCCCATCACCGAAGCGGCTGCCCCTCGGTCCCCTCATGGATTTCGGATACGAGGACGAGGTGCTTTTTCCGCTCAAGCTGACCGTGACGAAGACAACAAAGCTCGGTAGCGCGACAATCCACGCCAAAGTGGATTGGCTGGTCTGCCGTGCGAGTTGCATCCCGGGCAAAGCTGAGCTTGAAGTCGCACGCGATATCTCCGCTGCGCCAGCCCGCTTTGCGACAGTGGAATCCGATGCCGCGCTTCTCAGTCGCTTTGCGGCCAGGCTTCCGAAGCCGATGTCATCGAGCGTGAAGGTTGGCTTCCGGCCATCAAAAGATGGCTACCAGCTCATTGTCGACACCGGCCAGCGCGAAAGCACTGCGGAGTTCTATCCAGCCGATCCGGACGTCATCCAAAACCCCGCACCACAACAACTCACGCCCACCGCAAGGGGCTTCATCCTTGATCTGAAAAAGGACCCGAACTCAGCGGCTCCTCCCGCGCAGTTGCGAGGCCTGCTGGAACTCTCGGGAGGCAGGACATTTGAGCTGGCCGCGCGGCCTGGCGATGTTGCAAGTGCCGGCAATGCGCCAGTTGCGCCGGCCCAGGCGGCAATGCCCCCGGCGTCAGCGCCCGCAACGCCGTCAGCAGACACCGCCACGTCGCAGACTGCCGAGCCTCCACCGGTCGTTCCACAGCCCTCCAAACAGGGATTGCTGCAAAGTGTCGGTTTGGCCTTTCTCGGTGGCTTGCTGCTCAATCTCATGCCCTGCGTCTTTCCGGTCCTGTTTCTCAAGGGCCTTGCACTGGTGCAATCGGGCAATGAGGAGCGGCACAAGCTCCGCGCGCACGGCTTTGTCTACACCGCGGGAATTCTCGTTTCCTTCTGGGCACTTGTTGCGCTTCTGCTTGGGCTGCGCGCTGCAGGATCGAGGCTCGGTTGGGGCTTCCAGTTCCAGTCACCGGTGTTTTTATCGCTGATGGCGGCTCTATTGTTCTTCCTTGGCCTCTCGCTCGCTGGGCAATTTGAAATCGGCCTCACCCTCACCAGCGCTGGCGGCTCACTCGCCTCAAAACAGGGATATACGGGCAGCTTTTTCACCGGCGTTCTCGCCGTCATCGTAGCCACGCCGTGTACAGCCCCATTCATGGGAGCCGCAGTTGGCTACGCTCTGGCCCAATCGGCCCTGGTCACATTTGCCGTATTCACCGCCCTCGCTCTCGGCCTCGCCGCGCCGTACGTGGCACTGACATTACAGCCGGCATGGACGCGCCTCCTGCCCAGGCCCGGCGCATGGATGGAAGTCCTGCGCCAAGCTATCTCCGTTCCCATCTTCGCCACGGTCATCTGGCTGGCTTGGGTGCTCGCACAGGCCTATGGCGCTGCCATGCTTGCTGCGCTGCAAGTTTCCTTTTTGCTGCTGGCAATCGCTGGATGGTTCCTTGGCCGCTGGCCTGCTAGACGCTGGGCCACTATCGTAGCCAGTTTTATTGCGGTCATTGTGATCGGACTGAGCTTCTATTCGAATAGGTGGGTGTTTCCTGGATTCAGCCAAGGCAGAGTCACCTTGGTGACGCGGCCGGCGCCCGGTACCTACTGGGAACCATGGTCAGAAGCGACCATCGCAAAGTATCAGGCAGAGGGCCGGCCGGTTTTCGTCGACTTCACCGCAAGCTGGTGCCTGAGCTGCCAGGTCAACGAACGCGTCGTGTTGAATCAACCAGAAGTGAAAAAAGCCTTTGCCGACGCTAAAGTGGCTCTTCTTCGCGCAGATTGGACGCGTCACGACGAAGCCATCACCCAGGCTCTCACCACTCTCGACCGCAGTGGCGTCCCCACATATGCGCTCTATTCTCCCGGAGAAAAAGCTCCACAGGTCCTGCCAGAAGTCCTTACCCCCGGAATTGTGACCAATGCGCTCAGCAAATTGACCAGCGCTAAAACCCCGTCCCAATCTCAAGCGTCAAACTTGCAGTAAGGCTGTGGGCACTTCCAGCCTTAGCAAGACCGGTTGATCATCTGAATCCCCTCCGGAGGTTAACTCTCATGGCGTTCTTTTCCCCACTGATGAAATGCGCCGGCATTGCCGTCGCGCTTTTGCCGCTTCTCGCTGCTGATACCGCGCGCGTCAACGCTCCCGCTCCAAACTTCGCTGCTACCGACTCCCGCGGCCAGACCGAAGCTCTGGCCCAGAATCGCGGCAAGTATGTAGTGCTCGAGTGGCACAACCAGAGTTGCCCGTTCACTCGGAAGCACTACGCATCTGGAAACATGCAGGCCCTGCAAAAGGAGTGGACCGCCAAAGGCGTCGTCTGGTTCACGGTAATCTCGTCGGCTCCCGGCAAAGAAGGCTACGTCACGGCAAGCGAAGAAAACGCATATCTCTCGCAGATGAAAGCTGCGCCCACGGCGGCCCTACTTGATCCCGATGGCAAAGTCGGCCGTCTCTACAACGCGAAGACCACGCCACACATGTTCGTGATCGATCCCCAGGGACAGCTCATTTATGCCGGTGCGATCGACGACCGTCCAACGCCCGATCCCTCTGACGTAAAAGGCGCGCGTAACTACGTCTCCGAAGCGTTAACCGAAGCCATGGCCGGCAAGCCGGTCGCCAACCCCTACACGCGCGCTTACGGCTGCTCGGTGAAATACGGCGACTGAAAGCGACAACGGCACAGGCGACTACCACTCGAAGTAGTGAAGTCCCATAGCTTGCAGACTCGGATGTAGCGGCAGGTTATCGCGCCGCATGAAAGCGTATTGTGGCGCGCCACTTGAACGATGATCCAGCTTCAGAAGTTCCTGCACCATCTCCGGTGACATCATCCGCAGGCTCGTATTCAAACGAGCAGGGACTGGTTCGAAAGAGCCGCGCAGATTGCCCTCGAACTGCTTTGCATACGTGTATTCGTTCCCATTCGGCGACATATTGACCTCCAAGTTCGTTCCTCGTTCCCGCGGTTGCCGGTCACGCCAGGTTCGGCCCCACTCGGCATCTTCAAGTCCGCGGAATCGCCCTTCCACATGGTGCGCAACGTGGGTTTTGCGTTACGCCTCGCGATTCCCACCGGACCCATCCGCGCTTACTGACTTAAGCGTATAAACAGCAACTCTCGTGCCAAAGTTGCGACCGCAGAGACAACAACGCCGTGATGTATGAAAGGAGACGATTTACGAAGTTATGGCTTGCTGAGAGGCAAGTGACGAAGCCTGAAGTGACGAAACCCCGGTGACGAAATTCCGTCTCGGAAGCCGACATTTCGTCATTGATTAGGTTCTTTCAAGGCAGTCAGCATCTTTTCGAGATTGCGCCACTGAAAGTGGATTTGAGGTCGATGTGAATTTCCGATCTGTCCACTGGCCATCTCTTAGCTCTTCGCAATTTTGCCCGCGCGAATGCGCCGGATAGCTTCCATGCGTTCGGCCAGAAGCTTTTCGCGGCCCTCCTGCGTCGGTTGATAATAGCTGCGGCCTTTCAGCGAATCCGGCAGGCAGTCCATATCCGCGACGCGACCCTCTTCATCATGCGCATAGCGATAACCCTTGCCGTATTCCAACTCCTTCATCAGCTTCGTCGGCGCATTGCGCAGATGCAGAGGAACCGGCTCCTGGCGCGTGTGTTCAATCTCCTGCTGCACCTTACCATAAGCCAAGTAAACAGAATTGGACTTCGGTGCAAGCGCAAGATACACCACAGCCTCGGCCAGCGCCAGGTCGCCCTCGGGCGAGCCCAGAAACTCCATCGTCTCCTTCGCCGAGAGACAAAGATTCAGAGCCTCGGGAGCTGCAAGCCCGATATCTTCGACGGCCATCCGCACCACGCGTCGCGCTAGGTACAGAGGATCTTCGCCCGCCGCGAACATGCGCGCAAGCCAATAGAGCGAGGCGTCGGGATCGCTGTTGCGCACGCTCTTGTGCAGCGCGGATATCAGGTTGTAGTGCTCCTCACCCTGTTTGTCATACATCAACACCCGCTGCTGCACCGCTTCCGTCGCCACCGCTTTGTCAATCACCTTCGCGTTGTCTGACGCAAGTTGCGCAGCCACTTCAAGCGTGTTGTAAGCGTTACGGCAGTCGCCGCTGGAGTAGCTGGCGATCAATTCCAATGCATCATCGTCGGCGATCAGCCCCAGTCCGCCAAGTCCGCGTTCCGGGTCTTCGACTGCGCGACGGAGCAGCGCGACAATCCGCTCTTCACTCAGCGGATGCAGCACATAGACGCGGCATCGCGAAAGCAACGCCGAAATAATTTCAAATGACGGATTTTCTGTGGTCGCGCCAATCAACCGGATCGTTCCGCGCTCGACATACGGCAAAAACGCATCCTGCTGCGCCTTATTGAAACGATGAATCTCGTCGACAAACAGAATGGTGCGCGAATGCATCTCCGCCGCCTGCTCAGCTGCGGCCATCACCTGCTTGATCTCCTTGATGCCGCTCAGCACCGCGGAGAACTCAACGAAATTTGCGCGTGTGGTTTCGGCGATGATTTTGGCTAGCGTAGTTTTGCCCACCCCGGGTGGTCCCCACAAAATCATCGATCCGGTATTCGACGACTCCGGCCCTTCGCGCTCGATCTGCACACGCAACGGTTTTCCCGGGCCGAGCAGATGTTCCTGGCCGCTATATTCTTCCAGGCTGCGCGGACGCATGCGCTCGGCCAGCGGCGCACCTGCGAGCAGCGCACTCTTCGGTGCCCTATCTACTCCGTCAGGCAATCCGTCGAACAGGCTCATCGCCGCGCTCTCCGATGATCCTGCGGCCCGCCGCTGTGTATCGATCTCTGCCGCGACGCCTCATAAAGCAGCACGCTGGTTGCCACTGCAGCATTGAGGCTCTCGACCGGACCGGGGCAGGGAATCGTCACCACTCCATCTGCTTTCGAAATCAGATCTGCCGGAACCCCCTGCCCTTCGTTGCCGATAAGCAACGCGACCGGTTCAGAAAGGAACTGGATATCGACAGGCTTGGCACCATGCACCGTGGTCGCGATAATCTTCACACCCGCTTCGCGCAGGCGTGCCATGGCGTCAACCTCGTTCGCAGCCACAATGGGCACTCGAAACACGCTCCCCGCCGAGGCTCGCACCGCCTTTGGGTTCCAGGCGCTCACTGTTCCCGGAAGACTCACGACACCGTCGGCTCCAAAGGCCTCTGCCGACCGCAGAATTGTGCCCAGGTTGCCCGGATCCTGCAATCCGGCAAGCACCACGATCATCGGCGCAGCACTCTTGTCAGTTCCCAGCAAATGCGCCCAGGTCCAATCCGGCGGCTCCACCAGTGCCGCGATAGCTTGCGGAGTTTCCGTTGCAAGGGCGGAATCCAGCAACTCCCGCGGCAGCATCAACACCTCGATCTCTGGTGGCAGCTTTAGTCGTTCGATCAGTTTTTCCGACCCCTGGGCGCCAAACACGGTCGCAATGCGCACCCCCGCGCGCAACGCCTCTTCCACAAGGTTCGGTCCTTCGACGCCGGCCAGGCCGGATTCGTCGCGCCCCGGATTCGCCAGCGCGCGCCGCAACTCCTTTAGGCGGGCATTCTGTTTACTCTGTACAATGCGTGATAGGCATCCGTGCGATCCGTCTTATCGCTTAGGCGATTCTAAGCCGTTTTAATGGGCTTTGACCGAATGGGCGCTCATGCTCAACTTGCACCACGGACGGTGCTGTGATAGCTTCCGTCTTTGTGGCGTCTACAAATACTTCGTTTTCACGGTGATCTTGCTGGCGTGTTTTTTGCATTCCGGCGCTTGTCTCTCTTCAAGGGCTATCTTTCGCATACATAAAGAGGGAGAACCGGGAATTGTGAAACGTTTGAGGGAACCGAGGTAGACCTTCTTGTCCGCGGAAATTTTGCGCGTCCATCCCGATGAACCCCAACCAGACCGGATTGATTACATTGTCTCCTGTCTGCGAAAAGGCGATATCGTTGCCTTGCCCACCGATACTTTCTACGGTCTTGCTGTCGACCCCGTAAACCTGCACGCGGTAGAGAGTATCTATCGGCTTAAGAGCCGTCAAAAACACAAACCACTTTCTCTGCTGATCTCGTCACTATCACAGGCCTACGAACTGGCACGCGACTCCGACCCCAGGCTCGACATGCTCGCAGATCGCTTTTGGCCCGGTCCGCTTACCATCATCGTGCGCGCTGGTACGAAGCTGCCTCTGCGTTCCACTGCCAACACCGGAAACGTCGCTCTCCGTGTGCCCGATGCTCCTATTGCCCGTGCCGTAGTGGAGCGCTTTGGACTCCCCATCACTGCCACGGCCGCCAACCTCCAAGGCGCCTCAGAGTGTACTCATGCCGCATGCGTTCGCGACCAGATCGGCGACCGCATCCCGCTGATCATAGACGGAGGACCAACGGGCCGTTCGCTGCCCACTACAATCGTTGATCTTTCGCTGGGAGATGGCCGTTGGGAGATTCTGCGCGAAGGTGCGATCCCCACGCATGAAGTCGTCATGGTTCTGCAACGATAGAATTCCGAGATGATTCCGCAGTCCCAGCCAAAACCGAGAAGACGAATCCTGCGCAACGTTCTTCTGCTCCTCCTGCTTCTGATCGTTGCAGTTCTTGCCTGGAGTCGCTGGGTCTATGTTCAGATCGAGCGCTATGCAAGCCAGGACCAGGCTGCGCCCTCAGATGCAATCGCAGTCTTTGGCGCAGCGGAATATGACGGCCGCCCTTCTCCGGTTTTTCGCGCGCGCCTCGACCACGCCGAATCCCTCTACAGTCGCGGCATCGCTCCGCTGATCATCACTCTAGGTGGAGACGGAGGCGATAAATACTCCGAGGGTGCGGTGGGCCGCGACTACTTGATGGGCGCCGGTGTTCCCGAATCCGACATCATTGCTGAAACTGAGAGCACCGACACCGCGGAATCCGCGCGCCGCGTCGCCGTGATTGCCCGCGCCAACAACATCCATCGGATGGTTGTCGTCAGCGACAACACGCACATGTTTCGCATTCACCAGATCTGCGCGGCCAATGGACTCAATGTGCTCACCTCACCGCGTCCTCGCGTTCCCATTGAGGGGAACACCGGAGAAACGGAGCGCATCGTTCATGAAATTCTCAGCTATACGCTGTGGTGCCTTCATCTCAATTAAAAGTCTGCCGGTTAATTTTCTTGAATGACGGTTGGATCCGTTTCAGGCCACCCGAAGCTTTTCATTGCACCTGGATCATCTTTGCGAATTGTTCGGCAGCGACGGCACGACTGAAAAAATAGCCTTGTGCCTCGTCGCAAGCCTGAGCCTTGAGAAATGCCATCTCTTCGGCTGTCTCGACACCTTCCGCAACAACCCGCAGGTTCAGGCTTTGTCCCAGGCTGATGATCGCACTCACGATTGTCGTGCCACCCGGAAAGCTAGTTATCCTGTGCACGAATGACTGGTCGATCTTGATGGCATCGAGAGGGATTTGTTGAAGATAGCTCAAGCTCGAGTAGCCGGTGCCAAAGTCATCAATCGAGACGCGTATCCCGCGCTTTCTCATAAGGCGAAGGATGGGAACGGCGAACTCCGCGTTTCGCATCAATGCGCTCTCGGTAACCTCAATTTCGAGCCGGCTTGGATCCATTTCGGTCTCTTCTAGAATTGTGAACAAATCCTCAAGAAATTCCCCATTGCGGAGCTGAACCGCGGATACATTGACGGAGATGTCGATGGACTGCAGTCCCGCATGGGTCCAGGCCTGAACTTGCGAGCATGCCTTCCGCAAGACCCATGCTCCCAGCGGCACAATCAGGCCGGTCTCTTCTGCAACCGGAATGAACTGTGCGGGTGAAATGATCCCTCGCGTAGGATGCTTCCAGCGCACCAGCGCTTCCGCACCGGTAATTGCACCGGTCGAGAAGTTGATCTTGGGCTGGTAATGCAACGTGAGTTCATCTTCGTTCAGCGCGCGACGCAGGCCTTCTTCGATATACAGCCGATTGACAGCGCGCGTGTTCATCTCCTGCTTGAAGAACTTGAAGCTGTGCCGTCCCTGGCTCTTCGCCTGATACATCGCGGTATCAGCATTCTTGATCAGCGTCTCGGCGTCCCGCCCGTCCTCGGGATACACACTGATTCCTATACTCGCGGTGATATACAAATCATGGTCTTCGACGGAATGGGCCTCCCCCAGGGATTTAAGAATCCTTCGGCCAGTAATTTCGGCATCTTCCGCGTGTTCCACGTCTTGAAGCAGGAGGATGAACTCGTCGCCTCCCGGACGGCTCACCGTGTCAGGCGCTCGTACGCATCCCACCAATTGGCCTGCAACGGACTGCAGAAGTTTGTCGCCGGCAGAATGACCGAGCGAATCGTTGACGTGCTTGAACCCATCCAGATCCAAAAAGAGCACAGCGAGCATCCTTGTGTTGCGATGAGCTCTCGCAATTGCTTGGTTCAGCCGATCGTTAAAGAGAAAGCGATTGGGCAATCCCGTAAGAACATCGTGCTCGGCCAGGTGAGCCACCCTCGCGGCGAGTGCTCGCGCCGTGGAAACATCTCGAAAGACCAGCACCGAGCCGTCAACCTGCCCACCCCGGTCATAGATCGTTGCCACGGAGTCTTCGATGAAGATCTCATGGCCATCTCGCCGGATAAGGACGGAGTTCGCGGGAATTTCGGCGCCATAACTGCCATTGGCAGCTTTCTTCATCAGGCTTGCGGCTGGCTCGCGCGTTGAGCCGTCGACAATCCTGAACGTTTCCCCCAGGGGCCTGCCGACGGCTTCATGGAGAGCCCATCCTGTCATTCGCTCTGCGCTTGGGTTGAGGAAAGAGATATTTCCTGCGGGGTCTGTGCAGATTACAGCATCGGCGATGGAGTTAAGTGTGACCTGCGCGCGCTCTTTTTCGCTGAACAGGGATTCTTCGATCGTCTTCCGTTCCACCGCACTGCGCAGTGCGCGCATCAACTCATGCGGCTCCATCTGTCCCTTGACAAGGTAGTCCTGGGTGCCATCCTGCATCGCCTGAATGGCCATTGCCTCGTCTTCCAGGTCAGAAAGAAGAACAATCGAAACACGTGGCGCCGCCATGCGAATTGTTCGCACTACTTCCTGACCCCGCGTGCCGTACGCTCCGACGTCCAGCAGAACGACGTCAACTGTCTGCGACGCCAGGTGAATCATTGCATTTTCGAGGCTGGCAACGATGTTCAACTTGAAGGCATACAAGCCCTGATGGTTGAACATCGTGCGAATCACTAACGCATCTGCGGGGTTGGCTTCGATCAGAAGTACTGACTTGGCCCGTCTCTTTGTCATTCGCGATCATCCAGGGGAGAAGTTCGTCTCGCGTTTGTGAAAAGAGCATGAATTCATCGGTCAGCATGTTGAGTCCACTTGCTTGCCAGGGATTCATGCAGTGTCGATACTTGGTTGCGCCACAAAAGATATGCAGACAATACGAAATGATTCGAACCGAAGTAATCGCCCAAACGTTGTAGATGCTGGTGCGCGGGTGTTATTTCCAAAGTCAATGATCCGGTAATCAGACTCCTCCAAATCTCCGGATATTCGGTGGAAGGTATAGACCGCAAAGTACTTACCCGACAGCCGGATGAGGAATGATCGCGAGCAGCGCAAGAGCCAAGATTGCAGAACTCGCCGTCGACAAAAAATTGACGGCGTCGTTGTTGATCCAGCCACGGCGTTCGAGGGTGGCGCCCAGCAGGCTGTCAAACAGCAGTCCAAAGACACCGCCGCTCCAACTGATCGCCAGCATCGGCAACATTTCAGCACTTCCCCGCAAGACCACGGACCCAACAAAAGCGACGATCCCCGCCGCAACAATTCCCACCAATGTGCCGCCGACGCTGATCGCGCCATCGGTTCCCGCATCTGCACGGCGAAGCGTAGTAATCATGCGCGGCTGACTGCTGAGGACTTGTCCCAGCTCTGAAGAGACGGTATCCGCCGCAGCCTCGGCCAGCGCCGCCAAAGCTGGAATCAGGACCGGAATTGGCGTCAAAGTACCGCGCGAAAACCAGTGGCTATTGACGATCCACGACTGCACAAGATCGCTGCTCACAATCGCCGCCACGCCGAGGTTTGCAGCCACCTGCGATGCGGCTCGTCCTCGCCTGCCCTCCCCGGTACCAAGCTTGTCCTTCCGATTCTTCCCGATGCGAGTCGTGATGGAAGTCAGGACGAGCAGTGCGACCACGGGAGTCAGAGCCGTTTGCCACGGCAGATACGGAAAGCGGACCGTCGAGAACATGAGACTGGCAGTGATAACGGCGCCCGCAGCAGCAGCACCAGGCGTTGCCGAGCGCAACTTCAGCGCTACAAGCCCAAGCAGCAGGCTTATTCCAACCGTCCAGATAGCGACGGAGGGCATCTGCGCTCCCCACCATCGCGTCTGCAGCATCACATACGCGGCCACGAATGGCAGCACGAGTAGGAGCACGGTCTTGGATTGCCAGTTGAGTTTCGCCTGATTCATGCCTGATCCACGCACTATCAACCCACGCCTCATCCTATCGCTATTCTGCCCGCGATCAGAGTGTGCCCCTGCTTGGGAGACCGCGGGTCAATCGGTTTACACTCATCTGCGAAGCGTTTTACGGTGCGTCTTCGTTGCGTATGGAGCTCTTAATGAAAAGGTACTCGGTCCTTCTTCTGTTTTTAGCCGGAATCGTTCTCACTTCAACCACGTGCCCCGCGCAAATGTCAGACCAGCGTGTGGAGATCGACCGAAAAGGCGAGACGATCGTCCTCGAACCGTACGCATCAAACATTCTCCGCGTCACCCTCAGCCTCAAGCACGAGCCGGCAGTGGCCAAACCGGGCTACGGCTTCGTAGGAACGCCGGATGCCTCCGGATGGAAGAAGTCCCAAACTGACCAGAATGATGTGTACCAGTCCCCGCGCATCGTCGCCACTGTGGAGCGCGAGCATCCTGCAGGGCCGCCACCTCTGCAGACGATGGCCGACATCGGCAAGTTCTTCAATGGATCTACTCCGGGCGCTCATATCACTTTCACCACCCCCAACGGCAAAAAGCTTCTCGAAATGACCGGCTGGTCGCAGGCCATGCCCAATCACAAAGACGGCACCGCAGATTTGAACAATGATCGACGCCCCACCGATCCCGAGTTCTATACCGTCGGCGCGACGTTTGTTTCGCCCGACGACGAGCATTACTACGGCCTCGGCGACAATCACGAGGGCTTCCTCGATCATCGCGGACACCCCGTCCGCTGCTGGAACGACTACCTGTCGCCCGCCGCGCCCACCACCTGCGTTCCATTCCTGATCACCAACAAGGGATACGCCGTCATCTGGGATAACCCATCAAAGACCATCATCGAACCGGGGTTCAATGAGGAAACCCGTTGGAGTTCGCAAGTCGGCGACCGCGTGTCATTTTTTGTCATCGTCGGCGACACGGCTGACGAATTCTATGCCGGCTACCGACTCCTCACCGGCCCCACGCCGATGCTACCCAAGGCCGCCTACGGCTACATCCAGTGCAAGCAGAGATACAGAACTCAGGAGGAAGTCCTCTCCGTCGCGAAAGGCTATCGCGATCGTCATCTTCCCGCCGACGTGATGGTAGTGGACTGGTTCTACTACACGAAGATGGGCCAGATGGATTTCGACCCCACACTCTGGCCCGACCCCGCCGCCATGAACAAGCAACTGCACGAAATGGGATTCGAGACCATGATCAGCGTCTGGCCGCGCTTCACGCCCGAGAGCCGCTACTTCGCGGAGTTGAAGCAGAAGGGCTGGCTCATCCACCTCGCCGACGGCACGCCAATCAACGGCTTACCTTACGATCGCGCTGGCTCCGACATCGACACCACCAATCCCGACGCTGCGGCCTGGTACTGGAAGACGATCCACAACAACATCCTGAGCAAGGGATTCGATTCGCTGTGGGCCGATGAAACCGAGCCCGATCTGCCTCCCAACGGCGCGTACTACCACATCGGCCCCGGCACTCAGTACTACAACGTCTACCCGCTGCTTCACACCCAGGCCCTCTATGAAGGCTTTCGCAAAGATGAACCCTCGAAACGCGCGCTGATCCTTTCGCGCGATGCCTACCTCGGAGTGCAGCGCAACGGCGCGATAGTCTGGTCGTCCGACATCTATCCCACATGGGACACATACAGACGCCAGATACCCACAGGCCTCAACTTCGCAGCTTCAGGCGTCACCTACTGGTCCAACGACACCGGTGGATGGCAATATCTTCCGCCCGTCCATCATCCCGCTCATCCGCCGCTGCTCGATCCGTCCGATGCCCGCGACAATGTGGGTGGCTACGATGATTATCCCGAGCTCTACACCCGCTGGTTCCAGTACGCCACGTTCTTGCCCATCATGCGCTCACACGGCAGCCGCCGCAGCAACGAAGTGTGGTCCTACGGCAAACAGGCTGAGCCGATTCTCGAGAAGTATCTCCGTCTCCGTTATGAACTCATGCCCTACATCTACTCCCTCGGTTATCAAACATGGCTTACCGGCGCCCCGTTCATGCGCGCCCTTCCGCTCGACTTCCCGAACGATCCCAACGTCGCCGACTTGCGCGACGAGTACATGTTCGGACCGGCGTTCCTCGTCGCGCCCATCACCGAACAGGGAGCAACCAGCCGCAAGGTCTATCTTCCTGCTGGAGCAGACTGGTTCAATTACTGGACAAATGAACGTCTCAAGGGCGGCCAGACAATCACCGTCGCGGCTCCCATCGACATCATGCCGGTCTTCGTTCGTGCCGGATCCATTCTTGCCCTCGGTACACCGGTCGAAAGCACTCACCAGAAGCAGGCCATCGCCAAGGTGCGCGTCTACCCTGGAGCGGATGCCAACTTCACGCTCTTCTCCGACGATGGCATGACCTACGCATATGAAAAGGGCGCCGGCTCAGTAACCAAACTGCATTGGGATGACGCCCACCAGCAACTCACTCACGAGGGCCCGGCGGCATGGGCCGGAAGTGATGGCGCGATCGTTGAGGTTGTCGGTCGCTGATCGCACGGCCACTCACTTTTGTGCTCGCGAAGGTCGGCTGTTCCACTGCGGATACCAAACAACCGCTGCTGAGCGTCTAACGCGCAGCGTGAAAGCTTTACAAGCTAGGGTCGAGGCGCTCTTCAACGTTCATCGGGAAGAGGTTACGCAGCTTTTCGTAGCCCGGTCTGGGCCATTCCGCCAACGTGTGCGGCCTGTGGTGCCTGATTTACAATCACTAGGTAAGCAGGAAAGAACTGAATGAGTCGTTTTCCAATGGATACAGGCCAGACGCGTGTGCGGTTGGTTCAGGCGGGGGTGGCCCTTCTGGCTGCCGCCTTGTTGGGTGGTTGCGGAAGCGCATACCGGCCGGTCATCACTCCCATCAACCCCAATGGCCCGGCAGCACAGCCCCAATCGCTTGCGGCGGTTGTTTCGTTGCCGTCGCCTACTTCGCCTGGAATTGCGACAATTATTGATTACTCCGGCGACACGATTATGGCCACACTCCCCATCGGCCCGGCCCCCGTCGCTTTCGCCGTGGACGGTACAGGAAGTTCCGGCTACACCGTAAATAGCGACGGCACCCTGACCACCTTTGAAGTCTCCGCCGGCGCGCAGGAAAAGAACATCCGATTTACAACGCTGCCCACAACATCCCTCCCTGTCGGCCTGTTTGCACCGACTGCCGGATTGTGGCTGGCCGATCTCGACCAGAACGTCACCGACGTCCTCACGGGCAGTCCTGCAACCTTCAAGCTCGCAATTCCCGTAGCTCCTACTCCCATCACCGTTGCGGGAATTAGTTCGATCGGACAGCACGTCTACTCCATCAGTCAGAACAACTCGAGCACTCCGCTCGCCAATGCCATTCCTTTCGATGTGACCTGCAACAACGCCCCCGCTTCCGTCTCGCAAAATGGGGAAGCCGACGCACTCGAGGCCGCCAGTTATACCGTGTCCGCCCGCATTCCGGTTGGCAAATGCCCCGTCTATGCCGTCGAGAGTAGTGACGGCAGACGGCTGTTCGTCCTCAACCGGGGCAGCGACACCGTCACGGTTATCAACAGCCAGACCAACGCACTTAACGCATGCACGCCGTTCATCGGCCAGAGCGGGCAAACCGTCACCTGCCATCCGACGCTGCCGTTGTCTACGACTGCCGGTCTCACCGGACCCAATGTCCCTACCGTTGCGGGTCCCGTGTATGCCGAATACAGCGCAGCTACGCAACAGTTGGTTGTGGCCGACTATGACGGTGATACCGTCAGTGTGATCGACGTGAGTACCGATATTTACGGCAACGACAGCCAGACCTTTGGCACGACCTTTACCATCCCAACCGGTCATAATCCTGCCAGTGTTACGGTGCTCTCAGATGGTAGTCGCGCCTACACGGCCGATCAGGCTGATGGCACCATTCACGTTCTCAATCTGAGCAGCCACTCGGTTGAGAAAACGCTCGCTATTGTCGGTCATCCACGCACCGTGGTATCAACCTCCAACTCGCTCTACGGCAAGGTGTATGTTGCATCTCCAGACAGTCCGTATGTCACCATCATCCGTACCGATCAGGACATCGTGGACACCACCGTGCTCGTCCAGGGCAACGTAATCGATGTGCGGGTCAGTACGCAGGATGCAACAAGAGGGAACAATAACAACACCAGTCGCAGACCCGGAGGAGGACAGCCCTGCTACATGCCTGGCGCCGCCGCCTCGGCGACATTGGCTGCATGTCAGACTCTGCCATAGACGATAGCTCGATTCGCGACTTCAACAATTCAAAGTAGATGAAGGGCCATTCCTCCTCGGGAATGGCCCTTCGGCTTTGTCCCTGACATCGCGAGGCAGACGAACTCATCTGTGATTCAAGACACAGACCGCTTCCTTTCGTCGCGCCGAGCATGAAACAGGCGAGAAATCATCCAAGTGGCCGTCCGGCGACTGAGACTTCTGCTCTCGCCGATTTCCGCTCAAGGAGTTTGCCGATGCATCCGAGCGAGCACGACGCCTTTCTGACGCGTCGGCAGTTTGTGGCAGTTGGCGCGATCGGCAGTGCGGCTGTTGCCATTGGCTGCCACGGTTCCGAGAAGCAGGGAAGCTGGGACTTTCTAAGCGAAGCACACGCACGCACGCTTGCCGCCCTTTGCGACCAGATCATCCCCGCAGACGATTTTCCCAGCGCTTCGCAGGCCGGCGTCGTTACCTACATCGACCGGCAGCTTGGGCGCCACTATCAGCGCCATCAGGATGCTTACCGCAACGGTCTCGATGAGGTCGATGCCTTGAGTCGCCAGCGCTTTGGGCGCAGCCTCGCCGACATCTCTTCTCCCCAACAGTTTGCGATCGTCACCGCATTGGAACAGCAGAACCGCCCTTTCTTTGAACTCGTGCGGAGGCACACCCTCGAAGGCTTTTATGGCTCTCCGCGACACGGCGGCAATCGCGACGCCGCAAGTTGGCGCATGCTCGGACTGGCAGAGCCACCTCCGCTTGGCCGCGCCCAGTATGACCTGAAAAATGGCGGTCGCTCATGAAACGCGTGAACGCGGTTGTCGTGGGTGCCGGCGCCGCGGGCGGCATTGTCGCCAAGGAACTCGCAACCGCGGGCCTCAGCGTCGTTCTCCTTGAACGCGGAAAGTGGTACACCGCAGCGGATTGTCGCAAAGACGATCTCCGCAATCAACGAACGACGGTGCTCGGGAACGCATTCGGTCCCGACGACCGCGGCAATCCCCGCGTCTGGGTCGATTCCAAAGGAACGGCTCATACTGCCCTGCCAAGTGAAGGCGCATATCAGAACAACGCCGCATGCGTCGGCGGAGGAACCCTCAGCTACGGAGCGCAGGCATGGCGTTACATGCCGCAAGATTTCAAGATGCGTTCCACCTATGGAGCGCCTCAGGGCAGTTCGCTCGAAGACTGGCCGATCACCTACGACGACCTTGAGCCTTTCTACGACAAGGCGGAATACGAGATCGGTGTTTCGGGCGATTACTCCGGCACTCCATTCAAGGGCTCGCGACGTCGCGATCTGCCCATGCCGCCTCTCCCGCCCAACCGCGAATTTGGCATTCTGGAACCCGCGGCTAAGCGTCTCGGCCTGCATCCATTTCATCTTCCGATGTTGCGGAACAGCGTTCCCTATAACGGACGCGGACCATGCATGCGCTGCCGCTGGTGCTGCGGATTCGCCTGCGAGACCGATGCAAAAAACGGTTCACAAAATACGGTAATCCCTGTCGCCCTCAACACAGGCAACTGCGAACTCCGCACCGAGTGCATGGTGAGGGAAATCCTGACCGATGATCGTGGCCGGGCGCGTGGCGTCGCCTACTACGACGCAAGCGGACACCTCGAAGAACAACCAGCTGACATCGTGATCGTCTCGGGCTGCGCCATTGAGTCTGCCCGGCTGCTGCTCAACTCACGCAGCCGGCTTTTTCCCAACGGTCTCGGAAATCGCTACGACCAGGTCGGCCGCCATCTGCAAGGGCACCACTACACCGGTGCAGTAGGATACTTCGACTTTGAAACCTACGACGACGTAGGCCCCGGAGCCAGCATCGCCATCACTGACTACAACCACGGCACGCCCGGGCTCGCAGGCGGAGGCATGTTGGCCAACGAGTTTATCCGTCTGCCCATTCACATGCTCGACAAGCTGCCGCCCGATACGCCGCGCTGGGGGCTTGGTCATAAGCAGGCAATGCGCCACTGGCACAAGCGTTCCATCGTCATCATGGGTCCGACGCAACAAATTCCCACCGCAACGGGCCGCGTCACCATCGATCCCGCAGTCAAAGACCGCTGGGGCCTGCCCGTAGCGCGATTCGAAGGCAACAGCCATCCCCACACCTTTGAGATTGGAGACATGCAGGCCAAGCGCGCCGAAGCGTGGCTCAAAGAGGCTGGCGCAATCAGCACTTCGCAGATGACATATAAGACCGAAAGCGTCTCTGCCGGGCAACATCAGGCAGGAACCTGTCGCATGGGTGACGACCCGAAAGGTTCGGTCGTGAACCGCCACTGCCAGATTCACGATGTAGACAACCTGTTCGTCATCGACTCCAGTGTGCATGTCACCAACGGAGGCTTCAATCCCGTGCTCACCATCATGGCCCTGGCCTACTATGCCTCTTCCGCATTGGTCAGCAACTGGAAAGGCACGGCGTTCCGGTCATGAGGCATTTCTTCAAGCTGGCTATCCTGGCTGTCGCATTCGTCGTCGCGTTGGCCATCGGAAGCGTCTATGGCGCATCCTACTACTACACCTCGCAGCACGGCGCAGGATGTGCAAGCTGCCACGAGATGACGGCGAACGCAGGAGTCTTCCATGGCTCCGCGCATCGCAATGCAACCTGCCTCGATTGTCATGAAGCCACCCTGGCCACCAAGCTTCGTCACATCCGCGTGCACCTCACCGGCAAAATTCCTGAGACGATTCGCCTGCGCGACGTCGATGTTTTAGCCATGACGGCCAGTTGCCAGAAGTGCCATCAGCACGAATACGCCAACTGGCAGGCCGGTCCTCACAGTGCAACATACAGCCGGATATTTGCCGATCCGATCCACAACGGCAAGCGTCACTTGATGGAGGATTGCTTCCGCTGTCACGGCATGCATTTTGACGGCGCGGTACGCGATCTGGTTCAACCGCAGAACACCACTGGCCCGTGGCACATAACGCGTGCGGGGTTTGCCCAGCAGCCAACCATGCCATGCCAGGCCTGCCACCAGGTGCATCACGAAAGCGTGCCACAATCGAAGCCATCCTCGCGCATCTCGGTTGCCGGCCCCGCGATCCCACCTTCGCTTGCCATCTTCGATCGGCGCGAACGAATGCACTTCGCCGCCGCCTCGCTCGCGCTTCCTCAACTCTCGGACGGCCCCCGGCCCGTGAAAGTCAGTCCCGACGCACGTCAGGGTCTGTGCTATCAATGCCACGCCCCGAGGCAGCCGGAGACAGGCACCGCTGCTGCCACCAATCATTGGGGCCCGCAAGTGGCTTCGGGAGACGATCGCACTCCGATGGGCGTTCACGAAGGCCTGAGCTGCTTCGCCTGTCACTCCGGCCACAATGAGAGCGCGCTTGCCTCGTGCAAGAACTGTCATCCGCAAATGTCCCATTGCGGGCTCGACGTAGAGAAGATGGACACGACCTTTGCGAACGCGAAAAGCTCGCACAACGTCCACTGGGTCAAGTGCGCCGATTGCCACCAGCACGGCGTGCCTAAGTTAAAAGCTGCCACGCAAACGATCAACCCCATAACTGCGATTCCTCCCCGAACGGCGGAATGAACCCCCTCACCGAATTTCAGGGCCTCAGCCGTTAATCTGAAAACAGGAGTGACCCACTCATTGGCCAATCCTGCAAAAGTGCGCATTGATGTGCTGCTCGTCGAGCGTGGTCTCGTCGCCAGTCGTGAGCGTGCGCGCGCAATGATTCTGGCCGGTCGCGTTCTGGTCAGCGAGCAGAAGATCGACAAGCCCGGCGCAACCGTTCCGCAGGATTCCCCCGTGCGCATCCTCGGAGAAGATCTGCGCTACGTGAGTCGCGGAGGCCTGAAACTTGAAGCAGCCCTAGCCCACTGGAAGATCGAAGTAGTCGGAAGATCCTGTCTCGATGTCGGTGCTTCGACCGGCGGATTCACCGATTGCCTTCTTCAGCACGGAGCCTCTCATGTCACGGCAGTCGACACTGGCTTCGGCCAGATTGCCATGAAGCTTCGCAATGACCCCCGCGTCCGCCTGGTCGAGCGCACCAACGCACGCTTTCTCGCGCCCGGTGCGCTTGCCGAGACCGAAGACCCCGCGCTGACCCTCCTTGCCATGGATGTGTCTTTCATCTCGGCGACACTCCTGCTCGGTCCCGTCTTTGCCGCAGCCCCTGTACTGACCGAAGCCCTCATTCTCGTTAAGCCGCAATTCGAAGTGGGGCGGGGAAACGTCGGCAAAGGCGGAATCGTTCGCGATCCCGAGATGCACAAGTTCGCCGTCGAAAAAGTCTCCGAATGCATTACCTCGCTCGGATGGCGCACCGTGGAGACGATCCCCTCGCCAATCACCGGCGCCGAAGGCAATATCGAATTTCTGCTCTATGCTCGCCGCGGAGAACCGACGCCCGGATTCGTGCCTGAATCCTGATCCGATCCAGTCTGAATCTTTTCACCGCCCGCCACTCGAGTATTCAAATTGGATTCTTGGTTCCACCGCTCTCGAGCGTTCCCGTGAGAATGTGTGCGCAAGGAACGAAGCCTGCTTTTTGAAGTGTCTTTCGGGAGGCAACATTTTCTGTGTTGCACCGTGCGCATGGCACACTCCCAAGCTCATAGCAGACCCTCTTTAATTCCTGCACGAGGAAGCAGCCAAGGCCGCGCAGCCGAAACGCCTCTGCGACTTCCATGTAGATATCGCCGTACGGGCGGTTGTAGTGGTACAGGATCCCGCCTGTCGCCGCGATCTCGCCCTCCACCTCCAGAGCCCAATCGTCATCCGGCTCGCTCCTGCGTCGAAGCACCGCATCGTTCCGCCGGTAAGAAGTTGTCAGCTTGTCTTCGAATACGATCTTCTCGCTCTTGATGTCCTTGGCCCACGTGTACATCATGGCTGCGAGAATCACGTCATTGGTTTGCGCCTTCATTGCCGTCGCATCGCTGGCAGCGATCAGGCACCCGAAAAGATCAAGCGCGTGCGAACGAATCGCCGGAATCACGTAGAACTCGAATAGGGTTCGCGTCCCGGTCCATGGACCACCGATCAAAATCGAGCCATACCCCGCCGACACTCCTCCCACCTCGAGCACATAGGGCTGCGTCCATCCTTCACGCGAGTGCATGGAGTCGTGAACAATCTGGCAGTTCATCTCCTGGCGATACATGTCCCGCCACAATGCGATCTCCGAAGGTGAAACGGGACGACCGGAAAATTCCATCTCGTTCAGGCCTCGAGTCCATCGTAGCGCGATGCTGCATCGATCCCTGGCTTTTCTCAACGAGGGTCGCCCCCGCTCCCATCCGTTACACTGGGACCGCATGACTCGCGTAGCGATAGTCTGTAAACCGCGGAAAGAAGAACTGGTTCAGCTCCTGCCGGAGTTGATTGCATGGCTGCGCCAGCATGATTACGAGCCTCTGCTCGATAGCGAGGGAGGCACATACAGTCAGGCCGCTCCTTTTGTTGACCGCGCCGAGATGCCCTCTCACACTCCGGGTTTGGTGGTGGTGCTCGGCGGGGATGGCACGCTGCTTTCCGTGGCTCGCATCTTTGCTGCGACAGGAACGCCGATTCTCAGTGTCAATCTTGGATCGCTCGGCTTTCTCACCGAGGTACGCCTCGGTGACTTGTACGCAACTCTCGAAAGCTGGTGTGCGAATTGCCATACTCTTGATGCCCGCGCCATGCTTCATTCAGAGGTATGGCGAGACGGCGCACTCGTCACATCGTATGAGGCGCTGAATGAGGTTGTAGTCTCAAAGGGCGATATAGCTCGCATGGGCGAGTTCGCCGTAGAGCTTGACGGAAAGCGCGTCGCCCGCTTCCGCGCCGACGGTATCATCGTCTCCACGCCGACCGGTTCGACAGCCTATACGCTGGCTGCCAACGGGCCCATCCTCACACCCGATGTGGACGCACTCGTCGTTACGCCAATCTGTCCCCACCTGCTGACCCTGCGCCCCATTGTCTTGCGCGGCGATTCCAATCTCACCGTTCGGGTTGAAGGTGTTCCAACCCAGTGTCTACTCACCGTCGACGGCCAGACGGGATTCGAGCTACGCGTCGGTGATGAAGTACGCTGCCGGCGCTCCAGTTACACCGTCAAGCTCGTTCGGCTCAGCGAGAGCGGCTTCTTCGACGCACTTCGAAGCAAGCTTAGTTGGGGCGAGCGGTAATCTCTCTCAGTTCGGCATTGAACCGCAGCAGCTTTCTCGGGAAACGAGTGTAAGTAAGGACTGAAGCGCACCGTTGCGATTCATCTCAGTCAGCCTGAACGACCGATCGGTGTTTCACAGAACCAGGAAATTATCGGCAAATTTCCACAGAAATATTTATTTTTGACCGGGGGGTGGTAGTCTCCCTTTCTCAGTCCCAGAGGCCCGGGGACTTCCCGGCATGGAGCTTCCTCTATTTATCGTGCGCCATTCGGTGCTAATTATCTGCAAAATCGCGAGGATTTATTTTGAGGCGGTGCAGTGCGAAGTCTGCTGCCTGCCGTCAGCCGGTGCAAGTTTTATGTGTGGAATGCATTTGCGGCGACGATAGCGAGAATCGCCTCGTCCCGATTACAGAAAATTTCCGCTACGGATGGAGTTCTTCCAGCAGCACCTTGGCCTTGATCGCCAGGGTGTGAGCGCCGTCGATATCTCCCGATGTCAAAGCCTCGCGAGCCTGCTTCAGGAATTCCCGGATCTGAGCGGCTGTTTTGGCATCCTGATCCGACAGCTGTCGGTTGATCCCGTTCAATTGCCGCTCCGTGGCTGCGATCGAAACGTCTGTCTCTTGTCGCCGGTCCGGCGGGTCACCGGAGGAAAGCTGGCCGATCGCGGACACGGGTGCACTCTCGTTCGAAGCTTGCTGGGTATTCGTGTTGACCGGCTTCTTATGCTTCGGCGCCTTCTTGGGGGTTGGCGGCGGCAGTGTCACCACCGGCGTGGGGTTGTTCACTGTGGATGCAACCTCTGGCGGTGGAAGATCGTTGGGTGGCGGAATGTGGATCGCCGGCGGCGGTTCCTCAATCAGCGGTGCCAAGACAGCCTGCGACATCTGCGGCTTCTTATGGATACACCCTGTCAGCAACAGCGGCAGCAGCCACGCAGCGGCTCTTCTGGCAGGAAACCTCATGTGTCGAACCCCTTTGTACCTTCCACATTCACCGGTTGAAGATGCCGGCGACCCCATTCCGTGGCGGCGAGTGGAATGCGCAATGAGAATTCCGTGCCACGATCTATCTTTGATTGTACGTCCACGCTCCCGTGGTGCAACTGCAAAATGCGGTAAGTCATTGCTAATCCAATGCCACTGCCCCCGGTCTTCGTCGTGAAATAAAGATCGAAATATCTTCTCGCGTATTTCCGCTGGGATCCCCGTTCCCTCATCGGATATCCGTAGCACTGCCATCTTTCTATCGTCTTCCAATACCACTCTAAGCGTGCCTCCCTCGGGCATGGCCTGAGCCCCGTTCTGAATCACATTCAGCGCCGCCTGTTTCAGCAGATCGGCATCGACATTGGCCACTAATGGATTAGATGGTAGATGGCTCTCAAGTGTCACATTTCGGGTTGAAAGCTCCTCTGCCGCCAATGCCAGTACATCTCCAAACACTGTCCGCAGATCTTGTTCATGTAGTTGAAGTTCCACCGGCCGCGAGAAGTCCACAAGCGTCTGAACGACCCGATCCAGCCTGTGAATTTCCGCGTCGATAACCTCCAGATGGCGGGTCGCGGGCAAGTGATCGCCCCCCAGCTTGTTTTTAAGCAGTTCCAGATGCACCACAATCGCGTTGATAGGGTTCTTGACTTCATGGCCTACTCCCGCAGTGAGTCTCCCGATCGCGGCCATTCTTCGCGACAGTTCCAGTTCCGATTCAATCTCCTCTACCGACTCCAGATCGTGAAGCGTGACCAGGGCTCCCAGTCCCATGCGCGTGTGATCGTCGTAGATGAAATCAACCGAGGCCTGAATGCGGCGGCCGGTTTCCGTGTGAACTTCTTCCTGCACCAGCATGATCCCGGCATCGAACGAATCGCGCAGGGTCCTGCCCAACACGGTCGAGCTGTCGAAGATTTCTCGCGCCTGCAAGCCGAGAATGTTGTCTCGCTCAATCTGAAGAAATCGACTCGCGGATTCCGACACAAGCACCGCCCGGCCATCTCCAGTGAAGAGCAGAATTCCGTCCTGAAGGTTGCCGAGGATTTGATCCAGGTTCTCTTTCAGGGCTGAGAAGACCTCCTCGACATTGCGCATGCGCTGGCCGATCTTTTCGATCTTGGTCGAGACGCGTTCCGCCGTATCCAGTTGCGGCACCTCCATGCCCTCGGCTGTCGCCTCCGAGGGAGGAGTCCAGTAGTCGAGCTGCACGCTGATCTCTTCCATCGGCCGCAATGCGAAATTGCTCAGCAGAAATGCGGCAATCAGTGCAGTTCCCGCTGCAAAGCCCATTAGCGTGATTGCTTCAGCTACCCACGGTGCATAGACAGCGCGCAGCAGCGTCGTTCTTACGCCTACGTGAACACTCGCGAAGGGCTGACCGTTTCGCTCCTGCGGCACCACCACGTCGAACACCCGCGGTGGACCATAAACCAGCTTCATCAGGGCCAGGGCGTTTGCGTCGAGCAGTTCGTTGTAGTTGTTTCGAACCGCAAGGGGCTTGTCCTGGTTCGCGGGATTGGTGCTGATCAGCGTGCGGGATTGGTAGTCGCCGATGTTGATGTCGTAAACCGTGAGAGAGTAGCGATTGGCTGAGTCGATCACTGCCTTCAGCCCATCATTGTCGCGAATTGCTTCCGCCGCCAGCTCGCGTAGTTCCGCAGGGTCGTTCGGATCTACGACCCTGTCCTTCAAGCCCTTTTCGAGTGCATTCTGCAACGCAAAGCGAACCTGGTTCGCCACCATCTTGTTGGTTTCGTACGACTGCTCCACTGCTGCGCGAAGCAACTGGCTCACGTAAACAAGCGACAGCAGCCCTGCGATTAGGAACACCAGGCTGGTAATCGCCAGGACGAGTTTAGTCTTCAGTCGCATCGCTCAGCAGCACTTCTCCACGTGCAGGCAACTCAGCAGTATCACCTTACCTGGTCACCATTGGAAACCTCAGGCCGGCTGATCTTCACGGGACTGGCTGTACTCCTTCAGCTTGTTGTGGAGAGTCTTCAGGCTGACTCCCAGAATCTCAGCCGCTCGTGTCTTGTTCTGGCCCGTGGATTCCAGGGTACGCACGATCAGCATCCGCTCCGCTTCATCCACCGTTGTACCAACGCGGACAGGAACGATGCTGGCGTCATTCGGCTGCGTCGTGGGAATCTGTGCAGTGCCAAACGTTCTCGGCAGATGGCCTGCATCGAGCGGCGCGCCGTCCGGGCACAGAATCACAGCGCGCTCTATCGTGTTGCGCAACTCTCTTGCATTCCCCGGCCAGTCGTAGGCCATCATGCGATCGAGAATCGACTCCGCCAGTCCGGCCACGTGTCGCGCATGTTTCTGGTTCATCTCACGGACCATCGCTTCGGCCATCACCGCCAGGTCTTCGAGGTGTTCTCTCAGCGGCGGCATATGGATGTGGAACACGTTGAGCCGATAGAAAAGGTCAGGTCGCAAATGACCATGAGTGACGGCTTCGCTGGGATCGCGATTCGTCGCCGCGAGCACGCGCACGTCAACCTCCTGTTCTGTGCGCGCTCCCAGCCGGCGGAGCTTCCGTTCTTCCAGCACTCGCAGTAGTTTTGCCTGCGTGCCGATGGGCATCTCGCCGATCTCATCCAGAAGCAGCGTTCCCCCCGATGCCAGCTCGAAGCATCCCGCGCGGCGCTCCACCGCTCCCGTGAAGGAGCCTTTTTCATGGCCGAAGAGTTCGCTCTCAATAAGCGTCTCGGGAATAGCTGCGCAATTCACGGCGACAAATGGACGCCCTTTTCGGGGGCTCAAGTCGTGCAGCGTGCGCGCAACCATCTCCTTGCCGGTCCCACTTTCGCCAGTAATCAAAACCGAGACATTCGACGGCGCGATCTGCTCGATCAGCGAAAAAATATCCTTCATGGCTCGGGAACTACCCACCATGGATCCCAGAATGCCCGTCTCGCGCAGCCGTCTCCGGGTGACTTCCAACTCAATTTCCGTTGCTCGCTGTCTCGTCGCGTTTGCCAGGATAGTGCGCAGGCGCGTAGCGTCAACAGGCTTTTGCAGAAAGTCATATGCGCCCAGTTTCATGGCGTCCACGGCCACCTGGATTGAACCCTGTGCCGTAAGCAACACGACGGCCACATTGGAGTGCGCACTCTCGGCCAGCTTGGTCAGCAGGCCAATTCCGTCCATCCGCGGCATCTTTAGGTCGGTCACCACGATGGCGGGATCCCATGCCAGGGCTTTTTCCCAGCCCTCGATCCCGTCCCGCGCAGTCTCGGTACGGTATCCCCAGCCGGAGATCAACTCCGCCAGTCCCATGAGCGCATGGGGTTCATCTTCGACAATCAGGACCTTCACTGCGTTTTGCATATCTTCTTTCGATGCAAGCTTTCAGAACCGCGCCTGCTCGATTGGCTTGCAATCGTTTTCTGGGTAACTTACCACTTCATCTTGCCTCGGACAAATACAGTCTAGCCTGCTTTCTCGCTGAGCTCAGCCCAGCGCGCATACAGGTCGTGGCTTTCGTGTTGTGCGTCGGCCAACTCCCGTAGCGCCTCTTCGAGCGCTGCCGCATCGCTCGCGATCGCCGGATTCTCAACGCGTTCGTGCGCCGCCGCAAGCCGCGCGTCCGACTTTTCGACGCGTTCCTCAATCGTGGCAAACTCCCGCGCTTCCAGGTAGGAAAGCTTCTTCTTGCCCCCGCGCGATTCGGCTCCCGTGGCACCACGCTTGGCCGAGGAAGAGTCATCGGCGCGGCTTTGTGGAAGCCCCGCCTGTTCCTCCAAGCCAAGTCTCCCACTGACCGTAATCCGCAAACTGCCCCGTGCGGCCGCGCCCATCCAGCCCCAACACCGTCGAGGCCACCCGGTTCAGCAGGTAACGGTCGTGCGTTACGAGAACCAATGCGCCGGGAAACTCCAGCAGGTTTTCCTCGAGAATCTCCAGCGTCGGAATGTCAAGATCGTTGGTCGGCTCATCCAGCAGCAATACGTCGGCAGGCTCCAGCATCAACTTGGCAATCAGAACGCGCGCCCGCTCGCCGCCGCTCAGGTTGCGCACCGGTTGGTTCAGTTGCTCTCCTGTAAATAGAAACCTCGCCGCCCAACTCGCCACGTGCACAGTGCGACCCTGGTAAATAACCCCATCGCCCTCTGGCGCCAGCGCCCGCCGCAGCGTAAGGCTCTCGTCCAATTCGCGCGTCTGGCTGAAATAGACCATGCGCAGAGCCTCGGCCCGCCGGATGTTGCCCTCCGCCGGTTCAATTTCGCCGCGCAGGAGCCGCAGCAGCGTCGTCTTGCCGCTTCCGTTCGGCCCCACCAGCCCGACCTTCATGCCCGCAGTCAGAATGAAGTTAAGTCCCGTAAACAGCCGGCGGCCGCCCTCGTCCTCGCCATCGGGAACGTCGCAGGCAACATCCTGAAACTCCGCCAGCCGTTTGGTCTTCCTTTGGCTGGCCGCGAAGTCGATTCCCGCAGTGCTGACTGACGTCCGGCTGTCCATGGCCGCGAGCTGGCCAATCATCGCGTTGGCGGTATCGATACGCGCCTTCGATTTTGTGGTGCGCGCCTTCGGACCCCGTCGCAGCCACTCAATCTCGGTGCGCACCTGGTTGCGCAGACTCTCCTGCTGCCGCCCCTGCGCCTCGAGATAAGCTTCTCGGTCTTCCAGAAAGCGGCTGAAATTGCCCTTTACCCTCAGCAGGCCATCGGCATACACGCGATTCAGCTCGATAATTTCGCTCGATGTCGATTCGAGAAAGTACCGGTCGTGGCTCACCGTCACGGCGGCGAACGAAGAAGACGTCAAAAGCTCCTCAAGCCATTCAATCCCGGCGAGGTCGAGATGATTGGTCGGCTCGTCAAGCAGCATCACCTCAGGATCGCTGACAAGCGCTTCGATAATGGCCAGCCGCTTGCGCCAGCCGCCCGAGAGCGCTGCAGCCTCGGCGTTGAGATCCTCAAATCCAGCCCGTCCCGCCAACTCGCGCAGCCGCCCTTCGCGCTCAGCCTCATTCACATGCGCGGCACTTAAGGCAGTTTCGAGCACTGCACGGATAGAAATCGCGGCAGGGAAGCGTGAGTCCTGCGGCACATAAGCGGCCCGTGCCCTCTTGCGAACCGCCAGTTCGCCAGAATCAGGCTCGATCTGGCCGGCCAGCACTGCCAGCAGCGTCGATTTGCCTGCACCGTTCGGCCCAATCAGGCCAATGCGAGCGCCGTCCTCGACCGTGATCGAAATATCCTGAAACAGGGGTCTTGCGCCGAATTGTTTCGTGACGCTTTGCGCGTTGAGAATTGGTGGCATCTCTCCTAAGCTTACCGATGCTGCCCGCAAAGTGCGACCCGCCCCCTAAGTCCGCTAGAATCCGTCAAAATCAGAAAATTCACCTTCCCGCGCATTTTCCAGGAAAGGACCCAGGTCTCGGTCCCAGGCCACGCCAAAGAGCGGCAAATCGTCTCCCGCCCGTTCTAAACTGTAGCCATGCTCGACTACGAAATTTCGCCGTCCGATGCGGCGGCTTTGCTTCGAGAAAGCAAAACTCGTTTCATCGATGTCCGCGAACCATGGGAATTTGAGGCAGCCCGCATTGCGGGCAGCCTGCTAATGCCGATGGGCGACGTCCCTGCGCGAGCCCATCAGGAACTCGATCCTGACGAGCATCTGGTCGTCCTCTGCCACCACGGACAGCGTTCTCTCAACGTGACTGCATGGCTCCGCAATCAGGGGTTCGAGAACACCCAGTCTCTGCGCGGAGGCATCGAAGCCTGGTCCGCTGAAGTCGATCCAACCGTCGCACGTTACTAACATCGGAACTCGCATCGGAACTCGCGCGTGCCGAGCTCTCAACCGACTGCCGATCGCCGGTGGTTATTCGGCTCGGCGCGGCCCCCAAAGCGCCACATGACAGTGCCACACATGACAGTGCCAATTGATGCGATATTGAGGAGATCCTTGCGCGGCCGCGGCGACCATGAGCATAACCTGCTCACCAACAAAAGGAGATCAACATGTCGGAGCTAGTCAATGGGTTCGATGCTTCCATTGTGGACGAGAAGGTGTTCAAGGTCGGGCCGGCCAAGATCGACATCGCCTATCAGCGTCTCGGGAATCGCGATGCGCCCATAGTGCTGCTGATCATGGGAATCGCCGCACAATCCATTGCGTGGCCTGACGCGTTTTGCCATGCACTCGCTGACCGGGGCCTGCAACTGATTCGCTTCGATAATCGTGATATCGGGCTCTCGACACACCTGACGGATGCCCCGCCTCCAGACCTGCCGGCGGCGCTCGCCGGCGACCTGTCGTCGGTGTCTTACACCCTCTCCAACATGGCCGCTGATGCGGTGGGGTTGATGGATGCCCTCGGCTTCAACAGCGCACACGTCGTCGGCGCATCCATGGGAGGCGCAATCGCGCAAACCATGGCAATCGAGCATCCGTCCCATGTCCGCTCGCTTACGTCGATGATGTCGACAACGGGCGACATGGCCGTCGGTCAGGCCTCTCCTACCGTCCTGCGCGACGTGTTTGGCGGCCCCCCTGCAGTAACCCGCGAAGATGTCGTGCAGCAAACCCTGCGTGTTCTACGTGCCATCGGCTCGCCTGGATATCCGGGCGACGAGCGTGAAGCCGCCGCGCGAGCGGGTCGCGCCTACGACCGCGGCTACGATCCCATCGGAATCGCTCGTCAGGCGATCGCATCGGTTGCCTCCGGCAATCGCACAGAAGGCCTGCGACATCTCGACGTTCCTACGCTCGTCATTCACGGCCTCGCCGACCGCATGTGCGACGTCAGCGGCGGGCGAGCCACGGCCGAAGCCGTCCCCGGCGCAGATCTCGTCCTGATCGAGGGAATGGGACACGACCTGCCACCGGGTCTGCGGCCCCAACTCGCAGAGCGCATCGCCGAGTTTGTCTGGCGCGCCGAACGCAGCGCAGGAGCTTAGACGCTCTCAGGCCCTTTCGCTTGGTCGGTATCGCGGCTTCGTGCCGGCCGGAGCTTTGGCTTCTTCTCGGTCACGGCCTTGTCGAGCACGCGGCCAATTTCATCGAAATCCGCGCGGGGACCTGCCCATCGCAAACTGTCCACGTTATCAAACAGAGGAATATCGCTCTTGAGGGTAGCCAGGGTACGGAAGAGCAGCGCGAGTTTTCGCTCTCGCACCAGGGTATCGGCCAACGAAGCTGGGTTGAGCGCATTTACATGCCAGTCCCGAGACGACACCGGGATGGATTCGATGTGGCCGAATTTGGCCAGCACTGCCGCTGTGGATTTCGCCCCCCAGCCGGGAAGACCCGGATAGCCATCGGCGGAATCGCCGACCAGCGCAAGATAGTCCGGGATAGACGCCGGAGCAACACCGAACTTGGCGATGACGCCGGCTTCCTCGATCGTGACCCCTGTGCGCCGGATCAACTGCACGACTCGCGATCCCTGAACGCATTGGGCGAGATCCTTGTCTGGCGTACAGATCACAACCTGCTCAACGCGGCGATCCTTGAGAGCGAGAGTGGCCGCCGAGGCGAGGGCGTCGTCGGCTTCAAACTCCACCATTGGCCAGACGACGATGCCGGCTGCGGCGAGAACTTCTTCGAGGATGGGAAACTGCGAAAGGAGGTCGGGCTCAACTCCTTCACCGGTCTTGTAACCAGCCCACAGGTTGTTGCGAAACGACTCGATGACATGGTCGGTAGCAACGCCGATGTGCGTAACTCCACCGCGCATCATGGCCAGCATCGATGCGAGCACGCCCCGCACCGCCCCAACTTCGCGGCCACGTTCGTCGCGAGCCTTCGGCACCGCAAAGTAGTGGCGAAACAACTCGTAGGTGCCGTCGACCAGGTAGACTTTCAACGCAAAGCTCCGCAATCACCTTAGCCGACCAAGGGAAACAGAGGCAATGGAGCCAACTCAGTGAGGCTTTTCTGGCGGTGAACTGGGCAGGACAGTCCTGTCCGCTTTGCCGCTCGATTCCTGCGCGCCGATGTGATCCGCAAGCTCATCGCCGCTGAAGTTCCCGGTGGTGCTCTCATCAATTTCCGGCAGCATCGTTGCATTCCAATCGTGCCACGCCGCCACGATTCGATCGTAAACGTCTTTGTGGCGCACCTTGAGGTTGGCGCGCTCCATCGGGTCCTCGGCGACATTGAACAGAAATGTGTTTTCGAGGATTTTTAGATATTTGAAATCACCGTCTCTCGCTGCTCGCTGGGAATTCGCTTTGTAACGCCAGAAGAGCTTGCGCTCGACTGGTGCAGCTTTCTGCGTAAACGTCGGCAGCAAGTTCATGCCGTCAGGCGGGAAATTGGGATCGGATGCTACGCCACAGGCGGCCAGCAGCGTCGGCATCCAATCCATTGAGATTGCAACCTGGTCGCTCGTTTGGCCCTGCGGAACGCGCGCTGGCCAGGAGAGGATTGCTGGTACCCGCAGTCCACCCTCCAGCAGTTCGGTCTTCCGGCCGGTGAAAGGCCATGTGTCCGCAAATCGTTCCCCGCCATTGTCGCTGGTGAAGATGACGATCGTATTTTCAAGCTGGCCATTCTTCCGCAACGCTTCGAGAACGCGTCCGATCTGAAGATCCATAGCTTCGATCATGCGTTGATAGGTCTTCTGTGTGCCGCCATCGAAATCAAATAAGCTTCCGCCAGTTGACTTGAGGCGCTTCGATTCCGCTTCGTCCCCCGGCGCCTCCCACGGCCAGTGCGGCGCATTGAAATGCAGACTTATGAAAAACGGGCGGGATGATTTCGCATAGCCATTGATTACGTCCACCGCGCGGCTGCCGAGCATATCCGTCAGGTAGCCCATCTGATGAACCGGGACGTCGTCGTCCCATAGATCGTCCTTCTGGTTTGCGTGGGTATAGTAATCCACCGCGCCGCCGCGAAACCCGTAAAAATGGTCGTAGCCGCTCTGGAGAGGACCGTACTTCGGCAGCATTCCCATGTGCCACTTTCCGATGAGCGCTGTGCTGTAGCCGGCTTTCTTCAACAGCGAAGGTAGCGTGGGATGGTCCGGCGGCAGCCCGACAGGGCGGCCGGCCAGCGGCTCCTCCAATCCCAGGGGCAGCCTGTACTGATAACGACCTGTGATGAGCGCGGTACGCGTAGCAGAACAGACAGCGGAATTGGCGTATGCCTGCAGGAACCTGACGCCTCGCGATGCCAGGCTGTCGATGTTTGGGGTGCGCATATCAGGGCGCCCGTAACACGACACGTCGGCATAGCCAAGATCATCCGCAAGGATGAAGAGGATATTCGGCGGTTGGGAGACTCTCTGGCTGAATATGCGGTCGGCACCGGACGCAACCGCGATCGTTCCCAGCGCGCCGTTGCGCAGCAGTGTGCGGCGGGTAACTTTCCCGGAATCTTCCATTTTTACTCCTGGCGACCCAGTTAGCCGATGATACAACCAGAACTGCGCGTCAGCCGCACTCGGTGGTTGTGTTTGCAACTGCGCGTTGGGGCCGTGACTCTGCTCACAGACACGGATTCATGAAGAGAGAATTCTTCGCTTATCTTGAAGGCGGGAGTTCCCCATGAAGGCAATGGTGTACCACGACTACGGCCCTCCTGACGTACTCAAATGCGAAGAAGCAGAAATACCCTCCCCAAAAGAAGATCAGGTTCTACTGCGGGTTCGCGCCGCGGCGGTCAATCCAATGGATTGCGGCCTGATGAAAGGGAAGCCATATTTCATGCGCTTCCTGTTTGGCTTTCCAAAGCCCAGGGTCACGAGGCCTGGACGCGACGTTGCAGGCCAGGTTGAAGCGGTAGGCCGAAGCGTAACGCGATTCAAACCCGGCGACGAGGTGTTTGGAGTTTGTACTGGCGGGAGCTGGATGGCGAAAGTCGATGGGGCCTTCGCTGAGTACGTGTGCACGCTCGAGACAGCCCTGGTAGTGAAGCCCGAGAACTTGACATTCGAGCAGGCAGCTTCCGTGCCGATCGCGGCCCTCACTGCATTGCAGGGGCTTCGTGATAAAGGATGCATTCAGCCGGGACAAAACGTCCTGATCAATGGCGCGGCAGGAGGGGTCGGCACTTTCGCAGTTCAGATTGCAAAGGCTCTTGGCGCGAGGGTCACCGGCGTTTGCAGCACCCAGAATGTGGACATGGTCCGGAGGATCGGCGCGGATCACGTTGTCGACTACACGCGGCAGGATTTCACTAAAGGTGGCGAGAAATACGACCTGGTCTTTGATTTGGTTGGGAACCATTCGTTTATCGAAATCAGACGGGTCTTGATTCCAAACGGCGTATTTGTCGGTGCCGGAGTGGTAGGCGCGCCAAAGTCGATGATCGGAATGCTGGGAGGGTTGATCTCGACAATCCTGGTGTCTCTTGTCGTCAGCCAGAGATATGCCACGTTTGTTGCAAAGGTCAACAACAACGATCTGGATTTCATGCGCGAGCTGCTGGCTTCCGGAAAGATGACTCCGGTCATCGATCGGGTGTTTCCATTGAGTGAAACCGCCGAAGCAATGCGCTACCAGGACCAGGGACATGCTCGGGGAAAGGTCGTCGTCACTGTCCCGACAAATGCTGCAAACAAATAGATGATCGATGGAGATGAATATGGCTACGAATGAGCAAGAGAACAAAACGCCAAAGATTCGAATCGTCCAGCACACCTTTGTCGGCGGCATCTGGTTTGCCGCCTGGCTCTTCTCGATTGGATTTCTGCACCTTAGTTTCTGGAAGGGCGTCTTCGCCATCGTGTTGTGGCCGTACTATATCGGCCACTACGTCAGCACCGTTATTCGGTGAGCACGTCGAGACTGTTTCTGGGTTCGCTGATCTCACCTCACTTGCTTCTCGAGGTATCTCGACCACCCTCACACGCATCCTGCAGGATCTTCTTGTCGTCAGCATTCGCGCCATCAGACTTCGCGCTGCACCGCATCAAAATAAATTCTTCCACTTTGCAGATCATTAACCCCAAATGGCGCACGATAGATATGGCAATCTCCTGGGCGGAAGACCCGGGCATCCGAGATCGCTCGGAGAGGTACCACCCCCCGGTCAAAAATAAATATTTCTGTGGAAATTTGCCGATAATTACGAGGTTTTGTGAAACACCCTGTTTTAAACAAGCACGGCGGATAGGATCAGACGGCAGCGCCTATACTCGTTTGTTGACTACTTACAGGAGCGCTTCGTATGTCCTCGTCCGCTGTAGACTTTGCCCGCAAGAACCATCCGCGTTTTCTTGACGAACTCAAAGACCTTCTTCGCATTCCGTCGATCTCCACATTGCCCGAGCACAACGCCGATTGCCGTCGCGCTGCCGAAACGCTTTCCGCCGAGCTGACCCGCATCGGCATGGAACACGCCCGCATCATCGAGACCGAGGGTCATCCACTCGTCTACGCCGATTGGCTTCACGCCGTGTCCAAACCCACCGTGCTGGTCTACGGACACTACGACGTACAGCCCGCCGACCCGCTCGACGAATGGCTTTCGCCTCCCTTCGAGCCCGCAGAACGCAATGGCAACCTCTACGCCCGCGGCGCCGTCGACGACAAAGGTCAGGTTTGGGCCCAGGTCAAAGCACTGGAGTCGCTGCTCGCTGCGAACAAGTCGCTGCCCCTTAACGTGCGTGTCATCTTCGAAGGCGAAGAAGAAGTGGGAGGGGAGGGAATCGCGCACTATGTCGCCTCAAAACCACCCGAGCTGAAAGCCGACTTCGCGCTCGTCTCCGATACCGAGCTCTTCGCGCCCGGCCTGCCGACACTGTGCGTCGGTCTCCGCGGCATGATCTACACCGAAATCGAAGTTCGCGGTGCGAAATCCGATCTCCACTCTGGCATGTACGGTGGCGCGGCCCCCAATGCCTTCGTCTCTCTCGCCCAGATCCTCGCGCGCCTCAAAGACGAAAACGGCCGCATTCTGATTCCCGGCTTCTACGACGACATCATCCCGCCCAGTCCCGAAGAACTGGCAGCATGGCGCAGTCTTCCGTTTGACGAGGAACACTATCGCATCGCGGAGGTTGGTTCCCGACAGCTTGTTGGAGAAGAAGGATTCAGCGTTCTCGAGCGCACCTGGGCCCGACCGACGCTCGATGTGCATGGCATTCCCGGAGGCTTCACCGGCGCAGGAGCCAAAACTGTCATTCCAGCGAAAGCCCTCGCCAAGGTCTCCATGCGCCTCGTTCCCGGTATGACCCCCACAAAGTCCTTCGCCCAATACAAGAGCTACGTGGAAAAGATCGCCCCCGCTGGCGTCGACATCGACGTCCGGCTGATTCATTCCGGCGATCCCTGCCTCATTCCCGTCGACAACCCATACATTCAGGCCGCTACCCAGGCCCTGCACGAGGTCTGGGGCCGCGACACCGTCTTCATTCGCTCCGGCGGCTCCATTCCCATCGTCGGCGACTTTGCTCGTCATCTGGGTCTGCCCAGTGTGATGATGGGCTTCGGGCTCCCCGACGACAACCTTCATGCTCCCAACGAGAAGTTCAATTTGAAGAACTTCGAGCTTGGAATTCAATCCTTGATTCGATTTATGGAGGAGGCCGGCCGTTGACGCTGCCCACCGGCGACCCGGATTGTGATGCGGAGGGATTCGTTCTCGCCGGAGGGCAATCCAGCCGAATGGGCCATGACAAAGCCCTCGTTCCGTTCGCCGGCCAGCCGCTCATCGTCCACGCTCTGGGCATCCTGAGCGCGGCAGGACTGAAAGTGTCGATCGCCGGGGCTCGCTCAGGCTTGGCGTCTTTCGCTCCCGTGGTTGAAGACCTCGCGTCGCAAACAGGCCTCGGCCCTCTTGCCGGAATCTGTTCCGCGCTCGCTTCGTCGACCACGTCGCGCTCGGTTTTTATCCCGGTCGATCTACCCCTGCTTCCCTCATCCTTGATCGCCTACCTTCTTCATCACGCCACGATCACGGGCGCGATTATTACCGTTCCATCGATCAACGGCTTCGCGCAAACTTTTCCCGCGGTGATTCATCGCTCCGCGTTGCCGATTCTTCAATCGCAACTCGAAAGCGGCAACCGAGGCTGTTTTTCGGCCTTTAAAATGACCGAAGCATCGTTAAATCAGCGAGTTGCAGTGCTCCCTGTGGAGCCGCTGGTTCAATCGTGCCAGATCAGCCATCCCGAGGGGATTCCTGCTGCTCTCTGGTTTCTGAATGTCAACAGCAAGCACGACCTGGCGCGGGCTGAGGCTCTTACCGCCAGGCGGCTTCCGGTAAGCTAACTTCGTGGCCACGTCCGATCCTTCTCTCCAACCCGAGATTCCCGAGGAACTGCCTGAAATTACCGGCGAAGTTCTGGCCGACATCGTGGGCGATAAGCCCACTGCGCCTGAGGGAACTGAGGAATCATCCCCTCGGCCCATGATCTCGTTCAGCCATGTCTCCATGTGGTTTGGCGAGCGTCGCGTGCTCGACAACGTCAGCTTCGTCGTGAATCGCGGAGAAACGCTCTGTATTCTCGGCAGAAGCGGCGTGGGAAAATCCGTTGCCTTGCGAATCCTGATGGGCTTCTTAAAGCCGCAGGTCGGCTCCATCCGCGTCGATGGCGAGGAGATAAACGGCGTCACGGAAGAAGGAATGCAGGAGATCCGCAAGAGAGTGACCATGGTCTTCCAAAACGGGGCATTGTTTGACTCTCTGACCGTTCGCGAAAATGTCGCATTCCCACTGCGGGAGCGAGGTGGTCTCGACGAGGATCAGATCCAGCAGATTGTGGAACGCCTGATTGGCCTGGTAGGCGCCGAAGACGTTTCGGACGCGCTCCCGGCCAGCCTCTCCACGGGCCGCCGCCGGGCAGTGGCGATCGCACGCGCGCTTGCCTCTCAGCCCGAAGTCGTCCTCTACGACGAGCCGACAACCATGGTTGACCCCATCATCGCTCGCCGTCTCGGTGGCATCATCCAGCGGCTCAAAAAGCAGCTTGGCTTCACCAGCATCGTTGTGACCCACGACATGCGCTTCGCGGAACGGCTCGCTGACAGCGTGCTGTTCTTGCACGATGGAAAGGCAGCATTTTTCGGCCCTCTCTCTGGGTTTTTAGCGTCTTCCGACCCGAATATTCAGCAATTTCTGACGCTCGATGCGTATGAACTTCCCGTCACGTGACAATTAACGATTTAGTAACAAAGGATGCCCTGTTTTTTATCATTTGCTGCCGACGCATTCGGATCCATGCCGACCCATTCGGATCCAACTGAAGAGGTTATGCCCTCAGGACAGACGAGACGCATCCCGAAAGTAACCTTCCCGGCTAGTTATGAAATGGTACAATCGGCTTGTCGTTGCCTGACGAATGCCCGACCAAGAGTGACCGGCGTTAGTGGATCGTCGGGCGAAACCAGTCTTCCCTGAAGCATGTCGCTGTCTGTCTTATTTTTCTTTCTCTGAATCGGAACGACTCTGGCCCTGGCCGTGAGAGAAACGAATTACGGCCTTTCCCCAAACGGCAAAACCAGCGCTGAACGACGGTAAGCAACCCACACAGTCGAGAGTGCTTCAAATCAAGCAGCTACAGCAGAGTTATCCACGTTGCACTTGATTGCCCCTTCTCAATGTGCGGTTCAGTCTGACAAGTAACCCGAAATTTCCCCGTAGTCCAAATGAGCTCCTGAGGTTTACGGAACGCATATGGCAACATCTGATTTTTGGCAAAGACTATCCGCATCGGTTTCGCCTTCTGAATGGCCCAGTGAGGTCGCAGAGAGTTCGCGGCGAAATTCGATTGGCAAGGTCAAGCTGTGGATGTTTCTTGACGCGGTCACCATCCTGGTTTCTGCTGCCGTGGCAACAATTTACGAACGCCACACAGGCCCAGTGGTTGGCGCCAGAGCTTTTTATCGCGGCACATTATTTGAAGGCCGTTCGATGGGTCTTCTCCTCGCACTCCTCTGTGGCTTCACAATCTGCATCATCGTTTCCAGCCGTCGGATGAATCTTTATGCGCCCACCCGGCTGAGCAGCTTCCTTCACGAACAGCGTTTAAGCGTCCAGGTTTGTTTCACGTCGGGCCTGCTGCTGACAGGAACGCTCTACCTTGTTGGTGCAGAAGACATTCCCCGTCGGGTCGTCCTTATCACGGTTGGCCTGGTCACTTTCGCTTTGAGTCTGCGAAGATTCATTTACCGCAGCATGCTTTATCGCAGGTTCGACCGGGGACAGGACACTCGTAACGTACTCATCGTGGGAACTGGACCTGAAGCGCATGCCCTGCGCCACCACCTCGAAAGCATTCGACACCTCGGGTACACATTCAAAGGATTCATCGAGTTTCCCGGAACTTCATCGCGCATCATGTCCAGCACAGGTGATGTCGTTGGCACCCTCGACACGCTCTTCCAGCATGCTCGCAAGCAGTTCGTTGACGAGATATTATTCACCACGCAATGTGAGCGAGGGATCATTCAAGACGTGCTCGACAAAGCGCGCCGGCATGGAGTCGACCTGCGCGTAGTGCCGGATATGTATGACGGTCTCGCCTGGAATAGCCCAATCGAATACATCGGTCAATTTCCGACTATTCCCTTGCATCGTGGACATGTGCCGGAACTTGGCCTGATGCTGAAGCGCGTCCTGGATGTCACATTTTCCACGTTGCTTCTCCTCGTCCTTTTTCCGTTCATTCTTGCGATCGCGATTGCAATCAAGATTGAATCCAGGGGGCCGGTCTTCTACGCCTCTGAGCGCATTGGCAAGAAGGGGCGTGTTTTCCGCTGTTTCAAATTCCGAACCATGGTTCGCGATGCAGAAAAACGGCGTGCCGACGTGATGCACATGAATGAGCGCGATGGCGTTCTTTTCAAAATCACCAACGATCCACGTATCACACGGGTGGGTCGTTTCCTTCGCAAATACTCGCTTGACGAGTTGCCCCAGTTCCTCAATGTCCTGCGCGGCGATATGAGTGTTGTAGGTCCGAGGCCGCCGATTGCCAGCGAAGTGATGGAATACAAGCTGAACCATCTGCGTCGCCTTGATGTTACCCCGGGTATCACTGGTCTCTGGCAGGTGCAAGGCCGCCAGGATCCATCGTTTGATAGCTATGTCTCGCTTGATGTTACTTACATCGAGAATTGGAGCATGTGGCTTGATTTAAAGATCATCGTGCGTACCATCGGCGTCGTCTTCTCCGGGACCGGCACGTAACACAAGATCGAACACATTTGCGAGCCTCTTCGCATTGAGGCGGCACTCTCGCTTTGTTGAATTAAACTGAACGTGTGAAGATCGCACTGGCCCAGATCAATCCCACGGTCGGAGATTTCACCGGCAATCTGGAAAAAATTATCGCAACCGCCCGTCGCGCTGCGGAGCAGGGCGCACGCCTAACCGTATTTTCAGAGTTGGTGATCTGCGGTTATCCTCCTGCCGATTTTCTTGAGAAGCCCAGCTTCCTGGCCCGTTGCCGAACGGCTGTGGATGAGTTGGCTTCTGCCACGCGCGATTTGTCAACTGCCGTTCTGGCCGGTGTGGCACTGCAGGCGCCATCCGAGGCGGGCAAGCCGGCCGTAAACGCCGCCGTCCTTGTCGATCGCGGCAACTTGCTGCTTGAGCAACACAAGCGTCTGTTGCCGTTCTATGACGTCTTCGACGAGCAACGTTACTTCTCGCCTTCGGGCAGCCAGCAGGTTGTCGAACTCGACAGTATTCGCCTCGCCGTTACCATCTGCGAAGACGCATGGAACGACAAGAATTTCTGGCCGCGTCGCCTCTACGCTTCTGACCCGATGGAAGAGTTGATGCGCCAGAATCCAGCCGCCCACATTAACCTTTCTTCCTCTCCTTTCTGGCACGCAAAGCGCGGGGTACGCCGGCACATGCTCGCGGCCATTGCCCGACGGGACGGCATTCCCGTACTCATGTGCAACCAGGTAGGCGGCAACGATAGCCTTCTTTTCGACGGCTCTTCAATGGCGATCAACGCTCGCGGAGAACTCGTGGCCCAGGCTGCTTCGTTCGAAGAGGACTTGGTGCTTGTCGATCCTTTCAATGCTCTCGCAATCCCTGAGCCGGCAGAGGATGAAGCAGAAGCCGCCTATCGTGCCCTTGTGCTCGGCACCCGGGACTACGTGCGCAAATGCGGCTTCAGTAAGGTCCTTGTCGCACTGAGCGGCGGAATCGATTCTGCTCTCGTTGCGGCTGTTGCCGCTGAGGCGCTCGGTAAAGAGAATGTTCTCGGCATCGGCATGCCCAGTCCGTACTCTTCTGCAGGATCGATTGACGACAGTCGGAAGCTCGCTGCAAACCTCGGAATCCGATTCGAAATCATCGGCATTAGCGATCTCTTCAAGGAATTCACGAGTGCACTGGATCCTCTGTTCGCGGGTTTGGCTCCCGATATTACAGAAGAAAATATTCAGTCACGGATTCGCGGCAATCTGCTCATGGCCTTGTCAAACAAGTATTCCGCGCTTGTGCTTACAACAGGGAATAAGTCCGAAATGGCCGTAGGTTATTGCACGCTCTACGGAGATATGGTCGGTGCCCTTGCAGTGATTGGAGATTTGGTAAAGACCCGCGTTTATGCTGTATCCCGGTGGCTCAATCGCGAACGGGAAATTATTCCTCCAGCGATTCTCGAAAAACCGCCGTCTGCAGAACTGCGTCCAGACCAGAAGGACACGGACTCATTGCCGCCCTACGAGGTGCTCGATCCAATTCTTGAGGCGTATGTGGAACGCTATGAAACTCCGGAACACATTGCCGAGAAAAACGGTTTCCCACTGGAACTCGTCAAACAGGTGGTGCGATTGGTGGAGCGTTCTGAATACAAACGCCAGCAGGCCGCGCCCGTATTGAAGGTGACTTCCAAGTCGTTTGGCATGGGCCGCCGGTTTCCCATTGCCGTCAAAGTTCAGGTATAAGCTAGAAGGCGGGGAAGCTTCCCGTCATTGAAGGAGATACGCTTGATCCGTCCGTCTGCTCGTCTTGCCAGTGCTGCAATGCTGGTTGCCCTTTTCCTCCCAATTTCCAAGGTCAGTGCCCAGCAGGATGCGCCGTCTTCGCCGGCGCCGGCGCCAACTCCACAGGCGCAGGCCCCAGCGGCTCCTATTGAGTTTCCAAAGCCGGATCCAGCCGACTTTACCGCCGCGTCGCCCACTAAAGAAGTTGTGAATGCCTTCATGGATGCCAACCTCGGATTCGACGAGAACAACAAGTGGCAGGTGCAGGCGATCACAAAAACCCAGATTGAGGGCATCAGCAGGGTCGTAGTTTTGATCGGCGACAGAGCGGGAAAACAACAACCCTACCGCTTTGCCTTCTTCACAACGCCCGATGGAAAACACATCATCGTCAACGACAAGATCATCCCCTTCGGTGAAAAGCCTTTTGCAGAGTACCGCGCAATGTTGCAGCAGCGCGCCAACGGCCCTTATCGCGGCGCCGCCGCAAAGGACCTTGAACTGGTCGAATTCGCGGATTTTCAATGCCCTCATTGCAAAGCCGCTCAGGCCAACATGGACAAGCTCGTTGCAGATTTTCCCAAGGCGCGCATCGTCTTCCAGAGCGACCCTCTGGCGACCATTCACCCCGAAGCTACGCTCGCGGCCGCTTATGGTGTTTGCGTTGCCAAAGAGGCGGGAAGCGCGGCATTCTTCCAATTTGCGGCTGCAGTATTTGATGGCCAGGACGGGCTCAATACACCCGATGGTGCCACCCTCACGTTGAACAGTGCGGTCACCAAAGCAGGACTTGTTCCGTCGAAGATCGCTGCATGCGCTGCGACTCCTGAGGCCAAGGCAACGGTCGACGCCTCTGTCCAACTCAGCCAGGACCTCAACATCTCATCTGTGCCCATTCTTGTTATCAATGGGCGTCAGGTCCCGGCCAACGCGCCCTACGAGACGCTAAAGCAGATCATTCTCTTCCAGTCCAAGCTCGACGGCATCGCACAATAACTATTGTGTCCATCAAAGCCCCGGCATGCGTGTAGATTCACTGCCGGGGCTTTGATTTCGCGATTCATCGCTCACGCGTTGCCCCCGAAAGCTATTGACCGGTCCGGCCTCGTTCCACTCGCATCATTGGTGTTCGTCCCGCCGCTTGAGTTCCGCGAATCACATGCGGCGTGATGACAATCAGCAAACTTGCATAGTTTTGCTCCGTCTCCTTGTTGGAGGCCACATCATTGAAGCCCGGGATCTCGGAGATGGTGGGCAGGCCACTCAGGGCGCGGCTCTCTTGCTTATCGACCTGGCTTACCAGAACCACTCCCTGGCCATCCTTTACCGTAACCGCTCCAGAATAGCTGCGGTTATTCAGCACTGGCACTCCATTCAGGGAACCGCCGGCAAGAGCGGTGATCTTCATATCCATCGTGAGTGCGACCTCACCACTTCGAATTACTCGCGGTGTGGCTTTCAAGGTCAGCCCCAGGTCCTGATACTCGATTTGAGGAATTGTCGTTGAATTGCCCGTCAGAGAAGAGATGATCGACTGCAGGCTGCTCGAGCTGCCCGCGCTCGAAAGCCCCGGAATGTTGATGCCGCCGGCTCCCAGGTTCGAGAAAGACGAAGTCGTGATCGGATAACGCATGCCGGTTTTCAGCGTACCTGCCTCACCGTCGCCAAGCCGCAATTGAATGTTGTCCAGTTCGCGCGACTCGGAGGAATTCAAACTCAGGTTCAGCGTAGCGGGAGTCGGAGAGATGCCGGTCGCCGTGATGCCTCCACCTACGAGCACAAACCCATTCGAGAAGATGGCGCTCGAGACCTGGCCCGAGGCAAGCAGGATTCCGAGAATTGCGAGTGTATCTCCGGGAGCAGCCAGACCGGACGCAATAATCTGCTGCACAAGCGCCTGGTTTGCGTTCAGGATGGCCTGTTCTTCTGAGAAAACATTGAATGCCGTGACCTGCTGTGGAAGCTGTACACCTATATTGCGTTGGTTCAATTGAGCAAGTTGTATCAGTCTCACCTCAAGCAGCACCTGGCTCCGACCGTCAAGAAGTACACGCAGGGTATTGTTGAATGCGTTGAGTGTGTTTGGCGCGGCTCGAACGGTCAAGGTTCCAGAGGTTTGATCGACAGCAACCTGCTGAACCTGGAAGACATTCTTGGCAAGGTTGCCGACCTCGGTCATCTCGGCAGCCGTCAGGCCCCCGAGATAGATCGTTTCCAGTTCCAGTCGCGTGAATTGCAGGCGATTCTCGCGGGTATCGCGCGCGACAACAACTCGATGAGCGTCCAGCGGAACCATAAAGGTTGACGTCACCATGCCCACCGCCTGCACGGCTTGCTCGAACCCGACATCATCGACGTCCAGCTTTACCGACGAGCCCGACACGCTCTGATCTACGGAAGCTTCAATCCCATAAGATCTGAAGACAGTCTGGATCATCTGCCGCCTGTCAGAGCGAAGGTGAAAGCTGTGCTTCCCAGCGATCGGCTCCAGGGTGGGGGTTCCGCCCAGCGAGCTTGCCGCCTGTTCATAGACGGCTTTCGGATGTCCCGCCGTCGCGTCATCGGCCATGCGGCGCAGGTGCTCCGCTGCTTGTTCGTTTTGCGGATCGAGTTCCGCGGCCCGCTCCAGCGCGGCACGCTCTGCCGCAACGTCTTTGCCCATGCGCGCTTTGGCTGCGACCTGGAGCAATTCCGTGACGGCGTGACTTCTTGCCACTTTTGCCGCAGCACTGTAGTTCACGTTCGTTGGGTCGAGCGCCACGGCCTTCTCGTAATCCCGTAATGCGCTATCAAATTGCTCTTGCTCAAAAAGCTTGGTGGCTTCGATGAAGAGCTTGGCCGCGCGTCTGCGATCTTTCCCACTTACCGGCTTCGTCTTCTCAGTGCTCGAAGGTCTGTTGGGCAGCAGATTGCGCGCCACTCACTTGCGAAGCATTTGGTCTGATCTTGGCGGAGTCGCCTGCTGCCCGTCTGCTCCGGCTGCGGAAACCGCCAGCAGGATCGCCACAGCGAACGCGCCCTTTCTGATCAATAGATTCTTCATAGAGCGCCCTGAGTTGCAGCGAGCAAGTCGGCAAGGGAAGTTGTGCACACCTCAGGCTCCTCTTTGAGTAGTGCATCAAAATTGAAATGGCCGGTCGCCACCGCGATTACCGGGAGCCCATTGGTGTGTGCCGCTTCGATGTCTCGCGGAGTGTCTCCCACCACACAGACTCGCGCCTGAGGGCCCGCCAGCTCGCGTGCCTTGCTCGCTGCATCGCCGACCAACTCAGATCGAACAGGGAACTGGTCACTGAAACCTCCAAAGCGAAACCACTCCCGCAACCCAGCTTGCTCAATCTTGATCCACCCAATCATCTCCAGATTGCCTGTGGCTACACCGAGCAGCGCTCCGATCTGTGCAAGATGCCGGAGCGTCTCAGGAACTCCAGGCATTAACACCAGGTCAAGTTCATGGCGCCGACCGGCCACATTGCTGCACATTCCTTCAAGGATGGCAGCAACCTGCGGTTCCAGCACGCCCGCAGGAATGCCTGCAAGCGCGCAGGCCTCACGCAGAATGCCAGTATCGGTGTTTCCTGCTAGTGCGACTCCAGCGAGCGAGACCTCAAACCCAGTTACATGTTTGACGGTGCGCACAAACGAGTCGACGTGAATCCGGTCGCGGCTCCGCAGCAGCGTGCCGTCGATGTCGAACAAGTATGCATCCTGCCGATCCCAGGCAAACCCCGCCTGAATCGCGGTGCGTGCTTCGTTGTTCTGCTGAATTGTCTGCATGCTCTCCGGGGAGCGATCAGCCCTGGCGGTTGCCCTGGCGTGCCGCTCCAAATATAGGACGTTCGCTGCGTGGCGGACGCTTGAGCGCGGCGCGAACTTCCGCAAGACTTATGCCCAATTCGGCCATGGTGCGGCTCAGGGTGTTGCGGTGAATTCCCAACTCCTCAGCCGCCTTGCACTGGTTCCCCCGGTTTGCCGCCAGCACTTCGCGTAGATACTGTCTTTTGAATTCCCGCACGGCGTCCTCGTAGCGAATGCCGGTGGAGTGCATCTGTGTTACCAGGCTGTCCAGGTCTCGTCTCACGTGAACCTCTTGCTTTACTAGATTGCCACATCCGGCAGACTCTCGCCTGCCAAAAAATTCGACCTACTTTTTATTTGAATGCATCCACGAGGGTGATTCCTGTTCTAGCACCTTCAATTCCTTCCGTACACTCTCGGAAAGTTTTGATGGGGTTACTTGAATGCTCACATGGAGTGCACCAAAGAAATACCTCGGTAACCTCGATTGAGATAACCATTCTGCATTTGGATAGAACGCTACGGTCACAAGAATGCAGACCGTGACAAAGAGTGCTCCTTGAAACAAGCCGAAAATCGCCCCAGCCAACCTGTCCAAACATCCCAGGCCGACTTTTTGAAAGAACTTTGCCAGCAGCGAACCAAGGATGGCGGCAGCGATCATCACCAGCAACGCGATTAAAAGAAAGGCGACGGCATTCGCAGCTTCGTTGGAATGGATGACGTGCTTGAGCGGTGCGGCAATCCGGCCATAGTTCCACGCCGCCAATGCCAGGCCAACCAGCAGGCCGCCCAGCGAAAATGCAGAACGAAAGAAACCGCGCGCGATCCCGGCGAGAACTCCCGCTGCGAGAATTGCCACGATCATCCAATCCACTAACGTCATCAGATGCACCGTTTCGACTAAGCCAGATTGAGGTCTTTTCCCGTCAGCCGGCGAAAAGCCTCCAGGTATTTCGCAAGAGTACGCTCCACAACGTCATCGGGAAGACTGGGTGCGGGAGCCTGTTTGTTCCACTGAATGCTCTCAAGATAGTCGCGCACGAATTGTTTGTCGAACGACGGCTGAGCCCCGCCAGGCTTCCAAGCGGAACCTTCCCAAAAACGCGAAGAATCCGGCGTAAGCACTTCATCGGCAAGCACAATTCCATTGGCCGTTGCTCCGAACTCAAACTTCGTATCCGCCAGGATTAATCCACGCGATTCGGCATGATCGGCAGCTTTTCGGTAGATCGCAAGGGTAAGACGCCGCAGTTCGTGCGCCACATCGGCCCCCACCTGCTTCTCAACCGCCGCGAAGGGAATATTTTCGTCATGCGTCCCATCTTGGCTCTTTGTCGATGGGGTAAAGAGCGGCTCAGGCAGCCTCGACCCATCCAGGAGGCCGACAGGCAATGGAATGCCACACACAGTGCCGCTCGCCTTGTACTCCTTCCAGCCCGACCCTGCCAGATAACCGCGCGCCACGCACTCCACCGGAAACATCTGCGCGCGCTTGACCAACATCGATCGTCCCCGTAATTGATCCGAATAGGGCTTCAGCGAGGCAGGGAACTCGTCGAGGTTGGCGGTGATCAGGTGATTGGGAACGAGGTCCGAGAGCAGATCAAACCAGAACAGCGAGATCTGCGTCAGTATCTTCCCTTTCCCAGGAATACCGGTGCCAAGAACATGATCGAATGCCGAAATGCGGTCCGTGGCTACCAGCAAAAGAGAATCGTCCACGGCATATAAATCGCGTACTTTTCCGCGCCCAATAAGCGGTGTTGTGCCCAGATTCGTTGTGGTGAGAGCTGTCATTGAGAGGTCGTACCTCGGCGGAACTGAATCTCCGATTCTCCGGTGCGGCTCATGATTTGTCAAACCGCCCGATGGATCCTTTGGAAGGTCGGTCGAGCGGAAAATTGGGGCCTCCAAAAAATCCACAAAGGCCTGTGACGGCTGTCACGGACCTCGATAGGAAGTTGGGAGAAACTTCAATTGTCAACATGGTTCGGGAGCAGCAAGAAGGTCTCCTTTGAGCCGGGCGACACGAGGCAGCAGTGGAAAGGGGAAGCCGCGGCTGACTTCGTTTGTATAGGGATCGCCAGTAGCCGCGTACTACCGACCTCCAGTGCCGGCTACTGGTCCCCGTCTTTATCTTGATAGATCAAGCGCCTCCGGAGAGAAGTTCTCCTTCGGGGGCGATTTTTACGTGCCTCAAAGCTCTCGTGAACAGGCCACAGGATCCTCTACTTCAACACCGACATTTTCAGAATCAAGTCCTGACCCATCAGACCGTAAAACGCTTCGGTGAGAACAGTGCAATAGGATGCGCAGTTGTGCCCATCGTTGCCAGGTCGGCAAGTATCTCGCCCACCACGCTGGCAAACTTGAAACCATGCCCCGAAAAGCCGCACGCAACCGTGCACGACGCGAACCTGGGATGAATCCCGATCACAAAGTGTTCGTCGGGCGACATGGTGTAAAGGCACGTCTGCGCTCGCAATAGCTCTCCATCCAGTGCCGGCATGCGAACCTTCAGTTGCCGGAGAATTTTCTGGATATCCGATGCGTGAATCGAACGGTCAACCGTCTCGGGGGTACACACGTTGTCGCTGCCGTGGATGGCCACCTTGATTCCGCCGCCCGGTCCGTCGATCGCGGGAAAACCATAGCTCGGAGCGCCGCCGTCAATATCCTCGCAGAGAAAAACTGGAAAATTCTGCGCCAGGAAGGGAGCAACGCCGCCCCGTGGCTGAATCCAGGCCATCACCTGCCGGGTAATGCGCAACGGAAAAAGTCCCTGCAACGACTGGTTGGCCCACGGCCCCGCCGTAATCACCAGATGTCCGGCACTGTATACGCCTTTGCTGGTGCGAACCTCGACGTGGTCCCCCTCCGCAGACCACGAAAGGGCACTTTCCTCAAACAAAAGTTGGGCTCCGGCGCCTGCAGCGAGCTTAAGGTGCGCACGGATGCATTCCTCTGGGAACAGGTATCCCGCGTTCTTCTCGTAGACTGCAACATCGCCGGGTTGCGGAACGACGACAGGGAACCGCTTGCAAATCTCGCGCTCCTCCAACACATCGAAGGGAATCGAGTGACGCTTGGCTGCTGCAATGGTGCGAGTCACAAGCGAGCCGTCTACCGAGCCGATATTCATTCCGCCGGTAATGTGCAGCAACTGAGTGCCAGTGTCTCCCTCGAGCTTTCGCCAAAGCTCATAAGCTCGCAGCACGAGTGGGATGTAGTCAGGGCTCTCGAAATAGGCCTGGCGAATCATGCGCGATCCGCCGTGCGAAGAACCCTTATCGTGCGGCGACGTGAATTGCTCGATCCCCAGCACTCTATTGCCGCGAGTGGCAAGATGGTACGCACCAGCGCTCCCCATCGCACCCAGTCCCAGGATGATGACGTCAAAAGGCATTCATACCATCCAGGCGGACCCAACCGAGTTCATTGATTCACGTTAGCGATCAATGCGAAAGAGAAGTGAAATTCCTACGCCGTGGCGCGTTGCTGCTCGTGGCCTGCCAGGCGCACGCTGACGACCTTCGATACCCCGGGCTCCTGCATGGTTACGCCGTAAATGATGTCGGCGGCATGCATCATGCGTTTCGAGTGTGTCACCAGCAGGAACTGTGTCTCCTTGCTCAGTGAGTGCAGCAGATCGGCAAGACGGCCGACATTGGTTTCGTCCAGCGCCGCATCTACTTCGTCGAGCACGCAGAATGGGCTTGGTTGGAACTGGAATATGCCGACTAGCAGGGCCAGAGCGGTCAATGCCTTTTCGCCGCCCGAAAGCAACAGAACATTCTGAAGTTTCTTTCCCGGCGGTGAGGCCACGATCTCAAGTCCGCTCTCTGCCTGGTTCTCCACGTCTGTAAGCCGGAGGAAGGCCTGTCCACCATGGAACAGCCGCGTGAAGACCTGCGCAAAATTCTCGTTGATCCGGGCAAATGCTTCGTCAAACTTCGTCCGCGAAATCTGGTCGATTTCCTTGATTGTCTCCTGAGTGTTTTCGATCGATTCCACCAAGTCTCTGCGTTGGGTCTCAAGGAATCCGTGACGATCCGCCGTTTCTTTGTATTCCTCGAGGGCCATCATGTTTACCGGGCCCATCTGCTCGATTCTTTGTCGCAAAGTCCGGCAGGTCTCCTCTTCGACGCCCAGTTCTTCTCCTGCAATCCGCGCAACATCCGCATCGGCCCTTAGAGTTACAGCCTCGACATTGACCTCAGTCAGGCAACTTGCCTCAAGGTGCTCGAGGTCTGAAGTCAGCTTTGCCGCCTCACTGGCGCGCTTGCCGCGATCCTCCCGTAACTGGTCAATCGCGATCCTGCCGGCCTTCAATTGTGTCTCCATCAATGCCAGTTGCTGGCGGAGAGCAAGCGCCTGGCTCGCTACCGCTTCGGCCTGCGCCAGTGCTTCCGCCCGCGAGGCCGTCAATTCCAACTCGCGCTGCGCAAGATCGGCACTCTCACGAATGCGTTGCTCCCGTTCGGCTTCGGCAGCCGCACGTTGCTGCTGAATGGCCAACACACGGCGCTCTAAATCCGCGTGGAGGCGATCGATGCGCTGGAACGCAGCCTCTGCACCGCGCCGGCGCTCTTCAAGGCCAGCCAACTCGGCGGTCAGTTGCGCGGCCTCGACCTGCAGAGCCTCGCGTTGTTGCCGCAAGGCAGAGAGCTGCGTCTGCAACTGTTCCAAGGTCGCCTCTGCCGTGGTGCGCTCCCCCTCGAGACGCACTGCCTCTTCGCGCTTTTGCTCAATGACAGAGTGCTTGGCCTCGCGTGCTTCTTTGTTGCGTGCGGCTTGCAGGGTCCATTCCTGCAGGCGCCGTTCGATGCGCTGAGCCTCAGATTCCATCTGCTTCAGTGCGGCGCCTTGATCTGCGGCATCGCGCTCAGCGACTCGGCGCTCCTCGCTCCTCGCTTCCAATTGGGCTGTCAGGTCTTCGATGGTTCGGTTGAGAGCGGCGGCTTCCATGTCGGTCTGTGCGAGATCGCTCTCCAACAGTCCCAGGCGGCCTTCGGTCTCGCGCAATTCCCGCTTTCAGTGCCAACGGGCCTGCGCTCGCCGGCTTGCCTCCTGTGACGGTTGCACTGTGAAAGCACTCGCCCTCCGGCGTCAGGAAGTAGGCATGTGAGTGCTCACTGGCCAGACTCTGAGCCAGCGCGGCCGTCTCCACCAGGTAGCCGTCCCGGAGCTTTGGCAGAATCACTTCCAGCGAGCGCCCAAATCCATTGAGTACACGAATTGCATCCTTCAGAGGCGTCACACCAGCCCCTGCGATCGCGTATTCGGTCTCTTTGAACAGATTTTCCTGCGCGGAGTCGTGAATCAGGAACGTCGCCCTGCCGTCTACTCCCGACTTCAAAACTCGGACACCCTCTTCAGCAGCACCCCAGCTCTTAACGACAACGTAGTTCAGTTCGTCGCGAAGAAATTCATCGACAACGCCCTCATGAGCGCCGCTCACTTCAATGAAATCGGCCAGCGTGCCCACAGGCGCCATTCCGTTGGCAAGCGCACCGGGTTTCAACAGCCTTCGCACAGTCTCGGTGGAGTAGCTGTGATCCCGAATGAGAGACTCCAGCGAATCGCGACGTCCCGTCAGTGTGGCATGTTCGCTTCGCAGTTGATTACCGCGGGTGCGCAATGAGCTCTCTTCATTCCGCCTCGCCTGCAGTGATTCGCGCAACTCCGCAATCTCCACTTCCAATCGCTTCAACGTCTCGGCAGCCGACTCAAACCGGAGCCGCGCCTGGCCACTTTGCACGCCAAGGCTCTCCTGCTCATTGGCGGACTGGCGAATTTCCGCTTCGAGGCGCTCCGCTTCCCGTTCTAGGGCCGCCAGGCTCTCTTCGGCCTGGGCGGTGCTGTTGCGCGCGTTTCCAGCCAGGCTCAGCAGGTGCATCGCATGGCGGCGATTCACCTCGAGATGACGTTCTGCGCTGAAAACTTCCTCAGCCGCTGTACGCGCCTCGTGCTGCCGCGCCTCCACCTTCTGGTGAAATGCTCGTGCCTCGCTTGCCGCTGTCTCGAGAAATTTGTGCTGCTGCGTCCGTTCTTCGGCGATACCTCCAAGTTGAGTCTGCGTCTGCTCAAGCTCGGCGCCGGCAGCAGCCAGCCGCGCTTCGAGTTCGCTGACGCGCTCTGCGTTGCTGCGTTCCCGCGCGGCTGCCCGCTCCAGCTCAACCGCTGCGCTGTTTGCCCGATTCTGAGCGTCCTGGCCTTCGTGGTCCAGTTCGTAACCGCGCTCGGTCAGGGTATGCTGGCTCGTCTCCATGGTTTCGATTTCGGCTGCGCTGCCGGCAATCCGTTCTGTCAGACCGGAGATCTCCTGTTGCAGACGCGCTTGTTCGCCGTCCATTTGCGCCATGCGGCTCGCCAGTACCACGCGCAAACGGCTGCGCAATTCATCTCGAACGGCAACGAATCGTTCCGCCTTCGACGCCTGACGCTTCAGGCTGTTCATCTGCCGCGTAACTTCTTCGAAGATGTCGTCGACGCGGGCCAGGTTTTGCTTAGCGCTCTCGAGCCGCAATTCGGCCAGACGCTTCTTGTTCTTGAACCGTGTAATTCCTGCAGCCTCTTCGATGATGGCGCGCCGATCGTGCGGCTTTGAGCTGAGCAGTTGCCCAATGCGCTCCTGCCCGATGATGGCGTAGCTCTCCGGCCCCAGGCCGGTGCCCATGAAGATGTCCTGAATGTCGCGCAGCCGGCACAGCTTTCCGTTCAGCAAGTATTCGCTCTCACCTGTTCGGAACAGCCGCCGCGTGATCACAATCTCGCCCCGTTGCGGAGTGCGATTGAACTTGCGTCGACGAATCTTGAGAACGACGGCTTGGGGACCTTCGGCAGACTCCGCACCCTCCGTCGTGGCCGGTAGTTCCGCCTGCTCCGCGCCGTCGCCCTCGAGTACCTGCCCCGGCTGTTCGGCAGAGATGATCTCCTCCGCTTCGACGGCATTCTGGCGGCGCAACTCGTTCTCATCCCAGTCGGCCGGGCCGTCGTGATCGACGACGACGTCAGGCTCCACTGGAATTGGTCCCTCGTAGGCTTCCGGGTCAACCATTGTCAGTGTGACTTCTGCCATGCCAAGGGGCTTACGCTCTCGGGTCCCAGCAAAAATCACATCCTGCATATGCGTGCCCCGGAGCGTTTTTGCACTCTGCTCGCCCAGTACCCAGCTAACTCCGTCGAGGATGTTTGACTTGCCGCAGCCATTGGGCCCCACGACCACAGCGATGCCTGTTCCCGGGACGGTCAGTTCCGTTCGGTCGCAGAAGCTCTTAAAGCCGAGGATGTGGATTTTTTTCAGTTTCAGCATGCTCACTCCGGGTGGAAAGGGCTAAATCAGTTGATAATTCCGGCCGCGTCGGCAGGCCTTGCCGAAACGCAACCCGGGGAAGATTTCTTCCCTTCGATTACAGACTCTAAGGAGCCTGAAAGTCAGGGTCAATCGTGCAAAGGGGTGTTTTTGTGGATAAGGGGGTCCACAATTCATATCTTAGGTAATTTTAGGCAAATTGCGGGAAATATCCTACTTTTATCGAGTTTCGGCCGAGTTTTCCACAATCTCAAAAGCTGAGAAAATCAGGTTCGGGACCGCGGAAACCTACCGATTTGCCGATGCCTTTTACTGCCGCTCTCGCAGCGGTTGTCTACCCAAAAGCACCCGACGGGGACAAAAACAGGGAATCTCTTAACTTATTTTGCGCGAGGCAGCTTGTCCTGCGATTCCAAGGCATAAAATTCCTGCGGAACTTGATGCCCATTACACCGCGCGAAAAGCTGCAAACCCAGACTCGTGGGCGTGACATAAGTTTCGTCGTTCGGCAATAAGGTTAGAGAATTGTCGTTTCTTCTCCCAATCAATCCAAGCTCTGACAGACGGTCGAGATCGCGATCGGTCTGAAGCCCTCGCGACCCGGTTGTGAGCATCAACTCTTCGATTTTGCAGGCCAGAGGCTGTGCGGATATCGAACCAGACGCCGACAACACCTTTGTTGCTCTCGTGCACACTACGGTCAAGATGCGGACTGGAAAGGTCGTCAGTTGGCCGAACAGCTCAATGAAGGCGAGATTCGATTCATCGTTTCGATTGGCTGTGCAAGACGTGGCCAGAAGGCCTCCCCAGAAATGATGGAGCCAGTCTTCGTCGGTGCATGATCCATCTTCGAGAATTCGCACAAGTAGGGGCGCCTTGATGCGTCTCTGTCCGCTGGCGGGTCCCGACTCAAACAGCTTTTTTGCTTTGACAGCGATGCCTGAGGCATTCGCCACTTTATGGTTGCTGAGCCTTCCTCGAATCAAATCCCCCACTTCGTCAGCTCCCAGGGGACATACTCGACTCAAAAATCCGAGGCCTTCGGCCATGCGAACCAGCGCCGTCATATCGGGTTTGGTTTGCTCGATCAAACTCTCCAGCAAGGTCTCCCATTTCTGTTGCTCTGGTCCCGCGGGCGTGATAAATGTCAGGCCCATGCCGTCCTTACCGCATCTCACGACTCTTGCCTGTGTCGTGATCCGGCGCTCTGGACTCGGCTCCAGAAACCCTTCCCGCTGCAATGTCAAAGACACAATCGTGCCGGGCTCCCATCGTTCTTCCGTGACGATGTAAACTCCGGTCGGACTTATATTTCTCACCGAGTGCTGTTGCAACGCGGAACCGTTCCAGCGGTAAGCCGCGAACTGCTTGACAGATCGGCGATCGGATCTAGGGGAACCGAACTTCAAGAGTTTTTCGATCCAGGTTTTCTGCTCTATCATTCCGCCTCCGGTAAATTCGACCTATAGCATGAATTCTATTGACTAAGGTCGTGACTCGAAAGAACTGAGATGACTCTGGATGCAAAAGAGTAATAGCTTCAAAATTTGACGGTGGCAAGGAATGCATGCGAGCTATCGCCAGTGTTAGTGCCTTGTTATGGCATCCTTTGAAGCCGCTTGCATGTGATTTACCCCAATCCAGGGCAAGAAACAGAAGGGGCACTGAGTCGGGAGAAGTGGCCCCAAGCACGGGAAAGCATTGCACCAAAAGAATGGACGCAACGGTCTCGCCATAAACATTGCGTATTCAATCGATTAAGATCAGTTCACCTTCTTGAAATCGAGTGTGGCGAGGTTCATCTGTCCTTCCGTTAGGATACGAACGGTAATCACGTTTAGCCCACGGGCAAGGCGAAGTCTCACGAGATTCTCAGCCACATTCCAGTGATGCCACTGGCGCCAAGCCACCGGATCGACCGCATCAAAGGTCGAAACGATAGTCAGCGGACCGGCCACCCGCCCGCCATTCACGTCCAGAGAAATGGTGCCGCCGCGGTTGGAGGTATAAAGCAGGTCAGCCGAGTATTCGCCCGCTTCGGCCACCTTTACCGTAATGTTGAACCACTCTCCAGGTTCGGTCCAACCAACATAAAGCAGGTCGGGGGGAGGAAGGGCTTTGTCGTATTTGGTGTCATCGATTTGCGGGTCGAGCTTGAATTTCGTATATGACGTGTCGACCCCGTCGTGCATTCGGAATTCGTGCAGATAGGTTCCGTCGGCGGGATTTAGCGCGCCGCTGCCGTTGTTCTTAACGTCGGAATCGTGATAAGCCACACCCTCTCCGCCCAGGTCGTAGTAGGCGCACATCACCTTGCCGGGAATCTGTTGTGCGCCGCCGTTGTAGTGGCCGTCGTGATACGGAGTTCCTTGGTATCTGGAAAGATAATCTTCTTTGGGAGCGCCGAGAGCCGCGGTGACTATGAAGATCAGGGCAACAGGCAATGCATGACGTACGGAAGGGCTTTTCAAGGTGCGCTTTCTCCGATGCAGGGTGTTGCTTGAATCCTACGCCCACCGGCTTCGAACGGACGCTCGCGCGCTATGAAAGCGCGCGTCGATTGTCAATAGCTAGTTGGCTGCGGTAGAGGCCAAAGCCTCGACCACCGCGATGTTTTTGAGCAGTTCATCCGGGAGATGGTGACGCTCTTTCAAATACTGTGTGCTGTTGTACGAGAGCCAGGCCTTTCCTGCGTTATCTTGCCAGACGAGAATCTTGAGCGGCAGATCGATTGCGCTCCTCGGCGAAGCGAGCATGATGGGGGTGCCGGCTTTTGGGTTCCCGAAGATGAGCAACTTGGTAGGAGGCATTCTCATTCCTACCTTCTCTGCTTCACCGCTATGGTCTATCAGCGCGAAGAGCGTAACGCCTTTTGCGGATAGAACACTCCTCACTTTATCCACGGTTTCGTCGACGGAGTGATTGCTTGGAATATCGATAATACCGTTGCTCTCCACGTTTCCTCCGAGTGTGGTCATGGTTGTGCCCTCTCATATCTAAGACTCACCCAGCGTAATGGGGTTGCGCATTCGTAGACGTGCAGAAATGTGGAGAGTGTTTTCTCGTCCGATCCGCTAAAGTCAAGAGAGGGATTTCTGGTTGCTCTTCGACGCGTTGGCCCTCACCTTTGACGACTGTTCAAAATCCGGAGAATCTGGCTGATCTGCTTCAATCTGTGTTTGGGTTTGCTCAGTTCAAAGCGAACCAGGAGCCGGTGTGCCGCGCTGCTGTGGAGGGACGCGACCTCTTGCTGGTGATGCCGACTGGCGCCGGCAAGTCACTTTGCTATCAGTTGCCTGCGATCGCGCTGCATGGGACGGCACTGGTGATTTCGCCGCTGATCGCGCTGATGGAAGATCAGGTAGCGAAGCTCGATTCGCTGGGGCTGCGCGTAGCGCGAATTCACTCAGGTTTGGATCGCGGAATGTCGCGGCAGGCGTGCGCTGACTACTTGGCCGGCACTCTGGATTTTCTGTTTATCGCGCCGGAGCGTCTCCGGGTTCCTGGGTTTCCAGAGATGCTGGCGAAGCGCCGACCCGTGTTGATTGCAATTGATGAAGCCCATTGCATTTCACAATGGGGTCACGACTTCAGGCCCGACTACCGGATGCTGGGACAGTATCTGCCGGCTTTGCGAGAGGGGTCGAGCACGATACCTATGCTGGCGCTCACGGCGACTGCTACGCCGGCAGTTCAGGCAGACATCGTGTCGCAATTGGGAATGATTGCGCCCGAGCGGTTCATTCACGGATTCCGACGCGAGAATCTGGCGATTGAAGTGGTTGAGATTCCAGTACCGCAACGCGCGCGCACGATCTGCAGTCTGCTGGCCGATCCGTTGAGGCGGCCGGCAATTGTGTATGCGACTTCGCGAAGGCAGGCGGAGACACTCGCGGAAGAATTGTCGGGAGTGGTTTCGACGGCGGCGTATCACGCGGGTCTGGATGCCGAGACTCGCGAGCGTGTGCAGCGGGCGTTTCAGGCTGGTGCCCTCGAAGTCGTGGTGGCGACGATTGCGTTTGGAATGGGGATCGACAAGGCGGATATCCGCACCGTGATACACGCGGGACTGCCGGCAACCCTTGAGGGCTATTACCAGGAAATTGGACGTGCGGGGCGCGACGGATCTGCGAGTCGGACATTTTTGATGCATTCGTATGCAGACCAGCGGACACATGATTTCTTTTTGAATCGCGACTATCCGCCGCCGGCACATCTTGAACAAGTGTTTCGCAGCTTGAAAGACGACGCGCGTGCCGTGGATGAATTGCGTGCTCAGTCGCAATTGAGCGAAGAGGAATTTGACAAGGCGCTGGAAAAGCTGGAGATTCACGGCGGCGCCCGGGTGGATTTCGGCGGCAACGTCAAGGTCGGTGGGACAGGATGGAAGAAAACCTACGCGGTGCAAGCGAGGTATCGCGCAGAGCAGATCGAAAAAGTCGTACAGTTCACAGCTTCAAGTGAATGCCGGATGGCAGCCCTGGTACGACATTTCGGCGATGCGGCGGATGCATCCAGACCTTGCGGCATTTGTGACGTGTGTGATCCCGGCGGCGCAGTGTTAAGGCTCTTCCGACGACCATCGGCAGAAGAGTTGCGGATGTCGCGAGCGATTGTGACCGAGCTGCGGGCGGTGGAGTACAAGGCAGCTGGTACGTTGCAGCGCGGTCTCGACGCATCAGGCGCGATGAGCCGCGACGAGTTTGATGGACTTTTAGAGGCAATGGTAAGGGCGGGACTGATCTCGATCGAGGATGCAGAGTACGAAAAGGATGGGGAGGTTAGGCGGTTTCGCAAAGTCCGACTGACAGAGGCAGCGCTGGAAGCACGCGCGACAACACACGCGGAACTGCTCATCAGCGACGGAGTGGTGGAGGAATTTGCCGGGCGCGATCAGGAGAATCGCAAGAAGCGCGGGCCGACAGGGAAGGCGAATTCACCCCGAGGAACAGCAAGCACTGGTTCGAGCGAATTCGCGAAGGAACGGGCAACTCAAATCGATCCGGGAAATTTGTCTGCGCAGGCAGCCTCTTTGGCCTCGCAACTCAAAGAGTGGCGTGCCGCCGAGGCAAAGAAACTGCGAGTGCCGGCTTATTGCGTCCTGCATGATCGAACCTTGTATGCAGTGGCGCACGTCCGCCCGGAGAACCCACGGCAACTGCTGGAGATCGATGGAATCGGCCCGGCAAAGGTGGAGAAATTTGGGGCGGCAATTCTGGAAGTGTGTGGGACGAGCAGTTGACGTCATCGCATCGTCCAAATCGTGCAATTCGAATGCAGTGGAAAGCCCTCAACCGGAGTTGAGGGCTTTGATCTTTCAGCAAGAGATTTCCTTCAAGCAACGCGCTCGATGGTCACGGATTCGAGGACCACAGGTGTCTTGGGCTTGTCTTGTGGGCCACGTGCGACTTTGGAGATTTTGTCGGCAATCTCCTGTCCCTCGACGACCTCACCAAAGATTGTGTGATTGCCTGTGAGCCACGGCGTGGGTGCTACCGTGATAAAAAATTGGCATCCGTTGGTGTTTGGGCCGGAGTTTGCCATGGCCAGTTTCCCAGGCTTGTCGAATTTGTGAGACGAGCCTTTGGTTTCGTCCTCGAAGCGGTAGCCAGGGCCGCCCATGCCAGTGCCGGCTGGATCGCCTCCCTGGATCATGAAGTCCGGGATCACGCGATGGAAGATGGTGCCGTCGAATAGTTTGTTGCTGGACTTTGCGCGCGTAGTGGGATGTGTCCACTCCCTTTTGCCCTCGGCCAGGTCGAGGAAGTTCTTAACTGTGACAGGCGCATCTGATTCGAAAAGACGCACAGTGATTTTGCCTTCGGTCGTGTTGAAGACGGCGTAGGTCCCTGGTGCTTGTGCCATGGAAACTCCTTCTGTAAGCGGATTTCAATTCTCGTTTTCCCAAGTCTCGAATAGGGACAAGGGGCGCCCAGTGCTTGCGCCGGCGCAGACTTTAGGGTTGAGGTGCCGTTGCCGGGGGTGGTACCGGCTGGCCCTCGGGAACGATCGTCACCTTTTTCAATACGACCGGCGTGACGGGCTTATCGCCTTCGTCGTGTTCAACGCGCGCAATGGTCTTGACGACCAGCAGGCTCGCTTCATCGCACTGGCCGAAGATGGTGTGCTTTTGATTGAGGTGTTCGGTGGGAACTTCGGTGATGAAAAATTGGCTTCCGTTTGTGTTTGGACCGGAATTCGCCATCGCAAGCCGGCCCGGTACGTCGAAGTTCAAATTCGGATTAAGCTCATCTTCAAACGTGTATCCCGGATCGCCCATTCCGGTACCAGCCGGATCGCCGCCCTGAATCATGAATTCGGGGATGACGCGATGAAAAATTGTGCCGTCATAGAGGGGCTTGTTGGATTGCTTCTTTTTGCTGGTGGGGTCCGTCCATTCCGTCTTGCCTTGAGCCAACGCAATGAAGTTCGCGACCGTTTTGGGAGCCTGCTGTTGAAAGAACTGGCAGGTGATGCGACCCATCGATGTATCCATGACGGCAGTCGGTCCATTGGGGTGGATCATGGCGGCCGCAGTAGCCTGAGGGGCGTCGGGCAAGGGCTCCTCGGCAGGTTTGGCGGGTTCCTGAGCGAACACCGATAAAGTTGTGCCAACGGCAACGGCCGCTGTCAGGGCTGCGGTGCAAAATGCGCGCTTGAAGTTCATGCCGTGTTTGAGGGTAAATCATGCGACGGGTGGGCTGCCAGCGACCATCGTTGGCCATGTATCTTAGTCCAATGAGCATTTCAAATGTGAGAACTTCTGTTGGCCGCGTCCTGCCGACAGTCTTAGCTCTTTGCTACCTTGGCGCTGCACCCGCTTTCGTCTTCGCACAGGCTGACAAGGCCCCTGCTACAACTGAAAAGTCTGCCGAGAAATCCGCAGCAGCCGACAAGTCCGCCCTTCCGCCGCTGCCTGCCGACGCTCACGTGCCGCAGACGATTCAATTGGATGGAAAAGCGCTGCATTACACCGTCACTGTCAGTTCGTTTCCCGTGCGGGACGGCGACGGCAAAATAGCCGGCGAAGTCATCGCAACCGCATATACGGCGGAAGGCGAAAATCGGCCTGTCACCTTCGCGTTGAATGGAGGCCCCGGCGCTTCGTCGGTTTATCTGAATTTTGGCGCGATTGGCCCGAAGCACCTGAAGGTCGGCAATGAGGGCGACAGCCCCTCGGATCCCACAAACTTGACCGACAATCCCGGCACGTGGCTGGATTTCACCGATCTCGTTTTCATCGATCCCATCGGCACGGGTTTCAGCCGAGCGAAGGTGCCTGAGGCTGAAGCCAAGAAGTTGTTTTACAGCACTGTGCCCGACATCCAATATCTATCGCGCGTCATGTATGACTGGCTAGTGAAGAATGACCGGCTTGGCTCGCGCAAGTACCTGGTGGGCGAAAGCTATGGTGGATTTCGTGGGCCGCGGATCACGCATTATCTGCAATCGCAATTAGGCGTAGCACTCAATGGAGTGGTGCTCGTCTCGCCCTATCTGAATCCTACAGTGGAGGATGACGGCGATCTATCACCTCTTGCGTGGATGATGACGCTGCCGTCTATTACCGCAGCGCATCTGGAACGCGAAAAGAAACTGACGCCGGAAGCGATGGCGGAGGTGATCGCCTACACGCGCGGTGAGTATGCGACGACGTTGCTTAAGGGACGCTCGGACGAAGCGGCAACGAAAAAGATGATCACCCACGTTACAGAATTGACTGGCCTCGATCCATCGTTTGTGAAGTACTCTGGCGGCCGGTTGGAGACAGGCGCGTATCTTCGTGAGGTCTTTCGCGAAGAGGGAAAGCTTGGTTCGGTGTACGACTCGAATGTGACTTCGTTCGATCCCTTTCCCTTTGCTCCCGAGCAGCGGTCAAGCGATCCAATACTCGCGAGCATCGTCGCACCTCTTACTACCGCGATGGTTGATTTTGTCACGCGCACCGTCGGCTGGAAGGTGGACGCGCGATACAACGCGCTCTCGTTTGAGGTGAATCGCTTGTGGGATCGCGGCGATGATTTGCGGGCGGGCTCTGTTCCGCAACTGAGACAGGCGGTGGCTTCCGATCCTAAGATGCGTGTGCTGATTGTGCATGGCTGGAACGATCTTTCGTGCCCATTTATGGGATCAATACTGACGGTGGATCAGATGCCGGTGATGGGCGATCCCACGCGCGTCGCAGTACGTGAATACGCGGGCGGACATATGTTCTACACACGAGCCGATAGTCGCGCTGCACTCCGCAAAGATGTGAAGGAGATGTACGCAAAGCATTAGCAGCAGGGAATCGACGAGCGGGAATTGAACAAACACGGCCGGGATGTAACTTGTCCCGGCCTTATTGTTTTGACGGATTTAGAGTGCACCATTCGTCACAAAGCCATTGACACTCTACCCATAGACAACCTATCCATGGAACATGGCGAAGAGACCTGACTTACTGCCTGGAACTCTTGACATGCTCATCCTCAAGACCCTGGCGCGCGCGCCCTTGCACGGCTATGGAATTGCCCTTTCAATCAAGCGTCTTTCAGACGAAGTGCTGACCGTCGAAGAAGGTTCGCTCTATCCGGCTTTGCAACGGCTGCTGCTGCAAGGCTGGGTCAAGGCGGAGTGGAAAATGACGGATACAAATCGGCGCGCGCGTTTTTATACGCTGACCGCGGCAGGGCGCAAACAACTGGGCCTCGAGGTGTCCCAGTTTGAACAGATGATTGCAGCCATTGCCCGGGTGCTTGACGATGCGCAGGAGGCCTGATGAATCTCTTCAGAAATTTCATGACGAAGCTTTCCGCACTGTTTGGACGACGCAGATTCCGCGACGATCTTGACGAAGAGATGGCATTTCATCGCGCGCAAGTTGAGATAGATCTTGTAGCGAGAGGAATGACTGCCAGTCGCGCCCGTGAAGAAGCAACGCGGCAGTTTGGCAACACGACATTGCTTAAAGAACAAAGTCACGAGATCGTCGGATTCAGTTTCGAGACCGTTATTCAAGACGTCCGGTATGCCCTGCGACAACTCCGGCTGAACCCAGGATTCACTGCGGTCATCACTCTTACTCTTGCACTCAGCATAGGCGCCAACAGCGCAATCTTCAGCGTCATCGAAGGTGTGCTCTTGAAACCGCTTCCATATCCCAACGCCGAAAAGATCGTTCGCATCTTTCTTACTAGTTCCGACTATCCGAAGTTTCCGCTGAATCCATTTGATTTTCGCGATTTTAGAGCGCGCAACAAATCCTTTGAATCGTTCGCGGCTTTTACCCGCGGCGACATGCAACTCTCCGGCACCGGTGAACCCGAAAGGCTCTCTGGATTTGGAATTACCGCCGGATACTTTCATCTCATGGGACTCTCTCCGGAGATAGGGCGAGAGTTCGATCAGAAGAATGAAATCCCCGGAAATGGGCAGCAAGTCATTTTGAGCGACCGGCTGTGGCGCACGCGATTTGAGGGTGCAACGGATATCGTCGGACGCAAGATCACGCTGAACATGCAGCCCTATACCGTGATTGGAGTGATGCCGGCGGGAACGGAGCATCCGGGGAACGTCTATCACTCCTTGCCATACGGAGAAAGCGTCGACGTGTGGTGGCCATTCGTATTCGAAGGCAATCCAGCGAATCGGGGTTCGCACTTTATCGAAGGTATCGGACGACTGAAATCCGGCGTAAGTCCCGAACAGGCAAATGCCGAGATGAATGCCCTCATGACGCAGATTGGAAACGAACATGGAGGGACGGACTGGAAAGTCCTGGTGATTCCGCTGCATCGCGAGATCGTTGGAGCCAATCAGCAGATGTTGCTTGTGCTCTTTGGTGCCGTTGGAATGGTGTTGCTGATTGCGTGCGCCAACGCGGCTAACTTGCTGCTCGCGCGAGCGGCAGTCCGGCAAAGAGAAGTCTCGGTGCGATTGGCATTGGGTGCGCCACGCCGGCGATTGATCAGGCAGATGCTGACCGAGAGCCTGCTCATCTCCTTGCTGGGCGGGGGACTGGGTGTAGTGCTTGCAGAGGGAGGAGTAAAGGCTCTCGTCTCCCTCCTGCCCGCGGGATTCCCGCGCGCACACGACATTCACGTCAATGGCTGGGTATTAGGATTCACGTTCTTTGTCTCCATCATTACCGGCATTCTGTTTGGATTGGCGCCGGCTCTCCAGGCGTCTAGAACAGATCCAAAGCGTGGCCTATATAAAGGTGGACGGACATCGACAGCGGGTGCAAGTCAGGGGAGACTTCGCAATGCTCTCGTGGTTTCAGAGGTAAGCCTCGCGTGTGTGCTGCTGATCGGCGCTGGACTGATGCTCAGGAGCTTTTTGAATCAGCTGAACCTTGACCCTGGGTTCCGCCAGGATCACGTCTTGACCGCGAGCTTGTCATTGCCGCAGGCCAAATATAAGACCGAAGTCGAAATTTCCCGCTTCTACGAACGCCTTGTGAACAACCTGGCCTCCATACCCGGCGTGCAAAGCGCTGGGCTGGGCAGTGATTTGCCATGGACGGGATATGACGAAAATATGGGCGGCTTCACAATCGAAGGCAAGAAACCGCCACCCCACGAAGAATTTCATGCTCGCTATCACGTGGCCAGTCAGGATTACTTTCGCGCTCTCGGTACGCCGTTGGTGCGTGGCCGATTCTTTACCGATGGCGACAACAGAAATGCAACAAAAGCCCTGATCATCAATCAGTCCATGGCTAAGCTCTATTGGCCGAATGAAGATGTAATCGGAAAGCGGGTGTCGTTCCAGGACGCACCCAAAGAAAAGGACTGGCTTACCATTGTCGGGGTCGTTGGCGACGTGAAGGATAAGCCGGATAGCCCTGGCGCGGAACCAGCATTCTGGTGGCCGATTCTGCAACTACCCTTCCCAAATTCCGATATGTCGGTTGTGATGCGCGCCAACTCGGATCCGCAACTGCTGGGCGATGCATTACGGAATCAGGTGAGACAACTCGATCCGTCGCTGGCTTTGGCCAACGTCAAGTTGCTCGACCAGATTACAGACGAGTCCATCGCGACGCCGCGTTTTGCATTCTTCCTGGTGGGACTATTTGCGGGATTAGCAATCGTTCTGGCGGCGATTGGCACCTACGGCGTCATCTCGTATTCGGTGAGCCAGCGAATTCCAGAATTCGGGTTGCGCCTCGCGCTTGGTGCTCCGCCGAATGACGTCTTGCGGCTGGTTCTCCGCCAGGCGGCTAGCCTCGCTATAGGGGGTGTGGCTCTTGGCCTTGTAATCGCGCTTGCGCTGGCGAGAGTGTTGAGGAGCCTTGTTTACAACGTGAGTCCGATAGATCCGGTCACATTCATTTCCGTAATGGTGATGGTGATCGCAATTGCGCTGTTTGCCTGCTATCTGCCCGCGCGCAGAGCAGCCAAAGCCAGCCCGATGATCGCGCTACGCACGGAGTAAATGGATAGATAAGGAATTGGTTGGAGGTCGCCATGAATTTAATGACTAGATTTCTGAGAAGAATATCGCTGCTGTTCAATCGCAAGCAATTTGCCGGCGAGCTTGACGAAGAAATGTCTTTTCATCGCGCTCAGGTTGAGAGAGACCTTGTCGCCCAGGGCATGAACACGGCGACCGCACACACTGAAGCTGCGCGGCAATTTGGCAATCCGACTCTGCTTAGGGAGCAGAGCCACGCTGTCGTCGCCTTTCGCGCGGAGACCGTCATGCAGGACCTGCATTTCACGATCCGCCAACTACGTCAAAAGCCCGGCTTCTCTCTCACGGCAATTCTGATATTGGCGTTAGGCATGGGAGTCAGCGTTGCGATCTTCGGCTTTGTAGATGCGGCATTGCTCCAACCGCTTCCGTATGCGGATCCTAATCGGCTGATGAGTGTAGATGAAAGCGCTGCGGTGTTTCCGCGGTCGAATCTTTCCTATGACGATTATGAAGACTGGAAGCGGCTGAACAGGTCGTTCAGTTCGATTGATGTCTACACGGGGAATGGCTATCTTTTGCGGGGCCCTTCAGGGACGGAACCTGTGCCCGCTGCGCGCGTAAGCGATGGATTTTTTACGACACTCGGAGTGAAGCCCCTGCTGGGACGCGTGTTCGCCCCCGGAGAAGGGCAGCCCGGCCGCGCAAAGATTGTGATGCTTAGCTATGGCACTTGGCTTAAGCGATTTGGCGGGCGAAATGACGTGGTTGGTCAGTCCGTGAATCTAAGTGGAGATGCCTATACGATCGTCGGAGTTCTGCCGCGCGATTTTGCGTTTGCGCCTCGCGGGAATTCTGAGTTCTGGGTTCCCCTGCTGGATAAGATCGAATGCGAGAAGCGCCGAAGCTGTCACAATCTCGACGGTATAGGCAGGCTCCGGGATGGCGTGACACCTCAGGCCGCCATGGCCGATCTCCAGGCGATCGCGGCGCAATTGGAAAAGCAGTATCCAGACTCAAACAAGGGACAGGGCGTGAGCTTGTTGCCGCTCTCGGAAATTATCGTGGGCAACGTAAGACCCATTCTATTGACGCTTTTGGGTGGGGCGGGACTGCTGTTATTGATCGCGTGCGTTAATGTAGCGAGCCTTTTGTTGGTGCGGTCAGAAAGTCGTCGACGCGAGATCGCCGTGCGAAGCGCTTTAGGTGCGACACGGGCAAGGTTGATGCGTCAATTCGTGACGGAGGGGTTGCTGCTGGCGATGGCGGGTTGTGCTGCGGGCTGCCTTGTCGCTTATTGGATCGTGACGTTGATGACGCGGATGATTCCGAAAGATGTCGCGCCGCGCGTGCCGTTTCTTTCCGGCGTGGGATTGAATGCGCACACAAGTGCATTTGCGGCTTTGATCGCTTTGCTTGCGGCGGTGCTGCTTGCGGCAACTCCAATCCTGCGGCTTTCTTTTCAGGATATTCGCGACGGACTGGACGAAGGCGCGCGCGGTGCGGCGGGAAGGCTGTGGCGTCGCATGGGCGCAAATCTTGTAGTAGTGGAATTGGCGATAGCTGTTGTTCTTCTTGTGGGCGCGGGCCTGCTGGGGCAGAGTTTCTATCGATTGCTGCACGTTGAAACGGGATTCGATACGACGCATCTGGCAACGGTGCAAGTCATGGCTCCGGACAACGTCTATCCCAAGGATTCGCAGAAGGTGGCGCTCTACAAAGAGATTGAGAGACGTTTAGGAAGCTTGCCCGGAGTTCAGTCGGTAGGCGTCACGAGCGTTCTACCGGTGAACTGCAATTGCAATACTGATTGGATTCGCATCGTTGGCAAGCCTTTCCACGGAGAACATAACGAGGTTAACGAACGCGACATTAGTCCCGGCTATTTGCCGACGCTGAAGGCGAAGCTCGTGCGCGGAAGGCACTTGACCGATGACGACAATCCTTCCAGGCCGCAGGTGATCCTGATCAATGAAACTCTTGCTAAGAAATACTTTCCTGGGGAAGACCCAATCGGAAAGAAGATAGGCAATGGCGCGCTTGATCCAAAATCGCTTCGTGAGATTGTGGGAGTTGTGGCCGACGTGCGTGAGGGCGCGCTCGATGACGAAGTTTGGCCGACGGAATACCAGGCAATCAATAACGGCGTGGATGGCGGGTTCTCCGTCGTCCTGCGGACCGCCCAGGATGAGAAGACGGTCTTGCCGGTGATGGTGAGCACGATTCGCCAAATCGATCCAAACCTCGGCGTGTATGGCGAAATTACGATGACCGACCAAATCAACGCGTCGCAGTCGGCACTGCTCCACCAGTTTTCGTCATGGTTGGTTGGTGGATTCGCGGCGATGGCGCTCGTGCTTGGAGTGGTTGGGCTTTACGGCGTGATTGCTTATTCGGTGAGCCAGAGGACCCGCGAGATCGGAGTGCGCATGGCACTGGGGGCGCAACGCGGCACCGTGTACAAGATGGTAATGCGTCAAGCGGGATGGTTGACAGCTGCAGGAGTCGGCATCGGGCTGATTTGTTCGGTGGGAACTTCGATTCTGATTCGCAAGGTACTGTTTGGCGTTCAAGCCTGGGATGCGCCCACGCTGGTGGGTGTGGCTGTGGTGTTGGGAACGGCAGCGATGGCAGCGAGTTTCCTTCCGGCAAGGCGTGCGGCGTCAGTGAATCCGACAGAAGCGTTGAGGGCGGAATGATTTCGGATTGAGGCTTTCTTGCCCAATCCCTGAAGAATCAGGTTTGAGGCAAGTTTATCGGGCGGCGCCTCTCTTCCTCAGAGATCCGAGAATTGTTGACCAAAAGCGGCCGTGCGTGACGGGGAGCACGCGCGAATCCGGTGAGAGTAATTACAATTGCGGCAATATTTATGCCAAATCAGCCGCGACGTGTTCGACACGTAATCGCCGGATTATGAGGTAAGAGAGAATGCCGCCCAGTGATTCCGGGCCATACGCAGGCGAGCGTCCTCGTGTGCTCATAGCTGAGGACGATACTGTAACCCGCCTGATTCTGAAGCACTGGATCAAACGATGGGGTTATGACATCGTTGTCGTAGATAACGGACTGGACGCTTGGGAAATCATGCAGCAAGAGCGACCGCCCGAGCTAGTGATTATGGATTGGGTCATGCCGGGGATGGATGGCATCGAGCTCTGCAGAAAGCTTCGCGACAAATCGCGCGAGTACTATCACTACATTTTGATGATCACCGGCAGGACTGACGAGCAGGATGTCGTGCATGCTCTCGAGTCTGGCGCCGATGACTGCATCGGCAAGCCGTTTGGGGAACTCGAACTGCGGGCAAGGCTATTGGTGGCGAGCCGGATACTGAGACTGCAAAATGAGTTGATCCATGCTCGCGAGGAACTGCGATTGCAGGCCATGCGGGACGGTCTGACAGGCTTGTGGAATCGCGCCGCCTTTCTCGATTTGTTCGAACGAGAATTGAATCGTTCTAGACGGTCCCATGGACGAACAGGGCTATTGCTGTTGGACCTGGACAATTTTAAGAAGATTAACGACACCTACGGACACCTTGCCGGCGACATCATTCTGAGTCAGGCGGCGCTTCGACTCAGGCAGAATGTGCGCTCCTACGACTTTGTAGGGCGATATGGCGGAGAAGAGTTTTTCATTGCGTTGCCGGGTTGCGATAAGCAACAACTCTGTGAGCGGGCTGAAGTCATTCGGAAGGCATTTTGCGACCAGCCATTCCAGGCAGATAAAGACGAGATTGCTGTGTCGGTAAGCATTGGTGCGGTCGTTGTTGAGGGTGGCGCCGGGTCAGCGTGGGACTCGCTGGCCGTCGCCGATATAGGACTTTACAAAGCGAAGGATGCTGGCCGCAATCGCGTGGTTTATTGCGACAAGCCATGGGCAGAGATCCAGGCGTCACCTGTAACGCACTACGAAAGATGTTCCCAGTGCAATTTGGGATCTACACCAACGTGCGTTGTTGCCGACATGAATACAAAAGCAGCCAATTTGAAGGGTGCCCTGGGGTCTTGAAGAATTGGCGTCTTGAACTGTTCAGCAGCCCTTCTTGCAGCGCGCCATAATTGCGGCATGCAGACGCTCCCGAAGACCGGCGGGCATATCGTATATCTGGTGAGAACGATAGATTTGAATGGTCTTGCGGGTAGTACTGAGCGTGACTTCGCAATGCTCGCACCCGCGCAGGTGCGCCTGCAAGTCGGCACGCATTTCGGTCGTAACCGTATCGTCGATCAGGTCGTCGAGCAGTGCGAGAAACTCAGTGCAGGTCACTTTTCAACTCCCACTTCCCTTGAACCCTTTTTCTTGCGAAAGTAGCGGCTCAAACGCTCGCGCAACTGAAGCCGAGCCCGCAGAAGGCGCGACTTGACCGCAGGGATGCTGAGACCGAGAGCTTCCGCGGTATCTTCGGTGGAAAGACCTTGCACGTCTCGCAATTCGAATACGACCTTGAATCCTGGCGGCAGTCCCTTGATTGTCTTTTCCAGGATGCTGTGAAGCTCGGATTGTGTGAAGTTTTGCTCCGGGTCGGGAGCCCAATCGGCAAGATCGCGAGGAACGCTGCCTTCCTCCGTCTCGATATCCTCGTCGATCGAGACCATTTTGCCAGTGCGCCGCTTGCGCAGCCGCATCAGACTTTCGTTTACTGCGATTCGAACCAACCATGTGTAAAATTTCGAATTCCCTTGAAATTGATCGAGTTTCTCGTACGCCTTCAGGAACGCATCCTGCATGACATCCTCAGCGTCTTCGCGGTTTTGCGTGATGTGCTGCGCAATCCGGAAGACCTGGCGGTCATACTTACGAACAAGTTCGTCGTACGCCGAGACATCGCCGGCGCGGACTCTTTCAACTAAGGCGACGTCAGGATGCGGCTCGAGTTGTCCTGCAATAGGTTGGATGGTCGACATGGGGGTTGGTTGCGGGAATTCTGCAGGGCCGGCCGAATGGACGCCCGGACCATACTGCCCCAGTGTAAAGGACAGTGGCTCATTGGCCAAAATCGTCCGCCCGAAGACGGTAAAGACAACCGAACTACACAATCGGAACGTAACGCGAGTGGTTCGCGCTGTTCTTCATGGACAAAACGGGCATAAAGTTAGATTATGCGTTCCTCTTTCTCTTCCATATTGGCAATGATGCCTGCACGCTTATTGGCCGGGCTGCTCTGCGCACTTCTCGCGGCAACGCCATTGGAAGGGAAGAGGTACGACGACCCATCGACCCAAGCGCCTGATTCTGCGGGTTCTAAAACAAAGCACGCGTCGAAGCCGGCCACCAGCACAAAGAAGCCGGCTACCTCCTCCAAGACGGCCGCGACCTCCGCAAAGAAGCCGGCAAAGGCGTCGAAAAAATCGCCAACAGCGCCAAGGGGAAAAAAGAAGAGCATCAGCCCGGCCGCTCGAAGGCGAATGGCCGCGCGGGCTCATCGAATCAAGCTGGCCTTCGTTGCCTCAACCGAGTTGCGGCCCATGGCGCAGCAACTGGCTACTTTGCGCACTCCGGCTGCCTACTCCGGCGTGACCGCTTATGCACAGAGACATACGGGCGAGGCGGCAGCTGCGGCCTACCTCGCGTTGGGACACGCCTACTACCTCGATCGAAGATATACAGACGCGGTTTCGAGTCTGCATCAGGCTCGTCTGGCGGGGGATGCACTGGCAGACTATGCAGATTTTCTAGCGGCGCGTGCGAACCATGAGGCCGGTCTTGAGGCGCCAGCAGAGGCCCTGCTCAAAGGGTTCAGGGAACAATACCCCGACAGTATTTTCGTAGATGAAGTGCCGGAACTTGAAGCAAACGTGTTGTTGGATCTTCATGACGCGGCTGGAGCGCAACGGGTGCTTGATGCCGCCTCGACCGATCCGGCAGCAGGACGAGCCGGATACCAATTGGCACGCGGACTTGTGGCGCAGGCACTGGGACAAACGCAGGATTCGGAACAAATATTCAAGGCACTCCTGTTGGCTTATCCGCTCACCAATGAGGCCGCAATAGCTCGCGCCAAACTGACCGCAGCGGGAGTTGAGACGACACTAACTAGCGACGAACTTCGCAGTCTTGCCGACGCTTACTACAAGGCAGGCAGGTATCAAGAGGCCAGCGAACAGTATCGGGCATTGGCCTTGAAGTTCAACCTGGATACTCAGGCGCGCAATGGATTTGCTGTCGCGGCGGCGGCATGCGATCTGAAGCTGAAGAAGCTGACGGTTGCGCAAGCTCAGGCCCTTGCCGATACGCCGGATGAGAATGGCGCACGACGTCTCTACCTCTTAATGGAACTGGCACGAAACCGGAACGATCTGGACGAGCAGACGCAGATCGTTTCCCGAATGGAAACGGATTTCTCGCAGAGTCCGTGGTTGGCTGAAGCGCTCTTCTCAAGCGGAAACATGTACATGTTGCGAAAAGACTATCCCCGGGCAGTGGATTACTACAGCTACCTCGCCGCGCATTTTCCTTCATATAAGAATTCTTCGCCCGCGCACTGGCGGGCCGCGTGGCTGCAGTACCGACAGGGACTTTATAGTGACGCGGCGCGGATGTTCGACGAGCAGATTCGCAATTATCCGGGCACAGCGGAGACAGTTTCTGCGCTCTATTGGCGCGGACGGTTGTACGAGACACAAGACCATCGGCCAGCCCAGGCAGCGGCCAACTATCGAACGATCGTGAGAGTCTACCAGCACTTCTTCTACGCGCAGATGGCAAGACAGAGGCTGGTTGCACTCGGCAGCACGGTGCCGGCCGAGGCGCCCGATCTTGATCGCATTGTGGCCCCAGCGCTTCCTGTGCTAGCAGAGAGCTTTCCCGAAGACAGTCCGCATTTGGCCAAGGCCCGCTTGCTGGCTAATGCCGGTCTCAACGATTACATACCGAGAGAAATTGCAGCCGATCCCGATTCTGGATCTTGGAGTGCGCTCGCGGAGGCGCAAATCTATGCGTCGTACGGTGAAGCGTATCGCGCGATGCGAGCGCTGAAGAGAGCATTGCCAAGCGCTGCAACAGCTTCGATCAAATCCATTCCGCTTGCGTATTGGAGAATCCTCTTTCCGGAGCCGTATTGGACGACCATCAAGGCCGAGTCGGCGAAGAACAATCTCGACCCGTACCTTGTCGCTTCCCTCATCAGGCAGGAGTCGGAATTTAACCCGGCAGTAATCTCGTATGCGAATGCATACGGGCTGATGCAGTTGCTGCCGTCGGTTGGCAAGGCTCTGGCGCGTGAAGAGGGTATTTCCCATTTCCAGACATTTCAACTGCTGGACCCGGAGATGAACATACGATTGGGCACAAGGTATCTGAGGCAAACGTTGGAGAAGTTCGGCGGAGTGCAGGAGTATGCGCTGGCAGCGTACAACGCGGGCGACAGCCGTGTCGTAGATTGGCAGGCGTCTGGACCCTACGACGGGATCGATGAATTCGTTGAGTCGATACCATTCACTCAGACGCGTGATTATGTTCAGTCGATTTTGCGAAACATTGAAATCTATCGCGCGATCGACGCGCATGTCCAATCACAAGGGCCCGCGTCGGCGGGAAGATGAAAATTAAAGATGGGGAATCCGAGTTGCAACTGTCTATAACGGATTCCCATTGACGCCAGCGCTTGCATCCAAGACACTACACAGCAACCGGAGACTGCACAGTCTCCGGCGAGCCATTCGAAGCAATAGGACGTTGATTCCGAAACGCTGTTCCGTTACGTCAACCCCCTTGGAGGGCAGGATGTCAACCGACTTGCAGTTTCTGGAAGAATGGATCCCCGAAAAAATGGACCCGGGCACGGTTTTCGTCCTCGAGAACCAGGCCAAACTGGGTCACGCACAGAACCCCTACGTCGCCGTGATGTCATGCCCGCGGTGCGGCACGATGGGATTGATCACGCGCCGACAACTTTGTGCGAGCGAGACAATGATTTGCGGCGGCGAGAGCTGTTCGGCAGAGTATCAGCTCAAAGGTGAGAACATCTGCTATCGCAGTCCGCAGTAGGACCGGGCATTTAGTCTGCAGGCCGGGGCACGGGTGCGCTTGCATCTCGAGCACTCGCGCCGAAAGATGCGGCAAGGTTTTGCGCCGTTTGCTGTCCCGTGGTCTCGGGTAACATGAAGTTGATGCCAGTCCTATTGCCCGGATGGCGAAATCGGCAGACGCAGCGGACTTAAAATCCGCAGACCGCAAGGTCGTGGGGGTTCAAGTCCCCCTCCGGGCACCACTTATAATCAACAACTTACGCTAGGCATGTCACTCCGAACAGAGGCAGCTGTCCGAATCGAACAGAGGTGGCTGTTTTAATTCGGTGGCAGTTATGGTGGCAGTTGGTCTATCTGGCATTTGTTGGCTTGCGGACTGAGCTCGAGCTTCGATCGACAGCCATCTTGTAAGGGCATGGCACGAATTCTTGTCGGAATACGCATTAAGGGACAGAGGCGAAATTTTGATTTCGCCTGGAGACGGAGGTCCCCAATGAAAAGCATTCTGACAACGGCTCTTTTGACCATGTCGTGCCTCACGGCATACACACACGCATCTGCGCAGGCGTCCGCGCAAGCCAAGGTTCCCTTTGAGTTTTCGGTTGGACAGAGGGTACTTCCAGCGGGCACCTACTCGATCACGGAAGTCTCGTCGAACATGATTGAGATCGAGAACCGAGAGAAAGGCACTACCCTCTATTTTTCCACTTACCCTTCAGATCGCGTCAAGGGGAAGCCCAACATGCTTGTATTCAGCAAGCATGGCGACCAGTACTTTCTACATGAAGTGAGAGGTGGTTCCGGTCAATACGCCGAGGACCTAAGCCCCTCAAAGCTTGAGAAGGAAATCCAGCGTCAAGAGACCGCACGCGCCAATCAGCAAAGTGTGGACATCGCATTGAACAAGAAGTAGTTTCTCAGCCACCCTTGCGACCCGGAGACTAAAGACTCCGGGTCGACTAATTAGCTCTGCTATTGCTGATTGGGAAAGCCTCGCAATCCGTCGACCTGAACCATTCCGGCGAGCTCGATTTGGGCTTAGCCGAGCGAATAGAGAGACCTTGTAATTCAAGAAGTCGAGGCGAAAAACAGCCTTTGTCCCACTTAATTCATCGTTTGGCGTTAACCGCGGAACCCTCTCGCTCGTCATTACGTTGGAAGTAATTATGAGAAACGACCTGCGCTTTGCCCTGCGAATGATCTTCTCCCATCGCTGGTTCTCGCTCGCGGTTGTGATCACTCTGGCCCTGGGCATCGGCCTCAACACCATGGTGTTCACCCTCATTAATGCCGTGTTGTTCAAACCAGTTCCAGTACCTGGCGGCGCGCGCCTTGTCTCTATACTCAGCCGGAATGGAACGACACGAGAGGGCTTCCAGCCCATGTCCCTGGCGGATTTTGAGGACTATCGCGCGCAGGCCGCTTCCCTCGAAAGCATGGAAGGGGCCATCGATGAAGAGGGAGTGATCAGCGAAAACGGCAATCCGCCTCAGCCCTATCATTTGCAGCGCGCCACCGCCGGCATCTTTTCCATGCTGCACGCCAACCCGATCTTGGGCCGTGGCTTTGTCTCCACTGACGATAAGCCCGGCGCCGCTCCCGTAGTAGTCATCGGATATGGCGTGTGGAAGGACCGATATGGCAGCGCGTCCGGCGTAATTGGACGTCAAGTGCGCGTCAATGCGCAGTTGGCTACGATCATTGGCGTCATGCCAGACGGCTATCGGTTTCCAAGCGGTGTGGACATTTGGATGCCCCTCGTGCCGACTCCCGAGTTCCAGAAACGTGACAATCGCCGCATCAGAGCTTATGGCATTCTGAAGCCCGGCGTGAGCCTGCAGGCGGCCACGGGCGAGTTCGACCGGATCTCTCGCCGCCTCGCTTCGCAATACCTTGTCGATAAGGACTTCGGCGCCAGTGTGGAGACGTTCCATCAGCGCTACAACGGGGGCGAAATCCGCATCATTTTTCTGCTCATGCTTGCCGCCGTTGGCTTCGTGCTCCTCATTGCCTGCGCTGACGTCGCAAATATGATGTTGAGCCGCGCACTTACGCGCAAGCGCGAGATGTCCATTCGCGCTGCTCTCGGTGCGTCCCGCTGGCGAGTCATCCGCCAGTTATTGATCGAGAGCGTGCTCCTCAGCATGATCGGCGGCCTCCTCGGTCTGGGCCTCGCCGCACTGGGAGTCCGGTGGTTCGATTTTGCGACGCGCGAAGTTCGCCCCTCTTGGATCGCCTTCACCATGAACTACACCGTGTTCGGGTATTTCGCGGCGCTCTGCATCGTGAGCGGCCTGCTCTTCGGCACGGCCCCTGCGCTGCGAGCATCTCGTGCCGACCTGAACGAACTCCTCAAAGACGGCGCGCGCAGCGTTGGCCGACATCGCGAAGGATGGCTCACATCCCTGCTGGTCGTCTTCCAATTTGCGCTCACTCTGGTTCTCCTCACCGGCGCAGGCATCTTCGTGCATAGCCTCCTCGCCAGCTTCTCCATCAATCCGTCCATCCCCGCATCCCAATTGACCGTGGCGCGTCTTAACCTGCCCGACACACGCTACAAGGACGCCGATGCCCGCTTACGTTTCTACGATCAGTTGCTGCCGCGCCTCCGCGCCATTCCGGGCGTGAGCCGTGTAGCTATCGTGTCCGCTGCTCCGGGATTGGGCGCCGGACGCGAGCAGATCGAGCTTGAACATGCGCCTGTCAATGATCCCTCGCATCGTCTGTCCATATCGTTGCTCGCGCAGTCCGCGGGTTACTTTGAAACCATTCACCTTCCCCTGCTCGAGGGCCGAGATTTCACCGCCACCGACGGTGCGCCGCAACACGCAGTTGCTGTTCTCACCCGCGAGGCGGCCGCGCGTTTCTGGCCCAACCAGGACCCGATCGGCAAGCGCTTTCGCCTCTACGACAACCAGAAACCCACCGAATGGACCACGGTAGTCGGTGTCTCGGCCAACATGGTGCAGGAACTGATTTCCAACGATCCGCGCCCCCTGATCTTCGTGCCCTACCGGCAGGAGGGTTGGGAATCCATGTCGATTATGCTCGAGTCATCGCTTGATCCCACCGCCGCCGTTCGCGCGGCCGTGCAGGCTCTCGATGCGGAACTGCCTCTTCGCGAGGTGTCGACACTCAGCGCGGCACTTGAGCATCAAACATGGTTTCTGCGCGTTTTCGGAAAGCTATTCGGCAGCTTCGCCTTCATCGGGCTCGTGATGGCCTCGGTAGGCATATACGCAGTCATCGCGCATGCCGGCAGCCTGCGAACGCAGGAGATCGGTGTGCGTGTGGCCTTGGGCGCAAGCTTCCACAGCATCCTGATGCTTGTTATGAAGCGCGGCCTTTGGCAGATTGGCTCCGGTCTCATGCTCGGCCTCGCCCTTGCCATCCCTGCGGCCCATTTGATGTCGGCCATACCCCTCCGCGTATCCGCATCCGATCCCACGGTCTTTCTCATCGTCGCGGCAGTCCTGGTCACCGTTGGCGTTTTTGCATGCTGGCTCCCGGCCAGACATGCAGCCGGGCTGGACCCTGTGAGGGCCATCCGTTACGAATAGCCCTCGATTCTGAGTTGTGGCAAATCGCCGAGTCGCTTATCGACAACGTATCGGTACTATAAGTCGGCCAGTGTTTACGAATGTGCTCGCGCCACTTGGCTTCTTCGTCAGGTTAGGGTCGGCGAGGGAGTTCCTTTGCCGAGGTCTAGGATCCAGGTGGTTCACGGAACGGTTCCACAAAAATGCGCTCGTAACACACTTCCAGCACCGTCAGGTGTTCTGTCCCGCCCGGCGCTTGGAGAACTACGCTGTCACCCGCTGCCGACTTCATCAACGCGCGCCCCAGAGGTGACACCCAACTGATGTGGTTGCGGTTGAGATCGACCTCGTCGGTGCCTACGATGCTCGCCACTCGCTCCGCTCCCGCGGCATTGGCATAGCGCACGGTCGCCCCGAAGAATGCCCTCGTCTGCAGCGGCCCCGCTCGCGGAGCTTCCGGGTCCACCACTTCCGCGGCTTCGATTCGCTTCGTGAGAAAGCGAATCCGCCCATCGATCTGCCGCAGTCGCCGCTTGCCGTACTGATAGTCGGCGTTTTCACTGCGATCGCCATTGCTGGCAGCCCACGCCACCACCTCCGCAACGGCAGGGCGGTCCCTGGTGAGCAAAAACCGGTGCTCATCTTTGAGCCGCTCGAGCCCGCTCGGCGTTATGTAGTTCTTGCCTTGCGTCGCGGGCTCGTCCCCTTGTGGTTTTCTGGTAAACCCTTTCCGCATCTCGTATCCTCCCAGCGCGAATCCAGTGGGTGCCCCCAATGAATGCGAATGAATGCCGATGTAAAACACTTAGGTCATCCACGTTCATGGGAGTTCATCTATGGCCCTAACTGATTTTTTCACGTCTTCCGGCCCCTTAGCGATCCGATCCACCATCTCGGACAAGTGCCGGTTAAGACATGCTTGGGACATCAGTACCTTCGGGAAGCCATCCACCAGGCCAGCTAGGATGCCACTCCGGACTGGCCTATTTTGTCTGCATCACTTTGAATATCAGACACGGATTTACGTTCTCCCATGGGCTCATTGATTTCATCGTGCTCTATCCGAAGTCTCACAACGCGCTATGGCTCCTGGTAATCGGCCCTATCTGGTCGGCAATGTATTACGGTGTCTTCTCCTATGCGGTCCGGCGCTTTAACCTGCTAACTCCCGGACGTGAGGAAGACGAAGCTGTGAAAGCCACCGGTAGCGTTAGCGGTGACAATTTTGCATTACAACTGGTTTGCGCTTTTGGCGGCCGCAGCAATATTGCGAGCCTCGATTCGTGCATTACCCGGCTGCGTGTGAAACTGCACGACGTAAACAAAGCCGACGCGAACAAACTCAAGGCTCTCGGCGCGGCCGGAGTTGTAATGGTTGGTGATGGTGTGCAGGCGATCTTTGGCACGCAGAGTGGGAACCTGAAGACCGACATGGAGGAGTATCTCAAGACTGCTGGTCCCGAAGCTGACGAAATCGAGAAGGTCTCGCCGGTCAAGGCGCCATCTATAGCGGGAACTCAACCAACCTTGCGCGATCCGGACGCTGCGCGCAGGGCGAATCTCTACATTGCCGCGCTCGGCGGAAAGAAGAACATCGTCCGCGTGGATGCCTGCGCCGAGACTCGGCTGCGTCTCGTTTTGCGCGACGAAGGCCGCTGAAGGAAGGCGAATTGAAAGCCGAGGGAATCGCCGCTATCGTCCGAGTGGACGGCCAGACTATTCATCTTCTAGCTGGGCTTAACGCCGACCAATATGCCGCTGAAATGCGCGCCCAGTTGGCCGCATAGCAAGCTGAACTTAAAGTCTAGGCAGATCACTGGAACTTCCAGAGGTGGTCGTTGGGTCCTCCGACGCGAAGAAAATCTCTCTTAAGCTGCAGAAATGGTTTCGATCGGTCACGATCCGAAAAAGCAGAGGTTTTGGGGTCAAAGCAACAAAAGGCGTTAAGAAGGCCACCAACAGAAGGAGCTAAATCTGTCAGGCGAACTCCGCGTAGGATGCGGTTGTTAGGAATTCCTGGAATTCACCAGTGGATAATGATGTGAGCAATTCGGCCGCACGCTCAAATTTGGATGAGGCAAACCGTTCAACTCCAAGCTTGTGCCTGGCTTGATTCAGAATGTTCCAGATGGCATAAGAGAGCATGTGCCGATCGACTCGTTTGCCGTTGCTGAGCCGAATGTTATATCGGATCCACTGCCAGATCTGTGCCCGAGAGATCTCGGCAGTCGCGGCATCTTCCATCAAGTTGTAAATTGGGACACATCCGTTGCCGCGAAGCCACGACTCAATGTACTGCAAGGCAACGTCGACATTGCGAACAAACGCCTCCTCGGAAATACGACCGAGCGGGATTTCTATCAGATCATTCTCATTGATTCGGGACGGCATGGCAGGGTAGTGAATCTGATTTGGTCCCTTCATATAGTCATTGAACACGGCCTTTGCGATCGGAACAAGTCCCGGGTGCGCCACCCAGGTACCGTCATGCCCAGCGCGCACTTCACGCAGTTTGTCCTGACGAACGCGCTCCATTGCTTGTTCATTGGCATCCGGGTCATCGCGAATTGGTATCTGCGCTGCCATGCCACCCATCGCGTGAATGCCGCGCTTGTGACATGTGTGAATCAGCGCTTCGACATAAGCACGAAGAAACGGTTGGTCCATCGTAATTCCGCCGCGTTCCGGCAGGGTGAATTTCGGATGGCATCTAAACTTCTTAATGAAGCTGAAGATGTAGTCCCAGCGGCCGCAGTTCAGGCCGGCGGAGTGATCGCGGAGCTCGTATAGAATCTCGTCCATCTCGAAGGCTGCAGAAATGGTTTCGATGAGCACAGTCGCGCGAATCGTCCCCGGCGGGATCCCGACATATTTCTGCGCATGGTTAAAAACATCATTCCACAATCGCGCTTCGCGGTAGCTCTCCAACTTGGGCAGGTAGAAGTATGGAGCGGTATTGCGATCGATTAACGTGCGAAAGTTGTGAAAGAAGTACAACCCAAAATCGAAGAGCGAGGCGGAGATGGGAGAGCCGTTGATCGTGAAATGCTTCTCGACCATGTGCCAGCCGCGTGGCCGCACAAAGAGCACCGCGGGGTTCGGCCCTAATTTGTAGGGCTTCCCTTCCGGAGACGTAAACTCAATGGTCCGCAGGTTGGCATCGCGCAGATTTCTCTGACCTTCGAGGCAATTGCTCCAGGTGGGTGCATTCGAATCCTCAAAATCGGCCATGAACACATTCGCCCCGGAGTTCGATGCATTGATAACCATCTTTCTTTCCGGCGGGCCAGTAATCTCCACTCTGCGATCAACCAGGTCATGTGGGATTGGGGCGACTGTCCACTCCGCCTCGCGAATTTGAAGCGTCTCCCTTGGGAACCGCGGGAATTGTCCGGCGTCATATTGCATTTGGCGCTGATTCCGTTCGCGGAGTAAATCCACTCTTGTGGACTCGAACGCCCGGTGCAAGGAGCGCAGGAACTCTGTCGCCTCAGGAGTGAGGATTTCGCTTTCAACGGTTTTGCTCTGAGCTGCGTTCTCAAACACCGGTACTGTAGCACTCATTGGATAGTTCCTCTCTATGGGGTTGTCCTGGGGTTCTTGTTTGAGGGGGAGGGCTCAATCGCCCGACACTGGAATGACGAAATCCAAATCAACGGTCGTCCACTCTGGTGCCGGTTCAAACTGCTCTTCTTCAGTAGAACCGCGGAGCGCCTGAAGAGACGAATGACCTGCCGCGATGGTGTTGGCGACGTCGTCGAAATAGCCGGTACCTACAAATCGCTGGTGTTTCACTGCGCCATATCCAATCCGCTCGGCTAGTTCGAATTCCCGCTCCTGCAAGTGTGAGTATGCGGTCATTCCTATTCGCGCGTATTCGTGGGCCAGCTCGAAGGCAGACAGATTCAATGCGTGAAACCCTGCCAGCGTTACGAACTGGAAACAGTAGCCCATCCCGGCAAGCTCGCGCTGAAACACAGAAATCTCCTGCTGGTTCAGCTTGGCTTTCCAATGAAACGAAGGAGAGCAATTGTACGCAAGGAGCTTTCCCGGATAGGTCGAATGGATAGCCGCAGCGAATTGCCTTGCCTCCTTGAGATTTGGTTCAGATGTTTCGCACCACAACATATCGGCATAAGGCGCGTAGGCCAAGCCCCGAACGATCGCTGCATCCAAACCACCCCGGAAGCCAAAAAATCCTTCTGATGTGCGGTGGCCTGTGAGAAAGCTCGCATCCCTCATATCGCAGTCGCTGGTGATGAGTTGTGCCGCATTGGCGTCCGTTCTCGCGATCAAGACAGTCGGCACGCCAAGTACGTCAGCGGCCAGGCGAGCGGCAACCAGTTTCTGAATTGCCTCCTGAGTGGGTACCAGCACCTTGCCACCCATGTGCCCGCACTTTTTGGCGGAGGAGAGCTGATCTTCAAAGTGGACCGCGGCCGCTCCGGCTTCGATCATGGCCTTCATCAATTCGAATGCGTTAAGGACACCCCCGAACCCCGCTTCCGCATCCGCGACGATCGGCAACATCCACTCAATCGAGCCCTGTCCCTCGGAATGTGCAATCTGGTCCGCACGCATGAGAGCGTTATTAATGGAACGGACCACACTGGGCACGCTGTTGGAAGGATAGAGACTCTGGTCGGGATACATCTGGCAGCCGAGGTTTGCGTCCGCCGCCACTTGCCATCCGCTCAGGTAGATTGATTTCAAACCAGCCTTGGCCATTTCAACGGCCTGGTTTCCTGTCAGCGCGCCAAGGGCGGCAATATATTTCTCCTCGTGAAGCATGCTCCAGAGCTTCTCTGCGCCGGCTCGAGCGAGCGAATGCTCTACATGAACAGATCCGCGAAGACGCCTGACGTCTGTGGGCTCATACGTGCGAATCGTCCCTTCCCAGCGAGGTGAATTCCAATTGATTTCGTGAGAAGCGTTGCTGTGCATGTTCATCTCCTTGGTGCCGATTGCTCGCACCGGCTACGCAATGTGATGTGAGTAAATCGCAATGTGACGCAGGACACAAGTGCGGGCAGTCCGAATCGGACGAGTGGACACATATACCCAGACAGAGTCATAATCTGTTCGCCGACCGATGCGGCAACAGGCTGATGATGCTTCCAGGTAGCGTCGTGCTGCACGTCGACCAAGTGGGACCGCCGCGAAAGAAGTTGGCGCGTTATGACAATCGGGCCCCAGTTCGTAGAAGAGCTAAGCCAGGCTCTTAGCCTCAGACGCGTGTCCGATGGAATGGCAATGCTCGACAAGGCGGAAGGCGCATGGGCTAAGCTCTCCCCAAGCGAGCCAAATGCCACGCAGCTACTTCTCCTGATTGCCCAGTGGGTAGATGTTGGCTACCGCGACCATCATCTCCTTGACTGTCTCCTCCTGAAATTCCCCATAGAATCCCGTCGCAAGCTACCCCTCGAGGACTACCTTCGCCTGCGAATGGTTGAGGGATTTCGAGCACTCTCTGCCGAAGAAATGGATGCTGCGATTGAGATCCTCGACTTTGTTTTGCGAGCTGAGATTGGAACGGCAGATGACCATCTCTCGACAGTGGCTCACTTCTGGAAAGGACGGGCTCATAGAAAAAAAGGTGAGTACGAACTGGCATTCAAGGAAATCGCGTGTGCGCGGGAGCGAGCGCAGAAGTCTCATGAAGACGCCGTTTTCACATCAGTGATTCAGATTCACGAGAGCTGGCTACTATTCCAGAAGGGCATGAGAAAAGAGGCGTTGGGTTTGCTCGGCCATGCAGAGGGCACTCTCAAGAATACGGATCACTACCTCGCGCGGGGTAACATCGAGTCGGCAAGAGGAAGAATCGTCCGCCGCAGCGGTGAATACGCAAAAAGCCTTGAGCATTTCGAGCGCGCTATCGCGATATATTCCGCAGGTAATCCCCATCATAGGAACCTCGCACGGGCACTGGTAAATTCCGCTTATGTGAAGCGACTGCTGGCATTGCAGCTTCGCAAGAGAATTGATGCACGCGCGCCCAAGCCGGGTCAAGCGCGCAGTGAGCACCAATTCTCGGCTGTACCCGCCGCCGCGGCCACCACTCTGCGGTCGCGCTACCAGCAACTTTGTGACGAGGCCATCTCTCAATTGCGGCAGGCGCGGGAGATCTATGCTCGGCAAGGGCACTCCGGAGGACTTGGTGCGGTAACTGTCAATTCCGGATATCTCCATCTCGACGGAGGAGACATCGACCGCGCGGCTAGCGAGGCACTCGAGGCATATCTAATCGGACATGAGAAAAACGACCAAATCCTCATGGCACGCGCGCGTGTCCTGCAGGCCGCGACGGAGAATGCCAAAATCGAAGAGCAACTAGGCGAGGAGGTCGATATTGCTCTGCACGCCAACCACGCAAGGCAGTTCAGCGACGAAGCGTTAACTCTGGCGAAACACACACAGAATCGTCGGTTGCTGGCGGCTGCCTATATCGCCCGCGGTATGACGGCGGCGAACGACTTCTTCAAAGAGTGGGAACTCGCCAGGCAGTCAGTCAGCGAAGCTACCGATCTTATCGGGGTGGATGAAAACGACCATCTTCTGGATGACCTGGCGGACTTGAAAGCGCGAATTATGCGCGCATCCGGCATCAACGATACCCTTCGCGGATGGTCCGAGGGAATGATCGGCGGCAAGACTTTCCAGCAAGTCACGGAAGAGTTCGCCGAGATGGTGATCCCTAAAGTGTGGCAACGGGAGGGCAGGAAGATATCACGAGTCGCCGATTGCCTCTCCATTTCACCGAAGAAGGTGCGCCGGATTCTTCGCAGGGCTGGGCTTCTCAACAGCGCTGATTCTTCGAATCTTCGCTAACAGGAGCGGATCCAGATACACCGACGACTGCGTCTCGAAACCTCTCGCTAAAGGACGAGTCGACCTCTGCAACTCGTGCCCCCCGAAGCAACCGGTCATTTCTCTCTTGAATATTGCGTGGCTTCATTCAGTTGGTTTAGGCCCTGAAGATGGCGCTGGCTCGTTCGAATCAGCACCTTCGCGAGACATCGGAAAACACTGTTAAAAAAACATTCCAGTAGCTGTGATGGCAGTCACTGTGCCGTGACTTTGGTCATGCTGTTATAGGTTCCTCGGGCCCCCCTAACCGGGGAACAATTCCATTCCTACCATGGGAGGTTACATGCCCTATTCCCTTATCCCCGATCTCGTTGCTCCCTCGCAGGCGCAAAGCAAGCCTATTCTGAGTTCATTCGATTCTGGCCGGGAATTCAGCTTGGTGCATTGGCTGGAGGTTCGAAGACTCGTTGAACTCGAAGAACGAGATGAACGCGTATCGAAGGGTTATGTCTTCGACGATTCGCTTCTCGTCTCCCAGTAGCTGAACCAGGGGAGGGGGCGCTAGAAATGGAGCCCTCCACCGCAGATGAGAACCTCCCCTGTCACGTAGTCCGATAGTGGACTGCAAAAAAAGAGAACAGCGCCAGCCGCTTCTTCGGGTGTTCCCAGCCGACCTAGCGGGCATGCGCTTTTGACTGAGTCCAGGAGGCTGGGTTGAACTCCAAGCCGAATCTGGTGACCGTGCATTTCCATCTTGGCGCCCGCGTCTGTCAGGGGCTGTACGAGACGCGTTCCGATCAGGCCAAATCCAACTGCGTTTACGTTGACGTTATACCGCCCCCACTCCTTGGCCAATGTCTTCGTGAGGCCGATGATTCCCGCCTTGCCTGCAGAGTAACCAACCTGCCCGGGATTCCCGTCAGTGCCGGCAATGGAAGTGATGTTCACTACTTTGCGCATCACGCGCTGGGACGCGGCGATTTCCTTCTTTGCAGATTCTCGGATAAATCCGGACGCGGCGCGCAGGATCCGAAACGGCGTCAAGAGATGGATGTCGAGCATCGCCTGGAACTGCTCGTCAGTCGTCTTCTGGATGACGTTATCCCAGCTGTAGCCAGCGTTGTTGACGATGATGTCGATCGAGTCAAATTCGGCGAGCGTAGCATTCACGATCAGTTCGGGAATCGCCGGATCTGTGAGATCTCCGGTAATATGGCTCACTCGGCCCGGCCTCGCCAATTCCGCTTCCGATTCCAGAAGCATCTTCTCGTCAAGATCGTTGATCATTACTCGCGCCCCCGCCCCGATCAGGCGCTTTGCAATGGCTCTCCCGATACCCCGGCCCGCCCCGGTCACGAGCGCGGTCTTGCCTTCAAGGGTGAACGGGATCCCCGGCACGGTTTCCGCTTCAGTATCAGTCCTTCGGAAGTCCATTTCTTAACTCCTCAAGCGGGCATTCTAGCTGCACTGCAGCATATTAAATGCTGCAGTGCACAAAAGGGAAGATGTGAGGAGTCGAAATTTTGTTGCCTTGGTAACCAGAATTGGCACTCTGTTTGGCATTTGGGGCTCCTGCACAAGTCGGTAGCCGGTAAGCACGTCGAGATCCCAATTTCCAGGCAGAGTTCTCCCTCCGAGAGCCCACGTGAGAAGTCCTGTCGTCACAGAGATCGTCGACGAAGAGCCGATTTCTTAAAGTGATGCGGTGGGTGGCGGCTCTTCACCGAGTGCGTGCCGCCTCATTTTTTTCGGCGGTGAAGCTATTGATCCGCTTATCGGCTTACAGGTTCAATCTTCGACAATGATCATCGCAGTTTATGAATGGAAGGCTTTGTGCAATGAAAAATCAAAACCATCGGGACGTTGTAATTCTCAGCGCGGTCCGAACCGCGTTGGGCAAGTTTGGAGGAGCGCTGAAAGACATTCCTCCTACGGAACTTGCTGGGGATGTGGTGCGAGAAAGTGTAAAACGCTCCGGACTCGCCAGCTCTGAGATAGGCAATCTTGCTTTTGGACATGTGATACACACCGACGCAAAGGACATGTACCTCTCGCGAGTGGCAGCATTGCGCGGAGGACTGTCCATCGAAACTCCTGCTCTCACTCTCAACCGCATGTGCGGCAGCGGCCTCCAGGCCATCGTCACAGCCGCCGGAATGATTGCCCGCGGAGACTGCGATACCGCAGTGGGCGGTGGTGTTGAGTCCATGAGTCGCGCTCCTTATTGGTTGAGTTCCATGCGTTGGGGAGCGCGGATGAACGATGCACCGGCAGTGGATGTCCTCGTCGCCGCGCTGACTGACCCCTTCGACGAAGTCCATATGGGTGTGACCGCCGAGAACGTCGCCCGCAAGTGGGGTATAACTCGCGAAGACCAGGATGCTCTGGCCGTCGAAAGCCACCGCCGGGCCAACTGCGCAATTCTTACGGCACGGTTCAAGGGCCAGATAGTCCCAATAGAACTGAAGAGCCGCAAGGGCAGCACCTGGTTCGATACCGACGAGTCACCACGATCCGACGCGACGATGGAGAACCTCGCCAAGCTGAAGCCTGCCTTCGACAAGGACGGCACCATCACCGCCGGCAACGCGTCCAGCATCAACGACGGCGCTGCCGCCGTGGTGCTGATGGAAGAACATGCGGCTCGGGAGCGGGGGCTCAAGCCGATGGCAAGGTTGATCGACTATGCCGTCACGGGTGTAGATCCGGCAGTAATGGGCATTGGCCCTGTATCTGCTGTCAGAAAGCTCTACGAGCGCACAGGCCTCACCAACGACGATATGGATGTCATCGAAGCCAACGAGGCATTCGCGGCGCAGGTGCTGGCTGTTCGCAAGGAGCTGGATCTACCGCCAGAAAAGACAAACCCCAACGGCAGCGGCCTCTCTCTTGGCCATCCTCTTGGAGCCACCGGCGCAATTGTGACGGTGAAAGCGATCCATGAGTTGCACCGAATCGGGGGGAAGTATGCCCTCGTGACCATGTGTATCGGTGGCGGACAAGGTATCGCTGCCATCTTTCAGTCAATGAACTAATCACATAGAACAGGAAGGAGCACGCCATGGCAACAGCAACCTTATCCGCAGTCATGGTCCCGGCTTCGAAAGCTCTAGCCGGTAAAGTCGCATTTGTTACGGGAGCGTCGCGGGGCATCGGACGCGCCATTGCGCTCGAACTTGCAAGTCGAGGAGCAACAGTAGCAGTCAATTGTCGATCGAACATTATGCGAGCAGGAGAAGTCAGGGATGAGATCGTGCATTTAGGAGGAGTGAGTGAGGTCTTCCAAGGTGACGTCTCAGACCGGTTCGAAGCCAGAAATCTGATCCAGGAAGTGTTTGGCATTTACGAGAAGATCGACATTCTTGTGAATAACGCTGGTATCACGCGCGACAAAAGCATTCGCAAGATGACGGATGGCGACTGGACCGAGGTAATCGATACCAATCTCAACAGCGCTTTCTATTGCACCAGCGCCGCGTTGCCATTCATGATCGAGAAGAACTTCGGCCGAATCATCAACGTCTCTTCTTTTGTTGGCCAGGCGGGAAACTTTGGACAAGCAAACTATGCTGCCAGCAAGGGAGGGCTCATCGCATTCACGAAGGTGCTCGCGCTGGAACTAGCGAAATACAACATTACCGCAAATGTGATTGCGCCGGGGTTCACGGCAACCGACATGACAGAGCACATCCCTCTCGATGTTATGGCGCAGATCAAGCAGCGAATACCGATGCACCGCTTGGCGCTACCGGAGGAGATTGCCAAGGCCGCCGCATTCCTTATTTGCGATGGCGATTACATCACCGGACAACAGATCAACGTCAACGGTGGGATCTACATGTAGCCGCCGAGATTCTTGATCAGCGGGAGCGGGCTGCAAGCCACGAGTCGATATGAGGCCATGTCCGCTTGTGGGCTCCGCTCCCGGCCATGATGCCGATGTGTCCGCCAGGAACCCGGTATATCTCTGTGTCGGTACTGCCTACTTTCGAAAGAATCGCCTCTGATTGGCAGGGTGGCGTAATGTGGTCGCCTTCGGCAATGACGTTAAGAAGGTGTGCCCGCAGCTGCTTCAAATTGACAACCTCGCCCCGGATCTTAAGCTCTCCCTTCATTAGTCGATTGTTGCGGTAGAGATCCACAATGAGCTGTCGATAGGCGCCGCCCGCCATGGGAAAAATATCGGTGACCCAGGTATTCATCGAATGCCATGCTTCCACAACGCGCGGGTCGTCCAGGCTGTCCCACAGCTTGCAGTAGTTTGCGATGTAGTTTTCAACGGGCTTCAGTGCTTTGGCACCGTAGTCAATCATCTCGCCCGGCATGTTGCCGAAAGTTCCGAGAACTCTATCAATATCGAAGTATTTTTCATCGGTCCAGCGCGCAAAGGTTAGCCCCTCGCGGTTTGAGAAATCCAGTGGAGCCGTCAGCAACACCAAGTTGCGCAATCCATCATCCGATCGCAGTGCGGCGTAGATCGTAGTCAGGATCGCACCGATGCACCAGCCCAACATACTGAACTCTTTTGCACCCGACACTGCCTTCATCTTCCGAATGGCTCGCGGCATGTAGTCGACCGTGTAATCGTCGAACGTCAACTTCTTGTCTTCCGGACCAGGAACTCCCCAATCCAGAAGATAAATGTCGTAGCCCTTGCCAACCATGTATTCCACGAAGCTGTGGCCTGGGCGAAGATCCATTATCGTGGGACGATTCATCAAGGCGAAAATGAGCATCAACGGTATCGGATATCGTTCCTCGGCTGGAACGACAGGAATGTACCGGTAAAGCTTGGCCTTATTAAGCGTCCAGATGAGTTCCTTGGGTGTCTGCCCGATCGCCGCCTTGGTGGTCATCAGCCTGTTGAAAGTCTTGAGCTTCCGATCCAGGACAGTCCAGTCGTTGGACAATTCTGCAGCTTGTGCCATATCGACCTCTATCGTTTTCTGCCCGTCGGCTTACGCGACTTGTCGTTTTCCACAGACGTCCGCTTTCCGTCACGGGATACGCCTGCAGTCGCCGTCCGAGCGGCAGAAGACAATTCGACTATCCGGTCGAGCTTTGCATCAAGATCGTCAAGTCGCATTTCAAGATTGGTAAAGCGCTCTGCCAACGCAACCACCTGCTGTCGCGAAGGCAGCGAGAACTGCTCCAGCGCCATAATCATTGCTTTATCCAGTGCCTCGCGAAACGGCGCGGACAGGGTCAGATAGTTGTTGAGCAAGGCACCGGTCGTCTGTGCATACTCCTCGGTGTTCACCGCATCTATCATCACCTTCGACATACCTTCGAGATAGGTGTCCCTCATCTTGCGAAAGGCCTCGAACGGATCGACGGCTGTCGCCTTCTTTTCTGGAGCCATGTCCAACCCCCGGATTTCTTGCAAACAAAAGCATATACCGGAATCGGGACGAGGCTTTGCCTGATCGCTGCTCATTCTCAGTTGCCAGGCCGCGGTGATTCGCCCCGATTCGAGTCATCTATCTGGTGGATTAGTGCAGGGTCGGTTCTGCCACCAGGTCGAGCAACTCCTTCTGCGCTTCGAGCACGATGTCCATTCCACGCTCCATCGATTCGGCCGCGGTTCCCACCGGTGTGCCGGCGTAGCCCAGTTGCTGCTTCGCGGTCTCAAAGGCTGCTTTCGTCTGCTTGGCTGTGTAGTCCAGTGCCGTCTTCTGGGCGGCTACAGAGTGCTCGATCGCTTCCTTCGCACTCTTTTTGCCTTGCTCGATCGTGTCCGTCACCTTGAACTTCCGCTCCTTCACCAGCTTGGAGAATGTGTGAGTCTGCTCAACCATAAGGTCGATTGCGCCCTTCTGAGTCTCTGCATACCGCTCAAACGCCGCGGTGGCCAGGTCCAGCATCAACACGCCCGGCATGGGCAGCGTGAACTTCTTCCACGCGCCTGCTACTTCCGCATTGTGCTTTACGGCAATCTCCAGCCCCTTCCTCTGCACATCGGCCAGACGCTCAATGCCGTTGGTGTAAAGCTCGGTCATCGACTCAATTACGTCGACCTTCATATCCTCCCCGGCCATTACCGGTCCTTTCGCTTCTTTCGGTTCCATATCGCTCTCCATCCTGCGCCATCGCGCTGCATTTTGTGCTGCATTGCAGCATTACTTGTATGCTGCGCTGCTTCCGCGCGCCTGTCAAGGGGTTAGAATTGAAAAATTATGGCGCAGAAGACCGTTGTGATTAAAAAGTATGAGAACCGGCGCCTCTATGACAGCACGAACAGTCGCTACGTGAACCTCGAAGAAGTAGCGCAACTCCTTCAGCAGGGGAACGACGTTCAGGTAATCGATGCTTCCTCGGGCGAAGACATCACGCGACTTATCCTTACCCAGATCATTGTCGAGAATGCCAAGACGCCGGAATCCAGCTTTCCTTTAGATCTGTTGCGCCAAATGGTAGTTGCGTCTGGCCGGGCGAGCCAGGAGAGCGCACTTCAATATATGAAGACGATGCTCGAGATCTATCAAAACGCATATCGCGCAATGCCCGGTCCTTTGAACCCCTTTGACTTCATGCAGAACATCCGCACGAGTGCCGAAGAAAAGCCAGACAACGGAAAGCACTCGACAAGCGCTGGGAAGTCGCCAGAGCCTCGGCAGGCGAATGTGAAGCAGTCCGCACCAGAGAATGTGGCGGAGTTGAAGAGTCGTTTGGCTGAACTCGAAAGGCTCGTCTCCAAGCTCGCTCCGTCGAAAAGGACGCGACGGCGGAAATAGCCTGACCTCTGAAGGTCGGAACCGCCCTTCTCAATTTGTGAGCCTAACGGACTACTTACCATGGCTTGTCGCGAAATTGCGCTTTGGCAGATTGGTATCGATAAACGCCCATATGACCCTTGTCGGCACAGGAGTGAACTGCCTCCTCTATTGCGAGACTGTTGTTCCCTTCGAGAAGTATGAAAGCACCTGAGAGATTCTGAGGCAGAGTCGCTCTTTCACCTCGCGTCCGAACTCTCCGTGCTGTAGCCGGTCGCGCCAACTCCAATAGTGGCAGAGCCAGTGAGCGAGCATCGCTGTGTGGATGTCTTGCTGTTCGAGATGCAAACCGGCAGATCTGTCATACGTCTGCAGAACGTTGCCAATCCGCTCATCGAGCCTGTCTAGTCCCGACCACATGAGCAACGTGGAGCAGGTATTTGCAAGATCCACGTGAACGGGATCCCAGGACATCGCCTCAAAATCGAGAACGGCGGTGAGACTTGTCGGCTGATTGGCACGATCGAAGAGTACGTTCCGAGGTGTCCAGTCACCGTGGACGAGTTGTCTGGGCAAGAGTTCAAATCGATCCAGCCGGGGAAGAAGCCATGTCGCGGCCTGCTGAAGCACTTCCTTTTCATGAGGGTAAGACGTAAACGCGACGAATGTTTCCGGGGACAGCCTCTCGATATTCTGCCGAGCCCTCACACAAATACCATCGGGCGCATGCGTGGGCTGACGCTCAGAAAACAGGCTTAGCGCGTGGTGAAAGCGTGCCAAGCCTTCCGTGAGCACCGGGTATATGCCCGGGGCCGCAACATCAACATGAAAACCTCCGAGGTTGCGCGTCAGGCACCATGCGTATCCGCCATCCACAACAACGAGACTCCCGCTGTCGGTCGCGACAATTTCCGGAACCGAAATCGAAGAATGTTCGCTCCTTAAATAACGATCCAGGCCAAAGAGCATTGTCGCCTGCAGAAAGAGTTCCGCCGATCTCGTCTGTTCAGCTTGTGAGAGCCAGTAGAGCGGTCCGATGCGCCATGTTGCACGGCTTACACCAAGATGGGTTTGAATCGCCGATTCACTTATGCGCCAGTGCTTCGCAAGTACCTCGGCCACGAGATTCGCATGGGATACTGCCGGGTCTGCCATACATGGATTTTAAGTGGATACGATGAAGAAGACCGGACACGGCAGGAAGGTGGAAACCGACGAAGCTTCTTGCTTGGCAGTTCGCTGTTTCTTGAGCCTGTTTACTGCCCGGTCTGGTAGCGGACGACGGCAAGCGCAGTCTGGTAGGCGTAGCGCGCATTGGTGAACTCGATTTGCGCTTGCGTCTGCGCGAGCTGTGCTTGCGTGAGTTCAACGATGCCGCTCAAGCCGACCTTGTAGCGGGCCTGCGCAAGTTCGAGCGCGGTGCTGGCCTGGTCGAGCAATTGCTGAGTTACGCCGATGCGTTGGAAGGCGATCTGGGCGTTCAGCACGGCGCTGCGGACATCCCGCGCCACTATGTCGCGCAGGTTGCGCACCTGTTCGGATGCGGCCTTCGCGCGGAGGTCGGCTTCTTTGGCGCGAGCCGAGTATTCGAAGCCATTGAACAGCGGAATGCTGACGTTGGCTCCCACGGCGCCGTACCAGGACGACTGAATCTGGTCAGCGCGCACGGGAGTGCTGCCGGCTGCTGCCAGTGCGGAGATCGTGGGGCGCATCAGGTCGCGCTCGGCGGATGCGAACTGCCTCGCCGCGAGCGAATGATCGTTGAGAGCCGCGAGGTCAGGACGGGAGCGGAAGGCAAGTTGCACAAGATCGTCCGCGTTCGCAGGAGCGACCTTGGGATCCTGCGGTGTTTCGTCGACCAGGTTGTATTGCTCATCGGCTTCAGATCCGAGAATGGCGTCGAGGCTTGCCATGGCAGCCTGGGCAGAGTTCTGCGCGTCGAGCACGAGAAGCTGTGCCTGCGAAACCTGCACATTGGCGAGGCTGAGGTCGAGCGTAGATCGAAGCTTCTGGCTGGTCAGTGCGCCGATCTGCTCGCCAGTGGCCTTACGTGTCGCAACGGTTTGTTGCGCGACTTTGAGCAACTGCTGCGCGGTGAGCGCTTGGTAGAACGCCTGATCGACGGCGAGCGTAATGTCGTCAACGGTTGCACGCTCCGTTTCCAGTTGTGCCTTTGCCGTGGATTGCGCACTGAGGACAAGGTTATGTGTTCGGCCGAAGTCGATGATGAGCTGGCGAACGGTGAGACCAGCCGCGGCGCGATTGTAGACGATGGGATTGTTGAGGGCGCCTGCGGTGAGGCGGCTGTTCTCGTGCGCGCCGACAGCGGTCAGGTCGGCGTGCACGTCGGGCAGTTCTCCTGCGCGGGCTTCGCGAGTGACCTGCTCCTGGGCAAGCTGCAGCAGGTGGGCGATGCTGATGTTTGGATTATGAGCGAATGCCATCTTTTCAGCGTCTGCGAGGGTAAGGCGATGGCCTGTTGTCGATGACGCTCGGGTCGAAGACGCTTGAGCTGCAGACACTCGTTGGGGTCCGTCCGGCAGGGAACTAGGCTCCGGTTGCTGCGCGAAACATGTGCCTGTAATCAGGAGAACGGAGCCGATTAAGTTGACCTTGCTCATGCCGGTTCTCCTTGCGCGGTGGTATGAGTTGTTTCGCGCCGGCCATGAATGGCGAGATAAACCGCAGGCACTAGGAACATGGTGACGACCACGGAGAGAGCGAGGCCGCCGATGATGGCGCGGGCCAGCGGTGCGTACTGTTCGCTGCCAGCTTCCAGGCCGAGCGCCATGGGGATCATTCCCAGCAGTGTGGCCAGCGAGGTCATGAGGATCGGCCGCAGCCGCACTCTGCAGGATTGCACCGTGGCCTGCAGCAGTGGCAGTCCCTGCTTGTGGAGAACGTTCGAGAACTCCACGATGAGAATCGAGTTCGATACCACAATGCCGGTCATCATAATGATGCCCATGAGCGACATGATGTTCAGCGTGCTGCCGGTGAGGATGAGGAAGAGGATCGTACCGGCGAGGCCTGGCGGAATGGCCATGAGGATGATGAACGGATCGATAAAGGAAGTGAACTGTGCCATGAGAATCAGGTAGACAAGCAGTACGGCGATGATGAGGCCGAGGCCGAAGTCTTTAAACGACTGATTCATGCTGACCACCGCGCCGCGCAAATCGATGACGGTGTTCTTGTCATGTTGGGAATGGGCGAGCAGCTTGTCGATCTGCTTGCCGAGGCCCTGCAGCGCTTCGCTTTTCGGCGAGACGTAGACGTCGATCACGCGACGGATCTGGTTGTGGTCGACCTCGGTGGGCGTGTTGATCTGGTGGATGTCCGCGACCGAGCCAAGAGTGACGACGCCGCCGGAGTCGCCGCCACTTTCAAGCGCAACTGGAACCACGCCGGCCTGGCGCGCATCCTGCATGGGGCCGTAGCCGGGAGGTCGTTTGGCATGCAGGGGAATATTCTCGAGATCCTGCATGGACATGTGATTGATCCACTGATTGGCGTACTGCACTGTGACGAGATAGTTGTTGCCGGTGCGCGGATCGATCCAGTAGCTGGGCGCAACCATGCCGCTGGACGTGAGCGCAGTGATCACGTCATCGACTACGTCTTTGGCACTGAGGCCGACGAGAGAAGCGCGCTGGCGATCGATGTTGAGTTCGAGGCCCGGATAGTCAAGGCTCTGCGGGATGTAAACGTTGCGTACGCCGGGCATGGCCCGGATCTTGGCGGCGAGTTGCGTGGCCAGATCGTAAGACTTGTCCATATCCTGTGACTTGATCTGGATGTCAATGGGAGCGGGCAGGCCCTGGTTGATGACGGCGTCGACAAGACCGCCGGCTTGGTAGTAAGCAGAGAGCTCCGGCATCTCGCGCGCAACGCGGCGCTGCACACGGCGCATGTATTCATAGCTGCCGACAAAGTGGCCCTCCTTCAAGCTGGTTTGCACGAAGGCGGTGTCCATACTGGCGTTGGTTGTGTAGATGGCGGAGAGATCAGGGTACACGCCGATGTTCGAGACGATAATGTCCATGTCGGCGGGGCTGATTTCGCTGCGGATGATCTGTTCGACCTTGGCCACGTAGTCGTTGCTGACTTCAAGGCGCGTGCCGGAGGGCATGTGTAGGTTGATGATGAACTGGCCGGGATCGGTGCGTGGGAAGTAAGCGCGGCCCAGGAAAGGGAAGCTCACGACGAGTAGCAGCGCCACGCCGCCGAGAATGACCGCGACGGTGAAGATCGGGCGCCTCATGGCGCGGTACGCCCAGCCCTCGTACCAGTTGAGAAGTGACTGGAACTTTGCGTTGAAGGCGCGGTCAAAGCGAGCGAACATACCGGTCTTCTTGTTGTCGTGGTCGCCTTCCTCATCGTGGACATTGATGAATCTGGCGCAGTAGAGCGGCACCACGGTCATGGCGAAGAAGTAAGACGCGAAAATGGAAAGGACTACGCCCAATGCGAGCGGCGTGAAGATGTACCTGCTGACGCCGTGGAAAAACGTAACGGGGAAGAACACGATGGAGGTGGTGAAGGTGGCAGCGAGCACGGCCATCGACACCTCTTGGCCGCCCTTCTCCGCGGCGACGAAGGCGCGCTCCCCTTCTTCCATATGGCGGAAGATGTTTTCGAGAACAATGACGCCGTTGTCGATGAGGCGCGAGAACACCAGCGCGAGGCCACCGAGCACCATGGTGTTGATGGAGCCGCCCATGTAGTTGTAGACCGTGAGGCAGACAACCATCGAAAGCGGAACCGCGAGCAACACAGCCACAGTTGCCCGCGGACTGCCGAGGAAGATGAGGATCATCATGCCGGTGAGCACGAGGCCGATGCTGGCTTCGCGGACCACGTTGCTGATGGCAAGTTTGACGAACACGGACTGGTCGAAGACGACGTCGGTCTTAAGGGACTCCGGGATGTCGACGAGCTTTTTGACCGCGGTTTTGATGCCGTTGACGATGGTGATGGTGTTGGAACTGCCGCCCTGTTTGAAGATCGGCACGTAGACGGAACGTTGACCGTCGATGCGCACAATGTTGTATTGCAGGGCGCCAGAATCGACAGCCTTGCCTATGTCGCCCACTAGCACCGAGGAGTTGCCCACGGTCTTCAGGGGCATGGAGTTCATCGACTTGGCGTCAGGGAACTGCGAGTTGGCGTAGATGTTGAAATCTTTCGACCCGATGCGCACGTCGCCGGCGGGCAGGATGAGGTTGGAGCTGTTGACCGACTGCACGACGTCGTTGAGCGAGAGGTTGCGGGCCTCGAGTTTGAGGGGATCAACGTAGATCTGGATCTGGCGGTAGGTGCCTCCGTAGGGCTGGGGAACCGAGGCGCCCTGCACGCTGGAGATCTGGTTGCGGACCTGGAACTGGGCGAGGTCTTTCAAGCTGGTTTCATTGAGGCCCTGGCCTTTGAGGGTGACCAGGCAGACGGGCTGGGTTGAAGCATCCATGCCGAGGACAACGGGCGGCAACGTGCCGGGGGGCAGGCGGCGCAGGTCGGCCATGGCGAGGTTGGCGATGTTGCTTACAGCTACGTTGGGATCGGTGCCGGGGCGGAAGTAAATCTTGATCAGGCTCACGCCGGTAAGGGAGCGCGATTCGCTGTGGTCCACATTGGCAGCGAGGGTGAAGAAACGCTCGAAGGTGTCGGTGATGTCGGACTCGATCTGCTGCGGAGGCATGCCGTTGTAGAAGGTGGCAACGACCACAACGGGCATGTCGATCTGCGGGAAAAGATCGACGGGCATGTTGACCACGGTGAACGTCCCTACGAGAGCGACGACCAGGCACAGCATGAGGATGAAGAACGGATATTTGAGAGCGAACTTCGGCATTAGTGCGCACCTCCTGCGATGTGCTTTGCGTTCGGTTCGCGGACGCCGTTTTGATTGACGCCTGGCAGGGTAGCATTGTTCTTCTGCGTGCCGGGCCGGCTGGCTCGATGTTCCTCCGCGGTAACGGGGCTCGTTTCGCCGTCGGGCTGTTCATCGGCCTTGAGGTCGATTGTGCCGCCGGTTTCCTGCTCGGTTTCAGATGCGGGTTCCTGGGCGATGGCGGGGCTCACCTCCTCGCCTTCCTGGTACTTTTCCTGGCCGCCAACAATCACGCGCTCGCCGGGATGGAGGCCGCTTTTGATCTCAGCGAGTTTGGAGCCTTGGATGCCAACGCGCACAGGACGGATTTGGATATGGTTGGTGTCGTCGAGAGCGTAGACCACTTGACCACGGTCTTTGATCACCAGCGCTTCCACGGGAATGGTGACGGCGTTTTCGGCGTGGGCCAGACGAAGCATGGTATTGGCGTACATTCCGGGTGAAATGGAAAGGTCCTTGTTGTCGACGTCGACTTCGGTTTCCATGGTGCGGGTTTCAGAATTCACGTCGCGGGTAAAGCGAACGATCTTGCCCATCAGGGAACGACTGATAGCGTCGACGCGCACCGTGACTTGGTCGCCGTCGCGTACGAAGCGAACATCGTTCTCAGGAACGGGAAGGCGCAGGCGGAGTAGTGTGCTTTGCGAGAGCCGAACAATGGGGAGATCCTGGCTGTTGGAGTTGGTGCCGCCCTGGATGAGCGCACCGGTGTCGGCGTAGCGCCACACGACGACGCCTGAAATAGGGGCCGTCACGTTCGTGTAGTCGTGCAGGGCCTGGATGCGCTGGTTTTCTGCCTGCGCGGATCCAAGGTGCTGCTTGGCAGCGGCCATGGTGGCCTTGGCGGCGTCGACCTGCGATTCGGCTGACAGGTCGCCGGCCTTGGCGTTGTCGAGTTCCTGCTGGGCGATCAGCCCCGGGTGGCCCTCAGATGCCTGCTCCAGGCGAGTGTATTGCTCATGAAGAGCTTGATGCTGAGCTTCAGCCCGGCTGATCTCATGTTGTGCGCGCGCAATCTCTTCTTTGCTTTGGTCGACCTGAAAGACGGTCTGCTGCAGCTGCGCTCTGAGTTCAGGAACTTCCAGGGTAGCGAGAGACTGTCCTTGTTTTACGATGTCGCCGATGTCGACGTTGATCTTTCGCATGTAACCGCTGACCTTGGGGTGGACGTCGACTGCTTGATACGGCTGGAATTGCCCTGCGAGGGTCAGCATGTGACTGATGTCGCCCCGTTGCGCAACTGCTACGCGAGCGGAGGAAATCGACGCTGCTTTCGCATTTTCGAGGTCTTCGCCCGGCGAGTGGCAGGCGCTGAGACTAATGGATGTGATCGCCGCTGTGCACAGCACGGCAAATCCAGCCGTGGCGCGAACGGCGGTGCTTGCGTATCTCCTCGTCATAAAGAACCTGCTCCTTTGTTGAGCACTTGTCGAAAGAACCAGGCGCATAAGAGATTTAGCGGGGAAGGCGCCTATGCACCGGCTGTTGATCTGGAAAGTCCGTTGAGGGTGCGTCGGCTGCTCGATTCCAGACGTGAACCACGATGCCGGAATACGGACGCGGTTCAAAAGAACCGACCGCGAGCTTAGCGGGGAAAACTTAATACTGCGGAGGAGGACGCAGGAACAGCGGAGGGGAGAAGCTGGGTGATGCGGAAACCTTGAATCTCTCGCGGATAGATCTGCGGGTAGTCGGAACCGCGGCGATCAGAACCACAAGCGCGAGCTGCAACGAAACTTGCGCAGCAGACTGGTGCACTGTGAAAGGTGCGGCGAGGGCCTCGGCTACTTGCCTGGCGCTCTCTGCGGGCTGCAACTTGTTCGAAGAGAACTGCGCGGACGGGCTGTTGGCGGGGCCATACCAGGCTAGTTTCGCCTCGAAGGCGAAGACAATCGCCAGAAGGCAAAGCAGGATTCCGAGTGCGGATAACCGCTTGCGCCGGAAACAAAGCCCACTTCGCATGGATCAATTTTACCATCATGTGTGAACGACGTCTTTGAATATGGAATCCAAATTGCAACTGAGTAATGGGCAGCACGATCATATGGCCGCACTCGAAGCGGCTGGGAACATATTGTTGACTTTGGTTGATGTCAATGGAAAGAGGATGAAGACCATGAGTCAAACCCATACAGTACAGTTCGTACATCGATTCAATGAGGACGGCACAATCGATTCCATCTGCCGGGATTGCTTCGTCACTGTCGCAACGGACATATCGACTTCGCATCTTGAGCTTGAAGAGCGAAAGCACAAATGCGACCTTTCGCTCATCGATCGGTATAAAAATCCCCGGCACAGTGAAAATATTTCTTAGTGCTTCCGATTTATTCGCCGATTCGACGCTCAAATTTGCCGGCGCACTTCGAATTTTGGATTGAAACGGGTTCGTGTAAATAAAAAATCTTCCGACGCTGCCAACTAAGTCAATTGTGCCTCCTCACCACCACCCTGCCAGCAAAGACGTGAGAGAAGCAGCCCGAGGCGGATGTTAACCCTATCGACCAGATCAAGATAGTTTGCATTCTTTTCATCTCACGCCTCGTGATTTCGCCTATTTCTGTTTATCATTGTGGAGATTTGGGAAAAGTGACTCGTTCTCATGAACATCCTGCCAAATCTAAATCGCGGGCTTGCGTTTTTCTGCGTCGTGTCTGCTGCCACGACGGCGTTTGGCTGCGACCAGGTGCCCGCAGGGCAATCCATTTGGATACGCCTCGCCGCGCCTGTTTCCACCTATTCGGCGAAACCAGGTGATCCCGTTCATGCAGTGCTTACCCAGGATCTGCTTTGCGGCAACCAAATTGTCCTTGCCATGGGAGCGCCCATCGAAGGCTCCGTTCGCAGCAAGCGAAAAGTCGGATGGGGCATTCGACACGAAACTGCTGCCCTCGAACTCGAATTCAATCGCGCCACTGCCAGACCAGGTGTTGACCTGGTGTTCACTGCCCGCGTCGAAGAAGTGGAGAATGCCCGCGAGCCGGTGCGCAAAGGTGTGATTCAAGGTATTCGCAGTTCTGACACGTTTCAGGGCAGCATCAACAGCCGCTTGATTCATCTGCCCACCTGGAATCCCTACTCCGATCCGTTTTTAATTGCCTACAAGGCCACTTTCCCGATCTTCCCGGAGCCGGAAATTTATTATCCCGCCGGCACGGATATCCGCCTTCGGACCACGACAGACATTTCCATGCTGCCGCTCGAGGTCGAGGCCTCCCCAGATTCCTCTTTGGATGTCAAGCCGGACTCTGATGAACTGGATCAGATCGTTGAACTCCTTCCCTGGCGGGTAACAACCACGAAGAACGTTGATGCCGATGTAGTGAACGTCGCATTTGTCGGCTCCGAGGAGCAGGTGAAGTCGGCATTTCGCGAGGCGGGATGGCAAAATGCCGATCCAGTCACCAAGCGTGCATGGCTGAAGAACCTGTATGCGCTGCTCAATAAAAGCAGCTACCCTCAACAACCCATGACGACCTTCCTTTTGAACGGCAAGCCGCAAGACATGAACTGGCAAAAGAGTCTGAACAGCTACAGCCGCAGAGACCATCTTCGAATCTGGCAATGGACAACAAAGGAAGCTGCGGACTCCCTCTGGGTGACTTCGTCAACTCGCGATACTCGCGCAGTGCTTGCTGTGAAGTACAAGGGCTTCGTGCATCACATCGCGCCAAACATCGACGAAGAGCGCGCGAAGATAGTTCGTGACCTGACTTTTGCCGGCTGTGTGAAATCTGTCAGCTATGTCCCGCGTCCGGAGATTCCCACTCTCATTTACAACGCGACTGGAGACGCGATGCATACCGATGGCGCGCTCGCGGTCATCACGCTCCAAAGCTGCCGCCCGCTTAATTCGCAACTCGATTCGAAGTTGCAGGCAAGCAGCTTCAAGCCTGGCAACTATGTCTTCCGGTATATCCGAAAGCAAATCCTCACCGTGCGGAATGACATGTTTCGCGCCAACATTATCTATGGCGCTTACGATGTCGGACGGATGACGGTGAATGCCCTGCGCCACGCGCCGATTAATTAATGGCGTTACTCAGCGCATGGGCGACGCCGGATGTAGGATCGTCGCCGGCATTTAGCTCTACTGTGAAGTCAGGCCACAGATCATCTTGTCGCAACGCGACGACAAAGATCATAGCTTCAAGAAACGATTAGCCACTCTGTTCCGAATGGCCAATCTCTTCTTCGCTAGGGCAGAATCACCAACTCTGGCTTGCTGCCGCCGCTCATGCCGTAGACCGCGCCTGAGTAGAATGCGCCCGCGTCGTACTTGTAGCAGCCGGGGTTCTTCGCCTTTACGGTTATCGGCTTGCTTCCGCCGCCGATAATCGGGTTGTCGGGATCAAACGGCGAATCCGTTCCAAACGAAATTGAAAACCCGGTGTTTTTGCTCGAGGTCATCCAAACGACCGACGTGCCGGCCTTGATGCAAAAGAACTGGTTGCCCTTTGCATCGGGAACTCCCGGCTTGACCGAGGCGCCTTCGCCGGATTTTCTTACGTCGATTGTGCACACTGCCGATGCTGATCCGCAAGTGTTGGCCGCGGTGCACTTGTCTTCCGGCTTCGGCTCATCACAGATGTACTTGCTCTTCGCCTGGGTTAGTGTGCTGCCCAGCAAAAGAACTGTGGATGCAAACACTACACTGCAAGGTCGCAGTTGTCTTCTCATGGTCAATACCTCACTGGGAATTTGAACCGCCGTTTTCAATTCGATCCGGAAATGACAGGAAGCTATTTCTCCTTATCTCCGCCCGGCCAAACGATGACGTTGTTGAGCTTCCACGGGTTCATTCTCAGATCCCACTGCGGCTCGCCATCCTTGTTGATCGTGAGCTGGGTCGCCGGATAGAGGACGCCTGCGCTCTTCTTCTTGTCCTGATCGTCAATATTGATCTCGCCCGCCGTCAGGTTGAACGACTTCGATTGGCTGTTCCAGTAGGCTTCTCCAAATGCAATCTTGCGATTGGTGATGAAACGGATCGACCTGCCCGTGGGTGTCTTGACCTCATGAATGTAGGAGACGTCAAATCCCAACGTGTTTGGCATGGTGATCCGGCCTACTGCCTTCATCTTTTCAAGTGCATTGACCAGCCCATCGTTTTGACCCTTCTGAAATGAATCGATAAGGATCTTTCGGTCCTCAGGAGTGGAATACTCGTAGATGATCAGCCTGACAGTGAAGTTCTTCCCCAATTGGGTGCTTGTGCCATAGGCCTGGGCGTCAATCGTTTCATACTTGTCTCGTGCAAATCCTGAGACGGCTGTCATGGCTAAGATAGCCACAGCGGCAACACTCATCTTCAATTTTTTGATGTTCACCTTGTCCTCCGTTTGCAGACCGTTCATTGCGAGTGATTCTTATGGCGATAGAGTGGCCAGTTTGAAGGTGATACGGCCAGTGAATCGAACCTTTTTCGACAACGAGGATCAATGTATCAAGACATAAAGCCAGCGTGTACTGGTAGAAATACCAGTCCGTTTTGTCCCAGTAACTCGACTGCGCCGGCTACCGATCCAGGCAGAAGAATTGTGAATCCAGCGCTCAGAATTACGGCGAATCCCGCAACTGTCAAATAGGTTAACGGGGAAGAGTCTCACGTGACTTTTGTAAGGTGCGAGACCGATGGCTGGTTGTGTATATTCTGAGAACCAACTTTCTGGAAGCTTTAAACAACCGGTAAGTGAGTCGTGCTGCCGCATAGATGTTGCATCCATCGGTCAGCGCGACGACCTGGCGCAGGTTCGCCGGGTCACAAGGTTGAACTGACGCCGACAAGCAGCTTCACGTTCTCCTTAAGTGGTCGAGATCGGCCCCGAAGGTTGATGCCTTTGGGGCCGATTTGCGTCAGGTGAGCTGATCCCACCGCGAGAATTCCTGTCGCTTACTGTCTCGGCTGTGAAGCGAAGTACTTTATTGTCGGGGCTAGCATCGCCGGAAGTTTTCAACCCAATCCGCGTCTTCTATTTGGCTAATGAAAATAGAAGATGAACTGCCAGGCCTATGGAGTCTGTCTGCGAGTTCGGTGACTTACCAGTGTTGTTCTCATGTTCGTAGTAGGGATCGAACTGTACGTGCTTGCCCACGGGCAATAGGCAACCGAGGTAGAGGGCAGTGGTGCTCCATTTCGCGTACTGGCTGGTGTAGTACGGCTCGACGCTGGCATTGGGAATCAGATGATAGGTCCCAACTGCAAACGTGCGCTGGATCGTCAATTTATTCCGATACCGCCACTTAAAATCTCCGCCCTTCCAATCAAGGTCTGCCCGATTTCTGTCCGAGATCAATACCGAACCCTTGACAGGAAAATGCAAAGTGACAGCCGTTGTGAATCGGTTGTCGACCGGGGCGTCTGGCGCAGTCACATATCTGTATCCGGCCTCGAAAAGCAGGGTCCTCTTCTTCGCATCGTCCAGGTCGAAGGCCGCAACTTCCTTCAGTTTGACAAGAGGTTTGAAGGAGAACTGAACGCTTGGTCCGAGCGTGGCCTGGGTGTCAGCACCGGCATCTCGGTCTTCCTTCGCCTGAAAGTAGACCCTGACATCCGGATTCAACTTCAGATAGGTGTCTACCTCCGGCAGAAACTGAACTGTCTGAGTGTTTGCAGCGGCCGAGGCGAACAGGAACAACAGCACAGCTTTCAGCCCAAGTCTCTTTCGCGGGGACAGGAGATCGCGGGCAAATCTGAAAACGAGAGCGACAGCGTGCAGCGCGTCAAAATTCGGGATGCTCCCAAGGTCTATTCTCATCAGTTCTTCCGGGCCAGTTCGAGTCTAGAGGCATCCCGGAGATTGTCACCTGCCAAATCTGACAGTTAGAGGCCGAACGCCTCGATTAAGATAGGCGATGTGAGCATCGACACTTGTAGGTGGGCTTGAGGGAAGCGATCCTTGCATTCTTTACGCTCCGTCAACGGTTTCAAAGGTTACGTGCGTCCCAAACAGCCGTCGGTTTTGGGACCGCCGGTAACGAAAGTCCTGGCAATTCGAGTACCTGAACAGGGACATCCGTGATCCCCGGCGAACTCTTTTCAATTGATTGCCTTTCTGAATCTATGGTATTTCGATGATACGGAAATCATTCTGATACGTCGGCAGGTTGGTCAGTCGCTGCAAACCAAGTCTTTCAGAAGGAAGAATGGTGCGTATGGAATACAAAGAGTATTACGTCTCTGGCCGCCCTCATCCAGGCAATAGGGACTCAAACATATCTCAGCGATTCTCTGAATCCGGCAGCGTTGCCCAGGCCGAGAAATCTGAGATTGCAACCGAACCTCGGATTCCGCTGACTATCCGATTCCTTCGATGGCTCTTTCCTGACATAAATAAGCGTCGATCTAAGAGATATTCAGTTCCGGGATTGGTCGCGTACCACTGGACGGGCGGTTCTCCAGGCTCCTACAGCGTTGGAGACGTGAGTGCCACTGGGTTGTATCTCATCACGCAGGAGCGCTGGACTCCGGGAACCACAATTCAAATGACGCTTCAAAAGCAGGATTCTTCCGGGAACAGCCTGGAAGGATCAATCTGCGTGTTATCTGAAGTGGTCCGCTGGGGAGAGAACGGGGCTGGTTTCAACTTTGTCCTGTCGGATTACGAGGACTTGGCCAGCCGCCAGATCTTGCCAGGAGAAGCAACGAGCAGAAAAGCAGTCGAGAAGTTTCTGCAGCGAGTCGTATGTCCCGGGTAACGATGGCCAACGTACAGTTTGTGAAATAACTCGAAACAATCAGGACCAGCAGGTATCGACAGCGCATAGATGTTGTTGTAATTCTGGTCGGATTCCAACCGTCTCACTGCAGGGGTTCACCTCAACTCGTGTCAACTCTCTCTGCATTACTGCACTCGCAAATCCCTGATTCGGTTCAAAAACAAAACGGCCTCAATTTGCAGAGAATATCGTTCGCTCGGCGCACAATGGAATCGGTGAGAGACAACGACCGACATCCCGACTTGAGGGGCAGGGAACCGGACCTGATCACTGCCAAAATGACACATACCCCCCCGGGGATGACATACCCACCCCTCTCTCTCGAAGTAACCTCCGACGCAAAAAAAGTTTGCAGATAATTAGCGTCTGTTGTGATCCGGGGAACAGACTCGCAGCGCGAGAGGCTTCAGAACTGCTTTTGATCTGCCTTGCAAAGCGGAGCCATCTGTTCCTGGACGAGCATTGACGAAATGGGAAGCGTTCGGTCAAGCCGCCCCGCTCTACACTGAAAATGGATCGTGCGGTGACCAATTAAACTAATTGTAATGTTAAAGTTAAGACATCTGGCAAAAGGCGCCTTGTTACTAAAGTTTCATTGACTTTGAGCAAACACCTACCTTATAGTCACAACTCTAATTCAGGTTCGAATTCATGAACCGGATAGCTGCTGGTTGCATTACAAACCAGCCACAGATGCCGTGATCTGCATTGTTATTGCATGGTGATGTGTGCGGATCGCTGAGGCACTTTGAGGTGAACGACGGCAGTCGGGACCTTTTTTCTCTTTGTACAACTTGGAAACGAGTGGCTCGCACGCCCGGGCAGGCGACTTGAAAACTCACTATCACCCCATAGGGTCCGAGTGTTCTTGTAACTGTTCGGTTGCGGAGCGAATTTTCATTGCTGATGTTGAACGAACTTTTGTGGGTGCCTTGTGAAACCTCTCCTGCTTGTCCTAAGCGTAATTCGGCATGCCGAGACGCGATCCTTGGTGACATCGATTTTCGAGGAATCCGGCCACAGGGTCGTGCTGGCAAGTGGATGCCCACAAGCCCAGGCACTCCTCAGCAACGGACTTTGTCCGGACCTGGTGGTTGTTGAATCTGCCACCGCTGGATTGTCCGAAGCATCGCAATACGAGGCGTTATTAAAGAGCGCGCCTGCGCATACTTTCTGCATCATTTCGGGAATCGCTGAGCAGGGATTTCGCTCTGCGGCCATGGAACTCGGGATCCAGAAGTTCCTGAGGAAGCCGGTCACGCGGCAAGATATCGAGCGCGTGATAGACAATTTCAGTCGCTCGTCCGACATCGAATTATGCGGGGATATCAGCGAGACAAGCGATCGGGAAAATGCTTGCGCGGTGAGTACGACTCCCGCCATCCCAGTCGTTGAGGAACTAGGCGAAAATCGCTTCTTCTTGGCGGCTTCACCAGCAATGCTGAAAATTTATCGGCAGGTCAAGCTTCTGGCGGATGTCGATGCACCTGTCCTGATCCTGGGCGAGAGCGGTACCGGCAAGGAAGTGATTGCCCATTTGATTCATAAGCACTCGCGGCGATCACAACATAAATTCCTGAACTTGAATTGCGCGGCGCTCCCGGCGGATTTGCTTGAGAGCGAACTTTTCGGTTTCCAGCAGGGCGCTTTCACTGGAGCAGTCAAAGACAAGCCAGGCAAGTTTGAACAGGCGAATCGCGGGACTCTTCTGTTGGATGAAATTGGCGAGATGACTGCGCAAATGCAGGCCAAGCTTCTGCACGTGCTGCAGGACGGCCAATTTACCCGGCTGGGCGCGCGGGAGAGCAGCAAGGTCGATGTGCGCATCCTTGCAGCAACGAATGTCCAAATCGAGAGCGCACTCGAGGACAGAACATTTCGAGAGGATCTCTATTACCGTCTCAATGTTTTCACGATCAAAGTACCTCCGCTCCGTGAGCGTCGTGAAGAGATTCCCTACCTGATCGACGAGACCATTAGACGATCGCCTGCCGAGATCAAGGACAGCAGCCACTGCCAATTTTCTTCGCGGTTAATGGATGCAGCGCTCCTTTATGACTGGCGCGGAAACCTGAGGGAATTGCGCAATTTCGTCACTCGCACAATCATCATGCGCGACGTGGATGGAGCGGTCAGAGAACTGGAGTCGAAGATTGCCGCGGCAGCCGTAGATGAGGAACGGGACGACTCTGTCCGAATCCAGGCCGAAGGTTCGGGTATGAGGTCAATCATGCGAAATGTTAAGGACCGTACCGAAGCGCACTTGATTCAAAACGCCCTAGAGGTGTCCGGTTGGAATCGTCGCCATGCGGCAAAATATCTCAACATCAGCTACCGTGGGCTTCTTTACAAAATCCAGCAATATCGTCTCGCGCCAAATTCCTCTATGGTCGTCAACCCGGCCTCTCGCAGCCAATTTTCAGCCCGCGGAAATGCTTCCCAACTAGGCTGACGACATTCAGTCGTTCCTCATCAGGTCGTCCTTAGCGAATCCATCTCCGTCCTGAATGCGGACACGGTGACTTCCCGATACGTAATTATCCTGCCCGTCAGTCGTGACAAAGCGGGATTCCCGCGGCTGAACGATCGAACGCTTCTGTCATCTAGGCTGGTGAGCAGGTCCATCCAGACAGTCTCCACAAGTGGAATTGCATCTGGTCAGGAAATAAGTCGCAGGAAATTGCACACATCCGAGAGAAGTATGCAAAACTTTGCACCTCGGGTCTCGAGGTGTAGGATCGGCGGGTATTAATGCATGGTTAACTAAATTAGAATAAATAAGATGCGCCGCAAGGTTAAATGAAATAGCTTTGGCCAGTGTCTTGCTAAAGGTTGTGCAAGAACAAGTGGAGTTGCCGACAGATGTCTGCGGAACTGGCCCATTGCGCTCAAATTGATCCGAAGGGATTACCGGATGATTCTGTCATCTTTGGCAACACGCCGGCGATGTCCCAAATCCGTGGGAAGATCGAGCGCGCGCTTGAAAATGATTTGCCGGTCTTGATTCAAGGGGAGAGCGGCACCGGAAAGGAAGTCATTGCAAAGTTCTTGCACGCTCGCTCCAAGCGCAGAGATATGCCATTCATGAAATTGAACTGCGCCGCAATTCCTGCCGGTTTGCTCGAAGGTGAGCTCTTTGGATATGAGAAGAACGCCCTCGCTGGGAGCAACGAGATTAGACAGGGAATTGTCGAGAGTGCAGATGGAGGCACGATCTTTCTAGATGAGATTTGCGACATGGATTGGGCGATGCAACTGAGCCTGGTGCGTCTGCTGCAGGACGGTCGATTCGTGCGATCTGGAGGTACAGAGGAGCGAGCCGCTCACGTGCGGGTTATCTGCGCGACAAACAGAGACCTTCAAAAGGCGGTTGATGAGCGTACATTTCGCCGGGACCTGCTTCTTTCGCTGAGTAAGATCACTCTGCCCCTTTTGCCGCTGCGCGAGCGCAAAGAGGACATACCTCAGATCTGCGAATATCTCCTGAATAAATTGGCAAAGGAGTTTGGAAAAGAGGCGCCTCAACTCTCTCCAGCCGCGCTGCACCTCCTGAAGCAATGGAAATGGCCTGGAAACCTGCGCGAACTCGAAAACTGGATCGCGCGCATCATCGTTTTTGGTACCGAAGAAGTGTTGGGTTTTGAACTTGTGCGCAAATTGTCGTCGATAGGTTCTGCAACAGGGCGGAAACACCGGGTAGTTCATTTGAAGGAGGGTACCTCAAGGCGACCTCGCAGGCACGGTGGTGCTTGAGGCTCTCGAGGTCAAATTGGGTGCCAGGTAACTCCGCAAGGTTACGAAGCAATCGAGGGTCGGTAACTGTTGAAGCTGAAAATTTCGAAATCCAAAGATTTCTGGCAAACGGTTGAAACAAAATCACATGATGTCTGATTTGGTTACTAGGAATGACCGGAAGACGTTACCGTAGGGGTACATGGGCATACCCTAACAGGGCATTGTCACCCAGTCCCCGGTCCACGACGATGTTGGCAGGAGCTCCCCCTCTGTTCTCAAGGTGGTTTTCCCTTACACCTTCAGCTCCGAGGTTGAGAAAACCCTGAGTTTCGATTAATAAAAAAAACGCCGGGCTGTAGCCCACAGGGCGAAGCTACGTCCTACGCCGGTTCGGAAATCGCTCGCAGGGAGACGAAATGCTGGTCCAAGAGAATCACGACCGCCAAAACGACGAGGGCTCACATTGGTGGGCAGTCTATACACGTCACCAGCATGAGAGATCTATCGAAGAAATGCTTTCGGCGAAGGGTTTCGAGGTGTTTTTGCCGCTTTATGAATCAACCCGCCGGTGGAAGGACAGAAAAAAGGTAATCGCCTTACCGCTTTTCCCTTGCTACGTGTTCGTGCGGGGAGGGCTTGATCGCCGCTTACAGGTGCTGACAACGCCCGGTGTTCATATGATCTTGTCTCGTGGCGAGCGCATTGCCACGATTCCCGAAGACGAGATCGAGGCGATCCGAAAGACAATTGAAGGCCCGTTCCAAGTGGAACCTCACCCCTTTCTGAGATGTGGAGAGCGGGTTCGAGTTGTCCGGGGTTCCCTTGAAGGAGTCGAAGGGGTACTCATTCGCAAGAAGAATCTGTATCGTCTTGTCCTTTCAGTGGAAATGTTGGCGCAGTCCGTAGCAGTGGAGATCGACGCGGGGGATGTAATTCCGGCTCAGGAGCGCGATTGGGAAGGTGTATCTCAAGATCGCCAGCCGAGACGAGGCGAGGGTCTGTACGAGTCATTTTCGTACGGTGTGCGGTAGGGTTTCGTGGATCGGCCGGCGTGTGTGCCGGTAATCCGACAGGAGTTCGCTATGAAGAATTGCATTGAGCGCCGAATTCGATTTGGACTTCTATTGGTCCTCGTCGCCGGTCCTCTTTTTAGTCCAGTTGCATCAGTTGGTCAGTCAGCCTCGGATCCGTCGGCTTCGAACGCTCAAACTCAGGCGACACCAGCCAATCGCGCGCATAACAGCAGCTTCGTAATCGGGAATGATGACGTGCTCGCCATTAGCGTGTGGAAGGAGCCGGAACTTTCAAAATCCGTTCCCGTCCGTTCAGATGGCAAAATTTCACTACCGCTGGTTGGCGAGATTCAGGCGACAGGCCGAACCCCGTTGCAACTAGAACAAGAGCTTTCAAGCAAACTCCAAAGCTTCGTCAATTCGCCAGAGGTAACGGTGATTGTGGAGCAGGTAAACAGCAAGAAGTTCAACATCGTTGGGGAAGTGGCGAAACCCGGTTCTTACTCAATTGCGCAGGCAGCCACGATCATGGATGCGATCGCAACTGCCGGCGGGTTTCGTGATTTCGCCAAAAAGACGGGAGTTTACATTCTCAGGAAAGCCCCGGATGGCAGTCAGACCAAAATTGGATTCAACTATAAAGATTTCATCAAAGGCAAAAATCCCGAGCAGAACGTAAAGCTCGAAGCGAACGACACGATCATCGTTCCGTGAAGGCACGCAAATGCTTAAAATCGTTGTTTTAAGTCTCGCGCTGGTGTTAGTTCTCCCATGTTGCGGCCAGGTGGAGCCGAGCGCAACCGGCGGACCAGTTAGCCTCGATGACACGCACATGATGACACCTCCGCCAGTGAGCAGCGAATCATACCCGACCTCGTTCGGCTCGGAGAATCAGTCTGATTTTCTTGCTGCCGGTGTAATTTTCACTTCAGCGTACGTTGACAACTTAATGGTTGGAGATTCCACCAGTGCTATCAGCGATGTAACCTACGCCATTTTGCCCACTATCAACTTGAAGCGAAAGACTCCAAGGCAGGTGCAGTCGTTGGTCTATAACTCGGGATTCACGTTCTATCAGAATACGAGTGATCTGAATGCGATAAATCAGAACGCCGAAGCGCAATATGAATTTCATCCGAGTGCCTATTCGACGATTGCTATTCAGGATTCTTTTCAGCAGAATTCGAACGCATTCAACCAAAACAATCCGAATGCGGGCGGCGGTGTATCGGGTTCTCCACAATCATCATCTCCCCTCCTGATTGTTCCTTTCCAAAAGCAGATTTCAAACACTGTGAGCGCAGGAGTGGCTGATCAGTTCGGAAAGAACGCGATGGTTGGGGGTGCAGGATCCTACTCGTTCCTTAACTACTCAAATGCTGGCTTTGGAGAAGGCTTGTACGATTCCGACACGGCCGGTGGATCAGGCTTCTATAGCCGCCGTCTCACGCCCAACCAATATCTTGGGGGAATCTATCAGTTCTCCAAGACCACAACTCATCCGGTGAGCACATTTACAACGACGTATTCGATTCTCGGGTTCTACACGCTCTATTTGAACCGCGCTTTCTCATTTTCGGTGGTTGGCGGCCCTCAGCACTACACTTCAGGAGCCTCGACTCTTACGCCGTCCAGCGCATGGGCACCGTCGTTTTCGGGAAGTGTGGGCTGGCAAACACTCCATACGTATGCCGCATTTGGCTATTCAAAATCCGTGAGAGGCGGCGAGGGCCTGCTCGGCGCATATCATGCACAGTCCGCGAACCTGGCTGGTCGTTGGCAGATGACGCGCCTCTGGAGTTCAGGGCTCGAGGCCAACTACTCAACCTTTGACAGCACGTTCAAGACTGCCACGACACTTAATCAGGGCGGGCACAGTCTGTCTGAGACTGTCTCGGTGCGCCGGCTAATAAACGGGCAGTTGAGCGCCGAGGTCGCCTACTCTCACCTTCACCAGAGCTATGGAGGCGTGCAAGCCATATCCAACTTTCCCAATAGCAATCGGGTATACGGCTCCATCCTCTATCAATTCTCCAGACCGTTAGGACGCTAACCATGCCAGAATTAGCCGAAGAACAAGAGTCAGCGCAACCAGATTTCGAGCGATACCTTGATATTGCGCGTCGCCGTCATCTTCATTTTCTGATCCCGGTATTCCTCGGATGGCTTACCGTCTGGGGGATGAGCTGGGTGTTGCCGACGAAATACAAATCGAGCACGCTGATTCTCGTTGAGCAGCCGACGATGCCGGAGAACTATGTCGCTCCAAACGTAAATGAGAATCTGCAGGCGCGCTTGCAGAGCATCACACAACAGATATTGAGCCGGACGCGGTTGCTCATCATCATCGACAAGCTAAATCTGTATCGCGAGGCACCTCCAAAGGTTACGCGAGACGATAAGGTCGAAATGATGCGTAAGGACATCAGTATTGACACGGTTCGAAACACGCAGAATAACGAGATCACCTCGTTCAGGATCAACTATTCGGCACATGATCCACGTATCGCACAACAAGTAACGAGCGAGCTGACCGGGCTATTTATTAACGAGAATCTGAAAGTGCGCCAGGCGCAGTCAGAAGATACAACAAAATTTATTGAAAAACAGCTTGAAGAAGCGCGTGCGAGTTTGTCGGAACAGGAAGCAAAGGTCCGGCTCTTTCAAGGTGCGCATGTCGGAGCATTGCCCAGCCAGCAAGCAAGCAATCTGCAGATTCTGAGCGGACTGCAGGGCCAATTGCAGGGCGAACAGGACGCTCTCAATGCGGCGAAGCAGCAGCGAGTCTACTACGAGTCTCTGATTGAGCAATATCGCAACATGCGCTCAACATCTCGGACGATCGATGGAGTTCCGACGGGACTGCCCGCAATTGAACAGGAACTCACTCGCTTGAGAGCGCAACTTGTTGATCTTAGCTCGCGATACACAGATCGCTATCCCGATGTTCTCAAGTTGAAACAACAAATTGCGAAGACAGAACGGCTAAGGGAAGAGATTATCTCAGCTCCGAAGGCTGATCCTAAACAAGCAGGAGAGGGCGCCGGTGAAGCCGCGAACCAGAGCGCTCCAGCGTTGCAAATTCAAAGCCAGCTACGAGCCAACCAGCTGGAGATTGCAAATCGCGAACATGCGATCGCGGGTCTGCAGGGCAGGATCAGTGAATACCAGGCGCGGCTGAATGAGGAACCAGGAACAGAGCAGCAACTGGCGGAGCTTACGCGTGGCTATGAGCAATCAAAGGCAAACTACGACGAGCTCTTGAAGAAGAAGAATCAATCGGTCATGGCGACCAGCATGGAGCAGATGCAACAGGGTGAGCGATTCACGATGCTCGACCCGCCGAGTTTGCCGATGAAGCCGGATTTTCCCAATCGCCTCAAGTTTTGCGGGATTGGGTTGGCCCTGGGGCTGGCACTGGGATTGGTCGTTGTAACGGGCTTCGAGTTTTTGGATGACCGCTTGCATGCCGAAAAAGACATAAAGGCGATCGTGCCGATAGCGGTTATCTCTGAGATTCCAGAGATCTCAAACTCCCTGGATGAGGAAAAGTACCGAAGAAGAGTGGTTGTTGGATGGGCAATGGCAGCATTGGTGGTTGCCAGCATCCTTGTCGGCTCAACAGTGAGCTATCTTCGCGGGTAAGGTCTGATAAATGTATAAAAGTTTCTATGAACTCGCGCGCAACCCTTTCGATCTCACGCCCGATCCTTCATGTTTTGTGCCGACGACGAGGCACAATGAAGCTCTCGCGGCGCTTTATTACGGCATTCGGCGACACAAAGGAGTTGTAGTTGTCACCGGCGAAGTTGGAACGGGGAAGACATTATTGCTTCGTTGCCTGTTGCGTTTGTTCAAGGAGAGCAAAGAAATCTCATATGCCTACCTGTTCAATTGCCGGCTGTCTGCGACGGAGTTTCTCTACTACACCCTTTCGGATTTCGGAGTTCCAATTTCGGGGCAGAATAAGAGCAATTTGCTGATTGACTTGAGCCGGTATGTATCGTCGCGCGGACTAAAGGGGCTCACGACGGTACTTATCGTGGATGAGGCACATCAGCTTTCGATGGAATTGCTGGAAGAGATTCGCCTCTTGTCGAACCTTGAAACAAACGACGATAAGCTGTTGCAGATTGTCCTGGTCGGACAGCCTGAACTCGACGAAAAGCTGGATTCCTTCGAGCTCAGGCCGTTAAAGCAGAGGATTGCCCTGCGCGCGCACCTCGCGTCGCTGGATGCTGACGAGACCCAGAAGTATATTGCTGAGCGGCTGAGATTGGCGGGGAGCGAAACGCGTTCAACGCCGATATTTTCTGAGGAAGCAATTCACGCGGTCCATCACAATTCACGAGGCTTTCCTCGTTTAATTAACACAATCTGCGAAAATGCTCTCATCGCCGGATATGCCAGGCAGATGCCGACGATTACACCTGAGCTGATAAAAGAAGTAGCTGACGATTTCCGTCTGAACTCATTTAGTTCGACCAACGGTAAAAAGGTCCACGACCAGACTGACTTGGAACTGGAGCGTGCGAAGAATCTCTTCCTTGATCTCTATGCAGCGGTGAAAAAATCTGGGCCGGGTGTTTCGGATTTGGATGCGCCCTTAGTAGTTGAAGCGGGGGAACATGAGTAGAATCTTTGACGCACTACAAAGGTCGGAAGCGGAACGCTCAGGCAGTCGTGAAGAGGCCGCGCGAGTTACTGAATTGCTGCAGCGTACCGAAAGCTACGCCGCAGCGAAATGGGAAACCACAGATCAGCTGGAAGACCGAACCCCGGCTGGTTCTGCCCACAGAGACGCAATTGCGGAGATTCACAGAGAGGTGCCAGTCGTCGTTCCTCGAGAGAGAACCGCCGCATCGGCCGTCTTGCCGATCGAGGTACATGCAGAAGGGCTCTCAAATTGCACTCCTCTGGTTGTCTCTCCTCCATTTCAGAGTCGACTCGTCTGTCTACCGGACAATGAAAGTCCTGCAGTGGAGGCATTTCACCTGCTGGGTGTGCGACTTAGACACCTCCGGCGCGGACGTCCGCTCAAGAAGGTACTAATCACGAGCACCATCCCTCAAGAGGGGAAGAGCATGGTTGCGGCAAATCTCGCCTGCACTCTCGCCTTGAGAACGCAACAGAAAGTTTTACTGCTTGAGGGAGACGTGCGTAGACCTACCCAATCAGACGTGTTCGGGATAGGAAGACAATCGGGTATCTGCGAATGGCTGCGCGGTGCGCGAACGTTACAGGAAAGCATCTACCGACTTGAAGGCCCGGGCGTTTGGATCTTGCCCGCAGGAAGCGCTTCAAGCAACTCGCTTGAACTTCTTCAATCTGGAAGATTGACCGCGATGATGGAACAACTGACCGCCTGGTTTGATTGGATCATCATCGATTCGCCTCCCGTGTTGCCGCTTGCTGATACAAGCGTATGGACGAACCTGGCGGATGGGATCCTTTTGGTCACGCGTCAAGGCACAACGCAAAAGAAGCAGTTGCAGCGGGGCTTGGAAGCATTGGGCTCGCAAAAGTTGATTGGCGCGATTCTGAATAGTTCTAAGAATGCGGCTAACTCGGACTATTACTATCGGCCAACCAATCGGTTACCAAACGATGATCCAGAAAGTTGATTCTGCTTACTCGGCAATTAGTCATTCCGTATCCTAGTGTCTAATGCTGCCGAGCCAATTCACAATAAGTTCAAAGTCACCTTGACGGTTTCTGAACAGGGAGTCGGCAAAAGAAGTACCCCGACAGGTTGCGAAATTTGGCAGGGCGGGGCAGATTCCCGGAGGAGGTAGCTGTGAGTATTCGACGCGAAGGCCGGGCGACAAGCCTGGTTGATCCGCTGAATGAACCGCTTCTTGAACGGAAGCCTTTGGACGAGGAGAGCTTCAGGCGCGTAATTGCGATTGAGCGCAAACGGACGGAGCGCTCGAAATCGCCATTTGTGCTCATGCTTCTGGAGGTTGCAAATCATCAAGGGCCCGAACGAACCAGTGCGGCACTCGATTCCGTTGTCTCTGTCTTGCTGGCATCCAGCAGAGACACAGACTTGGTTGGTTGGTACAAGAACCGCATGACTGTAGGAGCATTGTTTACGGGCCTCGTTGTTTCTGATAAGAATTCGATCCTGAGCACGATTCTCACGAGAGTGAGTACAACCTTACGCGACGAATTGAGCTTTGAACAATTCAATCTCGTTAGCATTTCACTTCATTTCTTTCCCGATGATTGGGATCATGATAGCCCGGGGCGACCGAGCAACCCTGCGCTATATCCGGACCTGTCGACTCAAGACAAAGGGAGACGACCTCTCCTCATAATGAAGCGGGCAATAGATATCGTTGGAGGGACACTCCTAGCTCTCTTGTGTCTACCTTTCTGCGTGCTGATTGCACTCCTGGTTAAGGCGACATCGAAGGGGCCGGTTCTGTTCAGGCAACAACGGGTTGGCCAGCATGGAAAGCAATTTACTTTCTTGAAGTTTCGCTCGATGTATGTTGATAACGATCATAGCGTTCACAAAGAATTCGTGACTCAAATGATCACAAGGGAATTGGACAGAGATAAATCTGAACGGAATCAGGGCGTCTACAAGCTCACAAGCGACAAGCGGATCACAAGATTGGGCAAATTCCTCAGAAGAACCAGTCTCGATGAGCTCCCACAGTTCATTAACGTGCTTCGAGGAGACATGTCCCTTGTCGGACCTCGACCGCCAATCCCATATGAGTTAGCGGCGTATCAAACCTGGCATCGCAGAAGACTTCTGGAAGTAAAGCCAGGGATTACTGGTTTGTGGCAGGTTACCGGAAGAAGCACCGTCGACTTTGACGAGATGGTCAGACTCGATTTGCGATACGCAACGTCGTGGACTCCCTGGCTGGATCTAAGGATACTCATCCGCACACCTGCGGCCGTAATCAAAGGCTCAGGAGCCTACTAGCCAGTTTCCACTTCTCGATACCTCCTGCTTCACTCATACCGCCCAAATTCCCCGGGCACTGTGTGCTTCGATTCAATCTCAAACAATCACAAATCCAGAAGAAAGTCGGAGAACCATGAAGTTTGGAGTGATCGGCTACGGCTATTGGGGACCAAACATTGTCCGAAACCTGATGAGTCTGGAAGGATCTCAAGTTGTTGCGATTGCAGAGATCAGTCCGGCGGCGCGACTGCGTGCCCAGAAGGCGTATCCGGGAGTTCTTGTGACCGCGGACGCGATGAGTGTAATAACTTCAACTGAGATTGATGCCATCGCCGTTGTGTCTCCCGTCTGGACTCACTACGAACTTACAAAAGCGGCGCTCGAGAACGGTAAGCACGTCTTTGTTGAAAAGCCGTTCACAAGCACCGGCGCACAGGGCGAAGAGTTGATCAATCTCGCCACGCAGAAAAATTTGAAGATTATGGTGGATCACACTTTTCTCTTCACAGGCGCGGTGAAAAAAATCAGACAATTGCTCGACGAGGGTGCACTCGGCAATCTGTATTATTACGATTCAACCCGCGTAAACCTTGGGCTTTTCCAACACGATGTGAACGTGTTGTGGGATCTGGCGCCGCACGACTTATCCATCATGGACTACCTCATTAAGGGAAATCCGGAAGCAGTGGTCGCGACCGGACAAGGTCACTTGAATGGCCATGAAGACGTCGCTTTCATGACCCTTTATTTCCCAGAGAAAGTCATAGCGCACATCAACGTCAATTGGCTTTCCCCAGTCAAAGTGAGAACAACTCTGATTGGTGGAGAAAAGCGGATGGTCGTTTGGAATGATCTCGAAGCTGACGAAAAGGTGAAGGTCTACGACAAGGGCGTGAAGATTAGCAGCCGCGAAGGCGTCTACGAGCTTTTGGTTAGCTATCGATCAGGAGACATGTGGTCTCCGCAACTCGAGCAAGCGGAAGCATTGAGATTGGAGCTTTCCTATTTCGTTGAGTGTGTCTCTAGTGGCCAGGAGCCATTTAATAACGGGTGCGCTGGATTGAGGGTCGTGAAGATGCTTGAGGCCGCAAACGAATCGCTCAATGGCAGAGGATCGCTCGTATACCTTTGAGTTTGCTTGGGAGCTAATAACAATGCGAAATGTTGTTGTGATGGGCAAGGGCGATTTAGCGATCAAAGTTGCCGGCTGGTTCGAAGAGTCCGATAAATACAAGCTCGCTGCAGTCGTTCCCGTGATGCCTGAGCCAACGTGGACGACTTCCTTTGCACAATGGGCCAGAACGAACGGCATCTTCGTCGTGGAATCGGGGCACTATAAAGATTTGCCGCAACTCTCGACAGACGATGATCTCGATCTCGTAGTTTCCGTGTTCTACGACAAGATCATTAAGGCGTGGTTTATTGACAAATGCCAAAGGATCATCAACGTGCACAATGGGCCGTTGCCGAAATATCGCGGTGTGTCGCCAATAAATTGGGCGCTCAAGAACAATGAAGTTGAACACGGGATAACAATTCATGAGATTACCCCAGGCATCGACGATGGTCCGATTGTGGGTCAGCTGAAGTATTCGATCTATCCGCAGTTTGATGAAGTAGTCGATGTCTACCGAAGGTCACTCGAATACGGTTGGATTTTGTTCCAACAAACGATTCCCTTGCTGGACGAGATCGACGCACGGCAGCAGGATCATGAAGCCGCGACTTATTACAGCAAACAGGATGATCCTCGACTAGGTGAACGTAGCGGGTTTACCCGCCAGGCGAGCACAGCATCGATTCACTAGTAGCGTGGTCGAAATAGTTTGCTCAATTTCGGTCAGGAGAAGAAATGATAACTGACGTCGAAACACCCTTTCTTGATCTAATTACCCCTCATGTGGAACTCGAAGAAGAGCTTGTTGAAGTGTTTCGTCATGCACTCCGCAATGCCAGCTTCATTGGCGGACCAATGGTGGAGAGCTTCGAGTCAGCGTTTGCGGAGTTCTGCGATGCCAGATACGCGATTGCGATCAGTAGTGGAACAGATGCGCTTCGCTTCGCGATTATGACGTCCGGTGTTCAGCCGGGCGACGTTGTGTTGACTGTACCCAATACTTTTATTGCAACGACCGAAGCAATTTCCCAAGCGCGCGCCATTCCAGAGTTTGTGGATGTTGATGAGCAAACTTGCAACATGTCGGTGGTGATGTTGCAGCGGTACCTGCAAAAGAAGTGTATTCGCGACAAGGCAGGGAGACTCATAAGCCTGCGCAGCGGACGTCCCGTAACTGCCGTTGTTCCCGTGCACCTATACGGTCAAATGGCTGATATGGATCCGATCCTTGAGTTGTCTGAGCAGTATGGACTAACCGTAATCGAAGATGCTTGCCAAGCTCATGGCGCCGAATACTTTTCAAAGAAGAACAACAGGTGGATGAAAGCCGGCACAATGGGGAAGGCCGCCGCATTCAGCTTTTATCCTGGCAAGAACCTTGGGGCTTGCGGAGAAGGTGGCGCAGTAACAACCAATGACTCCGAAATGGCGACCAAGATCAAGATGCTTCGCGATCATGGTCAGGTGAAGAAGTACTATCACGACGCAGAAGGTTATAACGGACGGCTTGACGCGATTCAAGCAGGGATCCTTAGCGCAAAACTTCCTTATCTGAATGCCTGGAACGCCCAAAGGAGATGCAGGGCGGCTGACTACAACAGGCTTCTAGCGCACTCTGACGCTATAAGTCTGCCTCTCGAGCCATCTTGGTCTCACGGGGTGTATCACCTTTACGTGATCCGAACCAACGATCGCGACAACATGATGACTCACTTGAGGGAAGCTGGAATCGGTTCGGCAATTCACTATCCGATTCCGCTTCATTTGCAGAAGGCATACACGTCTCTAAACCATAGTCCCGGAGATTTCCCAGTTGCGGAGAGTGCCGCGGCTGAGATTGTTTCTCTGCCGATGTTTCCCCAGCTTTCTGCGACGCAGCAAACGAGGGTTGCCAGCGAGGTCTTGAATTTTCTCGCGAAAGCACCGCGCTTGTATGCCAAGGGCGATGGTAATCCAATGGTGCTATCAGAGAAGATGGCATGAAGTAATTTGGATTTTGACATATGAGCGGCAACGACGTCGCTTGAATGCAAATGATGCCCGTGCAAAGCGGTGCATCCATCCTTTAACTGCAGGCAAAATTAACATGCCGCCTGGTGACTATTTCTCGTCACGCACCTCTCAGTCTCGGTTCTCGTGCATGGGCAGCGGCGGTCCAATCGCAAGGACAACCCGGGCGAGGCAGTTAAATTCATCCCAAAATCAAAATCAGTATCGGGATTAGGTAACGACTGAGATGTTATCGTATTCGATCATTACGCCGGCTCGGAATGAGGCGAAATACATCGCTCTGACAATTGAATCGATGATTCTCCAGACCCATCGTCCGCTTCGGTGGGTGGTTGTGAGTGATGGATCGACAGATGAGACAGACGACATCGTGCGGAAGTACACAGTGCATCACCCGTGGATTGAACTGCTTCGCATGCCGGAACGCTCGGAAAGGCATTTCGCCGGAAAGGCCTACGCCTTTAATGCCGGCTATAAACACTTGAAGGAATCTGCTTTCGACGTCATCGGAAACCTTGATGCCGACGTATCGTTTGAGCCGGACCATTTCGAAACCCTGGTTGAACGATTTGTCGAATATCCGCAACTTGGGGTTGCTGGAGCGCCGTTCCGAGAGGGAAACTTCCAATATGATTACCGATTCACGAGCACAGATAACGTATGGGGTGGATGCCAACTGTTTCGCCGGAAATGCTTCGAATCAATTGGTGGCTATTCTCCGTTAAAAGGTGGAGGAGTTGACCTGGTAGCGGTAGTGACGGCTCGGATGAATGGGTGGGATACAAGGACATTTCCGGAGCGGGTTTGCATTCATCACAGAATCATGAATACGGCCATGAACAAAGGGCTGAAACTCAAATTTAAATGGGGCCAAAGTGACTACCGCCTTGGTAGCCACCCCGTATGGCAACTCTTTCGATGCTGCTATCAGATGACCAAGAAACCGTACCTGGCCGGCGGAATGATTATTCTCGGCGGGTATTTTACGGCGCTACTTACTCGTCGTCCACGGTCGGTGTCAACTGAATTTGCGAAGTTTCGGGGCAGGGAACAAATGAAGCGACTCAAAGAGTTCTTTACTGCACGGCTTGGCCTCACGCAAAGTCCCACACTCCATTAGCTGAGGCAGCAGTTCACGATCGTGTAGGTCCCAGTGGCGAAAGGACAGTAGAGTTGATCACGAAATCGAATCTTCCCTATTACATATACAGATCAGCGAATACTCTTTACCGCTGGAAGGTCCCAATTCTGCCTTTCATGATTCAGCAGTTCTTGAGGTTTGGCTTTTGCTGCTTCATTCCATATAAGACACAGATCGGAAGGAAGAACATACATTTTGGCCATAATGGGCTTGGCGTCATCCTTGATCATCGTTGCATAATTGGCGATAACGTGCGGATTGACCAGCAAGTTACGATCGGGATTCGCTGGGATGAGGGCGTAGCCCCGATTATTGGAAACAATGTGAGAATTGGCGCTGGAGCGAAGGTTCTTGGGAGCATCAAGATCGGAAATAATGTGCGGATCGGGGCGAATGCAGTGGTTCTAACTGACGTTCCAGACGGTGCCACTGCGGTTGGCGTTCCAGCCAAGATCATCTTCAGACGCGAGCAAAATCTCGTAACCGACAGTGCGTGGGAATCGCAAACCTCGAATAGCTAACCTGACATTGGTTTCAATAAACCCACAACAAAGAATTGGGAATGTGATGGACGACCGACAGATACATATTTCAGTTTGCATCTGTACCTACAAGCGCCCAGAGCTTCTCACTCGCACACTAGATGCGGTTCTAGCGCAACGAACGGACGACTTATTCACCTATTCGGTCGTAGTGGTTGACAACGACAGGGCAGAGAGCGGACGCGCCGTTGTCGACTCGAAAGCATCTCATTTCTGTGTCCCCATCAGATATTGCGTAGAGCCTCGACAGAATATTGCCCGAGCTCGCAATAAGGCGGTTGAAAGCGCATCTGGCGAATATCTCGCTTTCATAGATGATGACGAGTTTCCCGTAACCGAGTGGCTGTTGATTCTGTTCAAGACAATTCGCGAGAATAGCGTGGATGGCGTTTTAGGTCCTGTGAATCCTAGGTTTGAAGACGGCGCACCCCAGTGGGTTATCGACGGTGGTTTCTATAATCGCCCGGTTCACCCAACAGGCATGCCGCTAACCTGGCGTCAATGTCGAACTGGTAACGTGCTCCTGAAGCGAGAGTTGTTTGCTGGAGATAGTGAACCATTCAATCCTGAGTGCCTTTCAGGTGAGGATCAGGATTTCTTCCGGCGAAAGATAGAGAGCGGGCACAATTTCATCTGGTGCCATGAGGCGGAAGTATATGAAGTCGTTCCTGCAGTTAGGTGGAAGCGTGGATTTCTCATTAGGCGGGCCTTGTTCCGGGGAATATTCGCTCAACGGAACCATGGGATACAGCCGCTTCGCGTCCTTCAAGCCGCAATTTCGACGCCTTTGTATGCGGTGATACTTCCATTTGCTTTGTTCCTTGGCGAAGCGCGATTCATGACGTGCGTTTTCAAACTGTCCTATCACATGGGCAGACTGCTTGCGGTGTTTGGCTTCAATCCCATTCGACAGCCATACGTGTGTGAATAGGATCGGGCTCCCAAGTTTCAGCTGCGCTGTTTTTGAAAATATGGAGAGGTCGCTGTTGGCTAAAGCAGCGGTCGGCTTGCTGGCCGCGGTGGGTAAAACCACCCGGGGGTTCGAATCCTTCCCCTCTCCGCCACGTTTCAAGCCACATTGATAATCAGGGTCGAGGTATTGTGAGAGTGCGCAGTTCGGAAATCAAAATTGCGGGGCGATTTTTGCGAGTGGCCCGCCTCGATGCAGAGAAATTTCAGTTTCTGGAAGAAGAGCCAGGTCGCGTTGTGGATGGTCTTCGAGAGGCGGGGGTGCGGGTTGATCTGTTCACTTTCCTGCAGAAGCTGTCCGATACAAAGCCGGACTTTGCATATCCAATGGAAATGGATAATTTTGCCGCGATTCCGATATCCACGTTTGAAAATTGGTGGACAAAGCAAATCGGTTTCAAGGCACGAAACAAGGCAAAGCAAGCGGAGAAGAAAGGCGTCGTTCTTCGCGAGGTTCCGTTCAGCGATGAGTTGGTCCATGGAATCTGGCAGATTTATAACGAGTGCCCAATTCGTCAAGGGCGAAAATTTTCACACTACGGAAAAGACCTCCAGACAGTACACCACGACGAGGCGACGTACCTCGATAAGAGTGTTTTCATCGGAGCTTTCCTCGAAGACAAGTTGATAGGCTTCATCAAGATGGTTTGGGACGAATCGCGCACCCAGGCGGGGTTGATGAATATCGTCTCATTGATCCAGGAGCGAGACAAAGCCCCCTCAAACGCGTTGGTTGCTCATGCGGTCAAAGCGTGTGCATCGAGAGGCATCGCCTATCTCACCTATTCAAACTTCTCCTACGGAAAGAAGCAGAGTGACAGTCTGAGCGACTTTAAAGAGCGAAATGGTTTTCAACGCATCGAAATACCACGATATTTCGTTCCGTTAACTCCGCTTGGTAGCCTGGCCCTTCGTCTTGGTCTGCACCACCGCTTGAGTGATCGAATTCCAGAATCTCTGGCAGAGAAGCTCCGCGAGTTGCGGGAAGCATGGTACAAACGCAAATTCCCAACCCTCACGGAAGCCTCGTAGAAAACATGCCAGGGATCGTCGGACTGATTACAAAGCGCCCACGTCAATGGGCTGAGATTCAGTTGCAGCAGATGATTGCTGCCCTGCGCCATCTGCCGTCCTACACATTTGGAACCTGGACCGATGAGTCGCTTGGAGTCTATGTCGGTTGGGTAGCCCGCGCTGATTCATTTTCCTCTGAAATGCCCCTTCATAACGAACTAAGGGACAGGGTGCTCGTCTTCTCGGGTGAAGACTTTCCCGAGCATGGAACGCCCGATAAACTGAGAAGTCGCGGCCATTCGCTGGAAGGTCGGGGGCCAACCTATCTGGTCCATCTCTCGGAAGAAGATCCAGCATTTCCGAAGTGTCTGAATGGAAGGTTTCATGGGCTGCTGATCAATAGGTCTGATGCAACCACGACGCTGTTCAACGATCGTTATGGGATGCACCGAATCTACTATCATCAGTCCCCAGAATCGTTTTACTTCGCCGCAGAAGCCAAGGCGATTCTTAAAGTTGTTCCGGAGTTGCGTCAGGCAGACCCACGCGGCTTAGGAGAGTTCGTTGCCTGTGGCTGTGTCTTGGAGGATCGGACTCTATTCCGGAAGGTAGATGTTTTACCGACGGCGTCTGCATGGGTGTTTCGTAACGGCGCTCTTGAACGGAAAGCCAAGTACTTTGAGCCGGCTGAATGGGAAAGCCAGGGCCCCCTCGCGGCTGAAGACTACTATTTACAGCTCCGTGATGTATTTTCCGAGAATCTGCCCCGGTATTTCGACGGTCCAGAACGAGTAGGCATTTCGCTTACGGGCGGCCTCGACACGCGCATGATCATGGCGTGGGCGAAGTCTCCCGCCGGCTCGCTTCCGAGCTACACATTTGGCGGCCCGTTTCGTGAATGCCAAGACGTCACGATCGCGAGAAAGGTTGCGCAAGTCTGCCACCAGCCTTATCAAGTGATAGGGGTCGGTGAGCAATTTCTCTCTCGCTTCGCCCACTACGCGGAGCGCTCTGTTTACCTCAGCGATGGATGCGCGGCCGTGAACCGTGCGGCCGATTTGTATGCCAACGAACTTGCCGCCGAAATTGCGCCAGTGCGAATGACCGGGAATTATGGCAGCGAGATCTTGCGCCGCCTGCGTGCATTCAAGCCATCTCAACCCTCGGCCGGCTTATTCGACCCAGAATTTCTTGCTAATGTTGAACTCGCAAATCAAACCTACCATCGTCAATTCCAAGGACACGCAGTTTCTTTCACCGCGTTTCGCCAGGCGCCCTGGTATCAATATGGACTGCTGGCATTAGAGCAAACGCAACTCTCAATCAGATCGCCATTTCTAGATAATGATCTCGTCCGCACCGCTTTTCGTGCCCCAAGCTCTGAGATCGTCAAAGGCGATATTTTCGAAGATAATAATGACTGTAGCCGGTTGATCGCAGATGGGAATGGAACCTTGCATGGCATTCCAACAGACCGTGGACTAGGCGGCACGGGAGGCTGGATGGCACCCGTTTCTCGTGGGCTGCTTGAGTTCACTTTCAAAGCGGAATATGCCTATGATTATGGGATGCCGCAATGGCTGGCAGGAATCGATCATATGCTCAAGAAGCTGCACTTGGAGCGCCTCTTTCTCGGTCGGCACAAGTTTTGTCATTATCGTGTGTGGTATCGAGATTCTCTCGCCGAATATGTCCGTGAAATTCTACTGGACCCCGTCAGCCTTTCTCGGCCATATCTCCAGAGGAGTGCGGTCGAATTCATGGTGTCAAGCCATCTTAAAGGGACCCGCAATTACACAACAGAAATCACCAGACTCTTAACTCTGGAACTCCAGCACCGTCTCTTTCTCGATCCACTGTAAACCGTACCGCCTCCGTATTTCATCCTTCATGCCGAAAATTGCTCTAATCCTGTCGCTGCTCTTTAGTACGTACTTGATTGTGCGCGATTGTCGTCGCCGAAAAGAAGTCAGCATAGCGATCTGGATTCCTACGTTCTTCGTCATGATTCTGGCGTCGAGACCAGCATCGCTTTGGCTGTCGGGTCGAGCCGCTCGCCTGGGAATTGAAAATGCGAACGATCAGGCGACGAGCATGGTTGACCAGCTGTTCTATCTACTTTCCCTGGGAAGCTCGTTTGTAATTGCTTCGGCGCGCGGAATGAAATGGGGCAAGCTGTTTTCAGCTAACCGCGCCATCATGCTCTTCTATTTGTATTTTGCTCTCAGCGTCCTCTGGTCGTCAGATCCGACCGGATCGACCAAGAGGCTCATTAAGGACTTTGGAGTCGTATTTCTAGCTGGCCTGATCTTCACCGAGAAGGACCCACTTCAGGCACTGCGGGCTATATACCTTCGATGTGCGTTTCTTTTGTTGCCCCTGTCCGTTGTCTTTATAAAGTGGTTTCCGGGTTATGGCCGCGCGTATGGAAGCGGCGGCGACATGATGTTCACCGGAGTTACGACGCAAAAGAACTCCCTGGGTGAGATCGTCCTGCTTTTCACTCTTTTCATGGTTTGGGATTATCTTGAAACGCGATCTGCGGCGAAAAAGCTAAGCGTGACCCGACTACCGTGGGATCTGATCATTTTGCTCCTGAATGGAGCCTGGCTTTTAAATCTTTCCCAAAGCAAAACAGCGCTTGTGTGCACTTTTGTGGGAGTATTCCTGGTTGTCCGAAATGGGACTTTGCTATCCAAATTTGTCAGCCGGCTATCGTTGGTGGGTGCGCTGACACTTCCTCTCCTAGTGTTTTTCTCCCAAAAGTTCAGCGAAGTCCTTGCTCCATTGCTCCACGCGCTAGGTAGAGATCTTACATTTACCGGAAGATCGGAGATCTGGACTCATATCACGCTTGAGACCGTTAATCCAATTTACGGCTCTGGCTTCTGGAATTTTTGGGGCGGCCCTGGGGGAACGAGAGTCAATGAAGCAATGCACGGCGTAATTCCCAACGCTCATAACGGATACATGGACATGTACCTCGACGGTGGATTTATTGCGTTGGCCCTCCTCTATTTCATGCTTATTGTTTGCGGCCAGAAAATGGGCAAGTTCCTCAAAGTCGGGCGCGATCCGACGCACTTTCACCGAATTAGATTTGCAATTTTGATCTCTTTGATTATCTATAACCTCTCTGAATCTACCTTTGGACGCATGGGGCCGATCTGGTTTACATCGCTCGTCATGCTTTGGAGTTTTCCCTCAAAGTCAGTTGTTGCAAAGGTACAGAGTCGTCCCCGGCGGATTGCCGAGTCGGCATTCGACCAAGGTCCGGCGTTTGTACTGCACCAGTAGACGCATCAAGTCAATCCATAACAACATCGAATTATGAAGGCCAACGTGGATCAGGCAAAACTAACGAACATAAAGGTGCTGGCGATCACAATTGTGATGCTCCATGCCGCGATCCTTTTCTTCGTAATTCCACGACTGAGTCCCCAGGTCTCAGGCGCATACATTCCCAAGATTTTTGGAGATGGGTACGACCAGTTGGCGGAAAATCTCGCTAATGGCAACGGCTATCGGTTCTATCCTGATACGGCTCTGACTCTCATGCGTGAGCCCGGGTATCCGATTCTCCTGGCGGGTTTGACCAAGGTATTCGGAGCGAGCTTTACCGTCGTGAAGATCTCCAACATGATTCTTGCGATCGCCACGGCCTGGTTGCTAATGCGCATCGGAATAAGGCTCATGCCGAGAGGTGCCGCACAAAATACTTTTCTTGTGCTTGGTCCTCCAGTGCTTTTTCTTTTTCATCCGGGAGTATTGATTGCAGAAAGTCGCGGAGGAGTCGAGATGCTCTTCGCGTTTCTAATTACGCTGTTTCTGCTAATGACCTTCGAGGCCATTGAGAGTAATCGCTGGCAAGACTATCTGCTCTGCGGGCTCGTGTTAGGCATCACCGTGTCGGTTAGAAGTACGCCGATGCTGTTCCCGGTGCCACTCTTCGCTTACATGATGATCGTTGAGAGAAGACGACGATCAATCATCGCGATAAGCCGGAACATCATGGTCATGATCCTGGCTATGATTGTGGTCCTTTCTCCCTGGATCACCCGCAACTATTTGCTCACCGGGAAATTCATTCCAACAGGGAGCGTTCTTGGCGTGTCAGCGCAAGCCGGCCAATATATTGGCAAACATCAGTTTGAGGGTAAACCGTATTGGATCCTTGATCGAGAGGCGGCTCGCGAAAGGGATCGATTGGCATTAGGCTTGGGTTATCCATTCGAAGATGGGGCAGAAGGGTACTACCAGACGTTTTACAAGACCAACGACGAGATCAATTTCTCCAGCTATCTTCTCAAGAAAGTTGTTGCCGAATATCAGAATTCTCCCATGCTGTTCCTCAGGTGCATGACGCAAAATGTCTTCAATTTCTGGTTTGCAGGAAAGACCTGGAACGCAACCGCGATGAATGCGATGATTCAACTCCCGTATCTTGCGCTTGCAGGGCTAGGGGCTTTTCGACTGATTCGAACCAAAAGCGCAAGAACAGCAGGTTTGCTCGTACTGTTTGTAGCGTATGTAATGGCCGTTCATGTGCCGATTCTGGCACAAGCGAGATACAGCATTCCACTGATCTCGGTGATCGCAATTCTGGCCTCTGCAGGCTTGGCCACAGTTCTCAAGAAATCTGAGACGAGAATCCAAAGTCCCGCGGCTGCCTGATTTTTGAATTGTGAACAACCCGAGTCACTTGCTTACGTTGCTCTAGGGCAGGATCTCGGAACTGCTTTCCCAGATGCTATTCAACTCTCTCGAATTCGCAATATTTTTCCCCGTCGTTACGGGGATATTCTTTTTGCTTCCCCAGCGGCGCAGAGTGCAATGGCTTTTGCTGGCAAGTTGTATCTTTTATATGGCCTTCATCCCAGGCTATATATTGATCCTGTTCGTCACGATTCTGATTGACTATGTTGCTGGAATCTACCTCGAACGGGTCGAGATTCGACACAAAAAGCGGCTCCTGTGGATGAGCATAATCTCCACGTGTGCAGTTCTTTTCGTTTTCAAATATTTTGGATTTTTTGTCGGAAGCTTTGTTGGTGCGGCAGGGATTTTGGGATGGCAATTATCACCGCCGGCAGTTTCGATCATCTTGCCCATTGGCCTCTCGTTTCACACGTTTCAGAGCTTGAGTTATGTGATCGAGGTCTATCATGGCCGACAGAAAGCAGAACGAAATTTCGTCGTATACGCCACATACGTGATGTTTTTCCCGCAGTTGGTGGCAGGCCCGATTGAGCGCCCTCAAAACCTTCTTCACCAATTCCGGGAATGGCACGACTTTAACTATGAAAACGTCACCGAGGGCCTGAAACGGATGGCGTGGGGTTTCTTCAAAAAGTTGGTTGTTGCAGATCGCCTCGCTTTGTATGTCAATGATGTCTATTCCTCGCCGAGGAGTTGCAATGGCCTGCAGTTGACGACCGCCACAATTTTCTTCGCCTATCAAATTTACTGTGACTTCTCAGGCTATTCCGATATTGCAATCGGCGCGGCTCGGGTGCTCGGTTTCCGGTTGATGGAGAATTTCAAGACTCCCTATTATTCCTTGTCAGTATCTGAATTCTGGCGACGCTGGCATATCTCGCTTTCAACGTGGTTCAAGGACTATCTTTATGTCCCGCTTGGCGGCAATCGAGTTGGAAAGAGCCGTCACATCGTCAATCTTCTGATTACATTTGGTCTGAGTGGATTGTGGCATGGGGCGAACTGGACCTTTGTCGTTTGGGGCGTTCTCAATGGCACGTACCTTGTTGCAGGTTTCCTCACCAAGAGATGGCGAGATCGGATCTTCGATACGGTCGGGTTAACAGAGGATACCGTACCTCGTAAAGCAGTTATGCTGATTAGCACTTTTGCGCTTACGTGTGTGGCTTGGATCGTGTTTCGGGCAAAAAGCGTTCCTGATGCTACCTACGTGTTCACCCATCTCGGGAGCAATTGGAACTTCCAGAAGCTCGCGACCGAACAGTTTCATATGAGGCAATTTCCAGTTGCGGTTGGATCGATTATCGTGCTCGAACTCGCGCAATGGCTGAGCCGGTCAGTCTCAATACCATCCGTAATTGGAAGAATGCCGATGACGGCGCGCTGGGCGGTTTACGCAAGCTTTGTGATGTTTGTCTTGATGCTAGGCGTTTACAAACAAACGCAGTTCATCTACTTCCAGTTCTGATATGGCTGCAATCACAAGTCAACGAGTATCGGTGAAGAGAGCAGCAGGATCTCGCTTTCAAGAAGACAAGGGAGTGCTCGGCCCGGACGGCGTTGCCGAGAGGCCTGCTGCGTCGTCGCTCTCCCCACGAAAAGGTGTTCAGCGCCTTCTTTCCTTCTGCGCTTTAATAATGCTTCTTGCACTCACGGCGAACGCTCTCGTGAGCCTTGGCTTAAGGCGTGTCAGGACCTCTTCTTTGGGTGCATGGAACCAAGTGATGCAGGGAAGGGTAAACGCCGACATAATCATCTCGGGTTCGTCCAGGGCAACCTATCATTACGACCCGCGAGTCATAGAGAGTACAACCGGGCAAACCACCTTCAACATTGGCAAGGTCGGATCTCAAACGGACGTGCAAGTTGCGGTCCTCAAAGCGTACCTCGAACACAATAGGAAGCCGTCTCTGATCGTGCACAATCTTGACGCATTCAGCTTTGTAACGACGCAAGAGATATTTGAGCCGGCCCAATACGTTCCCTATCTGGACGATCAAACACTCTACGAGTCATTGCGACCATTTGACCCGAATCTAACAAAGAGCCGCTATCTGCCCTTGTACGGCTACATCGTCGAAGATATGAATTTCGCTTGGTTCACAGGAGTCAAGGCGCTCTTGGGCCGGTATCCAAAAGAAGACTATTACCGAGGTTTCAGTCCGCGAGACAAAGAATGGACCGACGAGTTCGAAAGATTTAAGAGAGGCAAGCCGCACGGCGTAAGCTTTGCCATAGAGCCGGCAGGTGTTGAAGCTTTAGGGCAATTGATTCAACTGTGCAAACAAAATGGAATTCAGCTCGTGTTGGTTTATTCTCCCGAATATAGCGAAATGCAGGCCCTCACGAATAATCGGATTGCGATTTTTGAAACGTTCCGGGAACTGGCTAACCGTAATCATGTACCACTCTGGGATTTCAGCGATTGGACGCATGATGGCGATCGGGCCTATTTCTATAATTCGCAACACCTCAATGCAAGGGGCGCTGAAGCTTTTTCTGATGATTTAGCTTTAAGGTTGAAAGACTATCTGGCAGAAAAGTCGAAAATTGCGAATGACTCTTCCACTTCCATTTCTCAGCCGTCATCGACTGCGGGACACAATTAAAATGCCGGGCCCACTGGTTAAAGTACGCAGATACGTGCAAAGGAAATCGGCACGTCTAGTGTTCCAGAGGCCCCAGACAATTCACTTGGACCGGCCTCTTATTTCATTCACTTTTGATGATTTTCCGCGCACCGCACTTCTTAACGGCGGGGCGATCTTAAAGCGATTTGGCCTTACTGCGACGTATTTCACTGCGATGGGGCTGATTGGAAAGGATTCACCATCCGGCCCAATCGAAAATGAGGAAGATCTGATTAAAGCCCTGGAAGATGGTCATGAACTCGGATGTCACACATATTCTCATTGTCATTCGTGGACGACCCCAACGAGCACATTCGAAGAGTCGGTCAATTTAAATGGTGTTGCACTCGGTGAATTGGTCCCGGGCCACCAATTCAAATCATTTTCTTACCCGATAAGCGAGCCTCGGCCATTGACTAAGCGAGCTGTATCAAAATATTTCCAATGCTGTCGGGCAGGGGGGCAGACGCTGAACGCTGGTACAGCTGATCTCAACCAACTTGCTGCCTACTTTTTGGAGAGATCGAAGAATGGCATCCAGGAAGTGCGAGAACTCATCGACTTGAACAGCGAAGAATGCGGTTGGATCATCTTCGCGACACATGACGTCACGGAGAATCCTAGTCCATACGGGTGCACGCCGGAATTCTTCGAAGACGTAGTGCAATATGCGGTGGATTCCGGTGCTCAGATTCTTCCCGTCGTTCAGGCACTTGAAAGAATTCAAAGCTCCGAATTGTCGAGGAGATGAAAGGTAAGCTTGAGGCGCGAAGGATTCCTTCTATTCTTCGCGCCCCAGTTGAGAGTTACTGAATAACAACCCCGTTTAGGTTTGAGGGTGCAGGAGGGGGAGGTGTCGTGCCGGTTGAACCGGTGTAGCACTTATTCCCGTCGAAGGTGAGAATTCCACCTGTTCCATCTGGCGGCCCGCCCATCACGTTAAGAAAACAAGCCATTGCGGGAATTGCATTGATATGTCCGCCCCAGGCAGATGCCATCGATGTGCCTGTGCATTGACTGCTGCTGGTTGCTGCCACTCCTGCGTATTGTCCGGGAGTATTCAAGGTTCCGGTGCATTGACCAACATTGCCGTTGCTCACGTCGGGTCCGATAGCGGGAAATGGAATTGAACTGGACCACCAGGATGGGCGAGACGAGAGATAGAACGAAGGCGGGCACGATCCGCCGCTCGTGCACGATGTAGGTACGGAGTTTGGGTACACAGAAATTCCACTGGGGACTTCCGATGTATTCCACCGTGTCGTAGCGTTGAAGGCATCCCAGTTTCCCCACCGCAGCATTGTTGTCCCGACCGCCGTATCCAGAGGAATAGGACCTCCTTGGAAACTCGGCGGCCCACTCGAGTTGCCTGAACCGACGTTGAAGGCATAACCTTTGCCCGTCCCGCTGTACGTGATGTACATCGACTGACTTGCCTGATATCCCGCACTGGTGACGCCAGGTGTACCAAGCACATTCGCGACGAGGTTGTTATAGCGGTTGTAGGACAAGGCTTCGAAAGCGACCACATCATTGCTCTTGAAAGTGTCGGAACCGCACTGCCCGTTGGCGCACGATTCCCAACCGGTAAAGAAGTTTCGATACCAGGTCTCCATCAGGTGGGTTCCGTGAGTTTGATCCTGCAATGCCTGACTGAGGACGTTGCCCTCGAAGAGGTTATAGTCGGCTCCGTTGGAATGGCCGTCCCAAAGGGAACCGAATAGGAATCCATCGCCAGTCCAGGCGTTCGCCACGTAGTTATAGGCGATCACGTTGCCATTGTTTGGCCCGTTGCCCAATGGTCCGATTTTGGAGTTCTGGAAAATGTTGTTTACGTACAGATTGTTTGACCCGGTGTAGTTGATTCCGCTTGGGTCGGCGCTGGAATCGTTTTTGCCGATCCCATAAAAGTAGTTGCTCTCGATGTCGCCGTGAATGGTTTGAAGGGTATAGACTCCGATACTGCCCATCTCATTGATGACGACATTCTTCAACCAGTAGTAGGCAGTGTTATAGAACGAGGGCCCAGCAGTTGCATTTGATGCCGTTGTTGCGCGGCCGTCGATAAAGAGATTCGTTATGCCGACATATCGTGAAGGCTGGATCAGGTAAGCCTGCGGCGTTTGTCCAGAAGCCCAGTTGGGATGCTGAAGTGCCGGTGTGATGGTCACTGTGGTTGTGCCTGAGCTTCCGCACGAAGGAGAGCAGGCCGTAACCTCGACCATCTCGGTTTGGAAACGATGAGCGCGTGCCGCCTTGCCATTGCTTGCGTTAAATGAGCATCCGGTCGAATTCGAGGGGTTGTAGGCATCCTCGCAGTTGAAATAGCTCTTATTGTCGACAGCGCTACCGGAGCAAGAAGATCCTGAATAACCAGTGTCACATTGATCAAGGACCAGTACCGTACGATTCGCCGTGATATTGGCGCCGCTTGACAGAGTGATGGTAGTTGATCCCTTCGCATACCCGCCGGTCCAGTTGTAAGCACTTGAAACACCCGCAGGGTAGGTATTATCGGAGCTCTCAAAACTGATCAAGCATGATCCGTTTCCACCCTGGCAAGTGGAGCCGCTACTGAAATGCAAGCGGGTCTGGGTCGGCCCTGAGCCACGCAATTCGGTGTTGTTGACACCCATATTGCGGATTCCGGAACTGAGGTAGAAATCGCCGGCACCGAGAAGGACATACGTATTCGATCCGCAAGATGTATAACCTGCGCCGGTGTGGTTAATCGCATTGACAATCGTGCTGGGCGAGGCGTAACCGCCGCTCGATCCAAAAGGTGCGATGGTTGGGCCGCATTGGGTCCAGGAGCCCGACGGGATTCCTCCTGGAATTCCTGCCTGCGACCAGTCTGTTGCGCGAGAAGTGCTAAGCACACCAGACCATTGCTGGCCGTTGGCAATGCCGGAAAGGCAAAGCATGATGCACATGAGAGCGAATGGAACCGTACGAAATCTAAGCAAATCTTTCCTCCTAATATCTGCGGCAACTAGAGGGGGCCTATCTAGTTCCGGGTTGGGCGAGGATGAAAACAACAACCGACAAAGTTGCCGGCCCATGCACAAAGATTCTACCAATGGCTTATTACTAGCGGTGACGCGGGTCACTCTCCATGGTTACTTTTGTGCAATCATCACGACCAAGGCTGAAAGAGATGCAGTATTAGAAGTCTACCAACTCAGGCTTCCAGCAATCAATTGTTGAACGCACCGAATGACAGAATTCATTGGCTTAAGTTTAGTAGGATAGGTTGCTTCTTCGTTTGGTCAATAAATCGCTTGTTTTCAGCGCTATGAAGGTTTCGGCATGCGAGTGTGGAAGTTGATTACGATGAATCCGCGGCGTTTTCTAATTGTTGTCGTCGCATTTGCGTTTTGTCTCAGACTATCCATCATCTTTGCAGCCGCTACTTATCGCGTTGTGGAAGATGACACGAATCACTTTGGATTTGGTTGGGAGATGGGGCGAGTAGCCTCATCGATTGCTGATGGCCGAGGGTTTTCGTCACCGCTCCCGTCCTCGACCGGACCAACGGCCATTGTTGGACCTGTATATCCGTTGATCCTTTCCCTGATCTTTAAGGTGTTCGGCATATATTCGAATGAATCTGCGATTGCGGTAAGAATTCTTCAATGTGTTTTCTCGAGCTTGACCTGCGTATTTCTCTACCTATGCGGTCGAGACACGATGGGAGAAGGAACTGGCAAATTAGCGGCGCTCGCATGGGCCTTGTTTCCTCTCAACATTTTTTTCACTGTAACGAAGGTCTGGGAAACTTCTCTAACGGCCATGTTCACTGCCGCGCTGTTCTGGTACATGCTTGGAACTCGCAATTCGCTATCCTCGCTGCGATGGGCCGTGACAGGCGCACTCTTAGGCGTCGCTGCACTCATCAATACATCGCTGGTAGTGCTCATCATTCCGACTGGTCTGTCTGCTCTTTGGAGAAACCGAAGCCGTGCACTCCTTCCCGCAATTGTGGGAGCATTGACTTGTACCGCGGTGGTATCGCCCTGGCTGGTTCGAAACTATGTTGTGTTCGGCAAGGTCATGCTGCGGTCCAATTTCCCGCTCGAATTTCGAATTGGTAACAATGAATTTTCCTACGGTCAGAAGATGGAGAGCTTACACCCATCCAACACGCCGGCTTTGAATCAGCACTGGAATCAAGTCGGGGAACAACGATTCATGGAAGAAGACCGGGAGTCTAATTCGCAGTTTGTGCATTCCCACCGAAGCAGGTTTGCTTTCTCCGTCGTAAACCGGTTCGTGAACTATTGGACGGGTGCATGGCTAAAGCCAATACCTGGTTTCCCGAATGTTTTTCCGGTCATTTGTGCTACCACGCTTTTGTCCGCGCTAGGATTTCTTGGGTTATGGGAATTGCGTTCAAGCGGCAATTCTGCTGCACCTATCTATGGGGGCTGCTTGGCAATCTATCCAATCGTTTACTACTTCACCACCAGCCAGCCGCGCTTTTATCACGCCATTACTCCTTTGCTTATCTTGCTCGGTGCATATTTCGTGAACGAATGTTTCAAGAGAGCAACGGAGCGCAACGTTCAATCAACTGTATCGATGGTGAACTCTTAGTGCATGGCATCTGCCCGGTTTGTTGTCGGAATGTACCCGCTTAGATTCAGGCTTGACTTCACGTTGTTTTGACACTTCCCCTGGTTGTTAGTGGTAAATCTGATTTCATTTGCTTTTCTGTTCTCACAATAAGAAGGAGTCAGTTTTGAAGCCCTTTGCAGTGGACGGCAGCTTTGTGTCTTCGACGCCGATTGGTGACGGATCACTACGCCGACTTACGGTCTTTGGCGCCGGCGCTACCTTGGCTGCTGGGGGTCTAACGCTGGCTATTCAAGTCAGCGCCACTATCATTCTGGCCAGGCTTCTGACTCCCGCGGACTTTGGCCTGGTTGCTATGGTGACGACCTTCAGTCTGCTGCTTGTTAACTTTGGATTCAACGGATTCACTGAAGCGATCGTCCAGCGCGAGGATGTCAGCCGCGAACTAGCCAGCACCTTGTTTTGGATAAACATCGGGTTCGGGATCGTGCTCACCGCGGGATTCGCCGCTTCCGGCACCTTGCTTGCGCGGTTGTACCACAATCCTCCGGTGCAGCAGGTCGCTATTGGCATATCGCTTACGATCTTCGCCACGAGCATTTCAACAGTACACCTGGCTCTCCTCAAGCGCGCGATGCTTTTCTCCTGGGTATCGGTAAATGAAATCTGTGCGCGTATGATTTCGGTCTTCCTGATGATTTTGCTTGGTTGGATGGGATGGGGCTACTGGGCCCTTGTTGCTGGAGCGGTTGCCCAGCCATTCAGCGTCGGAGTAGGGGCTTTGTTGATGTGTCGTTGGAAGCCCGGCTTGCCACGACGGGTTGCTGGTACGGGATCGATGTTGCGATTCGCATTCCACACGTATGGAAATTTTGGCGTCAATTACCTTTCCCGCAATACCGATAACCTGCTTATCGGGTGGCGCTTCGACGCCCAGTCCCTGGGTTTCTATAAGAAGGCCTATGATCTCTTTGCGCTTTCAGCAAACCAACTCGTATCTTCGATTGCCATTGTTGTTGTCGCTGCTCTGAGCAGGGTCAACAGAGATCCTGCCCTGTACCGTCGCTATCTGCTCGATGCATTAGCTGTCATGGCGTTTGCTGGGATGGGGCTCGGCGCGGGTTTAACGGTGGTTGGAAAAGACTTGATTCTGATCCTGCTGGGCGCGAAATGGGCTCCAGCGGGTCAGATATTCACGTTCTTCGGACCAGGCATCGGAATCATGATTATCTATAGCACCCACGGCTGGATACACCTCTCGATTGGCCGACCTGATCGATGGTTTCGCTGGGGTATCTTCGAATTCGTTGTAACTTGCTTGCTCTTCATAGTGGGCTTACATTGGGGGCCGTTAGGAATTGCAACTGCATGGAGCATATCGTTCTGGGCTCTCACAATTCCTGCTCTGTGGTACGCCGGCAAGCCAATCTCTCTCCCTATTTCTTCAGTAGTTTCGGTTATTTGGAGATATGTCGCGGCATCCATCTTCGCCGTTTCGGGAGCAGTGCTCCTGATGAGAGGAAGTCGAGGATTGGCCCACCTGTCAGGTATCGAAGGTGCGCTCTGTCGGGTCGCTGTTGGGGCGGGGTTGGTGGGACTCCTTTACCTCGGCGCGGTCGCAATTCTGCATGGCGGGTTCCACCCGATTCGCAGCTTCGCTACATTGCTTGGTGAAATGGCACGTTCTGGAAAGGCACGAGACAGTCAAATTCCCGTGGGCGCGAGTGGACTCGGTGGTCTGAACGCCTGGGAGCAAATGAAAGTTCCGGTTGACGATCTGCCCTTGGTTTCTATCTTGATTCCCGCCTACAATGCACAGGAATGGATTGGGGATACCCTTCGATCAGCTGTCAGCCAGACTTGGCCGCGAATTGAAATTATCGTCGTGGATGACGGTTCCAACGACAATACGCTGGAAGTCGCGCGCCAGTTTGAACCCTACGGTGTAAAAGTAACTTCACAGAAAAATCAGGGCGCCTCTGCAGCGAGAAACAAAGCCTATTCATTGAGCCAAGGCGACTATATTCAGTGGCTGGATGCAGATGATTTGTTGGCTCCGGACAAAATCTCAAAGCAGATGGATTTGGTATTGAGCGGATTGAGCAAACGTACGCTCATATCTTCATCGTGGGGCTATTTCATGTATCGGCCGCATCGGGCACACTTCATCACCACTGAATTGTGGTGTGATCTGTCTCCCGAAGAGTGGCTGTTGCGCAAGATGTCTAAGAACATCTTTATACAAACAGGCGCATGGCTCGTCAGCCGAGAACTTACGGAAGCTGCTGGTCCCTGGGATATTCGTCTCCTGGGCGACGATGATGGAGAATATTTTTGCCGAGTCTTGCTCGCAAGCAATGAAGTACGGTTTGTTCCGGATGCGAGCGTCTACTATCGAGCATTTCGGTTCGACGGCTTGAGCTACATCGGGCGGTTTCCCGAAAAAATCGAAGCCCACTGGCTTTCAATGCAGCTTCACATCAAGTACCTTCGTTCCCTGCGCGACGATGAAATAACCCGTTCCGCCTGCCTGCAATATATGAGGGACAACCTGATCTACTTTTATCCAGAGAGATCCCACATTGTTCAACAAGCTGACCGACTTGCCTCTGAGTTGGGCGAGCCGCTCGGGGTTCCAAAGCTGTCATGGAAATATTCATGGATTGCCAGGTCGTTCGGATGGGTCGTCACCAAACCGGTTCAGCAGATAGCAAGGCGATTCAGATGGCGCCTCGCGGGAAAACTCGATTTGCTTCTGTTCAAACTTGAAAAAGGAAGTCAAGCGTTTTCCTCTCCGCCGCCTGCTGGAAGCGATGCGATGCGAAGCGACCTGAGGCCTTTCACCGTTAAGGAGTCTCGGACCCTCTGAAGGCAAGAAGGAATTCGGCTTCATTGCGACTCAGAAACAAGACTGCGATGGAATATCGCAAAAGAGGGCATTCTTTTCATGGCAACTGCCGCTCCAGTTTCGGTGAGGAAGAAAACTGAAAGCCGGTCCTTTTACCGGCCGGAGCTTGATGTACTACGTTTTTTTGCATTTCTGGGTGTGTTTCTTTTTCACTTCAACCATCCACTGGAATTCTATGTAGCTCATGGAATCCCACGGTCAATTGCAGTCACTGCTACAAGTCTCATCGAAGGGGGCGTCTTCGGAGTGGACTTGTTTTTCGCGTTGAGTGCGTACCTTATTACAGAACTTCTGTTACGTGAGAAGGATCTTCGCGGCTCCCTCGATGTCAAGGGGTTTTACCTTAGGCGCATTTTGCGCATCTGGCCGCTCTATTTCTTTTACATCGGATTGGCGCTGATCCCGGTGTTCAACCCCAATCACGTTTTCACATGGCGATTTGTGGCAGCCTATCTTTTGCTGGCAGGGAACTGGGGAGTCATTGCGTGGGGTTGGCCGATTCACTCGATCATAGGACCATTGTGGACCGTCTCAATCGAAGAGCAGTTCTATCTCATGTGGCCCCCAATTGTGCGGAATCTATCTCGCAGGGGGGTAATCGTTGCAGCGATCTCCATGTTGGTGCTTTCGAATGGAGTTCGAGTCATCATGATTGTTCTGCATGGCGGGATGAATTCTGTCTGGTGCAATACGCTATGCCGGCTCGATCCAATTGCAGCGGGAATTCTTGTGGCTGCATTATTGAGAGGGGAGATGCCGGCTATTTCTCTTGAGCGCAGGATAGGAATGCTGTTTCTTGGGATAATTCCATTGGCTCTGGTCGCCTCCAACTGGAAGATTCATGAGCCTGAAAAATTGTATTGGGTTCCCACACTGGCCGGTTTCCCCATTGTTGCGATGAGTTGCACTCTCATCATGTTGTCGTTTCTGGGAACGAGCTTGCAAATGCCGCGGGTGCTTATCTATCTGGGCAAGATATCGTATGGACTATATGTCTATCACGCGCTTGGCAATGTGCTATCCAATATGTTGATACCAGTGCACACGGCATTCATCCAACTGGCACTTCGACCCCTTGCCGCGTTTGCCATTACATTGGGTTTGGCATCCGTGTCTTACGCGGTTCTTGAGTCCCCATTTCTCAAATTGAAGAAGCGCTTTTCTCATGTTCATTCACGTCCGGTCTAGCAGACCTGCTTTCCAATGATCCGGATTGTCCCAGTACTTTTTGGAAATGCAACTACCAGACTAAGGCTTAGATGATTTTGAAGTAAGGAGAGTTAACAGTTTGAGAATCAGCATTTTTGGTTTGGGTTATGTGGGTACGGTTTCGGCTGGCTGTCTAGCCAGTGAAGGGCATGAAGTCATCGGCGTCGATCCTGTTCCGGCCAAAGTCGATCTGATCGGCCGTGGTCAGTCACCTATCGTCGAGGTTGAGATTGCAGAGATTATCGAAGCGGCCTCGAGCGCCGGTCGGCTCCGAGCCACTCACGATGCCGTTCTTGCCATTGAGGAGACGGAGCTATCGTTCGTTTGCGTGGGAACGCCCAGCCAGCCAAATGGAAACCTGGATCTTCGATACATCCGTCGGATATGTGAACAAATTGGCGAAGCAATCAGGCAGAAGGCAAAGCGCCACACCGTTGTCATCCGGAGCACGATTTTGCCGGGCACGATGCATAACATCGTGATTCCCACCCTTGAAGAATTCTCAGGAAAAAAGGCAGGAGTGGACTTCGGAGTTAGCAGTAATCCTGAGTTTTTGCGGGAGGGGTCTGCTGTACGGGACTTCCGCTCCCCGCCAAAGACTGTCATCGGGGAGCTGGACGAGGCCAGCGGCGATTTGCTTGCGAAGCTCTACTCGAATCTCGATGCGCCGTTAATCAGAACCGACCTGCAAACGGCCGAGATGATCAAGTACGTTGACAACAGTTGGCATGCGCTGAAAATCGGGTTCGCAAATGAAATCGGAAACATGTGCAAGGCATTTGGAATCGATGCTCATGCGGTAATGAATATTTTCTGCCAGGACAGAAAGCTGAACATCTCTTCAGCGTACTTGATGCCAGGCTTCGCATTTGGAGGTTCCTGTCTACCTAAAGACCTGCGGGCGCTGTCGTACCAGGCCAAGATTCATGATCTGCAATTGCCGATTCTCTCCGCGATCTTGCCGAGCAACGAACTGCAAATCGCGCGGGGCGTGCAAATGATCATGGAGAAAGGAAACACGCGGGTCGGCGTATTGGGTTTCAGCTTCAAAGCGGGCACGGACGACCTTCGTGAAAGTCCGGTGATTGAAGTGATTGAGCGTCTTATCGGGAAAGGTTACGATCTGCGCATTTACGACAGGAACGTAAATATTGCGAGTCTCGTCGGCGCAAACAAGGATTTCATTCTGAATCACATTCCTCACATATCGAGGCTCATGGTCGCGAATGCGGAGGCCGTCATGGATCATGCGGAGACCGTTGTGATCGGGAACAACGATCCGGAATTTAAGCTTGTCCCCCAGCGAATAAGGGAAGGTCAGCGCGTCGTGGACTTCGTGCGCATCATGGACGGGAGGAGCGAGAATGGCAAGTACGATGGCATCTGCTGGTGAGCAGGGAGTCGCAACGCCAGGGAATGGCGCCTCAAAGGCGAAGATCTATTCTGCCATTGCCCTGCTTGTTCAATGGCTGGAAAGAAACGACTACCGTGGCTATGACACCTTCGATGGTCTGAATGCCAGGTACGTGCGCCCTCTAACTTTTGAAAATAGTCTTTTGCGGACTATCCTCCTGCAAGGGGTAAGGCGTTTTCCTCTGAACCTGCGTCCGTTGTTAGGGATTCCCAAGGAGCATTCGAGCAAAGGGATGGGCTTCCTGGCACGCGGCTTTATACGCCTTCATAAAGCGACAGGTGACAAAGTCTGGGCAGAAAGAGCGGAGACGGCACTCGATTGGTTAATCAAGCATCAAGCCGTGGGCTACCACGGCGCTTCCTGGGGTAATCATTTCGACTATCAGTCACGTACGTTTTACTTGCCGAAAGGGACGCCTACGGTCGTGTGGACTTCATTGATTGGCCACGCTTTTGTAGATGCCTTCGAGCATTTTGACAATGACCGTTATCTCGAGATCGCTGTGGGCGCGTGCGAGCATATTATTCGGGATCTCGAAGCATTTCCCGACGGAGAAGGAGTTTGTATCAGCTATGTCCCCGGCCAAAATAGCCAGGTACATAACGCAAACACGTTGGGCGCGAGCCTGCTCGCCCGTACATATCGGATCACTTTGAAAGAGTCCTATCGCGAGTTGGCCCAGAAAGCAATACAGTATGCTGCGCAGCATCAGAGGCCAGATGCCTCATGGTATTACGGCGAAAAGGACAACCTCCATTGGGTCGACAGCTTCCATACCGCTTACGTATTGGATTGCTTCAAGCACTACACGCAAAGTAGCGGGGACGAACGCTACGTGCCCAATATGCTGAAGGGCTACGAGTATTGGAAGAACAATTTCTTTCTTTCGGATGGAACACCGCGCTACTACACGCACAAGACTCTCCCAATCGACATTCAGTGCAGTTCGCAGGCAATAGACACACTTGTCTTCTTTCAATCCTACGACTCTGAGGCGCTCCCACTTGCCCTGAAGGTTGCGGAGTGGACTCTTGATCACATGCAGGATCGAAGTGGATATTTCTACTACAGACGGTACTCGTCGATGTTGGTAAACAAGACACCAACCTTGCATTGGGGTCAAGCAACGATGTTGTGCGCGCTTGCAGGGTTATACCAATCACTCTAAAAGGACTCAAGTGAAACGAAAAATTCTAATCATCGTTGAAAACCTTCCTGTTCCCTTTGACCCCCGCGTTTGGAAGGAGGCCTGCGCTCTCAAGAAGGCGGGCTATCAAGTTACTGTGCTTTCTCCTCGCGACAAAGACAATCGGCGGAATTATGAGCTTTTGGATGATGTCCACATCTATAGACACCCGATGCCCGCTGAAGGGAATACAGCGATGGGATATCTACTGGAATATTCGTGTGCTTTGTTTTGGCAAAATTTGTATGCCTGGTGGATTTTCTTTGTGCGTGGTTTTCAGGTAATCCAGGGATGCAATCCTCCGGACGACATATTTCTTGTTGCGCTGCCGTTCAAAGCTTTCGGAGTCAAATATATCTTTGATCATCACGACGCCAACCCGGAACTCTATTTTGCAAAATATGAGAGAAAAGACTTCTTTTACAAGACGCAGGTATGGCTTGAAAAGCTGACTTACCGATTTAGCGACGTCGTCATAGCCACAAACGAGAGTTACAAACAGCTCGCCGTTTCCCGGGGGCAAATTGATCCTCGAGATGTATTCGTAGTCCGGAACGGTCCCGACCTATCCAAATTCAAGCTCGTTCCTATAAAACAGGAACTCAAATATGGTAAGTCCTATTTGGTGGGTTATGTCGGGACGATGAGCATCCAGGAAGGCTTGGACATTCTGCTCGACGTCGCTCTGAGAATCAGGGAACGGGGTCGAACTGACGTCCATTTCACCTGCGTCGGAGGTGGCCCTGGTTTGGCGAGGTTGAGGGAGATGGTCACAGAAAAGGGCCTTGAAGCCTCGGTGAACTTTACCGGCCGAATTCCAGACAAAGATCTACTGGACGTACTCTCGACCGCGGATGTGTGTGTCAATCCAGACAAGCCATGCGAGATGAATGACATCTCCACGATGATCAAGATCGCTGAATATATGGCCCTCGGGAAACCAATTGTTCAGTTCGATCTTAGGGAGGGCCGTTATACCGCTGGCGAGGCATCTCTATATAGCGACAATCACGATCAGGTTAGAGACTTTTCTGACAAGGTTCTCTGGCTGCTTGATCATCCGGAAGACCGCAACAGGATGGGCGAGTTTGGCCGCAAACGAGTTGAACAGCACCTTGCATGGGAGTACTCGGTAGAGCGGTTGCTCGCTGCCTACGAACGCGCGTTTGAGAAACGAATGCGCGGGGATCGGTTGGTTGTCAATTCGAGGGGACTTTCTAACGAGTAGTTAGACATCATGCGGATCAATACCAAAGGAGTCAAGGGAGACAGAATGCGTAACTGCGACGTAGCCATAATAGGGGCTGGACCATACGGTCTTTCGATCGCCGCTCATCTCAAGGCAGCCGGCGTGGATTTCAGAATATTCGGAAAGCCAATGGGGTTCTGGCGTGACCACATGCCAGATGGAATGCATTTGAAGTCCGAGGGGTTCGCATCTTCATTGTCTGAGCCGAGCGGAAAGTTTACGCTCGGCGCATTCTGTAAAGAGCGCGGACTGCAGTACGCGGATCTCGGCAGCCCGGTGCCTCTGGAGGTATTTACATCCTACGGTATTGAGTTTCAGAAGAGGTTTGTTCCCGAGCTTGAAGACGAAATGGTCGTCCAACTCGAACGGATGCAGGCGGCATTTAAGATCACGCTTCAAAACGGTGAGATGCTACTGGCCCGGAGAGTCGTAGTTGCGGTCGGTCAGACATACTTCCCGAATCTCCCACGGGAGTTGGCTGGATTTCCTAAAGAGGCTGTGTCGCATAGCTCCGAACACAGTGGATTAGACAACTTCACCGGCAGGGAGGTCGCCATAGTTGGAGCAGGCTCCTCGGCACTGGACCTTGCGGCTTTACTCCATGAGCGCGGGGCATCCGTTCAAGTAGTCGCGCGAATCCCAAAGATCCGCTATCACGACCCCCTCGACACGAAGAAGGTGTCGTTGCTTGAGAAAGTCCGCAATCCCACCACAGGGATTGGCGTTGGTTGGAAGCTCTGGCTGTGTGCGCGCCTTCCGCTCGTCTTTCGGCTCATGCCAGAAAAGTTCCGCCTTGAAAAGGTGCGTCGTCTCCTTGGACCCGTTGCCTGCTGGTTTATCAGAGACCGAGTGGAGGGTAAAGTTGGGTTCAATCTGGGGTTTTCAATTGAGGCGGTGACCCTGAAACATGGCCGCGTGAGCCTCGACCTGATTGATAGCTCAGGTTTGAAGAAGAACCTGGAAGCAGACCATGTAATAGCGGCCACGGGGTTCGATCCTTCCTTGCGGCGGATCAATTTTTTGGCTCCGGGCGTAGTCTCAGAGATTGCATGTACAGGAAAGACACCCGCATTGTCTTCAAACTTTGAATCAACAGTAAAAGGCCTCTATTTTGTTGGCGTAACTGCCGCCAATACTTTCGGCCCAATGTTGCGCTTTGCGTATGGAGCCGAATTTACTGCGCCGCGACTGTCTCGACATCTAGTGCGAACACAACACAGATCGAAGGTCCATAACGTCGCTACATCGAGCTCGTCCGCGAAGTCCGAAAGGGTAGAGCCGATAGCATGATTTGATAGGGAGAGACAATTTCTCTCCGATTTCTTCGACGTCTTGCAACCAGAAACTGCATCGGATTTAGGATTGGAACTTTAGGCCCAAATGAGCGATCTACCGTCGAAAGATTTCGAGCCTGCGTTACCTAAGGTATTACTGACCGATACCAATCGCTGGGCATTGGCGGCTCGCCTGGCGGTGGCACTCGCGGAGTGTGGGTGTGAGGTTGCGGCAATATGCCCCTCCCCGAATCACGCGTTGATGAGAACGCGCGCTGTGAAACGGACATTTCCCTATAGGGCATTCCGGCCTCTTGAGTCACTAGAGGCCGCCATTGAGGCGGTCAATCCCGACATCGTTGTGCCATCTTGCGATCGCAGTGTAGGGCACCTTCACGAACTTTACGCGCGAAGCAAGGCCCAGGGAAGTGCCGGGAGCAAAACTGTTGAGCTTATTGAGCGCTCATTGGGCGCGCCCGCAAGTTATACCGTTGTTTCCTCACGCTACAACCTTTTGACGATCGCGCGCGAGTTGGGAATTTTAGTGCCTGATACGGCGCAGGTGTCTTCTCGGCAGGAATTGGACGATTGGGGCGGACGAGAATCACTGCCGTGGGTTGTCAAGGCAAATGGCACTTGGGGCGGCGTTGGAGTAAGAGTTGTCCAATCAGCCGACAAGATAGATTCATCGTGGAGAGAACTGACGCAGATTTCCCGATTTGCCCGGGCTGTAAAACGCATGGCCGTCAATCGAGATTCATTTCTGTTTCGAACATGGTGGAAGGGAATTGAGCATCCAATGGTTGTTCAATCCTATGTAGATGGGCGTCCGGCAAACTGCACCGTCTTTGCCGATCAGGGACGCGTCTTGGCTATCATTTCCGTTGAGGTGGTTCGTTCGGAAGGATCCACTGGGCCGGCAAGTGTTGTTCGTGTTGTTGAGAATTCCCAAATGAAACTGGCCGCCGAGAAACTAGCCTCTCGGCTTGGATTGTCGGGATTCTTCGGTCTTGACTTCATGATCGAGCAGGGAAGTGATGCTGCATACCTCATCGAAATGAATCCCCGTCTTACCCCGCCCTGCTACCTGCGACTGGGCAAAGGACGTGACCTGGTCGGCGCAACTTGGGCTCAGCTTACAGGCAAACCTCTTCCGGAGCATCCACCTGCGACGCAGAAAGAACTGATCGCATACCAGCCGCTACCGCTCGGACCTGAGCACGAGGTCGAGCAGAGATACTTTCATGATGTTCCGCATGGCGAGCCAGAATTGATCCGCGAGCTCTTAAACCCATATCCTGATCGCACAATGTTGTTTCGCTTGGTTCAATACCTCAATCGACGACCCATCGTGACGAGTGTCTTCGATACGTCATTCCGTGGATCGGGCCAGGAGTGCGGCGATCGTCCTCCCCATAAAGGCTTCGACCGCGCAGAAGGCGAGTTGAATTCTCCTGTTGGGAAGGCACACGTCCGCTGAACGTGAAGTTTGTAAAGGCACACATCGCATGACGGAACTGGTAATTGAAGCTGGGCGCACAGAGCGCGAGTACTGGCGGGATTTATGGCGCTACCGGGAATTGTTCTACTTCCTTGCGTGGCGCGACTTGCTCGTTCGCTACAAGCAGACATTTGTTGGAGTAGGTTGGTCACTCATTAGGCCACTGCTAACTATGCTTGTTCTGACGGTGGTCTTCGGAAAACTGGGAAAGATGCCTTCAGGTGGGATGCCCTATCCGCTTCTGGTTCTTTGCGGCATGTTGCCTTGGCAGTTCTTTTCGGGGGCGATGTCAGAAAGCGGCAACAGTCTGGTATCGAGTTCCAACTTGATCACAAAGGTCTATTTCCCCAGACTTGTTATTATCGTTAGTAGCGTTATCACCTGCTTTGTAGACTTCCTGATCTCCGCCATATTTTTGGTTGTGTTGATGTTCTGGTACCACACCATACCGCAAGCAGGCGTCCTGCTTTTGCCGTTTTTTGTACTTTTAGTTTTTGGCGCCTCGCTTGGGATAGGCCTATGGATTTCTGCCCTCATGGTTGAATATCGCGACTTTCGATTTATCGTTCCATTTCTGGTGCAATTTGGACTCTATGTCTCGCCCGTCGGTTTCCAGACCAGCATCGTCCCAGAGAGATTCCGCATCCTCTATGCACTTAATCCAATGGTGGGAATCATCGACGGGTTTCGCTGGTGCTTACTGGGGGCGCGAAGCAGCATCTATTTGCCCGGCGTAGCTTTGGCATTCATCGAAGTGATCTTACTGATTGCGTCGGGTCTTTGGTACTTTAGAAGGACTGAACGAACGTTCGCCGATGTTATCTGATACACCGAACACACCGAACATAAAATCAGACATGTCAAATTCCGCAATCACAATTGAGAATCTAAGCAAGCAATACAAGATTGGCCATCAGCGGGCCAAAGGCGACGGTATCCGGCACGCTTTCGAAAGCGCGATACGTTCACCCGTTTCTTGGCTCCGCTCGCGCCGGCAAAAGATGTTAGAACAAGTGGATTTTTGGGCGCTGAAAGACGTCTCCCTCGAGATCTCGCAGGGAGAGGTCATCGGAATCATAGGCCGCAATGGTGCCGGAAAGAGCACGCTCCTTAAGATCCTGAGCCGAATCACCGTTCCCACGACTGGCGTGGTAAAAATCAATGGCCGGATCGCCAGCCTCCTGGAAGTTGGAACCGGATTTCATCAGGAGCTCACCGGGCGGGAGAATATCTTTCTTAACGGTGCCATCCTCGGCATGAGCCGCACTGAGATTATTCGCAAGTTCGACGAGATTGTGGAGTTTTCAGAGATCGAAGAATTTCTCGACACACCGGTAAAGCGCTACTCCTCAGGAATGTATGTTCGTCTGGCCTTTGCGGTGGCGGCTCACCTGGAGCCGGAAATCCTGATCGTCGATGAAGTGCTTGCAGTGGGCGACGCCGCATTTCAGAAGAAATGCCTTGGAAAGATGGGGACCTTCGCTCAGAGCGGAAGAACAGTACTCTTTGTGAGTCATAACATGGAGGCCGTCAGGACTCTATGCAAGAGGTGCATATGGCTCAAAGATGGCCGGCTCTACCAGGACGGCCCGGCAGATGAAGTGATTGAAGATTATTTCAACAGCATCTCCAATCAAGTCTCCGCCCACTATGTCAATTCAGACTTTGGGTTCACTCTCGAGAAGGTTGTGCTTAGAAATAGCTGGGGCGAGGAGGTTAACCAGTTTCGCCCAGGAGACGATCTTGTGGTGGAGGTCTCATATGATGCGCAGAAGCGCATCCATAGACCGATCCTTTCGGTAAACGTCGTCGGAACCAATGGTACTTGCTTTACCTCCAATATGCTGCTGGATGGAAGCAGGCCGGAGTTCCTTGAGGGCGCTGGAAAGATCACTTGCACCTTTAAGTCGATTCCGTTGCTCCCGCAGAGCTATACGGTCAAATTGGCTCTAAAAGCAGAAAACATAATAGACGTGATCATTTCTTATCGCGAAGTTGCTCTCTTCAATGTTGTCGGAGATCTTGCTGAATACGGTTATCGAGGGGAGTTCCTTATGTGGGCGTCGCGATCGACCCCCGTCGTTGTGCCTTATGAATGGCGTCTGCCCGACGGAACGACCGCAGCTTTTGCTTTGATTCGCCAGGACCCGTCCAGGGATACGAAAACATCCATCTCTGAGATGCCTCAAACGGTAGCAATGCACGAAACCGAATGACCAAGGAATTAAGACGCGATTGCGCCGGAAGCAATTCTTCTGAGAGTTGGGTCACCATGGGTGACATGGTTGTTATCGGCGGCGGTGGTCATGCAAAAGTAGTGCTTGGCGTCCTTTGTAAATTGAGGACCTATCGGATTGTTGGTTATACAGACCTCAGAGATTGCGGAACGTTACTTGGAATTCCTTACCTCGGGCCTGATACTGCGCTCGAGTCTTTAGCAGCAACGTCAGGAATGCTTAATGCTGTTCTTGCAGTGGGTCAAATAGGCCTGGGCCATGTTAGGGCTGAACTCTGGGGACGACTGCGATCCTTCAGCCTGCAGTTTCCACTGATAGCGTCGCCCGGCGCGATTGTCAATGAGGGAGTATCGAGCGGCGAAGGCTCTGTGGTGATGGATGGCGCCGTAGTCAATGTCGGAGCAAGGCTTGGTCAAGGCGCGATCGTGAATACGAACAGCACTGTTGAACACGATGTCGTACTAGGTGATTGGGTTCATGTTGCTCCCGGAGCCACGATTTGCGGCGGCGTCACAGTTGGCCACTTTTCAACGATCGGCGCTGGGGCAACTGTGATTGAGGGGATAGAAATTGCGGCTGACTGCATTGTCGGAGCAGGAGCAACCGTTGTACGCGACCTCAAAGAGGCCGGGACATACGCGGGATGCCCGGCGCGCAAAATAAAGTAAGCAAGGTAAGTTCTAGAAAATTATGCCGCACGTATTCATCATTGCCGAGGCTGGTGTTAATCACAACGGATCGGTTGATCTTGCGTTGAAGCTGATCGACTCTGCGAAGGCTAGCGGTGCAGATGCCGTGAAATTCCAAACATTTCGCGCCGACCAGCTCGCTACTCGCTCTGCGCATAAGGCGGCATATCAAGAACGGACCACGACGGCTACGGAATCACAGTTTGAGATGCTGCAGCGATTGGAATTGGATGTTGACGATCACAGGCGCTTAATCGACTACTGCCGTAAGGTCGGCATTCAGTTTCTTTCAAGCCCATTCGACGAGCAAAGTGCCGATCTGCTCGCAGAGATGGATCTTCCCCTTTACAAAATTCCTTCCGGTGAGATTACGAACTTACAATTCCTTGATCACGTTGCTCGCAAGGGGCGACCGATCATTCTCTCAACCGGGATGTCAACCCTGGGTGAGATAGAAGAGGCGGTGACAGTTCTGAGGACGGCCGGGAACAACCGACTGACACTGCTGCACTGCGTGACCGAATACCCAGCGCCCTACGCGGAGGTCAACCTTCGCGCGATGCATACGCTAAGAGTGGCCTTCGGTTTGCCCGTCGGTTATTCCGACCACACACCCGGCTATGAGATTTCCATTGCAGCAGTGGCTCTGGGTGCCGAAGTGATTGAGAAGCACTTCACGGTTGATCGATCACTGCCGGGCCCGGATCACGCCGCGTCGCTTGAGCCCGATGAGCTTGAGCAGATGGTGACGGCAATTCGACACGTTGAAGTCGCGCTCGGGGATGGGATAAAACGTCCAGCCCAATGTGAACTTCCGAACATCTCCGTTGCGCGCAAGAGCGTCGTGGCTTCTCGCTCATTGATTGCCGGGCAAAGGTTAACGGCGGAAGATCTTGACATCAAGCGTCCGGGAAACGGCATCGCCCCAAGATTGAAGCCGATGCTAATCGGGCGCACCTTGAGCGCAGGCTTAGAAAAGGATGAAGTGCTTCGTTGGGATCACTTGGCGTGAGGCGGCGCAAGATTGGTGTTGTTACAACGAGCCGCGCTGATTTCGGTCTGCTTCGAGGCCTTATGAAGGAGATTGAAGCTGATCCCGCTCTTCGGCTGCAGGTGGTCGCTTCGGGGATGCATCTTTCTCGGCAATTCGGACAAACATGGCGCGAGATTGAGGCGGAAGGCATTCACATTGACCGTAAAGTCCAGATGGGCCTGTCAGGCCACTCGAGCATTGCCAATTTAAATTCGATCAGTAGGGGCTTGAATGGCTTCGGAAAGGCATTTGGGGAGTTGAAGCCAGAAATCGTGGTGCTGCTCGGTGATCGATTCGAGTTACTTGCTCCGGCAATTGCGGCGTTGATGCTCCAGATTCCGATCGCCCACATTCATGGTGGAGAGGTGACCGAGGGTGCAATAGACGACTCTGTGCGCCATGCGATCACGAAAATGGCGTCGCTCCATTTTCCCGCAACTGAGATCTACCGGCAGCGAATCGTTCAATTGGGAGAGGATCCCGCTCGCATCTTCAATTTTGGGGCGCCGGGCCTCGACCAGATTTATCGTTCCCCTATCCTTTCGAGGTCGCAGCTTGAGGACGAACTCGGGTTCTCGCTTCAGGGGAAAGTTGGCCTCGTCACATATCATCCGGTCACACGCGACCTTCAGGGGGTCATAGGTCAGGTCCGGTGCTTGGTCGCAGCAATCAAGAAGAGCGGAATCAAAGCGGTATTTACAATGGCAAACGCCGATACTCAGGGCATCCTGATAAATGAGAAGTTGGAGAATGCGTGTGCCGAGAATTCAACCCAATTCAAATGGATGCCGCACCTGGGCCATCGTCGCTATCTGAGCTGCCTTGCGCACTTTGAGGTTATGGTGGGCAATTCCTCAAGTGGCTTAACCGAAGCCCCGTCGTTTCAACTCCCCGTGGTAAACATAGGTGATCGGCAGCGAGGGCGGGTTCGAGCGCCAAATGTAATAGACGTCGAGTGCAACCAGGCTGCAATTGAAAAGGGAATCAAGAAAGGCCTCTCGACGAGATTCCGAACAAGCCTGCGAGGAATGCGAAACCCCTACGATCGCTACGGTGACGGGCGCACTAGCGAACGGATCAGAGATGTCCTGAGAGATGTTCAACTCACCGAAGACCTTCTAAAGAAGAGCTTCAATGATCGGATTGATCCAAAGCTGCGAAGTCAGACCTCCGGAGTGAGCAGAGATAACAAGCATGACTGAAAATATCAAGGCATTTCTCTTGCCTCAGATACACACCATCCGGCAGGCAATGGAGCAACTGGAAAAAACTGAAGAGAAGATCCTCTTTGTCGTCGATTCGGACTCTCACCTCGTGGGGTCGCTCACGGATGGCGATATTCGACGGTGGATTCTTTCCGATGGCGACCTGAAAGCCGAGGTGCGTCAAGTCTGTAACTGCGCTCCACACCTGGTGGAAGAAGGCTTTGATGTTGATCAACTCAGAGCTGACATGCTTAACGGAAACCTCGGGTGTGTGCCCGTCATAAATCCATCGCGTGAAGTAGTGCGGCTAATTTTCTGGAAGGAATTGTTTCAGAGCGAACCAGCAATCAAGCCAAAGCCACGACTCAATCTACCGGTCGTCATTATGGCGGGCGGGCGCGGAACCCGTCTCGCACCGTTTACAAATGTACTTCCCAAGCCGCTCATCCCGATGGGCGACAGAACGGTTATCGAAATTATCATTGAGCAGTTTCTGCCTTATGGACTCGATCGGTTCCACCTCTCAGTCAATTACAAATCCAAAATTCTCAAATCATTCTTCGAGGAGTTGGATCCAGGCTATTCGGTGGCGTATCTCGAAGAGAAAGAGCCTCGCGGCACGGCTGGTGCGCTTAGGGCTCTCTACTCTCCCTCTGGTGGACATGTAATTGTCACTAACTGCGACATTGTGATTCAGGCAGATCTCGCGGATCTTGTGGCGTATCACACCGACAATAATTACGATTTAACGCTGGTTGCGTCACTGAAGGATTACCGCATTCCTTACGGTGTATGCGAATTGGAAAAGGGCGGCGGTCTGGCCCGGATCAAAGAAAAGCCGCAATATAGCTTTCTCGTCAACACGGGAATGTATGTTGTGCGTCGAGATCGTCTCGACCTGATTCCCGAAGAGGCTCACTGTGATATGACAGACTTCATTGAGTCAATTAAGAACTCCGGCGGTCGTATCGGCGTCTTTCCAATTGGCGAGAATGCCTGGGTCGACACGGGGGAATGGGCAGAATACCGCAAAGCGATTGATCATCTTGGCGTCCTCTCTTCGCGCGCCACAATTGAATGAAGAATCCAGGACGACCACGATCATGCTAAACGGGAAACGAGTCATTGCAGTTATTCCCGCTCGCGGGGGAAGCAAATCGATCCCAGGGAAGAACATCAAACCATTGCAAGGGAAGCCCCTGCTCGCCTGGTCCATCGACGTTGCAAAGCAGGTTCGCCAGATTGATCGAATTATCGTGTCAACTGACGATGACGCGATTTCTGCTGTGGGAAGGGAATACGGTGCGGAGATCTATATGCGGCCGCCCCATCTCGCGACCGATAGCGCTCTTGTGATAGATGCGCTCAAAGATATCCTTCAAAAGCTCGAATCGGAAGGGGAAACTGCTGAGTGGATCATTCTACTTGAGCCTACATGCCCATTGCGTACTGCGGATGACGTGAGCGACTGCCTGAATCTACTTACAAGAGACGGCTACGATTCCGTGGCAACCTTTAAAGATGCCGACTTGAACCCCCACAGAGCTTGGCGGATGATCGACGGTGTTCCGGAAGTATTCATAGAAGGCGCTATTCCGTGGTTACCTCGTCAGAAATTGCCAAGAGCCTATCAGTTGAATGGAGCAGTATATGTTTTCCGCGCCAGCATGCTGGCTCAACAGGCGGAGTCGCTATTGGTCGGTAAGCTGGGTGCTGTCTTGATGCCAAGGGAGAGATCCCAGGACATCGACGATGCCGTTGACTTTATGATTGTTGAAGCATTACTGAGGAACCAAATACATGAGTAAGTCATTGCAGCAATTGCTTTCTTTGAAGGGAAAAACAGCGATAGTCACAGGCGGCGCAGGCTATCTAGGAACGGCGATCAGTGAAACGCTCGCTGAGTTGGGTGCGAATCTTGTTCTCGCAAGCCGTGACAAATCGAAGTGCGAAAGGAAATGTGCAGAGCTTGAGGAGCAACACCATGGCGCAATCCGCGCGGTAGGCCTGGAACTCGACCTGTTAAAAAAGGGATCTGCTCCGGAGTTCATTTCAAAGGTACATGAGAGTTTCGATTCGATCGATATTCTCGTGAACAATGCCTGGTCCGGAAACAAGAACTCCTGGGAGTCAATCTCGGATGAGGACTGGGAGTACGACATTAACATGAGCTTGAACTCGGTGTTTCGTCTGACAAAGGCCGCGTTTCCTGATCTGAAGGCGAGCCGTGGAGTAATTCTCAATATTGCATCGATGTACGGGCACATCGGGCCAGACTACCGTATCTATGACGGCAAAGAATTTGCTAATCCGCCAAGCTATGGTGCAGCTAAAGCGGGCGTGCTTCAATTCACAAGGTATCTTGCCAGCTTCCTTTCGCCTCATGGAATTCGCGTAAATGCCTTGAGTCCAGGCGCATTTCCTCATCCGCCGACGCAAAAGCATGAAGCATTTATGCAAAAGCTCGGCTCTAAGAATCCGATGAATCGCATCGGGCAACCGGATGAGTTGAAAGGTGCGGTTGCACTGCTTTGCTCAGACGCCGGGAGTTACATCACAGGGCAGAACCTGTGTGTCGATGGTGGCTGGGCCATATGGTAAAGTCGCTCGGAATTATTGGCCTGAGTGAAGGAAACGGCCACCCATTTTCTTACAGTTCGATCGTCAACGGGTATTCGCCAGAAGGTTTGCAAGACTCAGGCTGGCCGGGCATTTACGAATATGTTCGGCGCCGCCATGCGTCAGAGTTCGGAATCGAAAACTGGAAGATCACTCACGCATGGACACAAGATCCTGAATCCACAAAGAAGCTTTGTGCAGCCTGCCGCATTCCCAACTGCCTGGCGGATTACCGGGACATGTTGGGCAAGGTAGATGCAGTCATCATCGCTCGCGATGATTTCGAAAACCATTTCGAAATGTCACGGGAATTCCTTGAACATGGATTGCCGGTATTTATCGATAAGCCCCTCAGCGTTGAGGTCTCTGAATTACGTCAGTTCAAGCCGTATTTGGAAAAAGGCCAACTTATGTCCTGTTCGGGGATGCGCTTTGCACGCGAACTAGACGAGCCGCGAGCCGATCTTGCCGCTTATGGAAAGGTCAAATTGATCCGTGGCGCAATCGTTCTGTCGTGGGAGAAATATGGAGTCCATTTGATTGATGCGGTATTTGGAATGACGACAGCACATCCAATTTCGGTGCGGATGCAAAGCACTGGCCACGCATCTGCAACTATTCGCCTCGATGATGGCGTTCTGCTCCAGATCGACGCAATGGGAGAGTGCGCCCGGACTTTCCATCTCGATATTTACGGAACATTGCGCACCGGATCCTTCGACATTTTCGACAATTTCTCGATGTTTCGTCGCATGCTCTGGGAGTTCACTGAGTCAATCCGTACGGGTCGCCCCGCAGTTCCACCCGAGCGCACTCTCGAAGTCATGAGTGTGCTCATCGCAGGTCGAATTTCTCAAGCCGAAGATAGGGAAGTGTTCCTCAATGAAATCTCAATATAAAGGCTCTTTTTGATTTGACCGGCAAGACTGCCGTCGTCACTGGTGCTGTAGGCATCCTCGGCCAGGGTTTTTGCAGAGGGCTTGCGGAGTTTGGTGCACAGATCGCGGTGGTCGACCTGGATGAAAGCCGATGCGCCGCCTTCGCCGCGGAACTGGAACGAGACTATGGCACACCAGCACTTGGAGTGGCCTGCGATGTCTCCGATCCAAACTCGGTAACGAAGATGGTAGCGCAGGTGGTCTCGCGTTTCGGAGCGATCCATATTCTCCACAACAATGCGGCATCGAAGTCTTCTGACCTCGATGCTTTCTTCGCGAGCACAGAAAACTATTCTCTTTCCGAATGGCGAAAAATAATGGCCGTGAACGTCGACGGCATGTTCCTTGTGGCTCAGGCAGTAGGTGGCCAAATGCAGCAGCAGGGGATTGGAGGAAGCATTATCCAGACCGCTTCAATCTATGGCATCGTTTCTTCTGATAAGCGGATCTACGAGGGCTCTTTTTATCTTGGCCGTCAAATCAGCAACCCTGCTGTGTATTCTACTTCGAAAGCCGCTGTTGTTGGCTTAACCCGCTATCTGGCCGCGAATTGGGGTGATGCTGGGATTCGCGTGAATGCTCTTGTTCCGGCAGGAGTAGAGAGCGGTCAAAACGATACATTTAAAGCACGCTATTCTGCACGCGTTCCATTGGCTCGAATGGCCAAAGCCGATGAGATGGTCGGTGCGCTTGTCTATCTTGCTTCGGACGCCTCAAGCTATGTAACGGGTCATTGCCTGGTAGTCGATGGCGGACTCAGTGCGTGGTAGGACGTTTTTTACGGAACGAGACCAATCAACACCTTATCGCATCGATTAAAAAACCTATTGATTAAAACCGGCTGATCAGGAAGGTCAGTCGAATTCAATTGAGGCGAAACCCTACCATGAACCGGCGAGTCACCATCGTCATGTATCACTATGTGCGGGACCTGGCGCGATCGCGTTTTCCCTCAATCAAAGGCCTTTCGGTCGAGGGCTTCCGCAGGCAACTCGACTATATCCAAACACACTATGTGCCAGTTGGCGTCGAAGACCTGTTGGAAGCTCTCGCGTCACCACACAAGAGTCTTCCTCCCAACCCCATCTTGTTGACTTTTGATGACGGCTACAGTGACCATTTCATGAACGTTTTTCCTCTCTTGGACGAGCGAGGGATCAAAGGATGCTTTTTCCCCCCGGCCCAAGCCGTCTTGGAACACCGGGTACTCGATGTTAATAAGATTCAGTTTGTCCTCGCATCTGCACCGAGCGCGTGGCCGTTGCTCGATGAGGTTTTTGATGCGCTTGCAGAATTTCGCCTGGAGTATTCACTCAAGAGCAGGGAAGCATACCTCTTGACGATCAATGAGAAGCATCGCTATGACCCCCGTGAGGTCACCATTTTCAAGCGGCTCCTTCAACGGGAGCTACCAGAGCCAGTTCGAACAGAAATTGTACGGCGATTATTTGCCGAACATGTTACTGAGGACGAAGCAGCGTTCGCCTGCGAGTTGTATATGACTGAAGATCAGATTGCTTGCCTTGCTCGCCGAGGCATGCACATTGGCAGCCATGGATACGCTCATGCCTGGCTCAATCATCTCGCGCCTGAATCGCAAATCATAGAAGTTGACCGCTCGCTGGAATTTCTTCAGAGGTTCGGAATAGACAAAGAGGAATGGACGATTTGTTACCCGTTTGGCGGTTTTAATGACTCTCTAATCCAGGTACTCTTGGGTCGAAAATGCCGGCTGGGTTTTACTGTGGAAGCGCGCATGGCGGATTTGGATGTAGACGGACGCCTGACGCTCCCACGAATTGACACGAATGATCTGCCAAGTTAGTCCCAGCCTATGAATTCAATGATGCAGATGCTCAGGGATCTCACGCCTCTGGATCGGGCTATCTGCTCGCGCGGTTACGATCGAGCGGTTGAGTATTTGTGCCAGGAGCTTCCATTCCGGGTTATCTCGATACCGTCGACTCACCAACATAACGGATGGGTGATCCCGCCGTCGTGGGACGTTGAGGAAGCTCGGATCGTTAAAGATGGTCACACTGTCTATGACGGAACGGCGCATCCACTTGGAGTTATAGCCCTTTCGAGTAGCTTTTCTGGAAAGGTCAGCCTGGAGGAATTAAAGTCTCACCTTCACTACGATCATCGCGATCCCGACTCCATTCCGTTTCACTATAGGCAGCAATTCAGAAGTTGGAGTAGAGATTGGGGATTCTGTGTTCCAAAGCGACTCTTCGATCAACTAGTCCCGGGTGCATACGAAGTCACTATCCGAACCCTGGAAGCACCTGGCGAGATGAAGATACTCGAGTGTAAACACCGGGGTTCCCTCGACTTCACGATTGTTTTGGGAGGAAATCTTGATCATGCAGGGGTGGCTAACGACGGACTGGCAGGTTGCGTCGTTGGCATGGAGGTGCTGCGACGTCTGCAAGGCCGAAGCACGAAGTTCACATACAGTCTTGTGCTGTCGCCAGGCATTATCGGTTCGGAACTTTACGTTGCAGGACTGAGCGAATTCGAGCGCAGTCAGTTGTTGGAGGGCATCTTTCTCGAGATGCTTGGGTCAGCGACACCTCTTGCGGTCCAGGACTCCCGACGTAGGATGGTTAGCACATTGCACGCTTTGAGAGGGAGCCTGGATGCTCTCGGTCTGTCGTACACAACCGGCCCGTTTGAAAGCATCATCGTGAATGACGAATACGTATGGGAGAATTACGGAATTCCCATGCTTTCGTTATCTCGGTTTCCTTATCCGGAATACCACTCCAGCCGGGATAACGTGAATATTATTAGCGAGCAATCACTGAACGAAGCCGTTGAGGCCCTGATCGGGACTGTAGACAGGCTCGAGTCATCCCCAATGGTTCTGAAAAGATTTGTCGGCAACGTTTGTTTGTCGAATCCCCAATATGACCTATATGTCGATTATGGACAGATCGCTTTGGGAGACTCGCCCTCTGAGCGCCGGCATCTGATGCGAAGCCTCATGGATTTCGTGCCTGCCTTAGATCGTCCCGTTAGCGTGAAGGCGCTGGCGGACCACGTTGGCTTGCCAGAGGACGAAACTCTTGAGTACTTGGATCGATGGGCCAAGAAGGGGCTAATCGACCTGGTTTGAAAGAACTGCTTTGTATGGGTCCTACGAACCGATATCCCACTTTGGATACTTGCTCTGCAGCAGAAGGTGAGCTAGAACTGACACAATGAACATATTAGTTACTGGCGGTGCGGGATACGTTGGATCGACTCTTGTGCCACTCCTACTTGCCGATGGGCATCGAGTACGGGTGCTGGACTCGCTAATCCACGGAGGCGAGTCGCTGCTGGGCGTCTGGTCTCACCCTGGTTTTCAGTTTGTCGCTGGAGACATCTGCGACCTGGCTACGATACAAAAAGCACTCGGTGGAATTGATGCTGTCGTGCATCTCGCAGCCATCGTAGGCGACCCCGCATGTGCGCGAAAGCCAGATCTGGCACGAACGGTCAATCTTGATAGTTCGCTTGCGCTCATTGCCGAAAGTCAGAAGGCGGGCGTCAGCCGATTCATTTTCGCCTCAACGTGCAGCAACTATGGCAAGATGAGCGATCCCAGTAAATATGTGGACGAAGAATCTGAATTGAGTCCGGTTTCCCTATACGCTGAAACGAAGGTGGCGGTCGAGAAAGCGCTGCTCAAGAGTGCTGGTCGTAATACAGGTTGGTCGCCGACCCCCTTGCGCTTCGCAACAGTCTTCGGTGTCTCAACGCGCATGAGGTTCGATCTCACGGTGAATGAGTTCACTATGGAGATGCTTACAAAAAAGCATCTCGTCGTGTTTGGAGAGCAATTTTGGCGGCCATATATTCATGTGCGTGATGCGGCTCGCGGTATAAAGCTGATCCTGGACTCACCGGCTGAAAAGGTTAGCGGAATTGTTTTTAACGTTGGATCGACGGATCAAAATCTGCAGAAGCAACAATTGGTAGAGATAATTCGACCCTACGCCCCCGATGCTGTTGTGGAGTTCGTCCATAAAACTGAAGACCCACGCGACTACCGGGTCTCGTTCGCCCGCATCACGCAGCAGCTTGGCTTCAAGACTACGCGCACTGTTTCAGACGGAATTGAAGAGGTGGTATCTCTTGTGCGCAACAACATAATCCAAAACTTTGCCGACGAGAGATTCCGCAATTGAACACGACAGAAAAACTGGCCCCTGGGGCACCGCCGTCCGCGGATTTCATTCCATTGATCGTTCCCGAGATTTGCGGAAACGAGTGGAAATACGTCAAGGAATGCCTCGATACGAACTGGGTCTCTTCGGTCGGCAGTTATGTCGACCAGTTTGAGAAGATGACTGCAGAACGGGCAGGCACAAAGTTTGCAATTGCAACTGTGAACGGTACGGCGGCCCTGCACATTGCTTTGCTCCTTGCTGGAGTGCACGCGGAAGATGAAGTGCTCATCTCCACCCTTACTTTCATCGCACCAGCTAACGCGATCCGTTATGTCGGCGCTTGGCCGGTGTTCATCGATGCAGAGCCAAAATATCTCCAGATGGACCCGGCCTGTGTCGCGGAATTCATTGAGAGGGACTGCCGTTGGGACGGTTCAGAGTTGCGAAACCGTCGCACCGGCCGGCGGGTCAAGGCAATATTACCCGTGCACATTCTCGGACACCCTGTTGACCTCGATCCGATCATGGAAGTTGCTTCGAAGTACTCTCTTCAAGTGATTGAAGATGCAACAGAGGGCCTGGGCGCAAGTTGCAGAGGCAGGAATCTGGGAAGCATTGGACACGTTGGCTGCTTTAGTTTCAACGGGAACAAAATCATCACAACGGGTGGCGGCGGCATGCTGGTCACCAATAACGCGGAATGGGCTGCCCGCGCCAGATACCTCACAACTCAAGCAAAAGATGATCCGATTGAATACGTCCACAACGCCATTGGATATAACTACCGCTTGACAAATCTACTCGCTGCGATGGGATGTGCGCAGATGGAGCAACTCGATGTATTCGTAGAAGCGAAACGACGAATCGCAAGATCGTATCGAGAATCGTTAGCAGATCTTCCAGGTGTTCGGCTCCCAGAAGAGGCGGAGTGGGCATTTAGCACGTTTTGGATGTATACCCCATTGATTGATGAGAAGGAATCGCGCATAGATTCGCGGCAACTTCTCAGGAAGCTCAATGAGAATAAGATCCAGGCGCGCCCCTTGTGGCAACCCATGCATCGGTCTCCGGCGCATGACTCTTCGGGGAGCCCTCCATGCCCCGTTGCCGACGCGCTACATCGCCAGGCGATCAGTCTTCCGTGCTCGGTGGGCCTTAGTCGGCCCTCGCAAGATCAAGTTGTTGCGGTCATCTCGAATCTACTCAGATAGCCCGACGGGTCCGGCTTCGATAGCGCAGCTGTTGTAGGATGTTCGATAGATCAATATGCCAGAGTGTAGTGCGCCGACGAAGAAGTCCCCGAGAAGGGTGGTCGGTTGTCCGCAGCAGGGCTGCGACTGAATGAGTGTGCAGGGCACCAAAGTCCTCCTTGTCAGCGACACGACTCATGGAGTCAATTGGGGTGGGCGGGCTGCGAGCCTCGCGCTCCAGAAACATTTGGCAAGCCGCTTTGATAATGTCGAAGTATTGCCGGGGGACTACTCGACCAGGCCGTGCGTCATTGATACTGTCTTCCCAGCTTCACTAGCATCTCCGTTGCTCGCCCGTCGCCACAAAAACACAACATTAAGCGCATACTACCGATTTGAAAAAGCCTTCGGGATGAAAACGGATTTCATTGGACTCGATCCTGTTAAGAGCGCCCAGAATATTCTGAAATACAAAGATCGCGTAATTATCCGAGACTTGTACGAAGAGGTCTCTAAGGCCGATATTGTTGTGGTCGACGGCGACGGCGATCTTATCTTCAAGACTCCTCCCGGTCGAATTCCGCTATTCAACCTTGCAATCATCGAATTGGCTTCTCAACTCGGCAAGGATGTGCAATATGTTAACTCGATCTTTGCCGACTGCCCCGCAAATGGTCGAAACGAACCATTCCATTCCTATACCCGGAAGACGCTTTCGAAGTGCTCGCGGATTGCCCTTCGCGATCCTGAATCTCTTCGTCTTGCGGAATGGAGTGCCCCGGAATTAAAAGTCCAAATGGTGCCCGACTCGCTTTTTCTGTTGTATGACTCACTACAGGACGCCATTGCAAATGTGCCGGACAATGGAGACTACGTAATCCCCTTTCTCCAGGAACGCCCGGAGCACTTTGGGCGTATTAGATTTGACAAGCCATACATCTGCCTTTCGGGAAGCTCTCGTGCCGCGGTATTTCAGAGAGAGTCAGTGGATGCCTACAGCAACCTGGCAAACGCAATTAAAGAAAAGTTCGACATGAACCTGTACCTTACGCCGACATGTGAAGGCGATGTCTTCCTGTATGAAGTGGCCAAACGCACGTCGATTCCAATCATCCCTGCTGAGATACCAATCATGATGGCGGCAGGAATCGTTGCGAAAGCGCAGGTATTCGTGACCGGCCGATACCACCCCGGGATCATGGCGTCCATCGGCGGCACGCCTTGTGTATTTTTGGGAGCGGACTCTCATAAGACTTCGAGTCTGCAGGAATTGCTAGAGTATGAAAAGAGACAAACCTTCTCCGCCGTGCCAACACGAGAGGATTGTATTCAAGTTTGCGAATTGGCGGCTGAGCACATTGCACGCGGAGCGGAGCTTCGAGAACGTATCCGCGGTGTCGCACGAAGGCGTGCGCGCGAAGCGCAAAAAGTAGGTGATTTAGTTTGTTCTGAATCATCTCAAGGGAGCAGTTAGGTAATCATCATAATCAGTTCCCGGTCCGAGTATTCGTTTGTCAAACGGTCGAGACCGTCCACTGTTTCACAGAAAGCCCCAAAGGAATTAGCAAGTTAAATCGCAAATGGATATAGCTAGACTAATTCAGTCCTCGGCGCCTCATATTGCAGCGTTCGCTGAGAAGCAAGTGCTTCTCTACCGCGAAGACATACGTCTGCAAGATTATTTTGAAATACTTCAATTGGACCAGCCAGCTGCTTCCCGCGCCAGCATTCACGATCAACTAGCTTCTAATCGGTTCTTCACCAATACATTGAAGGTTGTCGGAAAGGCAACCGGGTCCAGGCAACGGGGCAAGATCAAGGTGGACGTCTTGATAGTCCCAAGCCCCTATTTCAGCCGAACAACCGAAACACGCTTTTTTGTTCGCACCGTTCTTGGAGTGGCCCAAACAGGTGCGAAGGTTCTCTGCTTGATTCCCGATGACGCTCCATGTAGGGGCGAATTGGATACGAGATTGGCGGCGATGGGCCGCACCGGTCAAGTCGAATTCATCGACCCTATGACGCCTTCAAATAGGGTTGAAGTCTCAGTCGGACCTCGACTTGCCAGGATTCGTGGACGATCGGCATTCGCGCAAACGGTGGAGATTCTAGGACCTCATGGATTAAGTCCGAGCAGGCAACTCAAAGTGGACTTTGAGCGAATTGCCTATTTTGTCGAGGCATGGGAACGACTTGCTCCGTGGATTGAGTTCGATTCTGCAATTGTCCGCTGTCATTGGTACCCGCTCTGCAGTTCGGTCTGTCGGACTGCCCAACAGCGCGGCAAGCCCGTAATTGCCTTTCAGCAGGGAGTCATCGGCCACACCCTTGATGTTCCCGTCACAGCCTCTAAGTATGTTGCCTTTGGGCCAACTTCTTCCTCCTTTTTGGCTCGAGCAAATTCCGATTTCTTTCAGGCGGTTGGAGTGTCGGAACCTCAGGTCGAATATGTCAACGGCGGTTGCCTATACGACACAATCACTGTCCTACCCGATCAATTCGACAAGAAAACTCTGCTGGTGGTCGACGTCCCAACCGCCCAGGGGGACTTCTACGGTGCTGAGAGTCAGGGTCGCGCACTTTTGGAATTGGCCAGGCGAATCTTGACTTCAAATCTTCCTTCGTGTCGGATAATTATCCGACCCCATCCATACTGGAACAATTTGGATTTCGATGCATGTCAACAATTAGTCCGTGAATATTCGACCCGTTGCGAACTTTCACACCCCGTTTGGTCGCTCGATGATGATTTGCGCCGATCTTCCTGCGCGATCGGAATATTCAGCGGAGTTCTTACTGTCGCTTCCGCCTGTGGCCTGCCCGCAATATTTCTTGAGACTGAAAAAGGTTTCAAGACCGGTGACCTCGCGTGCTTTAGTCCACATCAAACGCTGATGCCCGAGGCGGCATTTTGTGAAATTGAAAGGATCATGACCGATCGAGGTGCTTACGCAGAGGCCCGGGGTCACTCAATGCGCAACGCGTCTGCATACTATGCGGGCGGCTCCAACGCAGATCTCGGCGGCGACTTCTTTGCGCGACTTCTTCAAACTGAGCCAACGACCAAACGCGTACGGGATCAGGTGGAATGAGATTCGCCTTCATTAGCACGATGTTTGGCCCGCAATGGGGCGGAAGTGAGGAATTGTGGAGCCAATCCGCGATGCGGTTAAAACGAGCGGGCCACGAAGTTCAGGCCTCCGTCGTAAATCGTCCCCGTAGGCCGGCAAAGGTTAATTTGCTCACGCAGCATGGCATCGAGATCGATGAATATTTTTGGCGACATCGGACCGGACGAACCAGGCGCATCTGGAACAAGTTTTCCCTGAAAATGACGAGAAGTTATGCTCGCTTGAAACGCTTCAATCCCGACTTGGTTATCATCTCCCAGGGGCATAACTCTGGTGGCTTTGAATGGGCAAAATTCTGCCGTGATGAGGCGATCCCCTACGTCCTGATCGTTCAGTGCAATGGAGACCATTGGTGGTTTGGAGAGCAGATCGACGAAGCGATTGAGAGTTACTCTTCAGCACGTAGAATCTTCTGTGTCTCCCGCGGCAATCTTGATCTTTTGAGCCTGCAACTGGGCGAACCGCTGCTGAACTCCGAAGTTGTGCGAAACCCATTTAACGTCTCAACAGAGAGCCCCCCGAGTTGGCCAGACGAAGATGTGAAGTGGCGTATCGCTTGCGTCGCTCGACTCGAAGTAGCGGCCAAAGGCCAGGAATTATTACTGCAAACACTGGCACGTCCGGAATGGCGCAATCTTCCTATTGAACTAAACTTCTATGGAGAAGGTCCGGACAAACTTGCACTGCGACGAATCGCCAAAATGTATCAACTGAAAAATGTTCATTTCCACGGGCACGTGGCCGATATAGAAGCAGTTTGGAGAGAGAACCATTTGCTGGCTCTTCCTTCTCGTTACGAAGGTCTTCCACTCGCATTGATTGAGGCAATGTGGTGCGGGCGGGCGGCGGTTGTAACGGATGTTGGTGGCAATGCCGACTTGTGTCTCGATGGTCAAACGGGATTTGTGGCATCTTCGGCAACTTTGACGTCCGTCTCCGACGCCCTGATGCGGGCATGGGAGCGTCGCTCAGACTGGAAGGCCCTGGGCCAGGTCGCTCGGAGCTTTGTTGAAATTGAGATACCGAAAGATCCAGTGGCAATCTTCTGTGGCCGTTTGTTGGCTTTTGCCGAAGTCAAGTCCGGCGAAGCTCCGGTCGGTTTTACCTCAAGCTAGATCTGTGGACCTGTGAGTGTGCGGCGACAAATGAATTCGATAAAGGCCACTGTAATTCTGTGTACCTACAACCGCTGTCAGAGCCTGGCGAAGGCGTTGGAAAGCGTTGCTGCCTCCGAAGTTCCCTCGACGATCGAATGGGAGGTCTTGGTAGTAGATAACAACTCAAAAGACCAGACTCGAGATGTCGCACAGGGTTTCTGCCAAAGATATCCCGGCCGATTTCGCTACTTCTTCGAGGCGAAACAAGGAAAGTCTAATGCCCTGAATTCAGGGATTCAGCAGGCGCATGGAGAAATACTGGCCTTCATGGATGATGATGTTCTCGTGAAGTCAACGTGGCTGCAAAATCTAACGGCGCCGTTGATTCAAGGGGAATGGACTGGCGCAGGCGGCCGCATTCTTTCGCAAGAACTGATTTCACCGCCCCGTTGGTTGGCGTTGGACGGTCCGTATTCCCTGGGCGGAATGCTTGCTCTCTTTGACTTGGGAGAGAATGGGCGCGAGCTTGATTGTCCTCCATTTGGAACCAACATGGCTTTCTTCAAATCCGTATTTGAAAGGCATGGTGATTTCCGCACGGACCTGGGACCGAGCCCGGGAAGTGAGATACGTAACGAAGATACTGAGTTCGGACGCCGCGTCATGGCGGCTGGCGAACATCTTTGGTATGAGCCTTCGGCCGTTGTGTACCACGCGGTGCCTGAAAACCGCCTCACGAAGAGGTATTTACTGAGATTTTGGTTTGATCATGGACGCGCCAGCATTAGAGAAGCCGCTAGAAGACCCGATGTCTGGAAGATTCCAAGATGGTGCTTTACCATCCCAAAGATTGGCCTGACCGTGCTCCCTTTGAGGGCGTTCAATTGGCTATTGTCAATCAATCCAAAGCGGAGATTCTTTTTCAAAGGCTTTGTTTGGATGACAGTTGGGCAGATCATGGAAACGTACCGTCTCTCCACAGGCGGACCAAGCCGATCAATGAAAGTCGATGTGTCTCGAAAAAGCAATACCAATTGAGACACGCCGATATGAGCGATGCGGGTTTCTATGGCAAAAAGACAATGAACGTATCAGTCATTATATGTACGTACAACCGGTGCCATAGCCTCGCAAATGCATTGGACAGTGTTGCGGCCTCTCATGTATCGGACGGTGTTGAATGGGAGATCGTTGTCGTTGACAATAATTCGACCGATCAGACTCAACAAGTCGTCGAGGATTTCAAGCGTCGTTTTCCCGGGCGCTTCCGATACGTACGAGAATTGCAGCAGGGATTGTGTTATGCGCGCAATGCTGGCGTGCGAGAAGCCCGAGGCGCAATCCTCGCCTTCACCGACGACGATGTTATCGTGGACCCGGACTGGCTACAGAAAATTAGCCTTTCACTTCAGAGAGGCAAATGGGCCGGAGCTGGCGGAAAAGTTGTAGCGGCCAACGAATTCAAGTGTCCGGACTGGCTATCTCTCGAAGGCCCATACAATTTGGGTGGAGTGCTCGCCCTGTTTGATCTCGGCGAACTCGAAGGTGATACTCGACAGCCTCCCTTTGGCGCCAACATGGCTTTTCGCGCGGAGATGTTCGAGAAATACGGACACTTCAGAACAGATCTCGACCGCAGTGCTGGAAGCATGTTGAGCAACGGGGACACGGAGTTTGGGCGTCGGCTAATGTCACACGGTGAACGCCTTTGGTATCAGCCATCAGCCGTTGTCTATCATGGCGTTCCCGACAGTCGCCTGACGAAGAGCTACTTTCTAAGATTCTGGTTCAACTTGGGACGATCAGACTTTCGTGAAGGTCGCCGACGGCCAGACGTGTACGGGATTCCAAGATGGTGTTTCACAATACCTAAACTTGCGGTTACAGCACTCCCAGTGAGAGCTTTCAATTGGTTGTTCGCGATGGATTCCAAACGGAGGTTTTTCTTTAAAGGCACAGTCTGGATGACATTTGGACAGATGGTTGAGATGCGTAGAGTCTGGACCGAGGCAAGAGCAAAAAGCAAGGACTCAACTGGAAGTGCAGGTAGTCCGCGCCTACCATGAAGCTATCAGTAATCTTGTGCACCTATAATCGATGCCGCACCCTGGCTCTCTCGCTTCAGAGTGTCGCATGCTCGGTCATGCCGGCTACTGTCCAATGGGACGTGCTCGTTGTGGACAACAACTCCAACGATCAGACTCGTTCCATAGTTGATGACTATAGCCAAAGATATCCAAATCGCTTTCGTTACATTTTCGAACCAAGGCAGGGCAAATCCCACGCACTGAATACCGGAATTCTTGAGGCAAGGGCAGACGTCTTAGCCTTCATGGATGATGACGTCGTCGTTGAATCCGACTGGTTGGCCACTCTGACCGGCGTATTGAATCACCGAGAGTGGTCGGGGGTGGGGGGGCGAATCCTGCCGGAAGCGGGCTTCACGCCACCTCAATGGCTCGAGACGAATGGTCGCTATGCGCTTGCGCCCCTCGCGATTTTCGACCTTGGCCCCGACGCCTTCGAACTCAATGAACCCCCCTTTGGGACGAACATGGCTTTTCGTCACGAGATGTTTTTAAAGTATGGTGGATTCCGAACTGATCTTGGCCCGCAGCCTGGATCCGAAATCCGAAGTGAAGATACGGAGTTTGGGTCTCGGTTGCTTTCAAATGGAGAGCGCCTCTGCTACGAGCCTGCTGCGGTGGTATACCATCCGGTCTCACACGATCGGCTTCGACAGGCCTATTTTCTGCGATGGTGGTTTGATAAGGCCCGCGCGGATATAAGAGAACACGGAATTCCGTCGAATACAAAGTGGTACGTTGCTGGAGTTCCCCTCTTCTTGCTTCGTCGCCTCTGTGCCTGGGCCGTTCGGTGGACCTTCAGTACAAGTTCTCGACAAAGATTTTCGAGCAAGCTAAATGTGTGGAAAGCTGCGGGAATGATTCAGGAATGCCGTCGCCGTTCTGTCTCTGGATCACAATCTCCGAGCAAAGCGCCTACTGACCCTCCGGGCTAAACTGAGTGCCTTTGCGTTTTCTTGTAGAGTTGGAGATTCAAAATGAAAGTCGCCATTGTTGGCGGTGGGATCGTGGGGCTGGCGACAGCCCACCAGCTTCTCTTGCGGTATCCGGACGTTCAGGTTCTTGTTCTGGAAAAGGAGAGTGGCCCGGCAAGGCATCAGACGGGAAATAACAGTGGTGTCCTGCACTGCGGGTTATATTACAAGCCAGGATCGTCCAAAGCTCGCTTGGCAGTGCAGGGAATCCGACGTATGGTCGAGTTCTGCACACAACATAATGTTCCATTTGAGTTGTGTGGCAAGCTTGTCGTGGCGACGCAGGAAGAGGAAGTTTCTCGCCTGCATACCCTTCTTGAGCGTGGAACCGCCAACGGTCTCCTGGGTCTCCAACTGCTCCGGCCTGAACAGATCAGGGAATATGAGCCTCATGCTGCGGGCTTGGCCGCGATTCGCGTGCCACAGGAAGGGATCGTCGACTTCACTGCTGCCGCCGAAGCAATGGTCCGTGAGATCAATTTGCGCGGTGGCGAGATAAAGTTCTCGTCTGAAGTAACGAAGCTCAAAAACTTGAATGGCTGGAGAATTCAGACCAAGACGGAAGTCTTTGAGGCGGAGTTTCTCATAAATTGCGCAGGTTTGCATTGCGACCGATTAAGCACAATGGCGGGCAACAAAGATCCGACTCAAATCGTTCCGTTCCGCGGTGAGTATTACAAGCTGAAACCAGAGAGCCAACATCTGGTCCGAGATCTGATCTACCCTGTTCCCGATTCGAAGTTTCCATTCCTCGGTGTTCACTTCACTCGATTGATTCACGGTGGAATTGAAGCTGGACCGAATGCTGTCCTGGCATTCGCGCGAGAGGGATATCGCAACACCGACTTCTCTCTTCGAGACATGATCGAGACCGCAACCTATCCCGGGTTTTGGCGGTTTCTAATGCGATATCCTTCCATGTGCTGGCAGGAGTTTAGGCGATCTTTCAGCAAGCCTCTTTTCTGCCATTCGCTGCAAAGGCTCGTCCCAGATCTTCGGATTGATGATCTGATGGAAGGCGGTGCCGGAGTCCGAGCGCAGGCTCTTTCGCCGTCCGGGGAATTAGTGCAGGACTTTCATTTCGCCCGCCAGGTGGGGGCGCTTCACGTGCTGAATGCACCCAGTCCTGCTGCAACAGCCTGTCTCTCGATCGCCGACGAAATCATCGACTACGTGCGTGACGAAGTAAGCGGTTGAGCATCAGTTACCAAATAACTGAATGCGCCACCAGTTTGGGCGAATAACAAAATATATGCTCAAACTGGTGGCGGCAGGTCGTCGCTCGATGACCTGTACTAGGGAATAGCGACGCTCGTCGTATTTGATGGGCTGCTTTCCGATCCAGTATTATCAACACTCTTCACAACGTAGTTGTAGCTGAGTCCACTCTGGACGGTAGTGTCGGAGTATGCCGTTTGACTAACGATTGATGAGCTCAGAAGACGGTAGTAGGACGTTCCCCCACCTGACCGATAGACGTGATATCCGTTTATCGGTTTTGGAGCACTACTCGGTGGATCCCACGTCAGTTTTACCTCGTGACCAGTAGTCGGCTGGGATGGATCCGGATTGAGTTGGATGCTGGTGGTTTGGGAAACTCCTCCAGCATTTGCAGTCAGAGTTACCGATTGAGCAGTGTTGATCGCCGCAGTAATCGTATTGAAACCTGTAGTTGTAGCGCCAGTACCTACAGTCACTGCAGTCGGCACTACAACAGCAGCGTTATTGCTCTTCAGGTAAACCACGAATGGGTCTACGGCAGGTGCACTCAGGTAGACAGAGCACGCCTTTGATTGCAGCCCTGCAAGCAATTGCGTGCCGCAAGAGATTGCGCTCAACGCGGGCGAACTGCTGGTACTTCCGGTACCCGTCAGGGAAACGACTGCTTTAGGGCTGGTTGTGGAGTTGCTTGCGATCGTGACCTTCCCGGTCTGCGTGCCAGTGGCATCTGGGACGAAATGCACATTCACGCTTAGGGTTGAACCGGCCGCGAGCGTGAGCGGAAGGGCATTGCCCTGATCAAGAGAAAATGAAGGGCCGCTGACGTCAATCTTCGAGATTGTTATTGGGGAAGAGCTCTGATTAGCGAGAGCAACTCTTGTGCTGGCCTTCTTGCCTAGCATTACTGGGCCGAATTTGACCGTTCCCGGTGTCGGAGTGATCGATCCCAATACCCCTGGATTCCAAACCAGGCCACCGCAACCACTCAAAATGATCGATACAATGCAGGCAAGAAGCGGAAGGACAGCACTTTTGCAATTGAATTTGAACGTTAAGATTTTGATGAAATGAAGTGGGTGACGTTGGTCGCGTTGCGAACTGGTTTGGTATGGGGAAGAATGAGGGGTTGCAAGGTGGCAGCCCAAGGGCGGCCGAATTTGAATCTTGTACATCTACTTCTCCTCCGCAAGTGCTTTCGCACCCGTTATTTTGTGAATGGAAATAAAATTGACAGCCCCCGCTAGTCATTCGTGACAGGCTGAACGCGAATGAATACATGACTCGTGAGGTGTAACCACCGATTTGTACTTGTCGGTTTGAAAGATTCAAGATGGGAGGTTTCCCCTTTGGATGATTCTTGGTTCAGAGTGAACATGACGAATATCCGTGGACCCGCTATTGAGACAAAACGGCCCATCGGAGAAAAATCGTCCGTTGATTGGCTCATGGGGAATTGGGAATGGGAACTTTGAGAGTTTTCGGTAGGTCAGAATTCCTTAAATTGCGAGGAACTCCGCATTATCTCCCTCCTCGGTTTCACATATGTCCAGATGAAGTTGCGGATGGGATCCGCAAGCTTCTGGCACGTATTGCGCGAATGGGCTCAATATCGCTTGTGTCGCTTGCAAAGTCGTTGCCAAAGAGGTTGCTTGCGATAGGGAAATTATTTTAGTTTTGATTTCTTCAACTTAGCGAAAGATCAATGACGGTATTTCCCACGAATATCCCCATGGTCCGTCTTCGACTGTGTAAATGTTTCCAAGGCGGGTATTATCTACTCAGTAAATAGTTCGCGTTGCCCCTTAACGTGCGGTTTTATCCCAAAGTATCCTGACAGGCCTTATTAAAAAATAGAGGGGTTCAAGTACCTTTGGAAGCTGGATTACAGCTCGGTCTCGTGCATTGGGGCGAAGGAAATCCATTGAGAACAGCATTTTCACGCGATCATTGAGTCCGAGCAATTGAACGTGATAGGGGGTCCTTCTGTCCGGAGTGCTGCCCGGGCTCTCGAACAGGTTATCGGCTATATGTTGAGCAAGAATCCGTGTGGTCGAGTCTGATTCGAAACAGCTCAAAACGGGCTCTGGGATGACGGCTTGGCCGACACGATGGGCAAGCAGGACCCCCAAGGCTACTGAGCGCCAAAGCCCCCGGGCCTTGGCTTCCCGTTTTACTCTGTTCCAGTCCAATCCGGGATTTGCTTCTAATAGACGAGCTACATCGGAAATCCAGATAAGCCTGGACCACACGTGTTTGCTTCCGTGCATGCACAACACCAATACAGCTGTCTCCGGATCCATGTCCGGCACCTCGGCACCTGCCAGAAGCGCTGACCGCTTGCAAGGCCAAATCCAGTCCATCCCAAGATTGCGTTTGAACCTCGGTTGGGTAAGTTCGAGCCTCCATCTAAGCTCGAGTACCATTCCGTCAGTTGGCCGCTCGAAGTGGTATTCATAGTAATTCTCAGCGGCCGGTGACCCATCTGGGTGCGTTGGGGTTTTCAGCTCATAGCCTCGTTTCAGCAAGACCGCAGAAGCCGAAATAAGGTCACGATCAAAAATGAGTACATCTAGATCGCCGGCTGGTCGCGCCGTTACTTCGCGATAAGCTGTAGCACTTAGCACGACACCTTTGAATGGCATCGCGGGAATGTTTTTCTCAGAGAGGTCTTTTAGGACGCTAATCAGTTCCGCCGCATTCGTGAGGCAGTGCAAAACATTGCGGTTGTAGACGGACTGCATTCGCTCGAACGGCGATGGGGGAATCGCTGCCTGCTGATTCACGAGCCGAAGATACAGAAGTGGGAGGACACCGTGACTTCGAGCTGTTGTGAGCAGCACGTCCCAGTTTTGAATTGTTGGCAGAATCCCAGCAATCCGATCGGCACTCATTTGCGTCTGCGGTCGGACGATCTCGCGCAACAGCTCACAAGACTGGCGATCTGGTGACATTGTGCGCTGCTCCTCTAGACTCGAAGCTGTCAATGTATGTACCACTGGATATTTGACCGGACCAATTAAACAGAGCTCCGGTGACGAACTCTGTCTCATGTGAGCCGAACGGGGACATCGCTGCTGATGTCCGGGTCGACCGAGCTCCCACTTTCACAATTTTTCCAGCATAAGCTTCTCTAGTATCTACCCACAAAGTACCAACCCTGGGGTATTACCTAAATGATGTAGACGATTACTTAGGGCAAGAGAGCTTTGCTGTAATCACTATTGCGCCGAAATAACTCACGATATAGTTGCCGAGTAGTCCCCAAAAATTCCGCTACGACTTTGGCTCAAATAAGGAGAACTTCATGCACGTAGAGCGTATGAACTCAAGTGATCTTGTAGTAAACAGTCTCCCCGACGGCTCTCGGGTGATAGTCAACTCCAACAACGAAACGGTAGTCGCATTGAATGCGACTGCCGGCGCTGCCTGGGATGCATGCATCGCTCCGACGACACTCGCCAAAGTCACGGAAGAGATGCGTCGTTCGTTCGACCCCAGCGTCACAGAGGAGCTTGCCGAGGAGGCAATCCGGCAACTGGAAGAGAAGAATCTTGTAAGCACGTCGGGAAGGTTGCCTCGGACTACTCGTCGCGCCGTTCTTGCTGGCCTGAGTGCCGCGGCATTGCCCCTTGTTGTCTCGTTGACTGTGGGGGAACAGAAGGCACACGCAGCAGATGCCAAATCAAACGACGCGTTTGGTGGAAGACCGCTGGTCAGTGTTCCCAAGCATTCAAGCTTGAAGCACTGATGTTGCAATTCCCCAAAGTGGGCATCCGCGTTCAAGACCAGCTCAGATATTCTTGAGTCAGCGCCCTGATGGTCACATAGCTTTCGACGCGCAAGGTGCGCCGAGACTACGCGAACGATCGAAGAGTGATCTTCGATGATATTCCGGCAATGGCGGTCCCTGGGATCGCCATTGCAAACTAAAGTCGGAGCATCGCATCCATCGGGCTCGGATCTCTATGTCGAGCATCTTCGTTTTCGGCGTTCGCGCCTTGGACTGCAATATCCGCATCGAGACGGGCTGTCGTGAAGCCTACGATATGCTCCTGCGCTATATCTTCCCTCCTCTTTCAAAAAATGAGATCCCGTCAGACACCCCGCACATCCTGGTTTGCGTCCAAAAACTCTCTGAGGGGTTTCAGATATTGGTCGACGGTGCAAACGTCGCAACAGTTCGCGACGTAATGGATGCGGTGCTCGCCACCATAAAGGCTCTGGACGATGCCGTGATCAAGCACCTCACCACCCTGTATGCGGTGCATGCGGGGGCGGTTATGTTGGGCGGTCAAGCCTTGTTGATCCCAGGATCTTCGCATGCCGGAAAATCATCGATGGTGGCCGAATTGCTGCGGCGCGGAGCAAGTTATTTTTCCGACGAATATGCGTTGATTGACGCGAATGGGTTCTTACACCCGTACCCGCGGCCATTGTTGCTCAGGAATGGAAAGCCGCAGCAAACTCCAACGCTTCCAGAAGAATTCAAGGCTGGTTTTGCCGATGGGCCAGCTCGGATTGGCTGGATTCTGAACCTCGAATATGAGGCGGGCTCTGCTTGGAGCGTTCAGAAGATACCTCAAAGCCAGGCGTTACTGAATTTGTTGAAAAACACACCACATGCATTGGCTGAATCGCCCGCGATGACGGCAGCCTTTCTCCAGGCGGTTGCTAAGGCAGGCTGCTATTCCGGGCTTCGCGGGGATGTCATCCCCGCGGCCGATCAGATCCTGAAGCTCGTCGGAGTTCCTTCGTAGCTTCTGCCTATTCCCCCATCAATCGCACTAGGGAATCGTCACAGTCGTCATATTGGAGGGGTCGCTTTCCATTCCAGAGGCGTCGAAACTCTTGACGATGTAGTCGTACGCCGTTCCGCTCTGAACGGTGGTATCGGCATACGACGTTTGCACATCGCTGCCTGAATTCACCAGTTGATACGACGAACTACCACTAAGAGCTCTGTAAACATGAAACCCTGCGATGGGATCGCTAGGACTGTCTGCGGGCGCATTCCAACTCAGGTCAACCTCGTGTGGTGCTCCAGTGCCGCTGAGACCGATCACTACGGTTGGGTTGGTTGAGGAATTGCTCTTGATGGTCACTTGGCCAGTGGCAGATCCAGTGGCTGTCGGCCCAAATTGAACTGTGAGAGCCAATGCCTGGCCTGGGTTAAGAGTCACCGGGAAGGCGGCCCCGGAAACCGTGAATCCTGAGCCTGTAACAGAGGCGGAATTTACGGTGACAGGTCCTGTTCCCGTGGACGTCAGTGTAATCGCCTGCGAGGACTGGTTGTTCACTACTACGTTTCCAAACGACACATTGGTTGCGTCGATGCTCAATGTCGCGGTCGCGACATTCAACTGAAGGGCAAAGCTTCTTGATATGGTGTTCGCGCTTGCAGTCAGCGTCACCGCCTGAGTCGAGCTGAAGGAAGACACGGCCGCATTGAAGCTGGCGCTCGTCGCGTTTGCTGGAACCGTGACCGACGTTGGCACCGAAACATAGGTGCTGCTGCTTGACAGGGCGACATTGAACCCCCCGCTGGGAGCAGCGCTGCTCAGCACGACTGAGCAGGCATCCGTACCAGAACTCGTCATCGTAGCATTGCTGCACGAGAGGGAGCTTAATGTTGGCGTTGTGACGGTTCCTGTGCCGCTCAGACTGATTGCTGCAGTCGGATTGGTGGAAGAGTTGCTATTTATGGTGAGTTGCCCAGTGACCGATCCAGAGTTCGTCGGATGGAACTGGACGCTGAGAGCAAGGGTCTGACCAGGGTTCAAGGTCTGCGGGAAGGATGCACCAGAGACGGAGAAGCCGGCGCCGCTCATTGTTGCGGCACTGACACTCACAGCCGCGGTTCCGGTGGATGTCAACGTAAGGGATTTTGTGGCAGACGTGTTTACCGCCACGTTACCGAACAAAAGGCTGCCCGCGCTGACAGCAAGAGTGGGAATCGGTGGATTCAACTGCAGGGCAAAGGTCTTTATGAGACCGCTCGCGGTTGCTGTCAGAGTTACTTTCTGGGCCGAAGTAAAAGAAGATACAGTCGCGATAAAGCTGGAAGTTGTTGCGTTACCTGCCACCGTTACAGACGTCGGCACAGTTACCGTATTGCTATCGCTTGAGAGATTAACTACTATCCCTCCGGCCGGGGCCGCGCCGCTCAGCGTGACCGTACACGTAACCGTGCCGGCACCCATCATCGTGGCGCTGCTGCAGGTCAGGGAATTCAGGGCCACCAGCGTCGAAGATGTTCCTTTGCCATGGAGTCGAACTTTTGCCATCGTGATCGCCGAGTCACTGGTGATGACGCTCAACTGGCCGGTCGCATCGGTGCCGGGCTTGGGACTGTAGTGCACCTTGAAATCCAGGCTGCTTCCGGCGGCGAGCGTCACAGGCAGCTTCGTCTGCCCGTCAACTGAGAACGCAGGATCGGACAATTTCAGCTCAGACACGTCCACTGCCTCTGTACCCTTGTTCGAAACGGAAACCTTGGTGTTGGGAGAGCTACCGGCAGACACTGTGCCAAAGTCAACTGAATCGGGTGTCGCTTGCAGGTTGGCAGTTGTCGCCGTCGAACTAACAGATGCTCCCCTCGCAGGTGTTCCGCCGCATCCAGACAACGACAAGCAGGAACTCGAAGCTATCAAGAAGCCGACACACCAGAGACCTATTGAGAAAACAGGGCGGCTATTTAACCCGGGAAGCAGGCTCGATCCGCGCGTATCGACCGCTTCATTCTTTTCAACCGGAGACTTATAAAATTCCCGCATTAGTATCACCTTGAATAGAGCGTTATGAACCTTTATGGCTCGGCTGCCCGATGCAAATGCCTGCCCGATCAAAGAAGTGGTTACGACAACTGCTTCGGATGGCTATGAGAAGGATCGACCACAACGGGGTACCATACAAGTGACTATGGTCACTAAAGTGGTATTTGTGTATTACCTTTGTACTAATTGTGTAAGTTATTGCATAAAAATAAGTTAATTTGAATAAATGGCAGCAAAGTTGTACAAGATTCAGAGGCTTGGCCGTCTCTTCAAAGCAAAGAGAGGAGATTCAGTAACCTCATAAAAAGGTTACTAAATCTCCTCATTTTTTGGTGTTTCCAAGCGGCCTTGAAGACGTTGGCGGCTCTTCTACTGACGGGATCCAGGCCCCTCGCTCTTGAGCCCAACTTCCTTAAGGAATTTGAACGCTCGTCTTATTTGAAGGAGCGCTCTCGACGCCGGACGCATTTACGCTTTTCACAATGTAGTCGTAAGCCTGTCCGCTCTGAACTGTTGTGTCGGCGTAGCTCGTGTCCGCGCAATACGAACTCAAGAGTTGGAACGAAGACCCGCCACTCGCCGTGCGATAAACGTGATAGCCGGTAATCGATCCGGAGGGTGCGTTCCAGGTTAGATCGACCTCGTGGGTCGCCCCAGTGCCACTGAGGCTGATAACGGCTTTCGGGTTGGAGGTGGCATTGCTGCTAATGGTCAATTGACCTGACGCGGATCCCGTGCTTTTCGGGTTGAACTGCACACTCAGAGACACCGACTGGCCAGGGCTCAGCGTGACGGGGAATGCAGAACCCGAGACCGTGAATCCAGATCCGGTAACAGCCGCAGAATTCACAGTGACTGCAGACGTTCCCGTTGATTTCAAGGTGACCGTCTGGGTCGCCGACGAGTTCAACACGACGCTGCCAAAGGCCACACTGGTGGCATTAATGCTGAGCGCAGCTTGCGATGAACTCAACTGCAGGGCGAAGGTTTTGGACACGCCACCGGCCGATGCTGCCAGGGTGACCGATTGAGGGGAAGTGAATGGTGAGACTGTGGCCCAAAATCCTGCAGAGGTGGCATTGGCCGGAACAGTCACCGCGGTGGGAACTGAGACCGCCCCATTGTTGCTCGACAGACTCACGACGAGCCCGCCGGTCGGTGCCGCGCCGTTTAGCGTCACCGTGCAAGAGTCCGCACCCGACGCCGACATTGTCGCGTTATTGCACGACATCGCGCTCAATGCCGCGGCTGCCGAGCCGGTGCCGCTGAGGCTGATCAGGGCGTTGGGATTGCTCGAGCTGTTGCTCGAGATCGTTACTGAGCCAGTGAATGAGCTTGCGTGATGGGCGTAAAACTTCAGACTCAACGTGGCAGATTGACCAGGATTGAGTGTGGCTGGTGCCGTCAATCCAGACACCGTAAACAGCGAACCGGCTACGGAGATACCGGAGATCGTAACGGGAGCCGTTCCCGTGGCTGTAAGGACCACGCCCTTTGTGCCGTACTGTCCGACAGCTACATTGCCGAAGTCGACGCTCGCGGCACTGATGCCCAGGGTCGAAACGCCGGCTGAGCCGGTTCCGCTGAGGTTGATCACCGCGTTGGGATTGCTCGAGGAGTTGCTCGAGATCGTGACAGCGCCGGTGAATGAGCTTGCGTGATGAGCGTAAAACTTCAGACTCAACGTGGCGGATTGACCAGGATTGAGTGTGGCTGGTGCCGTCAATCCAGACACCGTAAACAGCGAACCGGCTACGGAGATGCCGAAGATCGTAACGGGAGCCGTTCCGGTGGCTGTAACGACAACGGGCTTTGTGCCGTACTGTCCGACAGCTACATTGCCGAAGTCGACGCTCGCGGCACTGATGCCCAGGGTCGAAACGCCGGCTGAGCCGGTCCCGCTGAGGTTGATCAGAGTGTTGGGATTGCTCGAGGAGTTGCTCGAGACCGTTACTGCACCGGTGAATGAGCTTGCGTGATGAGCATAAAACTTCACGCTCAACGTCACGGATTGGCCGGGATTGAGTGTGGCCGGTGCCGTTAACCCAGATACAGTAAACAGCGAACCGGCTACCGAGACACCGGAGATCGTAACTGGGGCCGTTCCTCTAGCGGTGAGGACCACGGGCTTTGTGGCGTACTGTCCGACAACAACATTGCCGAAGTCGATGCTCGTAGCACTCACACTCAAGGTCGGAACGGTTTGGGAGAATGCTGCCGTAGAAAGACCACAAATCATCAGCATGAAGACTGCTACTTGAGTGCCAATGCTTTTTCTGGAGCGGCCGAATGAATGAATTAGAGAATGAACCCTAAGATTGCAAATTTGCTGTATCGATCTAGATCTATCCACGCAGTTCACCTGTAAAGAGCCACCAATCCTCTTGGTGGGCCCGGGATTCTCGTCAAAACGTTCTGAGGAGATACCAGCTATCGATCGGGTTTGCTGATATTCCAATCTTGCCTCAATAAGCCTGGTTTGGCAGTGATTAATGTCACTAAAGTGTCATTTGGTAACCTACAAAGGTTGTAGATCAAATAAGTATTATTATTAACATGAATATAGATCCAATATGAGCCGACCAACTTCATCAATTTTGGGCCTGAAATGGCGTCTTGAGCCTGTTGAAAACACGTGTAAGTAACATATATGTGATTACCGCACCATCCCCGTCTTTTTTGAGAGGAATTCTTCGCCATTTCCCCCGCTTGCACCATTGGTTCTCGTGAATGGGATTAACGCGTGCTCGAGTGGGCAACAATGCCATGCGACGTCGGCATCACATGCCAGAGTACGAAACATCCCCAAAGGAGTACTGCAATGAGGGTTGACTCGATTGAGAAATTATTTGTGGAGGAACTGAAAGATCTCTACTCTGCGGAAAATCAGATTACAAAGGCGCTTCCCAGGATGGCGAATGCGGCAACATCCAGGGATTTGAAAAAGGCGTTCGAAAATCATTTGCGCGAGACTGAAGGTCAAATTCAACGTCTGGAAAAGATTTGCGGAATCTTGGGGACTAGCCCCCGAGGCAAAAGCTGCGAGGGTATGAAAGGCGTATTAAGTGAGGGATCTTCGATGCTCCATGAATCTTCTGAAGGAGACGTTAGAGATGCTGCCCTGATATCTGCAGCTCAGCGAGTCGAGCATTACGAAATGGCCGCATATGGAACAGTTCGCACCTACGCAAAGCTTCTTGGACAGTCAGATGTTGCTCAACTTTTGGAAGAGACGCTGAACGAGGAGAAGGCCGCAGACCAGAAATTAACGTCGATTTCTCAGAAGGTGAATGTGAAGGCTAATCAAGTCGCATAATGAAACCGCGAGTGCGGTTAATCTCCGCCCGCAACGCAGGTTTCGTCAGAAGAGATCGTTGAAAGTCCAAATCTCGTCAGACATGAAACCCGCGGCTGATTGTGCCGCGGGTTTCGCTTTTTCAGAAGGAAGATTACCCACTCGTCTTCTTAATCGCTTGCGCCGTGAGACGCTGTTTGCTTGTTGACATCGTGGCCCACGGATCGCTGTTCAACCGTTTTCGCCACTTCGCAAGATCCGTCACATGGAAAACGGGGCGGGTCTTCGAATCCAGCTCACGCCATTCCAACGGTAAGGCGACCGGCACACCCGAACGAGCCCGGGGCGAATACGGCGCCACCGCCGTGGATCCGCGATCATTTCGCAGATAGTCAAGATAGATGCGGTTCTTCCTGAGCGCCTTTGTCATCTTGGTTACATACAAGTCGGGCTGCTTCTTTTCCATCCTGAGGACTACCGCGTGTGCAAAATTCTTGACGACCGGCCAATCGTGCTCCGCGCGGATTGGCACAACGACGTGCAATCCTTTTCCGCCCGTAGTCTTCAAGAAACTTTCCAGGCCCAATTCCTCAAACACTGCGCGAAATTCCTTCGCGGTGACGGCCAATGTCTTCCAGTCAATAGCTTCGTCCGGGTCCAGGTCAAAGATAATGCGATCCGGGTTCTCCATGGACTCGTTGCGCGAACCCCAGGGATGGACTTCTAGAACTCCCATTTGTGCCATTCCGACAAGACCCTCAGGCGTTGAGAGAGTCAGGTAATCCTCCTTCTGGCCGGTCTTTTTGTTCAACACCGGGATGCTTTGCACACCCTTCGGTAGACCGAGCCCGATATGTTTCTGAAAGAAACACTGCTTCCCGGTCCCTTCCGGGCATCGGAGTATGCTCAGTGGTCGGTCGCCGACGTGCGGCAGCATTCGCTCAGCGACTGCCAGGTAGTATTCCGCCAGCATCTGCTTGGTCATCCCGGATTCTTGATCCAGGAGCTTTTCAGGATGCGTGATTGGAAGGTTGGTCTTTCCTTCAGCAACTCGTGGTTTCGTGGGCTTTTCTACTGCGTTCCTTTGAGGGTCTTTTTGAGGCACGGCAGATTCTCTCACTACTTCTCTAGCGGGCTTGTCTTCCCTGAGCCCTTTGAATGCTGCCTGGCGTAGCAGATTGTCTCGAGTCCAATTGGCAAAAGATATCTGCGCAACCAATGTTGGCTTTACCCAGTGCACACCTTTCGACACCCCCTTTGGCAATTCTTCGAAGGGCGGTTTGTTCTGTTCGAGTTTGTTTAGCTCCTTTCGAAGGGTGCCTTGGGTTTTCTGTGTGAATCCGGTTCCCGACCTTCCCGCATACTGCAGCTTCCCGTCCTCAAAATATCCGACCAGCAACGCGCCAATGCCATTGCTCCCATTCGATGGGCCAGTGAATCCGCCAACAACGAATTCTTGTTCCTGGAAGCATTTCGATTTGAGCCACGCGTTTCCACGGTCCGAGAGATAAGGCCCAGAGGAAAGTTTCGAGACGATTCCTTCCGCCCCAAGAGCGCATGCCTTTGAAAATATTTCTGGGCCGCTGCCTTCGAAGTGCTCACTGAGACGAAGAGCTGAATCGTCGTCCAACGGAGCGAGTACTTCGGCTAGGAGTCTTTTGCGTTCGAGAAGTGGAAGGTGCCGCAGGTTGTGTCCGTTCAAGTGCAACAGGTCAAACGCAAAATAAGTCATGTGTGCGTTTGCCTCATGCTGAAAGGCTGCCTGTAGATCCGCGAAACTGCTGGCGCCCTTTTCATCGAGAACAACGGTCTCCCCATCAAGGATGGCGCTCTCTACTTCCAATTGTTCGGCTGCCCGGGCAATTTGGGGCATCCTTCGCGTCCAATCTAGGCCCTTGCGCGTTAGAAGCGTCGCGCGCACGTTGGCCTTTGATGTTTTCTCTTTGCCGCGCAACTGAATTTGGATTCTGTATCCGTCCAACTTCAATTCATGAACCCAATCGCTCCCCGTTGGTGGAGTCGTTGTTTGCGTTGCCAGTTGAGGGCTGACGAAGCCTGGGAATTTCTCGGTGGGAACAGACTTCAGCGATCGTAGACGAGCGATTTTCGGCTTTGAAGATTTCTTTGCGGTGTCCGGCTTGGAAACGGCCTCCGGCTGGTCATTTGGAGCCCTGTTACTATGCCACGTGCGATCGTTGTCCTTCGCAATCTGCTCGATGCTGCGCTTGGTCACTGCGCTGTCGGGCTGAGTCTCGGTGACGACTGGGCTTTGCTCATCGTTAGCAAACTCATCCTTCTCTTTGATCAAGAGCCAATTTGGTTTTCCGGGCTTCGCATCACGGCTATGCATCCGAACAAGAGCCCAACTGCCCTTGAGTTTGGTCCCATTCAAATCAAATTTCAGATGTCCTTCCGACAATCCCCGGTCTACGTCACTGTGCGGGACCCAATCGCCGTAATCCCACACCATTACGGCGCCCCCTCCATATTGTCCTTTGGGAATTGTCCCTTCAAAGCTTCCATACTCAATCGGGTGGTCTTCGACTTGAACAGCAAGGCGCTTGTCGCCAGGATATTGGCTCGGTCCCTTGGTGACGGCCCAACTCTTAAGTACGCCGTTCCAAGCCAGTCTGAAATCGTAGTGAAGCCGCGTGGCGGCGTGCTTTTGAATCACGAAAGGAAGGGATCCCGCACTTCGTGCACTGGCTTTGCCTGAGTCGCCTCCGCGCGGTTCAGAAGTAACCGCAAAATCACGCATCGAGCGATAGCGCTCAAGCTGCTTCTCCCAGTCCTTGGAGGCTTTTGATCCGATCGTTCTGTTCTTGGCCATTTTTTACGCGGCCCTGTGCGTGCGTCTACCGGGCTTTACGATAGTAGGGCCTTTCCTGGACGATCGCAACGATGGCCGTCTATGGCTCTCGCCTTGATGCTTTGACTCATCAACACTCCGTCGTAGCGCATCCATCAAGCTGACAACCTTGGAACTCTGCGGCCGCTCCTTTTCTGCAGGCAATGGAGTTTTCGATCGCTTTGCTTCAATCAACTCGCGCAGCGCAGCCTCGTAATCGTCCTTGTAGTGCTTCAGCTCGAAGGGAGCGGAATGGGTCCGGATTAGTTCACTCGCGAGCGCCAGGTGCTTCTTGTCAATTGCGTGCTCTTCGATGCCTGTGAAGTAATCCTTGGCGTCGCGCAGTTCTTCTGCATAGCGCAGGGTATAAGCCATCAGTCCGCGCGCTTTTTTGTCAGGATGTAACGCAATAGCGATGAGATGTTCCCTCCCTGCGAACGCCACTTCGCCTATCGCGACCTTGTTCGCTTGACCCATTGCATGTCGCATCACAGCGAAACCTTCCGATGAAGTCTTTGGATCGGGAACCATGAAGTAAGGCTTCTCGAAGAGATAAGGCGGCAGTTGCTCGGGATCGACAAACTGCGCAACATCGATGGTGCTCTTCGTTTCCAAACGCAATTTCTTAACTTCCTTTGGTTCAATGAGCAGATACTTTCCTTTGCTGTATTCAAACCCTTTTACAATCTCAGATTCATCAACGTGCTGATCTCCGTTAATTACATTCAGGTGGTGGACTCGCTGACCCGTTGCCCGGTCTATCTGGTGAAAGGAAATCCCGGCGGGTGATTTTGTTGCGGGAAACAATTGAATTCCGAAGGAGACCAGCGAGATTCTCAGCTGCCCAGACCAAAAAGGACGTCCAACCATCAATTCCTCCGCGCTGCGAATTCAGTAACATCGGGATGCGCTTCCGCTCCCGGTCCTTCGATGTTTTGGTCGGGGATAGAGTTGTCCAACTCGTTTGGACGAGACTTCTCGCATAAGAGGATCCCAAGAAGCCCAAGTGGTCCTGCTAAGCTAGCTTTCCTTAACGCCGAACGGTCAAGCCTGGCATCGCCTCGCGCACCCGCCGCATCTGATTCGTTCATGATTCGGAAGCTAAAATCGGGCCAGTTTCGCTTGTATTCGCGTAAGAAGGACCCTTCCACCGGCAAGCGTCGGAACCTTGGCACTTTCGAAACCATGGAGAAGGCAAAGCAGCACGAGCGAGAAGTGCAATATTTCAAGAAGCATTGATTGCCTCACTGCATGCTGTTTACGTCTCAAGTCGCCGAGCGTTTGTCCCGATTCATGATCGCGACTCGATAGGGAACGCAAGTTTTTCTCAGCGCGGCGCGTGTTTGGCAGTAGTCTGGCTCCAAGTTAGGGCGCACGATTCAGATCTATTCAGGCGGAGGTCTCATGCGGCTTCGAGGACGAGTAGCAATCGTGACTGGTGCCGGCTCTGGAATCGGACAGGGCGTTGCAGAGCGTCTGGCAGCCGAGGGAGCCAGGGTAATCGTTGACTACATCGGCAACCCAGCGGGCGCACAAGACACCGAGAAGGCCATCGAAGATCTCGGGGGAGAAGGGCGGATCGTACAGGCTGACGTAACCCGTATCAACGATGTCCGATGCCTGGTTGATACAGCTTGGAGTCAGTTTGGTGTAGCCGATATCCTCGTGAACAATGCCGGGGTTGAAAAGAAGGCAGATTTCTGGGACGTTACCGAAGCGGATTATGACGAGGTTCTGGCGGTCAATTTGCGCGGGCCGTTTTTTCTGACGCAGGCATTTGTTCAGAGGTTGCGCGAGGCGAAGAAACCCGGCCGCATCATCAACATCAGCTCCGTTCATGAAGATATGGCTTTCCCTGGATTCGCACCATATTGCTGCAGCAAGGGTGGTCTTCGCATGCTCATGCGCGATCTTGCTGTAGAACTGGGGCCGCTTGGCATTAACGTCAACAATATCGCTCCGGGTGCAATCGCAACACCCATCAACAAATCTCTCCTCGAAGACAAGCCGAAGCTCAAGGCGCTTCTCGCCAATATCCCGCTGGGGCGCCTGGGTGCGCCTGAAGATGTGGCGGGACTCGTGGCATTTCTTGCATCCGACGATGCGGCATATATCACCGGCTCCACGTTCGTCGTTGACGGAGGCTTAATGCGTAACTACCGAGAACAATAGGACAATCATGCCCGCAAAGATCGAAGAATACGCGCTGATTGGCGATTGTCAGACCGCCGCTCTGGTGGACACTAACGGATGCATTGATTGGCTCTGCTGGCCTGATTTCTCCTCCGATGCTTGCTTTGCTGCGCTGCTGGGAACGAAGGAGAACGGCCGCTGGAGACTCTCGCCTCAAGATGGAGAATGGCGCACTTCCAGGCGATACCGGGATCACACCCTGATTCTTGAAACCACCTTTGAGAGCGACGAGAGTGTTGTCCGCCTTATTGACTTCATGCCCCTGAGAGGAAAAAACTCCCATGTCGTTCGAATTGTTGAGGGCGTCCGTGGGCAATCAAAAATGCGCATGGAGTTGGCTTTGCGTTTCGACTACGGACGGACCGTTCCCTGGGTGACGCGTATCAAGCACGGGATCAGAGCCATAGCCGGTCCAAATCTCGCGGTCCTGCGATCATCTGTCAAGGTGCGTGGAGAAAACCTCACGACACTCGCAGACTTCACGGTCGATGAGGGCGATCAAGAATGGTTCACCCTTAGTTACGGCGTCTCTTATGAGGAGTACCCAACAGAAATTAAGGCCTTGCCGGCGCTCAAAGAGGCAGGAGAATTTTGGAGCGCCTGGAGTGCCCGTCTCGAATACGACGGCAAATACCGGGATGACGTTGAGCGTTCCCTCATAACTCTCAAGGCGATGACATTTCTGCCGACGGGAGGCATCATTGCGGCAGTAACAACTTCACTACCCGAAGCGATCGGCGGAGTCCGCAACTGGGATTATCGTTTCTGTTGGCTCAGAGACACTACGTTTACGCTTCTCGCACTTGCAAATGGCGGCTACTACGACGAAGCGGCTGCATGGCAGGATTGGCTTCTCCGGGCCCTGGCGGGAAGCCCGGATCAGGTACAGATCATCTACGGACTGAAGGGCGAGCGACAGCTTCACGAGTGGGAGATTCAATGGCTCCCGGGCTATGAAGGTTCGCGACCCGTGAGGGTCGGAAATGCAGCAGCGGAGCAGGTGCAACTGGACATTTACGGAGAGATGCTGGACTGCTTTTTCCATGCTCAGCACAAGATGGGGCGGCACTGCGAAGACGACTTTCGCGTGCTGGCGCTCTTGCTGAAGCATCTGGAGACGATCTGGCAACAGCCCGACGAGGGCATATGGGAGACCCGCGGCGGACCTCAGCAATTCACCTATTCAAAGATGATGGCCTGGGTCGCTTTCGATCGTGCCGTGCTGCTTGCCGATCAACTTCATTACGATGCTCCGGTGGCGAGATGGAAAAGCATACGCGACGAAATTCACCAAGAGATCTGCACCAGGGCGTTCGACAACGAGAGAAACAGCTTTGTCCAGGCCTATGGTTCGCGGCAACTCGACGCTGCTCTCTTGCTGATGCCGTTGGTAGGTTTCTTGCCGGGTAGTGATCCGCGAGTCAGAGGTACCGTGGAAGCGATTGAACGCGATCTGATGCCGTCGGGGCTCGTTCTGCGTTATGACACGTCAAAGGTCACGGACGGTCTCCCGCCCGGCGAAGGCGTGTTCCTTGCCTGCAGCTTTTGGATGGTCAGCAGTCTTAAGGCAATCGGGCGCTTAGACGATGCGCGTGCCTTGTTTGAGCGGTTGCTGGCGCTTCGGAACGACCTTGGCCTTCTCTCCGAGGAGTACGACATTACCTGTCATCGGCTTGTCGGAAATTTCCCGCAGGCGTTATCGCATATTGCACTGGTCAATGCAGCCTTTGACATCGACGATGGAGTGGGAGTACGCCACCGTGCGCATCGCCAGGGACATAAGTAGAACATCCAAGCGCGAATGCGGAGGAATCAATTTGACTTCACTTTGGAGAGGCCACCGTCTTCAAATCGCTCATCGTCTTGAATGCAGAATCCGGCGCATCCTGGCGTTGCCGACTTTTGCGTACAGAGCTGAGATGCATGCAGGCCAATGCGTCGGGAGTCGTCATGCTCCCTTCTAACTCGAATCGTGCCGCGCTGATTTATTTTGTTCAACAACTTGCTGCCAATTCCACTTCAAAGTCATCTTCCCGGTTGTTGCCCTGGGTCATGAACCTCGGCGGTGTAGGGCTTTTCGGAATCGCAATCATTGACTCTTCCATTATTCCCATTCAGCTTCCGGGAAGCACTGACCTGCTCCTTCTTCTACTTACCGCTTATCGATCCTCCTCGATTGCATTGACAGTCTCTTTCGTTGCCTGGGCATTCGCGGGTTCGGTATTAGGCGGCTATTTCGCGTGGGCGGCCGGCCAGAAGGGAGGCGAGGCTGCAATCGAAAAGCTCGGCCGGGGTAGATTCGTAAAACGCGCAACAGCCTGGGCAAAGCGGAACGGGGTACTGTCCGTCGGCATCGTGGCGTTGCTTCCGCCTCCGGTGCCTTTGCTCCCGGTTGTGGTTGCCGCCGGCGCTCTTGGACTGACGCGGGGTCGCTTTCTTGCTTCCTACGGTTCTGCTCGATTGTTGCGCTACAGCTTCATCGGCTGGCTCGGATACACCTACGGCCGGCGCGTCGTCTCGCTCTGGCAGACAGATCTAAAGCCTTGGATGACTCCGATCCTGGCCCTGTATGTCGCGATGGTCGTACTTGTCGCAGCATACGGCCTTTGGAAGTACTTCAGAGAACGCCACAAACGGAATTAAGTCTCAACCCATACCTAGGGGCGCCTTCAACGGCATCCGTGATGCGAGCCTCGCTCAACAGGGCCGTCTAGACGACAAACATGGCAACACCTGCGATAAACATCATTCCAGTTGCTACGGCCACAATTCCCCAGCCAAGTCGGGAGCTCGGTTGCCATTCCATCATCCTCCTGTCCGAAGCCACGATCAGAATCGCAAGCAGAAGGAAAGGAGCCAGCAAGCCATTGATGACAGCGGTCCAATACAGCGCCTTCACAGGGTTAATGCCCGCGAAGTTCAGGCAAACAGCGGCTCCGGTCGAGAGCAGAATAATCGCGTAAAAATAACGCGCCTGTTTCAGGCTCTTATCCAGACCTTGACGCCACTTGAATGTCTCAGCAAATGCGTACGCTGCCGATCCAGCCAGTGTTGGAATAGCAAGAAATCCGACACCAACAATTCCAACAGTAAACACCGTAGCCGCAAACCTGCCCGCGAATGGTCTGAGGGCCTCGGCCGCCTGCCGGGATGTCTCGATCGTGGTGATGCCATGGCCGTGAAGCGTAATCGCCGTGGTGAGAATGATGAAATACATCACAAGGTTGGAAAAGAACGAGCCGACTCCCACGTCGATTTGCCTCGATTGAAGTTCTTGAGGGCTTGCCCCTTTACGCGCTTCGACCGATCTAAGACCTGCGGCCTTTCCTTCTTCAATTTCCTGGCTCGCCTGCCAGAAGAAAAGATAAGGGCTGATGGTTGTACCGAGAATCGCGACGAGCATGGACCACTCGTCCTTGGAATGAGGCATCGTTGGAATGAACGTTGCACGCATCACAGATTTCCAATCCGTGACTACAACAAAGGCCGTTATCGGATACGCGAAGAGAACGAGCACAAGCCACTTCAGCGTACTCGCGATCTGTTGATAGCGAAGTCGCACGGTGGCCGCAGAAATGAGAACAGCGAACAGGATCACGAAGAAATGCGAGTGTAGCTTCGTAAGCATTTCAGCGGCATCGGCCATCCCAGCCAGATCCGCGGCGATGTTAATTGTATTGGCGATGAGCAAAGACAACACAAAGATGCCCAGCAACCACTTTGGAAATCGACGCCTTAGATTTCCCGCCATGCCCCGCCCGGTAACCATCCCAATGCGAGCACACATAATCTGCACGGCAGCCATGAGTGGCCAGGTTAGCAGCGCAGTCCAGAGAAGCGCAGTTCCCAGTTGCGCTCCGGCGACCGAATAGGTGGCGATTCCAGAAGGATCGTCATCCGCGGCGCCAGTAATTACGCCGGGTCCGAGAGATTTCAAGAGAGGTCGTAGAAGGCGAAGTGGCGAACGTGTTTTACTCACCGACATTCGCCCCTGTGAATCATAAGTTTTCGCTGGCCCGTTTAAGTATTGGAGAGCCACCGTAGATTCCCTGCAGAGTCAGATGCCCAGAGTTGTGACTTGGTTAGTTTTCAAGATGGAGCAGGAGAGAGATAGCATGTCTACTCCGAGTCGGGCGCAGCATTCGATGCAATCGAAGTTGCGCGGGCAGGTTGCATATACCCGCGCAACTCCTTCAGCACGCCCTATACGCGGGTGCGGTGCAATTGCGGAAGCAGATTGGGCGTCTTGGCTGCCAGGTAACGGTCAACAGCTGCAGCCGCCTTACGTCCCTCTGAGATGGCCCAGACAACCAGAGACTGGCCGCGGCGCATGTCTCCGGCTGCGAAAATTCCATCAACGGAGGTCATGTATTCAGGGTTCGCCGCGATATTGCCGCGCTGGTCAAGGGCGACTCCGAGCTGCTCGACCATTCCATTGCGGACCGGACCGAGAAAGCCCATTGCCAGTAGGACGAGGTCAACGTCGAGCGTGAACTCAGAACCCGAGATAGCCTCGAACTTCGGCGGTGCACCGACACGCAAAGCATGCAGCTGTTTCACGTTCCCATTCTCATCGCCCGTGAATTTGATGCTGTTGATGCTCCAATCGCGAATGCCGCCTTCCTCATGCGCACTCTCCGTGCGGAGCTGCAGCGGCCACATCGGCCACGGCGTTGAGGCTGCCCGCTGGTCTGGCGGTTTGGGCATGATCTCAAATTGATGAACGCTCTTTGCGCCTTGTCGATGGCTCGTGCCCAGGCAGTCTGCGCCTGTATCTCCGCCTCCGATGATCAGCACTCTCTTGCCTTCCGCGTGAATTGAGGTCGCGGCGTCAACCAGGTCTCCCTCGCAACGGTGATTCTGTTGCGGTAAGAACTCCATGGCGAAGTGAATGCCTTTAAGCTCACGTCCCGGGATATTGAGATCGCGCGGGTGTTCGGCGCCACCAGCCAACAAAATCGCATCGTAGTGGCCTGTGAGCGCTTCCACCGGCACATTGCCGCCAACATGGGCATTGGTCAGGAACGTTACACCTTCAGCGCGCATTTGATTGATGCGACGATCGATTACGTGCTTCTCAAGCTTGAAATTAGGAATGCCGTAGCGTAGAAGCCCGCCAATCCGATCGTTCTTTTCATATACGGTCACGGAGTGGCCGGCACGGCGCAACTGCTGCGCGGCCGCCAGACCCGCCGGTCCACTGCCGACTACGGCGACGCGCTTTCCTGTATTGTGCTCCGGCGGCTCGGGCTGGATCCAGCCCTCATCCCAGGCTCGTTCCACAATGCTTCGCTCAATCAACTTAATCGAAACCGCAGGTTGATTGATGCCCAAAACGCATGCAGCCTCGCAGGGCGCTGGACAGATGCGGCCAGTGAACTCGGGGAAGTTGTTGGTGGCATGTAGGCGCCTGATCGCACTCTGCCACCGCCCGTTGTATGCGAGATCGTTCCAGTCGGGAATCAGGTTGTTGACGGGGCATCCCGTGTGGCAGAACGGTACGCCACAATCCATGCAGCGTGCACTCTGCTCACGCTGCTTCTCCTCAGGAAAAGGATGGTAGATCTCCTGCCAGTCGTGAATTCGCTCCGCGACGTCTCGGCGAGCGGGCAATTCGCGCTCGTGCTCAAGAAATCCAGTGACCTTACCCATGCTGCACCTCTGCCGTTTCTGTCACCAGAGGCGACGAGTTGTTTGGGGAAACATAGACCGAATCGACTCGCGCTACTCCGAGCACCCGTTTGTACTCATGTGGGAAAACCTTGATGAATTGCGGTTGAGCATCTGCCCAGTGCTCAAGAATCCACGCTGCACGCGGGCTCCCTGTCAGATCGCGGTGACGCTCGAGCAGTCCTCTCACTTCGGCGACATCTTCGTCGGAGATCAGCGGTTCCAAATCGACGCTGATTTTGTTGCAGCGACGCGACGTAAAGTCTCCTTGATCATCGAAGACAAATGCACGTCCGCCGCTCATGCCGGCAGCGAAGTTGCGACCAGTAGCGCCTAGTACTACGACCGTCCCGTTGGTCATGTATTCGCAACCATGATCACCAACTCCTTCAACAACCGCGACAGCACCGGAATTGCGAACGGCAAATCGTTCCCCTGCAATTCCGTTTAGAAAGACTTCGCCACTGGTGGCTCCATAGAGCACGACATTGCCGACGAGAATGCTTTCTTCTGGCAGGAAGCTGGAGGTCTTTGGCGGGTAGGCAATGATTCGACCACCAGAAAGGCCTTTCCCTAGGTAGTCGTTGCTGTCGCCCTCAAGCTCGAGGGTGACCCCGTTTGGCACGAATGCGCCAAAGCTCTGTCCGGCCGAGCCAGAGAACTTGAAGTGAATCGTTCCGTCCGGCAGACCGGTAGACCCGTAACGCCGAGCGATCTCACCGCCGAGCATTGCGCCGACGGTGCGATGAACGTTGCGGATTGGAAAACTACCAGTAACCGCCGTTTGCGATTCGAGAGCAGGCGTGGCCTTGGCGATCAGCGCATGGTCAAGCGCCTGATCGAGCCCGTGGTCCTGCGCCTGAACCTTGCGACGCGCGACCCGTGAGGGCACCGTGGGCGCGTAAAGGATCGATGAGAGGTCGATGCCCTTGGCCTTCCAGTGGGCATCTGCAACCGCGGCATCAATCTTGTCCACGCGGCCGACCATCTCGTCGATGGTGCGGAAGCCGAGCTTTGCCATGTGTTGCCGCACCTGTTCAGCAAGGAAGAAGAAGAAATTGACGACGTGCTCCGGTTGGCCCGTGAAACGCGCGCGCAACACCGGGTCCTGCGTAGCGATGCCAACCGAGCAGGTGTTCAGGTGACACTTACGCATCATGATGCAGCCCATGGTTATGAGCGGGGTCGTAGCAAAACCGAACTCCTCCGCGCCCAACAGAGCAGCAATCACCACATCCCGGCCCGTCTGCAGCTTGCCGTCCGTCTGGACTTTAATGCGACCGCGCAGATCATTCAGCAGCAACACCTGCTGCGTCTCAGCCAGTCCAAGCTCCCAGGGCAGCCCTGCGTGCTTGATCGAGCTAAGTGGAGAAGCGCCGGTACCTCCACTATCTCCCGAGATGAGCACCACATCTGCATGAGCCTTCGACACGCCCGCAGCTACAGTTCCCACGCCGACCTCAGAAACGAGCTTGACCGCGATGCGTGCCTGCGGATTCACGTTCTTCAGGTCGTAGATCAGTTGTGCAAGATCCTCAATCGAGTAAATGTCGTGATGCGGAGGCGGCGAAATCAAACCGACGCCGGGAATGGAGTGACGCGTCCTTGCAATCACCTCATCAACCTTGTGCCCCGGCAACTGCCCGCCTTCACCGGGTTTCGCGCCCTGCGCCATCTTGATCTGCAACTCGTCGGCGTTTACCAGGTAATTGGTCGTAACGCCGAAGCGGCCACTTGCCACCTGCTTCACGGCACTTCGACGTAGATCGCCGTTGGCATCGCGCTTGAAGCGCTCTTCGTCTTCGCCTCCCTCGCCGGTGTTCGACATCCCACCAAGCCGGTTCATTGCAATCGCGAGGGTTTCATGCGCTTCCTTGCTGATCGAGCCGTAGCTCATGGCGCCAGTGGTAAACCGCTTGACGATTTCCTTGGCCGCCTCTACTTCTTCAAGTGGAATGGGGTTGTCGGCATACTTGAGTTTGAGCAAGCCGCGAAGCGTACAGAGGTCGCGGTTCTTTTCGTCAAGCAGATCAGTGTACTCCTGAAAGGTCGCAGGATTGTTCGTGATGACTGAGTGTTGAAGCTTGCTGATTGTTTGCGGATTGAGCAGGTGGTACTCGCCGCCTTCGCGATATTGATAGTGTCCGCCGACTACCAATTCCGTTTCCGACTCGGTGAGCGGCTGGAAGGCGTAGGAGTGCTTCATCTGCGCTTCGCGAGCCAACACATCCAGTCCGACACCCTCAATGCGCGATGCCGTGCCAGGGAAGTAGGCCTGGATCAGTGCTTGATTCAATCCCACCGCCTCGAAGACCTGTGCGCCGCGATAACTCTGCAGCGTGCTGATGCCCATCTTCGAGAAAGTTTTTAGCAGGCCCTTGTTAATCGCCTTGATAAAGTTCTTTTCTGCATGATTGGCAGAAACGCTGTGCGGCAGCAACCCACGCCGTTTGAGATCATGCAGCGTCTCAATTGCGAGATAAGGGTTGATGGCGCTTGCGCCATATCCGATCAGAAGTGCGAAATGCATTACCTCGCGCGGCTCGCCGCTTTCAATAATGAGAGCTACCTGGGTGCGGGTCTTTTCTTTCACCAGCCGGTTGTGTACAGCGGCCATAGCAAGCAGGCTTGGAACAGGCGCGTAAGTGGGATCGACGCCCCGATCAGAAATGATAAGAAGCGTGTATCCAGAGGCCACTGCGTGAGCGGCGCGGTTGCTCAGATCTTCGAGAGCGTGGCGCAAACCGACTTCGCCATCGTCTGCGCGGAAGAGTGCAGGCAGAGTCGTGGCCAGAAGATCGCCCGAAGAAACGCGGCGCAATTTCTCCAGGTCTCTGTTGGTGAGCAGTGGATGAGGCAGCTTCAGCGTGTGGCAGTTTTCCGGAGCCTCGTCGAGAATGTTGCGCTCTGTGCCGATGTAGCTGATAAGCGACATCACCAATTCTTCGCGAATGGGGTCAATCGGCGGATTCGTGACCTGCGCAAATAGCTGCTTGAAGTAGTTGAACAGCGGCTGTGGATGATCAGAAAGGCAGGCCAGCGGCACATCCGTGCCCATCGACCCAACCGGTTCTTCTCCTCGCGCGCCCATAGGCCCAAGCACGAGGCGTAGATCCTCTTCGCTGTAGCCGTATGCGCGCTGTCGGCGTAGGAGTGTCTCGGGATTGGATGCAATCACGCGGGAAGGTTCGGGAAGAGTATCGAGAGTGACCTGCTGCTCCTGCAGCCATTTCGCATATGGCTGGCGGCTTGCCAGCGACTTCTTGATCTCGGCGTCAGAAATAATGCGCTTCTGTACGGTGTCGACCAGGAACATTCGGCCGGGCTGCAGACGGCCCTTCTTGCGAATGTCTTCAGCCGGCATCTCAAGCACGCCCGCCTCAGATGCCAATACCACCAGATCGTCCTTGGTGACGATGTAGCGGCCGGGGCGAAGCCCGTTGCGATCGAGCGTAGCTCCCACGACTCGTCCATCTGTGAACGCAATGGCTGCGGGGCCATCCCAAGGCTCCATGAGCGAGGCGTGGTACTCGTAAAACGCACGCTTCTCCTCGTCCATATCAGGATTCCCAGACCAGGCCTCGGGAATCAGCATCGCCATTACGTGGGGCAGGGAACGCCCGGCTTGAAAGAGGAACTCTACCGCGTTATCGAGGGAGGCGGAATCGCTGCCGTCTGGCGAGATGACGGGATAAAGGCTCCCGATTTTGTCACCGTGCAGTGGGCTGTCCAGCACCGACTGCCGCGCAGTCATCCAACTTATGTTGCCGCGGATGGTGTTGATTTCGCCGTTGTGGGCCACATAGCGATATGGATGCGCCAGCTTCCAACTCGGAAACGTATTCGTCGAGAACCGCTGGTGGACCAGGCACAACGCGCTTGTGACAAGCGGATTGGCCAATTCGAAATAGAACTTCTCGATTTGCGGAGCAAGCATCAGCCCCTTGTAGATGATCGTGCGGCAGGAGAACGAGGGGACGTAAAAATCATCTTTGCCCTCGATTTCCGAGGCAGCCATTTCATTTTCCGTGCGCCGGCGGACAAGGTATAGCAGACGCTCAAAGGTGTCCTCGTCCATCTCCGCTGGCTTAGCCACAAAGAACTGCTCGATATAGGGCTGCGAAGCGCGAGCCTCGCGCCCGATGGCATCTCCGTTCACCGGCGTATCCCGCCAGCCGAGCACTTTCAGGCCTTCTGCCTGGGCAATTCGTTCGAACACGCCCTCACACTGAAGGCGGCTGTGCCGGTCAACAGGCAGGAAAACCATTGCCACACCGTACGCGCCCGCCTCCGGAAGCTGGATACCGAGTTCGCCGCATTCGCGTGCAAAGAAGACGTGAGGGATCTGAATGAGAATGCCGGCGCCGTCTCCCGTCTCCGGATCGCAGCCTGCCGCTCCGCGATGGGTCAGATTGATCAAAACCTCGAGGCCCTTGCGGATGATCTCGTGGCTCTTCTCCCCGCGAATGCTGGCCACAAGACCCATGCCGCAGGCGTCGTGTTCATTGCGCGGATGATAGAGACCCTGGGGAGGAGGGATGGTATGAGGATGATCCGGTGTTTGCATGGCTACCTTCTCAGTAAAAAGTTGGTCTGTATTGCGATGTCTGGAACGGCGAAGACACAAATACGTTGGCGATTCTCAATCGAAATCGCCATTTGCTTTCCTGAAAAGACCTGCGCTGCAGGCCCGGGCACGCGAGGGATAGTGCTGAACTATCTACTATATCGGAAATGCAGCTTAAATACTCCCTCAATGCGGAACTCTTTTAGTTTCAGACGGGATTCTCGGCCTGTAGCGGATTTCTCAAAATCCTCCGCAGCCCAGGTGAGACTCAACCCGGTGAGACCGGCGTATCTCCTGACGATGCGGCCGCTGGACTGACTACAACTTGCAGATGAGCAATTCGCGCTCGTAGATCATTTCCGGTGGCAGGTGATCGTGCAGTTCGATGAAAAGCTCTTCGTGCGCAATGACCTCTTTGCGCCAGGCTGCGCGATCGACCATCATCAGTTCTTCAAATGCCTCGCGCGAAAAATCCAGCCCCGTCCAGTCGATGTCCTCGTAGCGAGGAACCCAGCCAATGGGAGTCTCGCGGCCGCGTCCATGACCCTGAACTCGCTCGACAATCCAACGAAGAACTCGCATATTCTCGCTGAAACCAGGCCAGAGGAATTGCCCGCTCTCATTCTTTCGGAACCAATTCACGTTGAAAATGCGCGGTGTTACGTCCAGCCCTCTCTGCATCTTGATCCAGTGCCGGAGGTAGTCGCCCATGTGGTAACCGCAGAAGGGAAGCATGGCCATGGGATCGCGTCGCACTTTACCCACAGCTCCAGCGGCAGCCGCAGTCGTCTCCGAGCCCATTGTGGCGCCTAGGTAGACGCCGCTTGACCAATTGAACGCCTGATACACAAGCGGAAGCGTTGAAGATCGGCGTCCGCCAAAAATGATTGCGCTTATCGGCAGGCCCTTGGGTGATTCCCATTCCGGATCCATCGTTGGACACTGCGAGGCAGGCGCCGTGAAGCGCCCGTTGGGATGCGCCGCAGTCGCACCGGTCTTCTTGCCGATCGCCGGCGTCCAATGCTCTCCACGCCAGTCCAGGCATTCGTGCCGGCGGCTTCTCCGTCATGCCCTCCCACCACACTCCTCCATCTGGCGTCAAAGCGACATTAGTGAAGATTGAATTCCTTGACAGAGCCGCCATTGCCGCTGGATTCGTCTTCGTGCCAGTGCCCGGCGCAACGCCAAAGAAACCGGCCTCCGGGTTGATTGCTCGGAGACGGCCTTTCGAGTCAGGCCTGATCCAGGCGATATCATCGCCAACTGTCCAGACTTTCCATCCGTCCATCGCCTTCGGAGGAATCAGCATGGCAAAGTTCGTTTTGCCACATGCAGAGGGGAACGCAGCAGCTACGTAGGTTTTCTCGCCATCCGGGCTTTCGACGCCCAGAATCAGCATGTGTTCCGCCATCCACCCTTCATCGCGAGCAATGTTTGACGCGATGCGGAGCGCAAAGCATTTCTTACTCAACAAGGCATTGCCGCCATATCCAGAGCCGTACGACCAGATTTCACGCGTCTCGGGAAAGTGAGCGATATATTTCGTTTCATTGCACGGCCAGGGCACATCTTGCTGGCCGGGCTTGAGTGGCATTCCGACAGTGTGCATGCAAGGCACGACCCGCTTTTCGTCTTTGTCGATTTCAGCAAAAACCGGAGCCCCGATCCTGGCCATGATTCGCATGTTCACGACGACGTAAGGGGAATCGGTGAGTTGGACGCCAATTCCTGACATCGCGGAACCAACAGGACCCATGCTGAAGGGCAGTACGTACATGATGCGACCCTGCATGCAGCCGCGAAAAAGCTGCTTCAGCCGCCGCCGCATAACGTATGGGTCTTCCCAATTATTGGTAGGCCCGGCGCCATCGCGCGAAAGCGAGCAGATGAACGTGCGGTCTTCAACGCGGGCAACATCGCTCGGCACCGAGCGAGCATAGAAGCATCCGGGCCACCGCTTTTGATCAAGACGAGTAAAGGTTCCCGCATCAACGAGGCGCTCGCAGAGAAAGTCGTACTCAGCCTGAGAACCGTCAACCCAGTGAATGGAATCGGGACGGCACAACTCCGCCATCTTCTCGACCCAGCGAATCAGATGTTTATTTGTCGTCGGTGGGTTTTTGATGGCAGGGCTTTCGGGCGCGAATACGGACGGCTTCATCGGGCTATTTCTCCAGCTTTCGTCATCTACAGGCTAACCCATGCACCCGTCCTCTACCTATCAGTCGATGACATTTCGTTGCATTCAAAAATCGTGACGTTCGACGATAGCTGCATCAACACGAGGCACACTCTCGATTGGATTGGCCGCTTCCGTTTGTTCTCGCACCCTTGCGACCGCCAGCCAATTGTCTTTGTGAGGATGATCCGCGATCCAGGGCGGCAGCGGCATACACAGATAGCTGCTTAAAGCTTCGGCATATCCTTCGTAAAGCGCACGCATATCTCGGAGCCTTTCAAAGGAGCGTTCATCGCGACAAACGCTAACCCCGCTCTGGCTGAGCAACTGGTAAAGCTGCTCATAGCGCTCCCTGGGAAGCCTATCAGGAACATTGTTGAGTGGTTTTAGCGAGAAGATTTGAGCTAAATCCACCATGGCGTGACGCGCCATCGCAAACGTCAACTGCGCCTGACGCGCTTCGTGTCCCCTTATCCCGGCAATCAGCAAAGCGGATGTATCCAGAATGGCGGTCAGTGCGCTGATCCAGCTTTGGTTGTTGTGCTGTGACCGAAAATAGCAAAGCAGGGTGTACGAAATGTGGCTCTCAAGCAGTTCAGCCGACCAGCGCTCCCACTCCGACAGCAGTTGGGTCAGAGCCTGATCCGCGCCTTCATAAGAGTGACGGCGCATCAATTCCGCGGCAGTCGGTGGCGAACCGGCTCGCGCATCCAACAGCGAAATGCTCACTTCGCGACGTGAAAACGCGGCATATAGCACTGGAAAATATCCCATGACAACAGCCAGGAAGCCTAGACCCGTACCCGCTTCCAGGATCGTCAGGACACGTGCCCATTCCCCATGTGGCGTCACGTCGCCGATCCCAAGCGTGAAAATTGTTGTTCCGCTCACGTAAAGATCAGACATGAATCCCAACTGCTGTTTCGAATCGCTAAACGGGCTGCCCAGGGAATAGGTAATCAGCGCGAAGCCGATCAGCATTCCGCTGGCCCAGATCACCAGGAGAAAAATCAGAGACAAGGGCCCATAGAAGCTGTAGACCGTCTCTCGTTTCCGAAGGTCCGAAATTCGTCTCGCAACAAATACCCACGGTCGCCATGTGAGAGCGTAGAAAATGCGAGTCAGCCTGATATGCCCAGCCGCCCGTCGCGGGAGGATGATCGTCTGGAAGGCGTCGAGAAGCACGATCACCAGGCAAAGAATCCCGCCTGCCATCGAGAAAATCCGCATTTGCCTCCTCCTTTCCCGGCTTCCCGTTACAGCTTTCGCTCAGCCCTTTCCTTGTATCCTAGCCGAGGCAGGCATTGAGGACTCCAATGGCTGAACTTGGCAAGGCTCTCCTCGGTCTAGGTCTTCTGCTGGCTTTCGTAGGTGCGATTTTGCTCGTGGCGGCCAAAATAGGCCTGCCCCTGGGGCGGTTGCCAGGCGACATCTCTTACAAAGGCAAAAGCGTTTCGGTCTATTTTCCATTAGGGACGTCAATTCTCATCAGCGTTGTACTGACGGCGATTTTCTATCTCGTGTCGCGATTTCGCCGGTGACCGAAGGCCTAAGGCGACCTGCAGACTAAACAATCCCGGCAATCTCTTGAACCGGGGACTCTTATACCTCTTTGCGCATCTAAGCGTTCATGTCGTCCGAAGCTAGACCCAGGCAAGGGCTGAAAATAGTCGATCTTTTGCGGCCTCATCGGCGTGAGCTCTGGTTAGGGCTCCTTGCAATTGCAGGAGAGACGGCAGCCGGATTGCTCGAGCCGTGGCCATTGAAGATCGTTCTCGATAATGTGCTGCAAGGCAAAGGGAAGCACGGCTGGCTCGACAAATTCATAGAGCACGCTGCAGGCACCACCCCTCGCAACATGCTTTTCTTTGCTTGCGGGGCAGTGCTGGTAATTGCCCTTATCGATGCAGTGTGTACCTACTCAGAAAAATACCTGACAACAAACGTGGGCCAATGGGTCGCACACGACCTGCGCCGCACGATCTATACGCATGTACAACGGCTGTCGTTGGCTTATCACGATCAGCAGCCGACCGGCGATCTCATCAGCCGCGTAACCGTGGACATCGATGCCATTCAGAGCTTCATCGTTTCAGGGTTGTTGGGGATCCTGGTCGATACGTTGACTCTTGTGGGCATGATTGCAGTGATGTTCTATATCAACTGGCAATTCACGTTCGTCGCCCTGGCCGTCATTCCGCCGCTGTTCTTTATCGTGTACACGTATACGCGAAGAGTAAAGAAGGCCTCGCGCGAGGTCCGCAAAAAAGAGGGGCGCATGATCTCGGTGGTGCAGGAGGTTGTCACCTCCATTCGCGTCGTGAAAGCCTTCGCGCGCGAAGACTATGAAGTTCGCCGGTTCGAAGGCGAGAGCCTTGAGGCCGTAGAAGCCGCACTCGCCGCGCGGGCGCTGAAGGCCAAGCTGGTGCCGCTCGTGAATATCGTGACGGCGATCGGAACATGCGCTGTGCTCTGGTTTGGGGCCCAGATGGCGATGTCGGGCCGTCTCTTGCCAGGTTCGATGGTTGTATTTGTCTTCTACCTGGGAAAGATGTACAAGCCGATGCAGGATATTTCAAAAACAATGGACTCATATTCCAAAGCTGACACCGGCTTTGAAAGAATCCAGGAAATCCTCCGCTCCAATGACGAGATCCGCGATGAGCGGGGCGCACGAAGGGCGCCTCGCTTCCGTGGTGAAATTGATTTCGAACATGTCGATTTTGCCTATAAAGAAGGCGAGCCGATTCTCAGCGATGTCAATCTTCATGTGGATCAGGGCACCATGGCTGCGCTTGTGGGACCGACTGGCGCCGGAAAGACAACGATCATTAACCTGATTGCGCGCTTTTACGACCCGATTGCTGGAGTCGTCAAGATCGACGGCACAGACATCAAGCACTTCACGCAAAAATCCCTCCGCGGCCAAATCAGTTTCGTCCTGCAGGATACGGTGCTGTTCAGCGGAACGATCTGGGACAACATCGCGTATGGCCGACCAGATGCGACCGAGGCTGAAATTGTTAAGGCCGCCGAAGCAGCAAATGCCATGGAATTTATCGAGAAGTTGCCGAACAAATTTGATACTGCTGTAGGTGAGCGCGGAGTCACTCTCTCAGGCGGTCAGCGTCAGCGCATCGCGATCGCGCGCGCGATCATCCGCAACACACCTATCCTGATTCTCGATGAGCCGACATCCGGTCTCGACGCAGCGTCTGAAGAGCTTGTCTTCGACGCGTTGGATCGACTGATGGAGGGAAAGACATCCATCGTGATCGCGCACCGGCTGTCCACCATCCGGCGCGCTAGCTGCATCTATGTTGTCGACGGAGGAGGAATCGCCGAGTCCGGAACTCACGACGAGTTGCTCCAGCGAGAAGACGGTGTCTACCGGAAGCTGCATGAGATTCAAACCAGTCACGACGAAGCCCCCGCCGCCGTTGGTGGATAATCGCCATCGCTAACAAGCTCCTATAGCTGCGAGAGCTCCTGAATCCGGCTTTCGACTACTTCCACGTATGCGTCGATTTGGTCGGGCGGGAAGTTACCCGCGCGAAATGCGTCGACGAGTTGCTGATGCGTAAGCTGCTTCAAGAGTGACCCTATCCAGCGTGCATCGGCACGCGGAATGTTGTTCCCGATCCAGTTAAGCCCACTTCGATTCGCGTATTCCTTTGCCGAAAATCCAGCCGTTTCTACCAGCACCGCAGTCGGAGGCCGAGGCGTTGCAAAATCCAATTCCGTATCCGACGATCGCAGGATAAACCTGGAATTCTTGAAGCTGCCGATATTCCCCTTGGAACGAGCCTTTGTCCAACTCAGTCCATTCGTGCCGAATGTCGCGCCGATGTCACTGGCCAGGAAAATCTCTCGTCCTGTCTTTGCATCGAGGAATACCGCATTGTTCACGTCTTTAAGGTCCCAATTATTCATTACGGCCATCATCACGCGAAGTCCGTTGAATTCTTGTGTGCCCGTGAAAGGATTGTCTTTCCAATTCCAAATCCCAATCTTCTTCTGCCCCGGTGGCTTTCTGGCAAAACGTGCGTCTTTAACGAGTTCTTCTTTAACGTGTTCCTGGCCGCGGTTCAAATGCAATCCTTTCACTTCGGCCGATTCCATTAGGTAGTCATCGTTAACGAAGTAACCGGTGGCCCATAACAGCCTCGAAGCGACAACCTCGGGACGAGCCTCGTCTCCAAGTTTCACTTTCCACTTTGTTCCATCCTTATCGCTCACCTCAAACTTGGGATTGGATCCAGTCTCGTCTTCAGATTCAAAGGTGAATGGGCCTTCTGGTTGGCCCGCTTTGCCGCCTTCGCCATAGAACAGATCCAGCGATGCGATCGCCCCCGGGTCATGCCACAGAACCGGATTGTGCAATTCGGATTTCACGATGGGCGAATCATTCTCGTTGTTGGCTTGATTGCGCGTATCGCCAGAGTGGGATTCCGACGCCGCCGCCTTTTCTGACTGAGGTGCATTCTCGGCAGTTCGCCTGCTGCCGGTTGATGCAACGTTATCTGTGCGGAAACTGGAAGTGAGAACGCAGTGAAAAAGACGAGCAGAATCAGGCAGGACAAAAAGCGGTTGCAGGACATGGTCGGTCTCCTCGGGCGCAACTACGCTTTTCGTTAGAAGCGTCATAGGCGACTTCGGGTGCCTCAAAATGCCAAAACATCTTCAGAACGAAATCAGGCATCTTATTCATTGACAATATGTTGCGTCTGGAAAAAGTTTCAAGGCAAGATTGGGGGAAGATCCATTGAAACTGCTTATTCAACCGGACAATGGAATCAAGCCTCTTTTGGAGGCTCTTAAAAAAGCAAAAAAAAGGATCAGAATTCTGATTTTTAGATTTGATCGAGTAGAGATCGAGAAAGCGCTTGTGGCCGCGCTGGGCCGTGGAGTGGACGTTCAGGCGCTTATCGCCTACACCAACCAGGGGGAGGAAAAGAATCTTCGCCGGTTGGAGATGAGACTCCTTGCCCAGGGAATCACGGTGACGCGAACGGCGGACGATCTGGTTCGCTACCACGGCAAGATGCTGATCATCGACGACAAGGCGCTCTTCCTGCTCGGATTCAATTTCACTCATATGGATATCGACCTGAGCAGGTCTTTCGGTGTGGCAATCTCGAAGCCCTCGGTAGTGAAAGAGGCCGTGCGCCTGTTCGAATGCGACGCGAAGCGAAGGCCATATACCAAGGCGAAAGATGAGTTGGTAGTAAGCCCGGTAAACGCGCGGCAGCGATTGACGGAGTTCATTACCGGGACGAAAAAGCGATTGTTGATTTACGAGATGAAGATCAGCGACCGGGATTTCTTGAAGCTGTTGAACAAAAAGATTTCCGATGGTGTGGAAGTACGCGTACTGACTCGAGCATCCGCCAAGAGTGCATCGATTCCCGTGCGACGCTTGCAAAGTCGGTTGCACCTGCGAGCGATTCTTCGGGATGGCGACTCTGCCTTCGTCGGTAGTCAGAGCCTGCGAAAGCTGGAATTGGAGGCGCGCCGCGAGATCGGAGTGATCTTCAAAGACAAGAAGATCGTCAATCAGATGGAAGATGTTTTCGAGAAGGACTGGAAACTCTCAGAGCCTATGGTCGATCAGGACCAGGCCTCCTCTGCAATAAGTGTGCCCGCCAAGAAGGTTGCCAAAGAAGTAGCGAAACAAATCGGGATCAAGCCACTCGTCCAGCAGGTGGTCGACAAGGTCATGGATGGCAAAGAGGACTCCCAGTTCGAACCGGACGAAGTAGCGCAAACCGTGCGCGAAGCTTTTCAGGATGAAGTCGAGGGAGCAGTCGCGCAAGCATTAAGGGATGTTGTCGCTGGTTCGGCGCAGGAGGAAGTAAAGAAACCTGCCGATAAGGGCAAACAGTGATAGATCGCCGGAACAAAAAGCGCTTGTCCATGCGGAGCAAAATCCGCTTATCCATGCGACGATACGGTCGAAGATCAATCGCGGTCGCTCTGTTGACCGCAGCACTTCTGCCAATTTCCGTGGTGTCCGTCGCTCTTCAAACGCTTTCGCCGCAAGAGCAGAAGCTGCTAGACGACTTCGCCAAAAATGCGAAAGCCTACATGGACAAAGAACACGCACTCCCCGCCGACAAACTGAAACCGAAGTCGGATATTGAGCTCCTCGAAAAGCAGCGCGTGGCGCTCCGTGACGCAGTGCGGCAATCTCGTCCAGATGCGAAGCAGGGCGATTTCTTCACACCGCCGACAGCAACCGTGTTTCGCAAGCTCCTTGCCAGAACGATGACGGGGCCGGATGGCGCGAAGATCAGGGCCAGCCTCAAGCACGCTGAACCCGAAGCGCCAATGAAGTTCGTCGTTAACGCCGATTACCCTAATCGCCAGGGACAGCCAATTCAGTCGATGCCGCCGACGATGCTCCAAACCCTGCCGCCATTGCCCAAGGGTCTGGAGTATTCTATTGCCGGCAACACCCTTGCACTCCGAGACACAAACGCAAATCTTGTTGTTGATTTTCTTCCTGACGCTCTCCCGTGATTCAGAGGCTCTCCACTCCGATGCGTTTTCTCAAACTGCTGCTGTTGCCTCTCCTGATCGTTGTCTATCCGGGACTGCAAGGCGACCAGATTCCGCCTCGGGCCCTGGCGGCCACAGCGGCGGTCGATATACGGTTGCCCCTGAAGACCGGGTCTGTGCGGTGGGCGGTCATCGGCGACAACGGAACCGGAGAGCGGCCGGAGCAGGAAGTCGCCAACCAGATGCAGCGATATTGGGAAGTCGTGAAGTTTGACTTCGTGACCATGGACGGCGACAACATCTATGGTGGCCACTCGCAGCGCGACTTTGAGCGCAAGTTTGAAACTCCGTACAAGCAGTTGCTCGATGAGAACGTAAAGTTCTATGCCTCGCTCGGCAATCACGATGATGCCGATCTGGAGCGGAACTACAAGCCTTACAACATGGGCGGCAATCGCTACTACACCTTCCGCAAAGGAGATGTGGAGTTCTTCGTTCTCGACAGCAACTATATGAATCCGCAGCAACTGACCTGGATCGAAGACAAGCTCAAGAATTCCGGCGCGAAATGGAAGATCGCATACTTCCACCATCCGATGTATACGAGTGCGAAATTTCACGGCCCTGACTTGGATCTTCGGCAACAGCTCATGCCTTTGTTTCTGAAATACGGCGTCAACGCCGTTTGGAGCGGCCACGAGCATGTCTATGAACGAATCAAGCCGCAAAGCGGAATCTATTTTTTCCTTGTCGGAAATTCCGGTGAGCTGCGATTTCACAATATTCGCAAGCCCAACGATCTCGACATCGTAGGATTCGATACCGATAGAACCTTCATGCTCGTCGAAGTTGACGGAGATGAACTCTACTACCAGACCATTGCAGCATCGGGTCAAACGATCGATTCGGGCGAATTGCCGCGCCAGAATGCCGGACAAAAACCAAACTAGATCCGCTCCGCTGTCAACAGTGACAGTGTCCGTACGTCACCTCCTTAGCTACGATTTCATCGACACATCCAGAATTGCGCATTTCTGCCTTGGAGGTGAATCGTTTTGCCTTATCCATATACTCTGGCGGCGGCATTGGTACTGGCCGGCGTTTGCCTCTTTGCTCATAGGCTGCGTGCAAGGTCGCATCACCGGCGATGGATTTCCATCGCTGCCGGTGTATCGGTTGCCACTATCTTCGTCGATCTGCTACCCGAAATCTCAGAGAATCAAGCAACATTCCTCGCCAGGCATCAGGAAGGCACGGCTCTTTTCCCGGAACAAGCGGTGTATCTGGCCGCCATGCTGGGTTTCGTTCTTTTTTACGGACTCCAATTCATGGCGACGGAATCGGAATCCGCAGAGGGAAAGCCCAGCGGCATTTTCTTCTTTCTTCAGATCGTGGCCTTTGGCGGGTACTGCAGTCTCATCGCCTATCTTCTGGTTCACAACATATGGGAAAACGTTCAATCGCTGTGCATGTATTCCCTGGCAATGGCGTTTCACCTTCTGCTCGTCGATCACTCGCTCGCCGAGAAGCGGCATGGACTTTACATAACCCGCGGCCGATGGATCCTTGCGCTTTCGGTCATGTCCGGGTGGTCTCTCGGGGTGTTGACGTCCATTCCAGACCAGTGGCTCGCGCGCATCATCGGGTTTGTCTCCGGCGGAGTCATCATGAACAGCCTCGTAGTTGAACTTCCCGAAGGCCGCGGCGGACGGTTCATGTACTTCACGGTATCCGCAGCGACCTATGCTCTGATACTCCTTGTCGTTCTAGGCTGATGGCGGCTGGAGACTTGTCACGGCACTGCGATTCTCACAGGGGATACCCCCGGTATTCTGTAAATAAATTCCTTGTATTCTTGGGTTTGCGGGACTGGAGCGGCTGCAGAATATTCATATTAGATAACTTATCCGCAGAATCCTCCCGGCAAAGGAGTTAGAGGCTATTTGGCTGCCAGCGAGGAAATCTCGGTGCTTGCCATGGTCGACTTGCACGCTCCCTTGCCGAAAGAATCAGGAGGCTGCCCTACAGATATGGTGCAATAACCAGGGGAAATGATCTGCAAAACGGCCATCGAAGATTTGCGTTTATATTGAGGCGGTTGGAAGAGAATTTGCGCGAAGGGGCTTGACGTTTGATATGAGGTGGAGCGCTGGTTGCGGATTGCGCAGTTTAAGTACAATGGAATTCACGTGGCCCCGTAGCTCAGATGGATAGAGCAGCAGTTTCCTAAACTGCTTGTCGGCTGTTCGAATCAGCCCGGGGTCACCAAATTCAAATACTTACGGGAGACGCGGCAAAACCTTGGTGCAAACTGGATGCATTAGCCGTTCAGCCTTCTCAAGAGAACGTTAGTCGAACGCGGGAACAATTCGATCGCGAGATGAGTGGTCGCGGCATTGTGGTCAATTCAGGGAAGCGGGAGCCGTTCCCATAGCCCCAGGCTTCGCGCCCTCCCGCGCCAGCCTCCGCCAAACCAACATAAACAGCACTGCCAGCGCAAGGTCGATGCCGCCGAAGTACAGGTCGCTAAGGCCCAGCTTGCCTCGGCGGTATAGGACCATCGCGCCGATGCCGAAGCTTAGTTTCTCAAGCACAGCGAAGGGAATGACTGGGCGCAGCCGCACCGGCTGGTACGCAATCGCAAAGAACAGTAATTGCCATGCCAACGTCACCCCTACAAATCCGTAGAAGAACATCGGATGCGTGATCGGTGGTGGGTCCTGCTTATTGATTGTCTGCTCCATAAAGTACAACGGCGCAACAGTGATCACTCCATAGGCACCCGCGATATTGAAAACCCAGCGCGAAAAGCTCATTGTCTGCTCCTTGCAGATCCGGTACTTTCGCCATAATGATAAAGGGAAGCGAGACGAATCAGTGACGGGCAATCTGGAAGTTGGCTGACTCAATGCCGCCAACGAAGCCATGAGGAACAATCTCAGTAGGGAGCAGAACGGACTGAGACTGGCCTGTTCGAATCAGCCCGGGGTCCACCATTTTCATGCCGCTCAAAATCCCGCCAATATCCAACACAACTCGCTGAACTTAACACGACCAGCAATGCGTCATTGGAAAGTAGCCGCGCGGCAGGGCATAATGTTCGCCATGACTCGCCTCACAACTTTGATGTCTATGCTTCTGTGTCTATCTTGCGGCGCTGCGCAGGCGCCGACAGGGACGTTCGATCTCGCGCACTCGCAACTGATCGATCTCACCTACAGCTTCGACGAAAGCACCCTTTACTGGCCGACGGCTGACGGTTTCAAGTGGCACAAAGACCAATGGGGGCCATCGCCCGGCGGATACTTCTACGCCTCTGCCAGCTATGGCGCCAGCGAGCACGGCGGCACTCATCTCGACAGTCCGCTACACTTCGCCGAGGGGCATCCAGGTACCGATCAAATCCCCATCACGAGCCTCATCGCGCAGGCGCTGGTAGTGGATGTGACGGCGGCGTGCGCCCTGAACCCCGACTACCTCGTCACCTCCAAGGACATTACGCAATGGGAAACCGCTCACGGGCGCATTGCTCAAAGGGGTGATCGTCTTGGTAAGGACTGGCTGGGGCAAATACTGGCCAGACGCTAAACACTATCTGGGCACAGACGAACACGGGGTCGCTGCAGTGGCCAAACTGCATTTCCCCGGCATTTCAGAGGAGGCAGCCAGTCTGCTGGCATCACGAGGAGTGGTCGGCGTAGGTATTGATACCGCAAGCGTGGATTACGGTCAGTCAAAAGATTTCAAGACGCATCGAGCTCTATATTCAAAGGACATTTATGGACTCGAGAACGTCGCGAATCTCGAGCAGCTGCCTGAGACAGGCGCCCTTCTCATTGCACTACCAATGAAAATCAAAGGCGGTACGGGCGGCCCGGTCCGCATCGTTGCAGTGTTGCCGGATAGCCGGGACAAGTAGCCAGACCGTGCGGCCGACTCTAGCGATGATCATACGTCTGTGGTCGCTGTTGGGAATTGCGAAGGGGTTGCTTCCTCATTGCCACGATCCGACCGGGGTCCCAGTCGCTCATTCGAAGGCATCCCTCAGAGGCTTGAAAAGCCCCCGCTCGGAACCAAAGCCTGCACGAATTTTACGTTCCACTTTGCACTTAATTAACCCCGAATGGCGCACAATAATTATAGGAAAGCTCCAGACCGGAAAACCCCGGGAAACCGAGACCCTGGGCATACGAGATAGCGTGAAAAAGAAGTACCCACCCCCGGGGCAAAAAATAAATGTTTCCTGTGGAAATTTGCCGATTATTTCGCGCTTTTGTGAAACACCCCACAGCGCACAGGACAAACCGCCGATATTTCGACTCCGCTTCGCTGCGCTTGATTGGTGGTGCACCGAACCTGCCGCTCTCCGACTTAAGACCTTGCGGCCGAGTGAGGTGGTGAGCGCCGTTTCAATGCGGGTGCGGAAGGCATCGCCATTAAGGAAGAGCGGGATCGCAAGGGCGATGAGCAGGATGAGGGCGACGACACCGCCGAGGATGATCAGAGGGGACGGTGGGGGAGTGCCATCGAACCTCTCTGGACGTGCACAGTCGCCGGCTTCAGAGGAATAAGGGTCGGCCACGCGCCCATCAACAGAAAAAGCTTGTCACATAGGGTTGTGAGACGCGTCACGGTACAACCAGGGATATCGGTGCTAAATGAGGCATGTTTCAGTCTCGGGTCCACTGAAGCGCGGTTGTCAGTTCCTGCTGACAGAGTCCGGCCGGTATCGGGAAGCCGATTTGCCGTGAGAACTCGGAAGCATCACCGAAGATAGCCATTCCGCCGCTGACGCCCAATCTCGTCAGATTTCTTAAGTGACCCCATCGCAGAATCGCCGCGAGCTCTTCTATCGGCGTCTCGACACTTTGCTCGATCAATCGCCTGAGCGCGCGCAACCAGATGCGGAAGGAAGTCTGCGTCCGGGAACCCAGTTGCTTTGCTCCGCCCAAGTGGGCAAGCACGATGGAGCCGAAGCCTGCGGACTGCTCAACCATGTTCGTTCCAGGAGGGGATATGTTCACGGTACACATCTCAGTGAGAAAGAAGTGCCTCCAGTTTCCGCTATCAACCCTGGGGCTGTTGCTGTCTGTTTTGCTGGTTTCTTCGACTGTTGCGCTCGCCGGTCCGGGAAGCAAAGCGGGACAACGGTACACGATTTTCGATGCCCCCGACGCCACCTACACACACGCAGGCAACATTAACGACACCGGCGCTGTTACAGGATACTTTTTCGACGCAAGCGGACGGATTCACGGTTTTCTCCGAGATGCGGACGGAGATCTCACCGTGATCGACGCCACGCCTGATGCGATGGATACAGAACCCGCGGGAATCAACGCGCGAGGGGAGATTGCCGGCCCAATCGACGGAGGTTCTCGTAGTTTTATCCGAGACAGGAAAGGGGACATCACAGTCTTTAGCGCTCCAGGTGCCGTGGAGACCTTTGTGTCTGGCATAAATGCCCGCGGAGACATAGCCGGAATGTTTGGGGATAAGACGAGTGGTGCGAACGATGGCTACATAAGAGACTCGAAGGGCCATTTCACTACATTCGCTCTTCCCGACGGTTCAGACCTGCGTGTTTCCGGGATAACTTCCCGAGGGGACGTTGTCGGGACGTTTGATGATTTTACTCAAGGGGGAAAGCAGCGGATTTACTTACGGGATCGGAATGGGAGTTTCACCTTCCTCGATATCCAGAACGGAACTCCGTGGGTTTCCGGTATTAACGATCGCGGGGACATCGCAGGAATCAGCGTCGACCAGGACTCCATAGTTGGGTTTGTACGGAACCGCGATGGCGAGACTACCTATCTCAAGGTCCCCAGCCCGGAAGTAACAGGTATCAACAATCGTGGAGACGTAGTGGGCCTTTTTGGCGATCCGAGCCGAGGCGGCAAGCCTTGTGGATTCGTGGCGGATCTGAATGGAAACATCACAATCCTCGATGTTCCCAATGCGACCGCGACTTACGCCTATAGCATCAACAACCGCGGTGAAGTATCCGGCTCTTTTGACGTTGCCGGCCTTGGAAGCAAACGGCGGGGATTCTTGTTCCGGCCAGATTGAAACCGCAGGTTTACAGCCACCTCTTCGCGGGCAACGTGGGGCCGCCTGGTTATTTCTGCAAGCGTCACTGATCTGAAAGAGGGCACCTCTTGATCCGAAGCCTCTTGTCGCGCGGCGGGCGCAATCGAGCGCCGCCAATGCCCGGACGAGAGTTGGGATGGACTGCCACTCTGAGGGCGCTTGCGCCTTTCGCACGGTGCATTTTGACTTCGCGCCCTGACCCATTTATAAATGTTGATACCATCGAAATCGCATTCATCGCATCATCATTGCGGCTCCACAGTGGGGCCGCGTAGTCTACAACCGAAATCGTCAGGATGCTCGGGAAGGCGGTGAAATTCCGCCACTGCCCCGCAACTGTGAGCGCACCTGTGATGGAGTTCGTCTTAGCTCCTAGCAGGACACCAGCCAAAGCAAATCGCTCTTTTGGGCGAATGCTTTGAAAACCACTGGAGAGAAATTCTCCGGGAAGGGAGCTGGACCAGGCGCAAGTCAGGAGACCGGTCCTCGGCGCTATAACCCGCTTACGTTCCGAGGGGAACGAAGGAGCCATCATGCTCTCGCCAGGATTTCATCGCAAGTCTCTTCTCAGTACAATCGCCCTCACCCTGCTATTCCTGCTTTCTTCTTTTGCTGTTTGCCGCGCCGCGTCAATTCGCGGTGTCGTCACAGATGCCTCCGGAGCCAAAGTCAGCGGCGCCGCAGTGGCCCTTATCAGCAACGGCAAAGTCGTTACGTCCGCAGTCAGTACTTCCGACGGCAGCTTCCAGATCACGACCGGCACCGCGGGGCGTTTCTTTCTGTTGGTTTCTGCTCACAGCTTCAGGCAACTGGAGACCCCGGGCTTTTATGCCGGGCGTCTCGACGACCTCGAACGCAACATTGTTCTCGAGCCTGAATGGGTTCATGAGTCAATCGTGGTTACGGCAACTGGAACACCCATTCCTCAATCGCAGACGGGCGCTGCGACCAGTGTTCTCGGCCCTCTCGACCTGGATCTTCGCCTGGACCTGGTGAGCGCATTGCGACTGATGCCCGGCACGTTTGTCGTCCAGGCAGGCCAGATGGGCGCCCAGACTTCGTTGTTCGTCCGCGGCGGCGCTTCTGATGCGAACATGATTCTCGTTGACGGCACGAGCGCCGGGGACTTGGGTGGGCGATTCGATTTCGGCCCGTTCTCGACGACCGCCGTTGAAAGCGCCGAAATCTATCGCGGACCGAATTCCAATCTTTACGGCGCTGACGCAGCGAGCGGGGTTGTAAGCGTCACCACGCCCCATGGGACCACCAGTTTTCCTTCCTTTATCTACCGCGGGGATGCAGGGAGCTTCGTGACCACGCGCCAGGAACTCGAGATCGCTGGGGCGCATAACAAAGTCGACTACCTTGGCGCGTATAGCTGGCTGCAGACACAGAACGATCTGCCCAACGACGAGTATCACCTCGGCACTGCAGCGGGCAATTTTGGATGGCAGCCCACGGGAAGCACGCAGCTTCGGGGATCCGTCCACTATGGTGTTTCTGCGACGGGCGTTCCCGGTACTTGGGAGTTCCATCACCTTGCCGAGAATGCCACGCAGAAGGATCAGGACCTTTACATCAGCGGCTCCATTACGAATCAGACCACGTCGGATTTTCGCAATACCGTGCGCTACGGCGCCACGCGAAAGCGCGAGCAGTATCACCAGTGGGAGCAGGTCGGATCAGGAGTCTTTGACGCCTACGGCGACAGCTTTGGCGAGCTCGTCACGATTACCGGCGCAAACGGCTACTCCGTCACGGGGCGAGCGCTGATGGATTTTGGCGGAACCTATCCGCAGGGATATCAGCTCGTCTCAAATCGCGACCAAGCTACCTACCAGGGAGACTACCGGTTCACACCGCACCTTACCGGGCTGATCGGGTTCGAATATGAAAACGAACGGGGCGCCTCCCCCGGCAGTTTCTACCTTAGCCCGGTAGAGCGAAACAACTACGATTACCGCGCGGCGGTGCATGGAGATTTCAAGGGCCGCTTTTTCTACACGCTTGGCGGCGATCTGGAGCACTACTCGGCCTTCGGAACCCAGACGACTCCGCGCGCCGGATTCTCGTTCTTCGCGCTGAAACCTCGTCAGGGCATCTTCAGCGGCACGCGCATCCTATTCAACTATGGAGATGCCGTCCGAGAGCCCTCGCTTACTGACGAGTTCTATTCGCTGTACAGCTTCCTTCAGGCCAATGGCGGCCAATCGACCATCGACCAGTTGCACATCACTCCTCTGGCAGCGCCGACTACGCGCACCTACGAGGGCGGCGTAGAGCAGGCATTCTTTTCGAAACGCCTTATCTTCCGCACCAGCTTCTTCCACAACCAGTACGGCCGTCAGATTGAGTACGTGGGAGTGAACCTGATTCCGGAACTGCTGCCCAACCTTACACCCGAGGAACAGGTCCAGCTTGAGCAGTTTTTGCAGGCCAATGGCGCATATGAGCTGAGCCTGAACACCGAGGCCTACAGGGCCATTGGAGTTGAGACAACGGTGGAAAGCGGGATCGGCCGCAGCATCTTCCTGCGCGGAGGTTATACCTACCTCGACGCAGTCGTGCAGCAATCGTTCACGAATGACGATATGGCTTTGCTGGGGCCTATTCCCACTTACAACGGAATCCCTGTGGGTGCGGTCTCACCGCTGGTCGGCGCGCGGCCATTCCGCCGGGCGCCTCATACCGGCTTCTTTACGGCCAGCTATTCCAACAAGGGAATTACCGGGGTCTTCAGTTCCGCCTATGTGAGCCGCTCCGACGATTCTGACTTTCTTGGCGGGTACGACATCGACGGTGGCAACAGCCTGCTGTTGCCCAACCGAAATCTCGACCATGGATACGCCAAACTCGATCTGGGAGGCAGCTTTCCCATGCGCCCATGGCTGGCCATTTATGGGCAGATCGAGAACCTCACCAACAACCAGCACATCGCACCAATCGGATTCGTAAGCCTTCCGATCACAGCCCGCGCCGGAATTCGGGTCCAATGGGGCAAGGGAAACGATTGAGATTCCTCCGGCACGATCGGGATGAATTCGGGGTCTGACGGGCGATCTCCGCCTCGGCAGACCCTCCTTCTCGCCATACCGGGGGCGGTTACAATCCGAGGCGAGTTGACTTAAGTTTGAAAGCACACACTTTTTTGCACAAATTATGTTGCCCTGTGGCTTTGCAGCGGGTTAGAGTTGGTTTTTCCACAGGCAGCTCAATTTTTCTGGGGTGTGTCAATGGTCTGTCCCAAGTGCACGTCGGGATCAATATCGTTGGTCCCTGCCGAGATTCGGTTGTACCGAAACACGCCGCGAACCCTGAGTCATCCGCCGTTGACTCCCTCACCAGACATTCAAATCTGTCTCGATTGCGGCTGGTCGGAGTTTTCGATCCCGGCCGCCTGGCTCTCGGCTGGATGGTTGCGCCCCATGGGCCCGGTGCCGGTAGCGAGCGCCCCCACGGTGATTTCAGAAGCGCGCCGCCGAACAGCCTGAAGAGGTCGTTGCTCGTTGGCAACAGCGTAATCGCGAGTCCGTCGGCCGTCTAGAAATACAGGCACAAACAAAGGCCCCCAGCCGAAGCTGGAGGCCTTTTTCTTTTGGTGGGTAGAGGCGCCGAAGGCGCGATTGCCTGGACGGCCAGTCCTAGTACATGCCGTCCATACCGCCGCCGCCGTGGCCGCCGGCCTGAGCAGCCTTCTGCTCAGGAATCTCGACAACCAGTGCTTCGGTGGTGAGGAGCAGGCCTGCGATCGAAGCCGCGTTCTGCAGAGCGGTGCGAGTCACCTTGGTGGGGTCGATGACGCCGGCCTTCACCAGGTTCTCGAATACGCCGGTTGCCGCGTTGTAGCCGAAGTGCTGATCCTTTGACTCAAGGACCTTGGCCACGACCACTGCACCCTCTTCGCCGGCATTGGCGACGATCTGGCGCAGAGGCTCTTCGAGCGAGCGGCGAACGATCTGAGCGCCGATCTTCTCATCGCCTTCGAGGGTGTTGATGAGAGCGTCGACTGCAGGGATGGCGCGGACAAGGGCCACACCGCCGCCGGGGACGATGCCTTCCTCGACTGCTGCACGGGTTGCGTGGAGAGCGTCCTCAACGCGAGCCTTCTTCTCCTTCAGCTCGGTCTCGGTGGCTGCACCAACCTTGATGATGGCAACGCCACCAACCAGCTTGGCCAACCGCTCCTGGAGCTTTTCCTTGTCGTAATCGGAGGTGGTCTTCTCGATCTGCGAACGGATCTCCTTGACGCGGCCTTCGATGTCGGAAGACTTGCCGGCACCGTCGACGATGGTGGTGTTGTCCTTGTCGATGGTGATGCGCTTCGCCTTGCCGAGATCCTCGAGCTTGACGCCTTCCAGCTTGATTCCGAGATCCTCAGTGATGGCCTTGCCTCCGGTCAGAATTGCGATGTCGCCCAGGATGGCCTTGCGACGGTCGCCGAATCCGGGAGCCTTGACGGCAGCAACGTTCAGGGTGCCGCGCAGCTTGTTTACAACCAGGGTTGCGAGGGCTTCGCCTTCAACGTCCTCGGCGATGATCAAGAGCGGCTTGCCGCCACGAGCAACCTGCTCGAGGAGGGGCAGAAGATCCTTCATCGCGCTGATCTTCTTTTCGTAGATCAGGATGTAGGGATCGTCGAGGGCTACTTCGAGACGCTCCGCGTCGGTAACGAAGTAGGGGCTGAGATAGCCGCGGTCAAACTGCATGCCGTCGACTGTCTCGAGACCGGTGTGCATGGTCTTGGACTCTTCGATGGTGATGACGCCGTCTTTGCCCACAACCTTGACGGCATGAGCAATGATGTCGCCGATCTCCTGGTCGCCATTAGCCGAGATCGCGCCGACCTGGGCAACGGAACCCTCGTCGACAGGCTTGGAAAGCTTGCCGAGAGCGCCGCCCTCGGTCCACTTGCCGTCCTTGTCGCGGGTGCCGATGATGGCGGTCACAGCCTTGTCGATGCCGCGCTTGAGAGCAGTCGGATTGGCACCGGCGGCAACGGTCTTGACGCCTTCTTTGAAGATGGACTGGGCCAGAACGGTTGCGGTGGTCGTTCCGTCACCGGCAACGTCGCTGGTCTTGGAGGCGACTTCACGAACAAGTTGTGCGCCCACGTTCTCAAGGGGATCCTTGAGGTCGATTTCCTTCGCCACCGTCACGCCGTCCTTGGTGATGGTGGGTGAACCAAATTTCTTCTCAATCACGACGTTGCGACCCTTGGGGCCCAACGTCGCCTTCACGGCGTCCGCCAATACATTGACGCCGCGCAGGATCGCTTGACGGGAATCTTCACCGTGCAAAATCTGCTTTGCCATGCTTGTAACTCTCCTCAATCAGAATCTTTGTAGTCAGTTCGTACATCTCAGATCAACATTGTTGATCCGTGCAGATGGCTGCCTCGCGAAGACGCGGGGCTTAGCGCTTTACGATGCCGAGGACTTCTTCCTCACGCATGATCAGAAACTCTTCGCCATCGAGCTTGATCTCGGTGCCGGAGTATTTGCCGAAAAGTACGCGGTCGCCAGCTTTGACATCGAGAGGGAAGACCTTTCCCTCGTCGTTCGACTTTCCCTTGCCGACGGAGATGACTTCGCCTTCCTGGGGCTTTTCCTTGGCACTATCGGGGATGATGATTCCCCCACGGACGGTTTCGCCCTCTTCCAAACGGCGGACGAGGATGCGGTCGTGGAGCGGGGTGAAGGTGGTTGTAACAGATGTTGCTGCCATTGCTTCGCTTCTCCTTCACACGCGGGCAGGGTTGAGCCCCATCCGCGGGTTTTTGCATTGGTGTGAGACAAACTCTGGAAACTGCGAAATCCTTCGCCTCAAGACCGGGCGAAGGTGCGGTCGAGCACTTTAGCAAGCGGCTTGCTAGCAGTCTCGACTCCCAATTGCTAAAGATAGGCAGCGCGGTGGGGTTTGTCAAGGCAGCGATTGTTAAAATCTGAGTGAAAGACACTCAGAAAATGCGGCGTGCTCACAATCCAGCCATTATGTAATGCAACTACTTATTAAAATAGAGACTTAACCTGCAGAATCTCACTTGCTGCTTGTACCCTTGGCTTGCCGTTTGTCCTTGGTTTGGCGTTTGATTTTCCTGTCGATGAGCTTGTGCGCCAGCAAGCTCAGTTGAATTCTGCTGATAAGCAGAACATTGAATCCGAACAGGACGGAGCCGCGCATTGCAAATGGGGTATAGCGAGGCACGACGATCGCGCGCCTCAGCCGCATGCGGTCCGTCATCATATTATTGACGCCAATATCGCACGTGACCGCCGATTCGAAAAACCCACGAGCAATCTCGGCTGCCTGATCGTTGAAGTATCCATAAGGATAAGCAAACGCAGTGACGGGGCTGCCGAGAAGTTCCTCTAGGTGCTCCCGACTCTCCTTCATCTCCCGGGCGATCAATTCTGGTGTCAACGTGCGCAGGTCCGGATGAGTCCTGGTATGCGATCCCATCTCGATTCCATGATCCGCCCAGTATCGAATCTGATCCGCTGTCATCAAAGGCTGTTCCGAAACACCGAGATGCAAGTCCCACGCATTGGTCTTTCCGATGTAGTCTGTGACCAGAAACAGTGTTCCTGTAAAGCCATACTTCTGCAGAAGCGGAAATCCGAACTCTGCCGTATCGCAGTATCCATCGTCAAAGGTGAGCAGAATGGGCTTGTCAGGGAGCGCCTTTCCACTGCGTTGGTGTTCAACCCAGTCCGCCAGGGATATCGTTGAAAAGCCATTCCTGGAGAGCCACTGCAATTGGCTCTCAAACATCTGAGGCGAGATCGTAAGAAAGGGATCGGTCCCGTCTCGCATTGGACCAATTCCGTGGTACATCAATATGGGAAGCCGTGCTCCAAACTCCCGCCGAATTGCCTGCCACGATCCGGCCTCTTTGACGGCGCTTCGGTAAGCCGCGATGTTCTGTTGCACTTGAAAAAGGCGCAAAGCAGCGCGCCGAAAAGCAGGAACGGTTCGAAACTTTGCAAGGGCCCAGGTCAATGGTCGCAAAAGGGGCTCAACAGATATTGGAGCTGTTGCCAAAGCTCGGGTGAGTGAACGCTTCCACAACGGTCTGGACGCGATCATTGCGAAGCGTGAAGTGTGCCGAAGTGCAGGGTATTTACGGCAAAGGCGAATCTCGGCAGACCCTTCTCCAGCGGCGTCCTCGATTACATTACGGCGAGTCTTCTGAAAGATCTGGTGCGTCAATGCGCTGGGTTGATAGGAAAAACTGAAGCCCGCATTGCGTAAACGAAATCCCAGTTCCACATCGTTTCCGCGGCTGAAGGATTCATCCATCCCGCCGATCGATAATATGACCGATCGAGGCGCGGATGAGTTGGCAGAAGCCATACATCCATACCAGCCTTCCTCTGGACTCGCAAGCACCTTGGTCTCGAAGAAATCATCGCAGAACGACCGTGCCCAATCGATGGCCAGCGAGTCTGGCCCCTCAGGGGATACCATCACCGGCCCATAGACGAGGCAGTTATTTCCCGCACGCTCAGCTTTGGCGTGTTCAGCAACGAGCGTCGGTCCGCACAGGATGTCGTCGTCGAGAAACATCACGAGATCGCCTCGTGCTGCGCTCAATCCGGCGTTGATGGCGGCCGCTTGTCCACGATTTTCCTGCTCGATTACGCGCAGATTTTTGCAGCTTCCGAGACCGCTGAGAAATTCCGAAGTGGCGTCTGTAGAGCCGTCGACAACTACGATGACCTCATAGTTGTCTCGTGGAAAATCCTGGTTGAGCAACGGCGGGAGCGTGCGTTTAAGCAGTTCGCGACGGTTATATGTGGCGATGACTACGGAAACCACCATAATCAATTCCGCCGTTTTCGCAGCAGAATGTGGGCGAACGGACACACACATTGATCCACCGAGGCACTGATGGTTTCGTACCGCGGGTCGTTTGCGAAGTAGTCATTGATCAGTGCGCCGCGAATCAGCGTTCTTCCAATCCAGGTCCGCTCAACTTCGGCAACGGTGACTGTATTCCCTAGCAGGAGATATCCGCCTGGTCGCAGACCAGCAGTGAGTTTCTCGCGAATATCGCGCAGCGTGCCAGGCCGTAAAACATACTCCAGCACTCCCGTAGCAACGATCAGATCATAGGGGCCGTTCACCGGGTCTTGTCGGACATCCCACTCGGCAAACTCGATATTGTGCAGATCGCTACAGTGGCGCTTTGCTCTTTCAAGAGCGATTGGCGACAGATCCACGGCCTCCAGTGCATCACACTGTTCGGCCAGCTTTCGGGTAAACATTCCTTCAGCGCAACCGATTTCGAGCGCGCGTTTGAATTTGGTTCCTTTGCTAACGAGAGCCAGCAACTCCATCGCGCGTTGAAAGCGGAACTGCTCAAGATTGCGATTGAAGCCAAATGGATCTTCGCTCTCGCGGTAGAGTCGTTCAACGGACGCCCGATCCCGTTGGCTGCTATCGCGCAGCGTGTTCTTGATTTCCACGGTGTAGAGAATCGCCCAGCGGAGTGGCGGTACCCGTTCCAGAATTCGCCGAGATTCGCGATAGAAGGAGTACAGGCCCTTCGATACTTTCAAAATTACTCCCTTCGCGACACTTTTCTCGATGGATTCAGCACCAAAAAAATAGAACGTGGTCGCATACAGAATAAAGCAGAGAGCCGCGATGAGAATCAGGAATGACCAACTCTCACGGCGACCATATGGCGCGATCAAGAGAAGGAAGCCAGAGGCAAGAAGCGCCGGAAATGACAGGTCTTTCGCCGCTGCCCAGAGAACCTGGAGCGGATGGCAACCGGTTACCCTCGCAGCCGCATGAATGAATCCTGCGGATCCTATGAATACGCCCGTGGCCAATCCAATTGCTGCGCCTGCCACTCCAATGCGCACGATCAAGGCGCAGGCCGTCGCCAATCCGGCGGATGCGCTGATCATTGTGAGTACCGATGCCCATTTGACCTGCCCCTGGCCCCAGAGTATTTGGATGCTGGTGGCCGCTGCGCTATCGGCGAGGATTGCGAGTGTCACAATGCGAAGAATCCAGACAGCTTCAGGAAATTTGCCACCCACCCAGGTTGCCAGCAGATGTGGTGCAAGGATCCAAAGCACAATGCAAAAAGGCAACGTAAAGAACAGGACTCCCCGGGTGCCAAGTTCCAGTAGCTGACGAGTATGCGCATCCTGTTTGGCGCTGTGATATTCACTTGCGGCCGGAAACAGCACATCTGCGGCCTGCCATGAGACTGAAGAGACAGACATCGGCAGCTTTTGACCTAGTTCGTAAGGAACAATAGCCGCGGCACCTTTCAAGACACCAATCAGGAATGGCGCCGAACGCCAAAGAATTGTGGTAAATCCCGCAGCGATCTGGCTCGCGACGCTAAAACCGATCTGATCGCGAATCTCGCGCCACGGAACACGAACCCACCGCATGCGAAACTGCGGAGCCAATCGCAGAGCAGTGACGTAAGCGGCTACACCTGTGGCAGCACAAATGAGGACGTGCAATGAGGCGATTGCCGTGAGGCCGCCGCCGATCTTGAATAGCAGGATGATGCCCGACGTCCTTGCGACAACAGAGACGCTGGTTATCAAGTTGATGGTCAAGAATCGGCGCAGGCCTGTGAGAATCTCCATTCCGAGTGACTGGATCTGATCGGCACAAAAGCCTGCGCCGGCCAGACAGAAGATCAGTCGCGCCACGGGTAGATTGTGGGTTGAAACGTGCAGCCAGAAAGCGAGCAACGCTCCAGCGCCGGCAATTGCGAGGCCTCCAATCACGCCGACCAAGATATATGCGTTGCTTACTGCCACCACAAACCGGCTTGTCGTCTGCAAACCGCCCGCTGCGACTTCACGGGCAATACAACGACCAAGGCCTGCGCTCAGAAATGCAGATGAGTATTGAATCGCCATCGATGCAATCCAGAGTCCGTACATCTCTCGGCTTAACCCATTGAGCAAGATGGGAACCAGGACCATTCCAGCGACGGAGGTAATTACGTAAGCCGATATGTTTGCCAGACCGTCGCGCGTCAGCCGAATCCGCTCCTCAGAGAGCAGGGTATCCAGCTCTTCCGCAGGAGAACCAGGTTTCGCGAATCGATTGAATGCCGTGGTCATCAAAACTCCGGGAAGATGTCACCCGCGATGTCTTCATCAAGGTATTTCATGCCGATGGCATTCAGTACCATACATTTGGACGAATTCAGATTCGGCCTGGTGTCATTGCCAACGTATGGGAGGGTTCGACAACTTCCGCCTGGGTCCAGGCATTCTAACCTTCGCCCTCAAGCGCGCTTCGGCTTCTTCGTGCGAAGAAAGAGCAATGTGCCGCTGATGCCTGCCTTCAACTTCAAGCGCCAACTGCTGGTGATAATCTCACCAGGCTCCTGATCTTGCCGCGGCCAGGAGAGTCGCTCTCTGCGGAGCCGCCGGAATACGAACCGAAGAAGATCGAGGCGACGGTCAGGGAATTCAGAGAACAAAAGGAGGCAATACGCGATTGAGTTTCGCGCTTCCACCTCTAAGCTGTCACGCCTCAAAGAAGGATGAAACACAACTGCTGACGGAATGTAGACAGCGGAGTACCCACGCGATATCAGGCGCGCGTAAGCATACGTCTCTTCGCCTATGTGAAGCGGTGCGCCTCGCCCCAGCCTCTCATCAAATACATTCAGACCCAAACAGGCGGCCTTTCGCAGGGCCATATTGCCGCCAAGCCCCAATCCCCCGAAGGTTGCAATCTCAAACCACTTCGGATCTTTGTTGCTGAGGACGCGAACGCTCTCGTGGTCGCTTTTATCACTATGCGATTCGGGAGTGATCACTCTGCCTGTTGATACGGCAATTTTCTCGTCTTCGAATGGGGAGAGGATAATGCCCAGCCAATCGGGCTCCGGTGCAGCGTCGTCATCCACATAAGCAATGATGTCTGAGCTTGATTCGGCCAATCCGCGATTTCGAGCCCTGCTTAGTCCCTGTCCAGGCTCAACCACATAGCTGGCAGAATACTCTCGCGCCACCTTTTCCGTGTCCTTATCGCCGGGGGAATTGTCCACCACAAGCACGCTATCTGGTGCCGGTTTCAGTCTGGATATTGCGCTAAGGCACGTTCTCAAGAGGGCAGGGCGGTAGCGCGTACAGATGACAATAGTGACTGTCAGAGCGGTTTCCTTAGTCAGACATAAAAGGCCCTTGCGGAGTTACACTTCTGCGCGTGCGCCGTCTGTTTCAACCCAACTATTATCTCAGAAATTGAGCAGAATCAGGGAAATCCGCTCCAACAGCTCTCCTGTGTACCACCAGCCAGCAGGTTCAATGAAAAGCTATTTGATTCCGACAATCATCGAATCGGGGCCCACCAGATGTTCAACCCGCGCGCTGCTGAACCCGGCCTCAAGCAACCAACTGACACCGTCGGCTCCGGTGTAATCGAACCCACCGGGAGTCTCAATCAACATATTCAGGCTCATTAAAAGTCCAAATGCGTTCTTCGACCTGTCGTCGTCGATTAGCGCGTCGTATGCAATAAAGGCACCGCCCGCCGGAAGAGCATCGTAGGCCTTGCGAATCAACATTCGCTTCTGGTCGAGATCCCAATCATGAAGGATGTGGCCCATCATGATGACGTCAGCCTTCGGCAGCGGATCCGTGAAAAAGCTACCCGGCCGAAATTGGACTCGCGACGACAATCCATTTGCCGCAACATATTCCTCGAAGATTGGGGCAACTTCTGGAAGGTCCATCCCTATTCCGTTCAGGTGCGGATTCTTCAGTGCCACCTGGACGAGAAGGTCCCCCTGGGCTGGCCCAGCGTCAGTGACGGTCTTGTAGTCCGCCCAGGGAAATCTGGCAGCGATCGCCATATTGGCTCCCCGGCTGATTCCTGTCATTGCGCGCAAGAACACCTTCAGCCGCGCGGGATCCGCGTAGAGCGCCGCAAACGGTTCGGGTTCTCCATGGGCTGCTTCGTTCTGGTTTTGACCGGTTCTTAGGGCCAAAGTCAGGCGGTTCCAGTGCCCGAAGAGCCGGCTATTCGCCATCTCCAGCATCCCGCCTATGTAGGCCGGCTTGTGCTTATCGAGAAAGAGATCCGTGGAGGGCGTATTCGAATACTTCCCGTCACTCCGCTCCAAAAAGCCCAGCGCTACCAGGGCATCCAAAAAATCCTTCGCCGAACGTGGATGCAGTCCAAGCCGCCCAGTCAAGCGGGCCAACTCTTCAGGCCCGCTAGCCAACTCAGTGAAAACTCCCATCTCCACAGCGCTGAGTAGTGTCTTCGAGGCCCAGAAGGCGAGGCCGGTTTGCAGAATGTGATCGGGTGAAGGTGCATTCGTACTCACGTGGTCTCCTCTTGTTTCTCATTTCGACAGTTGCAGAGAATTGCCGAACTTTAGTGGTTGATTTAGAAATCTCGACTCAACCGGGCGAAGAAGGTTTCGTTATCGCCCGCATTCAGGTCAACCCACTCTTCGTCTGACATTCCCGAGCGCCATTTCAAAAAAGGAAATGCATCGGGACCCACTGGATGGCGAAGTTGCCAGGTTCCGCTGTCGGCAATTTCCAGAATTTTGTCAGCGACGATGCTTGGGGAAACCGGACTTTTCAGCGATTGGGCAAACATGATTGAGAACCGTTCGCGTTGGGGATAAGGGGAGGCTTGCGCCGGGTCTTCAATGCGACGTGCCATGGCGGTATCGATGATTCCCGGCTCGACAATCGCCACACGGACATTGAAGGTCTTCATTTCGCCGGCAAGGGCCTCGCTCAGGGCTTCAAGTGCCCATTTTGAAGCGGAATAGGCAGCCATTGGACCGCTGGCGATGCGACCAGCGATCGAAGTGACGTTGATGATGCAGCCGCTCCTGCGCTTTCTCATCTGCGGCAGTAAGGCCTGAATGCAGCGGATGGCGCCGAAGTAATTAGTCTCCATCGCTGCTTTGAACTCGGCAACTGGGACCTCTTCGACCGAGCCCATGCGTTCCACGCCGGCGTTGTTCACGAGTACGTCGATGGGGCCGTGGTCTCGCTCAATTGTCGCGATGGCGGACTTGACGGACGAGTCGGAGTCCACGTCCATCCCGGAGACGACGATTGGCAACTTCTCTTGCGCGGCCTTCTCTGCGAGTTGTGGAGAACGCTCGGGACTGCGCATTGTCGCATGCACTTTGTGGCCGGCGCGTCCGAACGCGAGCGCGGTCTCAAGTCCAATCCCTCTACTAGTACCGGTAATGAGTACAGATGCCATGTTTGTCTCCTCGGAAGATTGGTTGACCATTGATGAGAATCGGCGAACTGGGTGTTTGCGCGATCTCGATCAAGGGTGAGGATAGAGTTGCGGGCATTGGGCGACTGTGGACTAACTCAGAATCGCGCCTTGAGCTTGTGCGGTATCGGTGTACTGCTGGAAGGCAACGACCTTGCCGTCACGAACGCGCCACAGGTGAGCGAACTGTGCGTCAAGGCTCGCCTGCGTGGCCTTGTATGTCGCGCGGTATCTTCCTGTAACAACAACCGTGTCGCCGGCATCGAAGAACTCTGCCGGCACTGCCTGAAAATCATCCCATTCGGTGGCCAATCGAAAGAAAACTCCTTCGGCAACGGCAACGGGACCTACATACGGATTGCGATCCGCGTAGGGAAAGTTCTCCGCTTCGTTCCAGACAATGGTGGAGTCCATCGAAGAAAGCGCTGCTGGACCATCGCCGCGAGCGAAGGCGGCGTAGACGTTTCGGATCAGATCGAGATTAGCGTTCGCCATGGGGAAACCTCTCAGGGAGGTACGCAAAACGTATAACGTCAAGGGCTTGCCGGTCAATCGCAAACGGATGGAGGCAAAGGCTGCCGGTCAAAACCGGAATGGCGAGGACGTGCACTGCATTTGACGCTCGCCCAACTCCGGAGTAAATTGTTTCCCTAAGACGATTATGGAAGCAGCACTCGATTTTGGTGATCTCATCCCGGGCACGCTGGAGATGCTGATTCTTAAGGCACTCAATCGTGGGCCTCAGCATGGCTACGGGGTTGCGGAATGGATTCAGCAGACCTCAAATCAAGTCTTGAAGGTGGAGGAGGGCGCGCTCTATCCCGCCTTGCACCGGATGGAGCTTCGTGGTCTTTTGAAAGCAAAGTGGGGTACCTCCGACAACAATCGTCGGGCAAAGTTTTACGAGCTTACCGCAGAGGGCCACAAGCGGCTACAGGGAGAATCGCAGCGCTGGGCGCGTCTCTCTTCCGCTGTGGCATTTGTCATGCAGGCCTATTAGCTGAGGTTGAATGATGGCCGGACAACTTGACGAGTTCTTTCTCCGCATCAAGGCACTCTTTTTTAAACGGCGCCTTGATCGCGACCTGGCCGACGAGCTTGCGTTTCACGAAGCAATGCTCAAAGAAAAACTGCTTCGCCAGGGTACACCGCAGAGTGAAGTTGAAGTCGCAACTCGCCGGCGGTTTGGCAATTCCAGCAGATGGCGCGAGAGGCTGCGCGAGTTATGGCAATTTCGATCGCTCGAAAACCTGGCGCGCGACATCAGCTTTTCTGCACGCGTACTGCGCAAGTCGCCGGGGTTCACATCGGTTGCGATCCTCACGCTCGCACTCGGTGTCGGGGCGAACACCACTGTCTTCTCGATGATCAATGGCCTGTTGCTACGACCATTACCTGTGCCCGCGAGCGATCGTCTGATTGTGATGGGCGTCAACAATGGCCCTCGCGTGGACTACAGTTTTTCGGAGCCGCTCTTTCGCGGTCTGGAGCGCAGGCACCAGGTATTCGCTGAGGTATTCGCATTCAATCACATGACGATGCAGGTGAAGGGGGACAGCGGCACCGAAAATGTAATTGGACAACTGGTGAGCGGGGAGTTTTTTCCGGCGCTGCAAACTCCGCCGCTGCTGGGGCGCACTCTGACGCCCCTGGATGACAGCAAAGGCGGTAATCCTCAGGGGTTTGCGGTGGTGATTAGCGAAGGCTTCTGGCAACGCCGGTTCAATCGCCGGCCAGACGTAATCGGACAGAAGGTGCAAATCAACAACATTGTATTCACCGTTGCCGGCGTAATGCCTAAGAGGTTTATAGGAGCAGACGCGCTGCAGCGGCCTGAGTTGTTTGCTCCGCTCGCGGCGGAACCTGCAATGAACGGCGCGCGCAGCATGACCGAAGCAGGCTTCCATGCCTCATGGCTCAACGTGATGGGACGGTTGCAACCGCACGCAACACTTGAGCAGGCCAATGCCCAGCTGGGCGCGACAGTGTTGCATGAAATGATTCCGGATGCGAAGTGGATAGCGGATCGTGAAAAGCGTCACTTCGGGTTCATGGCGGAATCGGGATCGGCGGGATTCTCCTATGTCCGGCTTCTCTTCAAGAAACCGCTGATGGCTGTCTTTGCCATGTGCGGCGGTGTCCTTCTGCTCGCCTGTCTCAATCTGGCGAGCTTGTTGATGGCCCGGGGAACCGCGCGTCAAAGGGAACTTGCCACTCGGCTCGCGATGGGAGCAACGCGGGGGCGCTTAATTCAGCAACTGCTGGTTGAGAGCCTGCTTATCGCAATCATGGGCACAGCTGCGGGTCTTGCCGTTGCGCCGCTGGTCAGCCAGTCGCTTTCCGTTGTGCTGTTGGGCGGGAAATCTGAAGCGCATGTCGATACGTCTCTCGACTTGCGCGTCTTTGCCTTTGCTGCACTGACAGCAGTGGTGGCGACAATTCTCGTAGGTCTGGTGCCGGCTCTGCAAGCTACTTCAGGCACCTTGAATGAGAGTATTAAGCACGGTCAGCATGCCACTCGGGCACATGAGCGGCAGAGCCTGTTGCCGCGTGCGGTCATGGCTTCTGAAGTGGCGCTGGCATTGATGCTGGTGGTTGGTGCCGGTCTTCTTGCGTCGAGCCTGGTGCGTCTTTACAGATCGGGCGTTGGTTTCGATCCACACGGAATTGAAAACATCGCACTCAGCATGGATCAGCAACCTCTTCAGGGCGACGCGTTGTTGCAGTTCTACCGCCAGATGGGCGAGGGCCTGACGCGGCAGCCGGGCGTGAGAAATGTCAGCTTTGCGATGATAGTCCCGTTTACTCATTTTGAATGGAGCGAGGACCTCTCCTCTGCCGGTGCCAAGACGTATGACATTTATCAGAACAGGGTTTCTCCTGATTACTTTCAAACCATGCGTATTCCCTTTTTCCAAGGCCGCGATTTTCGCTGGAGTGACACAAGGTCATCCGGAGCGAAGATAATTCTGAACCAGGCAGCAGTGCGCCTCCTTTTCCCGGATCAAAACCCTCTCGGACGGCTAGTTAATAAGCAGGAAGACGGCAAGACCGTTTCATACGAAGTGATCGGCGTAGTGGGCAATGCAAAATATGAGGATCTGCGCTCGGAGGCCCCTCCGACCGGGTATTTGTCGATGACCCAGGATGACTGGAAGCAAACGAGGTCGTACTTGGCGGTTTTGAGGGTGGACGGCCCTGCGGCTCCCATTGCGAGTGCGGCGAGGGCGCTCGTGATGCAGGCAGATCGTGGAATTCCAGCTCCGGTCATGACGTCGATGGAAGAGACGGTCCAGGACTCCCTCAGTGCTGAGCGCACGATGGCGTGGCTGGCGGTCTTCTTTGGCGCCTGCGCGCTCGTCGTTACCTCGATTGGCCTTTATGGAACGCTCGCCTACTCTACCGCGCGACGAACCAGCGAAATCGGAATCCGGATGGCCCTTGGTGCGCGGAGGGCACAAGTGGCCGGCATGGTGTTTGCCCAGAATGCAGCAGTTGCTTTTGTCGGAACCGCGGCCGGCTTGTTCGCTGCGTTGCTTGCATCGCGCGTCCTCGCCAGCTTCCTGTATGGCACGTCGGCCCGCGATCCCTGGGTGTTTGCGGGCTCGATCCTGGTACTAGCGGCAATTGCGAGCGCAGCGTCTCTGCTGCCGGCACTCCGCGCTGCAAAGATCGATCCTATGGCTGCCATTCGTTGCGAGTGAAATGCCGCTCCAGTTGATTATCACATCTTGACGGTCATATGGAGTGGTGCTACTGTTTCCTCCTATGGACGACGCGAACACCGATGTGATTCAAGGCACCCTCGACATGCTCATTCTGAAGACGCTGAGCCTTGAGCCGATGCACGGCTTTGGCATTGCACGCCGCGTGGAACAAATTTCGCGTGGAGTCTTCAAAATGAACCCCGGATCTCTTCTGACCGCCCTGCAACGGCTTGAGCGCGCTGGGTGGCTCGATGCCGAGTGGCGTGAAACGGAAAACTCCCGCCGCGCGAAGTTTTACACGCTGACACGGACTGGAAAAAAGCAACTCGAAAATGAGACTGCGGCTTGGACGCGCCGAGCATCGGCGATTGCGCGATTGCTCAAAATGGAGGGTTGACCTATGTCGCTCTGGCGCCATTTCACCTACGGCCTGCGCAATCTTACGAACCGCTCAAAGCACGACCGGGACGTGGCGGAGGAAGTGGAGCAGTACTTTGAAGAGGCTGTGTCGGCATGGGAGGCGCGTGGGCTCTCTGTTGACGAAGCGAAGAAGGCGGCCAGGCTGGAGATGGGCAATTTCATCGCCGTCAGAGAGCGAGTGAGTTCGTACGGCTGGGAGAATGTCGCGCGGACATTTGTGGGCGACCTGCGCTTCGCATTTCGCCAGTTGCTGAAGCACCCGGCATTCACCGCCACGGCGACGCTGACACTAGCTCTGGGGATCGGCGCAAATACTGCGATCTTTACCGTGGTCCAGTCGATCCTTCTGGCTCCGCTTCCTTACGCCGGTGCGGATAGACTCACAGTTTTGAATACGCACTGGACAGACAGCGGACACACGGCGCCCCGCGTGACCGGACCAGACGCTGTGGACATACGGAATCAAGCGCAGAGCTTTGAAGCAGTGAGTCTGTACTCGAGTGGCAACCTGGGGGTAGAACTTCGGGATCATTCCGTCTATACCGTCGTGACTTCGGCGGATGCGAATTTTGCGAAGGTCTTCAGCCTGCAGCCGATTGCGGGCCGGTTGTTTACAGATGCAGAGGCGCACCGGGCAGCGCTGGTAGGGGAGCGGTTTGCGCGCGATCAATTTGGAAGCGTACAGGCCGCTTTGGGACAGACGCTGCGAGTGGAGAACGAACCGCTGGAGATTACAGGGTGTGCTGCCGGCGTGGTTCGATTTTCCCGCGAAGACGCAGGTGTGGGAGGCTTATCCCTTCCGGCCGGAGTCGCAGTCGCGGACTGCATTCAATTACAAAGCCGTCGGCCGCCTTCGGCCCGATGTCACCCTGCAGAAGGGGCAGTCCGAACTGGATGGAATCTCGCGGCGTCTCGAGATTGCCTATCCCACTGAGAACCGGAACAAGCGATTCATAACTCGATCGCTACAGGAGTCAATGACGGGAGAGGCGCGGCCGACGCTTCTGCTTTTGTGGGGCACGGTGGGGCTGATCCTGCTGATTGCCTGCGTCAACGCGACACATCTGCAGTTGGTGCGCTCAATGGAGCGCCAGCGGGAGATTGCGATTCGCAAGGCCCTTGGTTCATCGCGTGGACAGGTGATGCAGCCTGTGATTCTTGAGAGCCTGCTGGTTTCGCTTATCGGCGGGACTGCCGGGGTGCTGCTGGCGTTTCCCGCGGTGCGCGTTATGGTGGCGATGGCTCCGAAAGAACTGCCGCGTGCGGATGAGATTCACCTGAGTGGTTGGGTGCTGGCGTTTACGCTTGTCCTCTCGGTGCTCACGGCCCTGATTTCGTCGATCTTGCCCGCACTGAGGGCTGCCAAGGTTGATCCGGCGGAGGCTCTGAAGTACGACGCGTCGCGCGGCATGAGTCGTCATGGCTCGACAAGATTCCGCGATGGACTGGTGATTGCAGAAGTAGCAGCAACCTTTGTGCTTGCCATGGGTGCTGGACTGCTTCTGCACACCATGACGACTCTGAATTCACGCGACATGGGATATCTGACACGAAAGTTGCTGGTCGTGGATGCGGATGCGCCGTCACACTCAGAACAGGATGCACATCACGCTGTGCGGCAATTTAATGATCTCTTCGCTCAACTCGCGACGATCCCGGGCGTGACCCGCGTGGCCGGGATTATGGGCTTGCCGACAGGAGCGTACGGTTCGAATGGCTACTACAAAACAAAGGGTGGACTCCCAGCCAATCCGGGGCACGACGCGTCATCCATATTCAGTGTCGCCAGTCCGGACTACTTTCAGACGATGGGGATTCCGATAAAAAGTGGACGCGATTTCAGCGCGACCGATGCTTTCGACAGCACATTCGTAGCGGTGATCAGCGAGTCCCTTGCTAAGCAAAGCTTTGGCGAAATCGATCCTCTGGGCAAACAGATTCAGTGCGGGCTCGATTCAGACAAGTGGATGACGGTGATCGGTGTGGTGGGCGATGTGCGGCAGGAGTCGCCCGCAGAGCAGCCCGGTCCAGCGCTCTATATGCCGATGGCGCAACATCCGTTCTATGCCAACCAGATTCATATTGTGCTGCGGACGCAAGTGATGCCCCTCTCCCTTATGAACGCTGTGCAGGAGAAGATCACGCAAGCGAATCCTTTGATCGCGCTTCGTTTCACGACCATGGACGCGATGGTGAATCTTTCCATCGCGGCCGAACGCTTTCGGGCTGCATTGATCTCGACGTTTGCCGGGGTTGGGTTGCTGCTGGCGATGCTCGGCGTCTATGGAACGATGGAATATTCGGTGTCGCAGCGAACATTTGAGTTCGGCATTCGGATGGCGTTTGGCGCGGAGAGGGGTGTGATTCTCGGGTCCGTTCTAAAGCACGCCGCGAAACTTGCCTGCTACGGAATTGCGGTGGGCCTTGTACTAAGCCTGGCTCTTGGCCGACTTGTGGCGGGGATGCTGGTTGGAGTTCGTCCCACGGATGCCGTCAGCCTTTGGGCAGCGGCATCGCTTCTGCTACTGACGGCTCTGGCGGCGGCATTCGCGCCCAGTTGGAAGGCAACACATGTCAATCCAATGACGGCCCTTCGGACCGAGTGATCCACCGAATTGCATCGGTCAAGTTGAGCGAAGATGGACCGCGGGAAATTCGTCTTACGGCAATACAGGGGATGCGAGTCATCTATACAATGGGCGGGGGTGCTTTTTCGCTTTCCAACTCAGCAATGTCACTGACGAATCCCGGAGGATCGAATGCGCAAGTTAGTTCTCGCACTGATGTTTTGTGTTGCGGCAGGCAGTCTGGCAGCGGCAGCAGAATCCGTTTACAACTTTACTTTGAAATCGATTGATGGACAGCCGGTAAGCCTGAAGAGCTATCACGGCAAGGTTCTTCTGCTAGTGAACGTAGCCAGCAAATGCGGCTTTACGCCCCAATACACGGGGCTCGAGGCTCTCTACGAAAAATACAAAGACAAGGGCCTGGTGATTGTGGGCATCCCGGCGAACAACTTCGGATCGCAGGAACCGGGTACGAACGAGGAAATCAAGACGTTTTGCAGCAGAAAGTACAGCGTAACTTTCCCGATGATGTCGAAGGTTTCGGTGCTGGGCGAAGACAAGACGCCGCTCTACGTGTTCCTTACTGACAAGCAAGTCAATCCGACGATCGGCGGAGACATCAAATGGAATTTCACCAAGTTCCTGTTCAATCGAAATGGCAAGCCGGTGGCACGATTCGAACCGGCGGTTACTCCTGAATCGCCGGAAATGACAAAGGCGATCGAATCAGCGCTGGCAGAATAAAACAAGCGGTCGCACCGGACACACGCAACGGCTGCGGAAACTATCGTGTTCCCGCCGTTGCGGGTGGTTTGTTGGTGTCGTGGCACGAATTTGCCTGAGGCGCCGACGCCTTGGCCAACACGTCGCTTGATTCTGAGTTCGGGACCGACGCCGCGCTCTTGGCCTCCTTGAGAAGTTTGACGAGGCGAGCGAATCCCTGCTCCCGGGCGGTCTTGTTTCCAGGCACCGTGTTGTTGGGATCTTCCCCGGCGCGCATGAAGCCGTGGCCGGCTCCGTCGTAGGTAACGGGTTCATAAGTTTTACCGGCGGCCTTCATTGCAGCCACCGTATCCGGGAGTGTCGCGCCGATTCGCGCATCGTTCCCCGCATAAAAGCCGTAGACGGGAGCCGTAATAGAAGTGACATCCGCTGGGCCCGGTCCATAGAAGACGAAGGCTGCGGAAAGGTCCTTTCGGTGCGCAGCAAACGCGAATGACTTGCCCCCACCCCAACAGAATCCAACCGTCGCGATCTTGCCATTGGCCGCAGAGAGATGCTTTCCATATTCGGCCGCAGCGTCCAGGTCGGCATTCACCACGTTCGGATCGAGCCCAGAGACGGCTTTGACCGTCGCGTCCTGACTGGGGAACTCGCTAGAACCTCCGCCGTTCGGCCCGAGACCTGAAACCAGATCGGGCGCAATCACGATGAATCCTTGTCCCGCCAACTCGTCGGCCATCTCCTTGGCCCAGTCGCTCAGGCCGAAGATTTCATGAATGAGAATGACGACTGTCGCCTTGTCTTTGATCTCTGGATAGACGACAAAGGCCTGGATTGCGCGGTTGTCGTGTTTCAGCGTGACGTACTCGTGGTGGCGGGGTGACGCTTCAAGCCGGGCCTTGGCCCAATCCTGTGCCGGGCTTGCAACTGCGGCGAGGGGAAGCAGCATAGCAGCAATGAATCTGGCGACTTGTGGAATCGATATCGTCATGCGAAGGAGTCTAGCGACAATCGACAACCGCTCGCAAGTATGTTGCCGACGGGAACCATCAAGATATGTCCGGGGTCAGTTCGTTAGGCATCGCAGGAACCGTCCAGTGCTCGCCCCCGAACTTATCAATAGGAATTCTTCTTAATTCGTCCCAGTTTTCGCAATCCAAGGCCGAGGCTTAGGCGTACCTCATTCAAACGAGTGGCGACTCCCTGAGCCCTATGCCGTCTCCTTCCCCCTGGTTCAGGTCGGCCCATTCCTCAAAGGATCGAAGTCAACTAGGAGAGCCTTATGCCAAAACTAAGGTCTGCAATCGGACTCGGATTGAGTCTGTTGATTGCCTTCCCGCCTGGCGCCTTTGCGTCGAGCCATCGTGAAGCGCCAATTACCGCCCTGGATCACACAGCCGACATCACCGATTTTTATGCGTTTGTCAGCTACGACCATCCAGATCGAGTCACATTCGTCCTGAACGTCGACCCGTTTCTACAACCAAGCAATGGACCGAACTACTTTCCATTCGATCCGTCGGTCGTTTATCAGATCAAGATCGATAACGATCACGATGCACGAGAAGATGTTACTTTCCAGTTCAGATTTCAGACCAACATTCGTGCTCCTCAGGTCTTTACAGGTTTCGTTGGGGCAGGAGGCGGAATCAATGCGCCGGCAAACTCGCCAGCTCCGGTGGCCCCCGGAACCCCCATCGTGCCCCCCGCGATTACCTCTTTGAGTGGCCCCGGCGCTGCAGGCCTGAGCCTGCAACAAACATTTTCAGTGAACATGATCAAGGGTCATCGCAGTGTCCCACTGACAAATACGGCCGGAAATCCGCTTATCGCAGTTCCGAGCAATGTGGGGCCGCGCACAATGCCGGATTACGACTCCCTGGCTTCGCAGGGAATCTATACCCTGCAAGGCAATGGCGGCGCATCTGACATCAGAGTTTTTGCCGGCACGGTCGCCGATCCGTTCTTCATCGATCTTGGCGCTGCATTCGATAGCTTCAACTTTCGCCAGGCTGCCGGCGGCGGAGTTCTCACGAGCGCACAGGACAAAGATAACTATCTCAACCTGGCTCCAAATTCTGTGGCGGGATTCAACGTCAACACCATTGTCATCGAGGTCCCGATCCGGCTGCTAACGAGCGACGGAGCTATCCACGCCGCCACCGATCCGAAGGGAACCATTGGCACATGGGCGACAACCTCCAGAGCTAAGGTCACCATTCGCCCAAACCTTCGCACTCTGCATAATGTTGGTCCGCTTGCACAGGTTCAACGTCTTGGCAATCCACTCGTCAACGAACTGGTTATCGGTACGGGCAGCAAGGATTACTGGAGCATGTCCGAGCCGGTGTACGACAGTCAGTTTGCATCGTTCGACCTCGATCCGCTCATAGCGAGAGTCTTCAACGCGGTCTACGGGATCAACATTCCTGCTCCACCGCGAACGGATTTGCTGCCCCTGGTGACATATGCCGCGCCGATCGCCCCTAAGGGTACGCCCTCAGGACCGATTGCGGACCTTCTGCGGCTTAACACTGGCGTTCCCCCAACTTCGCCTGCCAACAGGAGCCGCCTCGGGCTGATTGGAGGCGATCCTGCTGGATTTCCCAATGGGCGCCGCCTGACGGATGACGTCGTCGATATTGCAGCTCGTGTGGTCGGTGGCGGTATTCTCAGCCCCGGCTTTGGTGTCAGCCCCAACAGCCTGATTGGCGACGGGGTCAATGCGCCTGACGTTCCACCGCAGGAAACCTTCCCCTATGTGCACTACGCATACAGCGGACGAGACAGTCGTCATATCAGTCCGGGCGATCCTACGGGTTGCGGAGATCAGCCGACTACTTCAAGCTCTCAGAACACTGAAGCTCCGCCGCTAAATCAAGGCGGGCCGTCGCCGTGCCCCGTCAATTGAAGATGGAACTCAACGACTGAACATCACCTGGTCCTCTGCGCGAACTCACTTTTCGCGCCGAGAACCAGTTGATACGACACCTAAAGAGACGGGGCCATTTATGAAATCTCTGCATGCAGCGGCGTTTCTTGTCTGCGGTTTCCTCTGTGCGCCCGGACTTGCCCAGCAAAACACGTCGCCGGCTCCGAGCGAAGGTAACCAGCCCTCTGAGCAGAACACTCCGTCGCAACAACGTATCGCAGCGGCTCGGCAACAGATCGCGACGGATCCAAAGAAGGTGCAGGCTTACAACGAGCTTGCCCTCGCCTTCATACGGCGAAGTCGCGAGACTGCCGACCCGAAGTATCTAAAGGACGCTGAAGAGGCGCTCGCGCAAGGTTTGAAACTGGATCCGGCAGACTTCCAGTTGCAACGAACTCAGGTGGCCCTTTTGCTGAGCCGGCATCAGTTCGCTCAAGCGAGAGAACTGGCCACCGCTCTGCATCGTCGAACACCGGATGATGTGATGACCTATGGATATCTCGCTGAGGCATACATTGGGGTCGGCAACTATCCAGAAGCTGAAACAAATGCGCAATGGATGATGGATATGCGGCCCAACAACACACCGGCGCTGATGGTGGGTGCAAAGCTGCGAACGCTGTTCGGCGAGGGACCAGGGGCGATCGAGTTTCTCAACCTGGCGTATTCAGAGACATCGCCCGCTGAGGTTGAAGAACTCGCGTGGATCGCCAACCAGATTGCAGCTATTCAAATTGATTCGGGCCAGCTTGATGTTGCTGAACAGACCCTGGCGCAGGCCGAGCAACTGTTTCCCAACTATCCATACACGATCGAGAATCTGGCACGCGTTCGCTCGGGACAGAATCAACCAGCGGAAGCTGTTCGACTGTGGACAAAGGCATCGCTTGTAGATCGCGACCCTCATATCCTCTTTGAGTTGGCGAACGCGCAGGACGCTGCCGGGCAGGTTAAGGAGGCTCGCGCCACGTTGGCAGAATTTGAGAAGCTTGCGATCGCGCCGGAGACATCCACGGACAATTCAAAGCTGGATCTCATCCTGCTGTACGCGGGGAGCGCGGAGAGCGCACCCACGGCGCTGAAGCTTGCGCAGCACGAGATTTCGGTGCGCCAGGATGTATGGACTCTCGATGCATATGCCTGGGCTCTATATGCCAATGGCCAGTATCAGGAGGCGGCTGGCGAGGTGGATAAGGCAATCGCGGTTGGTATCGAGAGCGCTCAGATCTTCAATCATGCAGGCCACATTGCGCAAAAGCTCAACAAGAGCGCGGAGGCTCAGAAGTACTTTCAGCTTTCGGTTAGATCGAATCCCTCTTCAGAATTTGCCCTCGATGCAAGAAAGTTCGTTAGCCCGGACACGTTTGCACATGGAGAGGAGCGAAGGGTATCTCAAGTCAAACGCGCCTCGGATTCATCCGTGGACTCTGCGCCAAATGGAAACTCGAACGTGACGAATCCCTCAGAACGCACAACATCGGCTGTCGCCGTGAGAAGAAACGCGAGTGCCCCGGCATTTGCCCCTGTCCCGGAGGCTTTGCTCACGCCGCAGCCAACCGGCACGACGCACATCATTCACAGCGCACAGAGCGTCGTTGCGCGCAACCCGAAGAATGCAGCCGGGTACGCAGGATTAGGTGCGGCATATTTTCAGCGAGCCAGGGAGACCGGCGATATAGGCGACTATCAACTTGCGGAAGAGGCCCTGAATCGGTCGCTTGATCTCGTGTCCGCCGATTTTTCAGCGGATGCAGCCCTTGCGACCATGGCGGAGGTTTGCATGGGCGAGCATCGATTCACCGACGCTCTCAGCTATGCCCAGAAGGCGTTGTCGCTCGGAACCGGAGACGTTTCGCCTTTCGCGATCGTAGGAGACGCCTACGCAGATATGGGTGAGTACGAGAAGGCAGGCAGCGCCTATGCCCGCCTGACGCCGCGCGATATGACACTATCTCCGCGTGCAGCCTATGCGCGAGACAGTCGTCTCTCCTACCTCAAGTTCATCGCGGGGGAGACGGCGGCTGCAATCGCTCTGATGAATACCGCGGTTGCTGAGGGAGTTGAAGCTCAACTCAAAAGCGAGAATCTGGCATGGTTGTACTACGAGTTGGGAGAGTACGAGACCCAGGCTGGAGACACAGCGTCTGCCGATGCGGCTTACCTTGCAGCACTCAACATTCATCCGGGTGACTATCGCGTTTTGGCCGCGCTAGCCAAGCTCCGGGCCAACAATGGCAGGTATGAGGAAGCGATTGTGCTCTATCAAAAGGCCATCGCGGTTGTGCCGATGCCTCTCTTCATTGCGGAGCTTGGTGATCTCTATGCAACAGCCGGCAATCAGGAAGAGGCGCAGAAGCAATACGCGCTGGTCGAATACATCGGAAGGCTCGGACGTATCAATCAGGTGTTGCACAATCGCGATCTGGCTCTCTTTTACGCTGACCATGACAGGAAGCTCCCTGAGGCTATCGATCTCGCGCAGAAAGAGCTTGAGGTGCGGCACGACATCTACACCTGGGATGCGCTGGCATGGGCTCTCTATAAAAACGGCAAGCTGACAGAGGCCGCGGACGCAAGCGACAAAGCATTGAAGTTCGGCACTCGGGACCCGCTGCTGCTCTTCCATTCCGGAATGATTGCCGCGGGGCTGGGCCACCGAGAGCAGGCTCGAAGTGAGCTGCAGCAAGCGCTTAACATCAACCCTCATTTTCACCTGACCTACGCAGATGCGGCGCAACAGCGACTTGCTGCACTGGATATGCAACCCGCGCAGATGGGAGGTTCGAATGCCAACGGTCACTAGAGCGCTTGGCAGAGTCCTGGCGCTGCTTTTCCTGCTCGGGTTCTGTCGTTTGGCTTCAGGCCATCCAATGGGTAATTTCAGTGTCAACCATTACTCCAATATCACCATTGAGAATGACCGAATCCGCATCCGATATTTCATCGATCTGGCGGAGATTCCTACGTACCAGGAGTTGCAGCAGGCGAACATTTCCGCAAATGGTATCGATCCGAATTCCCGGGAAGTTCGTAGCTACCTTGACGTCCGAGCGGCTGAACTCGGACGCGGGCTGATTCTCGAAATGGATGGCAGTCCAGTCCTTCTTCGCCTCATCTCAAGCAGCATTATCTTTCCCTCGGGGGCGGGTGGACTTCCCACGATGAAGATGGGCTTCGTGTATGAGGCAGTCTATCCCTCAACATCAGCGCAGATGGACGGGCAGTCTGTCCGCCTTCACTATAAAGACACGAACTACCCAGGGCATGCCGGCTGGAAGGAGATTACGGCTCTTGCTGCCGCAGGCTCGTTGCTGCGCAGTTCAGTTCCTGCAACTGACCGCAGTGGGGAACTGAGTAATTATCCAACCGATCTACTTACCGGCCCACCTCAGGACCTTGAAGCTTTTGTTGTCGCCACTCTCCCACCCCTGACAGCAAAACCCGCCGAAGCGGAGCCGGTTCGGATCACTCGGCGGGCGGAGACTCTTGCGGCTAGCGCATCTACAGCAGTGAATCATGCAGAAGCAGTGTCCCGACTGCGCACCAAGGCGCCTGTAACTTCACCAGCTCTGACAACGCCCGTCATGCAGCCGTCAGCATTAGTGGCGTCCGCCCCGATTCTTCTCAAACCGAATCGACAGCAGACACCCCGCAGTAGATTTACGGAATTGATTCAGGCCCAAAAACTGAGCGCGTGGTTCCTGTTCACCGCGGCACTCATTGCGATTGGCCTGGGAGGTCTCCACGCACTGGAGCCTGGCCACGGCAAGACCATCGTCGCCGCCTATCTGGTCGGATCGAAGGGAACGGCGCGTCATGCATTCCTTCTTGGAATCATCGTCACTGTTTCGCATACGGCCGGCGTATTCACTCTCGGCGCAATCACTTTGTACGCATCGCGCTACATTGTCCCTGAGCAACTCTATCCATGGTTGGGCGCCCTCTCTGGTGTCACGATCGCCGGGCTCGGCTGCTACATGCTGGTGAGTCGCGTGGCCGGCACATCAGCCGATCACTCCCATGCTGCAGGTGCGTCTCACGGTCACTGGATATTTTGGAAGAACCCTAAAGAGGAACAGATAAAGGGTAGTGCCGCAGGCAGCAACGCGACATCAACTCAATCCGTGAGCCTGGCGCAACTCTTTACGCTGGGAATCACCGGGGGAATCATTCCATGCCCGGCTGCTCTGATTGTGCTGTTGAGTGCTTTTGCGCTGCATAGAGTCGGCTTTGGGTTTTTCCTGATCTTAGCCTTCAGCACTGGACTTGCCGCGGTCCTGATTGGATTTGGAATGTTGATGGTGTACGCGCGCCGATTCATGGGGCGCCTTCAGGTTGACGGTCCACTCACCAGGCGTTGGCTTCCGATCGCATCTTCCGCCTTCATCACGGTGCTTGGCCTGACCTTGGCGATTCAAGCCTTATCCTCAGTTCGCATTGACGGGCACCTGCTTTCCAAAGAAAGGCTTGGGCCCATCTTGTTCGTGACGTGCCTGGGGCTCATTCTTGGAATGCGGCATTCCACCGATGCCGATCATGTAGTCGCTATTTCAACAATTGTAAGCAAGCAGCGAAGCATACGAAATGCAGCCGTCATAGGGTCCGTGTGGGGCTTGGGGCATACCATCACCATCTTCATCGTGGGCTCTCTCATCATCCTTTTCGGATTTGAGATTCCACCGCGTCTGGGGTTGTTCCTGGAATTCAGCGTGGCCCTCATGCTTATTCTGCTGGGAGTCCTGAACCTCACCGGCGTGATGCAGAAGCTAACCAGCTACTTCACTCCGAAGCTTGCAACTCCCACCGGCACCGCAGCCTCAGCGCCGCAAGAAAACAGCGCATCAAGAATGGAGAAGCTACTCGAAAATACCGTTGGCCGCATCGGTCTCTTTCAATGCTTGAGGCCTCTTGCCATCGGCCTTGTTCATGGGTTGGCCGGCTCCGCGGCGGTGGCGTTATTGGTTCTGTCGACGATTCACAACCCGATCTGGGCAACCGTTTATCTGCTCATCTTCGGTGCTGGAACGATGATTGGGATGATGTGCATGACCGCGGCAATCGCAGTTCCTCTTACATTTGCAGGAGATCGCTTTAAGAAATTGGGTACGTGGGTAGGCGCCGCCTCAGGGATGGCGAGTCTTTGTTTCGGCTCGTTCCTCGTTTATCAACTCGGATTTCTCGGAGGACTCTTTACCAGTCATCCTCAATGGACTCCGAGATAGTGCCGCCCGGCGTTACGTCACTTCTATCAAATCGGTTGAGGAAGCGCCGACAAGGCAAGGACGCCGGTGTTATTCGGTGGCGAAAAAAAAGGGCCGGATGCGCATGGGAACCGGCCCTTCGAAAGAATCACAGTTCGGTGCAATGGCCGACTGTCCAACCTAGAAGGCCAGGGCGACCCGTTGGGGCACGAATGTTGAACCCGCCAAATCGGACACAGTGAAACCGAAGACGAAGAACTGGTTGGGATTGGTGTTGGGACCGTTGAGGTCTTGCAGGAAGTCGTTGTCGTTCGCTACCCATAGGGTGTGCATGACGCCGCTTGCGCCTGAAACGTCGGGTCCGAAGGCCAATCCCTCAATCTTGGCGGGAATCTGGTCTGTCGTGAATCCCGCAGCAGTGAGTGCCTTGACGACATCTAGAAAGAGGGTCTTCGAGACTCTGTTGCTGGCGGCGGCTGTGCCGTTCATTTCGCTCACATCGACTGCGTTGGCGAGATCGATCTTGAAGACCTGTTTTACCTTGGCATTGCTGCCGTCGCCGAGGCCCTTGCCGTCGCGTTCATCGACCAACATCTCGTGGTTGTTGAGTGCCAGGATGTCGCTCACTCCGGTGCCGGTGGTCAGCACATAGGCATATTCATGCACGGTGCGGCCAGACCGAACGTCCATGGTGACAATGCGAAGGAGTTTGGCGGCGTCGCCGCCTTCGGCCGCGTCCTGGATGAGCGAGTTTTGCATGATGCCAACAAGCGTACGCCCGTCAGGTGTGATGGCGAGGCCTTCCATGCCTTTGTTTGCGACTCTTCCGCTGATGTTGCCTGCGATCTCGACTGCTCCCTGCGGGCTGAGAAGGCTCACATCGAATTTCGCTGGCAGCCGGAAGGTGCGCACGCGGAATCCGCCGAAGCGCGCGAATTGGTAGACATAGGGTCCATATTCATCGGAAATAAACACGCTGAGGCCGTCGTTAGAAACGCGGATGCTTTCGGGATCAAATCGCGCATCGCGGGGGTCGCCGGAGGTGCGATCGGGGTCAAAGTTGTCGGAGCGGCCAGTGAAGTAGTGGAACAGCCGGCGATTTTGCGGAGGAGCGCCGGAGCCGACGCCGAGGCCGTCTCCAGACCCGTAGACAAGCGGAGTGATGCTGCTGAGCAGCGTCGTCGAGGTGAGTTGCGGAGCGATGGTGAATGGAAGCGTCCCCCCGGGGTTTGACTGGAGATGCATGCGCACCGTGTGAAAGCGGTCGATGTAGCTTGCTGTGTCGTCAATCGCGGAATCGAAGCCGACCGCATTGGGGCCGCGATCGGGAAGGGCAAGGAATTCATCGCCGGAAACATGAGCGATTCCTGATCCGAGGCCGCCGAGAAGGTTTGCGCGAACGCCGTTTTCGAGCGTCCCTTTGAGGCCGGAGAGATCGGCATAACTGCCGGCGGGACTGCTGGTGAGCGTTCCTTTGGCGATGAGGGTCACTTGCGCGTGGATCTGGAGTGGGGTTGAAATCGCCAACGCGGCGACGGTGAGTAGAGTAATCAAGGCATTCTTCATTCCGACTTTTCCTCCCGGGGAATTGGCATAACCCGCCCATCCTAGAAAGGGCTCAGGCAATGGGATGTAAACAGATCTTGAATTTTTGAAAAACCGAATATGACAGCGGAGATCAACACTCCAGTCAGGTGTGTGCGGGAACCTCTGCAGACCCAGGACTTCAGGGTCAATTTCGCGGGAGTCGGGGCCCAAGCGTATTTGGTCTCACGGGCGGCCAAGATGCAGCTAAAGCCGAGGCGCGCTTGCCTGGGATTGTTTTGATCTTGATTTCAGCCATTCCAGGCTCAATTTCGGAAAGCTTGCGGCTGTCGGAAGGCAAGGCTGCATTTGCTTCCATGTCGCGCACCGGAATGGACAACCTATTGAAACTTCACCGCCACTCGCTTTGTTCGCTGGCGATCTTGTTTGGCTCTGTCAGCGCTTTTTGGAAGACGGGATGTCGGACTCGTTTACTGCGGGGGCGAGTTTCAGCTTTCGGTTGATTTGAGGCCAGTACTGGCGGAAGAGGTTTCCTCCGAACTTCCAAGCTAAATCGCCAGCGTATCGGGTGAAGGTGCTGCCCACGCTTCTATCTTGTTCAGGCCAGTATGCATTCGCGAGAGCCTCGCCGGCCAGCGGGCCCAGCAGACCGGAATAATTAATCACACGGCCTCCCGAGTCGCTGCGTGTGTACAGCATTCTGACGGCGCTGTACTTGACTGCTTGTTTGAAACCGAGGTTTTGTTTGACGTAGAAGCGCGGATCCTGATGCAGGACGGATGCGAGGAGAAAGGTTCCAAAGAAGTTTTCTGAGGCGGAACGGGCCAGGCTGGATCCGAAACGCTTGCCATAGCCGGAAGTGCCCTGGCCGTACCCGGACGGGCTATCGATTGCCTGGCCAAAGCCTGCACCAATGAGAGATGAGCCAATAGTTCCGAATGAGATGCTGTTATTTGCCGCAAGCTTGAGCTTTCCCCAGCTGTCGAGAGGTCCCTTATTGGTGGCCATATCAGGGAAGACCAGCGATTTCCGCTCGAGAAGTTGGACGAAGTTCACTCCAGTCTGGATTGGGTTTGCCTCCTGCGGAGTGGTTTGCGATTGCGTGCTCGGCGACGGTGCGTCGGGCACGACCCCCGGTTCGGGTTGCTGTGCAAGACTGACGGAACATATAAGACAGCAACTGACTGCTATCAAGGGGAAATATCCCATTGCGGGCCAACTCCTGTTACCGATCACACGATTTCTGTTCGACATTGGATGGAGTGTCCCCTCTGGGATGATGGTTGTTCGGCGTGGGCGATTTATTTGGGTCAGGTCACCGCTTTGCGCACAATGCAGCGAAACCCGAGGTGGCTCATGCTGGTATCGATCATCTGCGGCTGGCGCGCTGCAGGACGATAACGCAGGCAATAATTTGGCGCGCAGAGGTGCGAGCCGCCTTTGACAACCTTGCGCGGAATTCGAAATTGCGGCTGTGCGGGATCGTAACTCTTCGCGGGGGAGACGATACGCGGATTGACTGCCGGGCCGCAGCAGGGCGCAACGACCTCGTCGGCGTGGCGCGGAACAAACCAATCGCAGGTCCACTCCCACACATTGCCGGCCATGTCGTAAAGACCGTAGCCATTGGGCGGGAACGAAGCCACGGGAGAAGTCCCCTCGTAGCCATCCATCAGCAGATTCTGCCAGGGAAATTCTCCCTGCCAACTGTTGGCCATCCTCTGGCCGTCGGTAGAATCTTCATCGCCCCACGTATACTTCTTTCCCTCAAGACCACCGCGAGCTGCAAATTCCCATTCCGATTCGGTCGGCAGATCCTTCCCGGCCCAGTGCGCATAAGCTTCTGCGTCTTCGTAAGCAACATGGACGACGGGATGTTGCGCGAGATCTTCGAGTGAGGAATTTGGCCCGCGCGGATGACGCCAGCTCGTTCCCGGCATCCACGTCCACCAGTTGACGTAATTGCGAAGATCGACCGGCCCCGCTGTCTTGTGAAAGAGCAGGGAGCCGGGCACGAGATTTTCGGGAGGCGCGCCTGGGAAATCCGCAGGATTCGGAGGACGCTCGGCGAGCGTCTTGTAGCCAGTCTCGTCGACGAATCGCGCAAATTGTTCGTTTGTGACCTCGCGGCAATCCATCCAGAAGCCATCCACGCTCACTTCATGAACAGGCCGCTCCTCGGGGTAGAAGTCTTCTGAACCCATGCGGAACGCGCCGCCGGGTATCCAAGCCATGCCGGGATGCGGTGGATTGCTCAGAGTGTGGGCCGGTTGGTTGAGGTCATCCGCCATATTCCGTTTCATCTTAAACTGCCCGGGACTGCCTTCGCACTGAACGCCGATCAAAAGGGGCAACGAACTATTTGGGTCGCAGGGAGTCTGCCAGAATCTGCAGGTTCTGAGGTTGGATGCGGATGATTCCTCCTTGCGGGCTATCGATGTCGGCAATGAGAAGGAACGATATCGAGACGGCGAGAGGAACAATCAGAAGCCTGGTGTTGCCGGCCTTTTTCCCGGTGAAACCGATCAGAAAGTTGGCGAGCAATGCGATTACAAACATTAACGCCCAGGCGGAAACGGGGATTCTGTTCAGCCGGGCAGCCTGGGTATACCCCTGACGATTCAGAACGTCGTTCATTCCGACAACCACCGTGGCAATGATCGGGTTTGGATTCACGTTTGCCACACTTTTTGTTTCGTTCCACATGATGTTCTGACTGTCTGCCGTTCTGGCGGCAAGTCCGGAGACGTCGTCTGTGGCATGGGCGTCGTATCTCTGGATTCGCAGATCGAGATATTGCACGAGTTGTGCCTGCACTTTCGTACGAGCCGGCTCTGGCAACAGGTCGGCGCGGACGTACTCCGTCCCGATCGCATTGGCCTCTTCCTCCTCGTAGTTCTTGCGCTGGTCGTAGCGGCTGATGGCCATTGAGAAGGTGAAACCGATCAGGAGTCCAAGAAGAGTCAGCGTCGCGCCGAGAACGGTTCCGAATTCGTCGAGTTCGCTGAGATCGACCGCGCGCATTCTTCCTCGCACAAAAACGCCAAGCCGGGCCGAAACCCACAAACAAAGCAACGCGCAGAGACTGAGAATGCCTGGAAAGTTCATAATCTGCTCCATTTTATGACTCCTTACCATCGAGTTGCGCCGATTCAGGCAGCAATTGGGCAACTTAAATCAATGAGTGGGCAAATCCTACCGGGAATTCCCATCAAGGTAGAACTGGCAGAAGTATCAGTAGGGTTTGCATGCGTTCAGGTACTCGACCAATGCGAACACATAGGTGCATTCGACAAGAAACGGTGCCGATGCGATCGCCGACAATCAGAAACTTGCAGCATTTCGTTGTCTCGCACCGCGGCTCAACGGATGTGCTGGGAATCACAATGAAGCGTTGCGCAGCTCCATAAACTTGGGTCCCGGGTTGCGTATACACAAGGACAGGCCACATTTCAATGGGAACCATGTGCCGGGCGCAGCCGTAGTTCAATGCAAGGGTGGCGAAGATGACGAATGACCTGAGAATTGCGTTTCGACAGCTGAGGAAGTCTCCGGGATTCACGGTGACGGCGATTGTGACACTGGCGCTCGGGATTGGTGCGAATGCGGTGGTATTCAGCGTGTTGAACGCGGTTGTGCTGCGGCCGGTGAATGTGCCCAATGCGCAGAGTCTTTATATGCTCCAGCGCGACAAGTATCCGTCGCAGTCCTATCCTGATTACCTTGATCTGCGTGATCGGAACCGGTCGTTCGAGAGTGTGGCGACGTACAACATCGTGGGCCCTGTGGGGATAGATACCGGCGGGAATCCCTCGACTGCGTGGCCGTACCTGGCGAGTGGAAACTACTTCGACACTCTTGGGATTCAGCCGCATCTCGGGCGTTTTTATCATGCTGCCGATGAGAAGGGTCCCAATAGCGCTCCGTATGTGGTTCTGAGCTACGCCTACTGGCGTGGTCATTTTCATGAAGATGCGGGAGTAGTGGGCCGGACGGTGAGTGTCAACAAGCGCCAGTTAACGATCATTGGCGTAGCTCCGCCAGGATTCAGGGGTACTGAACTATTCTTCGCGCCGGCGTTCTGGATCCCGATGGTCGAGCAGCCCACCATCCTGGGCTATGACGCGCTCAAGGAACGGGGCAATCACTCGGCGTTCGTGATAGGTCGCATAAAGCCTGGGGTGAGCACTACACAGGCGGCCGAGGATTTGAATGGCATCGGTTCATGGCTGTCTAAAACCTATCCGGCCGACGACGAGGGCGTGAAGTTCTCTCTGGCCCGCCCGGGCCTTGTGGGTGATATGCTCGGCGGCCCGGCGAGGGCTTTTATGGCGGGCCTGATGCTGCTGGCGGGACTTATTCTGCTGGCCGCTTGCGCCAACCTGGGAAGCCTGTTTGCGGCAAGAGCAGCCGATCGCGCGAAGGAGACGGCGCTGCGGCTGGCACTCGGTTCGCGTCGCGGGCTGATCCTGCGGCAATTGCTGACTGAGGCGGTGCTGGTTTCTCTGGCAGGCGGAGCGGTCGGGCTGGCGGGAGGCATCGTGGTCCTGCGCGTGTTGAGTACGTGGCAGCCGATTCCCGATACGCCAATCAATGTTCCGGTGAATCCGGATGCAGGCACGTACGTAGTTGCGCTCCTGCTTGCGCTGGTGAGCGGCCTGTTGTTCGGAATGGTTCCGGTACGCCAGGTATTGCGGGCGGATCCGTGGCAAGTAATTCGCACCGGTGCGGCGAGCGTAGTCGGGTTGCGGCGCTTCACCGTGCGGGACGTGTTACTGGCGCTTCAAATTGCCATTTGCGCGGTGTTGGTCACGTCTTCGCTGGTGGCGGTGCGAGGCCTCGCGCGATCGATGCACGGCAATTTCGGTTTTGTACCGCAAAACGTGATGATCGTGGGAACGGAGCTGCACATGGCAGGCTACACCGAGGAGCAGTTGTCGCAGATGCAGCGGCGCATGCTTGACGCGGTGGCTGCCATTCCTGGCGTGACAAACGTGGGCTATGCCGACCACCTGCCATTAGGCCTTGGCGGTGGCGACTCCTATGTTTATACCGACAGCACGACCGATTACCGGCCGACCAATGTGACCGCTGATGCCATGAACTATCACATTTCGCCGGGATACATTGAAGCAGCGGGTACGCGGCTGCTCGCAGGCAGAGACCTGACGTTCCGCGACGACAGCAAGGCGCCCAAAGTGGCTCTGGTGAATAGGGAATTTGCGGTCAAGGTTTTCGGATCTGTGAACAAGGCAATCGGCGGCCACTTCAAGTACTGGAACGGTACGCGGGCAGAAGTGGTGGGCGTGGTGGAAAACGGGAAATACCGGTCTCTCACCGAGGATCAGCAGCCGGCAATGTTCTTCTCATTTCAGCAGCATCTATCGAGCGGCACGTGGTTACTGGTCAAATCGAAACGCGATACGCAGGAGATTGCCGTTGCGCTGGAGAAGACACTGCACGGGCTGGATGCGGGGCTACCTTTCTCAGTCAAGACGTGGGACCAGGAAATGAGTTCCGCGTTGTTTGCGGCGCGGGTGGCCACGGTAGCACTGGGCGTGTTGGGGCTGCTCGGTGCAATGCTTGCGGTGACAGGAATCTTCGGCATGGCCTCGTATACCGTGAGCAAACGGCTGCGCGAGCTTGGAATTCGCATTGCGCTGGGGGCACGCCGAAAGGAAGTCCTTTGGGCTGCACTGGGGCGCGCGCTCGTGCTGCTGTCTGCGGGCTCGGTGGCTGGAATGGTGCTGGGGATTCTGGCGACGAAGGTGCTGTCGTACATCGTGTACCAGGCCGCGCCGAATGATCCGGTGGTGCTGGTCGGAGTAGTTATGACGATGCTGGCGCTGGGACTGGCGGCCGCCTGGATTCCAGCTCAAAAGGCGCTAGGAGTAAACCCGATGATTCTGATGCGGGAGGAGTAGAGAAGAGAGGGCCGAATTCAGGGCGAATGCCTGCAGTTCGCAGGAGCATATTCACAACCAGCGATTTGCCGCACCGACCTTCTGATCGGCGGCGAATCGCAATGACGCAAGAATCTCAGGCTAGATTTCAACTGCGCAGCAGGAATGCCGGCGTACAACTCCATGCGTGACAGAAACTGTTGATATGGACATCCTCATAAGGCGACGTGTGCGAGTCGGTGGGATCAAAGACCTCCCAGAACGTATCCGCTCCATGCGTCACCATCGCGCCCCAGTATTCCTCGATCAGTTTCATCGCTTGTTGCCGCTGGCCGCACGCCAGGAGAGCGCTGACAACATAGTGATACATATACGGAGCACCAGGACGAACGCTGTTGGGGTCCGCCATAGCATTGCGTAGCGTTTCAGCGGCGGTTTCCCCAGTCGCAACGCCGGCTAACACTAGCCACGCCTGAGACGCCCAGGACACCTGGCGCGAAGCGCCGCTCACGAAAACCTTTCGCTCACTGTCGTAGAAAGCGGCGCGCCCAGCCGAAGTCATCCGGTCGATCGTGCGGGTGTATTCGCTCGCAGCACGACTATCTCCCAGGGAGCCCGCAAGTTCCAGACCTTGCCGATAGCAGTACAAAAGAATTCCGTGCATCGATGCGGTACGATCGAGTGCCGACTTCCAGTCGACAAAGATCCAAACATTCTTTGGATCGACAAAGAGGCCGTTGCCGTCGAGATTCTTCGAGATGATTTCAAGCTGACGCTTGGCCACAGCCCACAATTCTCTCCCGGTAGCCAAATCACCCGATGCTTTGACGTAGTCCGCGAGCACAGCCATGAACAAGGCAGCGTAATCCAGACACACATCTCCGGCCATCGTTGGCATCGGCTTTTCAAATACGTCGGCGTGCAGCAATCCATCTTCGCGCGGAAACGCAACCAGGAGATACATACAGCGCCGCACCAGGTCAAAATTTCGATAGGTCGAGTAATTCGCAAGAGCCTGCAGGCGCAGGTCTCCTATCCACAACCGCTGGTCGCGCCGAGGCCCATCCTCAAAGACTGTCTGCATGCAGTCGCGCAAAGTGGCGATACTGACTTCGTCGATGCGCCTCAGGCTCGCAGGTACGGAATCGGGAAGCGAAGGAATTGTCCCTTGTGCGGATGTGACAGCCGACGCTTCGAAATTGCTGAACTGCGCCGAATAGTTGGGCGATGTCGCGATCACTTCCACCTTCACATACCGAAAGGCGTAGCGTCTTGGCATGCGCACTTTTTGCGGAAGGAAATCGACATTGATGGTCTCCTCTGGAAGCCAAGCTTCGCTGAGAGTTCCGCGATAGGGATGCAACGGTTCCGCAACGTCGCCAGGCACCTCTCCAAACGTCAAGCGAAGGCGGGTAGGAGCATCTACACTGCGGCCTACGCCTTCGATAGAGAAGGACAGATAGCCTGTCCGATGCCCGCCAAAGTCGACGATAAAACTATCTCCCGCGCGGAAGGATTTGGATCGGAGCGATTCCGGTTGGCCATCCGCCACCATCTTCCATCGCAGATATCGAGAAGCGTCGGCTTCGGGCTTTACCAGGTTCAGTGCCGGTTGAGTGACCTCATGAAGCACCGGCTTGAGAGCCTCGGCGCGCGCGACAAACTTCGCCGCGAGTTCCCGGTTCCACGAGTAACTGAATTCGTACGGGCTTTGCGCATGAAGCACGGTCGGCGCGGCTGCTCCGATAGTCAGATAGCCGGCATTCCTGATAAGTTCCCTGCGTGAGATCAACAATCGTCTCCTTGCTTCTTGCCTAGGGGCCGGGATACTTGATGCACGTTCGATCGGTCCATTCTGGCTATATATGTGGTTTCAAACTGCAAATCATGATATCGGTCGACGGGGACAAAGTGATGTGAGGAAAATCTTCATCCATTCAGCTGCTCAAAGCAGATCTCCACCAAGGGAAGAAATGACTTCCGTTGCTGTAGACAAAATGTTCTGGCTTGGTCTAGGGTGATCCCGCTTTCCGTCAGTCACTCGGCGCCAACAGGTCAGCTATGGGATCAATACTCTCAGCAGGAACCCAACTCGGATTCGTATTTCCCGAGTAGAGCGATTGGATACCTTTGGAGGGATGGCAAGGGAGGGATTCGAATCGCACGGATAACAAACGAGTTGTGCTTTATTTTTAGAGAGATACCCTGAGAAATACCCTAAGAAGTCGCCGCTTTATGAAGTTGAACCGCAGGAAAGATGTTACGTGCGGCAAGTGATATGGAATTCACGCAGGTGTGGTCCTGGTCGCGAAGTCGCGTCGCCAGCACCTTCTCGGACTTGTCTGTTTCCGTACCTAACCACCGCCTAGCTGTGGACGCAACGACACCAGTTCCCCAGAGAATAGTGCCGGCCGCAACTTTCTGCCCGCGGACGACAATCCCGCGGATTTGATGCGTGAATTGGTCCGGGCGCCGAAGTGCATGGACTTCTTGACGCTGCCGGCCTATCAACGCATTCTCAAGGAGGAAAAGTTCGCGACGGAGTAGATTGGTTTTCTGATCTGACCGACAGATTATGCTGCATCCAACAGAGAAAGCTTTCGTGAAAGGAGGTCATTCGTGGATCGCAGAGATTTTCTGAAATCAGCTGCAGTTAGTATCGCCGGTGCGGCGACCACGGCGACAGGGCAAGCCCAGGGGATAGCATCTTCCACGGTCGCTCATCGACCGGAGTCTCCAAACATGATCTATCGCGAGTTGGGGCGCACGGGCGAGCGTGTTTCTGCGATCGGAATGGGCGGCTTCCATATCGGAAAACAACGGGACCCGAACGAGAGCATCCGACTGCTTCGCACCGCGATCGATCGCGGCATCACGTTCATGGACAACTGTTGGGACTACAACGGCGGCATAAGCGAAATCCGCATGGGCCAGGCACTTCGCGACGGTTACAGGCAAAAAGTGTTCCTGATGACAAAGATCGATGGCCGAGACAAGAAGACTGCCGCAGTCCAAATCGAGCAATCGCTTGGACGCCTGCAGACAGATGTGATCGACCTGATGCAGTTTCACGAGGTGATTCGTCTCGATGATCCGGATGCGATTTTCGCGGCTGGCGGCGCGGTGGAGGCTGTTCAGGAGGCGAAGCAGGCAGGCAAGATTCGCTTCGTCGGCTTCACGGGCCACAAGGATCCCAGCGTTCTCCTCCGCATGTTTGAGGTTGCCAGCAAACAGAACTTTCACTTTGACACCGTCCAGATGCCAATCAATGTGATGGACGCGCATTTCCGGTCATTTCTAAATCAGGTAGCGCCGAAGGCGCAGGAGTATGGCACGGCTATCCTCGGGATGAAGACGTTTGGCGATCATTTCATTCTTGACAGCAACACTGTGACTCCAATGGAGGCCATGCACTTCGCGCTGAACTCGCCTGCGTCAGTAGTGATCACTGGCATTGATTCTCCAGCGATTCTCGACCAGGCACTCCAGGCAGTGCAAAGCTTCAAGCCTTTAGACCGTCAGCAAGTTGACGCCATTTTGGCGAAGACGCGGGAAGCGGCCTTGACCGGCAAGTTTGAGCTCTTCAAGACGAGTTCGCACTTTGACGGGACAATCAAGAACCCCTCCTGGCTTGGCTATACGAACGGCTGAGTGCACAATCTGGCCGATTGCCCTCTTTGACAAATTGGAGATTGCGGTTAGTCTCAAATTTCATTTTTGAGTTGGCCGTCAGTAGCCGTATAGTGGCGTCGTGATCCAGGCTGGCAAATGAGAGAAGGGGCATGATGGACCGAACGGCGTGTCTGAAGAGATGGCAGGCGAGTAGCGCGGCCGGAACTCCCATTCTCGGCGCCGGTGCCGGCACGGGAATCTCCGCCAAGTGCGCCGAAGCTGCAGGCGCGGATCTCATCATCATCTACAATTCTGGCCGCTACCGCATGGCCGGGCGAGGATCTTTGGCTGGTCTCATGCCCTATGGGGACGCGAACGCCATCGTCCTCGAGATGGCTCGCGAAGTACTGCCGATCGTTCGCAACACACCGGTGTTGGCCGGCGTCTGTGGGACCGATCCTTTTCGCGTTATGGATGTTTTTCTTCGCGACCTGAAACAACTAGGCTTTGCGGGAGTGCAGAATTTTCCGACGGTGGGGTTGATCGATGGTCAATTCCGCGAGAACCTGGAAGAAACCGGCATGGGATACGCCCAGGAAGTCGAGATGATTGCTCAAGCGCATGACATGGACCTGCTCACCTGCCCATACGTCTTCAATGAAGACGAGGCCAAGGCCATGGCAAAAGCAGGCGCAGATCTATTGATCGCGCACATGGGATTGACCACAAAAGGAACCATCGGCGCTAAGACAGCCCTCACCCTCGATCAATCGGTTGACCGCATTCAATCTATCCAGCAAGCAGCCGTCTCCATCCGCCCTGAGATTCTGGTCCTTTGTCATGGCGGCCCGATTGCCGAGCCCGACGATGTTCAGTACGTCCTCAGTCGGACCAGGGGAATCTGCGGATTCTTTGGCGCCTCGAGCATTGAGCGTCTTCCCACCGAGCGCGCCATTACGGAGCAGGTAAGGAATTTCAAAAACCTGAGCATCCATACGAAATAAAGGAGCGAGCATGTCTACCTTCTCCGGTCGCCGTTTCGTGACACCCGCTGCTGTCGAAACGCAGGTCTTTGAATGGGGAACAATCAAGTGGCTGAGCGAACCGCGCGTCACAGGCACGGAGCGCTTCACCATGGGAGTTGTGCTCTTGCAGCCTGGGAAAGGCCACGCGCGGCACAATCACCCGGGCACCGAAGAGGTTCTCTACGTAGTCTCCGGACAAGGCAGGCAGATGATCGATATTGACGGCGAACAATGGGAACCCGTCGGCGCCGGAGACATGATTCACATTCCTGCCGACATCTACCACTCCACGGTGAACACTGGCTGGGAGCCTTTGAAACTGATTGCCATTTATTCGCCGCCAGGCCCAGAGGCGATTCTCCGCGCGATGCCGGAGTGCAAGGTGCTTGCGCCCGGTGAGCTCCAGAAAAGTTGATCCGATGACTACCAGGACCGTTGCGCTGATCGGCACATTCGACACCAAGGGGGAAGAATTCTCCTTCCTGCGAGAACAGATTGAGCGAGCGGGCCTGCGCACGATAATGATCGATGTAGGCGTGCTTGGGAATCCACCCTTTAAGCCCGACGTCTCGCAAGCGGAGGTGGCTGCTGCGGCAAACGAGAATCTCGAAGCGCTCAAAACGGAAAGAGACCGAGGTCGGAGCGTTACCGCCATGGCGGTTGGGGCGAAAGCGATTGTTTGGCGGCTTTTTGAACAAGGCGCCATTCATGGAGTTGTTTCACTGGGCGGTTCTGCGGGTACGGCAATTGCAACCGCTGCCATGCGTGCGCTCCCATGCGGCTTTCCGAAATTGATGGTTTCCACCCTTGCCTCCGGCGATATCAAGCCCTACGTGGGAACGACAGACATTTGCATGATGCCTTCGGTGCTCGACATCGCGGGTTTGAATTACGTCTCGCGCCGAATTATCAGCAATGCTTCGGGGGCGATCTGCGGCATGGTTGGATTGGAGCCGGTAGGCGCCCTCGACGAGAAGCCCGCGATTGCAGCGACCATGTTTGGCGTCACGACGCCTTGTGTCACGGCCGCACGCCACGTCCTCGAGGAGAGAGGCTACGAAGTTCTCGTCTTTCACGCCACCGGAACCGGCGGACGAGCGATGGAACAGTTGATCGAAGACGGCGTATTTCGCGGCATTCTCGACATGACGACCACGGAACTCGCAGACGAACTGGTTGGCGGTGTCATGAGCGCAGGTGCGCACCGACTGGAAGCGGCGGGCCGCAAGGGCATTCCGCAACTGGTCTGCCCGGGCGCAATCGACATGGTGAATTTCGGTCCTGAGGAAACGGTGCCGGCCAAGTTTCGGAGCCGCAACCTATACGTCCACAATCCCAGCGTCACTCTGATGCGGACGACGCCGGAAGAGTGTGCGGAGATCGGACGCATGACAGCAGACAAGCTCAACCGCGCTAGCGGTCCTGTGACCGTGCTGATTCCTCTACAGGGTGTCTCTGCAATCGACAAGATCGGAGGACCGTTCTATTCGCAAGAGGCGCTCAACGCCTATCGCCGTGCCCTGCAAGCGTCGCTCAGCCCAACCATCCGGCTGGTCGAGCTTGACGCGCATATCAACGACGAAAGATTTGCGCTTGCCGCCGCAGATCTGCTGATGGAATCGCTAGGCGCTTCAACGGAGGCGAGAGCGGTGCGTTCACCGAGGTGAGACAATGTGCTGATCTCGTTGCCTGCGCAACGTCGGCGCTGCTTTGAATCTGTCTCCTTCGGGGCACACGATAAAGGCCGCGACTAACTTGTCCGTTGCATATAAATGTCTGGGTTAGAACGAGCACCTCGCGTGCATTCGCTGGTAGGAGATTCAGATCAGGAAACAGACAGGAGCAACATGACCCGGTATCGCCTGTGGGCCCTCATTTTGACGGGATTGGTTGTGGCAGGTCCGCATTCACGCGTCGCCCAGGCCCAGTCCACACAACTCGCAGCAACGCCTCCGATGGGTTGGAATAGCTGGAATCATTTCGCGGGAAAGGTGACAGATGCCGACGTCCGTTCTGCGGCAGACACCATGGTTGCGAGCGGGATGCGCGACGCCGGCTACGTCTATATCAACGTCGACGACACCTGGGAGGGACAACGAGACGCGCAGGGCAATATCCAGCCGAACAGCCGCTTCCCCGACATGAAAGCGCTCGCAGATTATGTGCACTCGAAGGGTCTGAAGTTCGGGATCTACTCCTCACCCGGACCCAAGACGTGTGCGGGCTACGAGGGCAGTTATGGCCATGAGGAACAGGATGCGAAAACCTATGCTGCTTGGGGCGTCGATTTCCTGAAGTACGACTTGTGCGGCCTTCGTCCAATCATCAGGCTCTACGATCCCCAGCAGGATCCCAAAAAGTCTTCTGCGATGATGCGCGAAGCCTATGTAAAAATGCGAGACGCTCTCACGAAGACTGGCCGACCGATTGTCTACAGCATTTGCCAATACGGTGTCGATTCCGTATGGGAATGGGGAGAAGAAGTCGGAGGAAACCTGTGGCGTACCACCGATGACATCAGCGACAGTTATCGCAGCATGGCTCTGATCGGCTTCTCGCAGGCGGGGCTCGAGCGATATGCAAAGCCTGGGCACTGGAACGATCCAGACATGCTGGAGGTGGGCAATGGCGGCATGACGGCAGACCAGTACCGGACGCAGATGAGTTTGTGGGCAATCCTGGCTGCGCCGTTGCTTGCGGGCAATGACCTGAGCAAGATGGACGAGACTACCAAAAGTATCCTGATGAACCGCGAGGTCATCGCAGTCGACCAGGACAAACTAGGGATTCAGGGATTTCGCCTCAGCCCACCCCAGATCTGGGCACGTCCTTTGGCCGATGGAGCGAAAGCGGTGGCCCTGTTCAATTTCGTGACCGACGACGTGCCACAACCGATCACGCTGCGTTTCAAAGATCTAGGATTCAGCGGCCCCGTTCATGCCCGGGATCTTTGGGCGCACAAAGATCTTGGCATTCTCCAGGACTCATACACTGTAATCCCGCCCATGGGGGGCGTCGTGATGCTTCGCCTATGGAAGTGAGGTGCTCACTCACCAGTCCAGCTAATCTGGTCAACGCGTTTGCAGGATTTGTCGGGCGTCGGCACAGCTGAGGGCATTTGTTGGTGTAATGATCAACGGCAGATGGGGTCGCATCGTGAACGTTGTGTTTGGCCTTCGGCCAGAAAAATCAGGGAAGGGAAGCACAGTGCGCTACTTGATGTGGGCCACAATGCTCGTGGGGAGCGTCTCGTTTGTCGCTATTGTTGCCGCCAGCCAGGAGGCCCAGACGAGCCAGGAGGGTGCGCAGCAGAGTTATCAAAATATGACCGCGGCGCAGCGTGCAGCCGCAACGCGCGCGTTTCTTGGACTTGGGGCCGTGCCGGACAAAGCTGCTGCTGCGCGCGGGGTGTCGCTGTTCGTGAAGAACTGCGCATTTTGCCACGGACAAACAGCTCACGGAGCGACGGGGCCAAGCCTGATCACGTCGGACATGGTACTCGCAGACGATCATGGAGAGCACCTTGCGCCATTCCTCAAGAAAGGCAGCCCGGAAAAAGGCATGCCGGCATTCGCAACCATGTCGGACCAGCAGTTGACGGACATTGCCGAGTTCCTGCACGTAAGGGTGGAGGATGTGGCGAATCGCGGGGCCTACCAGGTGCTGAACATCCTGGTTGGGAATGCGGCAAAAGGGAAAGTCTATGTGGAGGGCCATTGCATGTCTTGCCACACGGTAGAGACCTTTGCGCACATTGCGAGCAAGTTCCGCTCGCCAGAGCAATTGCAACGCAACTGGATCTGGCCGGCGCACGATGCGAACATCACGGCGAACGTGAAGACGTCGAGCGGGACGATTTCTGGCCGTGTGAAGCTGATAAGCGATTTTCGCGTCACGCTGGTGTATGGATCGGGCGAAATGCGCACAATTGATCGCGGGCCCGGTGTAGAGGTACAGATCAACGACCCGCTCGCGGCGCACCAGGAGATGGTGATGACGCTGAAAAACGACGACATGCACAACGTGACTGCATATCTCGAGACGCTGAAATGAAGCTTGCCGCAGGATTCTGCATGGCGATCGCCATAGCGGCTCTGGCGGGCGCGGCGCCTCACGCGCAGATTGTGTCAGTTGACCCTGACACGATAGGTAAAGAGCCGGTTACGAACTGGCCCACCTTCAACGGCGACTACAGCGGCAAGCGCTACAGCACGCTCACGCAGATCGGCCCGGCCAACCTGGATCGGCTTGAGCCCCTATGGGTGTACCGGATCGCGGAGGTCGGAGCGCAGCGCGGCGCGCCTGTTCCGATCATCAAGTGCACTCCGCTGCTCGTGAATGGCGTGCTATACATGACGATTCCGGATCACCTCTGGGCGCTCGATGCGCGCACCGGAAAAGAGCTGTGGCACTACGATTGGGTCGATCACGGCGGACACCTGATTGGACAGCGCGGAGTGGGAATCTGGAAGACCACGGTGTTCTTCCTCACTCCTGATAACTGGCTGGTCGCGCTCGATGCGAATTCTGGAAAGGAATTGTGGAAGAAGAATTACGCCGACGCGCGAAAGCAGTATTTCTCCACGTCGGCGCCTCTGATCGTGAAGAACCACGTGATTGTAGGGGTGGGCGGCGATGCGATGGACATGCCCGGGTTTCTCGACTCGTTCGACCCTTTGACAGGGGACCTGCAGTGGACCTGGTGGTCGACTCCTCGTGCGGGCGATCCGGCGCTGAAAACGTGGCCCAACGAGACCGCATCGGACCACGGCGGCGGCATGACGTGGATGCCAGGCACATACGATCCTGACGCTCAACCTGCTTTATTGGCCGACCGGGAACACGAATCCGGTGTTTGCAGGGCAGGGACGGCCGGGCGCGAATCTGTGGACCGAATCGATTGTCGCGCTCGATGCGGATACGGGAAAGCTCAAGTGGTATTTCCAGGTGTCGCCACACGACACGCACGATTTCGACAATACGACCGCTCCGATTCTGTTCGAGGGCACGATACGCGGAAAGCCTGCAAGACTGCTGGCCCAGGCAGCGCGCAATGGATTCTTTGTGACGCTCGACCGCGTGACGGGCAAGTACCTGGTGGTAAAGCCCTATGTTCCCCTCGATTATTCGTCAGGTCTGTCGGCGGACGGCGAGCCGATTCCGATTCCCGACAAGGATCCCTCCTTGGGCGGTTCCATCAATATCGTGAATGCATCGAACTGGCCCGCTCCAGCATATAGTCCGGAAACCGGGCTCGTGTACGTAAACTCGATCGAAGGAAAGGCAATTTATTACCTGACAGATGATAGTGACAAGCCTTCAGGCTATGGAGGCACGGGCGTTGGCATTGGGCGCGCCGTGAGAGTATTGCAGGCGATAGATCCCCTCACTGGAAACGCCGCGTGGAGGCACTCGTATCCGAACCTGCACGATGCGGCAACCACAGTAGGCCCAAGCATCCTTGTAACTGCGAGCAATCTGCTCATTTCCGGAGATGACCAGAAGAACATGATTATTTTCAGCGCCGATAAAGGCCAGATTTTGTGGCATCACGAACTCAATGCCAATGAATCAGGCGGCATTATCACCTATCTGCTCGACGGAAAGCAGTACATCGTGTTCGGCGCAGGAGACAGCCTGTACGCGTGGAGTCTGAGCAAGTGAAGCCGAGCCGCACACGCTATGGCGTTGTCGTGCTGGCCATCACGCTTGCGGTTCTGTCCTACGTGCAACGAGTGGCGATCTCGGGAGCGGCCGGCCCCATTTCCCATGATCTGCACCTTTCAAAGCAGCAGATGGGTTTCGTTTTTGGGGCGTTTGGACTAGCCTATGCGCTCTTCGAAATCCCAGCGGGGCTGATGGGCGACCGCCTCGGCGTAAGGCGCGCGCTGGCTCGGGTCGTACTCGCGTGGTCCGCATTTACGGCACTCACCGGCGCGGCATGGAGCATGATGTCGCTCGTCTCAATTCGCTTCCTCTTCGGAGCCGGTGAGGCGGGATGTTTTCCGAATCTGACGCGTATGCTCAGCGCATGGTTACCCGCGCGCGAGCGAGTGACAGCACAGGCGCTGATGTGGGCATGTGCGCGATGGGGAGGCGCGGTAACACCGCCGTTTACGCTCCTTTGCATTACCTGGTTCGGCTGGCGCTGGGCGTTTGTGAGCTTCGCAGCCCTGGGACTCATCTGGTCGGCAGTGTTCCTGGCATGGTTCAAAGATAATCCGGCAGAACATCGGGCGGTGAACGCGGCGGAATGGGAGATGCTCAAGGCGTCGCATCGTCTAACGACGCATGAAGAAGCCGGACGAAACTGGTTATCTCTGCTGCTTACACGTCAGGTCGCGGCGCTTGGGCTGCAATACTTCTGCTTTTCCTACGTGTGGTACTTCTACATCACATGGTTGCCGACATATCTGCGCGAAGGGCGTGGACAATCCCCCGAACGCGCGGCCGCGCTCGCAGTTTTGCCTCTGCTGTTTGGCGGATTCGGGTCGCTGGCGGGCGGGATATTGTCGAGACGCCTTCCGAGGCGGGCAATTGCATTCAGCGGTTTTTTTGCGACGATGTTGTTGCTGATCGTATTCACGCATATCCGCTCGGTCGTACCGGCAATGGTGGTGATGGGGCTCGCGAGCTTCGCAAGCGATCTAACTATGCCGATTTCATGGGACACGTGTGTCGATATCGGCGGAGCATATACGGCAACGGTGTCAGCGACAATGAATATGCTGGGGAACCTCGCCGGATTTGTTGCGCCGGTGCTCGGCGGAGTGATCCTGCAACGGGTTGGTACGGGACCCAATGGATGGAATCTGCTGATCGATACGATGGCGGTGGCAGCGGCTGCTTCGGCAGCGTGCTGGCTGTACATCGATCCGGAATCGGCGCGGCGGCAGCGGGCACGCATAATGAATGCTGCATCGGAGACGAATTCGGGTCCGATTTCGCTTTGAACCAAACGGCGAGACAAACTGATGGGAACAAAGAGGCAATCAATGAAAATTGATCTGAAGGGTCGTACCGCAGTAATTACGGGCGGAAGCCGCGGACTCGGCGAGGCAATGGCGAAGGCACTGGCCGGCGAGGGGGCTCAGATCGCACTGGTGGCCCGCGACCGTGCGCGTCTGGAGCGTGTGCGAGACGACATTACCGTTAGCGGAGGAGTGGCGGAGCTTTTCGTCGCCGATGTCACGCGCGAGAACGAAGTGGCAAAACTCGCCGACGATGTCAAAGCGCGGTTCGGCAACCCGCAAATCCTGATCAACAGCGCGGGAATCAATCTCAGGAAAAGCCTGGTCGATTTCACGCTGGAGGAGTTTCGCAGCGTACTCGACGCGAGCCTGATTTCAACCTTCCTGATGTGCCGCGCCTTTGTGCCGGGAATGGAGGGAACTGGATACGGCCGCATTCTGAACATGAGCTCGATCATGAGCCACGTTTCGCTCGCCGGACGCACGGCTTATAGCTCGGCGAAGGCCGCTCTGCTTGGGTTGACGCGCGCTTTAGCGCTGGAACTGGCAGCTGATGGCATCACAGTGAACGGGATCAGCCCGGGACCGATCGCTACAGACATGAATCTCGCGCTCATGAACAACCCGGAAGTCAACGCGCAGTTCATGGCAAACCTGCCGGTCGGGCGATGGGGCAAAGTGGAGGAGGTTGGCGCTCTTGCCTGCTATCTGTGCTCAGACGCCGCTGGCTTCATCACGGGAACCGACATCCTGATCGACGGTGGCTGGACGGCCCGGTAGCGTTATCGCAGTGAACCCGCCGCCTGCGGATGCTCCGGCGGCGGCACGTAGTCGACCAGAGTGTCGACGGGTTTGTGCGCAGCCCATGCGATGCCTCGCAGCAGCATCTGCTGAATCTGGTAGTTGGAAAAATTGGCGTACTCGTGTCCCTGCATCCACACAAATGCCCGTGCGGGCTGCCCGCCGGCCATCGTATGTTCATAGGTCCAGATCTGCGGAACCACTTCGCCCTTGTGTGCGCCCGCGCTCGCAGTGCCGGGTATAACGGTTGTGGCGAGCACATGGATTTCCGGATCGCGAGCCCAGGTCATGTTGTAAAAGGCTTCGTCGAAGAGAGTGAAGTTCGACATACCTTTCATGATCGGGTCGGCTGAATCCACCACTGTGTAGGTGATCGCTGCTCCGAGTGTGTAGTTGACCTCGCCGTGCTTCTTGGCGCCGCCAACCAGCGAGGCAAAATATGCCGGATCGGGGCCGCATAGCGAGTCATGCAGGCTGACCAGTCCTCCGCCTCGTTTGACGTACGTTTCGAGCGCCGATTTCTCTTCATCGCTCAGATACGCGGCGTCGCCTTTATAGAGGATGACAACATCCGCATGCTCGAGGTCAACCAGTGAAGGCGCGTGGAGCGCGCCATCGACAACCGCGCCGCGCTCAGTGAGCAGTTTGCTCCAGTCAGCGAGGAATTGAGGGTAGTCGTGCTGGCCGGCAAGGTGCGATTTGAGCCCCGCCCAGATGTAAATGTGCATGCCTTTCGGATTCTGGCTCCAGGGTCGAGGTGCCTGGGTTTGAGGCGAGCGAGCAGCCTGACCGCGGGCCCGTGGCGTCAGGCAGACTGCGGCCGTAAACAGAAGGACAGCGTGCACTGCGCAGACGTGTTGCGCCGTGCCGCGCAACCAGAACCTGCGCCGAGGTGTCATCGGGATCCGATGCCCGGTCAAAGTTTGCCTCTTCTACTGTTTTCCATCGTTGGGAACCGCATCTCTTGAACCGAGGTTCATGGATACAAGACTTCGAGGAGAGATGTCAATTTGATCTGCCCTGCGGTCACTCCAACCCAGAGCGTTATGCCCTTCAATAAGGCGCCAGACCACGCCGCTTCACACTGCCATCGATAGGAGAAGGGTAAACAACAGCGCGGTAACCGATATGATCGTCTCGCACATCGACCAGGTCTTTATCGTCTGAGGAACAGTCATATTGAAGTACTCCTTTACCAGCCAGAAGCCGCCGTCGTTAACATGCGAAAAGATCAACGAACCAGCCCCTGTCGCAATCGCAAGCAGTTCCGGACGAACGCCTGCACTATGCAAAGCAATCGGAGCGACGATTCCTGCCGCGGTCGTCATCGCCACTGTGGCTGACCCGGTCGCCAGCCGCATCAGCGCCGCAAGCAGCCACGCAAGCAGGAGCACCGGGACATGTGTCAGCATCGCCACGCTAACGATCGCCTTCGAAACGCCACTGTCCTGCAGAACCCTTCCAAAGCCTCCGCCTGCGCCCACGAGGAGTGTGATCATTGCGGTTGGCGCAAGGCATTCATTGCTGAATCGAAGGATTGTCTCGCGCGAAAAACCCCGCATCCTGCCCAGCGTGAAAAAGCTGAAGAGCACGCCAATTAGAAGGGCCATATCGTCATTTCCTATCAGGCGAATAGCCTGGTTCGATCCGCTCCCAGCGCGCGCAAACACGTCAGCCCAACTTCCGATCAGCATGAGCAGCACCGGCAGCAGAATTGTGAGCAGCGCAATACTGAACGGGGGCAGTGCGTGCCTCGCGCCATGATCCTCAAAGTCTGCCGCCATTGGATTCGTAGCTGGCAGTTGCACATGAGGTGCAATCAACTTCGCATAGAGCGGACCGGCGATCACCGCCGTAGGAACTCCAATGATCAGCGCATAGAAAATCGTACGCCCGACATCAGCCTTGTACGTTGCAACCGCCAACATCGCCGCAGGGTGCGGTGGAACCAATCCGTGAACTACCGAAAGCCCGGCGACCATCGGCAAGCCAACCAGGACCAGCGAAGTGTTTGTGCGCCGCGCCACCGTAAACGCAATCGGAATCAGCAGTACAAAGCCAACTTCAAAGAACGCGGGCAGGCCAACAACAAGCCCGATAACCATCATCGCCCACGGAATGTTTTTCTCTCCAAAGAGCCGTATGAGCGTATAGGCGATCTGCTCCGACCCTCCCGACTCAGCCATCATCTTGCCGAGAATCGTCCCGAGCGCCACAATGATGGCGATGTGGCCCAGCGTTCCGCCCATTCCCGCTTCGAAGGAGCGAATCACGGATGCG
>CAVTUP010000005.1:0-213564 GCA_963737915.1 uncultured Acidobacteriaceae bacterium | reverse complement strand
CCGAACGAAAACCGCTCTAAACAGGGCAAGGCGTTTCCAGAGCCCGACTGCCCGGGCTGGCCGGAGGAACTTGAGCGCCTCGCACGGATGCCGGCAAGCGCATGAGCCGGGCCATGATCCGAGGGCGGCCGAAGGACGCTCACGTCCCGCTCCGTCCGCCCTACAGGCGGGAGTGGACCACCCAAGCGGCTGAGGACGACGAGGCCGGACCGCATCGCCCAAGCCAGATCGGCGTGAGTCGGGATCGAATCGACATCCGCCTCGGCATCGAGGCGATCCATCCCCGCCCGGGGAGGCGGTCGGGCGCGGCCCCGGGGGAGGAAACTGGCGAATTCGGTGTAGACCGCCACACGCGAACTTCATAGAAAATACTCTGTTCCTTCATCACCCGGCAGCCCCAGCGAGGACGCAACAGTTGTATAAATTATCAGGATCATATGATTATCAGAATTTCCTGGCTCGTCGCCGCCGGGGGCGCGGCGTTCGCCGCGCTGTGGAACGTCCTGCTCGTCCATCGGCCCGCGGAGCTCCGGTCCAGTGGCGTGGCGGCGTGGTGGACTGTGCTCTGCGCGGTGGCCGTCATCAACGCCTGCGGGTGGCACTGGACGGCCCAGCGGGTGGCGCGCCAGTCGGCCACCGCCGATGCCCCCGTCGGCCGGTTCCGGAAGAGGCAACTGTGGCTCTCGGCGGTGTTCGTGCTCGGCTGCGGCTTCCGCTCGCTCATCCCCCGGGCCGACGTGCAGCGGTTCGGCCTGATCGACTCCTGGCTCTCGAGCGTGCTGATCGGCCGCTCGGTCGCCACGGCCGCCGAGCTGTGCTTCGTGGCCCAGTGGGCGCTCCTGCTGCATGCCGCCGCCCGGGGCGTCGGGTCCCGGTTCGGGGTCGCCGTCGCATGGCTCCTCGTCCCGCTCGTCGCCGTAGCCGAGGTGTGCTCCTGGTCCGGGGTCCTGACCACCTGCTACCTCGGCAACGTGGCCGAGGAATCGCTCTGGGCGCTCGCCGCCTCGCTCCTCGTCGCCGGCGGCCTCATCGTCTGGGCACGCCGCCGGGCCGCGCGCGGGCCGTTCCTGGCCGCGGCGCTGGCGCTGGGCATCCTCTATATTATTTTTATGATATCTTGTGATATTCCCATGTATTTATCCCGCTGGCGGGCCGACGAGGCCCGCGGGCGGGCGTACCTGGCGCTCGGCCAGGGGCTGCACGACGCCTGGTCGCGCCGGGTCGTCACGTTCTCCTGGGAGGAGTGGCGGGCGGAGATCCCGTGGATGACCCTCTACTTCAGCGTGTGCGTCTGGTGGAGCCTGGCCCTCGTGCACGCCCCTCGGCCGGGGCCCGACCCGGTGCCCGACCGGCCGGCCCCCGGGGGGCCCCGGTTCGTCCCGCGCGGTCGTCCTCGATGCGCCTGAGCGACGGGCGGCGCGAGCCCCCGGCCTCGTCCCGGGCGGGGCGGCTGCGCCGCACCTGACCGGGGCCGCATGACTACCCGCCAGAGTGCAACGGCGCTCCAGCGGCCCCGGCCGGTGAGCATTATCGTTCGGCACTCTTGAGGAGAAGCGTATGCAACGTGAGCTTGGCTTGATTCGGGTCGGCCCAGCTCGGGATGCGCCTGGTCCGGAGGTCCCGCTCACCCCGCTCGAACGTCCTGGAAGTAGCTGCGCGTCTCCTCGCGGCCCAAGGCCCGAAAGGCTGCGGCGAAGACGCCCGCGAACGCCAGCGTGACGCCGGCCGCGTACAGCCGCCCGTACCACGGGGCCGGAACCCCGTTGGACTGCAACGGCGCGATGGGTATTACCGCCAGAAACGCCAGGAACCAGAGCACTCCGATCGCCGCCGCCCCCCGGGCGGCCCACCACGACCAGCGGCGGCCCGCGACAGTCCGCCGAAGAGCACCAGGGCCGGCGGGAGCAGGAAAGTTGTCCAGTAGAACAGCTTGCCCTCCTGCCGGACCGCCCGGTCGCTCAACTCCAGGGACAGGAACGCCAGGATCAGGGCGTTTGCCGCGACCGCGACCCGTACGCCGGCGGGCATCCCGCCGGCCCCCCGCCGGCCCCCGAGCACCGCCGCCGTCACGCCGACCGCGACGAAGCCAGCCGCGACCGCGAGAAAGCCGATGCCGCGCCCGGTCAACCGGCCGCGCTCCAGCCACGCGACGACCACCGGGACGGATAGGCTCGCTCCCATCAGCACGGCCGCCAGCCCGCCCGCCACAAGTATCCGCGACATGCTTCCCTCTGCAAAGAAAGAGTCCACCTGTTCGCCTAATTTATTTCTATTTATAAAATGTGTGCGTCTGACGCCGATCCGGCCGCCGATGCCGTCTGCCTGCCGGACTGCCAACACCTCGGTTCAAGGGCGTGGCCGCGGGTCTTCGTCGTGCCAACGTGTCCGCCGTCGTCGGTCCCATTCTTGCGACGGATCGCGGCCGAATCAACCAGGCCTTGCCTGCCTCGGTCCGACAACACTGAAGCGTCTGCAGATAAGTGCGAAGCTCTACCCTTTTGTCGAAAAAAGAGGAGCCCGCGTCAAAATCTCGAGGGAACCGGGTACTCTCTGCGCGAGCGCGTGTGCCAGACCCAAGCTCGGGCGCCGTACAGGCCTGCGTTGTCCGATGGGCGGGGACTTCGAGCCTGCTCCTACCGAGATAGGTCTCTTACCGCACAATGGGGATGAACGCCTTTCTCGGCAACGGGAGTCCGCTCTCGATGACGGAACCCCGGCGACGCGGGCCAGTCTCCTGCTCAGGTTCAAGGATTCACAAGATCGAGCCGCCTGGAAGGAGTTCGTGGAGATCTATGGCCCGCTCGTTTACGATTACGGGCGCCGACACGGGTTCAGGATGCCGACGCGGCCGACCTCACCCAGGAAGTACTCCGGGCGGTGGTCCAGCTCGGCCGGGAAATTCCGCTACGATCCCAGCCGGGGCTCGTTCCGAAGCTGGCTGTTCACCGTGTCGCGGACGAAGCGGATCAATCTCGGCGTCCAGGGGGCGAGGCAGCCGCAGGGCAGCGGCGCCTCCGATGTGTTCGAACAGTTGAAACAGATTCCGGCCCGCGAAGCTGACGATAGCGAAAGTGACGAGTGGGACCGCGCTTTCGAGCAACGACTGCTCGACTGGGCCGCTGGGCGGATTCGCAGCGAGTTCAAGGAGTCAACCTGGCGCGCTTTCACGATGACGGCCCTGGAGGGAGCCAGCGCTCAGAGCGCCGCCGCCGAGCTGGGATCACCATCGGCGCCGTCTACGCCGCCAGGTATCGCGTGCTGGCCCGACTCCGCGAGACGATCCGCGAGGCTCGACTCGAGACCTTCAACGTTTGACGGGAAGGGCGCGGAAATGCCGCCGCGGTCGACCTGCCCCGATCCGAGTCGCCTCGAAGCATTCCGGCAGGGTACCTTGCCGCCCGGTGAGGAGACGGCCCTGGTCGACCATCTCGACGACTGCCCTGGCTGCCGCGAATACCTCGATGCGCCGACGGCCGCGGCCGATTTCCCGGCGGGCATGAAACCCTCTGCCGGGCCGGTCAGTCCCGCTCCCGAGGCGAAACCGGCGTTCCGCCGGGCCCTGGCAGCACTCCGGGCGGCTGCCGCCGGTTCCCGGGGCGACGGGCCGGTCGGCGCCGGACTCCGGCCCGGATTGCGGGTCGCACATCCGCGATGGCGCTCTGTCCGCGGAGGCGGGTGTCGGCCCGACCGAGCCCGATCTCTCGAGCTTCACGCGACCGGCTCACTCCGAGCGAGCAGGCCCTGCTGGCCCGTCCGACTCTCCCCAGAGCCTGGGTCGATTGGGCTCCGTACGAGGTGCTCGGACGTCGTCGGGCGGGGCGGGATGGGAGTGGTGCTGAAGGCCCATGATGCTGCGCTCAACCGCATCGTGGCGATCAAGGTCCTTGCTCCGGCGCTGGCCTCCGATCCCGTGCGCCCGGCCGGCGACTTCACCCGCGAGGCGCGGGCCGCCGCGGCGGTCTGCCACGAGCACGTGGTCAACATCCACTCGGTGCCGAGACGCCGGAATCGCCTTACCTCGTGATGCAGTTCGTCGCCGGCCAGTCGCTCCAGGAGAAGCTCGATCGCGACGGGCCCGCTCGGCCTGAAAGAGGTCCTCCGTATCGGCATGCAGGTCGCCTCGGGCCTCGCCGCGGCGCACGCCCAGGGGATCGTCCATCGCGATATCAAGCCGTCGAACATCCTGCTCGAGAACGGCGTCGAGCGGGTCAAGATCACCGATTTCGGCCTGGCGCCGGTCGATCGACGACGCGACCCTGAGCGATGCCGGGACCGTCGTCGGGAACACCCGGCTACATGTCGCCCGAGCAGGCGTCGGGCGGGGCCGTGGACCAGCGCAGCGACCTGTTCAGCCTCGGCAGCGTCCTCTACGCCATGTGCACGGGGCGGGTGCCCTTCCGGGGCGAGAGCCCACTGGCCGTACTCCGCCAGGTAAGCGATCATGGCACCCCGGCCCATCCGCGCCGAAAACCCGGAGACACCCGAGTGGCTGGCCGCGATCGTCGCGCGGCTGATGTCCGAAGAATCCAGCGAGCGCGCTATCCCTCGGCCAGCGCGGTGGCCGAGCTCCTCGCCAGCCGGCTCGCGGAGATCCAGCTTCCCGCATCTGTTCGGTGTGACCGAACCGGCCGCCGCGGCGGAGACGGTACAACGAAGACGCCGCGCCGGGATCCGGCGGCGACTCGCGCTTCTGGTTGGCGGCTTCTCGCTGATCGCGGCCCTGGCCTGGCTCGCGACGCGGCCGGCCCGTCTCTGTATACGCGGCACGACCCCGCTCGCCAATCCGCACCTGCCATCTTCCCGATACGGAAACCAAGGTTTCCCCGGCGCCGCGACCCGAGCCGGCCAAGCCATTCGCCCGCATGTCGATCCGGCCTCACCGATTCGAGCCAGGATCGTCGCGAGCCCCCCGGCGACAAACATCTCCACCACCGAGCGTGGACTGGCCCTCAGTCAGCGAAAGCAATACCACGCGCGCGATCGACGAATTTGACAAGGCCATCGCGCTCGATCCTGGTTTTTACGAGGCCTACTACGATCGCGCCTGGGCGTACGTTCATCTTGGCGATCGGACGACGGCCATCGCCGACTTCGGCCAGGCGATCCGGCTCAGACCCAACGACGCCAACGCCTATTTTTGCCGTGGGATGTCCTTTAACGAACTGCGCCTGTGACTCAGGCGATTCCCGACCTCGAGCAGGCACTTGAGCTGAACCCGAAGACACGATGGAGCACTGGCCAATCTCGGGAAGGCGTATCGCTGCGAAGGGCGACCTTGATCGCTCCCTCGACTTTGCCAGCAGGCCGTCGCAATCGACCCAGCCAACCCCTGGAACTATGTCGAGCGTGGATTGACCTATCGCGAACGCAAGGAATGGGAGCTGGCCCTTCAGGACTTCCACCATGTGCAGCGGCTCGTGCGGCCGGACCATCCGAAGGTCCTCGCGGTCCACGCTCAGGTCTACCTGGGCGACACCTACCTGGCCAAGGGAGAATGGTCGCCAGCGGTTCCGTACTTTGATGAAGCGATCCGTCTGGATGGTGCGAACTCTCAGTGGTACTCGGCACGTGGTTGGGCGTATGTTCATCTCGAGAAGTGGGACAACGCCCTCGCCGACTTCGACAAGGCCATTGCGCTGCAGCCGGGCAACGCCTGGCTCTACGCCGAGCGCCTCGGCCAGGCGCCAGAAGGGAGAACCGGCCCTCGCCATCGAAGACTTCAACCAGGCGATCCAGCTCAAACCGAACGATTTCGGCTCTATCTACCAGCGAGGCGAGATTTATCTTCGTCTCGGGAATGGGGAGAAGGCCCTCGCCGATTTCGACGCAAGCGTGAAGCTGAATCCCGGCGATGCCTGGGCCCGTATGGCACGTGCCCAGGCGCGGCGCGTCACGGGCGATCTGGCCGGCTCCATCGAGGATTGCGACGAGGCGATCCGGCTCAAGCCCGGCATCTGGTTCTATCACCTTCAGCGCGGATTCACCTACCAGGCGCGCGAGGACTGGCGCCGGGCCGTCGCCGACTTCGACAAGGCCATCGAACTCGGCGACGAAGCCGCCGACGTCTATGAAGCCCGGGCCGTAGCGCGCGCCAAGCTGAACGACGCCGCGGGAGCCAGGGACGACGAGGAACGCGCCGCCCGCCTCCGCCCGCCGGCGCAATCAAAGCCCGGCCCTTGATCGATACCTCCCGTGCGCGAGCAAACGGCCCCGAGACCGGCCTCGGCCTCACGATCCTGAAGCGCGGATCTGGTTGAAAAAAAAATAACATTCCGCGTAAGAACTTCGGCCGCGGCCGGTACTCTCTCTGTTCGCGCTGCTTTCTCGGCCGGTGCTCTCCCCCGGGAAAGGGCGCTGACAGTTCCCGCTCGTCGTCCCTGTTTGCGAGGCGAGCACCACGACCGGCTTGAGACAGCAGCGCGAGCGAAACTTCCTGGGAGCAAGGGCCATGTCGCGACGAATTCCCCGGCGCAACCCGCTTGACGTGCAACGACCCTTCCGCCGGCGCGGGGGCGGCAACCGCTTCGGCCGCAACTCGAGCGGCTGGAGGACCGGACGATGCTCGACTCGAGCCCGCCGGCGATCGTCGTGGGGCGGACGCTGTCGTCCTATTTCGTGGGCGGCGTCCAGAACAACCAGGAGACGATCACCTACACGGTCTACAACGAGCAGGCCGACCCCGAGACCGGGGTGCTGCTGACGACGACGCTGGAGCCCGGCGTGACGTTCGTCAGTCGTCGTACCTCGACGGCACGACACCCGACCCGACCAGAACGGCCAGGACCTCGCCTGGAGCCTGGGGACGATCCAGCGGCTACGACCGCGCGAGCGTCACGGTGACGGTCGCCCTGGCCAGCCCGATCCCGACGCAGCTCGACTCCGGGGCCCAGGCGTTCGCCACGCTCGACGCCGGCGCCGTCTCGGCCGCCACGCCCGCCGCGACGCTGCAGCCGGGGAAGCCTCGTCCGACCGCGACAGCCTGCTCGCCTCGACGCCCGACGCCAACACCACCGACCCGTTCATCCAGGAAGAGGCGGCCGCGCTCGACTACGACCCGCAGCAGATCTTCAACTTCCTGCACACCCAGGTCGGCTACAACTCGTACCCCGGCTCGGTGCGCGGGGCGCGGGGGACGCTCTGGTCGAGCGCCGGCAATGCGCTCGACGTCGCCAGCCTGGGCGTGGCCTTGATGCGCGCCTCGGGCATCCCGGCGCAGTATGTCTCGGGGACGCTCTCGCAGAGCCAGGCGCAGCAGTTGATCCTGTCGATGTTCCCGGCCTCGTACCAGACGGTCGGCTACATCCCCGCCGGCACGCAGATCGTCCGACCCGGCGAACGACCCGCAGCTCCTGTCCGAGACCGAGAGCCACTACTGGTTCCAGTTCGACACCGGCAGCGGCATGCAGGACGCCGATCCGCTCATGCCCGGGGCGACGATCGGCCAGACGTTCACGACGGCGACCGGCACGTTCACCGCAGTGCCGCGACGACCTGGAAGCAGACGACCGAGGTCCAGCTCGTCGCCGAGATCTACAGCCAGGCCGGCGCCCTGTTCGGCCTGTCGAGTCCGGCAGGACACGACCGTGCTCGACCAGACGTTCAACGACGTCGACCTGGTGGGCCGGCCGCTGACGATCGGGAACTTCGTCAGCACCAGCAGCATCGGGGCTCATCTTCACGGCGACGACGAACACCTATACGCCCTACATCGACATGGGCGACGAGGCCTACCCCGACGGAGCCACGACGAGGTGATCACCGGGCACGCCGTATCAGGAAGTGCTCACCAATTTCCCGCTCGGGCAGCCAGATCCTGACCGGGCTTGTTCCTGAACGTCACGCTGAGCGGGCCGGACGGCAGTCCCAGACCTTCAGCCAGACGCTCGTCGACCGGATCGGCTACGCCGCCCGGCAGGGATGGCGTCCGCCGAAACCTCTCGGTCGACCCATCAGACCCGCCGATCATTTCGCCCTTCGACCTGACGACGCTGAATGTCCTTCCCGGCCTTCAAGTCCCGGCGCGGCCGACAGCTTGCCAGCAGGAGGCGAGTCAGCAGTCGCCAGCCGTCTCGTCGCAGAAGCGGATCCCACGACGGTAGCCCAGACCAGATGCCCTCATCGCCTGGCGCGATCGGACCTCGCCGACTTCGCCGTCGCTGTCGGACCAGGAGACGGCGAACCTCGCAGACGGGCTTTTCGCGTGGCGGCCTACTTCGACACGTCCCCGGATCACCACGTTCACGAGCCAGCTGGTCACGGCGAACAACCAGTCGACCGTCTTCGTACAGCTTCGACCTGTGCAGACTCATCCGCGCGATCGGCGTCGCCGGGACAGAACGTAGAAGCCGCGCTCGGATTTGCGGCCATCGCGGGGCATCTTCGACAGCTCCTGGAAGCTCAGGTCGCTGCCCGTTCCGCCGGCGGTCAGAACCTGAGCGCCGCGGCATCATCCAGCGCATGCAGCAAGGGATCCCCCTGGTCGTGATCACGCCGAGCAATCTTTCGCTGCTGCAAGACCTTCACCTCCCGGCCGATGCCATCGCGCGGATCACAACGAACGTCGCAGAACGGTCTCACGGTGATCGTTCCGACCCAGGCCGTGACGATCGACGGTACGCCAACGACGCCTGGTTCAACGTGACCCCACTACGGGAGAGTCGATCGCGGAGTCGCAGGACGGCGGGCATCAGGCTCTGATCGAATACGCGTCGACCGTGGACTCACGGCTGGTCATCGCTGACCGTCAGGTCGTGAAGGCTCATCGTCATGGCGAGCTACTGCATGGCACATCCTCGAGCTGGATCAACTGGCGAAGAGCTCGGCACTGCAGCCGCGGATGACGGTCGTTGCGAGTCCTCGGCTGAGGATCTCGCCAGGTGCTCGGGATCTTGGCTCTGATCGCCATCGATCGCTCTTGTCGACATTGTCGCCAGGCCTCGGCGGCGGGCGATCCCCGTTGCCGCCCTGGACGTCGATCTGGACTGCCGTTCCTCGACCACGCACCGACCACTCAGCGCGACGTCGCTGCGAGCGGCAGATCACGGCGCCGGGCACGGTCAGCGGGCACCGTGACGCGTCGACTGCGCGGTCTCTCGGGCAGCCTGACGGCGTCGTGGGCGAGCGTCGACAGCCAGCAGCTTCCTCACGTCGTCGCTCGGCGCGCCGGCGCGACCGTCGTGAACTCCCAGGGGCAAGACGGTGGGGACCGGGTCGGTGGCCCTCTCGACGCCGGCGCCCGTCGCCGCCGTCGGTCTCCGGGAACAATCAGTACAGCGTCAACGGCCAGGGCAGCCTCTCGTTCTACGGCCCCGCCGAGACCACCCTCGGCGTCAGCGGCGACTGGCAGAACTACACGGCGACCGTCACCGGCAATGTCTCGATCACGCTCACGACCGACGGCCTCACGCTCAACGGCCAGGCCCTCCCCGCCGGGACGTACACGATCACGACGCAGTTCCGCGACGCTCGCCGGCAGCGGCACGACCTCGTCGCCCAACTTCGCCGGGTCGGTCTCCGATCACCGCCACGAGCGGCACGATCGACCTCGGGCCGGGGACCGGCAGTCTCTCCGTCGGCGGCAAGCCGCTCGATCCCGCCGACGAGACCACCCTGGACGGCTACAACGGCACGATCTCCGTCTCGGCCAACGGCGACGGCACCGACTCGGTCACGCTCAACGGCAACGCGGGCAACGTGCTCCAGGTCTCGGTCACCCCAGCAACCTTCACGACCGACCAGAACACGCCCATCACCTTCCAGCCGGACGTCCAGACGAGCCTCGCCGACACCTACACCCTCACGGCCAACGCCCCGCCGGGCTGGACGGTCACGATCGACGCCAGCGGCAACGTCACCGCGACGCCGGCGCCGGGGCTCCAGAGCGGCACGTACCCGATCCAGATCATCGCGCAGTCGCAGACCGACCCCAACCTCGAAGCGCAGACCACCGTCGAAGTGACGATCACGCCCACGCAGCCGGGGATCAACTTCACCGTCGCGCCCGACCCGCAGTTCACCGTCCCCTTCAACGGCGCGCAGCTCCCCACGGCCTTCCGCGCCACGATCCAGAACCTCGGCCCGGCCGCCGACACCTACAACCTCACCTTCTCGAACGTCCCCAGCGGCTTCACGCTCCTCGACAGCGGCACCAGCGTCACGGTCCCGGCCGGGTCAGACGGGGATCCTCGGCATCTACCTGCAGCCGAACACCGGCCAGCCGATCCCGCCGCCGGGGACCCAGTTCTCGTTCACCGTCACGGCGACCAGCACGACCGACCCGTCGATCACCGCAGACGCAGACCGTGACGTTCACCGTGCCCGTCGTCGATGCCGTGACGCTGGTCAGCGACAGCCCCGACGTCAGGACGTCGTCCCCGGCTCCGGATGGGGCTTCAGTTTCGATCTGCAAAACGTCGGCAACGTGACGGAGACCGTCCATCCGACCGCCGCGATCCCTGCGGGGCTGAACCTGCCCGGTGGGTTTTTTTCGCTGCACGACGTCAGGCTCGCGCCTGGCCAGTCCGTGACCGAGACGGCCACTCATACCGCTGATAGCTCGTCTCCGCTCAACAGCACCCAGACCGTGACTGTGACGATCAGCTATGGCCCGGCCGCCGCCCCGCTCACCCAGACGATTCCGATGTCGGTGCAGATCATCCTCCCCGGCGCCTATTACGCGGGAAACCTGGGCGTCACCGCGGCGCAGCTCGGCCGGACCGACCTCGCCGACCGGCTCGGCGACCTCAGCACCGCCTTGACGAACCTCTTCATGGACCCGTCCAGCGCCGTCTCCAAGAGCCAGGCACTGGCCGACCTCGACAGCGTGATCGGCCAGCTCGCCGACGACCCCTTCCTGGCCGGCGCCGTCAATATTCTGACTGGGGCGCGCGGCGTCCTTGCCAGCGCCACGACCGCCGACCAGGTGCAGACCGCCTCGAATCAGATCGGCGGCGACCTGAACTTCCCCGCAGTCCTCACCAGCGAGGCCCAGCACAGCTTCACGCTGGCCCTCTTGCCCAACACGGCCGTGGCTCAGCCGCAGGCACCGGTTGAGTACAACGTCGCCGTGCGGAACACCGGCTCGGAAACGACCACCTACGACTTCTTCGTGGGCAACCCGCCCACCGGCCTCAAATTCACGTTCAGCCCGTCATCAATCACCCTGCAGCCGGGCCAGGCGGTAGCCGGCGGATCGAACGGCGTCACCCTCTCCGTCACCGAAACCGGCAACAACCTGGTCGCCGCGGGTTTCTTTGTCACGGCGACGGCCGAGAACTCCGACTCGATCCAGCTCCTGGTTCCAGGCAGCATCACCCTGCGCCCGGCCTTCGTGAGCGTTCCCGAGGTCGATGCGACTCCGCCGTTCACGCCACCCGGCAACCCGGTGGACGTCAGCGCCAAGGTGCTGAACGCCGTCAACCAGGAGGAGCAGGCCCTGGCGTCGTATACGGTCGCCGACGCCAGCGGCAAGGTGGTCTTCACGTCCCAGCCCGTGCCGCTGACGCTCACGGTGCAAACCTCCCTGGCCACCGTGGACCTGGGCAACTTTGACACGACCGGCCTGGTACCCGGGGCCTATGCCATCGCGGTGACCGTCACCGACTCCTCCGGCAACCCGATCCCCGGCGCGACGGGCCAGGGTCAGGCCTTCGTCGGCTCGCCGGTGTCCGCCAGCCTGTCGGTCACCCCGACGACGTCTCCGGCGGGTAGCCCCACGGTGACCAATACCTTGCAGGTGACCGCCCAGACCCCATTCCCGGCGCCGCTGACTCTCCTCGGCCAGGCGCAGACGACCCCCACAGCCGGGTCGGTCGCGCTGGACGGCAACACCGCCTACGTGGCGGGCACCAACGGCGTCGATATCGTGGACATCAGCGACGCGGCCAACCCCGAAGTTCTCAGTACGTTCGCGGGCGACCTGATCGTCAAAGGCGGGTCGACTTTCGTTCGCCTCGTCGGCAACGAGCTGCTCGTGGGCACGACCTCTGACCTGAATGCCAGCGGGTTCAATCTCCTGATCTACTCCGTGACTGACCCGCTGAACCCCCAGCTCGTCAGCAACACGCCGATCAATTATGTCTTCATGAGAGGCTTGCTCGTCCAGGGCAATACCATCCTGGTACCAACCGGGGGCGCGGATTACTTCGCGGGGGTCCTCAGCTATCAGTTCGGGTCGTTGGTGTCGCTCGACGTGAGCAACCCCGCCAAGCCCGTTCTGAACGACGTGCTCTACAACAACCGGGGCACGCCCGACGGCGGCGACACGAACCAGAACGGCGGCACGATCGTCAACGACCAGATCGCTTATATCGCCAGCAGCACCTCGACGGGCACCAATCCGCAGACCGGCGTGGGACGGGTGCTGGTGGTCGATTACTCCGACCCCACGAATCTTTCGGTCCTGGGCGAGGTCGACATCCCGGGCACAGTGCAAGTGGTGGGCGTCGCCGTCCAGGGCAACCGTGCGCTGGTGGTCGGCAACACGGGCGGCGTGTCCACCATGTTCACCGGCCAGGCCGGGCCCGGCCTCGGGTATGTCGGGACCCTGACGCTTTCCGTGCTGGACGTCAGCACCCCCGCAAGCCCCAAGCTCCTGGGCACGACCCTGTTCACGGTCGGAACCGGGGGCGGAGAGCCGCTGCCGCTGGGCAACGGCCTGTTCGCCGTCAGCCAGACCGCGCCGACGGCACGCCGCAGCTTCTCGTGGTGGACCCGACGGACCCCAACCGCATCGTCGTCACGGCCATCGCGACCCCGGCTGCTGTGAATGAGATGGCCGTCTCGGGCGACCTCCTCTACACGACCAGCTCGGCCGGACTGGGCATCTACCAGATCGGCAGTGTCGTCGGCGAGCCGGCGATCATATCGGTGCAGGTCCCGAACAACACCGGCGTCGCGGTAGTGCCGGGCTCCTTCAACATCCCGCCGACGCAGGTCGTCCAGGGTACCAGCTTCAACACACTCGTCTGGGATCGCGTGCTGGCCTTCGGCGAGTCGCAACCCACGTTCACCTGGCAATCCACGGTCAGTAACCTGTTGCCGGGCGAGGCCCGTGATGTCACCCTGGGCGGGACCGTCGATTTCGTCAACCAGGGGACGGCCGGCACGTTGACACTGCCGCCCACTGCCGTCAGCGGCGTGCATTTCATCCAGCTCGACCCGGCTTCCCAGACCGTGCGGCCCGGCGAAACGGTGACATTCCACGTCACCCTGAACAATCCGACTGGCCTTCGGCCAGGACTTCCACGTGTCCGTCAAGGGAGTGCCGGCCAACTGGGTCGACCTGATGCCGGCCGATCTCGAGATCAATGGCAATAGTTCGGCGGACGTCACGTTGCAGTTCACGCCGAATGTGACCGCCGAACTGGGCGACTACGGGTTCCAGGTCACGGCGGGCTTCGGCTTCGGCGATCCCAGCTTTTATCGGCACGGGGAACGATACCGTGCAGGGGACGCTCACCGTGGCCGGCCAGGCCGATGCCCCTTCCTACCTGGAGGCGCACGGTATCGTCGCGACCCTGACTCCCTCCCAGGCCACGGCCGGCCAGGGCACGTCGGCGCAGTACGTCGTTCAGTTGACCAACACCGGCAGCAGCGACGACACGTTCGCCCTGGCTGTTACCGGCCTGCCGGCGGGCGTCACGGCCACGCTTCGGCCCGACTCGTCGATCGACGTGCCGCCCGGCGCGAGCAACTTCCGCGACGTGACCCTGACGCTGACCCCGCAGCGCCGGCACCGCGCCGGGCGCCATCCCGTTCACGGTGACCGCCGCCTCGACGACCGACTGCCACGGTCTCGGACACGCGTCAGCGGCACGCTCACGTCCTGGCCAGCGGCGTCAGGTGTCGCTGAACCCGTCCTCCGGCGCTCCCGGCACGCACCTTCCAGCTGACCGTGACCAACACCGGGCAACGCCAGGACACCTTCAACCTCGCCCTGGCCGGGCCGGCCGCGCTGGTGGCGACCTCGGGCACGACCAGGTGACGCTCGCGCCGGGAGCCTCGCAGGTCGTCCCGATCACCACCAGCGCGGTCGACTTCGCCATCCCGGGCGCCTGAACCTGACCGCGATCGCCACGTCGCAGACCAACCCCGCCATCGGGCCAGCGCCTCGGCCGCCCTGACGATCCCCGTCGACCGCGGGCCTCACGGCGACGTCAGCCCGGCGGGCGTCCAGGTCCTGCCGGTTCCCGGCACCACGTCGTTCCTGCTGATGGTCAACAACACCGGCAACACCCAGGACTCTACACGGCGACCATCACCGGAACCAACGGCCCGGTCACCGCCAGCCTCACGGGCCTGGACGGCCTGCCGACCCAGTCGATTCCCGACCTTCATCCTGCCGGGGCTGTCCACCGGCGCGTTCCTGCTCCAGACCGACCTCGTCGGCCGCGGCCAGGGGATGGTGACCGTCCAGGTCCAGTCGCTGAGCCAATCCGGCCGATGACCGCGATCGGTCACGGCGATGGTCAGCACCACTCCGACGCCAACTCCCACCCCAACGCCGACGCCGACTCCCACACCGACACCAACTCCCACGCCAACGCCAACCACCCACTCCGACACCGACCCCAACTCCCACGCCCACTCCGACACCGACTCCCACTCCCACTCCAACCCGACTCCAACGCCCACGCACCTCGGCCACATCGCCCGTGACCGTCACGTCCTTCGGGGTGAAAAAGGTCGTAGCTCGGCAACGAAGCACCACAAGCAGAAGGCGCTGGTGCTCTTCGTGTCAGCTTCAGCGGAGCCCTCGACCCCACGGCGGCCCAGAACCTCGCCGCGTACATGGTCTTCTCGGGCAAGATCAAGAAGGTTCACAAGGTTTCGCAGGTCCTCTACAACAAGTCTCGTGCCCCTGACTCAGGCGATCTACTTCGCCTCGGCCAGACACGCGTGGTCCTGGTCCCCAAGGGCAAGCACGCGTTGCCCAAGCTCGAGCAATTGCAGGTCAACGTGTCGGTGCTGACCGACCCGATGGGCCGCCCGATCAACAACGGCAAGAACTTCAACGCCACGATCACCAATACCGGTCTCGTCATCACGCCGCGGACCGGGTGACCACCATCGTGTCACCGTCGCCCGCGGCCGTCGATGCCCTGTTCGAGCACGAGTTGAGCATGCCGGTCCACGGAGTCCGAGAAGCTCCCTGATAGCTGCGTATTCACACTTATGGATCTGATTCAAATATTTGACGACCACGCGTGGCAGCGAGTCCATGCGCAGGGCATCCGCGCGACATCCTCACGGAGCCGTTCCGGCTCGAGGGTGCGGCGGATCTTCTGACTTTGCCTTCTCGGATTTCTCTCGTTTTCTGCGCCGGTAACGCGACGCTGAGAACGACCAGTCCGTGAGTAGCCAGAGGGCATGGGCCGCGAACCTGACGAGGGATCGATGGCGTTGGCGCGGCCGAAGGCCCGCTCCTCAACCACCGCGGCGGGGGCGATGCCGGTGAGCGTGGTTCTCCGACGATCGGAACGGCCAGATGCCGGACGGGCCAGGAGCACGAGCCAGGGGCATCGCTGCCAGGATGACCAGGAGTTGGAAGGCTTCAATTCCGAGGTTGAAGCCCAGCACGCTCGAAGCCAGCGTCAGAGGATCGAACCCGAAGCCGGTCAGCGTCGCCGCGAACGCCAGGCCGTGCACCAGCCCGAAGCCGCCAGCGATGAAGAGTTCCCGGCCCTGGAAGATCGGGACCAGGGCATGGACGGCCGAAACCAGGATCGAAAGCGTAATGGCCGATTCGACGACGGCACCCGGCAGCCGCGCCATCAGTTGGATCTGACGGTCGGACCGGGACAGGTCGCGAACCCACCACGCCAGGAACTCCAGGGTCAGCCATCCGGGCTCGTCCCGTGACAGCTCGAACTCGGTGCCGCCCCCATCTCATCCGACAGCCCGCCGTCGGTTCGTCGAAGTAAAGCGTGCGGCAGATCGCAGACTCGCCCGGGACGCGTACGTCCGGGGCTGATATTCGGCGAGCTTCTTTAGCCCAGTTCTGACCGCCTCAACGGCGACCAGCCGGCGGAGGGCAGGGCGCAGGATTTCCACCTGGGGCGGTTAGTTCGAGCCGCCTTCCTCCTATCGGAATGGACCTCCTCGTCGTTTGGTTGGTCCGACATTCGAGCACCCTCTGTAGCCGAACGACGCAAGCTCACGTGCCCGGCCGGCCCGATGAGCTATGAACCTCGAAAAGTCCACACGCCCGCTGGATCAGGTGTACCACGGCTCGGCATCCACCGCCGCCGGCACGCGATGCCACCTCCACGAAGTCTACCGCCTCCTGGACCGAACCGCCCGCGTCGTGATCCGAGCACGACCGGGAACTCTCCGCCGAGGCCAGGGGCTCCGGCCTATTCACCGCGCGAATTCGTACGAAACCGCGTCAAGATGGAAGGCCCAGATGAAGTACCCCAGGGCCAGAGGAAGATCTGGAACCGATAGCCCCGCGCCCCAGGAAGATCAGCAGGTTGGCTACCGGGATCAGATACGCTGTGAAGAACGACTACGTCAGTACCAGCATTGCCACGCCACGGATGCCCATTTCGAGGTCCGTCCGGCCGAGAGTCACGTTCGGGTTCTCGGCAAACGCCGCCAGAACGGCGTTGAGGGCACAAGCAAAGAAGTAGCAACGGATGAGCCTCTGCCCGCTCCCGCTGGTCGGGCCGTCCGAGCGGTCTGACGCTGGCTGCCCGGCTCTGAAGTGCGGGTCGAAGTCTTTGGTTCCACAGCACCTGTCATCGCGGAACCGTCCACAGTTGACTCTTATCTCTAATTCCAGCATGCCAAACTCCGCCTCGCCATAACTCCTGATTTCTCGTCTTGCGAAACCTCGATGGGTCGTGTCCTGGTATGTGGGTTGAGTCGCGGCGCTGGATGTTGCGATCTCACCGCAGTCATGTTGCTTCTGATCAACGTTTTCCTCCTTCTCTGAATACAGGGACTTTCTCATGGTAATATTGAGCTAAGTGATTCGATCGCGACTTTCCACTGACCTGGCTGCGCTGCGTGATCGATCTTGGATTCCGACGCAAACATGGGAGTTCGTCTGGCAATGTCTCATCGACGGCTTGTTCAAATCGCGCAACGCTCGCCTTGGCCGCCCTGCTTTCTGCGCCACGCCACTGCCGGCTCGATCACCTACGAAGCCACTGCCCCAGGGGGAAATGCCGCGGCGGTGGCCACCTTCTCGACGTTTGCGGGCGGGATCACGGTGACCCTGGTCAACAATGACGTGAATCCCACGAGCGTTGCCGAGAACGTCTCCGCCCTGGTGTTCGATGTCAGTACGGGAAACGGGGGTGCGGGGTCGTCACTCTCAAGCAGCTCCGGTCTGGAGCGGACCGTTGCTGGCAACGGCTCATTCAGCGACGGCGCTCTCGTCAACACCGGCTGGGTCATCGGCACGTCCGGTTCGAGCATCATCAGCCTCGATGTTCTCAGCGGCAGCGGCCATGCCGGCCCTGCGCACACGCTGATCGGCAACCCCGATAGCAGCGATAGCTATTCCAACGCAAATGGCTCGACGCCGGCAACGGACCCCACAATCCCTTCCTCGCGAACACGATCACGTTCAACATCGCCGATCCTGCGGCCACAGCCAAAGCACGATCACGAACGTCAACTTCCAGTTCGGCCCACGGACGGGTCGAACCTCGTTCGCGGTATCGACCCTCCTTCTCTCGCCGTGCCCGAACCCGCCTCGCTGGGGATGGCCGGGATCGGCCTCGCATCCGTATTCGGGTATTGCGTCTTCGGTCGCCGTCGGCGCGAACGCCTGAAGACAGCGTGTTGAGCAAGAACCCGGAGGAGGCCGGCATCGGCGACTGCCTTCATGCCGACCTGCTGGTGGGGCTGAAGCGGGCCGGCAAAGAGATTCACCCGGAAAGAAGAGGAGACCGCTCGCAGCCGCCTCCCCCTGGACCGGTTTCCCACGGAGCCCGCGACGCACGCCACCGATTCAGCCTTCAGCCTTTCGCCGTCACCCTACCCGAGGGTCTCGACCCATGCGGGCCAACCGGTCTTCGCGGGCGGCGAGCCGCTCGATGTCCCGGAAGCCATGGAACTTCTCAGCGGGATGAAGCGTCAAAAAGGACAGAGGACCAGACCTGGGCAAAGACTCCCGTGACGGGATTCGGGTGGAAAGTCGCGTACCGCGCTGGGCGGCGGGGCACCGACATGAACGGCGCCTTTGATTGGGTGACCCTGGGACCGAATATCTACCCTCCAGACATTCGAGAAAGGGCGCGGTGGCGGGAGCGACCGATCAAGGGGGACGGAGAGAGGCGGAAAGGACCTGCCCATTAAAGTCCCCGTGCGCGACAAGTGGGACACCGATGTGGACGACGCAGATCGACTCCATGAGCTCGCCCTGGCCGAGCTCGGTGACGAGCCGTCACCGCCACCGCCCGCCGAGATTGCACCCGAGCCTGAGCCGGCTCCTCGCCGGCTCGAGAGCGGCGGCGCCCGTCCGGGCCACTTCGGCGATATGAAGAGGCGGCTGATCTGGCTCCGGCAGCGGGCAGCGAGACCCCACCGGCCCCTGAACTGGCTCCGAGCGGCCCAGCAGTAGTGCCGCCTGTCACAAAGGCGACGAGAGCGACCACCGGCCCCCGGGCCGGTTTGACAGTGCGGGCACTCGACGAAGGCGAGGCGGCCGCCCTACGTGCTGATCGAAGCCAGGGCGGGAAAGGGGCGGTGGGCCAGCGGGCTCCTCATGCACGCAGCGGAACGCCACCCGGGCGATCGAAGGCTGCAGAACGAGCACCTCGCGAACCTCTTGTGGGTCTCTGTCGATCTGTCGCGAGCCGAGTCCCGGACGCCGCTCGCCGCCGCATTGCGCAGCGTCCTCGAGGAGGTGCGCGCGGACAAAGCAGGCGTGTTGGACCGCGATCCCCTCAAGGCGGAGAACCTCGCACTGCAGCCCTTCGCACGTATGGCGCTCGACCCGACGGCAGCGGACGAGATCCAGATAAAGACTGTTTCCGGCGGTGCTCAGAAAACCCCAGCTCAGGTCCTGGCGAAGCTCGAGGATCCGAAGTTCGCCCGGGCCACCCGCGTGAAGCTTCTCCTCGAAGTCGTCCCCGAGCTGATCGAGGGCTGGCGACCGGACAAGGAGAGCGGCCGCAGCGAGGCGGGCAACGAAAACAGCCCCGCGCTAGTGCGCAGGCTGTTCACGGTCGCGAACGAGCAGCGTCAGCAGCGGAAGTTCATCGACGACGGCTCAGCCTTCAGGAAGGCGGGTGAGAAGTACGCGGGACTCGAAGGTAAGTTGCCTAAGGCCTCGGCTGCGGACGACTCGTAGGACGCTTCGAAACGTAAGGTGCGTCGGTCCGACACACCGGACGCCCAAACGCTCGGTGGCGTGACTGCTCTCGCTCCGAGGCTATCTTCATTGATGGGTCGTCGCGGCCAAGGATCGTAACCGACGACCAGGTCGAACTCAGTAGCCGGCCTGCGCGATCGTGGCCGCGTTGCATCCAACCCGACGAGGAATTCGCGGAACTCGGAGTTGATGTGCTCGTCGCACCGGTGCACGAGGTACTCGACGTCCTGGATGACCTTCAACACCGTGCCGCCCTTGTCCAGTGGCTGAGGAGACATCCGCGGCCGATCGCAGTTGTGGATGCAGTCGTGCCGCCTCTGAAAGATCGCCTTGAATCGGTCCTCGAACTGATCGATCGCGGCCTCCCTCGCCTCGTGCTTGTCGCTGTCGTTCATCGCCAGGTAGTCGGCCCGCGAAACACCGAAAAGCCGAATCTTCGCATCCGGCCGCGACATCCAGGCGTCGAGGAGATCCCGGAAGAACTTGTGCCCTCTTGCGGAAGAACTTGTTGAAGAGCGTCTGGATCGCCGACAGGCTGATGACGTTCTCGCGCTCCATCATCTTGCGGGCCGCCATCCTCCATCGCCAATTCGCGTTGTCATACTCTTCGAGGACCGCCCTGATCGGGATCTTGATGTCATAGGCCCACTCAGGCAGCGTTATCGCGGGCTGCCGGCTCTTCGAGCTGGCGGTCGCCGCGACGATGTCTGTGTAGGCGTCGCAGAAGTAGGCGTCCATCGCGCCGACCGCGAACATCCAGGCGCTGCGGAGCAGGTCGGAGCGCAGCAACTGCTCGGCCGCATTCGTGCGCGGCAGCGGGTCGGCGTGGGCGAGGATCGCCCGGGCACGAGCGATGTCTTCGTTGAAGTGCTGGAGGGCAGTGGCGGGCACGGTGAACTCCTGTAGGCCGAATCGAGAGGCCCCGCCCTCAGTCTGCGTAGCCGACCATTTCCTCGTTGAAATGGATGGCCCTCGCCTCCTCGTCGTACCAGACGTTGCGATCCTCCGGAAACACGACGTTCCAGAGGTCGACAATTTCTTCGGCCTCGAGGCCGCCCCGGATGTGCCTCGCGATTTCGCTCGCGACCGGCGGGACGGCCGGCGGTCCTCTCGGGAAAAATTCGGAATAGATTTCCGGCAGAACTGACGGCTTGGCCTTCTCCACGCCGACGGCGAGCTTCTCGGCTGCTTCGGCCTCTGAAAGTGCGGGCATAATCCAATCTCCCAACCTGTTTGGCAGCATTCTGTGCTCTCCCGTTCATTCTAACCTCACATCGCTCCTCGACCAACCGTGAGGGCGCGATGCGCGAGTCCGAGTCACCTGTCTTTCGCCCCTGGACGCGTCCGTCCGACAACACCGAAGCGTCTGCAGGTAAGTGCGAAGCTCTACCCTTTTGTTGATGAGCACGCTGGTGCCAGGGGCGAGGTATTGGGCTCGTCGGCCCCCTCGACCCCTCCCAACTCCATCGGGTGGTGAAGAATCCTCGAAATCGCCTCAACCGTCGTCCCCGGGCCACACCCCGGCCGATGATCATATCTGCATATTATTTAAATATTTGACGATCACGTATGGGGGCGAGTCTATGCGCGATGGCATCGCGCGACAATCCTCACGGAGCCGTATCCGGCTCGAGGGTGCGGCGGATCTTCTGACTCTGCCTTCTCGGATTTCTCTCGTTTTCTGCGACGGTAACGGCGACGCTGAGAACGACCAATGCCGGTGAGTAGCCAGAGGGCGTGAGACGCGACACTTTCGACGAGGGGGACGATGGGGTTGACCCAGCCGAAGGCCCGCTCCGCGAACCATGCGGCGGCGGCGATGCCGGTGAGCGCGGCCCCGGTGATGCGGAACGGCCCATAGACGCGCGAGCGGGCCAGCAGCACGAGCCAGGGCATCGCCGCCAGGATGACCAGGAGCTGGAACGGCTTCGATCCCGAGATTGAAGCCCAGCACGCTCGAAACCATCGTCAAAGGATCGAACCCGAAGCCGGTCAGCGTCGCCGCGAACGCCAGGCCGTGCACCAGCCCGAAGCCGCCGGCGATGAAGACTTCCCGGCCCCGGAAGATCGGGACCAGGGCATGGACGGCCGAGACCAGGATCGAGAGGGCGATGGCCGACTCGACGAGGGCACCGGGCAGGCGCACCCATCCCAGCGCGCCGAACACGAGCGTGATCGAGTGGCCGAGGGTGAACGCGGTCACGACCTTGACGATCCGCCGGAAGGCCGTTTTCCCCCCGGCATAGCCACCCCATCGCCCGCCCGCGGCGACCAGCGGCGCGGGGAGTATCAGGGCGAGCAAGAACAGGAGGTGATCGGTCCCCTCGGCGATGTGGCGCGCACCGAGGCGGAACATGGCGGCGAATCCCTGAAACCAGCTACCCCCGGAGCGGTCGATGGCGAGCTCGGCATTGGTGTCGCGCATCGTCCCCAGGAGTACCGGCTCCTCGCCCAACACGCCACTGCGCCAGTCGCTGGCCAGGGTGACGACCGCCGTGTGGGTGATCAGATGGTGGAAGATCACATCGTAGTGGAAGGTCAACCGGTCCACGGGCGCGCCGGGTGGCGGAGTCATCGTCAACGCCACCCGAACGTCGGGTTCCTGCTCATTGAGCGGGGTCACCCCGCGCACCGTCACGGTCCAGGGCCGCCCGTCGGGAGCAGACGGGCGGACATGCGCGCGGACGTATTCCTCGAGTTCCTCCCCGTATTGCCGCACCGTCTGGACAGAGTCCAACGGCAACGGCTTCTCCCAGCCCATCGCCAGCTCGCCGATCGGCAGCGTCAATTCGGCATCGATCTCGGTGCGATGGAGACGCAACACGACCGCCGAACTGGGCATGGGATGGCCCCACGCCGGGAGCGCCGCCACCAGAAGCAGGAGGGCCGGGAGGAGTCGTCGCATCGGTGCCTCAGAAGGAGAATTCTGCGCCGTAGTCGGTCAGACGGTCCCGCCAGATCGTGTGGACATGGTCGCTACCCTGCATGGCGAACTCGATCCAGACGCGCGGCCCGTCGATGACGCACGTAGTCTCCCCGATCGCTCAGGTTCGTCGTGCCCGAGTAGGACACCTTGACCTTATCGAGTTCGGCCTCGTAGAGCTTGCGGTATTCTGCGCCCTGGGGGCTATCACCCGTCCAGGCCGCGATCGCTTTCTTGACGAAATCCTTCGAGGCATCGGAAAGCTCGGAGACCGGAACTCCCTCGCTCCTGGCGGGGAACTTGCCGTCCTTGCCGGGACCGACGTAGACATCGTTGAAACGCGCTTCGAGTTTCGCCTGTTTCGACTGCTCGGGCGTGAGGGAGATCAGCAAGCCGTGCAGGGATTCGCGCATCGGGGCGAGCGGTTCGTGCGTCTTGCCCTGATCGTCCTTCCACACCGTCGGCTGCGCGGCGACGTGGTAAGGGGTCGCGGCGCCGGACGTCCCCTTGTAGTAGAGATTGATGGCGAGATGGTGGCCGCCCAGTTGGAGAATCCAGGGTGTGGTCTTCGACGGCTTGCCCAGGAACGCGATCATGTAGTTCATCGCCCCGAAGTTCATCCCCCCGCCTCCGCCCTTCTTCTTGGCGACTCCGCCGGCTTTCTTCTTGGCCGGATCGCCATCGGCTTTCTTCTGATCAGGACCGCCGGGGCCTCGGCCGCCTCGCCCTTTGGCGAAGGCGTCGTCGGCCGCGCGGACTTCCTGGTATCGTGCGAAACCCTCCTCGCCCAGGGCAATCCGGGCGACTTTCAGGGCCGCCTCGACCTGCTCGGGCTTGAGGTCGCGGAAGAAGACGCCGTTGCGCACGTTGGACCCGCCCGGAAAGTTCGTCCACCGGACGGCGAGTTGCGGCGTGAGTTCGATCTGGGCGGTCGCTCGCTGCTCCTCCGAGAGCGTGGCCAGGAAAGCCTCTCCGGCGTCCACGACGTCGGCCGCCTTCGGCGAGGCGAGCAGATCCGGGGCGGCCGCAGCCCGGGTAGCCTGAGCAGCGGCCTGGGGTGCAACCGAACCGAAGTTGACCGCGAGCAAGCCGAGCGACAACGTGCCGGCTGCGGCGGTGAGGGTGAGAAAGGCTGGTCTGTTCATCCGACGCTCTCCTGTTCTTTGTAACTCTGACGAGAGATTACGGCTCGGGATCGGGCAGCACCCTGATGAACTCGGCAAGCTGCACTCCCGACGGGCTCTGTGCCGTCCGCACGTAGTAGCCGCTGCAGGCCACGCCGGCACAGAGGCTTTCCTCCAGGCCGAGGCCGAGGATCCGCCCGAGGCAGAAGCCGGCGTTGAAGTGGTCGCCGGCGCCGGTGCTGATCAGCGGCTGCTGGACGAACGGGCCGCTGAACTGCGCGGTCTCCGTCGCGGTCGCCGCCGCGGCGGCGCGGCGGGGGTGGATCACGACGCAGCCGATGCCCAGGGCCGCGCGGATCGCCGCCGCGATCGGCCCGATCGAAGCCTCGGGGTCGGCTCGCCGCGGCTGTCCGAGCACGTGGGCGATTTCGACCGCCTCCTTCAGGTTCAGCCCCAGGATCACCTCCACGTGCTCCTGGAACCGCGTCAGATGGCCGAGCGCGTTGCGGATGTCCTCGAACGTCCGCTTCTCCGGGTCGGCCAGGTCGATGAACAGCGTGCGCTTCCGGCCGGACCAGCGCCGGCGCCCCGCGACCACCGGGGAGGACCTCGTCGATCAAGCGGTCCCAGATCTCGCCCATCCGGGGCAGCATCGTCCAGTTGGCCATCCCGATCAGGGTCGCGCCGTCGAAGAGGCGTTGCAGTTCGTCGCGGCCCACGCGGGCGACGAGGTTCTCCCAGCTCACGTTGCCCAGCGACTCGTATTTGCCTAACAAGAGCTTTCCGTCGTCGAACTCCAGCGCGTCGGTGTGGCCGGGCTCGGCAATGCCTTTGACGCTCGGCCCGGCGGGCGAAGTCGTGGAATACGGGGTCGATCTCGGGATAACCCACGCAGCCGAGATAGGTGACGCCCAGCCCCAGGCACGCCAGCGCATTGGCCATGATCGGCCCGTTGCCTCCGAGCTTGCGCTGCTTGACGACCAGCTCGAAATTGCTCGACTCACCGGCCGCGGCGCGGATCTTCTCGGCCAGCACCGCGATCGACCGGATCGGGTCGTAACGGTCGGCGCTGTAGCGCTTGTCGACCACGGCGATGATCGAGTCGACGAAGCCGTCGAGCCCGATGACGGCCCGGACGGCGGGCAGGCCGTCGAGGCCGGGGTGAGCTTCTCCGCCGTCGCGCTGCAGATCTGCGGTCGCGACCGGTTCATTCGCGTTCTGTCCTTTCCTTCGGGCTGGGGCATGCGGCGGCGGGCAACACCTTCATGATCGAGCACCCCGCCGGAGCCGTCCAGACCAGGATTCCACTCCCGGACGCGGAACGCGTGCTAAAATAGAGAATCTCGTCGATCCCCCTCCTCGTCGAACGAGGTAAGGAGGAGTGCGCGACGAGCACGGATGATGGCCGTGCGTTCAGTAGATGCTCGGGCAACGTCGACGCGCCACTTTGGGTGTACTGATGACCGCGTGGATCCTGGTACTGGCGGCAGCGGCGTCGGTGGTCGGGAGCGACGAGAGGCCACCGTTCCTCGCGTTCGGAGGAGACCCTGCGCGGGGGGTCCTGGTCAACCTCTCGCACATGGCTCGGCCGGGCGATCCGCCGGTCGTGGGGCGGCCGACGGTGGTGTTCATTCACGGGTTCAACCCGTTGCCGCGGGCGCTTCACTTCACGATGTCGGAACAGGTGGCCGGGGCACTGGTGCGGCGCGTCGGGCCGGGGTTCAATGTCTTCGGCTGGAACTGGAACGCGGCCACGTTCGTCAGCCTCGATCCGCGCGCCAACGGCGATAGCGCCGTGGCTCAGGGCCGCGCCCTGGCGGCAGCCCTCTTGCAATCGGGCGCATTGCCGGCCAGGACCCACCTGATCGGCCACAGCTCCGGGAGCATCGTGGCCGCGTCGGCGGCGCGGACGCTGGCCTTCGAATACGGCCGTCCGGTGGCTCATTTGACCCTCCTCGAGCCCGCCGCCGGCTATCACCCGCTCGTCTTCGAGCGCCTTGCCGCCGGCTCGTCGGCACAGCGTGTGGAGAATTACTGGAGCCCCGGCGCCAAGCGGCTACGGCCGCGAGGTTCGCCGCCCCCGGCGTGGTGAACATCCGCGTCGACGGTCCCCGCTCCTACCTGGGTGTCGTCAGCCCGCGCCGATCCGGTCACATGAACATCGTGCGCTGGTACATCAGCACGATCGACGACCCCCGCTACTCCGCCGGCTTCAACCGCAGCCTGCTCCTGGCGGAAGGCGGATCTGAAAGGCACACGAGCGCTTGGCACGGCGATGCCGCTTACTTAACCGAGCTGGATACTCTCGGTCGTCAGGATCTTTCGGCCACTTTTTCGAGGCTGCGGAGGGCGTCAAGTCGCCCTGGATGGCATCGCCAGGTGGTCGGCGGCACGGGCGGCGAGAAGATCGGTCAGCTTGACCGACAAGAGCTCGGGCAAGTGCCCCCGGATCGGCCGTCGCTTCCGCTGCGGGATGCCATGGACCTCGACGAAGGGGAGTCCCTCGGCCCGCTCCAGCCAGGGCAATGGCGATCCGCATCAGGCGCTCGACCTGGCGGAAATCGCCCCACAGCCAAGGCACCCGGAGCCTCCAGGGTCCGGGCTGCCAGCCGGCGGATCGCCTGGTGGAGACGTGCTGACAGTCAGTTTCAGAATGGCGGCTTCATCGGGGCGCTCATGGCACCTCCACAGGTCGGGGATGAGATCATCGCGGACCGTCGCGCACCTCGTACTCTAAACGGCCAGCGCGACGGCGGAAACAACCTCGGGACATGGGGGTGCCCGCCGAGGTCGAGAGCGGTACGGGACCGTGCCCTTGCACGGGTGGCTCGCGACCCGGTGGGTTCACTCGCAGGGGAGGGTGAGCACGAAGCAGGCGCCGAGTGGACCATTCTCATGGAGTCGCAGGTCGCCTCCCATGGGCACGTGCCAGCCGGCGGCTCAGGGCGAGGCCCAGGCCGACGCCGGGCGCCGACTGCGCAGCATCGTGGGCCGACTTCGAGAACGGCCGGAACAGCCGGCGAATTGCACGTGGGGGAAGGCCGGGGCCGTGGTCGCGCACGCTCAGAGTCAGCCAGCGGCCCGCCGCCGCGACGTCCAGGTGGATGCGTCGGTCCGGGGCCTCGCCCGCGTACTTGACCGCGTTGTCGACCAGGTTCGAGAGGATCTGATCGACTACCGAGACGTCCACGCGCAGCCGTGCCTGGGTATCGACCGGCTCGACCTGAAGTTCCATGCCGGCCTGTTGGGCGCGAAGTGTGAGGCGGGGGACCAGGCGGTCGAGCACCTCGGCCGGCGCGACGACTTCGCGACGGTCCGCCGCGCGACCGCGCTCGAGTAGAATGCCGCTTGTGCGCCACGCCAGTTGTTGTAGTCGCTTTCGTTGAAATTATAGAGAGCAAACTGATCTTTATTGCCTTGGAAACCCACACCACCGTTGTAGCTTGCGACCGAATTTTGTACGGTAAAGTTTGTGCTCGAGAAGACTCCAAAGCCGCCCCAATTGTTCCAGAGCGCCTGCACAGAATCGATTAGCACATTCGAACTCGTAGTCACCGTTGCGCCGCTCGTGTTTATGCAGTTCGCTGCATGGCGTAACACTAAGCCTCGTAGGACGATATTGCTTCGACCAACGACGCTCAATGTCTTTTGACGCTTTGCTGCCTCAACCACTGCGGTTTGCATGTTTGTGCCGGCAGGCGGCCAAATATGGAGCAGATTGTACCCCTCACTTCTATAAAAAGTCCCGGGCTGCATCTGCGCGTAGGTCGCAACTTGCGTAAGGGGCATTCCATTCACGAAGATCATCTCTGTGCGCAACGCGATAGGAGCGAAGTTGTTCGGCCACCCAGTTGGAAGCGAACATGTGCTCTTGTCGGGGGAAAAGATTGTTGTGTATGCGGACGGGTAGCCAGGATCCGTGCTCCAATTCGTCAAAATGTCCGACCCAGCAATGATCGCTGTACCCGTGATGGCTGCCTGAACAGTGAGCGGAACACCAGTTTGATTTGAGACAGGATTAATGCTGACCGCCTCACGATAGATCCCGGGGTTCACGATAACCCTCGTTCCTATTCTTTTTTGGTTATTGGAATTCGCCTTGCTTATCGCAGCCTGGATGGTCTTAAGAGGAGATGAGATCGTGCCTGAATTTGTATCGGAACCATTTTTTCCATCGACGTACAATGTCGTGCTTTGGTTCTCGGTTACATTCGCTTGGGCGTGCGCACAGGTTCCGGTAATCGCCAGAGCCGCAAGGATGGGAGAAAGGAAGATTTTCGTGAATTGCATTACTTACCCCTTAGGTCCGAAAGAATCGCTCAACAATGGTCGGTACCCCCATCGCACCTAGAGGCGCCACCGACCGGGAACTCAACTTCTGAAGGGCTCTCTTTCCACTCAACTCAGAAGCAAGCTCAAAACGAAACAGACCGGGGTAACCGTCGACACACGAATCCCGCATGCGGGCAAAGGTAACTGCGACCGCCGCCTTCTTCTGGGCGCGTTTAGGTCAACTGTGATGTTGTTGTTCGAAGAGTACCGCAAACTACGTAACCGATGTCACTCAAAAGTTGGTTACTTTGCACTTAAGTTTGAGTTACTAAAGTCCAAGATTTTGGACTCACTTCGAGCTGAAAGACAGCAAATATCTTTAAGAAAATCGATTACGCAAACACGTCCACTTTTGCCGCACATCCAAATCCTTGGCTCACCATTTTTGCGGGTCATCACTGCCGCAGTACTCGCATTCGATCGCAGTCCGCGATCGTCGACGCGGAATAAAAAACTCCCGAGGCCTGCCTCGGGAGTTTTATTTCAGGGCTTGGGCTTGCTGTCTTCTCAGGCAGGAACGATGTGGACATTTACAGTTACACTATGAACGCGGCTGCCGCTCACCGCCCACAAAGTGATGGGCACAACCTTGTTCACAGCATATCTAGTTGCGGAGAGAGTCAAATTTACTGTTCCCTTCACCAAGCTATAGTGGTTCAGCGATGCGCTCACTCCAGAAGGCAACCCACTTATTGAGAGGCTCACGGTTCCAAATCCGTATGAGTTTACGCTGAATGGGATAACAGCACGTCCTGACGCCATCGAATAGCTTTCTCTGCTCATAACGACATTGAAGTCCGTGTATGATTGACTCGGAATGGCGCACGCACCCGCCGGCGAGGCACTCGGAGTTGCCCAGTAAGAGCTGTAGTCCGTCCCAACCGCACTCTTCCAACCGGAAAAGTTCGTAACGTGATTACTTGGAAGCTTGAATGAATATGACGTGTGCGGATCGTACCAGCGGTTGCCACTCGCAACCAGCGAGTAGGCGAAGGACGACCAGTCGCCCCCGCTAAGATACGTCCCAAATACGTTCTGGCCGGCAGCAGCATTCACGAAATTGTTGCCAGTCAAAACGGTTCCAGAGGTGTAAAGATCGTAAGTCTGCCCAGTCTGCCAGTCGTGGATCGTATGGCCGCCCGGCCTGCCTGCGATAAATATCTCGGCGTCATATTGACCGACTGAACTTCCATTGTTGTAGAACGTGTTGTACTGCATTGTGAGCTTCTCGTTATTGAGCACAGTGACACCCACGCCGCTGCTGCAGAGATGGCTATTCTTCACCATGATCGGTCCTTCATTCGCTTCAAGCTGCATCCCAGAGAGGGCATTACCAGACACAGTCGCGTTGGTCACTGTGATGTTCTTGTTATCTGTATCGAACCAAAGGCCCTGCGCCTGGTTGCCATAGGAGTAATGATTCTGGACCGTGGTATTGCGCATGGCCATCAGCTTCGTGCCTCCCATGCCCCAGTTGTAGAGTGCTCCCTGGGATCCGCGCCAATTGTTGAAATCGCTTTCATCGTAGTTGAAGAGTGCGTACTGATCTCTAAAACCTTGAAAGCCTACACCACCATTGTGGCTTGCAATCGAATTCTGCACGGTTATATGGCTGCTTGAATTGACAGCTAATCCTCCCCAGCTGTTCCAGTTCGCTTGCACCCGATCAATTAAGACGTTCGAGCTGCCGTTGATATCGGCGCCACTCTGGTTGATGCAACTTCTGGCGTGGCGAAAAACCAGCCCACGAAGAACCATGTTGTTGCGACTGTTGACCTGAAGGGTTTCGGGACGCACAGCCGCTTCCACTGTCGCAGACCAAATATTCGTTGTCGATGGCGTCTTTATAAGGAGCTGATTCGTTCCCTCGTCGATGAAAAACGTTCCCGCACGAAGCTGGGACTCCGCTAACACCTGGGTATACGGGATATTGTTCACGAAGATCATCTCGCTGCGCCTTGCGATGCTCGGAAATCCACTCGGCCACCCTGACGGGACGGCGCAATATCCGAAGTTGAAATTCCACGAACGGAAATACGTGTAGGCCTTTCCGGACACGTTGGACCAACCTGTCAAAACGTCCGACCCCGCGATAACGGCCGAACCTGTCGCTGACGCTTGGATGGTCAACGGAACCCCGGTCGAACCGTGATTGACGGTCACGGTCTCGCGATAAACGCCGGACCCAACGATGATTTTTGTCCCGACATATTTCTGATTGTTATAGTTCGCTTTGTTTACCGCCGCCTGAATGGTCTTGAGCGGGGAGGAACTCGTACCGGAACCAGAATCGGATCCTGATTTACTCACATAAATGTAAGTCGTCTGGTTCTCTGTTACTGTCGCTTGGGAACGCGCACGGGGGCCAGCGATGGCCAGAGCCGTAAGAAGGAGCATGAAAAATGATTTCTTAATGTGCATCTGAGAGCCTCTGCGGGTACTCGAACTTGGAGCCCAGGTTGAACAACATGATCGAAACCCCGACCGCAATGGTCGAGACTATTTGCTCGAACTGGCGATCCAGATAGCGCTCTCTTACGCTTCCACTTCTGGAGCTAGTTCGAACCAAGGCAGCAAGGCGAAATACAACTGCAACCCTCAATCGGGCAGAGATAAAATGCGCCGCTTTGCTGGCGTCTGAATTTGTTGTTTTGTCGTGGGTCTGTCGGAGCCTAGAGGCGCGACTAAGAACCTCGCCTTCTCAACAAAAAGAGTCGAAAAGACAGAGCAATTACTCAGCCGGATCATTTCCTGCATTGTTAACGCTTGATTTGAAGCGACTTTCTTCCAGTTATTCTGCGGATAACTTTCGTCATCGCGTCGCGTGAAACGACACTTTTTTTGCGCTGAATTAACAGCCGAATGCGTTTTTCTGCATCTATCTATGTGTACGGGGAGGAACCGGCGAAACATGTCGACGGATAGACCGTACCTGGCAATTGCCAGTGATGGTTGAGGGGAAATATCAAAACGCTTTTTGGATTGCAACAATGCCTCTTTGGTGCGTGAATTGAACCAAGACATTCGTTGCACGTGCGGACAGTCACCACCGTACAAAGTGTTGGTGGTTGAGCCCGAGACAGCATTCCGGCGCGATACAGAGAACGTTCGCAACTGGCGCTTTGCCTGCGCAAGGAATTGTCTAACAGCACAAACAAAATCGGCAGAGATCCCAACGGGCCGATCTTGAAAAATTAAGCGTAAGCGCTTCCTCGTTGGAGCAAGACGCTTGAAATGCTAAAAAGCTCTTCTTTCCTTGCCTACGGGCTTGCTAGGCTTACTAGCGATCAACGGATCCTCGAGAATTGCACCAGTAATTTCCAGAGGAGATACCATACTGCTCCTCCCAAAAGTGCAACCAAAATAATCGCCCTAATTCCAGCGAAGAAATTTCCCGAAGGGTCTCGTTCTGAAGCCTTTCGAGAATCATACAAATAGTGCAGTTTCCGCGCAACTGGAATTCTCTTATGAGCAGCCCGATTTGCTTCGGTCGGTCTCGGATTCTGAGAACCCATTCGTGCCGTTCCAGTGAAGACCCAAACCGATGGCTTCCCCTCGAGCTGATGCAAGATGGGCCCTTCGATCGAGCTTCCAAAATGTTTTGAGATACGCTGGTTAGCATACGTCAATTTTCTGGGACATGCCAAAGATATTTTCATGAGATCTCAGACAAGGCATAATTAACTTCAACGTGTAGAGCAAGTTAGAGCGCAACGACACAACAATCCGACCAACTGCTTTAAATTGGCACAAAGATTGTTGACTAATTCCTATCGTACGGATGAGCGGCCATCCAAAAGCCGTTGGACTTGCTGAAATGTATAGTGCGCGAGCCGTTCATTTCCGCTCATCCAATCCATTGTGAGCACCCGAAGCAGATACCGCATAGTGAGAGAAGCAAGCACCTCAGGAGGAATTTCGAAACGCCGACGATAGTTCGAGAGCAATTCATCGCTAGCCATCGCTTCCCAAACTCTCCCAGGCCCGTTGAAGTGAACATCGTCCAGGTAGAAAAAGCGGCAAACATCCTGCCAAGGCAGGCTTTCCGGCACACTCCATTCCCAATCGAGAAGGCCCAGACCTCCGCCCCGAAGCCACTTGAGATTCCAGGGGGCAAAATCCCGATGTTCGACGAAGCTCGGAACAGGTCTATCGCACTCTAATAACTCAACCGCTCGGGCTAGGACTGATCGATCGAACGGAAAATCCATTCGATCCAGTTCCGACTCAGTCTCTGCTCTGAATTCCGACACTCGCACGCTCTTCCCTGTATTGACGAGCCCACATAGCAGATCAAGATGTGACTTCGAAAAACCCCTTGACACAGGGCGCCCCTCAAGCCAGGTCTGCACCGCAATTGCGCGTTCCGGGTCCTCAAAAATTACTCGTGGCAAATTGTCGTAATTCTTTAGCCGGTTGAGCATCGCTGCTTCATTGAGAATCGCCGCCGCTCCACCATCCACCAGAGGAACTTTAGCTGCGCATTCAACAAATCCCTCATCGCCAACAAAAAACACGATTGCCTTGCGCGTATGGGATGGAGTACCGACATGGATCACGGCGTCTAGTTGATCGGGAATTCGCGATAGCGCATGGAGCCAGTATGATGTCTCAACTTGGAATGTGCCATTTTCAACGCGAGGCATTGCGGGAAGAATTCCGATCGATGCAGTGAGTTTTACCAAGCCCCATCTCAGACGAGACGCCGTGTTCCATGGATTCCAGCTCTGCAACACGCGCAGCGCTTTTCGAGGTTTGCCCACGATAATCCATCGCGGCTCGCCGGATTGCGGAATAACAAGTACTGGACGCTCAGGCGCTGAAGACTTTCCTTCGGAAGTGCAATATTCGGGGAAGGCCGTCCTCAATACGCTTTGCGTCGTGAGTGGACTGGACTTGCCCGACTTCATCATCGCTGACTCGGGACTTCAATCTCAAGAGGTTTTGCAGGAAGTGAAGGGATCTGAAGTTTGAGCCGCCCTGCAGTGCGGCGAGCAAAGTATTCGACGATCGAGCAATCGACGTCATGGATCACCTCAGCAAGCGGTCGCGCAGCGTTGATGATGATAGTCGAGGACATTCCCCTTGCTAGCTGCAAATAAGCTTCTCTCTGGCGAACAACTTCTTCGAATGGCACTTCTTGTTTGCGCGACCACAACACTTCTGCCGGCGCGTCAAGGAGAATGACAAGGTCAGGTCTAGGAACGATTCGCGCAACGAAGCGCAACAGCCACAACGGCCCACCATAGCGAATACGCTTGCAGTCGATCAGCAAGTCATATATGTAGCGATCAAAGATAAGTAACTGAGAGCGTCTGATAGCTGGGGCCACTTGCGCTAGAAAACCAATGAAATAATCCGCAAGAAGAAACAACACTTTTACTAGAGACATCAAAAGACCGCGCGGTCTTTGTCCATGCGGATTTGTTACCGCCGCGTCGTTGCTCGGCGTCTTTCGCAGACTCTTTGGTCGCAAATGGAAGCACCGAACTTCACGGTATGCGAAAGTGAACTGCTGACGGATCGCACTGATGACTGCGGACTTTCCTGAACCGTCCGGCCCGATGAATGCAACCCATCCGCCGGTCGGCTGCGATATTCTTGTCCAAAAATGCATAACCAGTGTTGGACTGAAGATCACTTTATCCAACATCGAGTTTGCGCTATCGCGCCTCAATGCCCTTCGAAAACTTTGCAGGTCTAAATTCATGAATGTCCAATCGTTCGAGGCAGCCATGTGGATGATTCTTGCTTTATTTTGACCTTTCCAAAAACGTGCGATCATGTTGTCGCAGCCGCACCTGTCTTCCTCATATAGGCGATGAAGTTTTTCGCCCTGTTCCTGACTGAGATATCTTTTGTTGATCCGCTTAATCAGGTAGTAGGCAAATTCATGTGCGGGCGCGGGAATCCAGAATCCGCGTGAATGCCATCGCCTCGCTGCCAGAACCTCCTCCGCGCGGAGCCAAAGCGATCCGAAGTGCCGGTAGTCACAGGCTGAATCCGGTTGTACGATCGTCAGTTGGGAGCCGGACTGGAAACCCAAGGAATAGGAGCGTGCTGTAATTTCATGCTCAACTGTATGGAACAGCCGCGTACTCGTCTGGCGTGCAACGTGCTCAATAACGCACGCCATGCGCCTGAAGTCCTCCCTTGCCACCATGAAGTCTATGTCTGTGTCAAAGGACTCAGGAAGTTGCTCATACCCTGATAGCATGCAATAGGACTTGCACTCGTCTGTGAGCGCAGCGATAAGTGTACGCGCAACACTCCCCTTCACTTGTTCCGGACTGAGATTCTGGCCGTCGCCATCCATGAAGTACTTTCTTGAAGATGTTTGTTGGCAATCTTCCGTGGGATGAATGTTCGCGGGCACATGAAAACGAACCGACTGCTTCCAGGCCATCATCGAAACAGTCTGTAGCTTAGGCCCACACTCACGCCGTTCGGGTGTACTGAACCGGTTTGAATCCCCGGAATCCCCACCGCGCTCGGCCAAATCTGAAATTCGTAGTCTGCGCGCACCTTCCAACGCGGGTTCAGCGCGTAGTCGATTCCCCCGCCCGGAGCCATCGCGAAATAACCACCGTGCGCCAGGTCATAGGGAAAATTGATCTCCCCTGCACCTACCAGGAACTTTGCATAGGGCTGGAAGCGATCATTCAAATAGAACCGATATCGCGGTCCAACAAGATAGTTATACTCGCTAAATCCGTGGGAACCGCCAAAAGTCAGCCATCGTCCCTCTGCTTCCACACCCAGGTTGCCCGTCATCAACGGCGACCAGTCCACGTAGGTTCCAAATCCCGCCACTTTGTTCGAGGCGTAGCTTGCATCGAAGAAACTGAAGTATCCTCCCACCGTCAACGGGGCAGATCCTGCCGTAGCAGACTCAACAACCTGGCCGAGCGCACCAACCGATGAAAGAAGTAGAAATCCCAGGATCAAATTCCGTTTGATCACGCCTTACTCCTGAAACCATCGTTCAATATGCAGCGAAGACTAGCTATGCGGGCTACAACACGCCGCAGTCTAAGTCCGTACTTCTTGTTTTCGCCGCAATTACGGCACAGTTTGCGTCACAAACGGTCCGTACACAATATAGAGACGACCATCCTGAATATTGCAAGGGGAGACAACGCAGTTCGTTAGCTTCTTGGTTGCGAAAGCCAGGCCGTTCGTTCCCCATCGCACAATGTGCTGTGGAACGCCTTCCACCTGGTAAAGGTGCAGCTGTGCGACCGGTGTAAAGTTCGTCAGATTGAAGGACTCGATTTCGTACGCTACGGTCTGAATATCAACGGCCGATTGACCTACAAAATAGGCGTTTCCAAGGGTCGAATCGGGGACCATGATCCCACTCGAAACAAAATTACCTACCTGCGTTGCGGCCGCGGGATTCACAATCAGTCCGTCATCTCCGTAGAGCAGTTTTGTCGTCCCGTCAAAGTGCACGCGCAGATTCGGAGTTGGGAAATAACCCGGATGGTCGCCAACCAGCGCTACTCCAGTTGCAGATACCGTTAGCTGATAGAAATCCGCCTGGAAATTTTCGTTGTTAGCCGCATAAATAGCTGTCCCGTCGCCACTCCATTGAATAGTGTCGATCAGAACATTGGTCGGCTGGGTTGTTGGAGTTACGATCGAAGGACGTTGAGTGGTTCCGTCATAAATCGCGATGCCGCCCTGGGCCTGCACAATTGAAATGCTCGGCAGGATTCCCCGCACAACGGCAATCGTGTTGGAATCCACGGGATCAACTTGCAAGTCCATCGCATAGTATGGGCCGAGATTCGGATCAGCTCCAATCGGGATGCTGATGTCAGGCACTGCGGTCTGATTCCCCAAGGTCAGCCTCTGTACGGTGCCCTTCCCGTCCAACCCTACATACAGGTATTTCTTATCCGCCGAGAGAGCCAGACGGTCCGGCTCACTTCCCGCGCCCGGTGCATAGGACCACAAGATGGTGAGCGCGATCGGATCGATTGCCACCACCATGTTGGGATTCTTAGTCGATGTTCCAGGCTCTGAAATGTAGAGAATATTTCTGGCCGGATCCCAAGCCAAGTCGTTAACCTCGCCGAAGAATACATTCATTCCCACCAAGAACGGGATCGGATTGGAGGGATTGGATTGCGTATTCTTAATTGTTATTGGCACCTGGGCTACCGCGGTCAATTCAGATGCAGGCACTTGTGCGGTGGCAAGGATCTCGCTCACTACGGTCGTCGCCAACGCGTCTGGCCCAAAATAAGCGACCGCGCCCGGAGCGAAGTTCGTTCCGTTCAGAGTTAAGGTGAAACCAGGACTCCCGACTGCCGTCTTGCTCGGACTGATCGACGTTAGCGTCGGCGTCGTTTTAGGGGAAACTGTGATCGTGAAGGGTAGCGTCGTTGAGACCGTGAAGTCGGGGTTGAAGACGAACACATTCTCCACTCCGACGGTTGTCAGATAGGCGTCCGGCACTGTCGCTGTCAATTGCGTACTGGACACAAAGGTTGTGGTAAGTGGATTGCCATTCCAAACCACTTGGCTCCCCGTGACGAAACCTGTCCCATTGGCGGTGAGCGTAATTGTTGGACTTCCATTGAAGGCCGTGTTCGGATCAATCGAGATAAGTGTCGGTGGAGTGCCGGTAGAAGCTCCAGTAACCGTAAGCGGAAGTGAATTCGTTGTGTTCTTGCTTGCGTCCCGCACCGCCACGCTGATCGCTCCAGCTGACGCAACATTCGCGGCAGGTATGACTCCGTGCACTTGCGTCGCCGAATCAAAGGTGGTCGTAATTGCAGTTCCATTGAGCGTGATTACGTCGCCGCTGACAAAACCGACCCCAGTCGCGGACAAAGTGAAATCAGGGCTACCCGCAGCAACGGACGATGGAGAAATCGATGTGAGACTGAACGTCGGCGAACCGGTCCCAGTGATCGTCAACAATTTTGAATCCGAGGTCGTTGTGTCCGACTTCATTACACGGATACTTACTGAGCCGGCTGCGGCGATTTGTTCTGCCGTAATCGAAGCTGTCAATTGGGTATTGGAGACAACCGAGGTCGAAAGCGCGATTCCATCCCAGAGAATCTGCGTCCCACTCGTGAAGTTTGTTCCCGTGGCAGTAAGCGTGAAGCCTTCACTTCCGGCGGCCACTGTGGCAGGTGAGATGGCGGTCAATGTTGGTGTAACGACGCCCTTGAAGCCCCCGCATCCTGAAAGAACTGTAACGACGAGCAACAAAACTGACAGAACGATCGATCGTGACACGCGCATCTTGATTTTCGGCCTTTCCGGAAAATCTGTTGTTCAAACCTGGTGCATTCAACCGTGAAAAGAACCGGACAGATAAGCAGTCGGATTAAACAGTCAGATGCTCAATTCCATCTGAAGGATTTCTGAGTCCCGAGGGGAGCAATCCTCCGTTCGCTGATTCTATTGACGCTTCGAGAGCGGAAAAATCACCGAGCCAACTTTCATTAACCTTTTGGCATCAGAGTTCCATCAGTGTGTGTGGACGGGAGCGCTCGTTTGAGCCGCACCCAGACTTCTGCTGTCGGACCTCGTTGCCTCAATTAAATTCGAAGCTGGAGTGTGCAGTGCGAATCTTTCCCCTCAGTAAGATCTATCTGTGCCTCTCGAGCATGCTCCTGTTGTGCGGATGCGTAAAAGCGCAAAACATATACGTCCATCCAAGCCTTCTCGCTTTTCCTGATACCGCCATTGGAACCACGAGTTCCCCACTTGCGGTAACGGTTGAAAACAATCAGACGGGCATTCTGACCATCAGTGGTATTCAAACCTCGCAGCCCTATGCGCAGACGAACAATTGTGGTTCTTCAATGCAACCACACCAGATCTGCACAATCTCCGTCACGTTCAACCCGACTGCGGTCAAGTACTATTCGTTGAGCTTGACCGTTACCGACAGTGCTGGTAACTCCCCGCAGGTCATCTCCTTGACAGGCAATGGAGTGAAAACCGCGCTCGCCTATGCACCGGTCGGTGGCCTCTACTTCTATAACCAGATTGTTTTAACATCCAGTACGCCGCAGACCGTCACGGTGACCAACAAGATCTCATCGGCACTGTCACTCACATCGATTACCACGTCATCGGCGGATTTTCCGCTTATCTCACACTGCGGTAACGCGTTGGCTGCCGGTGCAAGTTGCATGATCGAGATTTCCTTCAAGCCGACAGCGGCCAATAAGCGGCTTGCGAATCTCACTGTTGGGTACAATTCACCGGGCAGCCCGCTCACCGTTCCTCTGCAAGGCACTGGCATTTCGGGTTCCCCAGGCGCAAGTGTCTCAGTGACTCCCGCCTCACCATGCATTCTTCCTTCTGAGAGTTTGCAGTTCAGTGCGATAGTTACGGCACAGTCAAATACAGCTGTCTCGTGGTACGTCGATAATGTGCTCAACGGCAATGCAACAGTCGGCAAAATCAACGCATTCGGCCTTTACACTGCTCCTCCGTTTACCGGTTCGCATCTCATAAAGGCCGTCAGCCAGGCGTCCAGCTTTATTTACGGAACCTCGGCAATTAACGTCACAAGCACACCCGTCTTTGAGATCTACCCCTTCGTGTCATCAATACCAACCTCGGGACACCAGAAGTTCGAGGCTCAAGTTTGCTTGGTTCCAGATACGCGCCCAGTGAGCTTCACTGTCGACAACATTGCAGGAGGGAACGGGTCGGTAGGAACCATAACAAGCGACGGCGACTACACCGCTCCAGCGACGCCGGGCAAGCACACCGTGAGGGTTACCGATTCCACCTTGAACAAGACAAGTGGTGCTCAAGTGACGGCTTTCACCAGCATCACTGCTGACTTCGGACTGCGGGACAACTCCACCGCCTCGATTCCCGCAGGAATGCTTGGATACGGTCGTGGCGAGGCGCTCCGTGGCACGTCGGACAGGCAGTTACTCACCGACGCCGGCCTCACGGAGACACGCCTCTCCTCGCTGGCTTCGATCGTGTATGCGACGCAAACCCCTGACTGGACCAAGATCGACCCCCTCATTGCGGCCATCCAGAGCACCGGACAGCATGCAATGCTGCAACTGAACCAGTCACCGCCTTGGCTCCAGCCCACGTCGGGTATCTGTGCCGGCAACGCATTCGCAGCACCTACAAACATTACTCAATGGGCAGAGATTGCAGCTGAATATGTCACGCATTTCAACAGCAAATATCCTGGTGTCGTTCAAGACTACGAGATCTGGAACGAGCCGAATGCCACTGGTATGTGCACCAGCGCGGATCACCTCACTACATACATGGCAATATACGCAGCCGCTGGTCCTGCGATGAAGGACGCAGCAGCTAAAGTTGGTGGACCAATCCGAATCGGTGGACCTGTCCTGTCAGGCTATTCTCAGCTCTGGCTTTCAACGCTCTTAACGAACACTTCGACTGCGAATTACGTTGACTTTGTCAGCTACCACCAGTACATGTTTGGGTCCGGCCAACTCGAGGCACAGTGGGACAAATATTCAGGGGTTCCATCTCTGTACGAGATGACTCAGGACCCAAGCGTTGGCGCCCTCGCAAACTATAAGAAGGTTCTGACACAAGTTGCCGCGGGCAAACAGCCGGGTGGCGCAAACACGCCCGTTTATGTCAGCGAGTTCAATACCAACTGGGCATTCTTCAAAGACTGCTGCCGAAACGACAGCACCTATGCACCTGTGTGGAACTCTCTCTACATTACCGACATGCTCGATTCCGTTTACAACGGCGCTTTGCGCGTACCCAATAAGCTGACCTACTTTGCAGGTTCAGCATATCCGTATTTCTGTCTGATCGGGGTTCGCGATTCCGGCATGGATTGCTTGTACTCTGCGGGCGCAACACCGGTCCCATATCCCCAGTACTATGCATACCAGCTGTTCGGATCATCAACCTATCTCGGACTCTCCGCCGGAGGCCACATGGCCAAGAGTATCTCGACGCCAACCGGCGGAGGCGGACTCGCCACAACGGCTTTTTATACTGCCAAACAGGACGCCGTCGTCATCACCAATCCCACACCGACAGCGTACACACAAATTTCTGTCACTTTTGTGAACCCGGGGTTCACTAACACTCAAGGAACCCTCTACAGGATTGTCAACGGATCTCAGATAAGTTCGTCAACCATTAGTTTCTCGTCTTCAGGAGCAAACCGCGCAACTACGATCGATATACCTGCATACTCCGTGCAGGCAATTTCGCTCAAGTAGCTGCAGCTATATCAGAATTACTCTGGCAGGCCTCAATTTCCGGCCAGAGTACTTGATCTTCCACTACTTTCTGCTTTGGATTTCCAAAAGAATCGGCCGGGATCCGACCGGGATCGGTTGGTGGTTTGTACCTTGCTTTGCGCCACCCACTTCTGTAACAGATACGACATCAGCGACATTGCTATAGACCGTCTCACCTGATGCGCTCCACACGACTCGATAGAGTCGGCTCCCCTTCCCTAGATCACAAGTCCAAAGGGTCGATGACGGTTCTGCCCGGCAAGGTGTGGCCGTCGTTGCGCCGTTCAGCCAATCGTAAACCTGCTCTGCCGCGTGACCCGCAGGATCCAGCCCGCCGCTTTCTCGCCACAGCGTCCCCCACTCAGGGTTGTCCCATTGATACCAGTACGCTCGCGCAATTCCGTGGGTGAAATTAATCACGAACCATTTCACGAGAAAGGAGGCTTGCTCGTTCTGGTCAGGCAGCTGTGCGTTTTTGCCCCACCCCCCTTCCGTGTTCCAAATCGGCAATTGAGTGAGGTGGTGGCGGGCCAGTACCTCACGGAGAACCTTGATCTGCTGCGAGAGTCCCTCTGGAGGAAGGGCCGGACGATCATTTCTGCCCGCATATCCGTGCCAGGCAACCACATCGGCATACTTTCCGCCTCCCGCGGCCAAGTACTGTTCCAGCCATTGGTCATGCGAAAGTGGCCAGCCAGACGATGAAACTGCTGGCGTCGTTACGATCGCGGACGGATCGATTGATTTGATCAGCGGGTAGATTCGCGCCGCCAACTCTGCCATTTGTTTCGGTGTGCCCGTCCAAAACCCGGAACCGTTTGGCTCGTTCCACAACTCGTAACTTGATATTTTTCCCTTATAACGCGTTACCAGAGTGGTAACGAATTCTTCGAGGTCAGCCAAATTCGGAGGAGCAGCACACCCCATCTTCTTCCCGATACAAGGCTCATTAGGGCGAGTGCTGGCCCAGGCGGGCGTATTCACAAAAACATAATCCAGATGCACGTGGTGAAGCTGCGATTGTGCAACCCATGAATCAAGAGAGTGCCAGTCGTATTGACCCTTGGAAGGCTCGAGTGCCCCCCATGACACACCGGCTGGTCTGACACTCGCAAAAGGTATCGACGGCCAGTGGCGTGTTGGCGAAAGAGTGTGCATTCCAAAGAACTCCGGGGAGAACTGAGTTGGAACAAGCGCGGAATTCGGAGCGGGTGAACCCACCGATGCTGCATTCGAGCTAGCCGATTGTGTAAAAGTGAAAATGGACCCCATCGACAGCGCCATATGCACAACCCATCGTAAACGTCTCATAATTAACTGTCTCCGTCGTAGAGTAAGGATCTTTCGGCGTCGTGTTTGACTGCGGCTCTACTCGCGTAAGATGCTGCAGAAGTGACCACAGTCTTCGCACAAAATCCGCCATCACTCCCGCGAAGACCATAACTCATTATCGCCACGAAATCTTGCCCATTTGCGCATTAACGTGGTTGTAATTTTCTTCGTTCCCCCATCAAACCCTTGAGTTTAATCCGCATCCAATCCATTATTCGCCTCCTGACCCGAGGAACGAGCCTGTGTCAACTTGAACCATTGGCAGCAATTCGGCTGCGGGAATTCGATTCAAATGGCGGTCAAAAGAATTAGCTAAATCGCTAAAAACAGCCACGCAAATAGATGGTTCGGGCTGAATTGAACAATTTTGAATTTTGCGTCTCGAAGGCTAGCGATCCTGATGCCATTTAGTTTGAGCGCTTCAGCAACGGTCATTTCCCCAATTTTCAGCTTGAGGCTACGCGAATGAGTCTAAATGCAATCCCGTTTCGGCCAGATGAGCAACATGAGTCCGCATCTAGCCCGATTAGGATCGAGAAATCTGCTTCCTCAACTCAAAGCAAGGAATGGTCAGCTTCACTTCTGTCAGTACCGGTCCTAAGAGTAACCTCGGATTTTTTGCTTCTGATGTTCGGGACGATGGTGGGAGGGTCGCTCGGCCACCTATTCCAACGTTCGCAGAATTTCGAATTGAGCACACAACAGCTCCTCGTTGGCTCACTTATCTATACCGGAATAGTTCTTTGCTTTCTCCAGAGTGATAATGCTTACCCTCGGGTATGCAGTCTGCTCCATATCAAAGAGACGGAAACCGTCCTTCGAGTTTCTATCAAGGCAGTTACGCTAAGCCTAGTCTTGTGCATCGTCGCACGCTATCCGGTTCCCAGAATGGCTATGTTGGGAGCCTGGGTATTTGGCACTGCCTTGCTGGCAATTGGTCGTGTCTGGGTTCAGGAATCCGTACGGCAACACCTCGCGCCTACACTCCCACAGCGTCGGTCGCTGATCTATGGAGCGAAGCGCACCGCCCGTCGTTTCTTTACGGGTGCGTTGCACTCCCCCATGCTGGGAATTGAACCCGTTGGATTTATTGGAAGTGCAAATGAAGCGGGAGATGCAATCTATAGCTACGACTACTTCCAGCGTGACTCCCGCCCGATATTTCATGAGCCGCTTTCATTCGAATTGCTTAAAAGGTTAGATGTACAAGACGTTTTTGTCTGCGATTCCAGCATCTCCGATCACGGCATCAAGCAACTGAGAGAAGTTGCACAGGCTGCAAATTGTTCTCTGTCGCTCGTTGATGATCAGGAAATTCTGGCCAATAGGTGTCCGACTCGCGTCTGGGAAATGGACGGCCTCTTCATCGCAACCACAGAACAGAATGATCCGGGGCGTTTCTATCTTGGGATGAAGCGCCTTCTCGACATCGCATGCTCGGCCATCCTGATCGCTTTGAGTGCGCCAGTATGTGCATTGTTGGCGATTGCCATCCGTGCCGAATCGAAGGGTCCGATCTTCTTTCGTCAGACACGCGTTGGCCAAAATGGAAAGTTGTTCGAAATTCTCAAATTCCGCAGCATGAAGGTTGATGCGCCCAAATATGCGCGCTCTCCGGATGAACAGTCGGACAGTCGAATCACTCGAGTAGGTCGTTTTCTCAGAAAGACCAGCCTGGATGAAATCCCTCAGCTCATTAACGTCCTCAAAGGCGACATGACCCTTGTGGGACCAAGGCCGGAAATGCCTTTCATTACCGAGGAATATGGGCCTTGGGAAGCGACACGTCTCACCGTTCCTCAAGGAATAACCGGCCTTTGGCAATTGAGTGCTGATCGTCAATTTGCGATTCATCAATCGATTGAGTACGACCTTTATTACATTCAAAACCGCACCGTGCTGATGGATATCGCAATCCTTCTTCACACTTTGGTATACGCGGCAAAGGGGATTTGATGTAGGGAGCAATGTTCCAGTCGTTTCCGTGGGAATATCTAGCCTTGCCCCTTGCCCTCGGAATACAGACGTCAGAACTGCTTCGCAAGAAGCTGACATCCGCGACCGAGCCCACGCGATGCTTCAGAGGAAAGAATGAAAGTCTTGATGGTTCACAATCGATATCAACAGCGCGGCGGAGAGGATTCTGTCGTCGATGCTGAAGTTGGTTTGCTTGCGTGCAATGGAATCGACGTTCAGCGATTCGATGCGGATAACGATGCAATCCATGGCATACGTGCCAAAATACAGGTTTCAGCGAGCCAGCTTGGTTCCCCTTCGGCCATTCAGGGAAAGATATCAAGAGTGCTTGCGGAATTTCGACCCGACGTTGTTCACGTTCACAATTGGTTCCCAACTATTTCCGCGTCCATCTTTAAGATTTGCCAGCAGGCAAAGATCCCTGTAGTGCACACGCTGCATAACTATCGGCTCCTTTGTGTAAATGCAACCTTGTTTCGCGACGGCCGAGTCTGCGAAGACTGCGTTGGCACGACTTTTCGTACGCCGGGAGTCTTTCACAAGTGCTACCACGAAAGCCACTTGGGAAGCGCAATTGCAACCGCGGGCATGCTGAGTCAATGGGCTCTTGGAACCTGGCAACACTCCGTCGATAGATTCATCGCCCTTTCCCATTTTTCAAAGCAGAAACTCATCGAGGGTGGACTGCCGCCAGAAAAGATCCTGGTTAAGCCGAACTTCATCGATCCTGATCCCGGCCCCGGTCTTGGCGATGGTGGCTATCTTCTATTTGTCGGAAGACTCACGGAGGAAAAGGGATTGCGAACGCTGCTTGAGTGCTGGCGTCATGGGCAAGACCTACCTCTCCTCCGTATCGTTGGCACTGGGCCTCTTCAGGAAGAAATCGCTGCGGCCGCCATCACTCTTCCAAATCTGGAGTGGCTCGGCGGCAGGACTGGCAAAGAAGTAGTCGCGTTAATGAGCCGCGCATCCGCGACCCTTTGCCCTTCATTGTGGTACGAGGGAATGCCGCGCGTCGTCATCGAGTCGCTCGCGGTGGGTACCCCAGTCGTGGCTTCCAACATCGGCTGCTATCCGGAGATGATCGTCGATAACGAATCCGGCGTGCTTTTCTCTACGGGTGACTCAAACGCCTTGCGACATCGCATTCGAGAGACGGTGACACGGAATTCTCTTGCAGGGATGCGAGCAAACGCGCGACGTCGATTTGAAGTGGAATACACGGGAGAGAGGAACCTTTCTCTTACTCTCAACATCTATCGAACCGCTCAATTTGCCGGAGACATGATGGCATCAAGGCCGGTTCCAGCAGGAACATAGCTTGTTAGTTTTCGATAGCGTACTGGATCAACTCCATTGCACGTTGCTCATCGGAGAGGACAGTTAGAAACGATGAAGTCTAGCGACATCCAAACCCCGCAGGATGCGGCCTCAATTAACTCATCAAAACCGGACCAAAAGAAACTGCCCATGAAATGTCATACAACGCATGGCCAGACTGCAAAAGGAGGGTCTTAGCCAATGTCTCTATCAAACGATCCAGCAAAGGGCATGCTTGCTCCATACTTGCCATCGCAACCCGATCCAAGGCGTGTTGACGATTTCTCGTTCCGCTTTGGTGAAGGCGAATCACTTAAAGGAATATGGAGTGTGATTCGAAAGCGAAAGCGGCTAATTTGGTCCGCAGGCGCTTTGGGGCTGGCGTTAGCATTCGCTGTATGCCTCCTTATGGGCCGCCAATACCTTGCCACGACCACAGTTGAAATCGAAAAGATTGATGCATCTCAGACCAATTTGAGATTGAATGCCGCTGTCGCCCCGCCCAGCAATGACGAGTTGAAGACGGACATCGCGACCCACAAGAGCGTGCTTCAAAGTCCAAACGTCCTCCTAGCCGTGGTACGCGATTTGAAACTGCAGCAAGAAGCACCTTTCGCCTTTAAACCATCGCTCCTTGGATATCTGAACGGCACTAACGCACACATTGAAGACGAGATTCGCCGCGGTCTGCCGCTGGATCAGGCTCCATTCTCGCGCGATAGAATTCTTGCCATCTTCAAAAAGAAGCTGAAGATCGAGAACACCCCGGATACACGCCTGCTGACGGTGCAATACCTTCATCCAGATCCCGTCAGGGCCGCTCAAATTGCAAATGCAGTCGTGCAGGAGTACGTAACCTACCAGGCTCGATCACAGGCGACCTCCGACGCTGAGCGGTGGTTGACTGATCAGCTGGCTGAGCTGAAGAGCAACTACGACACATCCCAGGCGAACCTCGCAAATTTTGAGCAGGAAAGCGGACTTAACGGTATGGTACTTGGCGCAATGGGCCAGAGCGGTGGACCGGGCGCTACCACCCATGTCCCCGCACTGGACTCTCTCGACGCGTTGAATCAGCAACTCGTCGCGGCCGAGACCGATCGCATCGCAAAAGAAGCTGTCTATCGTCTGACCAAGACTCAAGATCCAGAGGCCGTAGCTTCCGTCGCAGCATCCTCGGGCTCTGCTGGCGTTGGCAACGCTGCCTCTGAAACGGCAATGTCGGGACCCGGGCTCGAACTTCTACGCAACTTCCGCCAGCAGCAGTCCGCATTGCGAGTCACTTACGCCAACATGCTTACAAAGTATGGCCCCAACAATCAACACTTGATTGAGACCAAGAATCAACTCGACACAATAAACTCACAGATCGCCGAGGAGGTCTCAAGAATTAATGAGCGCGCGCGGCAGGAATATCTGTTTGCCAAACAAAAGGAAGATGGCATTCGAACCGCTTTTGCCGAGGCGCAAAAGAACGCAGGGACACTGAATGTAAGCGCCGTAAAACTTCAGGAGTTGTCGCAAGAGGCGGCATCAAGCAGGCAACTTTATGATGCGCTCTACGGAAAGCTGAAGGAGTTGAACATCCAGGCGGCTCTACGGGCAACCAACATCAGCGTTGCCGATCCCGCACGGCCTCCATCGAGGGCCACGCGCCCCAATCCTCCCTTATACCTGGCTCTCGGCCTCATCGCAGGATTGTTTACTGGCCTATCGTCAGCGTTCGTTCGCGAACACATGGACGACACGGTAACCGTAGCGTTGCAGCTTCAGGGCGGCTCTGGTCTCCCAATGCTTGGCAACATTCCTTCGTCGCCAGTTATCAGGTCTCTCCCCTCAAAGTATGACAGCGGAGAGGTATTAGCGGAATCGAGTCCTCTGATTAATGATCCTCGCTCTGCTAGCGCCGAATCATTCCGCTCCTTACGTACCGCGATCCAGGTGGCGTCTCATGCCGGGAGACTTCGCACACTTCTCGTTACCAGTCCCCTCTTCGGTGAAGGCAAATCCACTGTGGCCTATAACACTGCGGTTGCATTTGCATTGGCAGGCAAACGCGTGCTTCTGCTGGATGCAGACATGCGCAAGCCTCACCTGCACGAGTTCTTCGATCGTCCCTGCTCCCCGGGACTGAGCGACGTGCTGATTGGGAAGGCGAAGGCGGCAAGTTGCATTTATCCGCATCGCACTTTGCCAACGCTGTCGTTGCTTCCTGCAGGGTCGGACACGATCGCATCTGCGGAATTACTTGAGTCGAGTGAGTTCGACCAGTTGCTCGTTGCTCTAACTGGAGAGTTCGACCTCATTATCGCTGACAGCCCACCCATTCTGTTGCTGACGGATGCCCGAGTGCTGTCGGAGAAGTTTGGCGCGACAATCGCCGTTGTTCGCGCTCGTCAAACCACGAGGACGGTGCTCAAGAGCCTCTCATCGGTCCTGGAACTCAGCGGTTCACGCGCTGTTGGCTTGGTTTTGAATGGAGTGGATACAAACTCCATCGACTACTTCGACGCGTATGGCCACCACGGAAATGGAGATTACCTCGATGCATAGATCAATGGCTGCTTCAAACCGATCACTTGCCCAGGCCGCTGCTCTCGGTTTCGTCGGATTGCTCTTTGCATTTGCTCAGCAACCGGCTGCGTTTTCCCAAGCGACACAAGCAAGCACGAACTCGCAAAACTCCACAACCAATCCCGAAGGTCGCATGGCACCGAACCAGAGCACGCAAGGTTCCGTTATTAGCGTTCCCGAAGATTTCGCTGGCATGAAGTTGGCGCCAGGATTTCTCGTGAATGTTGTCGTCTATGATGAACCGGACTTCACTGGGCCGGCGCGAATCGACAACGACGGGAACATCAACCTTGCGTTCCTGAAGCCGATTCATGTAGCAGGAGACACAGTCGCACAGGCAAAGGATCGAATCGGGAAGGCTTTTCGCGATCAGGGTATCCTGAAGAATCCACAAATTAGTCTTGATGTGCAACAGTTTGCGACGACTACGGCGACCGTAATCGGCGAAGTGCAGAGTCCCGGAAAGGTCGAGCTTCTTGCTCCTCATACCCTGCTCGAAGTCCTTGGAATGGTTGGTGGCGAATCACAGCTGGCGGGGAACGAAATTGAATTGAAGCGCGCCGACGGAGATCCACCGACTAAGACTTATCACTACGCAAGGGGTGGCGATGCCTCGGCGATTCGAGATGTGATGGTGCATCCCGGCGACACAGTGATTGTGAAACGTGCGGGCATTGTCTATGTGCTCGGGGCGGTCAATCGTCCCGGTGGGTATGCAATGCAGGAGCAGGGCGAACTCAACGTCGCCCAAGCCATTTCTCTCGCTCAGGGCCTGGCTCTGCAAGCCAAGGTTGGTTCCCTGCGAGTTGTCCAACACCGACCCGATGGTCAACTCGTAGAGGTGCCTGTCTCCTACAAGAAAATCATGGACGGCAAGGAAATACCGTTGAGTCTCGCGGCAGGTGATATCGTCTACGTTCCCATCAGTAAGACCAAGACTGTGATGGGTGCAACCGTCGGGATCATCGGTCCGACTGCGGCAGCGGCAATTTATACCACGCGCTAACCAGGAAGGCGGAGGACTTTCCATGCAGTTTTCCATCTATCCCTGGGACGTTAGATCCTGGCGGTCCGCATTTCATGTAACTGGATTACCCGGCATCGCGCTCCTTTTGATTCTCTTGGGCGCGATGCTCCAGGTCGAAGATCTTTCGGGTGGCGGTGCCGGGCATAGCAGCGCAACTGCGATTCTGTTGATAAGAACGCCCGCCATCGTGCTCGCTTTCCTTCTTCTCTTGTTCAAGCCGAAGATCGCGCCCATGCGATCCACGGACTTGCGATTTGCGTATGCCGCATTCGCAGGCTTGTATCTCGTTTCCACATTGTGGTCACACATTCCGGTTCAAACCCTCGGAAAGAGCGCCGAGCTACTTTTGGCAGGAATTGTCTTCTTCGAATCGTGCCGAGGCGATAACCCAATCGTACGCATCGAGGGTCTTCGCCAAATCACTCTTTTAACGATGGCGACTCTGGGCGCGCTCGCTGTGGTTGGATTTTGCCTACGCCTTCCTGCATATGTTCAACACCGACCGGGACTCATAAGCAGCACAACCGCACAGGCCCCATTTCTTTCAGGCAATGGGCTCGGATACGTTGCGAGTGCACTGATCCTTGTAGTGTTGGCCGAGTGGCAAGCACACAGACTCACTGCAAGAGTCGCAATTGGTCAATTGCTCTTTTCCCTAGCTCTGTTCAGCGTGTCCGCGAGCCGAACGTCGTTCGGCATTCTTCTCTTCTCCATCCTTCTCGTGGTCTTCAAGAGATCCAAACTCATTGGAGTTCTCGCCGTCACGGGCGTACTTATTGCAGCGGTCATGTTTTCGACGGAAATCGTTACTCGACTCCAGGGTCATCAGGACTCTTCCAGCTTTGTTACTCTCAGCGGACGAACAGTCGTTTGGACGGCGGCAGTACGTCAGTTCGAGAGGTATCCATTGCTTGGGGTCGGTGGTGGCGTCGGCGGCAAGATGGTGATTGCAAATATCGGCAACATGTATCTGGAAGAAATGAGTTCACTCCACAACGGCTTCCTTGAGGTCCTGACGGGGTTGGGGCTCGTAGGCTTTCTTATCGGTTGTTACATGCTGGTGGTTGCATCTTTCCGTTCTTGGCGTTCGTGGAATACACATCCTGAGTTTGCCGGGACATACGTGTTGATCATTCATGTCTGGATGACCACAATCATGTCCACCGGACTCTTGGGGTGGATGGGATATGAGGTCGCGATCTTCCTGACGATTATCACCAATCTAGATCTTGTAGCCGAACGAGCTCGTGGACGCATCCGCCGCGTCGCGCCACTTCGCTGGCCAGCTGAAAAGCTCCAGCCTCAAAATCAGGCGGCCGGTTAGGGCACTCGCAGATAACACCGCTCAAATCATTGTGCGCGTCAGATTCGGACACGCTTGACCCTACCCAACTCGAGAAAAAAGGAGACCCATTTCAATGAAGGTTTCAGAGGCGTTTCGCAGCCTGTCTTCCGTACCGCCATTGTTGCGAACTATCGAGAACATACCCGACTCTGCGAGTCCATCTGATCTCGTAGACATTTCCATGGGATGTCCCGCGATCCAATCGCAACAAATTCGTTCCGAGTTTCTTGAACTCGCGAAGTTGGTCAAAGAGCAGAATTGCCGTCACATCCTCGAGATCGGCACCTACCGAGGCGGCACGCTCTTCGTGTTCTCGCAGCTGGCTGCACCAGGCGCCACTGTTATAAGCCTTGACTTCCATTTCACGCTTCTTGGAAAAGTCTACGGCGCTCTGCAGAAGCCACTTCTGAGGAAATTTGTTCGAAATGGGAAGTCTTTGTTCTTGCTACGAGAAGATTCGCACCAGCCCGCTACCCTGGCTACCATCCGCCACATTTTGCAGGGACACGAACTCGATTTCCTCTTTATCGATGGCGACCATACCTACGAGGGAGTGCGCGAGGACTTCAACATGTATTCTCCGCTTGTGCGAGATGGGGGGCTAATTGCCTTTCACGATATAGCTCAATCAGGGGGATCGAGAGAGGTCTACAGGCTGTGGGAGGAACTCAAGCCAAAGTACGATTACGAAGAGTTCATCCATCACACCGGTAGTGGAGCGATGGGAATAGGAGTCCTTCGCGCTTGATAATCCTGCGTGCAACCAGTCAACAGCACTTACACGAGTCTCCACGCAGAGCGGCAGTGGGCGTAACATCGTTAGCATCCAAGAACCATTCTCGGACGCTTCGACCGGGGGCTCAGGGCAAGTGAATTTCCGAGCTATTCGCGTACACCATCTGTTCCGGGGTAGAAGCGCACAGACACTCTTTGATCAGATCTTGGTCAGTGCCTCGAACTTCATTACCGGAATCATTCTCGTTCGTGGTCTTGGTCTCGTCGAGTTCGGAAAATTCACGGTCGCCTACGTAGTTCTGTTACTTGCCAATAGCGTGCAACTGAGCTTCATCTCCTCCCCGATGATCACTCTGGGTTCGCTTTGTCCAGAGGCGACTGATCGACTGCGCTTTGTCAGGGGAATGTATGGCGTACAGTTACTTTTTGGCGCAATCGCCTCACCGGCAGCCGTGGCCGGCGTCGCAATCTATTTCATCGTGGATCGCACGGGAGTCTCTCCAGGCTTCCTCCTCCCTTTCGCCGCCGCTGTGGGCCTCTACCTCATGCAGGACTGGCTGCGTCGATACTTCTTCACTGTAAGTAAGCCCTCTGCAGCAGTGTGGAACGATGCGATAAGTTACGTTGGCCAAGTAATCGCCTTGGCAATCTTGTGGGCGACGCGTCGTCTTAACATCGAGACGGCATTCTGGGCCATCGCAATCACCTCTGGCCTGGCGTTTGCATTCGGTGCGGCCCATGATCGGCTTCGCTGCAATCGCGCAGAAATGCGCGATGCGTGGCGCCGCGCGAGGGGAATCTCCGTTGAGCTCGGAATTTCAAATCAGTTGCAATGGTTGGTCTATCAAGGTGCAATGCTCATCGGCGCCAGCGTCGCAGGCCCACAGGCGGCCGGAGGTGTGCGCGCTACTCAGAACGTAATCGGACCAGTAAACATTGCCTTCCAGGCAATGGAAAACATAGTGCCCATCCGTGCCGCAGAAGAAATGCGACGCGGAGGAATCCAAGGAGCTGCGGGATTCCTGTTTCGTTTTGGATTGGCCGGATTCCTCGCTCTGCTGGTGCTATTCGCGGCCGCATCCCTGGTTTCTGCGCGATTTCTGGCTTTCTTTTATGGACACGAATTGCGGCTCTACGCTGGGGTTCTGAACCTTCAGATGGTCTACTTTCTCCTCGCGTGGCCTATTCGGCAATTGACTTTCCTGTTTCGTACTATCGAAAGCACGCGGCCAATCCTCTTCGCCTCAATTGTCGCAGCCATAATAAGCATCTCCCTTGTGTATCCAATGGTTCGCGGTTACGGGGCTTTGGGAATCGTCATGGCCGCGGTCGCCGGCCAAGTCTGCAATCTTCTGTATCTGGTTGTCGCCTGGATGCGCGTCGGGTCTACAGCGCGCGGGAAGATTGCAACAGCGCAGCCAAGTTAACTCAAGGTGTGATCGCCGCACTCAATTCGCGCGCCGAATTGCTCTAGCCTGCTTTCAACATATCGCGCGTCATCCACTGGCGGAGAAACAACACAACGAACCTAGGATTGTGTTTTAGATATCGGCCCGCAAGTCTGCGTGGTTCAGACACAAGTCGGAATATCCACTCCAGTCCATTGCGCATCATCCAGCGCGGGGCCTGCGGCTTTGAGCCGGCGATAAAATCGAACGCCGCACCAACACCGAGCATGACGGCTGGAACTCGGTCTCTGTGATTTAGAATCCATGCCTCCTGCTTCGGACAGCCGAGACCGACAAATAGCCAACGGGCACCCGAATTGGAGATTTGTCTGACAATGTTGTCGTCCTCAGCGTTACTCAGCGGGCGAAACGGAGGCGACATTTGAAATACAACTTGAATACCAGGATATTGCCCTTCTACTTCAGCCACCAGCTTTGTCAGAGTCGCTTCACTTCCCCCGTAGAATCCAATCGGAATTCCCGATCGTTGGGCTGCTCCAAGAAGTGCCTCGGTCGCGTCTGGTCCGTAAACTCGTCGAGCGTTTGAATGACCGAGCGCGCGCAGTGCCCAAACCAAAGGCATCCCGTCAGGATTCACCATATCGGCGCGATTCAGATCGGATCGAAAGCCAACGGTGTCGTGGGCCTCCATCAACATGTGAACATTGGCAAAAAGGACCGTGTGCGGCTCACTTGCCTTCGCCCATTCCACGCAATTGTTTACCACTTCGTCATAGCTGCTGACGGCTAGATTGACTCCCAGAATATTTGGCATGCTTTCTCTCTCGCGTCCGTCCTGCGAATCTAGTCGATCTCTTGCGCATTCATGCGATTCGAATCCAGCCGCTTGATTCTTCGCATTAGTTTAGTTCATACAGCTTGGACGCATTCAATAGCTTGGATGCATTCAAGGAGGCTTCCGTGCCGGTCTTTGTGAAGGAGTTGGTGGGTAAAACCAGAACACCCGGGCTTTTCTTAATTACACACGAATAAGGACTTACATAGAATCACTAAAACGGGGCAATTATTTCCTGTCCGATCCCTCAACGGTCCGCAAGCTGCCCCCTTAAAGTTTCGCGTAAGCAACTCCACTCACGTAACTTGCATCTATTTTCACGCCGCGTTATATGACAGTGCATATCGGGGGGCCGATTTGGGGATATCGCACGGTCAGTTCCACCCCTATTTCACTCAACTCACAGCAGGAGTCACTGGATGTCTACAACCATTGAACCGCCCCTTAGTGGGCAAGACGGAGAGCGGAATTTCCCTGTCAATGGCGTGGAACCACCGATGTCGGAATGCCTCACCACGATCCTTCAAAGCCTGAAGACCATGAAGGATGGGAATTTTAGCGTTCGGCTGCCCGTCTCCTGGACCGGATTACCTGGAAAAATCGCCGACAATTTCAATGAAATTGTGACGGCAAATGAACAGATGGCATTTGAGCTCAAGAGGGTTGGCCAAGCCGTCGGAAAGGAAGGAAAGACGCGCGAGCGGATCCGTGTTGAACACCGTCGTGGGGCATGGGACGACATGGAAGTTTCCGTGAACACCCTGGTCGAAGATTTGCTGCGGCCGACCACCGAAGTCACTCGCGCCATCGCCGCCGTTGCCCAGGGAAACCTGACTCAGACCGTTCGTCTCGATGTAGATGGCCGCCCACTTGAGGGTGAGTTCCTGCGCTCCGCAAACATCGTCAATACGATGATTCAACAATTGGGTGTGTTTACTGCTGAGGTTACGCGCGTAGCTCGCGAAGTGGGCACCGACGGCAAGCTTGGCGGTCAGGCGGTCGTACCGGGTGTAGCTGGAACCTGGAAGGATCTCACGGACTCTGTCAATTCGATGGCTTCAAACCTCACCGGTCAGGTCAGAAACATCGCGGAAGTTGCAACCGCGGTAGCGAGCGGTGACCTTTCCCGCAAAATCACCGTCGATGTTCGCGGCGAAATTCTGCAGTTGAAAGAAGCCATCAACACGATGGTCGACCAGCTCCGCTCCTTCGCCTCAGAAGTCACCCGCGTGGCTCGCGAAGTGGGTACAGATGGAAAGCTTGGTGGCCAGGCCGTAGTGCCCGGTGTTGCCGGAACATGGAAAGATCTCACAGACTCGGTCAACGCCATGGCCGGAAACCTTACGGCCCAGGTACGTAACATCGCCGAAGTCACTACCGCCGTCGCCCGCGGCGATCTGTCGCGCAAAATCACTGTCGACGTCAAGGGCGAGATTCTCGAGCTCAAGGACACCATTAACACCATGGTCGACCAGCTAAATGCTTTCGCCGGTGAGGTAACGCGTGTGGCCCGCGAAGTCGGTACTGAAGGCAAACTGGGCGGTCAGGCGAGCGTCCCGGGGGTTGCCGGAACCTGGAAGGATCTGACCGATAACGTCAACTTCATGGCCGGAAACCTTACGGGGCAGGTCCGTAACATCGCCGAGGTTGCGACTGCCATCGCCAACGGAGATTTGTCACGCAAGATAACAGTCGATGTGCGCGGCGAAATCCTTCAACTCAAAGAAACGTTAAACACCATGGTGGACCAGCTAAACAGGTTCGCCGGCGAGGTTACGCGCGTTGCCCGCGAAGTCGGCACTGAAGGCCGCCTCGGTGGTCAGGCCAACGTGCCTGGTGTGGCCGGAACCTGGAAAGATCTCACCGACTCCGTCAACTCGATGGCCGGAAACCTCACTGCCCAGGTCAGAAACATCGCTGAGGTCACCACCGCTGTTGCCCGCGGCGACTTATCCCGCAAGATTACAGTCGACGTTAAGGGTGAGATTCTCGAACTCAAGAACACCATCAACACAATGGTTGACCAGCTCAACGCCTTCGCCGGCGAAGTTACACGCGTGGCTCGCGAGGTCGGCACCGACGGCAAGCTTGGCGGTCAGGCGCAAGTCTCCGGTGTTGCCGGGACCTGGAAGGACTTGACCGATAACGTCAACTTCATGGCCTCGAACCTGACTGGTCAGGTCAGAAACATCGCCGAAGTTGCGACTGCGGTTGCGCGAGGCGATCTCTCCCGCAAGATCACGGTCGATGTGAAAGGCGAGATCCTCGAGCTCAAAGACACCCTCAATACGATGGTGGATCAGCTCAACGCATTTGCCGGTGAAGTAACCCGCGTCGCGCGAGAAGTTGGTACAGACGGCAAGCTTGGCGGTCAGGCGCAGGTGCCCGGTGTCGCGGGTACATGGAAGGATCTCACCGACTCGGTTAACTCAATGGCCTCGAACCTTACTGGCCAGGTGAGAAACATTGCTGAAGTTTCTACAGCGATTGCGACCGGTGACCTTTCCAAAAAAATTACGGTCAACGTGAGCGGTGAAATCCTGTTGCTGAAGGAAACGATCAACACAATGGTCGACCAGCTTAATAGGTTCGCCGGTGAGGTCACGCGCGTGGCTCGCGAGGTAGGAACCGAAGGACGTCTCGGTGGCCAGGCTAATGTGCCCGGTGTAGCCGGAACCTGGAAGGATCTCACCGACTCCGTCAATTCGATGGCCGGCAACCTAACCGCCCAAGTGAGAAATATCGCTGAAGTAACCACCGCCGTTGCTCGAGGCGACCTCTCCCGCAAGATTACCGTCGACGTGAAAGGGGAAATCCTCGAACTCAAAAACACGATCAACACAATGGTGGATCAGCTCAACGCATTCGCAGGCGAAGTTACGCGCGTAGCCCGCGAGGTTGGTACGGACGGCAAACTCGGCGGTCAGGCGCAAGTGCCCGGGGTCGCCGGAACTTGGAAGGATCTCACGGACTCCGTCAATTTCATGGCCGGCAACCTTACGGCGCAGGTTCGCAACATCGCTGAGGTCGCCACCGCCATCGCGAACGGCGATCTCTCGCGCAAGATCACCGTCGATGTGCGCGGCGAAATTCTACAGCTTAAAGAGACACTCAACACGATGGTCGAGCAGCTTCGTTCGTTCGCTGCTGAAGTTACCCGCGTCGCTCGCGAGGTCGGTTCCGAAGGGCGTCTTGGTGGTCAAGCCAACGTGCCGGGTGTGGCAGGAACCTGGAAAGATCTCACCGACTCGGTGAATGCCATGGCCGGTAACCTTACGGCTCAAGTCCGCAACATCGCCGAAGTCACCACCGCCGTTGCCCGTGGCGATCTTTCTCGAAAAATCACCGTCGATGTAAAAGGCGAAATTCTCGAACTCAAGGACACCATCAATACGATGGTCGACCAGCTCAACGCCTTCGCTGCTGAAGTGACACGCGTCGCCCGTGAAGTCGGGACAGACGGAAAACTCGGTGGTCAGGCTGTCGTTTCTGGTGTCGCAGGAACGTGGAAGGATCTCACTGACAACGTCAACGTCATGGCAGCGAACCTTACGGAACAGGTGCGCGGCATTGTGAAAGTAGTAACCGCCGTCGCGAACGGCGCTCTTACGCAAAAGCTGACCGTAAACGCCAAGGGAGAAGTCGCCGCCCTCGCCGAAACAATCAACAACATGACCGACACGCTTGCTACCTTTGCCGATCAGGTGACGACCGTCGCCCGCGAGGTTGGCGTCGAAGGTCGGCTCGGTGGGCAAGCAAACGTGCCGGGTGCGGCCGGTACCTGGAAGGATCTCACCGGAAACGTCAACTTGCTTGCCGACAACCTCACAAACCAGGTGCGTGCGATCGCCGAAGTAGCTACTGCCGTCACGAAGGGCGACCTTACCCGGTCCATTCAGGTGGAAGCCCGCGGCGAAGTGGCGGAGCTAAAAGACAACATCAACACGATGATCGACAACCTTCGCCTCACCACCGACCGAAACACTGAGCAGGACTGGCTAAAGACCAACCTCGCCCGGTTCACAGGAATGTTGCAGGGCCAGCGTGATCTCGCGACTGTAGGAAGAATGCTGCTGTCCGAACTCGCGCCGCTGATTAACGCGCAGCAGGGTGTCATCTATCAGATGGGCGGCGACTCAGCCACCGCTGAGGGGAGCCTGGTGCTCCTTTCCACCTTCGCAGACACTCCTGAAGGCTATGTCAAGGAAGTCAGAATTGGAGAAGGCCTGATCGGCCAGTGTGCGGCCGAGAAACGCCGCATGCTCATCTCCGAATTGCCAAAGAAAACAGCTCCGATACGCTCTGGACTCTTCAAGGCGGTACCAAAGAATGTGATCGTATTGCCGGTCCTCTTCGAAGATCGCGTCAAAGCGGTCATCGAATTAGCCAGCCTGAGCGGTTTTACGGCCTCACACCTGGCCTTCCTCGAACAGCTCACTGCCAGTATCGGCATCGTGCTCAACTCCATTGAAGCTACCATGCAGACCGAAGGCCTTCTGAAGCAATCGCAACAGCTTGCCACCGAACTGCAAACACAACAAAAGGAATTGCAGCAGACGAACGAGCAGCTTGCACAAAAGGCCCAACAGCTCGCCGAACAGAATTACGAAGTGGAACGTAAAAATCAGGAAATTGAACAGGCGCGCCGTGCTCTGGAAGAGAAGGCCCGAGAGTTGGCTCTTACCTCCAAGTACAAATCAGAATTCCTCGCCAACATGTCGCACGAACTGCGTACCCCACTCAACAGCATTCTGGTGCTTGGCCAACAACTCGCAGAAAACCCGGACGGCTCGCTCAATTCGAAACAGGTTGAATTTGCGCGCACCATCCACGGCGCAGGTACTGATCTGCTAAACCTTATTAGCGACATTCTCGATCTTTCCAAGATCGAATCTGGAACCGTTTCTGTCGAAGCTGAAGAGATCTTCTTCGGTTCCCTGCTCGAAACTGTGGCGCGTCCGTTCCGTCATGAAGCTGAGAATCGCAAACTCATTTTCGAAGTGAACAACGATCCTCATATGGGACGAAGCCTTGTAACTGACTCCAAGCGCCTCCAGCAGGTCCTCAAAAACCTGCTTTCCAACGCTTTCAAATTCACAGAGCAGGGATCGGTAAAATTGTCGGTTTCATCTGCTTCAAACGGATGGGCCCCCGATCATCCAATCTTGAGTGGTGCTGGTTCTGTAATTTCGTTCCAGGTATCCGATACTGGCATCGGAATCCCTCCCGAAAAGCAACGTATCATCTTTGAGGCCTTCCAACAGGCCGACGCCGGCACGAGCCGCAAGTACGGTGGAACTGGACTCGGTCTTGCCATCAGCCGCGAATTAGCGAACTTGCTTGGCGGCGAGATCCAGCTAAAGAGTATCCCTGGAAAGGGCAGTACCTTTACTCTCTATCTTCCCCAAACCTACGTCGGCCCCGCCTCTCCAACGGTTGCTAAAGTTGAGAAGCCCGGTGGCACCATGCCGACGCCCGTATTTCTGGCCACCGTCGCAGCGGCAGAACAGGAAGCGCGTATTGAGGACGATCGCGACAATCTCAATGATGGCGATGCCATTTTGCTCATCGTTGAAGATGATCCTCATTATGCTCGCGTCCTCTGCGATCTCTCCCGCGACAACGGTTTTAAGGTCCTTTGCGCGATGACGGGCACCGAGGCTCTTTCTTTGGCCCGCGAATTTCGGCCGACGGCGATCTCTCTCGACGTTCTGCTGCCCGACATGCTCGGTTGGACGGTATTGAATCACTTGAAGCAGGATCCGAGAACCCGCCATATTCCCGTTCAGATGTTGACCTTGGATGAGGACAGACATCACGGCCTCTCACGCGGCGCCTTCGCATTTGTCACAAAGCCAACCTCGACTGAAGAGCTGAACGCCGCTCTCAATCGAATTCGCGAATACTCACAGCCTCGCCGCAAACGCCTGTTGGTAGTCGAAGACAATCCTGCGGAGCAGTTGAGCACAAGGGAGCTGCTTTGGCATGAGGATATCGACATCGATGTCGTCGCTTCAGGCGCAGCTGCCCTTGAATCACTTGATCGCGCGGCCTACGACTGCATTGTCCTTGATCTTCGACTACCCGATATGACCGGGTTTGAGGTTCTTGAGCAACTTCGCGACAATTCAAAACTCAGAGACTTGCCTGTGGTCGTATTCACGGGAAGAGATCTGACCGCGGAAGAGGACGCCCAGTTGCACACACTGGCCCGCAGCGTCGTCGTTAAGGACGTGGAATCCCCGGAACGACTCCTCGATGAGACCGCGCTATTCCTACACCGGGTCGTTGCGGAGCTTCCAAAAGAAAAGCAGCAGATGCTTGACAGACTGCACCAGTCCGATGAAGCTTTGGCTGGTCGTAAGGTGCTCGTCGTTGACGATGATGTGCGAAATATCTTCGCGCTGAGCAGCGTTCTTGAACGCCGCGGTATGACTGTGCTTTCGGCTGGCACGGGCCGCGAAGCGATTGAAACCATCGAGTCTACCCCAGACTTGGCAATCGTGTTGATGGATATCATGATGCCCGAGATGGACGGCTATGAAACGATGCAGGTGATTCGTCAAAATCCATCCTTGAGGCGTTTGCCCATCATTGCTCTGACCGCGAAGGCAATGAAGGGCGATCGAGAGAGATGCCTGGAGGCTGGTGCCTCGGAGTATCTGGCAAAGCCAGTAAACACCGAACAGCTACTTTCCGCGTTGCGCATGTGGCTGCACCGCTAATTGCATTCTTAGGTGCAGTCAGGAGATCGATAGATGACGTCAGACTCGAAGGTAAACATCTTAATGGTCGATGACCAGCCGGCCAAGCTCCTGAGCTATGAAGTAATTCTCGCCGAACTGGGTGAGAACCTCATCAAGGCAAGTTCCGCAAGTGAGGCACTCGGCATCCTCTTGAAAACAGACATCGCCGTAGTTCTCATGGACGTGAGCATGCCCGATCTAGATGGGTTTGAACTCGCAGATGTAATCCGCCAGCATCCGCGATTCCAGAAGACCGCTATTATCTTCATCTCCGGCGTTCACCTTACCGATTCTGACAAGATTCAAGGCTATCGGAGCGGCGCAGTCGATTACATCTCCGTCCCCGTCATCCCAGAGGTCTTGCGAGCCAAGATCAGCATCTTTGTCGAACTGCACAGGAAGACGAGAATGCTGGAAATGCTCAACAACGAGCTTGAACGGCGCGTTGCAGCTCGAACAGAGGAGTTAAAACAAAGCGAAGAACAGTTTCGCACGCGAGCGGCATTGCTGGACCTCGCAACTGAAGCCGTCATGGTCCGAAACCTGAGTGGAGCGATTCAGTTTTGGAATGCCGGCGCGGAAGCTCTCTATGGATGGGGCAGTGATGAAGTTGTCGGGAAGGATATCCACACTCTTCTTCGAACTGTCTTCCCCGTCTCGAGAGATGCAACCGAAGCTGCCTTACGGGACCGAAAGAGCTGGCATGGAAACCTTCTCCAGAAGACTAAAGAGGGATCCGAAATCATCGTTGCAAGTCGCAAGACCATGAACCTCGAAGGTGACGCTATTCTCGAAGTGAATCGAGACATCACCGCCCAAACTCTCGCAGAGGAAGCATTACGCGAGAATGAGAAGCTAGCCGCGATGGGGCGGGTAGCCGGCATTATTGCGCACGAAATCAACAACCCGCTTGCTGCAATCACAAATCTCTTTTATCTGCTGCGAAATCATCCATCTCTCGATGATGAGGCCCGGCACTGCGCTACGCTTGCCGAACAGGAATTACAGCGAGTGTCGCACATTACCCGACAGACGTTAAGCTTCTACAGGGAATCAAAGACGCCGATTGCGGTGCTTGTAACCGAGTTGCTGGACGATGTGATAGGTCTTCAGGAGCGCGGGCTTCAGGCGAGTCATATTTCAGTCCAAAAGCGGTATTACTCTCCTTCGGTGGTTCATGGATTCCCGGTTGAGCTTCGACAGATATTCTTAAACCTGATCGGTAACGCCATTCAAGCAATGCCCAAGGGAGGCATTCTTCGCCTGTCAGTACGGGAAGGGATTGACTGGGTAGCGCAAAGGCGCGGGGTTGCCGTTTCCATTATTGATACCGGAAGCGGCATCCAGCCTCAAGACGCAAAAAGACTCTTTGAGCCGTTCTTCAGCACAAAATCGACTAAAGGGACCGGCCTCGGACTCTGGATCAGCAAGGGGATCGCGCAGAAATACGACGGCCGCATTTCCTTCCGAAGCTATCGCCAAAGAGGGGAATGTATCACATGCTTCCGAGTCTTCCTGCCAACGAGCGGTGCGTTCAATATCGCTTCAAGCGAAGTTGTCGCGCAAGGTCACGAAGTGACTTCAAATGGATATACCGCAGCCATGCAGCATGCATAGCACGAATGAGTTTCTCCTAAGAAGAATTCCGGCCTGATCTTGGTTGCCCCCCAGGGATTCGAACCCCGATATGCTGCTCCAGAGGCAGCTGTCCTAGCCGTTGAACGAGGGGGCAACAAGCGCGTAAATAGGCGATCTTGCAGCCAGATGACCCATGCCAGAGCGGAATGCCGGCACTGAAAGCCAACCTTTTCATCATAAGGGCAAATAACTGCCCGGGTCAAACCACGCTGCATCCGCCGCGCTATGCACAAAATCAGTCCTACTCTTCTCGAAGCACCTCGAGTGGTCGCAAGCCAAGAATTCGATAGCTCGCAATCCAACCCGTCGCGGTGGCCAGCACTGCAGTCCCCACAAGCGAAAAGACAGTAGCGTACCAGTCGATTTGGTAGCCCACCTCGAGCTTGCGTAACAGCACTCGCGTCAACAAATTCGCAAACACGACGCCCACCGTTCCCGCCAGTAATCCAAGCACGCTGAACTCCACGCTGAATGTTCTTACAATCCGCATTCGCGTTGCGCCCAGCGTCTTCAGAACTACGGCCTCGCGCATCCGCCTGAATCGCGCACTCGCAATGCTCGACGCTAAAATCATCAGACCCGCCAAAATTGAGAAGCCCGCCAGGAACCGCACCACGAACGTGATCTGTTCCACCACACTTTCGATTCGATCCAGCACATCGGCGAGGTTAATCACAGTGATGGTTGGATAAGCCGCGAACAAAGCCCTCTCCATTGCTCCTACTTGCTTCGGATCGATGTGTGCACCGCCATACCAGGTCGCCTGCGCATCCTTCAATTGTCCTGAGGGCAACATGAATGCAACCCGCGCTCCAAGATGCTGGCCGTCTGCGCGATAGATCGCCACGATCTTCAAAGTACGTACGCGCCCCCCGGCTTCCAACTCGACGGTCGAACCCACGCCAACATGTAGCCTCTGGGCTGTACCTTCGCCGATCGCCATCACCGACGCTCCCGGATCGGTCCACCACTTACCCTGGATCACCTTGTCTCCTGCAGGCGCGGTGTCAGCCCAGCTCAGTTCAGCATTCTCCAGCATTCTTCGCGGAAAATGCTGTTCCTCCTTGATTTTGTCGAGGGACTTTCCATTCAGAGAAATGAAGCGCCCCTGTACAACTGGAAGCAAATCCAGCGCCTGACTTACTCCAGCCTGATGCTGAAAGAACTCCTTCACGCCGGCGACCTCATCGGTCGTCACATCGATCAAGAAGACATTCGGCAACTTCGGCGAGGCCGTCTCGCGCAAATCGCGCAGCAACGTTCCTTGCATCAAAAAGACGGCCAAAATCAGCATTACACCGGTACCGAGGGACGCCATCACTGCCGCAGACTGGTTTCCGGGCCGATAAAGGTTAGCCAGTCCATGACGTAACGAGGAAGGCAATCGCAGCCTCACCGTGTTCAAGACAAGACGAAGGACCCACAGTGTCACCCCTGCCAAAATCAGCAAAACCATGAGCGCGATGAAAAAAAGAAGCGCAAACCAGCCACCCACCTTCGCGGAGTCTGACAATCCCCATGCGATTCCGCCCAAAGCCACAACTACGATTGCGCCCAGCCCTAGCTGCAATCTTCGCGACCACCAGAGGGCGATCCAACCTCGAATCCCAACTGGGCCTTGTTCGACCAGTCGCCGCAATACCAGCACAGGTCTCACACCTCGCACATCAAGCAGCGGCGGCAAACAAAATAGAAGTGTTGTAAGCAGCCCGGTTCCCAATCCTGCCGCAACGGAGCGCCATGGAAATTGCAACACCGTGTGCACAGGCAACAGCTTGCCAAACACCGCAGGCAGCATCGCCATCACCGCGACGCCGGCCGTTACGCCAACCAATCCGCCGAGTAATCCCAGACCCAGTGTTTGCAGCAGAAAGATCCGTAGCAAGTCTGCCGATCGCGCACCCAGAGCCTTCAGTATCGCCAGCATATCCATCCGCTGTTCAAGATGCGCGTGCATCGCCATTGCCACGCCGATGGCTCCCAACACCATCGCCACCAAACAAATCAAACTTAGAATTGCCGTTGCGTTATCCAGGCCTTGACTTAGCGCTGGATTCCCTTCCTTAAAATCCATCACCTGCGCATCCGGCAGCACGTCCTCCACTTGTTTGCGCACCGACTTGTCATCTGCGCCTGCTGGCAACTTCATCAGCATTCTTTGCGCGGCCCTGCTTCCGGGTGCAATCAATTCGGTCCGGTTTAAAGCCGCGCGTGAAATCATCACTCTCGGCCCCATTCCCGCGCCTGCCGAAACCCGATCCGGTTCCTGCCGCAACACAGCCGCAATCGTGAAGTTGCGACCGCCCAGCCGCAGCGTCTGACCCACATGCGCATTCAGCCTAATGAGAAACTCTTCCGCGACAACAGCCGAATCACCATCGAGCGCTTGCTGCAGCGTAAGTGGAGGTTCCAGCGCGGCCTTTCCATAAAACGGATACACCGCTGGATCGACGGCCTTCAGCGAGACTAAAAGCGGCACGGGGTCGGGCGGAACAGAAGCCATCGAAACAGTCTCAGTTACCCAAGTCGATTGGCTACCTTGAATCCCCTGCCCCATCGCTGCAATCTTCCTGGTCTCTTCGGCAGTAGGTTGCCTGAAGATGCGCGCACTCAAGTCTCCCGCCATCAATGACCGGGCCTCAGTTGTCAAAGTGCGTCGAAAACTCTCGCTAAATCCGCGCACACCAACCAGCGCCGCAACCCCGACTGCGACCGACAACACAACAAATCCAAATTTACCTGGCGCAGATTTCAAATCTCGCCACGCAATTGCTGCCGCTCTCTCCCAACTCAACGCGCGTTTAGCCATTGCCGTACTTCCCTGCGCTCGAAATGGTCTCTGCCATCGACGGAAGCGTATCTTCCACCACCATCCCGTCTCGAAGAACGATCTTCCGGTCTGCACGGCTTGCCACTTCCGCATCGTGCGTCACAAGCACGAGTGTTGCTCCCGCGTGACTGTTCCGCTCCAGCAACAGGTCCAATACCAGCCGTCCGTTGGCTGAATCGAGATTGCCAGTCGGTTCGTCAGCCATCACAATCGGCGGATTCACGACAAATGCGCGAGCCAGCGCAACTCGCTGCTGCTCTCCACCTGAGAGTTGCACGGGGTAGTGTTCCATTCGTTCGCCGAGCCCCACAGCATCCAGCAACGAACGGGCCTGCTTCAGTCCATTCCCTTCGACGTTCAGCTCAAACGGCAGTAGAACATTCTCGAGTGCTGTCAAGGTCGAGATCAATTGGTAAGACTGGAAAACGAATCCTATCTTCCGCCCCCGCACCTCAGCGAGTTCTGTCTCCGCCAAATTGTGGATCGGAGTTCCATCCAGCCAGATTTCTCCGGAGCTCGGCGTATCCAGACCAGCCAAAAGACCCAAAAGAGTGCTCTTGCCGCTGCCACTTGCGCCAACGATCGCTACGAACTGCCCGGCAGGGATACTCAGGGTAATTCCCTTGAGGATCTCCACCCGCCGTGAGCCGTTTTGAATCCACTTCCTTACGTCCCGAACCTCAATCACTCAGCCAGCCTCCACAACAACTACGTCATTGACCATGGGCCCGTTCCTGATCTGGGCCTTTACACTGTTTATGTGGACGTTTCCCGCAGGATTATCGTTTCTTTTTGCCTCTGTCTCCTCGCCTGCCCGCTCCTCGCTGCGGATCGCCCCCTCATCGTCTGCTACGGCGACAGCATTACCGCGGGATATGGCCTCACAGCCGGCCAGCCCTTCCCCGATGCCCTGCAGAGGGATCTCGACAAGCTTGGCTACCATTACACCGTATCGAATCGCGGCACGAGCGGTGCTACCACCAAGGATGCCGTTGCCAACCTTCGCTCTATTCTCCAGCTTCATCCCGCCATTGTGATCGTTGAATTCGGCGGCAACGACGGGCTTCGCGGAGTTCCTCCCGACCAGACGCGTCGCAACCTCGACACGGTTCTGACCGCTCTTGACAATGCCCAAATCAAGATACTGCTGGCCGGAATCACACTTCCGCCCAACTATGGACGAGATTACATCCAGGCTTTTGATAAGGTCTTTGGCGACCTCGCGGCTAAGCATCATACTGCCTTCGTGCCTATGATTTACAAGGATCTCGTGAACGTCCCCAACACCATCCAACCCGACGGCATACACCCCACTGCAAAAGGTTCAGAGATAATCGCCAGGACACTTATGCCCGCCCTTGCGTCACTCTTAAAGAAATAGAGTCATGGCCAATTCCCCGGTCTGTCGACCGCTCGTCAGAGAATCTGAAAGCACGCAGACTGGTTAAGGATTAATCCTCGCATTGACTTTCTGCGTGGCACTTCGTAGCTGCTTGTTTTCTGACTCAAGTTCCGCGAGACGGCGGCGCATTGGTTCCAGTATCTTCGCCAACTCCCGCTCCGAGTAGCGAGGAGTAATGTGCTGTGGGCAATTCCAATCGAAAGCCTCGACATGGATCACAAGCGCGCGTTCCACCGGCGATTTCTCTTCGGGCATTCGGAGAGTCTCGATGAGCTTTTGGGCTTCAGAGTCCCCTTCGTGAACCTCGGCTCTCCCCAGAATCTTCAATCGGCTTTGGTTCGGATAGTCCATCAGGAATAATGCGACGCGGTCGTCGTGCAGAAGATTTGCGGTGCTGATGTACTGCTTGTTGCCCCTCAAGTCCGCGAAACCAATTGTCCGCTCGTCCAGCACGCGAAGAAACCCGACAGGCCCGCCTCGGTACTGAATATAAGGCCAGCCAGTTTCCGTAACGGAAGCCATGTAAAAGCCGTCGCGTTCGCCGACAAAGACCTGTTCCGATGCGCCAAGCCGATCTCCAAGGTCGAGTGACTGCTCCACACGCTCGTAGAGGTGCCGGCTTCCGTGTTGTTGCTGTTGCTCCTTTACCAGCGGAGTAAATGCAAGTTCAGCAAAGCGCCGGCCCATAGGCCTCCTGTCGAAATCATCGAGACCTCATTAGGATGACACGGTATACCCAAAAGCTTCAGGAACCATCTGGGCGACTTGCGTCAAAACCTCGTCCTTATTGCGTGAAAACAAGTCTCCGGAGAATTCCGCGATCATTGACGTTCTTTGCAATCGTTTGGCTTGCACGCCACACTTTGCCGATTCCGGCCGGCTCTGTTATCAAGGGACACGCCTCCTGATTGGAGGCTACGGACGCCAATCACGACCAGACCGCCAAAAATGGAGGGTAGTCCCATTGATGCCGCAAAGGATATATCGGATCCCGCACCTGAAACTGCGCGAATGCTTTGCCTGCGCCATGGCCGTTCTCCTTGCGTTGGCGCTCATTCCTCCTTCTCGCGCTCAGTCAAACGCAGGTGTTTCCGAGTTGCACAGCCACTTTATGAATCCCCCAGACTCAAGTCGCATCATGATGCGATGGTGGTGGTTTGGGCCAGCCGCCACGCATGCGGAGGTGACGGCCGAGCTGCAACAAATGAAGGCCGCGGGCATCGGCGGTGTCGAGATCGCAAATCTCTATGCTCTCGCCCTCGATGACAAGTCGACTGGGTTTCGCAATACACCGTTCTTGTCACAGGACCATATCGAGACCCTGCGTTTTGCCGCGCAAGAAGCCCGTCGCCTGGGACTGCGCATCGACGTGACGCTGGGAAGCGGTTGGCCCTTCGGCGGTCCCCACATACCCATTGCCGAAGCTGCGGGCAAACTTCGCATCGAATCGAGCAACGTTGAATCTGGCGCAGGATCCGCTTCAGTGCCGTTTATAGATACAGGAGAGGAGTTGATATCGGCATATCTGATCTCCAGTTCTGCCGCTGCTGATGAAATCGCGCATGCCGAGCCTCTTCCCGCGCCTGTTTCAGGCCAATACTCGTTTACCGCGGCGTCACAACAGCGGAAGCTGATCTGCTTTATTTCGAGCCGGTCGGGCATGATGGTCAAGCGGCCTTCGGTCGGGGCGGCAGGCTTTGTCCTCGATCACTATGACCGGGCAGCCACCGAGAATCACCTTCATGCAGTTGGCGATGTCCTTCTCTCTGCATTCGGCGACCATCCGCCCGACGCCGTGTTCAGCGACAGCCTCGAGGACTACGGATCGGACTGGAGTCCCGCGCTGCTGAAGGAGTTTGAGAGGCGGCGTGGTTATGATCTTCGACCTCATCTGCTCGCGCTTGTGATGAATGCCGGTCCAGAGACCGGGGCGTTTCGCAATGATTGGGGACGAACCCTTACTGAGCTGGCCGATGACAATTTCCTTAAACCGATGGAGGCGTGGGCCAAGGAGCACAAGACACAACTGCGCTCACAGACGTACGGCTTCCCGCCGGTCACGCTGTCGAGCAACCGACTGGTGGACCTGCCCGAAGGCGAAGGCAAAGCGACCTTTGAAATGTGGCGGGAATTCTCCGACACACGCTGGGCTGTCTCCGCGGGGCATCTCTTCCATCGACAAGTGATCTCTTCTGAGACATGGACGTGGCTGCATTCGCCTGCGTTTCGCGCGACCCCTCTGGACATGAAGGCTGAAGCAGATCTCCATTTCCTGCAGGGCATCAATCAGCTTGTTGGTCACGGATGGCCATACTCTCCCAAATCGGCCACCGAGCCAGGCTGGCGAATGTATGCTGCCGCGGCGCTGGACGCGCACAACCCCTGGTTCTTTGCGATGCCTGATCTGACGCATTATCTGCAGAGAGTCAGCTTTGCGCTGCGCCAGGGAGAACCCGCCAACGATGTGGCGCTCCTGTTGCCAAATGATGACGTGTGGGCATCCTTTGAGGCGCAAATTCATAAACAATCGTCGCCAACAAGCGCGGCCGGCTTTGATGAGACAGGATCAAACGTGAGCATCGATGAGTCGATGGACAAGGTGCTTGGAAAGCAGATCATCGCGCAGGTTCTGGATGCCGGATTCAATCTCGATTTCATTGATGCTGACACCATCGACAGCATTGGCATTCCGTACCGAGTGCTGATTCTGCCTGCCGTGGACAGGCTGCCTGTTGCTACATACGAGAAGATCGCTGAATTTACGCGTCATGGCGGAATCGTAATCGCAACCCGTCGCTTGCCTGCTTCTGCTCCGGGATGGATGCACGCGGATGAACAATCAGCGCAAATCAAGGAAATGTCGCGATCATTGTTTTATGGAGAGAAATCTCCTGCACATTTCCTGCAGGACGAAACGACATTGGGTGCGGAGTTAAGGAAAGATGCCACGCCGGATTTGACATTGTCTCGGGCGACTCCCGAAATTGGGTTTATCCATCGAAAGCTCCCTGGCGCCAATTTATACTTCGTTGCCAACACGTCGAATGAGTCAAAGCACGTGCGGGCGCAATTCCGCGATACGGCACAGCACGCAGAGGTATGGGATGCATTCACCGGCGAGGTTGCGGCGCTGGCCGACCCGCGAAACATCGTGCTGGACCTTGCGCCTTACGAGTCACGGCTTATCTTCTTCTCCGACTCAGCAACGGCTACTCCATTGCAGCGACAACCGCGCGAGGTGGTGCGAGCCGATCTATCGCAGCAATGGAACGTGACTTTCGATGGGCTTGGCATTTCCATGGACATGGATCGCCTCGCATCGTGGAGCGACAATCCAAAAACAAAGTACTATTCAGGTCTTGCAACTTATCAAAGGACCTTTGAGCTGACGCGCACACACAAGCAAACAAAGTTCCTTCTCGATTTCGGTGTTGGCACCAAGTTGCCACTTCCTTCCCCGCCGGGGGAACACAACATGAAGGCCTACCTCGAGGCACCCATTCGAGAAGCTGCGCAAGTTTACGTGAATGGGAAACTCGCAGGAGTGTTATGGCGTCCACCGTTCCGACTGGACGTAACTTCCTATGTTCACGAAGGTACAAATGAACTGCGCGTTGTCGTCGGGAACACGGCAATCAATGCGATGGCAGGGCAGCCTCTGCCAGACTACAGACTCCTGCGTGCTCGCTATGGCATGCTCTTTGTCCCGCAGGACATGCAGAACCTGCAACCTTTGCCATCCGGAATGCTTGGCCCAGTTACGCTAGTCGAATCGACGCCCCCCAAATAGCCTCAGCACCGCCATTTTGATGCCAGCCAAGGCAAAGCCTGTCTGGCTCACGATTCCCCTCCCAGGATTCGCCGCGATAATCTGCAGGCCCATTGTCTTATCCGATTGTGATGACAGACACAGCCCGACGTTCACCAGCAGGCATATAGGAACTGGACGACGGGTGTGTTCGTATCAACCCGTATTCCAATCGGCGGTTTAGAAATATGCGCCGCTCTTGCGAAAGAGAAAGGGGCTCGCATGCGTGTAAGAACCGGTTTCCTTGCAGTTACAGCTCTCCTGTTTATATCCAATAGCTTTGTACTGGCCCAGGATATCGCCTCCAATGCGGATCAATATCTGAGTACATTTGCGCGTCAAGGTCGTTTCTCGGGCGTGGTCCTCATCGCAAAGGGCGACAAGGTCCTGCTACGCAAGGGCTACGGCATGGCCAATTTTGAGCAGAACGTAGCCAACACTCCTGACAGCGTCTTCCGCATCGGATCGATCACCAAGTCGTTCACGGCACTGAGCGTCCTGCAGCTCGAGGAAAAAGGAAAGCTGAAGGTCACTGATCCGGCTTCAAAGTATATTCCTGAGCTACCGAAACCCTGGGATGCAATCACCATTCACCAGTTGCTCTGCCATAAGTCCGGCATTCCCGACTTCATGAACGCGAAATCCTATGGCGACTTCGACAATAGTCAACACATCGAAAACGCCCTCAGGGAATACGCCGACACGCCGTTGCTCAGCCAGCCCGGCGAAACGATGCGCTACAGCAATGCCGGCTACATTCTGCTTGGCAGAATCATTGAGCGAGTCTCGGGGCAATCCTACGAGGACTACCTTGCCGAGAATATCCTGCGCCCCGCCGGCATGACTCACACAGCCTACGATCACGTCGCTCCCCTCGTGGCGAATCGGGCTAACGGATATAACTTCGATGGCGAGTTTCTCATCAATGCGAAATCTGGGGATCCGGCCTGGCCTGCCGCTGCGGGCGCTATGCGCTCCACGGTGGACGACATGTACCGCTTCGACCGACTGCTTCAATCAGGCAAGCTCTTCAGTTCTGCTATCACCGCGAAGGCCTGGACCGCATATGCGCACTATGTTGCCCCTCCGCCTCTTCCGATTGAAGCAGACTATGGCTACGGCTGGATGATTGGCGACGATTTCGGACACCGATATGTCGGGCACGGTGGGTGGGTCAACGGGTTCGTCTCCGACTTCAAGCGGTTTCCCAACGACGATGCCGTGCTCATCATCCTCAGCAATATCGAGTCCGCAAACTACATCACCGTTAGCCATGACCTTACGGCGATCCTCTTCGGGCAGAAATACACAATTCCTGTGGAGCGAAAGATCGTACATCCCGCACAGGACGTGCTGGCTCGCTATGTTGGCAACTACCAGTTTGGCCCGATTACTGTGAAGATCACCCTGCGCAACGGCCGCCTCTATGCATTTGGCGCCGGACAACCCGCACCGTTCGGCATGATTGCAACCTCGGACACAGAGTTCTACTTCAATGACACATCGTCCGAGGTGCGATTTGTCGTTGACGACAAAGGCACCGTAAACCAATTCATGCTGAAGATGGGCGACAAGGAAATGCCGGTTCCGCGAATCACCCAACCTCAGCCGGGAAGCTAGAGTAAAAGCCTGTCGGAGGTTTCAATATTCCTCCGACAGGCGCATTCCCGATAGGCTGCCGATTTCTTAATCCCGCGTTCCAATCCGCAATAATTGTCCAGGCATCGCCGGATTTTTTCAGCCCATCACTACGACAGGCTGAAACAATGTACCCGCGATTCTCCTGGCGATTCCTACCAACTCTCGCTGCCCGGCGAATACTTTCACCATGGACGCATCTGAAAACTCCGGCAGATTTGCTTGCGCACCATTCCGTAACCGCCCGAGCGCAAGATAGTCGCCGGTAACCGCGGGCATTTCAGGCAGCAGGCTGCGCGGATGAACGCAAAAGAGTTCTTCAAGCCCTCGTATATCGCCACTGAAACCCGAAATCTCATCCATTGTGTGCGCATCTTCGAGCCCGAAGACTCCCGCGCGAGTGCGTCTCAATCCGCTCAAATGCGCGCCGCAACCGAGCGCTTCTCCCAATTCGTGGGCAACCGAACGAACATACCCGCCCGCGCTGCAGCACAACGTAAATGCCGCTTGATCTCCGCTGAGCTCTGCAATCTCAAAGGAGTGAATGTGGATGGTCACGGGCTTCAACTCCACTGGCTTCCCTGCTCGTGCCAGCTTGTACGCCGGAGTGCCGCCAATCTTTTTTGCAGAGAATGCGGGTGGCCGCTGTGCAATCTCGCCGTGAAAGCGAACCGCCGCCGCGCGCACCTCTTCGAGACTTAAGGCGGGTGTCAGGTGCGGCCCTACCGGTGTTCCTTCGGAGTCATAGGTGTCTGTGGCAAATCCGAAACGAATCGTTCCCGTATAGCACTTCTCAGCGGAAGAAAAGTATTGCGCCAGCCGCGTAAACTTTCCCAGCAGCAGCGGCAAGACGCCGGTTGCCATTGGGTCCAGCGTGCCAAGGTGGCCGATCGATTTCTCGCCAGTGATGTTACGCAGCCTGCTTACCACATCGTGGCTGGTCATGCCGCCGGGCTTATCGATTACAAGGAGTCCATTCACCTAACTACTCTAGACGAACGGACCCAATCACAACCCGCCCGACGCGGGCTGTCGCACAAGCGACAGGAACTCCGCACGCGTTTCTTTCTTCTGGAAGCATCCCACCATTGCCGACGTTACTGTAGACGAATGCTGTTTCTCAATGCCACGCATCATCATGCAGAGGTGTCTCGCCTCTATCACGACACCTACGCCCTGCGGCGCAATGGCTTCCTGGATCGTGTCGGCGATCTGTCGCGTCATGCGTTCCTGAACCTGCAACCGTCGTGCAAATACCTCAACCAGGCGAGGAATCTTGCTCAGGCCAATGACTTTTCCATTGGGGATATATGCCACATGCACCTTGCCGAAAAATGGCAGCATGTGATGCTCACACAACGAGAACATCTCCACGTCCTTGACGATGACCATCTCGTCGTAATCGACGTCGAACATCGCGCCGCGCAGTATCTTCGTGGGATCCTCATTGTAGCCTTTGGTCAAAAACGCCATCGACTTCTCTACGCGCGCAGGAGTCGCAGCAAGTCCGTCGCGAGCAGGATCTTCACCCAGCCGGCTCAATATCTCGCGGTACATCTCCTGTGTGCTGAACCCGCCGAGCCCTGAGTCGTTTTCTACCGCCCTGCGAATCGACTTGCTCACTGCGATCGGATGCGCCATTTCATCGTCCTCCCACCCAGGAAACCGGGCGTCTTTCCACGTCGTATTGATTTACCCGCCGTAAAACTGGAAAAAGTTATTTTCGGTCTCTTCTACTCGTACATATTCCAAATCAATTTCCGGCAGCGACTTGTTCAATATCCCGAAAATCTCCCTGCATAGATTCTCCGTTGTCGGCACCTGAATCACAAACAGCGGATCAAGGTTTAAATTCGTGTGGTCAAATCGTTCCACGACTCGGTTCTGCACCACTTCATCGAGTGTCGCCATGTTCAAAACCATGCCCGTGTCGGAATCAACTTCTCCGCCGACCACGACCTCGACAATGTAGTTGTGCCCATGACCATAAGGGTTGTTGCACTTGCCGAAGGTCGTGCGGTTTTCCTCCGCAGATAACGCATCGGAATGCAGCCTGTGGCTTGCGCTGAGAGTGTAACGCCGCCCGAAATATGCCTTCGCACTCACAGGCCACCCTGATATTCGGCAAATATTTCGGGCGTCTCATAGACACGTACACGCCTCAGACGCGCTCCACCGGCCTGCGTCACTGCGGGGTCAAGCCTCTTCCAGGCTGCAATCGCGATATTTTCCGTTGTCGGAATCATTTTCGTGTCGGCAAATTCCGGGACTTCCAGGTTCAAATGGCGATGATCGTACGCGGAGAGGACTTCTTTCTCAATTACGTCCTTTAACCACTTCAAGTCGACCACGAAACCTGTGACCGCATCAGGCTCTCCGGCCACGGTCACCTCGAGGGTGTAGTTGTGACCATGCCCATTGCGACGCGCGCATCGACCGAACACCTGCTCGTTCTTCTCCGCTGTCCAGGCATCATTCCAGTAGTAGTGCGAAGCGGAAAAGGTCGCGCGTCTGGTTAGTTCAATCATCCTAACCCCTCTAAGAGAGATGCCCAAAAGTCCGCAGAAGCTTCATCTAAATCCACGATGATTTCGTTATATCAGGCTCAGCATAAGGCACTTATCCGCCGCATTTCATCCCGGGTACGTGCGGCCCTTCCAGCTTACCTGCTTCACAACCCGATGTTTAAACCAGCTTCGATACAGAAGCGCGACAAAAAGCGGCAACCCCAGCGGAGACAAGGCACAATCCACAAGGGGAAAGTTCGACTTTGCCACGCGACCATAAAACCGGAAGAGGTTTCGCACCCACAGGAGCGCCAGCACCCATCCAGCCCCCAGCCATTGCAGTGAATGCGCGCCGAACCTGGCGTCCCACATTCTTACGGCGAGCCACGGCAACCCTACGAGCAAAGCGATGTCCAGCACGCGCCACACAGCCGTTGCCAGGGCGTTGTTGAAGAGCAGGGCCAGATTCTTGGTCCATCCCTCAATCATTGCCTCGGTGGTGCTGTACATCCTTGTCGCGACGGCATCAGCGGCGTAACGAAACCGAAGCCCCACCTTTCGCCGCTTGGCCAGAAACGCCAATTCCACATCTTCAAGAACCTTGTCTGCAACCGCGGCATGACCACCCAGTCGCCGATAGGCCTCCCGCTCTACCAGCAGAAACTGCCCATTTGCTGCGGCGATTCGCTGGTTTGGATCAGAAACCTTGGCAGGTGGATAGGCCAGAGCCAGCTCGGAAAAAACCAAAGGCATCAAGGTTCGTTGTGCCAGTCCGCTCACAATTTGGCGCGGAGAATAGCTCAACACTCCCGCGTTATGACGTGCCGCCTCGTGCATGGCTCGATGCAAATCTCCCGGCTCGTGCACAGTATCTGCATCCGTAAACAGGAGCCAGCGCCCACGAGCCTTCCGCGCCGCTGTCCAGATTGCATTGTTCTTTCCGGTCCAGCCCTTCTCCAGTTTGGCTGCCTGCATCACCGTAACCCCGGAAAAGCCGCGGGCAATATCGGCGGTGCGATCGGTGGAGTGATCGTCCACGACAATGAGTTCCCAGTCGCGCCCCAGGGGAAAAATCTCCTCGGACTGGGAGACGAGCGATTGCAGGCAGGCACCTAGACTCTTCTCCTCATTTCGGGCCGGAACAATGACCGTTAGTTCGATCAACTGATCGGGCTCCGGCTGGTCGTAGACCGTTGCCTTCGGCAACGGGATCGCCAAAGGCACATCAGACTCATCCGAGAGTCCCAGGACAGGTTTCCAGGTACGCACTCCTTGCGCCGCGTCTCCCTCCGGCCTATCGATTGCCATTGCCGCCTGCCCTTTCGCTTCGAACCTATCGCTCAGTATTATAAGGACGTGCGTTACCCCCGATCTCTCACCTTCGGCTGCCTGCTGACGCTGGCCACCATCTGCGGCTGCGACCGCGGCGCTCATCCGGACCAGACCGGCAAGATTGCTCCCGACTTCACCGTCTCCGATGGAAGTACGTCCATTCATCTGGCCAGTTATCGTGGGCGCGTTGTGCTGCTGAACTTCTGGGCGTCCTGGTGCGCGCCGTGCGTTCAAGAGATGCCTGCGCTCATTCAGTTGCAGCACGATCGGCCCGACCTTGCCGTGGTTGCGATCAGCGTCGACGAGGATCCGGGCGCCTACAGCAGATTTCTCGCGCGCCACCATGTCGACCTCACCAGCGTTCGTGACCCAAACCAGTCGGCGGCCAAGCTCTACCATACCGACGGATGGCCCGAAACCTACATCATCGACAAGACAGGCGTGATTCGACGCAAGATTGTGGGAGATCCCGACTGGTCAAATCCGGAGATTCGCTCCTACCTCAGCAGCCTCTGACAAGCGGAGTTGAAGGCACCGGCTTGCTATCATGGCTTCATGACCACGGTGGATATTCTCTTTCGCTACGCAACGCCGCCGAGTGAGTCCGTGACATTTGCGCTGGGCAAAACGCGCGAAGTCTACGGGATCCGCCGCCTCAGCTTTGACCGGGCCGCCAGCACCTTGCGCGTGGAGTACGATGCCACCCGGCTCAACGCCGCCGCGGTTGCGCAACTTGTTCGTCAAGCCGGTCTTCAGGTTGTTGAAGAGGTGCAGCTTACCCTGCCTCCGCCGGCTCCCGAACCGGCCCCTGCGGCCTGACGCTACGATTGCGTCACCGCCTGATCCCTGATAATCTGTCAATGGTTTCGCAAGAGGCCAATCGTGTGCGCCCGTAGCTCAGCTGGATAGAGCGACTGACTACGAATCAGTAGGTCGGGAGTTCGAATCTCTCCGGGCGCACCATATAACTCCCAATTCTCTTGACCAGTTGCGGCCATGTGCCGCTTTTGCTTTTGCAGTCAATTGCGAAGTGTGCCCAATGTTGTGCCCACCTGAGGAACCGGATTGAGGCTATCCCCCATGCTAACTATCAAGCTGCTCACCGAAGCGCATTCCCGGCCCGCGATGATCCAGTGACCGGCTCCGGGACTTGGGAGCCGCGATGAGGAACAGAGCGGCAAATCCACAACGGTTGCGGACTATCAAAATTTGATAATTTCTCGCTTCGCGGGACGTTGCGCTAGATCCCGTACTGACACTGCGAATAGGCCGCGATGCCTGCGGTACTGATCACGTTCGTGTATCCGACTTCCGCAATCTGCCCCCCGAAAAAGCCGGGAACCGACTCGCCGCCGATGCGCGTGATGGGAAAGCCGAACCCTCCGGTTACGGTTCCCGTTCCATCGCTCGCGCAGGTGCCAGCAGCGCACTTGAACAACTGCGCCGCGCCGGTGGAGAAGTTGTACGTCAGCGCGATAGTCTGGAAGCTGGTGGTCGAAAGCGCGGACGTGCCGGTCGCGATGATGGCCTTGTTCAGATTGTTGAACCGCTGGTTTGTTCCGTTGAAAAAATACTGCACCGACCCGGCTGTTCCAGTGTTCCCACCTCCGAAAAATGTTCCTGTCGTGGGTTTGAGAATGACGTAGACCGTCATGAGTTCGTCACTGATGGCGTTGTGCAGAATGAAATTCTGACTGCTTGCGGGAGTGAAGGTCGCCACCGCGTTCCCGTTCAACACCGCCGCCGTGAAGATCGGCCGATTTAGAGCCGATCCCTGCTCGGCAAGGGACGGGGAAGCAGAGCCCAGGTCGATCACTGTATCGATTCCCGCACCGTTCGTACAGGCGCTCCCGCCCGAACACGTGTTCGTGTCGTTGGAGACGGCCCAGCGGTGGGTCATGACTGGCGCAGTGCACAACGCGCTCCTCACCTTGCGCCTGTTGCCGGTGTCGATGTTTTGCTCCGACGCCAGAAAAACGACCAAAAAGAGTGCCAGGAATTCTTTCATGCAACTACCTTCGCACATCTGTGTCAGCAGAATTTAGCCCGCTGAGTAGGTCTCAGCGATCTGATGATCCAGGTTCCGCGTCGCGTCGGATCACGCCGTCATTCATTGCGGCAACCCGCCGTTCTTACCCACGAATACACGTACGACAACGCTTCCCACGGGCTGGGAGCCTGCCGTCGCGGTCCAGGAGAGTTGCTCCCAATGAGATTGCGCTGTCGGCGGCGCAGTGAGCAGTACCTGGATGGGATAGCACTCGCCAGCTCGGACGGGATAATTCGTGAACTGCGGCTGCATCGTCCATCCTGCGGGTATTGTGGGCACAACGCTGATCTCGGCCGGTTGCGCCGTGTGATTACAGGCGAGAAGGCCGAGTGCGAGCTTGCCGTCTGCTTCCGGTGTCGCTTCGGGAATTGGAATCAGCTCCGCGAGGCGGTCCAGATCGTGCGCCTTCCAGAACAGCGAATAGAATCGCCAGGGATCGCCGATCTCGAACGACAGGCCGTTGTGCTGCGGTGCTTCATAGCCGTGCACGCGCGCGAAGGCAATCGGCTGCTGCGAGACGCCCTCGAAGACGTCTCCCGTCACGGTACCGCCCACCAGAGACTTCCCGAAGATCAGGTGCGCATGGTACTCGAAATCGGCGAACTTCCCCGACTTGAGCGCCTTGACTCCGATGTCACCTTCCTGCGTGAGATAAAACGCCTGGTGTTCCGCGGTGATCTGGGCATACGACTTGTGGCGCGATGGAGAGATGGTGCTGGTCTCGTAGACCGGGCCGGTGTGATCGACGATGGTCTTGCGATAGGGAGAAAGTGTTTCAGGATCGTGCCAGTACGGACCCCAATCTTCAAATGCATCGGTCATGAAATAGAGCTTCTTAGGCTGCCAAGGTAGCAGTCCCTCCGTCAGGTTGGCCATGCCGGTAGGGTCGCGCGAGGGCGACACCTGCTCAGGGAAGACGGTCGGATCGCCCGCCGCATCGAAGGCTTCGACCGCCAGCACAGACGAGGCCTGGTGGTCATCGTGATTCTCGCCGACGACGGGATCAGGCAACCAGGTCAAAATCACATCTGGCCGCGTGATGCGCACAAGGCGGACGACATCGTTAAGCGCGCGTCCGTGGTTCCAATTATCGAGCGAGCGCAGCACATTCTGTCCTGGGGTATCGTGCCCCGACAGAAACCACACATTGTGAATGCCGAGGTAGGCTAGAGCGCGGCGTGCCTCGATCTCTCTCATCTGGCCGAGAGATGCGCCGGCCTCATTGCCCATAGCGTTTCCGCCGCCATCGCCGTTTGTGCAGAAATGACCGCAACGCGCTTGTGCTCGTCGAGAGCGACTCGCGCCAGGTATCCACCGATAACTACATCGTCATCGGGATGGGCCACAATGAGCAGCAGGTCGGCTTTGTAGCGGTCGTCGGGCGAAGGCAGGGCGGGCGCCTGAACTTGCGGTGCCGCAACGCGCACAACGAGCAGGAGACCGAGAACGGAAAGCAACAACCGAAGCTTCATTATCGATTCGAATTCCTTCACCGGCATTCTAGTGGCACCCATGCCTGAACTATACCTACGCACCCCTCACCCGAAGCGAACTCAATTTTTGGGGTTACTGAAGGGTTGGCTGGCTACGACGCACCTGCTATTCAAACGTCAGTTGTGACTCGCGACGTGATCTGGAAATCGGATGCAATTCTAGTGATTGGGGGACTCTAGCCCGATGACGATCGAATGGCAGAGTTCGCAACTCGGATAAGCGTCGCCTTTGCTCCACTATTCATACTGATTGAATAGTAGAAGCCGTGCTCGGACCAGCGAATGTACGAATCGTTGCAATACGCTCCACATTCGGAGTCATAGAATTCGCCTCTAATTCTGCCGCGCAAAAGTACCGGAGTCGCCGCCTTCTCCAGCGGCTCGAAAGGCGACGTGCTGCCTTCGAATCTGGCAAAGAAGCATCGATGTTGCCCTTCGCATTCGGGATCGACAGCCAGCATCAAGTTATAGCCAGAAGCAGATATCGAAATGGGATCAAGTACACGGGATGCTGTCGATCTACGTTTGGGAGCAGAGATGGCAATTCGGGGAGCACCGAGGATTTGGCGCGAATCTCCTTGACTACTTCAGCGAACACGCTATTGGGTTCTGCTCCCGGCTGCGGACTTTGCCCGAGGACAAAGTTCCCCGCTTCAAGCAGAAATCCACTGCACAGGAGAACAGTGTTCACCAGTGATTTACGCATACACCGATTCTAGCTGCGGCGCGTGCACGAAGGCGGATCAGATCGAATAACCGCCAACGGGGAAGTTATGAGCGGTAACTGACGAATTTGTTCCGTATCGCAAGTCGACCATGTGTCTACAATGAAGCGCCGCGTGCGGGGCTTCGCTTCTGTTCGTGCTGTTGGGTGTTTCACAAAACGGCGCAATAATCGGCAAATTTCCACAGAAATATTTATTTTGACCGGGGGGGTGGTCTCCGGCCCAAGCGATTTCGCCACCCGGTCTGCTTAGCGGCGTGGCAGCTTGCTTCATAGTCGGTTGGGTGTTTCACAAAACCGCGTAATTATCTGCAAATTTCACAGAAATATTTATTTTGACCGGGGGGTACCCCTCTGCAAAGCGATCCCGGATGGCCGGGGTCTTCCCGGCCTGATGGTCTACTGCGGCGAGACCTGTTTCTGTTGAAGAACAACCGCAGATCTTTCGACTCCGCTCAAGATGACAAGTGCGTTCTCACGATGACAACTGCGTTTCTGTTTCGGCGCCAGTGTACGTACAGGGCTGAAGCCGGTACCCTTCGTGTTCAATCTCAGTTGGAGATCGCGGTTGGGTGTTTCACAAAAGCGGGTAATTATCTGCAAATTCTACAGAAATCTATTTTGACCGGGGGGTACCCCCTGCAAAGCGATCCCGGATGGCCGGGTCTCCGGCCTGGCTCTCCTCTATTTATCGTGCGCTATTCGGGGATAATTATCTGCAAATCTCGATGGGAATATTTCGGTCATTGTCGGGAACAGGTCGAGGCGCTCATTCACCGCGTTGCGGACGGTTGTTGCAAACCGGACATCGCCTGAGAGGCATTATGTCCGAGTTAGCAGTCATCCTCCCGCAATCCGCGAAATCGATATCAACTCAATCGAAGAATCTCTTAGAGCAATGCCGATCGAAAATTGGAAATCTCAGTGAAAGGGCGTCTATTCCTCTCGCAAAGCTACCATCGGGTCCACGCTGCTGGCCCGCCAGGCAGGGATAATCGTTGCGGCGAATGCGACCACAGCTAACAATGCGGGCACGGCCAAGAACGTAGCGAAGTCCGTGGGGCTTACGCCGAATAGGAGACTGGCGATTACACGCGTCAGTGCGGCCGCGCCGATCAGTCCGGCGAAGATGCCGATCAGCGTTAATTGCATGCCCTGCCGGACGACCAGGGCAAGGATGTTCTCGCGCCGCGCACCCAATGCGACCAGAATGCCGATATCGTGGGTGCTCTGGGTGACCAGGTACGACATCACGCCATAGAGTCCCACGGCCGCCAGGAGCAACGCGAACGCCGCAAATGCTCCCAGCATCGTGCTGGAGAAGCGCTGGCGCGCAAGAGAATCATGCAAGCGGTCCTTCATGGTTCGAATGCCGTAGATGACGGCCGCAGGATCGACCGCGCGGATTTCGCGGGTGATGGCATTGGAAAGTCTCGCGTCGTCGGACGATGAGCGGGCTACCAGGAAAGTACCTCGGTCAGGCCCCTGCTGCATGGGGAAATACGTGGCGATCTTGCCGTCGGTATCCAGACCATATTGTTTGACCACTCCTACGACGCCAACAATTGTGATGGGTTTTTTCGGATCGAACCAGACATGTTTTCCGACGGCATCATTGTGTGGCCAGAATCGCTGCGCGAATTTTTGGTCAATGATGGCGACCTTCTGCGTTTCGAGGTTGTCCTGATTCGAGAAGAAGCGACCCGAGATCAAAGGAATCTGCATCGTCCGAAAATAGTCCTCGCTCGCGTCACGTTGATCGACTTGCAACTCTTGCCCCGGCGGCGGATTGTACCCTTCCACGTGAATCCCTCCCCATCCGATCGTTCCGGTGAGCGGGAGAGCCGAAACAGTGCCTTCTGCTACTACGCCAGGTAAATGGGCGATGCGGGTTTCGACCTCGCTGTAGAAACTGGCGAGGACTTTCTTATCCTGGTACCTGGGGTCGCTCACGACGAACTGCATGCTCAGCACGTTGTCTGCCGTGAATCCTGGCGTTACGCTCTGCAAGCGAACGAAGCTGCGGATCAGCAGTCCGGCACCGATCAGCAGAACAAGCGAAAGCGCGAGTTCCGAAGCGACGAGCAAGCCGCGTAAGCGGTGCCGTTTGAGGTACAGACCGCCATCGGACTGTCCGCTGCGTCCGCCGGCTTTGAGCGACGAGTTTGGATCCAGCTTGATGGCCCGCCATGCTGGTGCGAAGCCAAAGAGTATGCCCGTGGCAAGCGAAAGACCAAATGTGAAAGCAAGCACGGCCCCATTGATTCCAATCTCTTCGAGCCGAGGAATATTGCCAGGATTCATTGTGCGTACGACCAAAAGGCTCGCTCGTGCCACAAGCAGCCCGGCGGCTCCGCCGAGAAGTGCCAGGAGGATGCTCTCTGTCAACAATTGACGCACTAGACGTTGCCAGCCCGCTCCCAGAGCCGTGCGGATAGCGAGTTCTTTTTCGCGACCTGCCGCGCGAGCAAGCAAAAGGTTGGCCACGTTGGCACAGGCAATCAGCAAGACGAGCGATACGGAGCCGAGCAACACGAGCAGAGCGCGCCGGACGTCCCCGACTACCTGCTTCTGCAAGCCGATAACATCCATGCCGAAGCTGGCATCGCGCTTATCTTTGATGCGGATGCCGTTGGCGATGACATCGATGTCCGCCTGGGCCTGTTGCAGTGAAACACCGGGCTTGAGGCGGACAACGATGTTGTAGTTTTCGTCGCCTCGGCGCTGTGCGGCATCCGGTCCCAATGTCAAGGGCAGAAAGATGTCCACTTTGTCCATTGGTCCTTCCGACGGCATCACTTCCGCGTTGAGCATAAAGCGGCGCTCGAGCACGCCCACAACAGTGAACGACTTTCCGTTAAGCGTGATGCTCCTGCCGACGATTGTGGGGTCCGAATTGAATAAGCGCTGCCAGGCTCCGTAACTGAGAACGGCCACTCCCGGTCTGCCAGGTGTGTCTTCCTGCGGCAACAAAATGCGACCGAGCAGAGGCTTTGCGCCCAACATCGTCATGAGACTTGATTGCGAGCTCAGAACGTCAACCCGTTCCGGCTGCTCGCGACCCGTCAAGGTGAATGTGCGGCTCTGCGCAATGGACATCTGGTCGAACGAATGGTTCTGGTTCTGAATGTCGATGTACTGGCCGGGAGATGGCCAATCACGCAGAATTCCGATTCCGGGGGAATGCAGCCAGACAGCCGCCAGACGATCTGGATGCGGATAGGGGAGCGGACGCAACAGCAGCGCATCCACGACGCTGAATATGGCGGAATTGGCGCCGATTCCGATGCCCAGCGAGGCCAAAATTACCAGCGTCAACACCACATTCTTTCGAAGCATACGAAAGGCAAGGCGGAGATCCTGTAGCCAGATGTTCATCGATCCTCCGGTATTGGTAAGTGATCATATGACGCGTCGAAGCGCTTTGCCTAGAAAGGACCTCGTCTCGGGGCAGAGTCTTGGACTGCCGAGGGATCTTCCTGCCGGCGGCGCGCCCGGTGGCGTTTTCGTATCTCCGAATTATGTCCGAGTCGGCGGTCGACCGGGACGATTCACAGAGCTAGTTCGATCCGTGGAGCATGCCGGCAGTATTGCGAACTCTTAGAGTCAGGACTAAGCCTCCCGCCGCAGCATAGACGAGCGCTATGAACGCGAAGCTGAAAGCAAGTGAGTGGGTTCGATCGTTGAGGGAACCAATCACGGTGTTTCCAACAAACCCGCCGACTTGTCCGATTGAATTGATGAGTCCGAATGTAGCGGCGGCTGCAGCTTCGCTAAGGACCATCGTCGGTATCGCCCAGAGAGCGGGGTAGCTCGCATACAAGAAACCGCTGCCCAATAGCAAACACGGAATCGCCAATGGAACTTCCTGTCGGAAGACGGTCAAGAGCCCGAACATCAATCCGGCAGCGAGCATCGGAATGGCACTGTGCCAGTGCCTTTCCGCTGTCTTGTCCGAGTGCCAGCCGTTGATGAGCATTCCAGTGATTCCCAACAGAGCTGGAATGACGAGCAGCGAAGTTACCGTCCAGTTAGAAAACCCCGAAAGGCGCTTCACGAAGGTCGGTATCCAGTAAATCGTTCCAAGAGCCCCTGTGAGAGCCAGGAAGTAGGCCAAAATCAGTCGCAATATTCGCAGGTCGCAGAAAGCTTCGATGATTGTGTAGCTTCGAATCTTCTTTTTTTCTCGCAATTCCACTTCTAACTCGTTAACGACCCAGGCGCGTTCGTCATGTGCCAGCCAAAGCGCTTGCCTCGGCCAATCAGTCATATAGAAGTACGTGACAATCCCAAGGACGATGGCAGGAATCCCCTCCAGAATGAACAGCCACCGCCAGCCAGCGAAGGCATGCCAATGTACACCGAGGAGCCAGCCTGCCAAGGGCGAGCCGATCAAAGAAGAGGCGGGATTGGCCGCATACAAGCATGCGATGGCCCTGCTGCGGTCACGCACGGAAAACCAGTGTGTCAAATAGACGATCATGCCGGGGAAAAAGCTGGACTCAGCTGCCCCCAAAAAGAATCGGGCGGTATAGAACTGTCCAGCAGTTTGCACGAAGCCAGTCAGAATCGTAATTACTCCCCACGAAATCATGATTCGTGCAATCCACTTTCTTGCACTCCATCGTTCGACGAGGATGGCTCCCGGTATTTCGAACAGAACATAGGTGATGTAGAACATCCCAACCCCGAGTCCGTAGACGCGATCACTGAAGCCTAGATCTGTACTCATCCTGAGGTTGGCAAAGGAGACGTTGACGCGGTCGATGTAGTTGACCACGTAGAGGAGAAAAACAAATGGAAGAACACGGTAGGCGATTCTCCGTCTCGCGCGCCAGCCGACATCGCCCAACTCGGCCGGGTTCGCAGCTGCATCTCCCTGGGAGTTCATCGGAATTCCTCCGCCACCCGCCTAAGCTTGTGGTTTCAGCTCTGCTTCACCGAAACAGAGACGAAACTGGAGACGGTATTCTCGTGGATTCGAAGGCGTGCGAGCGCTTGCGCGCCCTGAATACATCCTACCCATAATTGGGTCGTCGGTTCGAAAATACATCACCCGCTCCAGGTTGGGCTCCGTTCGGGTGAGGAGGGGGATCCCGGAAGTAGCGCCGATCTTTGTTGCGTCACGAGGCGAAGTCCTGGGCCGCTGAGGGATCTTCCTGCCCGGGGGCGAGCCCGGTGGCGTTTTCGTATCCCCAAATCCGATATCAAGAGTGAGGAGCAAATTATGAATCCCAACAAAGCGTTGTGGGAAAAGGGCGACTTCACACAGATTGCAGCCCTGATGCGTGACTCGGGGGAAGCTGTGGTGCAGTCCATCGGGATTGAGCCGCCGCTTCGGGTACTGGATCTGGGCAGCGGGGATGGCACCACTGCGGTGCCACTTGCCTGTATGGGAGCAGAAGTTGTTGGAATCGACATTGCCAGAAATCTTGTTGACGCCGGGAACAGGAGAGCTGAGGAGGCGGGTCTTAAGAATCTGAAATTTCAGGAGGGGGATGCGAGCAACCTGGAGGGCGTCGCCGATCATTCGTTTGACTTGACGCTCTCGGTGTTCGGCGCCATGTTCGCACCCAGGCCTTTTGACGTGGCGAAGGAGATGGTGCGGGTAACGAAGCCGGGCGGCCGCATCGTGATGGGCAACTGGATTCCGAACGATCCAACCTTTGTGGCGCAGGTGCTGAAGATCAGCTCGTCGTTTACGCCACCGCCTCCGGAAGGCTTCATCAGTCCGATGACGTGGGGTGTGGATACTCACATCACGGAGCGATTCGGCCACGCGGGAGTTCCGAAGGAGAGAATTTCCACGACCAGAGACACGTTCCACTTCATCTCCCACGACCGAAGCCCGGCACAAATCGTCGAATCGTTCCGGCGCTTCTATGGCCCCACGATGAACGCATACGAAGCTGCGGAGAAGAACGGGAAGGTGGAGGAACTCCACAGCCAGCTTGTGGAACTGGCGAAAGCACACAACAAGAGCAGTAACGGCGGCACAGAGATCGCGGCTACGTTTCTAAAAGTAACAATCAACGTTTGAGGAAAGCAGACATGACAAGCCAAAGTAATGGACAGATCGCGGAAATGCACACGCCAGCGCAGAGTGGGAAGATCAACAAAAGATCAGAGGCGCTCGCTGCCCGGCTTGAGGCTGGCGCAAAAGCACTGGCGTCATTTGCAGGCACACTCTCCGAGGCCGAATGGCAGACGCCCCTTGCCAAGGATGGCCGCAGGATTGGAGTGGTGGTGCATCACGTCGCCAGCGTCTATCCGGTTGAGATCAAGCTTGCGAGTTTGCTCGCGGCCGGCCAGGCAATCACCAGCGTGACCTGGGATGCCATCAACACGATGAACCGCGACCACGCCAAGGAAAATGACGGCGTGACAAAGCAACAAACGCTTGCTCTGTTGGCAGAGAACAGTGGCGCGGCGGCAAAGGCTATCCGCGCTTTCAGCGATGAAGAACTGGATCGCGCCGCGCCCGTGTCGCTCAATAGCGACGCTCCGCTGACCTGCCAATTCATGCTTGAGGATCATGCGGTGCGCCACAGTTACCACCATCTCGCTCGGATTCGAGCGACGCTCAACCGTTAGCGCGCCGACAATTTACTGTCGCGCTGAAGGCGAGTCGTTCAGGCAGCGGGACAAATTGTGTGGGCGTCAATGATCTGCATGGAAGAAAACGATGAATCGGAACCTCAAATTATTGGCCGTCCTGGCTCATCCCGATGATGAGTCATTCGGTCTCGGAGGCACGCTCGCAAAGTATGCGGCTGAAGGGGTCGAGACGTACCTGGTCACAGCCACACGCGGAGAATGCGGCCGCTTCGGTGCGCTTGGAAAGTCAGGCAATCCCGTTGAAGTTGGCCGTGTTCGTGAAGCGGAGTTGCGCGCTGCGGCGGCGGTACTCGGTATCCGCGAGGTCTCCATCCTTGGCTACCACGATGGAGCCGTTGATAAAGTCTCGTCCAAGGATGCAATTCGCGACATTGTTTCGCATATCCGTCGAATTCAGCCCAACATCATCCTCACGTTCGGTCCCGAGGGAGGTTACGGGCATCCCGACCACATTGCCATCTCTCAATTCACAACCGCATCCATCGTCTGTGCCGCCGATGCCGAATACGGCATGGAGGATGGATCGGAAGTGGACTCGCCTGCTCCTCATCGTGTTGCAAAGCTCTACTACCTGGCGTGGCGAAGCGACAAATGGGAGGCATTTCAAGCCGCCTTTCGCAAGCTGACGTCACTGGTCGACGGCGTTCAGCGGCAGGCTACTCCGTGGCCCGATTGGGCAATCACCACCGAAATCGATACGGGTGCCTTTGGGCATATCGTGTGGAAGGCCGTCAGTTGCCATCAGACTCAGACGTCCATCTACGAGCGGCTCGAAGTTCTCACCGAAGCACAGCAGGCGAAACTTTGGGGCTCGCAAGAGTTCTATCGCGTTCACAGCTCGGTCAATGGAGGACGAAGCCTGGAATCCGACTTGTTTGAAGCGATACGGTGAAGTTTCCTCAGGTTGCGGCAACCACCGCGGCGAACGCGTATGTCACACGATCGTTGGTCACGTCAGAGTGCGAGGTGATCAATCCGCCGGAACCGTCCAGGTTTGTCACGACGCCGCTCTTTAGCGAGTACGGGGCTCCCACGTCGTGCAAACGGTCAACTATGGCTTCGGGGGTTTTCTGCGCGCCGTTCCTGCCGATGCCTCCGAATGGGTCATTGGCATCTCCGATGGCCTTGACGTTGTCGTTGGCCAAGCGCGATGCGACTGCGTAAACGTATCCGACTACCGTGTCCTGGGCCGAGAACGTCTCCAGCATCGGGCCCTTTACAACCTTCTTCGCGATGACATCACGGAAGAAGCCCACCATTCCCTGGCCGTTGTTCGGACTAAAACCGAAGTGCGAGAACGCTGCTTCAAGAAGAGTCAATGAGTCAGGCTGCACAATCGGATCCTGCGCCAACGCCCGGGCGCAACCTGCCATGAGTCGACCGCCGAGACTGTGGCCCACGAGGTGCACCTTGACTTTCAGCGGGTCGCTCTTCAGAGTTCGCACAGCGCGTGCCACACCGGTTTCGCCCACTACTCCCGAACGGCTCTTCATTTGATACCACGTGGTCAAGTTCGCCAATTTTCCGGCGCCTCCCAGGATGGAACCGAGCAGCGACCCGAGGCCTTGAACGCCTCCATCGCGCACGACGGGAGTCCCGGACACCGAGGCCACTCCTCCGCCAGAGTCGCCGTCGCCGGGCGCTTTCCTGACCGGCAGGACTACGGGGTGCCTCAGCAGGTTAAGCAGGTCCGAACCGGATTGCGATCGGACCAGCTTCAGGCCCTCCATCGCATCTCCGTCATCTTTCTCGGCGGGAAGAATGGAAAGCACAAGACTGACAAAACGGTCCTGCGCGGCGGTGTCGTGCTCCAAGCGGGGGAGCAGACTGATCGCATCATCGAGGGCCTTCTTCTGCTCGGGCGTGGCATCGGTTTGCAGCTCACGCAGCTTCGCGGCTACGGCCTCAATCTGGGCAGCTTCGGGGTCGGCGTCCTGTACAGCTCCAGAATCGGCAGGAAATGACTCCTGGTAGGACTTCGATGGCCAGTACACGCCCGCAAAAACAATTTTCCGGGACGCGACGCTCTGGAATTCCTGCCGCGCGAGATGTCCTCGGAATGATGTCAGGAATCGCGTGTAGAGAGAGGTCGCGTCGTTTTCGTCATTACGAAATCCGTGGGCCAGCAGGATGACGTCTGTCGCCGTGGCAGCGGCCTGTGTCAGTGCGGTGAACTGGTCCGGAGCGGGCAGGTTCCCGTCGCCGTCGTATTGCAGAGAGAAGAAATCGAAGCCGGCTATTTGCTGCATGTGACCTCCCGTGGCGGCAAGCCGTATCTAGACGGCTTGCAAAACTTTCATAAGATCGAGAAGCCCCGCGCCCTGAAAAGAGCGGTCGCGGCGCAAATCGATGGCGCTGCTCAGGAAAATTTCCTTGACCTGCTCTGGTTGCCCGATGAACTCAGAGCGTACGGAGAGGAATGCGGCGACTGCTCCGGAGACATGCGGCGCGGCCATGCTGGTACCGCTGAGCTCGCAATACCACACGGGTCCCACTTCTTTTCCCGCCTCGTCCGTCGTCCCGTATTTTTCCGCCTCCTTGCCGGCAGCGCAGGAGATGATGCGCTCACCCGGTGCAAGGATGTCGGGCTTCAGGCGGCCGTCTCCGGTTGGCCCGCGCGACGAAAAGTACGAGACGCCATAGGTGTGCGGCATCTCACGGTGCGTCGATCCTACCGTGATGGCCAGATCCGCATTGCCTGGATCGGTGATTGAGATTCCGCTGTATTTGGATTGCACCTGGTTGTCGGCGTCCACGATCGTGCCATACCCTGCATTGCCTGCCGACACCACTACGACTACGCCGCTTTTCACCAGGCGATTCACTTCGACGCACAGCGGGCTCTGTCCGCAGCCAAACCAGCGTGGGTTGAAGTCGTAGCCGAGACTCATGTTCACGCCGTGAATCAAGAGACGCCGGCCATTCTGGTTCCAAGTCTGGATCTGGTCGATCGCTTTTAGAATCCAGCTCACCTTGCCCTGGCCAGCGGTCTGCTTGGGGTTGTCACGCGAGGTTACGTCGGCAATCACCTTGAGACTGATCAGACTCGCCTTCGGCGCAACTCCCGAGATCACCCGGAGCGATTCCCGCAGGGTAACGGAGTCGTCGGTCTCCTCGACGCGTTGTTCCTTGCCGACGATCATTTCTCCGTCGGGATTGGGCGATTCCCAATAGCCCGCGATGGTGCCCGCGACGTGGGTGCCGTGGCCCAGTCGATCGATCAGTGGCTTCGCGGCCCCTGCAGCGGCGCCGTCCGGCGTGAAGTCCATGTGCTCCAGCGGCGCCCTGGCCTTAAGCGCATCGTAGGGTCCGAATAACAGAGAGACCCCTTTGAAGTGCCGGTGATCGCCCTGGATGCCTGAATCGAGCACGGCCCACACGATGCCTTCGCCGCGCGCCTGAAAAGCGCGTTGTGCCGCGTCTGCCTTTACCGTGACCAACGAACGTGTCAGTGTCGTGCTGACGTCGGTGTCTTCCCAGATTCGATAGATGACACTCGCGGTTCGCGAGTTAACCTTCATCAAATCGCGAGCCTCTTTGGCCAACGCAAGAATCTGTGTTGCGGTCAGGGTCGCCACAATGTAGCCCGATACGGGATACCAATGCACATTCCACTCTGAGGCCCTTTTGCCGACCCACTCCATCGCCCCCGCAGTGCCATCGCGGAACAGTTCGTTGAGCGCGATAATCACCTCGAACTCCTGCGACATGGCCGGATCTGCGACGGCCCGGCGTACTTTGCTCAGGAGCGGCTCCGTCACGATGGAACGCATCATATCCATCCGCAGTTCGCTCGACTGTCCGCCATCCATCGGGCTTGGCTTATCTGAAGGTCCCATTGCTCGGCTCCTTTCCAACAGAATTGTGTTCCAGATCAGGCCCGCGTTTCACACATGAGAGAGACATTCGAATTGAACAAAAGGAACCTGCGGCCGGTCCGAGGTGCAACCAGGCTCATCGCCAGCAGCCCCCACGGGCCGCCGAAGTCCTGGCGCGTGCGGCCGGCGAGATTTGCCAGTTGGTCCGCGAGATCATGCTTCAGCTTCAGGAACTTCGGATCGGTGCGGCCGCTGCCGGGTTGGCTCAGGAATTGCAGGATTGCCTGGAGCTTCACGCCAGTCTTCACCATGGCCTCTGTCCACCAAACGATATTGATATAGTCGACTCCGATCACGCTCACTGCCTGGGTGGGAAGATCTGGGAACAATTGATGGAATTGCCCCGACTGAACGTTGCCGATCGCGCGCATATTCGTCCACAGCGCGTCGTTCTGCGCCGCCCGCAGACGGAAGCCGTCTGCATCTTCAGGACGTGTCAGGAACTTCAGCGCATCCCGGCCCGCGCGATCGTACTCGGAGGCGTCGCGTTGCTGTCCATCCTTGAAAAACAGCGCGAGAAACGCGTCGTCGTTGTACGTCGCCTCGGCAAGCACAGTTGCGCGGCCAAAATCCTTGACGTGAGCCGGCAATTTTCCGGTTGCGGCGCCAGCCTCGGCAAAGCCCAAGCCGGATCCGATCAGCAGATCATGCAATAGCAGATCAGAATTGGAGCGGGCACTCAAGGCAAAGTACGTGTGACACGCATTCAGTTCCGGTTGGCCGGACACGCATGCTCCCGCCCTGTAAGCGGCCGTCAGCAGCAGACTCTCAGACAATACGTTTCGCAACTTGTCGGAATTAACGCCGAAGTTTACGCTGTCGATGCCCAGGCGCGACGCGTTCACCGAATCCGTCATCACGTACTCCCCTGTCGTGGCGTCCCAGGCGACCGAGCCATTGCGGATAAGCGAGGAGATTGTCAGGGCGTTGTAGATTCCTAGCAAGTTCACTTTCAGGGAATGCTGGAGCGTTTTGCCGGACTCGATAAGCGTCTTCAGCACCCGGATGCCAGCGGGCGGCGTATCTCGGGCTACGAGTCCGCTCAGATCTGCATGGAGCGCGTTCGCCAGCAATGCTTTGCCTTCGGGTGTCAGCGCGCCGAGGTCCACCTCGTAAAGGAACATCGAATCGTTTTCACTTGAGGCGTTCAACTGCATGCTGACACTGAGCGACAAGGTGCGATCGATTGCCGACTTTAACGAAGATTGAATTGCGCTGATCGTCGCGGGCGACAGTCCGGCCGTCGCCAACTCGTTCTGGTCTACCTGCGGTTGTGAGCTTATCGCCGCCAGCAAAGTCTTGAACTGAGGGTTGTTCTCGAGCGAACTGGTGATGCCTGCAGTGCTGTTCGCCGTTAAAGAAAAGTCCTGCTCGCGCTGCCGGTAGAAGCCCAGGCGGAAAATGGAGCCCGGCATCTTCTGCACGCGCATCTGGTAGCTGCCGGAAAATTCATAGCCAGCTCCGACATCGATGGCGCCTCCGGCGGTAACCTTCAAATCGCTCCCGACAGGCATGCTGACAGAAGCCAGAGGATTGACGAATGTGAGCAGGTTCACGGTGCCTGAGAATTTTATGGTGCCGGAGCTGTCCACTGCCGCCACGCTACCTTCCGGCATCAACGCTATGTCATCCAGGTTGGCCGGGATTGAAAAGTTCGCGAACGTCTCCTTTATGGATTCAAGCACCGACGGAGTTACCGGATTCAGGTGAAACGGCCGGCAGCAGGTCAGGTTGACCAGCCGACTTTCCATCGAACCCGAACTCCATTTTGTTCGGAGATGCATCCAACCCGACCGCAACAGTAGCCTGGAAGCTTACGTTTACGTACCGCTCGTCGAGACGAACCGGAATATTGTCGCCGAAAAAGTCGGGATTGAAGAGCGCATCTTTATCCTTGGCCGGCACGAAGATGGTGAGGGTCCCATTTACACCCGCCCCTACCTTCAGTGCAATGGCCTGTCCCTGGATGTTCACAGGCTTGTTAAAGGAAAGCAGACTGTGTGTCGCAACTACCGATGGGTCGTCCCATGTGGTGTCTTTGAACTGCTTGAGATTGATCGCCAGCGCCAACCAGTCGGGCAGGTTTTGGAAGTACCTGGAAAGCGCCCCAGGGCCGGCTTGTATGTCAGTGCTGAAGCCAAGGTTGTCAGAAAGTTTGAACGTTGGCACAGAAACCTCCTTGTTCAGGCGAACACTGCCGACTCATGCTTCGCAGGAAAGCCCTGAAAGACGCGATGTCTTAAGATTCTGGTGCGGCGGCAAAGCAAGGAACAACGCCGATGCACGGAAGAAGAGACGCTGGATTCTTCATTAGTGGACCCAATTGCTACGAGGGGAAGGTCCACCGGGATTGTACCTCGGATTGGAAGCTTTGCAAGAATCGAATTGGAATCTCCAATGAACGCCACTATCGGCAGCCCGCACTTGGATTGTCAGAAGGAGCGCGGCTCATTACCATGGCGGTCGTGAGCCAAAGAACGTTTTTTCACCTTGTAATCTGCGTGTCCTTCGGGTGCGCCTTGCTTTCGGGGCGTGAGGGGATCTGCCAGGAACCTCCGACCTCGCATCTTGCGGCGCCCATAGAGCTACGCTGCGCCGATCGTGCAGAGCCTGTCACGGTACCGGAGGGGATGCATGACCTCTCGTGGAAGGTTAAGGCTTCAGGTGACAGTCTGCACGGTGTAAAGCAGTCGAGCTATCAGGTCAGAATAGCGCGTCAGGATCGGGACCTCGCGAGCGGGCAATCCGTGCTATGGGATGGCGGAAAACAGGCTAGCTCTAATGCAAGGCTGCCTGCCAGACTTTACTCCGGTCCGGTCTTCGAAGCGGGTCGCGAGTACGCATGGCAAGTGCGTGTCTGGGACGAGAACGATCATCCGAGCGCATGGAGCAAGCCGGCGCATTGGAGGCAAGAGCCGGTCTGGAAGGCCAGGTGGATCGCAGCGGAACGCGAAGACGTCGCGCCTGATAACAGGCCGATGCCGCTGCTACGTAAAGGGGTCGAGGTGCGTGGCAAGGTCAGGCGCGCCGTGCTTTACGTGTCCGGTTTAGGTCAATACGAGTTTCGAATCAACGGAACGAAAGTTGGCGACAGCGAACTGACCCCCGGGTGGAGCGACTATCGGAAGACTGTTTTCTACGACACCTACGATGTGACTTCCATGTTGCGGAGTGGAGCGAATGCTCTGGGCGTTCTTCTCGGCAACGGGATGTACCGCGTGCCCAAGACTCCACAGAGGTACACGAAATTCAACGGAAGCTTTGGACCGCTGAAGTGCATCGTTCAACTCGAAGTCGAGTTGAGCGAGGGCAAGACACTCACATTTTTCAGTGACGAGACATGGAAGTCGCATCCGGGGCCAATCACTTTCTCGAATACGTACGGCGGTGAAGATTACGATGCGAGGCTCGAACCCGCCCGATGGGATCAGGCGGGGTTCAATGACAGTGCATGGACTCCCGCGCTGGTGACGGCCGGTCCGGGCGGCGTGTTGAGGCCCGGATTGGCGCCCGAGATCCGCGTGATGCACTCCTACACGCCCGTGGCACGCACCGAGCCGAAGCATGGGGTTCTCGTGTTCGACCTCGGACAGAATTTTGCCGGATGGCCCTTGATCGAAGTTACGGGCGCGGCAGGAAGCACGATCAAGTTGATACCCGGCGAGTTGCTGAATGCGGATGGAACCGTATCGCAGGAAAGTTCAGGCAGCCCACAATGGTTTTCCTACACATTGCTTGGAAGGGGAACGGAAAAGTGGCACCCACGATTCAGCTACTACGGCTTTCGCTACGTGCAGGTGGAGGGCGCGGCTGCTAACGATGCCAAGCGCAGTGGGAATGCAACCGCGGAGTTGCCGCGATTGAATTCGCTGACGGGACAGGCAGTGCACTCGAGTGCGCAGGCGGCAGGAAGTTTCTCATCGTCTGACGACTTGCTGAACCGCATTCACATCCTGATTCTGCGCGCGATTGAGAATAACGCTGTGAGCCTGTTCACGGACTGCCCGCATCGCGAAAAACTCGGGTGGCTTGAGGAAACTCATCTGCTTGCTTCGTCGATGTTGTACGACTTTGACTACAGCGGGCTGTATGCAGCCACCGCGAGAAACATAGCCGACACGCAGACGGTGGACGGTCCTAAAGCCGGCAGGGTTCCGGAGATCGCACCACAATATGTGCTCTTCGAGCCAAATTGGGGCGTGTTTGACGACTCGCCGGAGTGGGGGAGCGCCGCTGTGCTTGCGCCCTGGTATGTATATCAGCGCAACGGAGACCGTGAAGCCCTGCTTTCGCATTTGCAGGTGATGCAGCGCTACGTTGACTATCTCGGCACGCGGGCTCAGGACAACATCGTTGCTTACGGACTCGGAGACTGGTACGACATCGGCCCGGGAGAACCGGGGATATCAAAACTGACAACCTCCGGAGTGACCGCCACCGCTATCTATTATCAGGACCTGCGGGTGCTGGAAAGTGTGCTCGCGTTCGCAGGAAAGAATGCGGAGAGCGCTGCTTATCGCACAAAAGCGGACTCAGTACGGGAATCATTCAATCGACGTTTCTTCGATGCAAATGAGCACCGATACGACAAAGGCAGCCAAACCGCGCAAGCGATGCCCCTGGTGGTCGGATTGGTTCCGGTGGAGGAGAGGGCGCGGGTGCTGGCGGCGCTGGTGGCCGATATTCGAGCGCATGGCAACCATGTGACAGCCGGAGATGTGGGCTATCACTACGTCGTGGATGCACTGCTGGAAGGAGGCCGGTCGGATGTTCTCTACGACATGCTGGAACGCGCAGACACTCCGAGCTACGGATATCAACTGGCGAAGGGCGCCACAGCGCTGACCGAGGCGTGGGACGCGAATCCCAATAGTTCGCAGGACCATTTCATGCTGGGCCATGCGGAGGAGTGGTTTTATCGAGGCCTGGGCGGGATCGATGTGGACTTCTCAGCGGAGCCTCCGAAGCAGCTGACAATTTCCCCTGATGTTGTGGGGAATCTCGCCTGGGTGCGGACGAGCTACAACTCCGTATGGGGCTTGGTCGAAAGCTCATTCAAACGGGGACCAGTGGACACAGAATATGAAATCACTATTCCCGCAGGCGCAACAGCAACGGCGACCGTGAAGACGTCTGGGCCCGATGCGGTGGAGATCAATGGTCAACGACCGGCAGGTGCTGCGGGCGTAGTGAAGACCACCGGCGGCAACGATCGCATCGATCTCGTCGTCAGTTCGGGACGTTATCGCATCGTCGCGAAGAATCCAAGCACGAAGGAGTGAGGATGGCAAAACCGGTATCGAGGGCTTGAATGTGTCCGCGCCCGGCGCCTGGTCTGAATTGATTCACACTAAACAACTTAAACGAGATTTGTGGCCCGATTCGCGGGCTATCTCAGGGAGCTCTCACCGAGGAATTTCTCTCGTCAGTAAAGTCCGGCCTGAATGAGTTCCACCTCAAACTTGCAGCACGGGAGAGGAACTTTGCATTGATCGATCCAAAGAAGACTTGCCGGGCGATGCGTGATTTGCGATGATAGTGCACCGGTTCGCGTGACTTCCCTCACGTTGCCTGAAGATCGGATAAATGGCGAAGACCAGGTTCGAAACCGTTCTGCCTTGCGGCCTTCCCGCAGTCATCTCCCGCAGGGACTGTCTACCAGTGGCGACAGCTGATTTCAAGCTAGTGGAATTCATGGAAACAGACTCGCGCTGATCGGACTTATCCGGTTTCCTGCCCATTGGTCTGCTATGTGAGTGCAGTAGCGTGACGAGCCGATAGAGGTCATCCTTGACCTAGAGGGCTGGTCGCAATGAAGTTTTCTCTGCGCCCCAAGTTCGTCTGTCTCGCATGTCTCCTGTGCTTCGGATCCCGCTGTCCAGCTTATGCCGTCCCGCCCCCACAAGAGGGTTCTCAATCTGCCGGCGAGCACAAGGAAGCGTCCGAGAACCATTTATCGATAACGAAGTCGATGTCGTCCGACACCGTAACTATTCCGGGGCCGTTGCGATCTTTCCTTCGTATGACGGGAATCAGCCAGCAGACCCCTCCTGGCGAAGTGTTGCCGATACTCGCTCGCAATGTTTCGATCCTTGGCTACCGGGAAGGAAAAGAAACCGAGTACCTGGTGCTGGTGAACCGCTATATGCACATGGCGCGAGAACTCCAGTCCATCGCCAAAGAGAATGGCGAGATTCACATTACTGGTTGCGGCGACGCAGGTCCGCTGATCTCGGTTCTCGGGTACAAATTTCAGGGCACGTGTGGAGAGAAGAAAAGCTCCCTGGTGACAGAAAATGCGGAGCGAGCGTTTCTAACTATCGACTCAGGTTTTCCTCTTACTGAACTTGAACGGTCCTTGCAGAAGAATGCAGCTTTCACCTATTCGTATCCGGCGACTGCGGTTCCGATCTACTTCAAAGAGAGCGACTGGAGCGGGATTTCCAAGCGGCCTCAGAATTCCGGAGGAAACCTGCTCGACCTGCTGCTGCATGACCAAGGCGTGGATCGCCTTTACTGGGCTCTATCCAAATGCGACCGGGAAACAAGGTTGGCGTTGCAGCAGGCGCCGGGACTGAGAAAGCTGTACCCGGTCGTATCGGTTTTTGACTTGTACGGAAGCGGGATCGTTGTTCACTCAGGCAGCGTTGTTGTTCCTGGCGGCGCCAAGAAAGAATGGGAAGAATTGGTGGGCGCGAGTCCAAACTCGCCTGGAGATTTCGTAAGCAATCTTCTGACGAAGGATCACGGCTGGCTGGCAGAGTATTTTGATGTGCTGTCGCGTTTGAGCCTGTCGCAGCAATCGCATCTTGCGGAAGGAAATCGACTCAAGCGCTTTTACCAGGCCTATCGATCCACTACTCCGCATACCCAGGCGGGAGTGGGAGTTTTTCCAAGAAACGCTCAACTTTTGATTCTGCTCACATCGTTGAAATGGGACGCAAAAGGAAATCCGCAGATTCTGCAATCGCTTAGCGCGTGGCCGGAAATCCTGGCGCGGAAGACCAAGTCGAATCCCACGCATGAGTGGCCAAAACAGAGCCGTCGCTGCGATACGCCGGAGAGATTCCTGGAGATGCTCGTTGCTTCTTCAAATCTCGCGATTGAAACCGGCCCGATAGAGATTTTTCTCATGCTGGAAACGATTAATGCCGGGAGACCTCCAGAACAGCAATTGTCGGATGCGACAGAGCAACTGATTGCCAACAGGATTTCGCAATTCGATCTGTGGTTCTCAATCTTTGCCGAGTTTCCAACTCTGGATGACACATCGATCGCAAAATTTGTGAGTGCGGCGGATCGTGTCGATGGCCTCTCGAATCCAGTGCTGCGGGCAAATTCCCTGGGAGCTTTCCAAGGGAGCATAGGGCTCTGGCAGATCCTCGCCCGGCAAGGTCAGATTCCGAACCCGCAGCTGAATGCGTCCTGGCTGAGCACGGTTCAGCCGTTTCTGGGAGTTTCGTCGTCTGTGCAGGTATTTGAAGCAACCCGGAGTTCGCTGCAATCCCTGATGAGTGTGGCAGCCGGTACTACAAATCTTTCACAGGATCAGATTGTTGACCTGATCGCAGGTCCGCCGCAAGCCAGTGAAGATGGGCGGCGCGTGCACCTGGAAATAGCAAGACGAATCCACTCGGTATTGGATGACCAACGACTGGTGTCTTTGGATACTCTCTTCGGACTCTATGACGGCTTGACCGAGATGGCGCACGGGAAAGACGTCGGCAACCAATTACTGCCTCTTGCCGCTAACCTGCGGGAGTTTGAGATGCCGCGCCCCGTCTTCACGGGGGGTGAAAGGATTGAGTGGTCTCCGGTGGTCTACGTCAATCGCCACGCGGAGTTGCAGGTAAGAACCGATATCGCCAAAATCATCAAATCATCCGGGTCACCCGCACAACTGGAGTCTGCGCGCGGCCAACTCACTCCGTTTTTGAGGGACACGCTCGTGGGATTGAACTACGCGTACTATGAGCCGCCAGGCGCAGAGATTCTCCATAACAATCCACTGTTTGTGAGGTCGCACGACTTCTCGTCCGTTTCTGTTCGGGGTACCGAGGAGGTGTGGGGACCACCGGGCTTGATCGGAGTGGGTGCGACAGCCGGAGGAGGAGCCTTTCTGATTGGATCGCTCGCCGATTTGCCCTATGCCCTGGCTTCGACGGAACAGGATTTCATTACGCCTAAAAATGTACAGGCCCTGATCTGGAAGGAGACTGCGCCGGGTCTTCTGGTCGCCGCGGTCTTGCCACGCTGGTGGACCGTGACCCAAAGCGAACTGCACTCCGCAGCTCTTTATCAGAGAGCGGGAGAAGAACTTTTAACGGCTTCGGCAACAAACGCGGAACTGCGGGCAGAAGTAATCAGCATTCTCTCAGATCGCATGACGCCGGACCGACTGGAATGGACCAGCCTGGCTTTGCAAAGTCAGGGCTCCGCAAAAGCACTGGCTTCCCGCGAGCTTCCGGCAGACACATTCTCTCTCGCGGTTGAATTTCGGAAAAGGCATCCTGAGCAGGCTTCAAAGTGGGGGCCTGCGGGGCAGGAACTCGATGATCTTTCTCGAAAGGACCCAAACGTTGCGAGTGCGGAGCGTTTAGCGTCAGACTTCGGGACGCCGCATCCGGCATTGCTTATCAGCAATACCCGAACCCTGCTGACCACGAAACCGCTTCCTCTCTATGGGGGGAAAGCGAGCAGGCTACTCGCCGAGTCGTGGGAATCAAACAATCTCTATTGGGCACGTCTCGCCGATGAGTTAGGTTACTCCCCGGTGATGCTCAACCTGTTGGTACCCACCCTGACACGCCGTATGATCGCCAACATTTTCGCCAGCAATATCGACGATTGGCCCGCGTTAATGCGCGCCATGCAAGAAACGGGGGACGAATTCAAGCAGGGCAAAATCACCCCCCAGATCGTGAGCAATATAGCCCTGCAATGAACGCACGATTGGAATGGTTATGGCCAAAAAAACTTTTGCGTACTTTGGAGTGCTCTCGTGCCTGTGTTTATCGCAGGGCAGCGAATCGCGCGCACCGGCTCAAGACGACCCGATGCGCCTGCGCGTAAACGTCGTCCTTGTCCAGCTCAACGTGGCTGTTACCGATGACAAAGGGAACTACGTCACCGGTCTTCGCCCGGAAGACTTCGCCATTGTCGAAGACAAGCTTCCGCAGAAGATATCCACCTTCGAACAAAGCAACGATCCTGACCAGAGCTCGAAAGAGATCACAAGGGGAGACCCAAAACACTTATCCAAAGGCCCAATCAAGCCAGCGGACGACGATCCAACGGTGGTTCCCCATCTCTCCGACGCCAGCTTGTTCATTCTCTTCGACACAAGTAACTATATGTATCGAAGCTTTGTATTTGCTCAGGACGCGATCGTCGACTTTATCCGTTCGATGGATGATTCAAGCAAGTTGGCCTTCTACTCCTATAGCCGCGATCTTTCGCGTATGACTTCTCTCACTTCAGACCAGTACCGTATTGTGAGCGGCGTGCGAAACACCGTCGCGGGCGACGATGCCGCACTCTATAACAGTCTCTTGCTGACTGTGAAAGACACCGTCCCGCTTCGGGGGCGAAAGGCAATCGTGGTGTTTTCAAACGGTCCTGACAACGCGAGCGCGGTTCCTCCGGAGGACGTGGCGGAGTTGGCGCAATCCACGGGGACGATCATCTATATCGTCAGTACACAGCAGGCGCAAAATGATCCGATATCCGCCGCTGCATTTGAACGTGTGAGCAAGGGTTCCGGCGGAAAAGCATATTTTGCCAAGAATTGGCGGGAGGAAAAGAAGGCCTTCGCTTCGATTCGCGAAGACCTGTTTCACCTCTATACGCTGAGTTACTATCCACAGCCCAACCCCAACCGAGGCTGGCGCTCGATCAAGGTGAAGCTGGTTGGCAAGGATCTGCAGAAATATCACATTCGAACGCGCGATGGATACAGACTTCTGCCTGCACCCCGCGCAGAACCCGTCAAAGACAATACGTCGACCACCTCGACAACAGGTTCGAGATAGCGCTGATTTTCAACCCGAGGATTGCAGCTTTTTCTGACAATAGGCACTAGCTCATCCAGACCGTAGCCTATACTATGTTGTTTATAATTAATAGCTTACATTGCACTTATCCCGAAACCTCCGCCGGTGGTTGAAGGCGGGGATACGGTACATTTCATGTCGCTTTCGACTGCTAACAGCTTTACTTTGAATCCGGTGAGGAATCAAAGGTCATAGTTCGAACGTGGCAGATGATGGCCGCGAATGGGTATATGCGCCTGATTAATAATGGGTTAACTTTATCGCCATGATCAGGAAGCCAATCGAGGATCCGTGCCCGTTTTGTAAAGTCGATGCCGGTAGGCCCTGCAAGAACGCGGAGGGGCGAAGATTGATGGGATTCCATCGCCACCGCTATGCAATGAAGAAGCCGCCATTGGCTGAGAACCAGGGCACCGCAAAAAACGTGCCGCCCGCCGAAAATGACTCGAGCAAAATCAATTCAGTAGCTTGATTTGATTTTCTGCATGGGATCTCGTCGGAAGCAAAGGGAGACCTCCGCCACAAACTCGAATCGAGCGGTTCTCTTCTCTTCGCGCACAAGTCTTTCAAAATCGTTCTCGCCAACGGTTTCGGGCTGAGAAGAACTGGTATAACTGACAGTTTTCGTTTGAACCTGGTGTCGTCATTCTTGTACTAGTCCGTCAGAGGCAAACCCGAGAAGGCGAGTCGCCTTTCATTGCACGTGCACTCGCGAAAAGGTTTCCAAATGAGCATTGGTCTGGAGGGAGACAGCGTTCCTCTCAATCGTCGCCGTACGCATTCACGGACTTGGGTGCGAGTGCTGCGGGCAATTGGGATTGCAGCGGTTTGGTTTGTTCTCGCACTTCTTATCTTGTGGGCAACAGCGGCGATTTACGTCGACTTCAGGATCGCCTGGTTGCGCATCCCATTGACGCTGATCTACGTACTCGCGATTATCGCGATCCTCATTACGTTCAAAGGATCCCGCTGGGGCGCACTCCTATGTCTCGCCAGCGTCTTTTGCGTTCTCCTCTGGTGGCTCACCCTCAAGCCATCAAACAGTGGCGCGTGGCAACCCGATGCTGATCGAACCGCGTGGACTGAAATGGATGGAGACCGGATCACGATTCACAATCTGCGCAACTGTGACTACCGCACTGAAACCGAGTACACGAATTGCTGGAGCGATCGGACAGTCTATCTCTCCCAGCTTCGGGGCGCCGACTTCTTCCTGACGAATTGGGGTCTGAGCTTTGCAAGCCACCCGATCATCAGCTTTCAATTTGGAGACAACACTCATGTCGCTTTCTCGATTGAGGCGAGATACAGGCCAGGTCAGTCCTACTCGACCATTCTTGGATCTTTTCGTCAATTCGGATTGATTTTCGTTGTGGCGGATGAGCGCGATCTGATCCGCTTGCGTACCAATTACCGCAAAGACGAGGAGGTGTACATGTACCGCCTCAATGCGGATCAAAGGACCACACGCGCGATCTTCTTCACTTATGTGAACTACCTGAACAAGTTGAACGAGAAACCCGAGTGGTACAACGAACTGACAAGAAACTGCACCACTACGCTCGACAAGCAGCTAACGGCTGTCACGGCCAACCCTCAGCCCTGGAGCTATCAATACCTGATAAACGGCTCCATCGATGAGTTGCTTTATAACCGCGGACGACTCGTCACTGGCGGACTTCCTTTCGCCGAGTTGAAGCAACGCGAGCATATCAATGAAGTGGCCCACTCGGTAAACCAGTCACCTGACTTCTCCGCGCTGATTCGAGCAGGAAGGGTCGGATACTGAGTGAGGTTTGTGATTCAGCTTCAAGAAGCCGGAGTTCTCATGAATCGCATTTATCCTTTCACTCCTTTTTTTTCGCATCGCAACGCGCCTGGGATTGGACTCGCAGTATTCGCTTTCATAGTTTTGTCTTCCCTCGCGGCGGTTGCGCAGAGCAGTACGGAGGCTCCGCCCAAGCGAATGAAGGTCGGCGTTGCGCTTGAAGGCGGTGGCGCGCTGGGACTGGCCCACATCGGCGTGCTCCGGTGGTTTGAGCAGCACCACATTCCTATCGACTATCTCTCCGGCAACAGCATGGGTGGACTGGTTGGAGGTTTGTATGCAACCGGGCAGAGCCCGGACGATATCGAGCGCACTGTCAAGAAAATGGACTGGCCGCTGCTTCTTGGAGGCGCAACGCCCTTTGAAGATCTCTCCTTCCGCCGCAAAGAGGATGCGCGCGCGGTTCAGAGCACCCTGGCCATTGGGTTCAAAAAAGGGGCTTCGCTTCCATCCGGATTGAATGCGGGACATCAGATCAGTCTGCTCATTGATCGGGAAACACTGCCCTACTCAGACGTAAAATCATTCGACGACTTGCCCATCCCTTTTCGCTGCGTTGCAACCGATCTGGTTTCAGGAAAAGCACACGTGTTCCGAACCGGTCCGATTGGCCTTGCGATGAGGTCGACCATGTCGCTGCCGGGAATTTTCAATCCGGTGCGTGACGGAGACAGGTTGTATGTGGACGGAGAGTTGGTAGACAACTTGCCTACGGATCTGGCACGCGAGATGGGGCCGGATGTCGTGATTGCGATTCACCTGCAGGTCTCTCCCACGACCGCAGATGATATTCAATCTCTCTTCAGCGTTCTCGGCCGGTCAATCCAGATCAGTTCCGCGGCCTCTGAAGTTCGAGGCATGGAAGCTGCCGATCTGGTTGTCAAAGTAGATGTTCAAAAATTCACCGCGCTCGATTTCAATCAGGCCGATGCACTCATTCAAAAAGGAATGGAAGCGGCAGAAGAGAAATCGAAAATCCTGCAGCCATACGTTCTCAATCAGGCCGAGTGGGACGAATACATAGCCAAGCGCGACGCCCGCAAGCGAGGCCCGACAGTCGCTCCGCAATTCGTAAAGGTGGTAGGAGGCAACTCCATTGCGTCAGACAAACGGATGGAGAAACTTCTGCAGCCGATGGTTGACAAACCAATTGAAATAAAGAAACTCGACAAAGAACTGACTCTCTTGACCGGTATGGGAAGATACTCCGGCGCGTCCTACAGCATGACGGAAATTGGGGGAAAGGTTGGCCTGCAAGTCAGAGTCCTTGAGAAAAGCAACGCGCCGCCGGTTCTACAAATCGCTTTTGACGTGGACGGTAACCAGCCCGGAAACGTTACCTTCACGCTCGGCGGACGATTGACGTTTCTCGACGTCGGAGGCTTCGGGTCGGAATTGCGTACGGATTTTGCAATTGGAAATACTTATGGGATTTCTTCGGAGTACTACAGGAGATTCAGCGAAACGTCCAAGTGGTTTATCGCACCTCGGGGAGAGGCAAGCAATGCAGGGCAGTGGATCTACTCCTACGGAGACCCTCAAGCCGAATATCGCATTCATAGTGCGGGTGGGGGTATTGATTTCGGATACGCTCTGGACCGGTTCAGCGAGGTCCGCGCCGGCTATGAAATCGGCTACCTGAATGCAGACCTGCTACTCGGAACTCCGTTATACCAAACCGTCAGCGGCGGAGTGGGAAAGACCCGATTTCGCTACATCACCGACCATTTGGACCAACCGGTTATTCCTGAAAGCGGCTATTTTGGAAAGCTGAATTTCGACTGGGTGGATAAGAGTCCCGGAGCGACAGAGGCTTTTCCAAATTTGCAAATGAATGGTCAGATTTTCAAGCCAGTTTCCCGGTCAAGTTCTGTCTTTTTGTTGGGCTTCGGTGGGACGACGATAGGCCACGAGCAAACCGGTGTTCCTCAATACTTCCTCGGTGGAACACGAGGGCTGCTTGCTTATGGTGCGAACGAGGTGCGTGGAGATCAGTATTTCCTCTTCAGGACAGGGTATAAGTACCGCTTACTAAGCCTTCCGCCCTTCCTAGGACAAGGGTTTTATGGAGTGGGGATGTATGAGATCGGGAAAATGAAGAACGCGCCCGGCGTCAGCGCGCTTCCAAATGACGGCGCCTTCGGCGTGATCGCCCAAACGGCTTTTGGGCCCGTATTCATTGGGGGAAGTATCGGCGACACGGGACACAAATCATGGTTCTTTTCCCTCGGCCATTTGTTCTGACCCAGTTCCAATGCGCTATGGCGTCAAACCATATGCAATGATCTTGCCCGACGCGGTCACGTACACGTGTCCGTTCGCGACGGTGGGGGGCACCCAACGAATTGGCGCACCGAGACTGGGGCTCACGTAGAGTTCTTTGCTCACATCTGTTGCATCACTCGCGTGCAGCGTTCCGGTTGTCTTATCAATAGTCCACACAATTCCATTCGTATTTCCATTCGAGGAGACAACCGGATCTGCGCCAGGCCACTGATAGGTGAATGTGCCCTTCGACACCGGCGTGGCGCTTAGCATTCCAGTGCCGGCATTCAATACAAACATCTTCAACACATCGTGATTGGCTGCAAAATATACGTTCTGCTGCCACATCGCCGGCGAGTTGTAGCAGGGCTGCCCCGAGTCGCGGAAGCTGCCCGTGTTTCCCAGTTGATGATCGAGGCGCTGAATGATGTTGTCGCTCGTTCCACCCACTTCGCCCATGGCATCCCTGTTCAGCACGTAAATCGGCGTTGGCTTGCCGCAAGCGATCAACAGATGAGGGAAAGGTCCGGCCTGATCCGGCACGACCATTACGCTCCCGGAACCAAGATCGATGTCGCCCTGATTCAGCGTTACATAGTCGTGTGGAATGAAGAAATCCAATTCCTGCAGGTTTGGAGTCAGTTTCACGATGGCCTGACCGAAGTTATTTGCACTCACACTGCCGTTGCCGGTTGAGACATAGATGTTTCCATCCTTGTCTGCGGTCGGAGACGCACCAGACATCCAGATTCCACCCTGGCTGCCCGTTGGAGTGTCATTGAAAAACGCCACGACTTCGAGGGTGTTCTGATCGAACGCGAATATCAGCCCGTGATAAGGATTGCGATCTTCGATGGATCCGAAGGCGACGTAAACCTTCCCATTCGCAAGCAGCAGGCCCGGCCGCTGGAACTTCTGGACGGGAGGCAGGTCCGGATCGGAAATCACCACCGGGCCGCCGAGCATCTCTTTGCCTGTTAGAATGCTCAATGCGTGGAGGCGATGCGGGAACGTGGTCGCATTGTTCTCTGATGTCTCCGCCACCACATACATGATCTGTTTCACCGGATCGATGACGGGCGTGCTTAGTATTCCGATTTGCGAAGAAATTTGCAGGCTAGTGCCGGCAACCGCCGTAACCCCCGTTGAGAGGAAACTGGTGTGCCAAAGCAACGCGCCGGTATCGGCGTCGAGTGCATAGACACTGTCATTTGACGTGGTGACGAATACTGCATTGCGCGCCTTACCGCCAATCGGAATCGTGACTCCGTTCAAGTAGAGTGGCTGGCCCCATATCGGGCCGTCGAGTGCCGTAGTCCAAATCTGCGCGAATTTGCCCGAACTGACGCTGGCTGGCGTCAGGGTCAACTCGTTGGTCTGCACGCCGGTTCCGGAGTTTCCATTCTTCCGGGTGGTGTAGTTCACTGTTGTCACGACAGCGCCGACGGTTGCGGTGTTCGTCGAATTGGCAGTTGATGTCGCCTTGATATTGCAAGTGGCGGCAGATGCCGGCGCGGTGAAGAGACCGGTGGTGCTGATGGTGCCGCACGATGTCGACCACGTAACAGCCTGGTTCGCAGTGAATTGCAATTGACCGATGGCGTGGAGCGCGGCCTTTGAAGGCGTGATTGTCACCTGATTTGTGCTCGTTGTGACTGTCACGGTCGTAGACGCGGTCTGCCCGCTGCCGTTGGTTGCTGTGGCTTTGACGTTGCAGGAACTCGCTGTCGCAGGAGCCTTGTAAAGACCGGTCGTGCTGCCGATCGTTCCGCAGCTCGCCGACCATGTCGCTGCGGCACTCGCTGTAAATTGCAAAGTTCCGTTTACGGCCAATGTCGGATTTTGCGGGGATAGGGTTAATCCAGATGTGCCGGTTCCCGAGAGCGCAACTGACTGTGGGCTTCCACTGGCGGAATCGGTAAATCGAAGAATTGCGCTTCGTGCTCCTGCCGTCGTGGGAGCAAAAATGATGTTCGCGCTGCAACTTGCAGATGGAGCGAGGGAGGTGCCACAGGTCTTGCTGAAGATAAGAAAATCTCCGGGATTCGTGCCTGCAAAGGCGATGCTGCTGATCGTGATCGAGGTGGTTGCGCTGTTTTTCAGGGTTACAGTTTTCTGCGCACCCTTACCGCCGACAGGTACAGAAACCCAATTGAGACTCGACGGAGTTACGGACGCACTTCCGGAAGAGGTGGTCCCTGTTCCAGCGAGTGCCACAGATTGAGGACTATTGGTTGCAGAGTCGGTAAATCTGAGACTCGCGGTGCGACTGCCGGCTCCTGTTGGCCTGAACGCAATCGCTGCTGAGCAGGTGCCCGATGCTGCGAGGCTGGTGCCGCAAGTCTTGCTGGAGATAAGGAAGTCCGCAGCGTTGGTGCCGGAGATCGCGACGCTGCTGATGGTGATGGAGGATGTCAGCCTGTTTGACAACGTTCCTGATTGGGACGCGCTGGTTGAGCCAACCAAGGTGCTCGCGAAAGTGAGGCTCGAGGGGCTCGCCGAGACGCTCCCGCCGGCAGCAGTCCCCTGCCCCGTCAATGCAACTTTCTGCGGAGTATTGCTTGCTGAATCGTTAAAGTTCAATGTCGCGCTTCTAGCGCCGGTCGCTGTCGGCCCGAAAATGATATTCGCGGTGCAGTTTGCAGACGCGGCGAGAGAAGTGCCACAGGTCTTGCTGAAGATCAGGAAATCACCGGGGTTTGCGCCCGTGAAGGTGATGCTGCCGATGGTGATCGCGGCCGCTCCGCTATTCGTAAGAGTGACCACCTTCTGGGCACCCTTGCCACCCACTGGCACCGATACCCAATTAAGAGCGGCAGGCGAAACGGATACCTGTGCGATGGCGCTCGCACCCTGCACGAAGCAGATTGCGAATGCGGCCTTCACAAGCAGAGCGCGCGATGGCAGTTGAAAAGATTTTAATTGAACTAATGCAGGACGGAAGAACTTCCCAAGTTCTGAAGTATGCATGGCCCCCCCGGGTCTCTCGCTACGCGCGTCCAGGAACGGACATGACAACGGAACACTTGCCTGTCCAATTCTTGACGAAAGGGGGCCCAAGGACCTGAAGAATCAGCAGAAGACCAGATTCATTGCTCTCGCGCACCACCCCGGTCATTTACGATGCCGTCATCAAACTTCTGGTTGGCCCGTTGCGATCTTCGCTAATGCAACTCCAGAACTATGGGCGTGTGATCTGAAGGCCTTTCCAACGCTCGGGGTGCTTTATCTATCTGACACTCGTAAGGCCGGCCGGCGAGCTTTGGTGAAAGCAGAAAATGATCAATTCGAATTCCGCGATTGTGTTGAAAAGCTTGGCGGAAATAGTCCCAGAAAGTGAAGAGACCACCTTGTCCCGGATGCAACGAGCGAAATGCATCAACGTATACCCGCGTTCCATCATGGCGCGATAACGCGCCCGAGGCTCGGGCTGAAACAGCGCATCATGAATCCACGAGGAAGGCTTGTGGCAGTCGATGTCTTCAGGGATAACGTTGAAGTCTCCTCCAATGACAGTTGGCACAGTGTCGCCAGACCATCTCATCATCTGCTCGAGCAAACGGTCCATCCAGGCGAGTTTGTATTCAAACCGTTCGCTTCCCACCGGATTGCCATTTGGCAGATAGATGTTCACGATCCGCAAACCCTGAACCATCGTCTCGAGGAAGCGCGCGTGACTGTCCTTCTCATCGCCGGCAAGGGTTGTGTTCACCGTTTCGATCGGATAGCGCGACAGAATTGCGACGCCGTTGTAGGTCTTTTGCGTGACGGCAACGCTCTCGTAACCCAGCTCCTCAAAGACTTCCGCTGGGAAGATCGTTCCTTTCAATTCCTGGAGCAACAGGACGTCGGGCTTCTGCGTTCTCAGCCAACTCAGGACATGCTCGAGTCGCGCTCGAATTGAGTTCACGTTCCAGCTTGCAATCTTGATATTTGACATCTCCTCTGTTGCTGCAGGTATCGACTCATTCCGATTTTATCCAGAACAGTCCGTGTGCTGTAAACACGCCTTCAACGGATGAGGGGTACGTCGGGAGCATATTCGGATAGAAGAGTTAAAAGCTCCTGCGGATTGTGGCTGTCTACCACGTAGTTCACTTCAGGATATCTTTCAGTCTTCAATGGACTCGCAAGGACGATGGGCACTTTGGGCGCCAGTGACTTCACTTGAGCGAGAAGATCCTTGTGCTGCTGGAGAAGCGAGCTATGAACAAGGGCAAGATCTACATTCGGAAACCTGCGCAGGAGGTCCAACCCTACCTCAGCGTTATAAGCCGTGAGGACATTGTGCTTGGCAGTTTCAATAATGAGTTTCCGGGACGATAGACCCTCTGGCTGTTCCATTTCAATCATTAGAACGACAAGCGATTTCATCTCCGCATTCCTCGGGTTGATCGAACACAACCCAGCAACTTGGATGCGATCCTTTGGTTCCAAGTTCACCTCGGGCGCAGCTTCCAGAAGACGCGCCGCGTCGAAACCAAACTCACTCGCGGACAACAGCGCATCCTCCCGGGCGCATCCAACATAGATGGCACTCCTCGTCGTCCGTCGCCAGTATTGCAATCTGGTCGACGCGCATCTATGAACCTTCCCGTCAATCCTCCAGTTCAACCGATGCTCGCCAAACGAGTGGAGGAGATCCCTTCGACGGGGGAGTGGGTCTTTGAACCGAAGTGGGATGGATTTCGAGTGCTGGTGTTTCGCGACGGAGGCGAAATCCTGCTCCAGAGCCGGGACAAGAAATCGCTTAATCGCTACTTCCCGGAGATGCTGAAGCCCCTGGCCGATCAACTCCCGGCCCGCTGCGCTCTCGACGGCGAACTGGTCATCGCCCGGGAGGGCCGACTCGATTTCGATGCATTGCAATTGCGCATTCATCCCGCAGCTTCGCGAGTCAAGCTGCTCTCTCAACAAACGCCGGCCTCGATTGTTTTCTTTGACCTGCTTTGCCAAGGGGAACACGACTTAAGTCGACGGCCCTTCGTCGAGCGCCGTTCTGCATTGGAGGTACTGCTGAAATCATCCGGGCTCACCGATCCACATCACTCCTGCGACCCGGGACAGAAAGAAGGCGCTCGGTTGGTTCCGCCGCTTTGAAGGCGCAGGCCTTGATGGCGTCGTGGCCAAACCTGTTGATGTCTTCTATCAGCCGGACAAGCGCGTGATGCTCAAAGTGAAGCACGAACGGGATTGTGATTGTGTAGTTGCCGGATTTCGCTGGTACAGGCAAAGCGCGGGAAACGAAGTTGGCTCATTGCTGCTCGGACTCTATGACAACGCGAAGATCCTGCAGCATGTTGGTGTGTGTGCGAGCTTTTCAAAAGAACAGCGTCGCGAGTTGATGCAGTTCCTTACTCCTCTGCGCAAGAACGCTCTCACAAATCATCCCTGGAAGAATTGGGCGGAGACTGACGCGCCGGCCAATGAAAATGAGCATCGCATGCCAGGCGGCCAGAGCCGATGGAGCCAAGGCAAAGACCTGTCATGGGAGCCTCTTCGGCCGGAACTGGTGGTCGAGGTCGCCTACGAACACATGCAGAGTGGCCGCTTCCGGCACATGGCCCACTTTCGCCGATGGCGCAAAGACAAAAAGCCCTCAAGCTGCACTTTCGCACAGCTTGAAGTTATTCCACCCGAGGAATTGAAGAGTCTCTTTGCACAAGGACGGTAGTTGCCGCATCGGCTATGGTTTGAATGTCTTGCTATCTGTTACATCGACTGTCGCCTGAATCGGCAGCTTGTCGCTCGAACCACCCGCAAGGATCCGCACCTGTTCCTTCTCCACTCGCCACGCGTGACTCGCTGCATCCCAATACGCAAGGTCGCGTACTTTCAGCTCCATCATCACATCCTGCTCCGCGGCCGCCGCGATCCTCACCCTCTTGAAACCTTTCAGCTCCAGTTGGGGCCGCGTGACGGACGATCCGAGATGTTGCACATACATTTGCACCACCTCGTCACTTGCACGGCTGCCGGCATTCTTCACCTTCACCGCGACTTTCACAGTTCCATCAGGATCAACCTTTGTCGCGCTCAGTTTTACCCCGTCATATCGAAACGTCGTGTAGCTGAGACCGTATCCAAAGGCATAAAGCGGTTTCTCTTTGCTGTAAAGATACGTACGTCCATGCAGCAGGTTGTAATCCAAGATCGGCAATAGCTGGGCATCGCCAGTCGGCCATGTCTGCGTCAACCTTCCGGCCGGCGAATAATCTCCAAACAGCACGTCCGCTAATCCATGCCCCTCTTCCTGACTGTTGTGGGTCATGTGAACAATCGCGGGCACGTTTTGCTGGCTCCAGACGATGGCGTATGGAAAGCTCGAGCGCAGCACCTCAATCGTCCGCGGATTTGCGGCAAAGATTTTCTTCACCAACTCCTCCTGCTCGAGCACGATTGTCTTGCGATCCACGTCCTCCTTGCCATTCGAGGGCGTCGGGCACTGGTCCCAACCTGCATTGCACACGGGATGATTGCCGACAACCACGATGGCCACATCGGCCAGCTTCGCGAGCTTTGCGGCTTCCTCGGGATTAGAACCGTCGGCGAAGAGTACCTTTACATTTTTTCCAACCGCTTCGCGAATCCCATCGATGACGCTCACCCCATAGGGATAGGTTCCGCTGTACCAATCCTGCAGTACCTGGTCAGTCCATTCGCCGATTACCGCAATCGTCTTCAGCTTTGCGCGATCCAGCGGGAGCGTGTTGTTCTCGTTCTTCAACAGCACGATTGACTCATCCGTTGCCAACCGCGCCAGGGCCATGCTCGATTCCCGCTGCCAGGGTGGAACCTCGCCCCCCGTCTCCACGCCGATCTTCGCGTAGGGATCAGCTCCCGGAGGGTCCATCTCGCCCAGCTTCAGATATACAGTCAAAAGATTTTTCAGCGCGGCGTCCATGTCCGCTTCGGTCAGGAGGTTGTCTTTGAGCGCCTTGGTCAGGTCGGGTTTATACGTATCCAGAAAGTGATTGATTCCAGCCTTCACCGCTGCAGCCGAGCCGTGCTCCTTATCGGGAAAGCTTTTGTGCGCCGTGATCAACAATCCGAGGGCGCCACCGTCGGTGCAGATGAGCCCATCGTTGCCCCATTCCTTGATCATCACGTCTTTGAGCACGGGATGAATCGTCATCGGAACGCCGTTCCACGCGTTGTATGACGCCATCACCGCGCGCGAGCCACCTTCTTCAAATCCCATGCGGAAAGGCACGGAGTAATACTCGCGAAACAGCCGCTCATCGAAATCCGATGACGTATGCGTCCTGCCATCTTCGTTTTCGTTGGCCATGAAGTGCTTCATGAGAGAAGCCGACTGCCAGTGCTTCGGATCGGGTCCCTGCAACCCTTGCACGAACGCGACCGTGAGCGTTCCCACGAGGAAGGGGTCTTCTCCATAAGACTCTTCCGTACGGCCCCAGCGCGGGTCGCGGCTCAGGTCTGCATTGGGCGCGCGCACCACCACGCCACCCCGATCGAATACCGGATTTTGATAGTAGTAGCGCGCCTCATAACCTTCGAGAGAAGCAATCTTCTTTAACAACTCCGAATCCCAGGTCGCGCCCAGGCCTTTCTCCTGCGGAAAAGTCGTGGTCGGCACGGGCTGCCTGCCATGGCCGCCCCATCCACCGGGGCCACCAAGCGCGAGTCCATGGAGGCCTTCGACCTGGCCCGAAAACACGATCCCCAGCCTCGGAATCTTCGGATGGTCCGACATGAGAAGCACCTTCTCGTCCAGCGTTAACTGACTCAGCAAATTCTGAATGCGGACACTGTCGGGAAGCGTCGTATCACGGAAAGAATTCTGTCCTTGTGCACCCGCGATCCGCACCATGCTCGCCAATATTGCCAGCCCAACCATCCACGTCATCCACTCGCTCTTGCGCAAACCCGTCAATGTTCTTCTCCTCGAATCGAACCCCGAAGATTACCACAGGGCGCTACAAACGCTTTGAACTGCCGATCACAACTCTTCTGCGCGAAAAACAAAAAGAGCGAAGCGCGTCTGCGCTTCGCTCTTTGTCTTTCGGTACTCGCAAAACTCTAGTAGAGCCTGAAATTTACCTCGATGCTCATGAGCACCGGTACGGGAGTTCTGCCATCCTTCATCGCCGGTTTGAACTTGTATTTACGGACAGCTTCGAGAGCCTTTTCGTCCAGTCCCATGCCGAGCGGGCGAACCACGTGTACGTTCTGTGGATTTCCCTGAGCGTCCACGATCAAACTCACCAGGCAAACGCCCTGGTATTTTGCCCGGCGCGCCTCGTCTGAGAATTCAGCCTCTGGTGTGAAAATCGGCACCGGCGCAGAAACTCCTCCGCCAACTCTGTAGACGCCGCCACCGGTATTTCCACCCGTACCAGGTCCGTACCCGTTGCCCGTACCCGAGCCCAGGCCGCCGCCATATCCGCTGCCCATGCCGCCGCCGCCGCCCTGGCCATTGGAGGCCAAAGTGACATTCGCGGAGTTCTTAACACCAATGTTCGGGAGATTGGGATTGTCAGGGAGGGTGATGTCCTTCTGCACATCAATCGCTGCAGCCATCGACAGCTTTGGCTTGTCGAGAACAGGGACCATCGGGGGAGTAATCGGGTCCTTCATCCGGGGCGGCAACTTGCCCTTGATAGGATCGACAATTTCGTGCGAACCACCGCCACCACCGCCACCCGCTGCATTGGCCATTTTGGGGGCCTTCAGGTCAAAGTCACTGATATCGACATTCGTGGCGACAAGCGGTTTGTGGACCGTCTCATAAACCTTCTTACCCACAAAGAAAAGCAGAACCAGGACGATGGCCACATTGACCGAGGTCGAGATTCCGATCGCAACAGGATTTGCCTTCACCGCCATCCGGTCAGGAACCGGAATCGGCGTGGAGGTCAACACCAGCGGCGGCAGCTTGGGGGGAAAGAAAACGTCGTGAATACTCTCGTAAAGCGCCGACCAGATCGGTTTCTCTTCAAACGCTTTGCCGAGAAACGCGTCGAGACCCTGCCCCTCCATCGAAGGAACGCTGTCCCGAGTCTCCGCGTCTGGCTGGATCAGTAGATCGTTTGCCATAGTTCCATTCGTAGACCCCGTTGGCTCCGATCGCCTCAAGAGGCTTTCGCCGGCTCCCGGGTCTACCACTCCATTATGCTTGACTTCGCCCGACCTTGTCTTGAGAGATACGGACCCCGGCTCGCCGGATGCGTCCTCCCGAGTTTGGTATTCCCCCGAAGTGAGAGTTCCCATAAACGATAGACGCCAACCGTGAGCAGTTGTTACCTCAAATTTCTTTCCTGGTCCTTTACACTAACTATTGAGCATCTTTGCACCTTATCAGGGAGTGTCAATGTCTCCAGCGCCGGAGTTGAAGGCGACCTTAACTTTGCCTAAAACCGCCTTTCCCATGAAGGCCAATCTGCCACAGAATGAGCCTCTTCGCCTTGCCAAGTGGGCTTCCCTGCGGATCTATGAACAGTTGCGGAAAGCCGGTGTCGGCCGTCCGACATACCTGCTCCACGATGGGCCTCCCTACGCCAACGGTCCGATTCATCTTGGCCACGCTCTCAATAAAGGCCTGAAAGACTTCGTCGTCAAGTCCAAGACCATGGCCGGATTCGACTCTCCGTACGTTCCCGGCTATGACTGCCACGGGCTGCCAATCGAAATCAAGGTGGACGAACAACTCGGCCGTAAAAAGTTGGAGATGCCCGCTCCTGCCGTATTGGATGCTTGTCGTGCGTATGCGCAAAAGTATGTCGACCTGCAAACTTCACAATTTGAGAGAATCGGCTGCTTTGGACGCTGGGATAAGCCCTACATGACCATGGCCCGCGATTATGAGGCCCGGACACTAGAAGCGTTCTACGGCTTCCTCGAAAAAGGCTTTGTCTATCGCGGACTGAAACCCGTTTACTGGTGCATTCATGACCGTACCGCCCTCGCCGAGGCTGAGGTGGAGTACGACATGCACACCAGCCCCTCGGTGTACGTGCGCTACCGCCTCACGTCCGAACCCGGGAATCTGGACGGCGCTCTGGCCGGCCGCGACGTTTACACCATCATCTGGACCACGACTCCCTGGACACTTCCCGCGTCCATGGCCGTCGCCTTTCATCCTGACTTCGAATATGTTGCGTTTGCGGCCAGTGGCGACCCCAAGCTTCAAAACAGCCCGGCGGACCCCGTCTACATCGTCGCGGCTGAGCTCGCTTCCCAGGTCATCGCCGCCTGCAAGCTCGGCAACACCACGGAACTCGCCCGGTTCAAGGGCAGCAAGCTCGAACGCTCCACCTTCAAGCATCCGTTCCTGGAACGCAGCATTCTCGGAGTGCTCGCCACCTACGTCACCGCGGACACCGGCACAGGCGCGGTCCACACAGCACCATCGCATGGCGCGGATGACTTCTACACGGGCCAGCGCTACGACCTGGACCAGACTTGCCGCGTCGATGCCTCCGGGCATCTTCATGTCGATCCCGACGCGTGGCCGTTGGCCGCTCTGCCTCCATTTGAAGGCATGAAGGTGTGGGCCGCCAATCCAATCATCGTGGCAATGCTTGAGGAATCGCGGGCTCTACTCGCCGCCTCGGACCTCGAGCACTCTTACCCGCACTGCTGGCGTTGTCACAACCCGGTGATCTTCCGCGCTACCGAGCAGTGGTTTATCGGGCTCGAGACACCGGTGAAGCGCGCCGACGGCTCCGAAACCACCTATCGCCAGCTTGCCATCGAAGAAATCGACAAGGTCGTCTGGGATCCAGCCTGGGGCAAAGAACGCATCACGAACATGATTGCCACGCGCCCCGACTGGTGCATCAGCCGCCAGCGCATCTGGGGAGTTCCGATCGCCGTATTCCTCTGCGAGGGTTGCAATGAGCCCATCCTCGATGCGGCGCTGAATCACAGAATTGTGGAAATGTTTGAGCGCGACGGTGTTGAAGCCTGGCACACAACAGACGTTGCGGCACTGTTGCCCGCAGGTGCGAAATGCGCCAAATGCGCAGGCGTCTCGTTCCGGAAAGAAACCGACATTCTCGATGTCTGGTTCGACTCCGGCACCAGTTGGTTTGCAGTCGCCGAATCGGACTCAGATCTGAAAGCCGCATATAGAAGCTTTCAGAAGGATGACGGAGTGAAGGTCCTCTACCTTGAAGGAGGCGATCAGCACAGGGGCTGGTTCCATTCGTCTCTCCTCACATCGGTCGCGCTGCGCGGCTGCGCTCCGTACTCGCACGTGGCGACGGCTGGCTGGACGCTCGACGAGCAAGGCCGTGCCATGTCCAAATCACTCGGCAATGGCGTCGATCCTGTCGATATCGCGGAGCGCCTCGGCGGCGAGATCGTCCGGCTCTGGGTCGCGTCCATCGACTTCCGCGAGGACATGGCCGCGAGTGAAAACCTGATGCAGCGCTGCGCCGAACTCTATCGCAAGCTGCGCAATACATTTCGATTCCTGCTCGGGAACCTGCATGAATTCGACCCAGCGCGCGATCGAGTTGCCGAGGTCGATCTTCTTCCGCTCGACCGCTATATGCTCGCCCGCACCCGCGACCTCACCGAAAAGGTCCTCGCGTGGTACTCAGGCTTCGAGTTTCACCGTGTGTACCAGGCGGTCAACGAATTTGCGATCGTGGACCTCAGTTCGTTCTACCTCGATGCGCTCAAAGATCGCATGTACACATTCGCGCCGACAAGCCATGCTCGTCGATCCGCGCAGACCGTCTTGTGGAAGATCACTGACGCGCTCGTGAGGCTGGTAGCGCCATATCTCAGCTTCACGGCAGATGAAGTGTGGGAATATCTTCCGCAAGTCGAGGGTCGCGAAGCCAGCGTGCATCTCGCTCAGTTCCCGAAGCCCCAGGAAGTCTTTTCAGAAAACCCTGCGGCGTTGCTCGAAGAATGGAAGCAGATATTCGCAGTGCGCGACGAAGCTCTGCGCGTGCTTGAAGATGCGCGCCAGGCCAAAACAATCGGCAAAGGCCTTGAGGCTGATCTGCAAATCACTGCGTCCGGTGATTTGCTCGCCCTGCTGCAGCGCCATGCCGCAGGCCTCAAAGAGATCATCAATGTCTCAGCGGTGAACGTCGTACCGGGCAGCGAATTTTCTGTCTCCGCACTTCCAGCGAGTGGATCCAAATGCGCGCGCTGCTGGAACTTTATGCCCGAAGTCGCCAATTACGGCATCTGGCAGAACGTTTGCACGCGTTGCCATGGCGCACTCACAGAGATGGGCATCGCGCCGCCTCAGGTGGAGGCTGCTCCGTGACCTTTACAACCCCGCGGCGCCTGCACTGGCTTTTGCTTATATCCGCCGCCGTCATTTTTTTCGACCGACTCACAAAAGCGTTGGTCTCCGCCCGCATCCCTTTGGGAGAAGGCGTCTCCGTCATCCCGCATTTTCTGCGTATCACGCATTGGCTCAACGAGGGCGCTGCCTTCTCGCTGTTCGCCGACTCTGCCTCGCCGAATACGGTTCGTTGGGGTCTGATCTCATTTTCGGTAATCGCGGCTCTCGGAGTGCTCATTGCCATGATCCGCCTTGGCAGCCAGTTCACCGTGACGACTGTAGCGTTGGCTCTCGTATTTGCGGGCGCTTTGGGCAACCTGCACGACCGCATCGTCTATGGATCAGTCGTTGACTTTATTGAAGTGCATATCTTCAGCTATCACTGGCCGGACTTCAACGTAGCCGACAGTTCCATCGTCACCGGTGCCTGCCTGCTTGTTCTCGATTCTCTGCTGCCGAAAAAGGACACGGCCCCCGTCTCAAACCTTTCCGCTTGACCACTTTGCAGTTCTTGTCCCCTTGACCGTGGACCGCGCGCGGTCACGGGAACTCACCCGTTCGTCACGTCGTACCCCTCCCAAAGCTTCGATTGGCTTAAAATAGACGAAGACGAACCACGCGACGTATACGCTCCATCAGCAGCGAAATCTGCGTCCGGCGCACGAACGGGCTCAATGGACTAAAAGCTGTTTCAATTCAAGAGGATTAGATGAATTTTAGTTTCAGGGTCTACCGTCAACAGAAAACCAAAACAAGCTTCCTGATTGCCCTTTTCGCGTGTCTTTTGTTCGTGCCTTGCCGCGATTTGTTGTCGCAGCGCCTGCCGTCGACTGTTCGCCCCGAGCATTATGCAATCACCCTTACGCCCAACCTGAAGACCGCTACGTTTACCGGCGTCGAGACGATCGAGGTGGTTGCCGCGGAACCGGTAAACGCCATTACCTTGAACTCCGCCGAGATCGCTTACAAATACGTCACTGCAACGGCGGCGGGCAGGCAACAGACTGCCGGCGTCATGCTCGACGCCAAGAGAGAACAGGCGACCTTCACCTTCGCTGAGACACTCCCCGCAGGCAAAGTGACGCTGTCCATTCACTACACCGGAATTCTCAACAACGAGCTTCGCGGCTTTTATCTTTCCAAGACTGACCGCCGAAACTATGCCGTTACGCAGTTTGAGCCGACCGATGCTCGCCGCGCCTTTCCCTCGTTTGACGAACCAGGCTTCAAGGCCACATTCGACGTTTCTCTCGTCGTAGACAAGGCCGATACCGCCATCTCCAATAACCCGATCGAATCTGACACACCGGGCCCAACCGCGGGGAGGCACACGCTCAAGTTCCTCACTACGCCCAAAATGTCAACGTATCTCGTGGCCTTCCTCGTGGGAGATTTCAAATGCACCGCTGGAAAGCAGGATGGCGTAGCGATACGCGTCTGCTCAACACCAGATAAGGTCGCGCTCACGCCCTACGGCGTCGATGTTACGAAATACGTGCTGCACTACTTTAACCAATACTTCGGAATCCCCTACCCTCTCAAGAAACTTGACCTCATCGCGGTGCCTGATTTTGAGGCCGGAGCCATGGAAAATTTCGGGGCCATTACTTATCGCGAGACCGATCTGCTGATCGACGAAAAAACTGCATCCATCGATGCAAAGAAACAAGTGGCACTGGTGATTGCGCATGAAGTGGCCCACCAGTGGTTCGGCGATCTCGTAACCATGCAATGGTGGGACAACATCTGGCTCAACGAAGGCTTTGCCACCTGGATGGAGAACAAGCCTGTCGCGGCGATGCATCCAGAGTGGGCCATCGATCAGGATGTGGCGATTGGTTTGGATGGAACACTCAATGTCGACGCACAACCAACCACCCGTGCCATCCGCGCCAAAGCAGAAACGCCCGACGAAATCAACCAGATGTTCGACGGAATCGCATATGGCAAGGCCGGCGACGTATTGCTCACGGTCGAAAACTATGTTGGAGAAGAATCGTTCCGAAGCGGTGTGCACAACTATCTTGTCGCTCACCTTTATTCCAATGCCACCGCCGAAGATTTTTGGAGCGTCCTGACCGCCACCAGTCACAAGCCCGTCGACAAGATCATGGAGAGCCTCGTTGCCCAACCCGGTGTCCCGTTGCTCACCTTCGATGAACCGGCGAACGGCAAGGTCGACGTATCGCAGAAACGCTTCTTTCTCAGTCCCAGCGTTCAGTCAGATCCTTCGCAGAAATGGACGCTGCCCGTTTGCTTCAAGACCACTGAGGGGCATCAGAGTTGCAATCTTTTAACGCCAACGAGTTCCGCCCTTGACTTGCCTGCAAGTGGACTCATCTTCGCCAATGCTCACGGAAAGGGCTATTACCGCACTGCGTATCCCGCAAGCGTTTATGCGAATTTGGTTGCCAATGTTGAAACCGCACTCACGCCGGTGGAACGCATCAGTCTTCTCGGGGATGAGTGGGTTCAGGTTCGAGCCAACAAATCGTCGATTGGTAAATATCTCGATCTCGTAGCAGCCATCAAAGACGACCCCAATGCAGCCGTCCTCTCCGAGGCCCTCAGCGGATACGAAGCCGCCTACGAAAGGATTGCGGCTACGCCTTCGGAGAAAGATGCGCTTGCCGCGTGGATTCGCACCACGTTTGGGCCGGTCTACGCCCGCCTCGGCGCACCCACCCCACAGGATTCCTCCAATACCCGCGAACTGCGGGCTCAACTTTTTTCAGCACTTGGCAATGCAAAAGACCCAGCGATTCTCTCCCAGGCACGACAAGTCGCTAAAAAATACGTGGACGATCCCTCGTCGATCGACGCTACGTTTGGTCAGACCGCTCTTGCCATAGCCGCTCGAAATGGTGACACGGCGCTTTTTGATCAGTTGCAAAAGGTGGCCGAAACGTCAACGAATCCCGAAATCCAGATCGGCGCTCTCCGTCTGCTCGCGCAGTTTGAAGAGCCCTCGCTGGTCCATCGTGCGCTTGAATACGCCGTCTCCGGAAAAGTCCGAAATCAGGACGCGGCTCTCCAGCTTTCCATTTCCCTTGATGCCGATGAAAACCGCAAGCAGGCCTGGGAGTTCATTCGGACGAATTGGGGAAAAGTGCAGGCGCAGCTCACCACCAACTCAGGCAGCATCCTGGTGGGCTCCACAAGCAGCTTCTGTTCCAACGCCGGCCGCGATGACGTCGAGAAGTTTTTCTCCTCGCATAAGGTCGCTGCCGCCGATCAGACCCTCAAGCACGCGATTGAGAGCATCGACGGCTGCATTGAGCTGCGCGCTAATCAGGAGCCCCAGCTCAGAAAATGGCTGTCTTCCAAATCTGAAATGTCATCTAGCGGCGCTTCTCACTAGCGCAGCGATCTTCGTTCGTCCATTCGCACGCCCGCAAATTCAAAGCTCACGGTTACCCGCTTTGGTAGCTTTTTCTTTGGTGGTGCGACGTGCCGAATGTTAACGTGAACCCCAAGATGCTCATCCGCTCGCTTGCTATTCTTTTCTCCGCCATCGTTCTCAATGTCTCTATCGCAGCCACCCAGCAGCCAGCTCCCGCAGCGGTAACGCAGGCCGTGCTGGCGGGCAAACTTATCGACGTGCGTTCCGGAGAAGTGCGCACTCGCGCGTACATACTCATTGCTGGAGATCGCATTCAATCGATTGCAGCGGCCGCGCCCTCAGGCGTCCCGGTTACCGACCTCTCCGCATATACGGTGCTGCCCGGCCTCATCGATGCACACGGGCACATCCTCTCCGACCCAACTACGCAAAATTTCGCTGCTCACCTTCGCACATCTATCCCGCAGGCCACGGTCTGGGGAGTCTACAACCTTCGAATCTGGCTGGACCATGGCTTCACCTCAGTCCGCGATGCCTGCGAAGGCCCGGAAGACTACCCGCAATTCGCGCTGCGTGATTCGGTCAAGCGCGGTCTCATTCTTGGCCCTCGCATCACCGCTGCGGGCAGTTGTGTCTCCATTGCGGGCGGACACGGCGACGGCGCGCCCTTCTCTCCCGACATCGAACTGCCGCGCGGCAAGAATGTTGCCGACACTGTCGATGACATCGCCCACGTAGTACGTCGCGACATCAAGTACGGTGCCGATTGGATCAAGCTAATGGCGAGTGGCGGGGTCATGGATCCCATCTCCGACTTCCACGTGCAGGAGCTAAGCGAAGCCCAGATGGCGATGGCAGTTGAGATCGCTCACCGTGCCGGAAAGAAAGTGATGGCACACGCCGAGGGAGCCTCCGGAATCAAGGCTGCTGTCCGCGCCGGCGTCGACTCCATCGAACATGGCACCATGCTCGACGAAGAAGGCGCGCAGCTCATGGAGGAGCATCACACCTGGCTCGTACCCACTCTGTATTGCTTTCAGCACGACATGGAGACCGGGCTCAGCAAAGGTCGCGATCCTGATTCTTACGCCAAGGGCGTAGAAATCATCGCGGCGCAGGGACCGGCTTTCAAACTCGCGCTGGCCCATCACATCCGCATCGTCTACGGCGTGGATGACGACGACGTCGACGAGTCGGTATCAAAGGAATTCAGCGCGCTCGTCCGCGGAGGCCTGTCGCCTCTCGGCGCGCTCCAGGCCGCCACAATCAACGCAGCCACAATGCTAGGGAAAGACAAGGACGTGGGAACGCTGGAACCAGGCCGTTTTGCCGATATGGTTGCTGTTTCGGGCGACCCTCTCGCGAACATTACCGTCATGGAGCACGTAGCCTTTGTCATGCAGGGCGGTCACATCGTAAAGGATCCTGCACATCCTGAGCGGAACCCCGTCATCCACATAAAGTAGGGGCCACCGCGACTGTTCCGAGTCCCGGGCGATTTTGAATATCGCCTGCCAGAAATCAGGAAAATATCGATCTACGAAGATTTTCGTTGACAATTACGAAACACTTCGTATAACGTCTCAAACATCATGACGAACGCTGGCAACACAATCCCCCGCCCCACCGAAGCCGAACTCGAGTTGCTCAGGATTCTGTGGGAAAAAGAACCGGCCACTGTGCGGGAGATCTATGACGCTCTCAATCAGGAACGGCCTTCGGGGTACACCACTGTCCTCAAGATGCTGCAGATCATGACCGCCAAGGGTCTTGTTGTTCGCGACGAGGCCAATCGGGCACACGTATATCGCGCCGCAATCGGCCAGGATGCGATGCAGAGCAAAATTCTGAGAGATCTCAGCGTCCGCCTCTTCTCCGGTTCCGCCGCGCAGCTCGCTCTGCACGCGCTCGCGATGGAACCCGCCAGCGACATCGAACTCGAAGAGATTCGCACGCTTCTTGCACGCAAGAGAATCGCGGAAGTTACAAGGACCGACAAGTCGGCATCCCCTGATAGTTCGCGAAAGGATCGGCTATGACCCATACCATTCAAGCCATCGCCTGGACCCTCATTCATTTCTGCTGGCAGGCTGCCGCAGTCGCCGTCCTCTATCGGCTTATCAGCATGGCCTTCGCGCGCAAAACGAGCCAGACGCGATATGTTTTGGCAGTCTCGGCTCTGCTGCTGATGCTGGCATGCGCTTGCGCAACCTTTGCATGGGAACTGAGATCCGGAGCGGCGGCATCGTCGGCATTGGCAACCAGCGGGTCGGCAGATCAATCAGCGATTCCAACCGGCGAATTTCCGCGGACTATGATGCCTGGGTTCGCAGCAGCGCAGACCCAGGTTTATAGTCCCTCTCTCGCCAACATGCTTTTGTGGATCGATGGCTTTTGGATCATGGGTGTGGTTGTGCTTTCCCTGCGAAGCATCGGTGGCTGGTGGCTCATTACGCGGCTGCGGACCTCCGCGAGTATCCAGGCACCGGCCGCTGTGCGAGCCAGTTTCCAACGGCTTTCTGCTGCGATGGGTTTACGCCGCCCCGTTTTGCTGCGCGTCTCAAGTGCGATCTCGGGCCCGATGACCGTCGGCGCCCTTCGCGCTCTGGTGCTGCTGCCGATTACCGCCGCAACATCTCTCAGCCCTGAAGAGCTCGAAGTTGTCCTGGCACATGAGCTGGCCCACATCCGCCGCGCCGATTTTCTCTGGAACCTGCTGCAGACCTTTGCCGAAACTCTGTTCTTCTTCCATCCTGCGGTCTGGTGGATAAGCGGTCACATTCGCCACGAACGCGAACTCTGCTGCGACGATCTCGCTCTCCAGTTTTGCCCGAACCCCGTCGTGTACGCACACGCTCTTTACCGGCTCGAGGAACAGCGTACGCGCCAGTGGCGTTTTGCAATGGCTCTCGATGGCCATCAATCCCCGCAAACCTTGCGCATGCGCATTTCCAGAATCCTCGGAGAACCCGTGACCAATATGAATAGCCGCAACGTACGCCCATTCTCGCTCGCCGCCGGCTTCGCCGCGCTCGTCGTTCTCCTCTTGCCCGTGCCGCAATTGCTAGCCAGTCTCTCGCCTGCGTCGCAAGCAGCGCCAACACCGGTCATTTCGAGTCGTCCCTCATCGCAACCCATTGAGGTTCGCACGGAGATCGTCGCCGCTCCGGCACACCTCGCAGTGCCGTCACCCCATCCGCTGCTCCAAGCCGCTGCACCGGCGCCCACGCCCGCCGCAGATGCCGAGCCTCAATCTGACGATAAGGCTAAAAACCCTTCGAAGGCGGGTGGCAGCTACATCGATGGCATGAAAGCCGCGGGCTACGACGTCGATCTGGACAACATGATTGCCATGAAGATCCAGAACGTCACGCCTGAGTACGCTCGCTCGATGGCCCAGCTTGGATTTGGCAAGCCCAGCGCAGAAGATCTGGTCGCCTGCAAAATTCACGGCGTAACGCCGGAGTACATCGCGCAGCTCAAACAGCAGGGCCTTGAGGTGAAGAATCTGCAGGAGGCCATCTCTTATCGCATCTTCCAGGTAACACCAGAGTTTGCGGCAGGCATGAAAGCGGCGGGGTTCGACGGACTCACATCCAAAGAACTCCTTCCGATGCGCATTCAGGGCGTCACACCGGAATATGCACGCGACATCAAGCACCAATTCCCCAACGCTACCGCAGATGATCTGGTTAAGACTCGTATATTCCACATCGACGCAGGGTTTATAGCCTCCGCGAAACAACACGGCTTCAACAATCTTTCGCTGGAGAAGCTGGTGCAGCTTCGCATCTCCGGTTTGCTCGACGACGAATCCAAATAGTCCGCGCGGCATTCCCGCAATCTGTCATCGGCGCGTGCGGACGCTTCGTCTCTCAGAAGCTGCCTTGCGCGCCTTGAACCCAATTTGCGCCTGTTTGACATGGAGGAGCTCCGATGAACCAACGAATTCTTACCGTCCTGTCCGCGGTCGCGGTCTGTGGCAGCATGACGCTTCACGCCGCCTCTCTGGCTCCCCTTCATTCGACCTGCAGCATAGGGCCTGGCGACGAAGCAGGAAAATATGCGCTCCATATTGACATCGGGGACTGCCATGGGGACCGTCATTGCGGCAACAACTTCAGCGGCGAAATGGCGAATCGCTTCACCGGTATCTCTCCTGCGGATCTCACTCGCGAAGGAGCGCAGCTTACCGCGACTCTAGCTGCCGAAGCGGGCACCTTCACATGCTCCGGCACGGTACACAATCAGCTCCTCACGGGAAACTCGACGTTTACACCCGATCCGGCCTTTGTTGAGCGCATGCAGAAAATCGGCTTCACCGGATTCGATTCTGAAAAGTTGCAGGCGTATGCCTTCCTCAATGTCGAGAGCTCCTTTGCAAAGTCACTTCAACAGGCTGGTATCAAGGGCATCACGATCGACAACTTGATCGCCCTGCGTATCTTCAATGTGGATCCCGCCTACGCACAGAGCATCACAGCGCTTGGTTATCCCCTGCCCGACGCTGACCAGCTAATCGGCCTGAAGGTCCAGGGAGTAAACGCCGCCGAAGTCCGAGAAATTCGCGCTCTCGGATATCAGCCGACCATTGATGAACTGATTCAGATCCGCATCTTTCACATCACTCCCGATTTCATTCATCGCATGCAGGATCGAGGGTTGAAGAATCTGACGATCGCGAAGCTGGTGCAGATTCGCATCTTCAAGCTCGACGAGTAGACGTTTGGAAATATGTTTTCTCCTTCGGTACCATGGGACGGATGCCCGAATTTCCTCCAGGTCAAACTCTGCTCATCGACGCGGACGACACGTTATGGGAAAACAACGTCTACTTCGAGCGAGTGATTGCCGCATTCATCAGCTACTTGAATCATCACGAGTATTCCGCCGCCGAAGTACGCGAAGCTCTGAATGCGGTAGAGCGCGAAACGATACTCGCACATGGATACGGCCTGCCCAGCTTCACGCGCTCGCTTATGACCTGCTTCGAGCGACTAAGCCCTGAGCCGATTACTGAGGAGAAGGCGCAGAGCATTCGAGCCCTCGCTCAAACGATCGCCGATCAGGAGATCGAGTTACTTCCGGGTGTAGCCGAATCGCTGGCGGAATTGGCATCGCGCCATCGGCTCATTCTCATGACCAAAGGTAACCATGCGGAACAAGCCCACAAGCTTGCTCGGTCCGGCCTCGCGCCGCACTTCTGCGCTGTCGAAATTGTGGTTGAAAAGGATGCGCCAACTTACCGCGAAGTCATCGCCCGTCACGAACTTGCGCCGCACACAAGCTGGATGATCGGCAATAGCCCCAAAAGCGACATCAATCCCGCACTGGCCGCCGGGCTTCACGCCGTCTTTCTCTTTCATCAAAACACGTGGATCCTGGAGCATGACGCCATTGATTTGCCTCCCGCGGGTCAGCATCTGATCGAGTTGGATTCCTTCCTAAAACTCTGTGCCATCTTCTAGCCTTAAAGTTTTCGCGGTAAGATTGATCCATGGATAAATCCCCCACCCGGCAGGCTGCCATTTTCAGCCCGGCCTATCCATCGCCGCCTCGTGTTCACTGGGCGGTGCTCCTTTTAGCGGTTCTATCTGCGGCAGCTCTCGTCCTTTGGCTGGTTCCTGCTCCTTATCGTGATTTCGCAATCAACGTCGTCGCGGCAGCGTGGCCCATTTATCTGTGCGTCTGGGTTCGCAAGATCGATCAACGATCGAGTTCTCTCTACTGGGCCGTTGCCTCCCTTGTCACCGGCTTCCTCTTCTCCTGGCTTCTATGGATCGTGGTCATCTTCGAGCTTCGCGAGGAACTCCTGGAGCACTACAATCGCCGCGAGCCCATCGGACTCCGCTTGAACTGGTTTTTGACCGTGCTCTTCTCCTTTTTCTACTTCCAGTACGAACTCAACAAGATCTCCCGTGAGAAAGATCAGGTCGCAGGCGAAGTGCTTGCAGAGACGGAAGCTGAAACCTCTTTCTCCGCTTGACGCGCCCCTCGCACCTCTGGTCTACTTCATTCAACGTCATGCACACATCGGCCATCAACGCGCATCCCTGTCCCGCAATAGTCGCTTGTGTGTCTATTCCCGCGATTCGAATTAGCGTCTACAACACGCGCGCGGGAAATACAGCCTGACGGACCGGATTCAGTAGTCGAGCAACACCCAGGCCACCACCCGCAAACGCGGCTGGTGGTTTTGCTTTTTCAGTTTCATTGAACGAACGAGGAGAATGTCTTGGAACCCGTCTCACTAATTGGCATCCAGGCCGCGCGCGCACGTATCGGCGAATCGATCCATGTTTCGCCATGCCAGTATTCCCATCACCTCTCTGAACTCGTCGGCCTCCCGATGCATCTGAAGCTCGAAAACCTGCAGCGCACAGGCTCTTTCAAAGAGCGCGGAGCTCTCAACAAACTCCTCACGCTGAGTGAAACCGAGCGCAAGCGCGGAGTCATCGCTGCCAGCGCCGGTAATCATGCGCAGGGCGTTGCATTTCACGCCTCTGCGCGTGGCATTCGTGCCCAGATTGTTATGCCGCTGGCCACACCGCAAATCAAAGTCGCCGCAACGCGCTCCTATGGAGCAGAAGTGATTCTGCATGGCGCAAGCTACGACGAAGCCTGCGAAGAAGCCTTGCGCCGCCGCGTTGAAGAGGGTCGAACCTTCATCCATCCCTTCGATGACCCCGCGGTTATCTGCGGCCAGGGCACCATCGGCCTTGAACTGCTCGAGCAAGTCCCGGATATTGAAGCGGTCGTCGTCCCCATCGGCGGAGGCGGTCTCATTGGCGGAATCGCCTGCGCCCTCAAAGAAACCAATCCCAAGATCCGCGTGGTCGGCGTCGAGCCCGAGAAGCTTCCTTCCATGCTTCGGGCGCGCGAGGCCGGCGCACCCGTCACCATCGCGGCTGAGGCAACCATCGCCGATGGCATTGCCGTGCGCCGCGCAGGTGATGTGACACTGCCCCTCGTCTCCCGCTATGTGGATGAAATCGTCACCGTGGACGATGAGGAGATCGCCAGCGCCATTCTCATGCTTCTCGAACAGGAAAAGACTTTGGCCGAGGGAGCCGGCGCTGCAGCTCTGGCTGCTGTCGTTCAATCGAAGACGAATCTCCGGCATCGCCGTACCGTGGTGCTGGTATGCGGCGGAAACATCGACGTCAGCCTGCTCGCAAAGATTATCGAGCGCGGCCTCGTTAAGGACGGCCGACTCCTGCGTGTCCGCGTCTACCTGCAAGACCGTCCCGGCGCCCTGCTGCACCTGACTCAGATATTGGCTCGTGAGCGCGCCAACATCGTGGAAACCATTCACAACCGCGCTTATTACGGGGTCAGCCTCGGCGAAACAGTCATAGACGTGACCCTCGAAACACGAGGCGCAACCCACATCACAGCCATAAGCCACGCACTTCGCGAAGCAAGCTTTCGGTTTGAACGAATCCAGTAGGAGCACCCGCCGAGCGAAATCGAATACTTCTATTCGCGCGACTTGCCAGATGCGCTTGCATCGCGTTTGACATAAGACTCCAACATCAGGAGCGTCATGTACACGCCCAAATTCAACCAAATCACCGATCGAAATATTCTCATCGAGACCATGCGCGCCAACTCCTTTGCCATTCTGTTTGGCCCTCTCGGCAACGCGGAATCTCAGGTCGCCACTCACCTACCCCTCGTTGTTCAAGAAGATGGGGAACATGGCTTGCTCGAAGGGCACTTCGCCAAGGCCAATCCGCATTGGCGGGCACTCGCCGGCCGCGAGACGCTCGTCGTCTTCCCGGGACCGCATAGCTATGTATCGCCCTCGCTCTATGCGGAACGGGTCTCTGTCCCCACTTGGAACTACATCGCCATTCACGTTTACGGCACGCTCGAACTCGTCGAGCAAGAAACAGAAAAATACGGACTCCTTGACCGACTCATCCAGGCCAACGACCCTGCCTTACGCTGACCAATGGAGCAGTCTTCCCGATGGCTATCGAAGCACTTTGCTTGCGGGCATCGTTGGTTTCCGTATTCCGATTGCTCGCATCGAAGGGAAATTCAAGTTAAGTCAGAATCGCCCCGAAGTGGATCGGCGCAGATGTCCATGCTGCCCAGGTCGCCGGCAATTCCGATCAGCAGGAATTGGCTTCCTGGATGGAGCGGCTCGCTGGATGGTAAGGTCATTCCGATAGTCGCCTGCCTCAATTCAATTCATGGAGGGTGCTCTTACCATGCGCAAATGTCTGCTCGTACTCGGTGTCCTGATCCTTGGCTCGATGCTCCACGCTGCCCCGCCGGACGCACCCTCAGGCTGGAGAGCCAAAGTCGCCGAGACTATGCCGTTGCTGGGTCACCGAAACTGGATTCTCATCGTCGACTCTGCCTATCCTCTGCAGGCCTCCGACGGAATCGAGACCATCGAAACCAACGCATCGCAATCGCAGGTTATTCGCTACGTTCTTGCAGCCATCGACCGCTCCATCCACGTTCGGCCTCTGATCTACATGGATGCGGAGTTGCCCTACGTCCCAGAGCAGGACGCACCCGGCGCAACGGCCTACCGTTACGAAATCAAGCAGCTTTTCCGGGACTTCCCGATCGAGCAGCTTCCGCACGAGCGCATCATCTCCACCGTTGACGAGACCAGTAAGCAATTCCATGTCCTCGTCCTCAAAACCAACATGGCCATCCCCTACACATCCGTCTTCATCCGGCTCGACTGCAAGTACTGGAGCGCGGATGCCGAAGCGCGGATGCGGGCGAAGATGAACGCATCAGAACCCGCTGCTAAATAGCCTCGCGCCCGTAAGCCCAATCAATGAGCAACTGGCCCGCCTGCAATCGGATGCAGTCCTGCGGGTCCGCCTTCGTGCTCACTTCTTTTGATATACTTGTAGAGTTCACCTCGAGCGGAGGTGGCGAAATTGGCAGACGCACTAGCTTGAGGTGCTAGCGCCCACAAGGCATAGGGGTTCAAGTCCCCTCCTCCGCACCAAAGACTCTCCTGCCCGGTCCAACCGGGCATGGCTTGGAAAGCAGCTTCAGCAATGCAGATTCTCTTCTATTTCGTAATCGTTTTGCACGTCATCGTCAGTCTCTTTCTCATCGGAGTTGTACTCCTGCAGCAAGGCCGCTCAGCCGACCTCGCAGGCGCATTCGGTGGCCAGGGTTCGCAGACCGCCTTTGGCCCCCGCGCCGCGGCCAACGTACTTACGCGCCTGACTACCTGGTCGGCAATCATCTTCATGATTACCTCGCTCTCGCTGACTGTCCTTTTCGTGCGCTCGAACCATTCGCGCTCGGTGCTCGACGACACCAAGCCCGCGTCAGCGCCCGCAAAGCCTGGTAAGTAAGCAGCTCTGGGCTCGATACGGCCGTTTCTGCGCTTTGAGTTTCCCATGAGGCAGACCTTTCAAAGGTCTGCCTCAACTGTCTCGGGACGAATTCCGGTCGCCTTCCGCTCTACAATGAACCCATGATTCTCGAGACATTTCCAGTCGGTCCGCTGCAATGCAACTGCACTTTGATGGGCGACGAGGAAGCTCGCGAGGCGATTGTCGTCGATCCCGGTGACGAGGTCTCCCGCATTCACCGCCGCTTGACCGAGCATGGTCTCAAGCTCAAGCAGATTCTCATCACCCACGCCCATATTGACCACGTGGGCGGCGCGCTCAAGCTCAAAGCGCTCACCGGGGCGCCCATATACCTCAACGAAAACGATCTGCCGCTGCTTGGCATGATGGCGGCCCAGGCTGCCTGGATCGGTGTGCAGACGCCTGAAACCGCACCGCCCGACGAAGCCCTCACCGAAGGCCGCTGCATCGGACTCGACAGCTATCCCGGCCAGGTACTCCACACTCCCGGCCATACCCAGGGCTCGATCTGCCTCCATTTCGAGCCTCTCAAGATGGTCATCGCCGGAGACACACTGTTTGCTGGAAGCATCGGGCGTACCGATCTGCCCGGCGGCAACTTTGACCAGATCATCGACTCAATCCAGACCCGTCTGCTGTCTTTACCCGACGCGACGACCGTCGTTCCCGGCCACGGGGAAGTAACTACCATTGGCGCCGAGCGCAAATCCAATCCATTTCTGCAGCAGGTGTAAAGCTGCATAATCTACGGGATTTATATATATTTATGAATCACTTACAGCCACTACCTAAGTTTAAACTTGAGGTCATCCCGCATCAGTGTTACTACCTTGATGCGTTCTTAAATAATCAACGAGCTTGTTCGCGCCTTCCTTGAACTCCGCAGGCGGGCCGAGCAGGCTCACCACCAGCCCGCCCGATTCGTCCATTCCAAAGAAATAGCCGGGGTGAACCCAGACGCCTCGTTCGAGCAGCGCCAACACGGTCGCCTCGTCCGGCTGCAACGCCGGAATTCGCAACACCGCGTACCAGCCGCCTTCAACCTCCAGTCGCACCGCCGCCTTCTGCCCACTCAAGCATCTGTCCAATTCAGCGAGGTTCCCCGTCACCCGTTCCAGAATCTGCCTTTGAATTCCTTTTCGACCTCCAATCCACGACGGCATCGCGCACTGTACCGGTGCATTCATTGAGAGAAACGTATCTGCCACAACTTCCAGTCGTTCCATGGCCGGTCCAGCCTCCGGTCCCGTCGCGACGATCCAGGCCGCCTTCATCTGAGGCAGGCCGGCAATCTTGCTCAGCCCGCTTACGACATAAACTTCAACGCCCTCCAACCCAGCCGCAAAGCTCTTTGGCGTTCCGTGAAATGCGTAGTCCAGAAAGACCTCGTCGACAATAAGGGCAAGGGCGTGCTCACGACAAATCCTGGCCAGTTCCTCAGCCTCCCACGCCTTCGTGAAGTGGCCAGTCGGGTTGTTCGGATGCACCAGGACAATCGCCCGGGTCGCAGGTGTGATTGCCCGGCGAAACCCCTCAGGCTCGATCTGCCAGCCGTAGTCGTAGACCAGCGGCGCTGTTTTCAGCCAAACGTCGTCCAATCCGGCCAAAAAATCAAAGAGCGGATATCCCGGTTGCGGAACCAGAATCTCCGTTCCCGGATCGCAAAGCAGCCGAAAAAGATAGCTGTATGCCTCGCTGGTGCTGGTCGTCAGCACAACCTGATCGGGCGCGACAGCCACGCCATGCTCCGCGTAGTACCCGCACACAGCCTCGCGCGCGCTCAGCAGCCCCTTCGGCTGCGGATCGTAATCCAACGCGCGAGGATCGCCAAGGCCAACAAGCAGATTCAGGATCGTATTCGAAGCCGCATCGCGTCGGATTCGACGCCGTAAGGTCAGCAATCGGTAGAGCCGCCTCCACGCGCAGCCGATGCGCCCGCGCCAGCGCGCTCTCTTCCGTGTTCCATTCTGTCCTGCGCGAAAAGCGCATCAAGCTCAACCGCCTCACCAAAATCCGCAGGCTGCACCGGCAGCCCACCCACGCGCATCCTTCACAATAGAAGAAGCGCCTCTTCCACCATACAAGGCGAGTTCAAGGGGGAACATTGGCTTTACGTGCTGTCATCTTCGACTATGGAATGGTTCTAACCGGAGCGCCGGTTGCAGAGGCCCATGACGCCATGCTTCGCATCACTGGCCTGCCGCATTGATCGATTCGAGGAGCTGTATTGGGCTGACCGCCTCGCATACGACGAGGGAAAACTCACCGGGCTCGAATTCTGGCGAAAGATCGTTAGCGAGCGCGAGCCTCAATCTCGATTCGAAGGCCATCGACGAACTCAACTCCTGGGACGCGCGCATGTGGACCACGCAAAATCCAGTCATGCTTGCTTGGCAGCAGAATCTGAAACAGCACGGCCTGCTTACCGCAATCCTCTCCAACATGGGCGACTCCGTACTCGAGAACATGCAGCGTGAGTTCGATTGGCTCTCCAACTTCGACGTGCTGCTCTGGAGTTTCCAGCTCAAGATGGCCAAGCCCGATCCCGCCATCTATCACCATGCGCTTGAAAAGCTCGGCACACGGCCCGAAGAGACACTCTTCATCGACGATAAAAACGTCAATATTGAGGCCGCCCGCGCTCTCGGGATCAATGCGATACTCTTCTCTACAGTGGACGATTTGCGCACGGAACTGATTGCCACCGGCCTGGACCGCGAACTTCCCCTGCCGGCCTGATAGCAACGGCAGACCTGTCTGAAGTACCGCGAAGACAGTAACCACTTTCCTAAGAATCGTGTGACCGTATGGGGATGACGCTAAGTCCCATCCCAGCTATGATTTTGATTCGACACCATTGCAGCACGCCACAAAGGGCCACGTCTTCTGAAGCTGAATTGTTCCCCCAGGAGGATTACGAGAGTGACTCAGGATCGAAATGGCAATTTCCTAAATTCAGTGCTCAGGATCTTCCGGAAAACCAGCAAACACGAATCAGAGACGCGGGATGCTTCGGCGCTGGAATCAAGACGCAGGCTTGACGAACGCATCGAGTCGGTCCTCAAAGATACGATCAGTCCAAGCCTGAGCCTCTGGGAGCCTGTTGAGCCCCAAATCGCGCCGCAGGCGTACAGTGGTACGGGTGTAAGTGCGCTCGCTCTGTCCAACGATAATCCGTCCGAAGCTGAAAACGGGATGATGTCCGAGTCCAGTCGTTTCGCTCGGCACCTGATGCTGGGTTTCGGCATTGCGGCGAAGTGACCACCAACAGAAATTTGCTCTGAAAGATTGTCTGCTGGTCGCAACCCTCTCGCGGCAAATCTATCCCACGTCTGTCAGTAATAACAGTGCACAAATCATCGCCGAATTGAGTGCGCGACTCAGACTGCGTCTGTCACTAGTGACAGTTGTGGTCTGACGATCAGCTCTGTACTTTTCTCTCGGGTGGAAATTCCCCAACGCCTTGCGCCCGTCTCTTCTTACTGCCTCAAGAGCGGAAGCCGCAGCAGTGATGCGTCTGATTTCAGTCGTAGCTGCGACCCGGCTGCGCTGAATCCAGACCGCCGGCGAATCATTTCCAACCCGGAGTCGCTCAATGCATACAAGAGATGCGCAGAAAATCTTGTCGGTGGTACTCAGCTTCCTGCTCGTCACGTCTTCACCACGGTTGTCGTACGGATATCAGGCCCCAGGCTCGACGGCTCCCAATGAAGCTGGCAGTCCAACTGACTCGGCCCCGCTCAGTTCGAGCCAATTGCAGGCTTTGGTTGCGCCGATTGCGCTCTACCCAGATGCGCTGGTGGCCCAGGTCCTCGCGGCTTCCACATTTCCGGACCAGGTTGCGGTGGCGGAGTATTGGCTGCAGCAGAACAAGAGTCTGACGGGAACGGCCTTGATGCAGGCCGTTGACAAGCAGTCGTGGGATCCGAGCGTCAAGGCGCTCTCGCAGTTTCCTTCGGTTCTCGAAAACCTTTCGAAGAATCTTACCTGGACATCGTCGCTCGGAGAGGCTTATCACGGTCAGGCTGCAGAGGTGATGACCGCCATCCAGACGCTGCGCTCACAAGCCAAAGACAAGGGCAATCTCAAGTCGACTCAACAGATCACGGTGGTGCAGCAGTCGCCGCAAACGATTGTCATTCAATCGGCCAACCCGCAGGTTGTTTACGTTCCGCAGTATGACCCCGCCGTAATTTACGGCTATCCCTACGTGGTCCCCAGCTATGTTGCTCCTGTTTACTCAACCGGAGACATGGTTGCGGCCAGCATGCTTTCTTTCGGAGCCGGCATTGCGGTCGGAGCCATGATGAGCGGCGGATGTTGTGGCTGGGGATACAGCAGTTGGAACTGCGGCTGGCATGGCACAGCGGTCATTTATCACGGCGGAGGATACTACGGTAATTCAGCCTGGCACGGTGGCTACTACAACGGGGGCTACCACAATAGCTACGGTTACAACAACGCCTATAACCACTCTGGGAATAACTACAACAACTACCACGGCGGAAACACGTACAACAAAAATACGGTCAACGTGAATCAACAGAGCGCGAAGAATTTTAACTCCGATCGCTCTTCCTCTTCGAACTCCTGGGCGCAGCACGATAATGCCAGCGGAAAGTCGACCGCCTTTAGCGGCATGAGCGGGCACTCCGGTGGATTTGGTGGATCGAGTGGCTGGTCTTCGAGGGCGGAGAGTGGTCGAGGCTGGGGAAGCATGCGGTCCAGCGGCTTTGGCGGCGGCCGATTCGGTGGTGGAGGCGGCTTCGGCGGCGGCGGTTTTCGGCGCTAGTCGCTCCGGCATCCGCGAGCGAGCGGTCAGAGAAGAAAGAAACAGCAGTTTGGAGAAATCGAAATGTCTCATCGGATTTTGACACTGGAGAATGCAGGTACGCGTCTCGCGGCGCTTATAGGGCTTCTCGCACTGGCTCTCTTGCTCGTAGCCTGCAAAAAGCCAGAAGAGGCCAAGCCCGCCGCGCAAAGAACATTCGCAGTCACCCGCGGAGGCAGGCGCAGCATTTGTAGATGCTGCCAAATCCGGTGACCAGCAAGCTTTACTTGCGATCTTCGGACCTGAGGGCAAAGACGTGCTGTTCTCGGGAGATTCCGTGAAGGACAAGAATGCACTTCAGGACTTTGTTGCCAGCTACGCCCAGATGAATCGATGGCGGGAAATCAAGGCCGGCGGCGAGACTCTTTATATAGGCGCCGACAACTATCCCTTCCCAATTCCCTTGGCGAAGAATTCCGCTGGGCAATGGTCTTTCGACACGGCAGCGGGAAAGGATGAAGTCCTTGCACGTCGAATTGGCAAAGGCGAGTTGACCGCCATTGCCGCGTGCCTTGCGACTGCCGACGCTCAGCAGCGATATTTCAGCAGGACACACGATGGCGACAGCGTGAAGCAGTACGCCCAGAAGTTCGTTAGCGACGCGGGTAAGCAAAACGGGCTGTACTGGAATGCTGCACAGGGCCAGGATCAGAGCCCTCTTGGCGATCTTGGTGACTTCGCGAAGGCTATTGGCTACTCCAATGCCGGCGAAAAGCCGCAACCCTTCAATGGCTACTTGTTCAGGATCCTGACCAAACAAGGTGAAAAAGCGCAGGGCGGCGCCAAGGACTACGTTGCCAACGGAAAGATGACCGGCGGCTTCGCCATTCTCGCTTATCCCGTGGAGTACCGGAACTCGGGCATTATGACCTTCCTGATCGGGAAAGACGGTACCGTTTATCAAAAGGACTTGGGAGACAAGACGACCGATCTTGCATCTGCAATGGGGGAATACAATCCTGGCGATAATTGGAACGTGACGATGCCCAGGGAAGAATCTAAATAGAAATCACTCAAATTAGAAACAGACCAACGATTGTCGACCACGATCGCGTCGTGTCTCTTTGGCGGAGCGAACCGGACAGAGTCGTCACCCGGCACAGCACAAACTATGGCCGCATGCTTTACACTTCATGCCGTTGATGAAAAGCGGCCCAATCAATCGTTTATTCCGATGCCGCGATAATCCCGATGCAGCGGCTGTGTTCCGAACTCCGGCTCAACAGTCCAGCCACGGGCCGAGGGGGCAAGAAGTGACGTCATTGCAAGAATCAAGACCCATACGCGCGGCCGCAGCGACCGTGTTCGTAATCGCTATTTTCGTCTTAATAGCAGCAAGTGCGTTCGCGCAGACCGTGCCGGTAGTCACCGGCGACGCGCGCGTTGACAAGTTGCTCAGCCAGATGACTCTCCAGGAAAAGCTGACGCTCATTCATGGCACGCAGGAAGATCCTGCCGTCTACCAGGGACAGGCCGGCTATCTCGCCGGTATTCCGCGTCTCGGCATTCCCGGCTTGCGCTTTGCCGATGGCCCTCCGGGAGTGCTCACGCGCCATCCCTCGCAGGGTGAAACCGCCACCATGGGCGTGGCAGCAACCTTCAGCCGCAAAACAGCGGAAGACAACGGCCTCGTGATCGGACGCGAAGACCGAGCCCTCGGCATTGACGTCTCTCTCCAGCCCTTTGTGAACATCGACCGTGACCTCGAATTCGGCCGCGGCTACAACACCTTCGGCGAAGACCCCTTCCTGACTTCTGAAATGGGAGTCGCAGAGGTCAAAGGCATCCAGTCGCAGCACGTCATGGCACAGATTAAACACTACGTCGCATACGACTCGGAGGGCACCAATATCTTCGTCGACGACCAGACCCTCCACGAGGTTTACGCCGCCCCATTCGAGGCTGCGATCCGGCGTGCCGACGTGTCGTCGATCATGTGCTCGTACAACCGCATCAACGGCACGTTCGCCTGCGGCAACGAGTCAACGCTCTCCAAAATCCTTCGCGATGAATTCGGCTTCAAGGGTTTCGTCACTTCGGACTGGGGCGCCGTCCATGCCGTCAAGTTCATCAACGCTGGTCTCGACATGGAGATGCCCGGCGAGCCTGCCAAAGGCGGCTTCCCGATTCCCTCTTTCTTTGATTCCCTGCCCGTTCCGCCCCCGCCACCGATGAATGCCATGGGCGATATGATGGAGGGCTTCTTCGGGCACGTTCCCGAGGAACCGAAGCCGACCCCGGGGAACTTTGGCGACTTCGGCAAGAAGGAAGACCCAAAGAAGATGCCCGAGGCCCTCAAGGACGGCACCGTCAATGAAGCAGCCATCACCCGCGCTGCAGGCCGAGTGCTCTATGAGATCGTCCGCTTCGGCTATCTCGACGGCCAGTCTAAACATGACGTCACTCCCCAGGCGATTGATGAGAATGCCAAGATCATTCAGCGCACTGGCGAGGAAGCCGCTGTTCTGCTCAAGAACGAAGGCGGCGCTCTTCCGCTTAAATCCGCCGAACTCGATCAGGTTGTTCTCATCGGCCCGACAGCGGTCCAGGTCGACTCCATCGGCGTCAACGGCGAGCGGTCTGTCGGCCTGCCTGAGCGACAGGTCGGCCCCTATGACGCACTCAAAAAGATCACCGGCAACCCGAAGATCCAGTTCGCAGTCGACAACGACATGACCGGAACGACGATTCCAGCTGATCTCCTCAGCCACGATGGAAAGCCCGGCGTGGTGCGCACCGGCGACGGCGCCGAAAAGGTTGATGCCACCATCGACTTCACGGCCAAGGGTGGCAATCCGCTCAAGGCAAACGCCACTGTTACGTGGAAAGGTACGCTTACGTGTGCCGAGCGCGGGCACCTATTGGATCTACCTTCAGGCCCTGGGTACTAACGCCGCCATCAAACTCGACGGCAAACGCATCGGCCACACCGGCGTCTTTCAGGGCGGCGTCCACGGAGACATTCTCCAGGCAGCCCAGGACAACGCTCTTCCCACCACCGACGGCATCGACAACGTCCGCCGCGCGATTGAATTGACCGCCGGCCCTCATGCGATTGAGGTCTCGACCACTCCCGACACCTCCGCCGCGCCCGTTCAGGTGCGCCTCAACTGGTACACGCCGGAGAAACGCAAAGCCGACCACGAAGCAGCCATCGCCGCCGCAAAGAATGCCAAGGTGGCCGTTGTATTCGTGTGGACGCGTCTGCATCCCGTCTTCGGTCTCCCCGGCGAGCAGGACAAGCTCGTCGAAGAAGTGGCCGCGGTCAATCCCAACACCATCGTGGTGCTCAACACCAGCCAGCCCGTTGCTCTGCCCTGGATCGGCAAGGTCAAGGCCGTGCTCGAAATGTGGTGGCCCGGTGACGAAGGCGGCTGGTCTACGGCCAACCTCCTCGCCGGCAAGACGAGCCCTGCTGGACGCCTGCCCGTGACCTGGGGCAAGAGCCTGGCGGATTATCCCGCAACCAATCCCAAATACCCTGAGCGCTCCGGCAAGGGCGTCGACGGCAAAACTACCTACTCTGAGGGAGTCAATGTCGGATACCGTTGGTTCGACAAGGAAAGCATCGAGCCGCTTTTCGCGTTCGGCCACGGACTCAGCTACACAACCTTTGACTACTCCGGCCTTAAGGTCGACAAAGCGATGGATGGCGGTCTCGACGTCAAGGTGAAGATCAAAAACACCGGCAAAATGGGCTCGGACGAAGTGCCGCAGGTTTACCTTGGGGCACCAGGCGAGATTCCTTCAGGTGTGCAGTTCCCAGTGCGAGCGCTCGTAGCGTTCGACCGCATTCACCTCGATGCCGGTCAGTCAAAGACAGTCACTTTGCACGTCGATCCTCGTCAACTTCAGTACTGGTCAACGAAAGACGGCAAGTGGATGACGGCAAGTGGCAAACGCACCGTAAGCGTCGGCGGCTCCTCGCGCAACCTGCGACTCAACCAAACGACCAATTAGAAATGTGCATCAACGCGCAGAAATGCCGGAGCCTTGGCTCCGGCATTTCTTTCCTCCATCAAAGCTCTTAAGTCGCCATTCCAAGCCCGACCAGATTGGCTGCGGCGATAATCACCAGCATCCCCGCCCACAGAAGACGCAACGGCCTTCCGCCAACCCCGGTCCACTCGCCGAGCGCCAGTCCCACCAGGCCGCCGCACAACACATAAATGCTCATGTGCAGCATCCAGTTCACATAGGACATGCTCTGCGGGATATTCGCCGCGCCCCATGCATAAAAGAAGAATTGCAGATACCACATGATTCCGCCCGTAGACGCCAACACGGCGTTTTTGATCAGCATCGGCCGCGGCTGACCAAGATCCGCGCGCAGCGACAACCTCTTGAGCGCGGCCAGCCGGATAAAGCAATAGCTCAGGTTGATGATCGCACCGCCTCCCATGATGAAGACGTAACTTGGCAACGCCGCATAAAGCGGGCTCACTCCCAATTGCAGGGCCGCCGCCTCCATCGGCTTGGCGGCGTCGATTGCGAACGACATCCCTGAAGAGAAAATGCCGCACATGACCGCCAGCAGCAGGCCCAGCGACAGATTGAACTCCTTAATTTCGCCCTTGAGCTGGACTTCTTTCTGATGTCCCGCATACGAGACGATTGCTACGCCGATCAAGGCCACCAGGACGCCCGCCAGTGTAAGCAGTCCTCCCCTCGTGGTGAAGAGCAACGCGCCCTGTCCGTGGATCAGCGGCGGCACAAGCGTGCCCACAATGAGCGTCACTCCGATCGCAACGCCAATGCCCAAAGACATGCCGAGATGCCGCATCGTCAGGCCGTAGCTCACATTGCCAACACCCCACATGGCGCCGAACAGCGCCACCTTCAACAACAGGTGCGCGCCCATGGAAGCATAGAAGCCTCGAAAATCCGGCAGCAGGATGAGGCTCACGCCGATCGGCAGAAGAATCCACGAGAAGATTCCCGCCACGGCCCACGTGGTTTCCCACGACCACTTCTTCACCTTCTCGATGGGAGCATAAAATGACGCGGCCATTGCCGCTCCAATGATGTGCCATCCAATTCCGATCAAAATTACCGGCATAAGCTCGATCCCCGCTTCATCTTGAGAAACCTATCAGCCATCCTAACGGCACGCCCAGACTCTCGCGGGAAATACTTGGTCCCCTGGGATCATTTCGCGACAACGCCCGTTACACTCTCCCCATGGCCCTTAGTTTTTATGTCGCCACTACAAGCCAAGGCAAGCTGCTCGACTTTCAAACCGCCGCAAAATCCCACTCCATCGAGATCAATCCCCTGCCCGATCTGTCAGACATCCTGGCGCCTGAAGAGGACGGCGTAACCTTCGCCGACAACGCAACCCTGAAGGCCGTCTACTACTCTCACTTCGCTCCTGGTCAGTTAGTGCTCGCCGATGACTCCGGCCTTGAAGTGGACGCCCTCTCCGGCGCTCCCGGCGTTCGCTCCGCTCGTTTTGCGGCCGACTCCGGCATGGTCGACTCGCCCGACGCAAATGACAACACGGATGTCTGGAACAACATCGTCCTGCTGCAGCGCCTTGAGGCGGTGCCCGAAGCCAAACGCACAGCGCGTTACCGCTGCGTGCTCGTTGCCGCTCGCGATGGCGAGACGGTCGAATCCGCCGAAGGCGCGGTTGCGGGACGTATTCTCGAAGCACCGCGCGGAACCGGCGGATTCGGCTACGATCCGTTGTTTTATCTGCCTGACTTCGACTGCACCATGGCCGAAATCAACCTCGAAACCAAGCACTCCCTCAGTCATCGCGGAAAAGCATTCCAGAATCTTCTTGCCAAGCTTCGAGCCTGATTCGCAGCAATAGCTCTTCGGATTCTTCACTGCTCATTGCGTATCGCTCGAATTGAGCCGGCCCGCCCTTGACGACCCTTGCATAGGTTCCGAATAATGCATGAGTAAAGATCAAGAACTCTCAGTCCCTCAATCTGATACGCCCAACTCCGGATTCCGGACCCGCAGCCTTTAGGAGCCACATTCCAATGGCCACTGCCCAACATCCTGCCGCGCCAAAGCCGCGTGGTGGCGTTCAGCCGCTGCGCGCCGGCGAAGGCACCAGTTTTCTCTGGCGAAAGCTTCACTCGCTGCTGGGCATCATCCCCATTGGCGCCTTCTTCGTCGAGCACCTTGTCTCAAACTTCGAAGCGCTCAAAGGGCCCGCCGCTTACGGTGCGCAGGTAAAGTTCCTAAATTCCCTGCCCCTTGTACGCGTGCTCGAGTGGACCTTCATTTTTCTGCCGATCCTGTATCACGGCCTCTACGGCATGTACATCTGGCTGCGCGGAAAGTCGAACATCGTCTACTATCCCTGGGCCGGCAATTGGATGTACGTTGCTCAGCGGTGGACCGGCCTGATCGCCATTCTCTACATCGGGCAGCATGTGCTGCGCCAGCGATTCATGGGCATCAGCCTTCCTGAAAATCCCGGCGCCGCATTTGCAAAGGTGCAGCAGGAACTCGCCAACCCCATCATGCTCGCCGTGTATGTCATCGCCATGATCGCCATCTGCTGGCACTTCGCCTACGGCATCTGGCTCTTCGCGGCAAAGTGGGGCATCACTCCCGGTCCGGTTGCGCGTAAACGCTTCGCATACGCCTGCGGCGCTCTCGGCTTTGTCCTTGTGATCATGGGCCTGGCCAGCATCTGGGCGTTCGTCAGTCCTCGATACAAGAACGCACCTGAAAATGTACCCGTTTCGACTTTGATCGCTCCGGCCAGCCACGGCTGCTTCGATCTGAATGGCTTCGAGGCTTCCGCTAGAAGCTAGCAGCTTGCAGCTGTCGTTATGCACTTGCCGGAAAGGAAGATTGTTCAATGGCATCACCCAGAATCATCGTGGTTGGCGGAGGCCTCGCCGGGCTCGCGGCCGTCATCAAGATCGCGGAAGCCGGCGGCAATGTTGACTTGTTCTCTATCGTCCCCGTCAAACGTTCGCACTCGGTGTGTGCGCAGGGCGGCATCAACGCCGCCAAGAATCTCAAAGGCGAAGGCGATACCACTGACAAGCATTTCGACGACACGATCTACGGCGGCGACTTTCTCGCCAACCAGACGCCCGTCAAAGCCATGTGCGAAGCGGCACCTGCCATCATCGACCTGCTCGATCGCATGGGCGTGCCCTTCAACCGCACTCCCGAAGGCCTGCTCGACTTCCGTCGCTTTGGCGGCACCCTTTACAACCGCACCGCGTTTGCCGGCGCCACCACTGGACAGCAGCTCCTCTACGCACTCGACGAGCAGGTTCGCCGCTATGAGGCTGAAGGAAAAGTAAAGAAGTACGAAGGCTGGGAGTTTCTCTCCGCTGTCCTCGATTCCAAAGGCATCGCTCGAGGCATCACAGCGCTCGACCTGCGCACGATGGAGCTGCGCTCGTTCGCATCCGATGCCATCATCCTCGCAACGGGCGGCATCGGGGCCATCTTCGGCAAAAGCACCAACTCCGTCGTCTGCACCGGCTCCGCGCAATCTGCCATCTTTCAGCAGGGCGCCTACTACGCCAATGGGGAATTCATCCAGGTCCATCCAACGTGCATCCCCGGCGAAGACAAGCTGCGCCTGATGTCCGAATCGGCCCGCGGCGAAGGTGGTCGCGTCTGGGTTCCCCGCGCGGCCGGCGACAAGCGTCCCGTAAAGCAAATTCCCGATTCCGAGCGCTGGTACTTCCTCGAAGAGTGGTACCCGAAGTACGGCAACCTCGTTCCTCGCGACGTGGCCACTCGCGCCATTCACAAAGTCGTCTACGAATATGGCCTCGGCCTCGACGGCCAGCCGATGGTCTATCTCGACCTCACCCACATCGACCGCGCCACCCTCAATCGCAAGCTCGAAGGCATTCTCGAAATCTACGAGAAGTTCGTCGGCGATGACCCGCGCGATGTGCCGATGAAGATCTTCCCCGGCATGCACTACACCATGGGCGGGCTGTGGGTTGACTTCAACCAGATGACGAACATCCCCGGCATCTTTGCCGCCGGTGAGTGCGAATATCAGTACCACGGCGCCAATCGCCTCGGCGCGAATTCCCTCGTCAGTTGCATCTTTGGTGGATTCGCGGCGGGACCCATCGCGTTGCGCTATGCGCAAAATGTCGCGGCCCCCGATGGCGACGGCGGCCACTCGGCAGAGTTGACGCGTCAGGCTGAAATCAATGAAAAGCTGCTCAACAACGAAGGCACCGAGAACCCATTCAAGCTATGGCGCGAACTTGGGCAGACCACAACCGAGCACGCGACCGTCATCCGATACAACAAGGGACTCAGGCAGGCCGATCAGAAGATTGTCGAGCTGCTCGATCGCTTCAAGAAAGTGAACCTCGCCGATCGCACCAAGTGGGCCAACACCAGCTTCGCCTTCGCCCGCCAGTTGAAAAACATGCTGGAGCTGTCGCGCGTCGTCGTGCAGGGGGCGATCCTCCGTGATGAATCACGCGGCGCTCATTACAAGCCCGACTTCCCGGAACGCAACGACGAGAAGTTTCTCAGGACAACGAAGGCCGCCTTCACGGGCGCTCCTGACGGACCGCGTTTTGAATTTGAAGATGTCGATACGCAGTTCATCAAGCCGCGCCCGCGCCGCTACGACGCAACGAAGTAGCTTTGAAGGGGCATGGCTTTAGCTCGCGCCGATAGACGCAGTAAAGAATTGGGGCCTTAGCCCTCGAGGGATCATGGCAAACAAAACCGTAGCTTTCGAAATCAAACGCCAGGCCAGCCCCGATGCTCCCGCCGTGTGGGAAAATTTTGAGCTTGAATGGCGCCCCGGGATGAACGTCATCTCCGCCATGATGGAGATCGCGGCAAACCCCGTCACAGCCGACGGCCGCGCTACTACACCTATCACCTACGATTCCAATTGCCTCGAGGAGATCTGCGGCTCATGTGCGATGCGCATCAACGGCAAAGCGCGCATGGCGTGCTCCGCACTGGTCGACAATCTCGAGCAGCCCATCAAGGTTGAACCACTCTCAAAATTCCCGCTGGTCCGCGATCTGCAGGTCGATCGCTCCGTACTCTTCGATAACCTGATGGCCGTCAAAGCGTGGGTTCCAGTCGACGGCACCTATGATCTCGGCTCCGGCCCGCGCGTCTTTCCGCAGCAGCAGGAAGCGAACTACCCGCTCTCAAACTGCATCAGTTGCTGCTGCTGCATGGAGGTCTGCCCGCAGTTTAACGACGATACCAATTTCGTCGGAGCAGCCACTATCGCCCAGGTGAAGCTCTTCAACAATCACCCCACCGGGCAAGTTTTCAAGGAAGATCGTCTGCGTGCTCTGGCCGGCGATGGCGGTATTCAGGAGTGCGGCTTTGCACAGAACTGCGTGGAAGCATGTCCCAAGTGCATTCCTCTCACGGATGCCATCTCCGACGTCAGCCGCGATGTCCTGGTCCAGAAGGCGAAGGACTTCCTTCGTAGCTAGAGAGATGCAGAAACCAATTCGGGTCGATTGGGTGTTTCACAGAACCGCGTAATTATCTGTCCGAGCAATTCCGAATGGCCGGGGCCGCGCTATCGCTGGTCTCAGGACCGACCGAAGAACAACTGCGGATCTTTCGACTTCGTTTCACTCCGCTCAAGATGACAGACCGGGTTTCTGGTTATGAACGCGAATGTATGTACCAGCAGTACGTGTTTCACAGAACCGCGTAATTATCTGCAAATTCCACAGAAATATATTTTTGACCCGGGGGGGAGTACTTCTCTTCAAGCGATCTTGGATGCCCGAGCCTTTCCGGCCTGGGGCTCCTACATTTATCGTGCGCCTTTCGGGGCTAATTGCCTGCAAAATGGAGGGATTTATTTTGAAGCGGAATGCCCACAATCCGTCCGGCACCCGCGGCTCAGAGAACTAGTGCTTCTACGTATTCTTCGATTCTCTGCGTGCCCAGTGACCATGGCATGAGATTGAGTGCCATCTGACTTCCATAGAGCACTGTCCATCAAGATGATTGCATGACGTTGCCTAACATTTGTTCATCTTTGGGGAACGGGTCTATCGCCGTGCGGACTGCGATGCAAGTGCGGTATATACCGCGACCTTGGCCGAAGATGCTGTCAAAGACAACGACCTCAATCGCCTTCCGCTGTCCTCGCATTACATTCCAAGTGAGCGATAGCTTATCGAATGGTTCCTGGGTCGATGGGAATGATGCAGGCAGGATGCGGTCGCTATATTCGAACCCCAATCTCACAGCAAGGGACAGCATCGCCTTCTTGCGAACATATCGAGTCAATCCTAACCAAGTGAAGGCAAATGCCACGACACTAAAAACAATTGCAATGGAAGCCATCGCTTTAATCTTACAAGGCAGGCCTTGCTACTTCCCGAATTGTTGTGGATACCGCCCATTGGGAACTCACACCTTGGCATTCCATCTGTCTGCTGCAGAACTTGCTGAAAAAAATCCCGATCGATTTGCAGATAATTTCGTGTCGCGCGCGCACAATGAGATTGGAAATCCAAATTGAGTTGTCAGGCGGTCACGTGTAAAAGTCTCAGAATGCCGCTAGCTTATTTCCGCAGAGGACTCTGCGGAGAACCCCAATCGATAGAAGGCTTTAGCGCGGAGAGTATCATGTAACTCTTTGAAAAGGAGAGACTTTACTCACAGAGTACCAGGGGGTATCTCAGAATCCGGAGATCCATCCTTGCAACAGCGCAGGGAAACATCCGAAAATCAGCACCGCCAGCGCAATCAGAATCAGAACTCCCATCGTGATCGGATGACCCACGATCGGAGTCTCATCAATAGCCGGCATCACGTACACACGCTTGAGCACCTGCAGGTAGTAGTAGAGAGACACTGCACTCATGCCGACCGCCAGCGCCACCAGCGTGAACGGAACCACGCCTGAGGAAACCTGTAACACTGCCGCGAACAAATTGAACTTGGCCCAGAATCCAACGAGCGGAGGAATTCCCGCGAGCGAAAGAAACAGCACCATCAAAACGGCTGCGAGCAGCGGACTTCGCTTGCTCAGCCCGAGAAATGCGTCCATGCGATCGCTGCCCGATGCCCTCTCTACCACGGCCACCGCACCGAACGCACCAATGGTCGTCAGCCCGTAGGTAAGGATGTAGTACAGCACCGCATTCGTGCTCAGGGGCGAATGCGAGAAGTAGGCGAGCGCCAGAAGAATATAGCCGGCATGCGCAATTGCCGAGTAAGCCAGCAATCGGCGCACACTGGTCTGCGCCAGTGCGGCAAGATTTCCCAGCAGCCATCGACGCCACGGAAACCAACGCCAGAATCACCGACCACGGTCCCTGGAAACCGATAAACTTCGCCGGCGGATTCATGCTGAACTCAGCCGACACTCTCACCGAGTCAGCCTCACCGAAGACGTGAGATGCTGCTGTGCCGATGCCAATCAGCAGTGCAAAGCTGGCGACCTTTGAGACCGACGCAATAAATGCCGCGGAAGGGGCAGGCGCGCCCTCGTATGTATCCGGAGCCCACAGATGAAACGGCACGGCGGCTACTTTGAATCCCAGGCCTGCAGTAATCATCACCAGTGCAACATAGAGCAGCGGCGTCGCATTGACGGCATTCGGGCCATACATCGCGAGCATGATCTGGTGCAGGTTTGTCGAGCCGGCCAATCCATACAGATAGCTGAAACCAAACAGAAGGAAAGCCGCCGACATTCCGCCGAAGAGATAGTACTTCAAAGCGCCTTCGGCGCTCTTGCCCGACTGCTTTGCGAAGGCTGTCAAAATGTAGAGTCCCAGGCTGAGCAACTCAAGACCAACGAAGATCACCAGCAGATCCTGCGCAGCCGCAATCAACAACCCGCCCGTAGCAGCCATCAAGTATAACGGCCACAAACTCGCCCGCGTGGCGCGTAAAATCCGTCTCGATGAACAGAAATAGCGTAAACACGGTCAGGACAAGGATCCCGGCCTGTGCCGCAGCCGCATAGCCTCCCGATACCAAGAGCAGATCTGTGCTGCCCGGATAGCCCAGACCCTCGGGCGGCTGGAAAGTCATCGCCACGATCGCAGCGCCGCACCCAAAGACGCCCAGGATCGACGCCACGAAGATGCGCACCCGCAGCGTCGCGCGGCGCAGAAATCCAAGGTCAACAACCAGCACCACGAGCGCCGCAATTTCCAGCGCCGTCTCCGGCAACGTCATGCGGAAGAGGTCTGCGTAGTTCATTGCACTCCTCCCGCAAGCAGCGCCTTTACGGCCGGCTCAATCGTGTCCAGCAGAATTCTCGGATAGACGCCCACCACCACGGTTGCCGCCACCAGCAGCGAAGTGCCCGCAACTTCGGGCCACGTAATTGCCTCGAATTTCGGCCAGCCCGTGCGCGGATGATCCTCTGCGCTCGGCAGCACATCGCTGAAGAAGGCTTTCTGCAAGGCTCGCCACGTATACGCAACGCCCACCACGATGCCTACGCCGGCCGCAACTGTCCACCACGGCTTGGCAATCCACGAACCTACGAGCACCTGAAGTTCAGCAACGAAACCTGAGAAGCCCGGCAGGCCCATCGACGCCATGCCCGCGATCACAAACGCCCATGCGGCAAACGGCAGTCGCTTGCCCAGATGCATCTCCTCCAACTCGGCAAGCTGGCGTGTGTGCGTGCGCTCATACACAACGCGCCCCACAATTGCGAACAGCAGCCCGGCGATCACGCCGTGCGAAAACATCTGCAGCACGGCGCCGGTGACGCCAATCTGCCTGAGTGTGACCAACCCCAGCAGCACAAATCCCATGTGACTCACGCTGGAGTAACCGATAACAAACTTGAAGTCTGTCTGCGCCAGCGCGACCAGCGCGCCGTACACGATTCCGATCACAGCAAGCACGGCAAATACATCGCGCCATGAGCCGATTCCGACGAAGGAGAATCCCCATGGATCGAGTCCATGAGGAAACAACCCGATCGCCACGCGCAGACATCCGTAAGCACCGAGCTTCATCACCACGCCAGCCAGCAGCATCGAAGCAGCCGTCGGCGCGGCAACGTGACCGGTCGGCGCCCACGTATGAAATGGCCATAGGCCCGCGAGAATTCCGAACCCGACAAACACCAGCGGAAACGCCCACATCTGGAAACTCACCGGCAGCCCTGCATGTGCCAGTGCATCCAGTCCCGTCGAATGACTGCCGGCTGTCGCATATGCCGCGAGCAAGCCGATGAGAACCATCGCTGAACCGACGAATGAGTAGAGCGCCAGCTTCATTGCCGCATACTCGCGCCGTGTCGAGCCCCAGATCGCAATCAAGAAATACTTGGGCACGATCGCAATCTCATAGAACACAAACAGCAGAAACAAATCGAAGCTGAGAAATACTCCGTAAACACCGCCAATCAGTGCCAGGAAGAACGCAAAAAACTCGTTGGTTCGAAGTTCGATGTTCCAGCTGAAAAGCACTCCGGCGACGGCTGCGAGCCCGGTAAGCAGCACCAGCACGCGGCTAATGCCATCGGCTGCCAGCAGGAAGTGAATGCCCATCGATGGCACCCACGGCAAATCGACGAGTGTCACGCGGCCTTGGCCTGCGCCCGCAGCAAACCCGATTGCCGCAATCGCCAGCCCTACAACAGACACGGTCAACGCGAACCACCTCGCGAGCGCAGCATTGCCCCTGGGAAGCAGCGCTAGGACGAGCGCACCGGCAAACGAGAGATATATCGTCCAGGCAAGCATCAAAATCTCCAGTGTGCCAGCAGATTCACCACTGTCGGGTTCACGGTGTTCACTATCAGTTGAGGCATCAATCCAATCAGCATCATCAAGCCAATCACCGGCGCCATCGATAGCCGTTCTTCGCCATCCAGATCGGGAAAGTCCGCCCAGTGCTCAGGCACCGGCCCGGTAAAGACTTTTTGAATCACGGTCAGAATCACCGCCGCAGTCACAAGCAATCCAAGAACGGAGAAAGTAGCCGCCACCCATGCCAGCGGAAAGACGCCGCGGAAGATCAGAAATTCACCGACAAATCCATTCAGCCCCGGCAGACCCAGCGACGAGAACAGTGCGATTCCCATCAGTCCTGCAAACACGGGAGCGGGCTTCCGCAGGCCACCGAAGTAGTCGATGCCGCGATGCCCACCGCTGCGTTGCTGAATCTTCGCGACAAACCAGAAAAGCGCTGCCGCAGTCAGTCCGTGATTGAACATCTGCAGAATGACTCCGTTCAACGCCGCAGCCTGGCTGGCGTGCGTCTCAGCGCCTACGGTTGGCACCGCCAATGCAAAAAGTCCGAGCAGGCAATATCCGAGGTGATTGACCGACGAATACGCGAACACTCGCTTCAAATCCTTCTGCGCCGCGGCAGCCCACGCGCCCATAACCACTGTCACCACGGCCAGCACCAGAAGCGGCGTTCTTATCTGCGCGATCTGGGCACCGAAGAGAGGGAGCGCAATCCGCAACAATCCATACACACCCATTTTCGACATTGCGCCGGTCAGCAGCATCGTTACGGGCGAAGGCGCTTCAGCATACGCAGCAGGCAGCCATGTGTGAAATGGCGCCAGGGGTACCTTCACCGCAAACCCCGCCAGCACGCCGATCGCAAGCCACATCATCACCGGCCCCAGATGTGCCGTCACGGCGCTCTGCAATGCGCCGGTCGAGGCCATGTCGGCAAGTTGTCCAAACTCCATGCTGCCGGTTGAGAGGAACACCGCCAGAAATGCCACCAGCAGCGCTACGCTTCCTGCCATGGTGTAGACGAAGAACTGCGTCGCCGCAGGCCCGCGCCGCGAACCGCCCCACAACTTGATCAGAAAGAACGCCGGAATCAAACTGAGTTCCCAAAACAAAAACCAGTGAAAGAAATTCAGCGCAGTGAACGAACCGAAGAGTCCCGCTTCAAGCAGAAGCACCAATGCGAAGTAGAGACCCGGCTGATGATGAACCCGGTTCGCCGCATCTACTGACAGCAACGTCACGATGGCCGAGAGCACCAACATCAACGCCCCGAGGCCATCAACCCCCAGGTGATACTCGACGCCCAGCGAAGGTGCCCATGGGGAGTGCTCAACCATCCCGATCGATCCGTCGGCCGGCAAATGGGTCCAAACCACGATGGAGAGCGCTAATGCCGCCAGTGTCGTTACGAGCGCCACGACTCGCGCGTTTCTGCCCGACCAGATCGAAATGGCTGCTCCCACGACGGGCAGCAACGTCAGCAGCGTCAACACAGGAATTCCGTTCATCCTCGGCTGCTCCAGATCAGGATCGCGGTCAGTAGTACGACGGCAAGTGCCAACAAGCGCAGATAAGTCTGAATGCGGCCACTTTGGACGCGAGACAGAAGCCCGCCACCGCTGGCCAGTTCTTCGCAGCCCTTGTCGAAAGTGCCATCCACGATGTTCGTGTCGAGGAATCGATTCAACTGCGCCCACCAGCCGAAAACCAGCGCAACCCCGGCCACAATCCCGCCCCAAATACGGCGATCGAGCCAGTCGGCAACCTTCGCCCACCAGTGGTAGAACGCAATCACTGTCGCGGCGTAAAACTCATCCACATAAAGTTTGTCGCGGAGCGCAGCCCAAACGGGAGGCATCGTAAGCTCGAGCGCATCTGGTTCGTCGGCGCTTGGCGACTTGTTGCCATAGAGCCACCATCCGAGGCCGAGACCGACCACGACAATCACAGTCGAGATCCCAAGCAGATGCCAGAACTGCGGCTCGCCAAACCTCGCCATCTCCAGCGAAGCAGTCCGATCCTCCAGGAAACTGCGGAACCACGGCCACGCCGGCGTTCCGATCGCACCCAGCGTAATTGCAAAAAACGCCAGGATCGCCAGGGGCGTCGTCATCACCCGCGGACTCTCATGCGCATGTCCATGCCCGCGCCAGGCGCCGAAGAACACATAGCTCATCTGCCTTGTCATATAGAAAGCCGTCAGCACCGCGCCAAACGCCAGCATGTAAAACGGAGCGCGCGCCACTGTCCAATGCTGTGCCGCTTCCAGAATCGCGTCCTTGCTCCAGAATCCGGAAAACACGATTGGGACCCCGCACAACGCAAGCATGCCAATCGCATATGTCGCAAAGGTTAGTGGCATCGCGCCCTTCAGGCCGCCCATCTTTCGAATGTCCTGTTCTTCATGGGCACCGTGGATCACCGATCCCGCTCCCATGAAAAGCAGCGCCTTGAAGAATGCATGAGTGATCAGGTGGAACATACCCACCGCCACGCCGCCCATTCCCAAGCCGGCCATCATGTAGCCAAGTTGCGACACGGTCGAATAAGCCAGGATGCGCTTGATGTCGTTTTGCGCGACTGCGATCAGTGCTGCAAACACGGCAGTCGATGCGCCAACCCATGTCACCACTGTCAGGGCTGTTGTGGTGCCCCCGGCCAATGCTCCGGCTTCCATCAGCGGATACACGCGCGCGATCAGATACACGCCAGCCGCCACCATCGTCGCTGCGTGAATCAGCGCCGACACAGGAGTGGGTCCTTCCATCGCGTCGGGCAGCCACACGTGCAACGGAAGCTGACCACTCTTTCCCGCAGCCCCGGCAAAGATGAGCAGCCCAATCACCCCCGCCGCGCTCAGGCCGAACATTGCGGGGTGCACCAGCAATCCGCCGAGCGCGAGCTTCTCCATCGAGCCAGCGCCGCTGTCATAAAACAGCAGCGTGCCGGTCTGCGCGAACAGCCACACGATGCCAAGCAGAAAAAAGACATCGCCAACGCGTGTCGTCAGAAATGCTTTCTTCGCCGCCGCAGCCGCTGACGGTTTCTGATACCAGAATCCGATCAGCAAATACGAGGTCAGGCCGACCAGTTCCCAACACATGAACAGCAGCAGAATGCTGTTCGAAATCACTACGCCCAGCATCGCTCCCGCAAACAAAGAGAGAAAGCAGAAGAAGCGCGTGAAATTTTCATCGTGCTGCATGTAGCCGGTCGAATAGATGAAGATGAGCAGCCCCACGAATGTGACCATCACCAACATCACCGCAGATAGCGGATCGAGCACCCAGCCCAGTTCAACATGCGTTGTGCCAACTTGAATCCAACTGAAGTTGACCGTCTCGCGAATGGCGTTGCCGTGAGCCCATCCACTCACGACATGGCCAAACGCGGCAAGGGACATCAGTAATGAGAATGCCAGGGAACAAATGGCAAGGCCCGCAGCCGTCTTTCGGCGAGGTTGTTTCAGCAGCGCAATTACGCCGGAAGCCGCAATCGGCACCGCAGGAATCAGCCATAGCAGATCAGCGACCGAGGACCCACCTGCAAGTTGCGGCTGAAAGGATTGAGTCAATTCCTGCATGACCGGCTCACCCTTTCATCCTGTTGATCTGGTCGAGGTCCGTTGTCTTTGCGTGACGATAGATGGAAATTACCAGGCCCAATCCAACCGCAGCTTCCGCCGCGGCCACGGCGATCGAGAAGATCGCAAACATCATCCCTGTCAACGCCTCGGGATGAGGTCCATAACGCCAGAACGCGATCAGATTCAGATTCGCGGCATTCAGCATCAGTTCGATGCCAATGAGCACAAGAATCGCGTTGCGCCGGGTCAACGCTCCCGCCAACCCGATTGCAAATACCAGCGCAGCGACCAAGAGATAACCTGCGAGCGGCGTAGCGATCACTTAGCCCCCTCTTTCTCGTGCATGGCTACAATCACCGCGCCCACAAGCGCCGCTGTCAGCAACACCGCCACGATCTCAAGCGGGAGCACGTAGCGTCCCATGAGAGCTTCGCCAATCTGGTTGACCGTCACACTCGGCGCTGCCGTCATGTGGGGCAGGCCTCGCGCGGACTGCAACACAGCCCATCCCAAAACTGAAAATACAGCAGCAGCAATCGCCAGTCCCGCGAGCCATGTCTTGCTGAAGACTCCGTCCTTTGGCGTGTCTGATCCGCGCGTCAGCAGAATCGCAAACACCACAAGAATGGCTACCGCGCCAATGTAGACAAGAATCTGCGCAAATCCCGCAAACTGCGCATCGAGTTGCAAGAACAACAGCGCCAGCCCCGCGAAAGCCACGGTCACCGCAAGGGCGCAGTGCACGGTGTTCTTCAGCAGCACCGCTGCCAGCCCTCCGCACACGGTCAGCGCCGAGATTACATAAAAAGTGATTCCCATCGGCCGCTCCCTTCCAGCAGACTCGCGCGACGTTCAATCCGCATAGCGGTAGCTCCTCGCTCCCAAGCGCTTTCTGCTCATCCCTTCCCAGCCGATTCCGACATAGGCGAGCACCAGGATGGCCGAGCAGACCACCCATCGCAACAATCCGTCACCCATGAACCGCCAGAGGCCAACCACAAACAAATTCAAGAGGCACATCGGTAGAACGAACTTCCATGCGAAGTTCATCAGTTGATCCTGACGAAGCCTGGGGAGCGTTCCGCGCAGCCAGATGAAGACACACATCGAGACCAGAAGCTTGCCGAAGAACCATATCCAGGATGGGACCCAGGTTAGAGATGCGAGAGGCGCCGACCATCCACCGAGAAACAACGTCGCTCCCAATCCCGAGATCGAAAACATCGCCACGTACTCGCCAAGGAAGAACAGCGCAAATTTGAATCCCGAATACTCTGTGTGATAACCGGCGACCAACTCTGATTCGCCTTCAGGCAAATCAAATGGGGAGCGATTGGTCTCTGCCGTCGCGGCGATCGCATACATGAGGAATCCGGCCAATCCCCACGGGGTGAAAATAAACCAGTGCGGGAATCCCCACGAGTAGTGGTTTTGCGCCTCAACAATTTTTACAAGGGAAAGTGATCCGGTCACCATAACCACCGCCACGCTCGAAAGCAACAGCGGCACTTCGTAGCTGATCATCTGCGCTACGGCGCGCATCGCGCCCAAGAGGGAGTATTTGTTGCGGCTCGACCACCCGGCCATGAAGACCGACAACTCCGTCGAAGCTCCCATGGCGAAGTAGAACAACAGGCCGGCATCCATATCCACCAGCACCATGTTGCGACCCATTGGCAGCACGGCGAATCCCATGAATACCGTGAGTACCAGCAGAACCGGAGCCAGAAAGTGCACCACTGCGTCTGCGCTTCGCGGAACGATATCTTCTTTGGTCAGGGACTTGATGCCGTCCGCCACCGGTTGCAGGATGCCGTAAGGTCCAACGCGATTTGGCCCAAGCCGGTTTTGAATTCGGCCTACCCCTTTGCGTTCCAGAACCGTTGTCAAAGCGAACAGCGCGGGATAGAGCCCGATGATGACCACCACGCTCAGCACAACGCCGGCGGCTGCTTGCCATTCGGACGGCAGATATCCGATGAGCCAATGTTTCAAGAGCACAAAGATTTGGTCGAGCCGGTCGATCATGGCTTGGGCTCTCCCTCATTTGGCTTCGCGCTCGCAACCGGCGCGACTGAAGGAGTTGTTGCAGGTGCGGCGGCTTTTGCAGCGGCTGCATCCGCGGCGGCCTTCGCCTTTGCTTCCGCCTTGACCTTTTCCGCTGCCAGGCGCGCATCTACCTCTGCGGCTTCGGTGGGGTGAATCTGGTGGTAATACTCGTTCGATTTTGCCAGTTCCTTCCGATCCAGCAGCAAGTCGCCAAAGCGGTCGTCGGTCGCCAGTTCGAACTCATTGTTCATCTTGATCGCTTCGAACGGGCAAACCTCAACGCAGATCTGGCAGCTCATGCAAACGGAAATATCAATGTCAAACTTCGTGGGATAAATCTGCGGCTTTCCAACATAGTCAGGCTTCTTGTCTTTGCTCTTCTCGATGAAAATGCATTTAGGCGGGCATTCTTTTTCGCAGATCTGGCAAGCCACGCAGCGCAGCCCTGCTTCCCAATCCGATCCGTCGTAGACCAGAAACGGGAAATTGCGCGAGGCCTCCGGTAGCGGTAGCCGCTCCTCTGGATACTCGACCGTCGTCATTCGCTCTTTCGAGACAAAGCTGCCAGCAAAGTTCTTTGCTGTCTCCGCGAGTCCCTTCAGAATTCCTTCACCGAGCAATGCCGTCTCCTGTTCCTTAGTCCTTACCGGTCCACTTCACCCAACACAATATCGACACTTCCAAAAATCAACACAACGTCTGCCACGTTGCTGCCCAGACACATATCTTCAAGCACCGTCAGATTAATCAGGCTCGGAGGCCGCACTCGGTAGCGATAAGGATTCGGGGTTCCATCGCTGATCAGATAAAAGCCTAGCTCCCCTTTTGGCGCTTCAATCCGCCCGTATGCCTCGCCGGGCTTCGGCCTGAATCCGCGAATCTTCGCCTTCGGATCCATCACCGGTCCACTTGGAATATCTTTCAACGCCTGCTCAAGGATTCCGATGGACTCGCGAATCTCGAGGACCCTAACCATGTAGCGGTCGTAGATGTCGCCATGATCGCCCAGCGGCACGCGGAATTTGAAGCGGTCATAGATGCCGTAGTGATCCACTTTGCGAATGTCATAGTTCACGCCCGAAGCGCGCAGCATCGGCCCGGTTACGCCGGCGTTGACCGCCAGATCCGGCCGCAGAATTCCAACACCCTGGCACCGCGCCATCACGATTTCATTACCACTCAGGAATCGCTCAAACTCATCCACGAATGCAGGCAGCGCCGCGACAACCTTGCGCGCCGCATCGAGCCACGCGGGTGAGGCATCGACGCGACAGCCTCCAAAGCGCATGTAGTTGCACATCATGCGCGAACCCGTCAGGCTCTCGAACAAGTCGAGAATCTTCTCGCGTTCGCGAAAGGCATACATCAAGGGTGTGCCGCTCGCTCCCATCTCCTGCAGCAGAAATCCGATCGTCGATGCGTGATTTTGCGCGCGCGTCAGTTCCGCCAATATCACCCGGAGATACTCGGCACGCTCAGGAACTTCCTGCCCGACCAGCTTTTCAACAGCAAGCGCATAGGCCCAGTTGTTGGTCAACGAACATATGTAGTCGAGCCGATCGGTATACGGCATCATGGCGAGGTAGCTGACTGTCTCTGCAATCTGTTCGTGGTTGCGATGCAGGTAGCCAAACACCGGCTTCAGCCGAATTACGCGCTCGCCATCGAGTGCGAGATCCATGCGGAATACGCCGTGGGTTGAGGGATGATGCGGCCCCATTGCCACTTCAAGCAACTCACCGTCACCATCCGGTTCGATGACCGGCGGCCGATTCCAGCCCTCCGGCCTTTCCGTCTTGACGTCGAGGGAGTTCATGGTTTTTCCTCCCCGGCGGCAACCGCGGACTTATGAGCCTGCGCCCGTGCGAGGACTTTGTCATGCGGGGTGGGCTCGTACTCGAAATCGTCAGGTTCTACATAATCGCGGCGCATCGGGTGGTCCTTGAACTCATCCCACATCAAAAGCCGCCGCAGATCGGGGTGACCTTTGAAGACAATGCCGTAGAGGTCGAAGACTTCGCGTTCCTGAAACTCTGCCGACCGCCAGATCGGCGTGAGCGAAGGCAATTCAACTTCGTCGGAGCGGTTCCTGGTCCGCATTCGAAGGACGACCGGTCCATACTTCTTTGCCACAGAAAAGAGGTGATAGACGGCTTCAAGATAGCCCGGCTCGACGTGCTTGCGGGTCTCCTCAACTGTCTCTTCCACGGTCTGCTCAACGCCGTCCACGGTCTTTGTGACCGGACGCGTCACTTTAACTTTTTCCGAGATTTCTTTGTCGAGGTAATCGACGCCTGTCACATTGGAAAGAAAATCGAGCGCGAGTTCTGCATCGTCGCGAAGGAACTTCGCCACTTCAACAGCATGCTCCGGCGCAAGGCGCAGGGAATGCTGGCCACTGGGACTGCCGTTGGGCACAATCGTCAATGCGGCGCCCGGCACCGCAGCTTCGATTGCCGCCTTGATTTCCTCAACGGTCTTCATCAGCGAATCACCACCGGCACGGTCCATACGCCCGGATTCGAGGTCGGCTCGAGATCATGTTCGCCCTGGACTGGAACTGGAAACTCGCCCTGCGCTTCGGAATTCAAATGACGCGGGCGGTCCTCTCCGGTCAAGGACTGGCCGTCTATTTTCTTTTGCAGGGTCATGAATGCCTGAATCAACGCTTCAGGCCTGGGCGGACAGCCCGGAATATGAACGTCGACCGGAATGTAACGATCGATTCCCTTCAAGACGTTGTATCCCTGCTTGAATGGCCCCCCGGAAATAGCGCAGGCGCCCATCGCAATCACGTATCTTGGCTCCGCCATCTGGTTATAGAGCCGGACCACCTGCGGGGCCATTTTCTTGGTCACAGTTCCCGAGATGATCATCAAATCAGCCTGCCGCGGTGACGGGCGGAAAACCTCAGACCCAAACCGCGCCAGGTCGTAGCGAGCCATCGTGGTCGCGATCATCTCAATCGCGCAGCAAGCCAGGCCAAATTGCATCGGCCAGACGGAGCTTCGACGTCCCCAGTTGTAGAGCTCTTCGATGGTCGTTACGAAGACGCCCTGCTTGCCCAGTTCGATCTTCAATCCCTCATCTACAGCCATCTGTCAGCCCCTAATTCCTTCGCCGCTGTTCTTACACCCAGGTCAAAACGCCCTTTGCCCATGCCCACGCGAGTCCCTCGATCAGCAGCAGCACGAACACCAGCATTGCCGCGCATGCAGCCGCGCCCAGACCCGTAAACGCAACTGCAAATGGAAGTAAAAACACCGCTTCCACGTCAAAAATCAAGAAAATGATCGCGTAAAGGTAGTAGGCCGAGCGGAACTGCATCCAAGCGTCGCCTTTGGACTCCAGGCCACACTCGTAGATGTCGTTCTTAATTGCGTTTGGTTTTGCTGGAGAAAACGCCTTCCGCCAGCCCCATGCCAGCCCCAGCGGAGCCAGCCCGAACCCAAGGGCAGCTACGAACAAAACAGCCAGAGAAAAATAAGGACTTGAGGCCATCTGCGGAAAAGAATTCCTACTCAATCAACGTACCAGTTTGGGGTTGGTTTTGGCTAAGAAGATGTGCATTTCCAAACCAGTCCAGATGCGTTTTTCGCCCGTTCATCCCACCCTATGAACCGTTTGCTGCAAAAGAGCGGCGCGCCCGTTCTAAACGTCGGTGCACCTGTTTTTGGCAGGCTAAAAAACACGCCGACCTCCAACTTTCGATGGTAGACAGCGCATCCCCCGCCCCTGTTACCGTTCTTTTGTCCCCCCGCTACCATTCCTGGTGCGCCGGATTTGAATTTAGGCACTTTTCCTGGAGTTCACTCAACGATGTTGAAGACCGCGCCGCGCCGCTGGGCACTTACGGTAGTCCTCATTGCCCTACCGCTCACGGCGAATTGGGCTGTTCGTGCGGGAACCGACCCTGTGCCCGAGACTAGTACTGCGCCAGCTCCGCCTGCAGCCGACACCTCAAAGGCAGGCGCCGCTTACACAGCCAACATCAAGGTCAGCGGCGCAACAACGGCTTTCCACGACTCCGTGTCGGGTCGATACAACTACGCATTTGGCAAGGAGTCGCCGTTTCTCCCGTCCAACGCAACGTCAGTAAACGGACAATTCCTCAGCCCCAAGTCTTTCTACAACGCGCAGTACTGCGGCCATTGCCATCAGGAGGCTTACCACCAGTGGCGTCAGTCAGTCCATTCAAACGCCTTCCGTAATCCCTGGTATCTAAAGAACGTAAATCTGCTCATCGCTGAAAAGGGGGTTCAGTACTCCCGGCACTGCGAGGGCTGCCACAACCCTGTTGCGCTGCTCTCAGGCGACCTTTCGCAAGGCATGCCCAAGAAACGCCCATTCGAGGACGAAGGGCTCACCTGCTCGACCTGCCATTCCATACTGTCCACAGACGCTACAGGTACGGGCAGCTACGTGATGGGTATTCCCGCGGTGATAGTCGACGAAAAGGGCGAGCCCGTGACGCGTCCGGTCTCCGACACAGAAATCCTGTCCCATCTTGATCGCCACTCCAAAGCCGTGATGCGCCCGCTCTACAAGACTCCAGAGTTTTGCGCCGCGTGCCACAAGGCCGCCATCCCGCGTTCGCTTGATGAATACAAGTTTCTGCGCGCATTTACGGTCTACGACGAATGGCAAGGCGCCAGTTTTACCAAGCAGTCGCCGCTTCCCTTCTATCGCAAAGATGTCGTTTCGACCTGCCAGACCTGCCACATGAAGTCTGAACCGTTGGCTCCCGGTGCATCCGATCCGGGCGCGAAGGACGGTCAGTTCAAGAGTCATCGCTGGCTCGGCGCCAACACGCTCATGGCGGCCTACTACAAGTACGATGAGCAAGCCGAAAAGCTGGTCGCGTTCCTCAAGGACGGGCCTCTCGGCGGCGGCGTCTTGAATGTCGACATCTTCGCTCTGGAGAAGGAAAATGACGGCGCAACCGGCAAAGATCAGGCGCTCGTCGCGCCCCTTGGACTGACCAGCTTCTCTCTTGCGGCCGGAGAAACGCTCGTTGCGGACGTGGTGATTCAGAACAAGGGAATCGCGCACTCCTATGTACCGGAGCAACGCGATTTCTATGAATCATGGGTCAACTTCACCGTCAAAGACGCCGTCGGCAAGGTAATCAGCGAAAGTGGATTCATTCAGCCTGATGGAAACCTTGACCCATCGGCGCACTCTTTTACGAACCGGCTCATCAACACCAAGGGCGAATTGAACGATCTTCATCAGATCTGGCACAACCGCGTCCTGGCATATAACAACACGATTCAATCAGGCCGTTCCCAACTGGTTCGTTACAGGTTCCGCCTGCCAAAGGAGATCTCCGTCCCGGTTTCGATCACTGCGACCGTCAAGTACCGCCGCTTCAATCAGCACTTCATTGACTACGCGATGGATCAGACCGGGCAGCAGCATTTCCCGATGCCGATTATCGATGTCGCATCGCAGACAAGGGTGCTGAAGATTGGAGAGAACCAGCCTGCCGCTCCTGCTGCAGATGAAAACAAGGAGTGGATGCGCTGGAACAATTACGGCATCGCCCTGCTTGATGCTCAGCAATACGAGCCCTCGGTGCGGGCGTTTAAGCAAGTGGCGGCACTGCGGCCCGACTACGCAGACGCTTACACCAACATGGCTGTAGTCGAGATTTCGTGGGAGCGCTACAACGACGCCAAACCGAACCTCGCCAAGGCGCTCGCGCTGCTTCCCGGCGACCCACGCGCCCTTTATTACCGCGCCCTGGTGGAGAGGAATGCCGGGCAGGTCAAAGAAGCGATCGAAGATTTGAAGGCGATGCTTGCCAAGTATCCGCTGGCCAAAGACGGGCTTCGCGAACTGGGATTCAGCTACTACCAGCAGCACGATTACGCGGAGTCAAGAGCCCAATACGAGAAATTGCAGGCAATCGATCCAGACGATCTTGCCGCGCATTATCAACTTGCCATTCTCTATCGGCGTCTCGGAGAGAAGGAAAAAGCCGCGATCGAATCGGCTAAATTTGCGGACCAGAAAGACGATCCGACGGCGAGCACCTACGCGCTCGAATTCCTTCGCAAACACGCTGAAGTGGCCAGCGAGAGCGTAGTCTGGCACACACATGACATCACTGGAGACCCGGTCAAGATCCCAACAAAGATCGAGTACCACTACATCCCGGGGGCCGGGAGGTAAGGGTGCAGGAACAGTTCTTCAGGCCGATGATGCCTGGCCGGAAATTGCGCTGCACATGTGAGCCGCGAATTTCAGATTGCTCTTAGTCCAACTTACATCGCATGGATAAAGAGGGCCGACGGGCTGCCATCTTCAGCCTTGGCAACGACACGTACTCGATCGCCCTCGTTGCTGTGAAACTTGGATCCATCAAGGACGCCAACGCCGGTTTCCGCCACGGTATCTGTGGTGAGCTTGAACGACTGAATCGCTCCCGACTCATCTTTGATCGAGACAGAATGAGCCCTGGCATCAAACTTGACGACAGTTCCGGCGCCCGATGTGAACGGTCCTGCTCCGAGACTGCGCAATGCCACCGCAGTCCGCACATCGCTGTTGCCAAAGTAGAAGACGATGACATAACCCATGTCTGTGAAGGTATCCGCCGCCTTTGCATCCGCGCGAATCTTCTTGTCGAATACCAGTCTTGTTTGAGGATTCGTCATGCATTGAAACGTGGCTTCCGACCCTTTGTCGGTAAAAATCGTGATTGTCTTTCCATTGGCATCGATGGACTTAATCGTTCCAGTAAGGGCATGGACAACTTCTTGCGCGCTTGTGGTAATTGCGGAAGTAAATGTCAGGCAACCTAAAACGACCAAGGAAACTGGAATTCTTCTCAGCATAATTTTCCTCACATGTCTGCAAAATCGCAGACGGACCACTAGCGCAAGATCGTGTTGTTCCCTCAATCACGCAAGCATCAGAAAACGAAGAAATCGCACATGACACAAGCAGGTGGAACTGAAACGAACGTGCGCATTGTTTTGAAATAAATCTATCTATTTGTACCACTGACACGATTCCTTACATAAGGGCCGCCAACGCTTTTACATTACGGTGGTCAGAAACACCACATCTCTATCCGAGATCAGCGTGGCAGTCGATTTTCGGCGCCGGATGTCCCGGCAGCCAAGATGCCGTATTTATCCTCTAGAAATCTCTGCAGTCCTTCGGTTAAGAGCGGGGCGAGTTCCTGCCAAGTGAGCACTTTGCACCGCATTTTCATATCCGCAGACTTCACCGCCGCCATAACACGGAACCATGCCTCGCGCAGATCCGGACGTCGCTCGTCGTGGATCACGCAGAAACTCGCACCCTGCGCATGAGCCGCCAGTACATTGCGAATGAGCTGATAACTGGCATAGCCGGGATCTTTTGGCTGCCGATCGTCCGCCGTGGCCGCAATCTCCGCCTGGAATGCCCGCGCCTCAGCACCATTGTCTTCGCAAGGCGGCTCCCACTCCTGGGTGAACTCCTCGGCTAGCTCAACGGCTTCGCGCCGCCTTTTGGTGCGGATCTCGACACGCTGCAGCAGTTCCCTGTCAAAGACCGAATCGAAGTCCCGGTACGATTCAACGATTGTCGCCGCGCGGCATTGGAAATCGCTCTCCGTCAGCTTGGCTTCAACCAGCAGATCGCCCCATCGCATATCAACTTCAGTACGATCAAATCGGCCGCTGGTCAGCGGAACTCGTGCCTTCCAGCCAAAAATCGGCTCGTCGCCGCTCGTGATGCCGAGCATCCTGCGAATTGCAATCGAGTCGATAACGCCGGGCGTGCAAAACACGTTCATCAGCAAGGCATCCGAGCTCATCGACGAATCGAGTTCGCGCCAACGTCGGGCCGGATCAAGGGTCGGTTTGGGCAGTGAGCGCCCTTGTGAATGAATCTTGTCGAAGCGCTTGAGCCATTGCGGCCGCGCAGAGATGGCTTGGTACGCAGGCTCAAAGAAATTTCCATGCCTGCCTTCCTCGGGTGCATACACCACGACTGGAAATCCGCCGTAGCTCTCGACATGTGCCCGGCCGCGCGCATAGGTTCGATTGCGCAAGCCCAGTTCGAGTCGTAACTGGCTCGCATACGCGAAAGATGCGCCTGTCATACCTGTAAAGTTTAAATTGTGGAATGCATTCCACCGGAGGATGTTGGCGTCGATCTCAGCTCACCGCTGCTGATGACACGTATGATCGAATTTCTTCAACAAGGTCAGCGGAATATCACAGCGGTCGGCAATCATCTCGCGCGAGTCGCGACGATATTCGCTATGAGAAAATAGCATTTGTGAATATTTACACGAAGTGGTTCTCTCTTCCCTTTCTGCTCGCCATCATCCTGATTGCCTCAAGTCCTGCCTCTGTCTTCGGCGCCAAAAAAGACGACGAAAAAGCGGGCGCCGTTCTCTTTCGCGACAAGGGGTGCGCCTATTGCCACGGCGTCGGCGGAGTTGGCGCCAAAAAAGGACCCTCCCTCGTCGGGATACCCAAGGACAAGGCCTGGCCGACCGACAAAATCACGAGTCAGATTTTGAATGGGGGACCGAAGATGCCGCCCTTTCGCGAGTCCCTGACGGACGAAGAGGTGGCGCAGCTGGTGGCCTATCTCCGCACGAAAAACAAGCCGATTCCTCCAGCCTCGGAGGCGCAAGACTCAGCGCCTGCGCCGGCTCCGGGTGGTGGGCAATAGACGCGGTGCATCTTTAGAGGGAGACTCTCAGTCTGTCGGCCAATCCACGCCCGTCAACCTGGTTGATGCCTCCCAGAGAGTGCGTCCCATCATGGGGTCATAGACCCGCATATCGAGAGCTTCCGGAGCCGGCGGGCCAATTACATCCATCAGGCTCTTTGCGCTTGAAGGTTCCGCGGTTTCTTCTCCAGACTCAGTCTTGGTCAACAAAAATTCACCGCGGAGCGACTCATTCGGGTCGAATCCTAAAGCGCGCCGGTACCACCCAGCCGAACCTGTAACCTCCAACGAGTTTGCGATAAGCGCGGCTCGCGCACCGACTGGTTGAGCAGCCGTGGTCCGCAGCCCCCAGCCGTGATCGTCGCTCCGCCGCTGAAGCTCAAGCGCGAAAATCAGCATGGCGAGCTTTGATTGACTGTAAGCCTTCAACGGCGTGAAGCCACGCTCAAGCTGCAGGTCGCTGAGATGGATTTCACCGTGGTGTCGGCCTGTGCTCGTAACCTGAAGGACTCTTGGGTGCCTGCTGGCGCGCAGAAGGGGAAGCAAGCGAGCTGTCAGCGCGAAGTGGCTCATGTAGTTGGCGGCCAGGTGCAATTCAAAGCCATCCGGCGTTACCTGCCGATTGAGAAGGGCGAGCGTGCACGCATTGTTCACCAGCAAATCGATCGGTCGACCTGCACGGACCAACCGCGAACTGAAGTCTGCGACAGACGCGAGGCTGGTGAGGTCGAGCTTCTCAAAACGCAACAGTGTGTTGGGAACGAGGGGCCGAATGTTGGCGAGAGCCTCGTGTCCGTCGGCCTGGTTGCGTCCGGTCAGAATAACGTCTGCACCAGCTTCAGCAAGTGCCGCGGCAATGTCGAGCCCCAGCCCATTTGCAGAGCAGGTAACCACCGCCAGCTTTCCAGTTTCAGGGGGGAAATTTGCCGCAGACCATTGCTGCGTTGAGTCTAGTTGGTACACGGTTGCGCTTTTCTCCTTCATTCTTCATCGCTTATAATGGGTGACCAATCACTCATCTAAATAAAGCGAAAAAATTATTGTCCCGTGAGCCCTCTCCAAATCAGCTTGAAACCCATCTCCCGGCTGATGGACTCCTGCTCTGGGTGAGCAAGGATGTATTCGACGGTAGCCTCGGCCTGAGCACGTATCAGAAGCACGATGAAATCTGATGGGGCCTGCCTGAACTCGTCACCCGCGATCGCCTCCTGCGTGGTTTTCAGCATCTCGCGGACGGTGCGGCCAGGAACTTCCAAATCTTTCAAAAGCCGACCCGAGGTGCGAAGCTGGGTTTGGACCTTAAGTCTCTTTGGTTGAGCCACCGACATATCAACCAGCTTGTTCCAAACAAACTGAACCCGGGTACGAGGATCCGAATCTGCGGGGTAACCCTCGAGCTGCCGATCTATTTCCCTGCGAATCTCAAGATAAAGCTCGTTCAGCAAATCATCTTTGCTCTTGAAATACGTAAAAAGCGTTCCTTCCGCAACACCCGCCGCAGCGGATATGGCGGATGTGGGTACGTGGCCAATTCCCCGCTCCGCAAAAAGCTCTAAAGCGGCTTCGAGGATCGCCTTACGTTTGTCTTCGCTTCTAGGTCTTGCCATTTGGGGAAGGCTCCTAGCTGGTTAAGCGCGTACTCACTCATTTAAAGTTAGCATTCTCACGCAGGTAACGCAAGACTTATCGACCGGTTGGGCGACGATTTCGATCCTCTTGGGGCCAACCGGATCACGGAAGGCAATTTTCCCCGGCCTGGAGCGTGCGGATCAATGTGTCGCGCGAAAGGGGCTTCCCTTTTTCGCGTGGTTCCCTAGCGGGATGCGAAATGTGCAGGAAGCCCTGAGACGCCTTGTCAAACTTCGAAGCTAGGATTGTGGCGCAGGTTGAGCCGGCGGAGGCTGTGCGGGCGCAGCGGGTGCCGCAGGTTGCGATGCCGGCACAGGCTCGGCTGCCGCTGCGGGACGGGTGGCCTTGAAGCTTCCATTGTAGGAAGAAAACTCCCAGGAGCCGTTGATCGCGGCGGCTTCATCCAGTTTGCCTGTGATCTTCATATCCGCAGTCACACCCGCCTCGTCGGAGGTGAATGGAAAATTGAGATCGAGCTGAGCGTCTTTATAGGTTCCGGCTACATCGGTCGTGGCGAATTTTCCCGTCACCTTTCCGTCCGCATCGACAGAAAGATCGACATCCACGTCGCGATCTCCACCGGGAGTGGCCAAAACAAAATGCCATTTTCCGTTGACGCCGACAGCCTGCGCCTTGGCCGACGGCAAACCGATCAGCAAACAAACCGCTGCCACTGCAATTACAAAAAATCTCTTCACCCTAGATCTCCTTGTTGATGAAATTATCCTAGCGGTTTTGCCCGCCCCGCGCATATCGGGAGTATCAGATGAAAACAGGGGCATTGGCAACACCAGCCGAACCGAATATTCGACGATAGCGTTCGATCTCGGCAGGCGGGCCTATCGCCTTTGAGTAGTTGTCGGAGAGCTTTACCGCGGGGCGCCCGTCGACTTCACTGAGTTTGCACACGAGACTCACCGGGTCGAAGCTCTCATCGCCGCGCGGGTTGCAGTGGCGAAAGTCGTTGGTCAGGTAGGTTCCCCAACCGGCGCTGAAGCGAATCCGATGTTCGGGAACCCATCGGCGTTCCTCGGTAAAATCCCGGGCGCTGCGGAAGTCAGAAGGTTTGGCTCCGTTGCGAAGGGTGCCGCCAAAATATGCATGCAGACCAAGGATGCTATCGACGTCGAGCGCATCGGAGGCGATGAGACGTTTTTTACGCGCGTCGTGCCCGCGATGTTGAAGCCACGCGATGTATTCGTCGCCGGCGATATACGGATCCTTGCTGTCAATGCGCTGGCCGGTCCAGTTGGCAACCCAATCGGGAGCGTCATTCAGAAATTGCGTTGTTCCGAACGTGTCTGGCAGCAGGATGAGAAGCTCGCCCTGGTAGGTCTGCTGCCACAGCTCGAGCATGCGATATTGAGCTGACTTGACCTCTTCATCGGTGCCGGCAAGCGCGGCCATTGCCATGGGTAGTTCATGCGCGTTCGTACCAATGGCCTCGAGGTCATGTGCGTAGGCGATGTAGGTGTTGGAACTGCCGGCAAAATTCGCGCCGAGAACATCGCGCATCGCGGTCACGACGTACTGCTGCCACAGAAAACTATGCCGGCGGCGCGTGCCGAAATCGCTGACGCTTAAACCGGGCACATCGCGCAGTCTCTCCATTTTTTCCCATAGGCGGCTCTTGGCGCGGGCATAGAGGATATCGAGTTCAAGCTCGGTGAGGTGCTTTAGACTGGCGCGTGTTTTCAGTTCGTCGATCGCTGAGAGCGCGTAGATCTCCCACATTGTCGTTGCTGTCCACGGGCCTTCGAAGTGCAACGAAAGCTGGCCATCTTTAACGGAAAGATCGAAGTCAGAAAGGCGGAAGTCGCGCTCCAACCAGCGCAGAAACGCAGGCTCGAAGATGCCGCGGCGGCCGTAGAATGTGTTGCCTGCGAGCCAGATCATTTCCGATTTGTGAAACTGCAGCTTCCTTGTCGCCTCCAACTGCTCGCGAAGTTGATCAATGTCGACAATGCTGCCGAGCGGCACACCGACGGAGCGATTTGCGAGCGAAAACGTGGCCCGGGTGTTGGGAAAGTGCTTCCAGATGAACTGCAACATGAGCAGCTTGTAGAAGTCGGTATCCAACAGGGAGCGGGTAATGGGATCGAGTTCCCAATTGTGATCGTGTGCGCGCCGGGCAAGATTGATGATCACGGTTTCATCACTCTAATGCACCGCGGGGACAGAAATTGAATCTTCCTCAATCGTTCGCACCAGGTGGGCGCCACAAGAGCGGCGAACCACAAGCCGGAATGGCACCAAGACGTCGCGGATTGGAAGTTCGGGATGTTCGAGACGCTGAAGCATGGTGGCCATAGCCGCAGCGCCGATGCCGGCACAGTCCTGATGAATCGTGGTAAGCGGCACCGGCAGCAGGCTTGCATAACGCACATCGTCCATGCCCACGATTCGAATCTCTTCCGGGATGCGGACGCCGAGGCCGAGAAGCGACTGCATCAGGCGCGCTGCGGTAAGGTCATTCGCACAGACGACGCCATCAGGACGGAAGGATTCGTACATGCGACGAATGAACAAATCGTCCTGTGCATTGCCACGCCAGATCGGGTCATGGTCCGGCGTGACTCCATGATTACGCAGCGCCTCGAAGAAACCGGTGATGCGCGCGTCAACTGTGTTTGCTGCGTCTGCGTCGCCGAAGAAGACCAGCCGGCGCACTCCGAGATCGAGGAGATGGGCGGCGGCTACATAGCCTGCGCGACGATTATCGATCCCCACCAGATCGTGAGCAGAGCGCTCCGGGTAGGGCATGTAGCACCGGTCCAGAAGCACAACCGGAATCTGGGCTCGATCAAGAGCACGTGCGATGCGGCGATTGGCGGCATCTTTCTCCCCGGATAACTCGAGTGGAGCAAAGAACACCCCTGCTACTTTTTGCACGATGAAGGAGTGAACCATCTGCTCCGCCTCTTTGGCGCTCTCGCGCACCGACGTGGAGGAGTTTCCCCATAGCAGAGCATCCGGACGTGCACAGTGAGCCCTCATCATGCCATTGCAGATGGGCTCGAAGATCTCCGTCATCCCCAGTTCAGGGATGAGCAAACCGAAGGTCTGGCCGGCCGCCTTATGTTGACTCATTACGTGGGTGCCGGCGCCAGGACGCCGTGTCACAAGACCCATGCGTTGTAAATCGAGCACGGCCTTTGCGACGGTGATACGCGATGCCTCAAAGACTTTTCCGAGTTCCGCCTCGCTGGGCAGACGATCACCGGGCTTGAGTTGTCCTGATTGGATACCCGCGAGCAGGTGATCGAAGACACGACGATGCTTGGTCACCCTGCTGGCAGGGTCTGCCTCCGGTGGAGGCATGAGTTTGCTCGCCGTCGTGCGTGGTCCTGCCATGCAATGACCTCTCAGGTCGGGGCCCTCACTTTTGGGCTCTGTTTGCGTTCTCTTAGTATCGAACTTACACGATACATTCTCTACAACGCAGCCAGTTGAATCGCGGCAACGATTTCGGCCTGGGTGCGTTCGGGCAGCGGAGGCATGGCACCGGTTTGCGAGGCAAGCCACCCGCCCCACCGGTTTCCCGCTTCGTTGAGTGTCAGAAGATCTGCACCGCGAAGCAGATAGTGAGCCATGGCTGCTGTAAAGGCGTCCCCGGCACCGATGGTATCAACGACTTTAACCGGATAACCCGGATGCTCGTGCCATTCCTCACGCTTGACCAGCAGACTGCCATGGGCGCCACGCGTGATGGCCACCATCTGCAAGGTGGGAAACTCGGCAAGCAGACGTTCTGCTCCCAACCGCAAAGAAACGGGCGTCGGATCTTCTTCCGCAGGAAGACCCAGGAGCGCGAGGACCATTGGAACCTCCGCGTCATTCATCTTCACGATGGTGCAGAGTTCAAGCGATTCCTGCACTACTTCGCCCGAGTAGAAAGGCGCACGCAAATTGACATCGAAGATGCGGATGCAGCGTGATGACGTCTGCGCAGCAAGGGTTTGTATCGTCTGCCGTGACTCGAGGCTGCGCTGTGCCAATGAGCCAAAGCAGACGGCATCTGCGCGCTCGGCTAACTGCACCCATTCGCCAGAGAGTTCCATTGAGTCCCACGCGGCCGGCTGATGAATGGTGTATTCCGGTTGCCCGTTGTTGAACGACACGGTTACCCGTCCCGTTTCATGCACCGGGTCGATTTGCAGAAAACTGGTATCAGCGGGTAGCGGATCAAGCTGGTTCACGGCGCCGCGGCCAAGCTCATCCCGGCCGATTCTGCTTAAAATCGCTGCGTGGTTGCCGAGGCGGCCCGCCATCACTGTGAAATTTGCTGGAGCCCCGCCCAGTCGCGCCCCTTCCGGCAACACATCCCACAGCAATTCGCCAATTCCGAGAATCAGATGCGGCTCTTTCAACGCCTTTCACCTCTGGGTCTTCTGCCGCGTGGCTGTCAAACGGCACCGGCATTGTTGCCTTGGCAGATCGATACGCGGCCCCGACCCCAAGACAGGTTTCTCCCTTGAGGGCTATTTCGTCAACTCCTTCATTGACTTCTGGATTTTCCCGTCCAACGCCAGATGGAACAGTCTTCATAATTAGCGGACTCGTATTCCCCTTCTGGCTGGTTGGCCATGATGGTGTGATCGGCAATGGCATCGGAGCGGGAACGGCGAATCTGCCCGAGAAAGAGTCGGGTGAACCCCCGCTGGCATTCGAGTATGCCCTCCTGCTCGTTGTTGACGTAGAGCAGATCGAGTTGACCGAGGCGATTGGCGAAGGTTGCAGCAAGTTTCTTCAACAAGCGTCGCATCACCGTTGCACCAAATGGGTTGAAAAGAAAGACAAGACAAGGATCTTGAGGAAAACTGAATTCCGCGGCATCACCCTCGACTAAGACGATCGGGGAGTGGCCCCGTTTTTCGGCCCGCCAGGTTGACACATTTTTGCGCGCAATGCGAACGAGGGTGGGGTTGAGTTCGATTCCGATCACTTCACGAAACGGCAGTTCCGAAGCGAGGAGTGCGGCGCGTCCCATTCCCGCTCCCACGTCGATAAATTTGAACTGTTCGATCTTCGCGGCAGGACCGGTTCTGCGCCATCGCTTCAGCAGCGACCGGAGAACCGACGGCGCGACGCCAAAGTAGGCAGTAGAGTGGCGGTCGTGACGATGTCCGGTCTTCAGATCGCGTCCGGCAACCAGGCCGCTGGTGCGAACGCCGAATTCGAGGTCAAACGGATGTCGCGTGTATCCATCCTTGACCGACAAGCCGGGCAGCAATCTACGCTTTTGGACACGCTCTTTGTGCGGTGCTAAATCTTTCACGCCTGAACCTTAGCACAGGGCGGTGACTGAGCCCGAGTTGTGGCCTCGCGGAGTCGAGCACAGGCTGGATTTCGAGGATTGTGTTCAAAGAGCGAGCTAAGACAGATTCCCGAGAGGTTACAGGCCCGCCAGTTACCTTGGCGGGAACCCTGCTGAGCCGCGGTTGACCGGCGCAGTGACACAAGCTGGGGAATCGCGATAGGCTGAGGGTAATCGCGCGCAGGGCGCGGTCGAAGGAGCTCGTCAACCCCAATGCCCATTCAAGCGACCTCGAAGATCTGGCACAATGGCAACCTCATTCCCTGGGAGCAGGCCAACATTCACGTGATGAGCCACGTGATCCACTACGGTTCCAGCGTGTTTGAAGGCATCCGCTGCTACGCACAGCCGCAGGGTTCCGCGGTTTTCAGGCTTCCGGAGCACATGCAGCGGCTTCTGGACTCGGCCAAGATCTATCGGATGGAGCTTCCCTTCACCCTCGACGAGCTATGCGCGGCCGTCGTGGACGTGATTGAAGCGAACGGAATTGCGCCGTGCTACATTCGGCCGATCGCGCTTCGTGGTTATGGAGAGATCGGAGTCAGCCCCAAGGGTTCGCCCATCGAGGTCTACATTGCCAATTTCCCGTGGGGCAAATATGTCGCGGGAACCGGCGGCGCCGACGTTTGCATCTCAAGTTGGAATCGGCTTGCTCCAAATACCATGCCGGCACTGGCCAAAGCGGGCGCAAACTACATGAATTCGCAGCTCATTCGCATGGAAGCCGACATCAACGGCTACGTCGAAGGCATCGCGCTTGACGTGAACGGCCTGGTCAGCGAAGGCTCAGGCGAGAATGTTTTTGTGGTGCGCAATGGCGTTCTCTATACCCCGCCGCTTGCCAACTCTGCGCTCTCAGGCATCACGCGCGACAGCGTGCTTACCATCGCCCGCCACCTTGGCTTGACGGTATTCGAGCAAGCAATGCCCCGCGAGATGCTGTACATCGCGGACGAAGTCTTCTTCTCAGGCACCGCGGCAGAGGTCTCGCCAATTCGCTCGATTGATCGCATCATGATTGGCGACGGCAAAACCGGCGAGATTACAAAGAAGATCGCGGATGAGTTCTTCGCGATCGCCAATGGACTGAAACCGGATCGGTTTGGATGGCTGACGCCGGTCAAGGTGAACGCCACCGAGCCCGTAACGGCTTAGAGTTCTCTGCTCTGACAGCGAGGGCGGCCCGATGTGGGTCGCCCAACTTTTTTAGAGCAACTCAATTTTAGCGCGACTCAATGCGGCCGTTGTTGCAGCCCGTTAACGCCGCCACTGGTTAGAATCGAACCATGCGCAATAAGTCCATTTCCACCTTCTATGTGATTTCGTTCTTCATTGCTTCCCTTCTCTCGATCTCTCTGCCACTCTGCGCCGCGGGTCAAGCCTACGTGGGCAACCCCAAGCTGATTGTGATCGTAATCATCGATCAATTTCGTGGGGACTATCTTGCGCGGGATCACGCCAAGTTCAAAGGTCACGGTTTCAGGCTATTCACCGATGAAGGGGCCTGGTTCACTGAGTGTTACTACGACTACGCAAACACCAAGACCGCCCCGGGCCATGCGACGATCGGAACAGGCGCCTACACGGATGGACACGGCATTGAGTCCAACGAATTCTGGGATGCGTTCCGTTCGAACGAGCGCAAGGTAACCTCGGTCGAGGATGAGCGGTACCAGCTAGTAGATTTGCCGGCCGGCTCAATTCCCGCCAATGTTCCGGGTGCGCCTGCGGACGCTGCAAAGTTCCTGATTGGCGCCTCCCCTCGCAACTTGCGTGCCTCGACCTTTGGCGATGAGCTTCGCCTCGCGACACAAGGACGCGCCCGCGTCTTCGGCGTCTCGCTCAAGGACCGGGCAGCGATTCTGCCTGCAGGGCAGTCAGCCAACGCCGCGTTCTGGATCGACAACAGCAGCGGAAAGTTCACCACCTCAACTTATTACCTGGAGCATCTTCCGTCGTGGGCGCAGGACTTCAACAGTAGCGGCCGCTCTGCGCAGGCGGCGCATGAGGCGAATGTCGACGGCACTACGGAATTCTTCAATCTTGTCGGCCGCACTCCGGCGGCCAATCGTTACGAGCTCGATTTCGCCAAGGCACTCATCACGGGCGAAAAACTAGGTCAGAGTGGCGTAACGGATCTCATCACTATTTCCCTCTCAGCGAATGACATTCAGGGCCACCAGTTCGGACCCGATTCGGAATCTGAAGAGCAGATGATTCTGAGTCTCGATCACGATCTCGACGGATTCTTTAGCTGGCTTGATCAGAGTGTGGGCCTGAAGAATGTCTGGATGGCGTTGAGCGCCGATCACGGGATTGCGCCGGTCTCCGCGGATGCTGCAAAGCTTGGTATCAACGCGGCCTATGTGAACATGGAAGCGCTCTACTCCAGCTTGAATTCCTCGCTGAACGAACGCTATTCGCAGGGGGAGAGGCTAAATTACCTGATGCCTGGGCCGGATCTACCGTACCTCGTGCTGAACAAGCAGGCATTTCAGAAGGCCGGCGTGGATGAGAGGGCTGCGGAGGACGCTGTCGCTGCTTTGCTGCCTGCGGCGGTCGCGAGCCAGGCGCCGAAACCGAGCGTGTCGTTGCCGGCACAGCATCGTCTCCCTCCTTCTCCGCAGGTGGCGGGCGTCTACACGCGACTGGAGCTGGCAAAGGGCGAGTTGCCGCCAAGCGAGTGGGGACGTGAGCTTTCGCATAGCTATGCAGAGCACGGCAACTGGTTTGTGATGCTGGTGCTGGGCGGCTACCAAATGGAAGATGTGCGGAATTGGGGTGGTACGACGCACTTCAGCCCGTGGTCTTACGACCGTCATGTTCCACTTGCCTTCTACGGGACACCGTTCGTGCCCGGCGAGTATCATGAACGTGTAGCCCCGGTCGATCTGGCGGTCACATTTGCTTCGCTTGCCGGCGTCAATCAGCCCTCGGCAGCGGTTGGCCGTGTGCTCGTAGAAGCGCTGAAACCGACACGATCGGGACACTAATTCAAGACCAAGGAAATCATCTTCGCGTGAAACCCGACATGAAAGTGCAACTGGCCGGCATTGAGTTGACCAACCCGGTCATCGCAGCCAGCGGTACTTTCGGCTACGGCATCGAGTTTGAAGAGATTGTCTCGCTGGAACGTATCGGCGGCTTTGTAACCAAGGGCATCTCGCTGGAGCCGATGACGGGCCATGCGGCGCCTCGCATCCTGCAAACTACTGCCGGAATGCTGAATGCAATCGGCCTTCAGAATGTCGGCGTCAAGGAGTTTCTCGCCAAGAAGCTTCCTCAACTGAGCCGCTACCCTGCATGCAAAGTCATCGTCAACGTCTTCGGCTATACGGTCGAAGAGTATATCGGTGTGATCGAGCAGCTTAACGACGCCGCGGGCATCTCTGCTTATGAACTGAATGTCTCGTGTCCCAACGTGCATGCCGGGGGCATGACCTTCGGGGCCGATGCATATTGCCTCGAGAACCTGGTGAGCCTCGCGAAACGCGCATCGACGCGGCCCCTGATCGTGAAGCTCTCTCCAAACGTGACGTCGATCGCGCAGATGGCTCGTGTTGCTCAAAAAGCCGGCGCAGACGCGTTGAGCCTGGTCAATACATTTCTCGCCATGGCAATCGATGCCGAGACGCGCAAGCCGGGACTGACGAACATCACGGGCGGATTGTCAGGACCGGCAATCAAGCCGATTGCGCTGCGCATGGTCTACGAGACCGCCGGAGCCGTGGACATTCCTATTCTCGGGAATGGGCGGAATTATCAGCCCGGAGGATGCGGTGGAATTCATGCTTGCAGGCGCCACCGCGGTGCAGGTGGGAACGGCAAGCTATGCCGATCCGCGCGCGACGGAACGGCTCGCGAAGGATCTTGAATCCTGGTGTCGAAGCCATCATGTGGAGCGGGTGTCGAGCCTGACGGGCGCTCTGGAAGGAACGAAAAGCTAAACAGGAAATTCCAACTGCGCCGGGTGCGTATCCGTCTGATGCACGGCCCACGCCCTGCGCGAGTGAATCAAAATTCTTATCAGGAGCATTGCATGGCATCGTTCCCCTTTCGCTCTTTGGTTTTGTTTGCCCTGTTACCGCTGATGGCGGGACGTGCGGCCGTTGCCGCCGAGACGATCTCGCTCACTATCGACGCCACCAGGACGCAGCGGAAGATTCTGCACGCCCACCTTGTGATGCCGGTGAAAGCGGGTCCGTTGACTCTCTACTATCCTAAATGGATTCCTGGCGAGCATGGTCCCGACGGGCCAATCGCGAATCTTAGCGGGCTGAAGTTTGAAGGCAATGGAAAGGTCATTCCGTGGCAGCGCGACCTGCTGGATGCCTTCACTTTCCATCTGGAAATTCCCGAGGGTGTAAGCAAGCTCGACGCGAACTATGACTACCTCGAACCCGATGGCTACTCATCGACGGACAGGTTGATGGTGCTCGAGTGGAATGACGTTCTTCTCTATCCTGCGGACACGCCGGCAGAACAACTGACCTACGAAGCCAAACTGATCATGCCGCAGGGATGGAAATTCGGGACTTCGCTGCCCCTTGCGAACCAGTCTGACAATCAACTTTCGTTCAAACCCATTTCGCTGGATATGCTCGTGGACTCGCCTGTCGTGACCGGGGAGTTTTACAAGAACATCGATATCACGCCGAAGGGCGAGCCCATCCACCACCAGATGGATATCGTGGCCGACAGCGAGGCGGCGCTGGCCATGAGCGTTGAAAACCAAAAACAAATGACGAACCTGGTGGCAGAGTCGGGCAAGATTTTTGGCGCGCGGCACTATCGCGACTATCACTTTCTGCTGGCGCTGAGCGATCACGTTGCGCACTTTGGACTGGAGCACCACGAATCCAACGACAGCCGTCTGCCCGAGCGTACGCTGCTGTTGCCCGGTTCCGGGATGGCGCTAGGCGGCCTGCTGTCGCATGAGTTTGTGCACTCGTGGAACGGAAAATATCGGCGGCCTGCGGATCTGACCGTTCCCTACTATGAGCAGCCGATGAAGACCGACCTGCTGTGGGGCTACGAGGGCCTCACGGATTACCTCGGGCCATTGCTAGCGGCGCGCAGCGGCCTTTTCACGCCTGAAGAGTATCGCGAATATCTGGCAAGCATTGCGGCGCAGCTTGGGCCGGGACGGCCCGGGCGCACGTGGCGGCCGTTGCGCGACACAGCCGATGCAGAAGGCGGACTCGGTTTCGGATTCGGCAGAGGCTGGCTCAACTGGAAGCGCGGTACCGACTACTACGACGAAGGCGACCTGCTATGGCTCGAAGTGGCGACGATCATCCATCGCGAGTCTCACGGCAAGAAATCGATCGACGACTTCTGCCTCGCCTTTCACGGTGGCTCGAACAATGGGCCCGAAGTGAAGACCTATACCTTCGACGAGCTCGTGGGTGATCTCAATAAAATTGCGCCGTTCGACTGGGCGACTTTGTTCCACACGCGGTTGGACTCGACCGCTGCCGAAGCGCCGGTTGGAGGGATTGAGAACAGCGGCTGGAAGGTTGCGTTTAGCGCTGAGCCTTCGAAGCTCGAGGGCAGACGCAGCACCCCCAACACGCTCTACTCCATTGGTCTGCAAATCGCAGCGGACGGCGCGGTGAGCGATGCCATTGTCGGCAGTCCCGCATTTGAAGCGGGCGTTTCTTCGGGAATGAAGATCATGGGCGTGAACGGCCGCGTCTTCACATCCGAGCTGCTTGACGATGCGATCAAAGCCTCAAAGGAGAACTCACAGCCCATCACATTGCTGGCGCTCGTAGATGACTATTTCAAGACTTGCACGATCAACTATCACGGCGGCCTCCGCTATCCGCACCTGGTGCGGGAGGACGGGAAGCCGGACTATCTCGACGAGTTAGCCAGGGCTCGGGCCGGTCAGTAGCACCCCCGGGTCATATTCTGCGAATAAGCTCCTTATTTTGAACGAATTATGGGGGCTGGTTCGCTACAACATCCTCTTGTAAGGGAACTTAGTCGCAGAATCCTTTTGGGAAAGGATTTACGGACCCGTTCGCCCCCGTTTCACAGAACAGCATAATTATCTGCAAACTATTTTCACGTCTGAGGTTACTTTGCATAAGGGGGTGGGTATGCATTTCGTCTTCGGCGTCGAATGAGTAAAAACTTTTGCTCATCGGACGAGACGGAGTATTGCTGAGATCGTTGTATTTCGATTGTGCACCATCGAGGCATAATTATCTGCAAACTGCGGCGAAGTTTTTCGGAACCTGCAATGTGGCCGTTTCAAACCGATCTCGCTTTTATTGCGCAGGCATACGCTCACTCGCGTGAAACTAGCTAAGAGCAGGTCAAGTAGACTGAACGGTGCATCCACCACGAGCTATCAAAGGATTTCCAATCTCCGCCACCATTTTCTGTGCTTAACCCTTGGGGGAAGGACTTCTTGAACAGCAAGAACTTTGGCAAAGTAATGATTGGGCCAGCTACGCAAGCGGATCGGCCTTCTATATACCGCCTGCGGCATGACGTGTACGCCACCGAGCTTGGACAGCATGAGGCGCAGCAAAATGTGATGTTGTCGGATGCTCTCGACGAGAGGAATATCTACATCATCGCGAAAATCCGCGACGAGCTAGTGGGCTTTATCAGTGTCACGCCGCCGACCATCGGTCGATACTCCATCGAGAAGTATTTACGTCGGGAAGAATTGTCGATCCAACTCGATGAACGCACCTATGAAATCAGGATTCTGACTGTCTCTCGCGCTCACAGACATAGTCGCGTGGCCGCGTGCCTGATGTACGCGGCCTTTCGCTGGGTGGAGGAGCATGGCGGTGAACAGATCATTGCAATGGGACGGTCCGAAATATTGGGTATGTACCAGAGCTTTGGCGCGCAACTTCTTGGACATCGGGTGGTTTCGGGTGTAGTGACATTTGAATTGATAAAGACGTCGGTATCCCACTTGCGGCAGTATGCGATTCAGCATCAGTCCACAGTTGAGAAGATGGGCAAGCACGTCGACTGGAAGATGGATTTCCCACTTTTGAAAGCGCCTTATTGCTTTCACGGTGGAGCATTTTTCGAAGCTGTTGGTAACGGATTCGACACCCTGGAGCGGCGTGAGGTCATAGTGAGCTCCGACGTTTTGGACGCATGGTTTCCGCCGTCCCCGCGTGTGATGAACGCTCTGCAAGAGCACCTTTCATGGCTGGTGAGAACATCGCCGCCGGTGCAGTGTGAAGGCCTGTGCGAAGCGGTGGCCGCGCACCGAGGAGTGCGGCGGGAGAATATTCTACCGGGTGCAGGATCGTCTGATCTGATCTATCGCACGTTTCGACACTGGCTTCATCGCGAATCGCGAGTTCTGATCCTTGACCCTATGTATGGCGAATACAGCCATGTACTCGAGAAGGTGATCGGATGCAGAGTGGAACGCCTGGCGCTTTTACGGCACGACGGATACACAGTTAACCTGGACGAACTCGCGTGGCGAACCAAGCAAGGATATGACCTTATCGTACTCGTGAACCCGAACAATCCAACCGGAAGGCACATCCGGCGATCTGATCTAGAAAGCCTGCTCAGCGCGGTGCCGCCTCAAACAAGAATGTGGATCGACGAAGCATATATTGACTATGTCGGGGCTTCTGAATCCCTGGAACGTTTCGCGGCGGAGAGCGAAAACATCATCGTTTGCAAAACGATGTCCAAGGTCTATGCGCTGAGCGGAATGCGAGTGGCATATCTATGTGCATCGCCGCATCAACTTTCGGATCTAATCTCGATTACTCCCCCGTGGGTCGTTGGCTTGCCTGCGCAGGTCGCAGCCGTGCGCGCGCTGGAAGACCCTGCATACTACAAAGAGCAGTACAGGAGCACACACTTGCTGCGTGGCGAAATGCGCGAAGCCTTGCGCGGCATTGGCATCCAGGAGATTGTGCCAGGGGAAGCAAACTTTCTGATGTTTCATCTCGATGAATCGCAACCGACCAGTGAGCAGGTGATCGAACGCGCACGTGGAGCAGGAGTCTATATACGCGATGTTGCAAGCATGGGCAGCGATCTAGGATTGCGTGCTCTTCGCATTGCAATCAAAGATTCAGCCAGCAATGAACGGATCCTGCGAACGCTGCAACTGTATGTGTGTCCGCTTGAGGACAGGATGGAGTTGCTCCCGGTTGAATAACCGGCGATGGGGAACCTACTGGCCCGGGGCTGAAGCCCGGATGTTTTTGCGGCTTGCGGCACGACTTGACAGCTTGGTGAAAAAGACCCAAGGGAGTCACTTTTTCTGCACAGTGAGTAGATATAAGAAGTTGTTATGCGCGGCGACGATAAGCAACAGGCATCGATGTTTAGTTACGTGACGATGGAGCAACGGGTCCCGGTCGATCACCCGCTGCGTCGGATAAGGGCGATGGCGGACCGGGCCTTGGAGAAGATGGACGGCATCTTCGCTGAGCTTTATGCGAAGACGGGTCGTCCATCGATCGCGCCGGAGGGTCTTTTGCGGGCGCAGTTATTAATGGTGCTGTACTCGATTCGCTCGGAGCGTCAGTTGATGGAGCAGATCAACTTCAACCTTCTCTATCGGTGGTTCGTGGGCTTGGAGATGGACGAGGCGGTGTGGGACGAGAAGGTTTTCAGCAAGAACCGGGCGCGTTTGATCGCGGGCGAGGCGAGCCGTCAGTTGCTTCTGGCGGTTGTTGAAGAGGCGCGGTCGCATCGGTTGTTGAGCGAGGAGCACTTTACAGTGGATGGGACGCTATTGCAGGCCTGGGCCAGCCGTCGCAGCTTCCGGGAGAAGCCCGATCCGCCGGATCGGGGCACGGGAGCGCGTGGTCGCAAGCTATTGCGCGACACTCACGAGTCGACTACGGACCCGGATGCGCGGCTTTACCGCAAGAGCAGTTCCGGCGCGGTAGTGCCGAGCTATCTTGGCCACGTGATTACAGAAAACCGCAACGGGCTGGTGGTCGCAGCCATGGCTACGGAAGCGGGCAACGCTGCCGAGCGGCATGCGGCACTGAAGATGATCCAGCGGCTCAGACGAGGGGAGCGCGTAACCCTTGGTGCCGACAAGAGCTATCAGGAAGAGACCTTCGTGGGTGCGCTGCGCAACCAGCAGGTAACGCCACACGTGGCCGAATATGCGCCTAACCCAATATGGCGCAACTGGCTCACGGCAGGGGAGCGCAATGATCCGGGCTTCGCTATCAGTCAGCGAAAACGCAAGTTGGTGGAGAAGGTGTTCGGCTGGATGAAGATGGACAAGCTGCGCCAGATCAAGCTGCGGGGCCTGAAACGAGTGGACTGGTTATTTCAGTTAGCCGCAGCCGCGCACAATCTGCTGCGCATGAGCAAGCTCATCCCGGTTCCGTGCAACGCCTGAATCTGGGCACGTGTCTCTTCTGATAGCAAAAGCAGCCAGAAGAGACAAACATTAACCCGACAACCCGCCCTCGGGCGATCAGAAATCCACGGCATTGCAACAACAGCGGCCAAAAACAAAGAGTTTTTCACCAAGCTGTGAAGTCGTGCCCTGTTACAAAGCTGCTCGAAGCTTTGCAGCAGGAGTAAAGTCGTGCTTTTCACATGACGACTCGAAGCGGGCGTACGAGCGTCGATCTGGAATTGAGCATTGGTTGCGAGTGCGGAAGACGCGAAGGACAGCTGCAGATCCCTCCACTACGGTCGGGATGACAGGCGCTCTTGCCTGATTTGACGTGGCGTTCGTTGTTCCTGATGGCTATTGTCCCAGGTCGAGGAGTGAACGGGGAGCTATGATGCGGTCCTCGTAATGGCGATGACGCTGATGTCATCCTCTTGACCGAAGTTCTGCGCTGCGGCCGCGAGCGCACCAACACTGGCCGATTCGCGCAGCAGATCGTCGATACGTTCGAAGCCGAAGAGTTTCCCATTGACATCGGTGGCCTCGGCAATGCCGTCGGACATCAGCATGAGCTGGTCGCCCTCGGCAAGGCTGAAGGCCATTACCGAGAACACCGGATCTTCGATCATGCCGAGCGGTAGCGATCCTTCGATATCAACCGGCCGACCGTTGAGATACGGAGGCAGATGCCCGGCGTTGGCCAGCGTGGCCGCGCCGTCCGCGCCTATACGCAGCGCGAGGCAGGTCGCGGCTGCGTGACTACGGCCGCACAGCCGCTGATTGAGTACCTTGAGCACTACGAGGGGATCGGGATCGAACTGCGCCGAGGTGCGGATCGCGCCGACGAGCAGGGCTACCAGCATTCCCGCCTGCAGACCCTTGCCGGCCACATCGCCGGCAACAATCAACATGCTGCCATTGGAGGCGTGCGGGAGGATCTGGAAGAAGTCGCCACCCACCTCGCGCGCGGGGCGATACTCGCTCTCAATGGCGAGCCCGGGAAGTGTGGCGATGGGCTCGGGCAGAATCACCCGCTGCACTTCCTGGGCCTGCTTCACATCGAGTTCCATCAGTCGTTGCCTCAGCACTGTCAGCAGCAGGCGCCGCAGTAGCAACACGGCAATTACGAACGCCAGCAGCAGATTGGCGATGTCTCCGAGTGTGACCTGCACGCCAAACGGATACCAGGTGAGATTGATATGAAGAAAGTTGAAGTCATCCCAAAACTGCGCAACTCCCCATAGGACCACGGCCGGCAGGACTGACCAGCCCTCCACTCCCTTTTGGCGAATGCCTTGAACGATGCACACAAACATCAGCGGCAGGAAGAGGAATTTGGCAGCCAGATAAACGCTGCCAAAGGCAGCACTGACGGAATGCGGAACGACTGTAAAGACCAGCAGGTTCCGGTTGAGGGCAGTCGAGATCGCAAACAACAGGGCCAGCGCCGCGGCGGCGCGTGGCAGCCACGCCGGCCGATGAAGGCCAAACCAGCTCCACCACACCATGACCCATGCTGCGTAAATCAGCGGACGCAAAACAACGAACCGTAATGGATCGCCGATGGCTATTCCAATGTATTGCTTCGTGTCGAGGAGGACCACCAAAGCATCGAACATCGCGGTAAGCAAGAAGGCCGTCCCGAGCCAGAGGTAGACCCGGTCTGAGCGATCAAAGAAGATCAGGCTGAAGGCCATGAGAGCGAACAGCCCGAACGCTATGGCTGAGACTAGAAGGTCGGCTACTGCGCGGAGTGCATCGAGCCAGCGAAGCTGATGGTTGGCCGTCACGGCGCCTGCCTCACCCAGTAGCGGCGCGGTGCGCAAACCGCCGACATCGGGGTAGTTCGCCGGTGTGGAGGGCTCCATCCAAACGCGGAACGCCAGCACGCGGGGGGTCGAGCCATTGGACGGCTGTGGCAGAGCAAACCTCATCGGCTGCGTGTTGTAGACGACCGGCCTACCAGAGGAAAAGCCGCCGAAGCTGCCAAGCAGATTTCCATTCTGGAAGACCTGGTAGCCGTCGTCCACGCCCGGCGGGCCTTCGAGGGCAAGGCTTTTTCCTGGAGGCGCGTCCACCTGCACCCGAAGGCGATACCAGGCGTAGCCCCAATGAGCAGCATGCCCACGGTTCGTCCAGCCCGGCACCATTCCCGAAACTCCATATACGGGGTCAAGGGCCGCGTCGCGTGGCGTCAGGTCCACCGTCTCCCAGGTCGAATCATCAAAGCCCGGTTCTGACCACAGCGGGGAATGGTTTACGGGATCGATCGGCGAGTCGCCAACGTGAAATTTCCACGGTCCGTAGAGTGGCTCCGCGGAGTTGCCGATGACTATGTGCTCGATCGGTGCAGGTGCAGCCTGGGCGAACACCGGGTCAGCACTCACGCACGCGAGCAACAGAAGAGGGAGAGAGAAATGGTAGCTCTGCGCCACAGGGGATTCCTCTGCGCTCCACTAACTGGCGCTGCAGACACTATACGCACGCTGTCTCTATGGCCGTCTATGTTCTTGCCTGCATGGGACGATGGAGTTGCTGAGGTGTTACAGCGGATGCGGAAACTACAGGGCCTCGGCGGCTGAAGCCCGGGTGGTTTTTGAGGCTTTGCGGCACGACTAGAGTCGTGCCCTGTTACAAGACCACTCGAAGCGGGGGGATTAGCGTCGATCCGGAGTTAAGCATTTGTTGCTAGTGCAGATGTTACGAAGGGCAACTGCGGATCCCTCCACTTCGGTCGGGATGACACGCGCTTGCGGTTGTTGATGAGGTGTCCCTCAGGGGTAAAGCCCGGGTGGTTTTTGTGGCTTTGCGGCACGACTAAAGTCGTGCCCTGTTACAAAACTGCTTGAAGCTTTGCTGCACGACTAGAGTCGCGCCATTTCACAAAACGACTCGAAGCGGGCGGATTAGCGTCGATCTGGAATTACGCATTTGTTGCTAGTGCAGATGTTACGAAGGGCAACTGCGGATCCCTCCACTTCGGTCGGGATGACAGCCGCGCTTACGGTTGTTGGGGAGGTATCGCTCAGGGGCTAAAGCCCGGGTGGTTTCTGCGGCTTTGCGGCACGACTAAAGTCGTGCCCTGTTACAAAACGGCTTGAAGCTTTGCGGCACGGCTTTGAGTCGTGCTCTGTTACAAAACTGCCTGGAGTTCTGCGGCACGACTAGATTCGCGCTCTGTTACAAACCCCCTTGAAGCTTTGCGGCGCGCCTCTGGTAGTAATGACAGTTACCAAAGCAGCTTTGCCGGGTTCTCCTTGTGTTCGAGTAAGTGAATCTCATGGACATAGGGGGTTGTAATGAACCGGAACATTCGGATCGCTCTGATGGTGCTTGGAATTGCGCTTCTCACTTGCGGTGTCGCCATCGCACAAGATGTGAAGTACAACTCCATGCCGGGCACGAATTTCTCAAAGTACCACACCTACAAGTGGATCGCCATTGAGGGTGCATCTCACCCTAACCAGATCGTTGACGCGGAAATCAAGCAGGCCGTCGATGCGCAACTCTCTACCAAAGGCCTTACCAAGACTGATGATGAGAAGGCCGATCTCTACGTCGGTTACCAGATCGCCGTGGACCAGGAGAAGCAGTGGAATGCTTACGGAATGGGGGGCCGCTGGGGCGGCGGCATGGCGAGCGCAACTCAGTCGACGATCAGTATCGGATCCCTTGTGATTGATATGTATGACCCGGGAACAAAGGAGCTCGTCTGGACGGGAACTGCGAGCAAGTCAATTGATCCCAGCAGCAACCAGCAAAAGAACCAGAACAACCTCAACAAGGCAATGGCGAAGCTGCTGAAGAACTATCCGCCCAAAAAATAACCAGTCGGAATGCGCGCACTACATCAGAGTCGCGGAATCGCGTTGCATTCGCTGCGGGTTCGCATGAGCTCCGTTGAGCGGAGCTCACTGCAACTCGAATCAGGAAGGGCCGGACTGCGGCCGTGGGTGGTTAGTTGACGGCAGGCAATCGCGAATGATTTCGAACTGAAGTCACCACTGCATCGATGGATTGCACCGGGTCTTTCGACTTCGGTCGCAAGGCGACCTGCGCTCAAGATGACAGGAGCCTTTTTGTATCAAGAGGTGGTCGGGCGACTCACTGAGGATCAGGTTCTGTCTTTTCCTTGCGCTGATCGTCGATAGTAAACCCGTCAGGGAGTTGGTAGTACTTTGGATCGACCTCTGTCACGGAGACATCCGCTAGAGTGAACGTTTGCTTGCCGAAACGCGGATCACTCACGATTGAGATCAGATTGATTCCCAGCTTCGGAGAGCGCCAGAACTCACGGACGAAGGTCATCGGCTGGTCGTTTCCCATCACTCCAGAATTCACAACGGTGGTGTCGCGTGTCCCAACCGTCTCAATGCCCTCGATGTTGCTGATGCCCAGTTCTTCGTGGGTTCGATGTCCCATGTTGTTCGGCAAGGGGCCCGGCTTCACTGCTGCGTCTGTGTGGGGAGAAGGGGAATAATCCTTCAACTCGCATTGACCCTTTTTGCGCCCCAACAGAAAGCAGTCGTAGCCGGAGTGCTTATTTGGGTCGTAAATCTGAATTGCGTTCATCACGGATTTCACATTGCTGTTCTTCGGCACGAGCGCCCACCGCTCTTCATAGATCCGGCCATCGCGGTCGCGTGCCACCTTGCGCTGGTTTATAACGGTTTCGCTACCGCCTCCCGCGAGTGGACGCGCCCACTCGGTATGCACCGTGGCGGTGAATGGCGAGTCATGGATGGGGGGAATGTATATGCTCTGAAGGACCTGTGATACTCCGCCATCGAGTTGCGTCTCCGGAGACCATTCCTGCTGCGCCGCAGCGGTAGCCGCGAGAGCGATGATCACGAACACCAAGCTACGCATGGCAGGCTCCCGAGCAAGTGATCGCATTCTGCTACGTCCGATCCATTGTAGAGCGAAGAGAAGAACAACCGCGGACCTTTCGACTTCGCTTGCCTGAGGAACCTGCGCTCCTCATGAACAAGGTTTTTCCGATGGCTTCTGGCGTGCGCAGAATGGCGTGCACATGACGACCGATAGGTCTCCTATATTTACCGATCCCGCAGGGGCTAAAGCCCAGTTTCTGTTTGAGTGTGTTCTCGGCACGACTAAAGTCGTGCCCTGACACAAAGCTGGCTCCCTTCGCACTTTGCAGACCTGATGCGGGCTGACGCCCGTACCCTTCAGACTGCGTCTTGGATGGGGCACACACTCTTGCTTTCCCACCCATGCCACGATGAGGCCGTGTCATGGATGGGGCACCCGGCTCAAGATGACAGAAGCCTTTTTTATTGACGGCAAACTTGAGAAAAGCAAATCGAAGTGGTCTTGGACACCGGTGAATCCTCCTCCACTCGGGACGGCGCCGGGGACACGTGAGCCACATCACAAACATGTGCGCGTGATGCGGACGGTGCGTGATTTATAACACCTGTGATGACGCTCACATCCCATCGTTATTGCAAATCCTTACCGTGCCATTATTCACCGGAATTCCAGAGATGTAATTGGCTTGATAGAACAGCCCTGGGATTTCTGGTGCCCGCAAAGCGAGCGAGGTGGGCATGGGATTATCCATTTGGCAATCGATGGAAAAGAAGGGGTACAGCCGCAGAGAGTTTCTGCAGTTCTGTACCGCGGCCGCAGCAGCGGCCGGATTGGCACAGAGCGGCGTAGCGCAGGTGGTGTCAGCGTTTGACAAGAAGGAAAAACCCGCAGTCATCTGGATGCACTTTCAGGAGTGCACGTGCTGCAGCGAGTCGTTCATCAGGGCATCGCACCCGATCGTGGTGGATGCGTTGCTGGATGTGATGGACCTGAACTACACCGAGACGCTGATGGCGGCATCGGGCTTTCAGGCGGAGAAGAGCCTCAGCGACACGATCAAGAACAACAAAGGTAAATACATCGTGCTTGTGGAAGGGGCAGTGCCGACGAAAGACGGCGGTGTCTACTGCATGATCGGCGGCAAGACAGCCGAATCAATCCTGCAGGAGGTTTCGAAGGATGCGGCCGCGGTGGTTGCGTGGGGCAGTTGCGCTTCAAATGGATGCGTGCAGGCTGCCAAGCCGAATCCGACCGGCGCGACGCCGATCCACAAACTGGTGAACAAGCCGGTGATCAACGTGCCCGGATGCCCGCCGATTGCCGACGTAATGATGGCGGTGGTCACTCATCTGCTGGTTCTCGGCAAGATGCCCGCCCTCGACAGCCTCGGCAGGCCAAAGGAGTTCTACGGGCGCCGCGTACACGACACGTGCTATCGCCGGCCCAATTACGATGCCGGGCTCTTCGTCGAGTCTTTTGACGACGAGAACGCGCGCAAGGGGTATTGCCTTTACAAGATGGGCTGCCGCGGACCGGTGACCTACAACGCATGTTCGGTGGTGAAGTGGAACGAGGGCACGAGCTTTCCCATTCAGTCGGGCCATGGCTGCATCGGATGCAGCGAGGAAGGCTTCTGGGATAACGGGCCGCTGTATCAGCACCTCGCGTCGTTCCCTGGATTTGGCATCGAGAGCACGGCAGACACAGTTGGAACCGTTGTGGGAGTCGCCACGCTTGCTGGAGTTGCAGCACACGCTGTCGTCACAAATATAAGAAAGCAGAAAGTCATCGCCGAAGTACATGCCGATGATCAGAAGGAGTCATAAACGCTATGACACGCGTCGTCGTCGATCCAGTAACTCGTATTGAAGGTCACCTGCGCATCGAAGCGGTGATAGAAAACGGCGTCATCACAGACGCGTACAGTGCCGGCACAATGATTCGCGGACTTGAGAAGATTCTTATCGGCCGCGACCCGCGCGATGCCTGGGCTATCACCGAGCGCGTTTGCGGCGTCTGCACCACGGTGCATGCGCTGGCCAGCGTGCGCGCCGTTGAAGATGCCATTGGCGTTGCTGTACCGCCAACAGCCGAGCTTATTCGCAACATTATGATGGCCACGCTATATGTGCAGGATCATGTGGTGCACTTCTATCATCTGCACGCGCTCGACTGGGTTGACATTGTCAACGCGCTGAAGGCAGACCCCAAGAAGGCTGCCGAGCTGGCGTCGTCGTATTCAAAGTGGGACAAGAATACGGCGTCGTATTTTTCCGCGGTGCAGGACAAGATCAAGGCGTTCGCCGCGAGCGGCCTCGGCATCTTTGCCAATGGCTACTGGGGACACCCTGCTTACAAGCTGCCGCCGGAAGTGAACCTGATCGCCGTGGCGCACTATCTCGATGCGTTGGAGTGGCAGAAGGATGTCGTCAAGATTCATGCGGTATTTGGCGGCAAGAATCCACACCCTAATTACCTGGTCGGCGGAGTTCCCTGCTCTATCAATGCAGACGAAGTGGCTGCAATCAACTCGGAGCGGCTTAACCTGGTTTCGCGCCTCATCAGCAAGGCGGATGAATTCGTCAACGAAGTTTATATTCCTGATCTGCTGGCGGTTGCCTCGTTCTACAAGGACTGGGCGAAGTGGGGCGGCGGACTGACAAATTATCTGAGCTATGGCGAGTATCCGACGAAAGGCTACGGGCAGACGGATTCGTTCAAGTATGCACGTGGCGCCGTGCTGAATCGCGATTTGAGCACCGTGCACCCTGTGAATCCAAAAGATTCGCAGGAGATCAAGGAGTACATCGCACACTCGTGGTACAGCTACGAAGGTGGCGACTCGGAAGGAATTCATCCGTGGGCCGGCGAAACGAAGATCAACTATACCGGGCCGCAGCCGCCTTTTGAGACCCTTGCGGGATACGAGAAGTACTCGTTCCTGAAGACTCCCCGCTGGAAAGAGAACCCGATGGAAGTCGGTCCACTGGCGCGGTTGCTGGTTTCTTATGCGGCGGGTCACGCGGATGTGAAGGAACTCGTGGGTCAGACACTGGGCAAGTTGGGCGTGCCGGTCGGAGCCCTGTTCAGCACGCTGGGCCGTACAGCCGCTCGCGGGTTGGACGCCGCACTGGCGATGATCTGGCTGAAGGATTTCTTTGGACAGTTGATGGATCGCGTCAAGATCAATGAAGTGTCGACGTTCAACGGCGAGCGCTGGGAGCCGAAATCGTGGCCGGTGGATTGCGAAGGCGTGGGACTTGTGGAAGCGCCGCGTGGTTCCCTGGCCCACTGGATCAAGATTCACAACGGAAAAATCGATAACTACCAGCTTGTGGTGCCGACTACGTGGAACGGCTCGCCGCGCGATGCGAAGCAGCAGAGATCCGCGTTTGAACAATCGCTGATCGGCACGCCGGTGGCAAATATCGAGCAACCTGTTGAGATTCTGCGCACGATACATTCCTTTGACCCGTGCCTGGCCTGCGCCGTGCATTTGTACGATCCGCAGGGACGGCACCTTCACCAGGTTTCGTTCGAGTGAGGGTTTGAGCATGTCAAGCACTTTGGTTGCACCTCAAAAAGGTGGCAAGTCCCATGCAACGCTCGTGCAGCCGGCAGAGTATCGACGCGTGTATGTGTGGGAACTGCCGGTGCGCGTTTACCACTGGATCAATGCGGTAGCGCTGGTGTTGCTCTGCGTCACTGGCTACCTGATCGGAGCGCCGATCCGCGCGTTTTACGCGGCTGAGGCTTATCAGCAGTACTGGTTTGGGTGGGTGCGGTTTATTCACTTCATCGCTGCATTCGTTTACGTTTTCAACTTTATCGCGCGTCTCTACTGGGGATTTGTAGGAAATAAATACGCCAGGTGGACGGCGTTTTTCCCGTTCACAAAGGCGCAGCAGCAGGAAATTGTGGACGTAGTCAAGGCCGACGTGCTGGAGACGAAACTGCATGGGCCAATCTCGACCGGGCATAACGCATTGGCCGGGCTCATCTACTTCTTTACCTTTCTGGCGTTTGTGGCGCAGACGATTACCGGCTTCGCGCTTTACTCAAGCATGAGCAATTCATGGCTGCCGCGGATGTTTACCTGGATCGTGCCACTGATGGGCGGCGAGATGAGCGTGCGCTACTGGCATCATCTTTTCCTATGGTTTTTTGTTACGTTCATTATTGTGCACGTGTATCTTGCTTTCTATCACGACTATATTGAGGGACGCGGAACGATCTCGTCGATCGTGGGCGGATGGAAGTTTGACCGGGTGAAGGGTGACAAATAATCACAAGAAGACGCTGGTGCTGGGCCTCGGCAATGTGATCATGGGCGACGAAGGCATCGGCGTCCACATCGTAAGGGCGCTTGAACAATGCACGTTGCCCGAGGGTGTGGAATGCCTGGATGGCGGCACGGGTGGATTCATTCTGCTCGAGCCGCTGCAAAACGCCGACCGGGTCATCCTGATCGATGCGACTGCCGACGAGAATGCGATTGGCACAGTTACACGCACCACTCCGCGCTTCTCGCGCGATTACCCGCCGACGCTTACCGCACATGATATCGGTGTGAAGGATCTGCTGGATGCGTTCTACATTCAGACTGGGGAGCGCGAGGTTGTGCTTTACGCGATCACCATCGATCCTCGGCAGTCGATCTCGATGAGCCTTTCGGAGCCGTGTTCGCGGGCTGCGGATGAGGCCGTGCGGCTAATCCTCGAAGAGCTGCAGACGGCACACGCCTAGTCGCATCCTACCAATTGTTCGCTATCATTTGAGATGCGGTGATGCCGCCTCTTGCAGAACTGCGGGTGAGCAGCTTAGATTAGGCAATCGGTGCTGATAGACGGACTTCCAGTTCCCTGTCTCACAAAGAAAGGAAGCGCCATGGACCGGCGTACGTTTCTGGGCACGGCAACTGCTGCCGTCGTTGTGGAAGGGCTTCATCCTGTGATTTCTCTTGCTGAGGCAGCGCCGGGGCCGATTAAGCCGATGGCGCTGGGGCTGCTGATCAGTCCGTATAACGCTCCAGAGGAGACGATTCGCAGGGTTCACGACCTTGGGTTTACAAATTGTTTTCTTTCGCTTGACGGGTACATCAACAAGTTCACGCCAGAGGCTGCAAAGCAGATTGGCGATCTTCTCGCGAAGTACGAGGTGACGGCGACAACCGTCGAAGTCGTCGGTCCCCCGCCCCTTGAGTGGAACTTCACCCACGGACCATCGACGATCGGGCTGGTTCCCCCAAAGACTCGTGCCGCGCGCATTGACGCTCTGCGACAGGCCTCTGATTTCGCGAAACTGCTTGGCGTTGCGCAGGTGCAAACGCATTGCGGATTCATTCCGGAAGATCCGGCGGATGCGCTTTATCCCGGCACGGTCGAGGCGATCCACACGGTCACAAAGCATTGCCAGGGCAACGGGCAGCAGTTTCTGATGGAGACGGGACAAGAGACACCAACGACTATGTCGCGGATGATTCGCGATGTGGCGTTGCCGAACATCGGAGTTGGCCTCGACACCGCGAATCTGATTTTGTATGGCAAGGCGAACCCGGTGGATGCCGTGGATATTCTGGGGCCGCACATTCGCAGCATCCACGCGAAAGACGGGCGTTGGCCTACCGATCCGAGCGAACTTGGCGAGGAAGTGCAGATCGGCAAGGGGCTGGTGGACTTCAAGACCGTCTTCACGAAACTGCATCGGCTCGGCTACACCGGTGCGGTCACGATTGAACGCGAAACATCTGGACCGCAGCAGATTGAAGATGTGCGCCAGGAGAAGGTTTACCTCGAGCGGATTCTTCAAGACGTGCTGGCGTGATGCGGCAATCTTCACGCAGAGTTGCCAAGTGAGAGTGATATTCAGCAGGATGCGAGGGTAAGGCACATGAATCGTCGGCGATTTCTTCAGACCGGATCGGGAGTAGTGTCAGGATTGCTTTTGCTGAAGCCGCGGGTGGCGTTTGGCTATGATGCGAACTCCGCTGTGCGGCACGGACTGCTGGGTTGCGGAAACCGCGGCACATCGGTGGCCACATCGTTTGCGCAAAATACTTCGGCCCAGGTTGTCGCGCTTGCCGATTTGTTTGCAGATAATCTCGCGGCAGGGCGCGATCACTTTGACAAACTCAATGCGAGTCTCGGACGCCCGGCGATTGACAGCAAAATGCTCTTTCACGGCCCACATGCATTTGAACAACTCGCCGCTTCGAAAGACATTGATCTGATTCAGATCTCAACTCCGCCATTCTTTCACGTACAGCATCTCGACGCGGCTGTGGCCTCGGGCAAGCATGTTTACTGCGAAAAGCCGGTTGGCATCGATGTAAAGCAAGCGAAGCAGGCGCTGGAAATCGCGAAGCGCGTGAAGCCAACACAAAGCGTAGACGTTGGTTTTCAGTGCCGCAATGCGCCTCCAATCGCTGCGATTGCAGAAAAGATCAAGGCAGGCGCGCTGGGCAAAATCGCCACGGCGACGGGCAACTACAACGCGCCCGCCTCGACTGAGAAGAAACGTGAAGGAGAATCGCAGGACGAGTATCGCCTGCGCAACTGGCTGTGGGACCGCGCGCTCTCCGGCGATATTCTGGTCGAACAGAATATTCACATTATCGACTTGTGCAACTGGATGGTCGGTGCGAAACCACTGAAGGCGACTGCAACCGGGGGACGCAATATTCTGACTCACTTCGGCGACTGCTGGGATAACTACCAGGTTGACTTCACCTATCCGGGAGATGTGCACTTTTCGTTTGCTTCGACTCAGTTTGGCTCGGATGGCGTCTTCGATGCGGGTTTGAAATTGTTCGGTGCGAGCGGATCTGCGACGGTTCCCTATGCGGGTCCGATCGCAATCACCGGGGCGAATAAGTGGTCGTGGCAGGAATCGGAAGGAACAGCCGCCGGCTCGGGTCAGTTTGCAGCCAACGGTGCGTTCTCAGACAATCTCGCCTTTGCCGATCGCGATAAGGAACGTACATTTATCGCCAGCATCACATCCGGGCCGACTCACAATCAAATCGCAGACGGCGTAGACACTGCACTGAGCTGCATGTTGGGTCGCATGGCAGGCCTGCAAAAGCGCGAGGTGAGCTGGGAGGATTTGCTCGCTCACGGCGAAACGTACCAGCTCGGGTTCGGCCTCGATCAGTTTGCCTGAGGGCACCGAAACCGTCTCCTTGCCGACTGCACCTAATTGGCTGCATCTGGCCGACATATCTCCCATCCGAAGACAACGTCACCATGCACGGGTGAAATTACGTCAACCTAACTCGTCCACACCGCATCATAACCTCTGGGGCACTAACGGGGGGAAGACGAGCAGAACATTGGGAATTTGTATGAACCCACGCGCCGATTTGCGATTCGCAGATCGACGGGGTTATCTGCTTTCGCACGTCAGATTTTGGTTTATGCGCAAGTAAAGACAACGAACGTGGGAGATTTCATGTCGGGCCTATCAGGTTCTCAAGAGCTGATTTCTAATTCACCTCACCATTCTCTAACCCACAATTGGATCGGTATTCGCAGTCTCAGAACTGCAGTTCTGCTGTTGCGATTTCGCGCGTGCAGAGTTGCGGCGACAATATTTTTGGTGATCAGCACCTTTGGCGCGGTGGATTGCAGGGCCGCCGTAACACCTTCTCCCACGACGCTAAGTTGGGTGGCTGTTCCAGTCGGAGGCATCGGCGCGCAGAAAACCATAACCCTGACGAACAGTAACACCGCATCGATCACAATCAGCAGCGTCACGCTTTCCGGCGCGAATGCAGGGGATTTCAAGATCTACAGCAAGACTTGCGGAGCCACGCTCGCAGCAGCCGCGAGTTGCACGGCCAAAATTGCCTTTGCGCCCACAACGACCGGGGCACGAACTGCGACATTGAACTTCAAGGATTCAGCGGGCACCCAAACGGTTGCGCTATCGGGAAACGGAACAGCCCCCTCGGCGAGTGTCTCAGCGAGTCCAACAAGCCTCACGTTTGCGGCAGTCACTGTTGGTTCGAGCAGCGTTGGACAATCGGTCACTTTGAGCAATAAGCTCACGACATCGATCACGATCAGCAGCGTCGCGATCTCTGGAACGAATGCTGCGGACTTCACGATCTCAAGCAAGACGTGTGGCACGAGCCTTGCTGCTTCAGGGAGTTGTACGGCCAGTATTGTGTTCAAGCCAAGCGCAGCCGGCACTCGGACAGCCACACTTCGCTTCACAGACTCGGCCAGCAATAGTCCACAATCTGTGGCGCTGTCGGGAACTGGAGTAGTGCCCGGCACCGTCACTGTCAGCCCGACATCGCTGACCTTTGGCTCGATCAATGTGGGTTCAACCGCCGCGGCCCAGACAGCCTCTCTCAAGAACGGCGGCACATCTTCGATAACCATCACCAGCGTGTCCATCTCCGGCACCAACGCCGCAGACTTCTCGATCTCGAGCAAGACGTGCGGAACCAGCCTCGCGGCATCTGTGAGTTGCACGGTGTCGATTACATTCAAGCCTGCGGTGGCTGGAACCCGCGTGGCAACTTTGAGCATCGTCGATTCGGCGAAAAACAGCCCCCAGACTGTTTCTTTGTCGGGGACAGGCGTAGCTCCAATGGGAAGCGTGACCGTTGCTCCAACGAGCCTGGGATTTGCAAACACAGCGCCAGGGGCGACGAGTTTCGCCCAGATCGTTACGTTGAATAACGGGACAAAGGCAGCGATCACGATCAGCGGCATCGCACTTGGAGGAACGAATCCAGGAGACTTTGCGATATCAAGCAAGACCTGCGGGCTGACTTTAGGCGTGTCTGCGAGTTGCACCGTGAGCATGGTGTTCAAACCAACCGTCGCGGGCACGAGCAGCGCCATTCTCTTGTTTACGGATTCGGGTACGGGAAGCCCGCAACATGTCGCGCTCTCTGGTTCGAGCGCCGCACCGTTCGCGATTCAGCCCACGAATCCGACAGTCATTGTGAATGATGCGCTTCAATTCTCCGCGACTACGGATGTAACCTGGGCCACGACCTGCGGCACGATTGGCAGCACATCCGGGATCTTCTCGGCCCCTTCCGCAACAGGAACGTGCACTGTAACCGCCACCGAACTCGAGGGCTCACATGCGGCCGTGTCCACGAGCGCCAAGATCACGAGCAGTCCGGCATCGGGCACTTTGGGGGTGTATCCAACCTCAGCGGCTGTTTATGTCGGAACCGAGCAGATATTCCAGGCGCAGCTCTCAACCATTCCAGATGGCCACTCGTTGACCTATAGCATCGACGGAGTCACCGGCGGCAACTCCACAACCGGAACAATTACGAACGTGGGAGTGTACACCGCTCCCACAACGGCGGGCACACATCATCTAACGGTGAAAGATAATTTGCTTGGAACAACGGCGACGGCCACGATTGTTGTTTTCTCGAAGGTCACTGTTGACTTTGCCGCAAGGGCCACAACTCTGCATGTTGTTCCTCCACACATTTTCGGCACTGAGCGTATGGATTCGCTTCGCACCACTGCCGATCTCGACCTGGTGAAAGCCGGCGGCATCCGTTATGCGCGCTTCTACGCACTGATTCCGACGGTGTTCAAGACGAGCACACCGAACTGGGCAAGCATTGACGCAGCAGTTCAGAGAATCAGCGCCGGTGGAGTAAAAGTGATGCTGCAGATTTACCAGACGCCGCCATGGCTGCAACCGGCGTCCAATCCCTGCGGTGCCGGAAACGCGAATGCCCTGCCGACGGACCTGAATGCGTGGGGAAAGATCGCGGCGCAATATGTGGAACATATGGACACGAAGTTCCCGGGAGTCGTGACGGACTACGAGATCTGGAATGAGCCAAATACTACGGCATTCTGCGTTCCGGCGGATCAGCGGTTGACTCAGTATATGAAGCTATATTCTGCCGCAGCGCCTCTCATGCGGAATCAAATCAAAACTGACCGCTCCTCCGCGCGAGTCGGCGGACCTGCGACAGCAGGAATGCAGTCGACGTGGATCAATGCTATGCTCGCGGATCCCCTGATTTCTCAGCAGATCGATTACCTGAGCTATCACGATTACATGTTCAGCAACGTGCAGACAGGCGCGCAGTGGAACACCTACAACGGCACGATGTCTGTTTATCAAAAGACGCAGAATACAGGCGCGGGACCGCTCGATGTCTATTTGAACGCAGCAAAACTTGTTGGTTTAGGTAAGCAGCCACAGGGGAAGAATCTGCCCATCTACAACAGTGAATACAACCTCAATTGGAATTTTTCGAAGAACTGCTGCGCGAATGACTACACCTATTCGCCGGTCTGGAACGGGATGTACATCGCCGACGTACTGAATTCGGTATACGTCGGAGCTCCAAACACGCCCAGCCAGATGGTGTACTTCGCTGCGGTCGCACAGCCGTACTTTTGCCTGGTTGCACAGATCGACGCAAACATGGATTGCTCGTATCCGGTAGGAAGCGTGCCGCAGCCGTATCCCCAGTACTTCCTCTACCAGTTGCTCGGCGCGACCAACTATCTTGGCCTGCAGGAAGGTGGCTACATGGCCAAGTCCATCTCGCCTTCAACGCTTGGGAACGGCCTGGTCGTGACGGCGTTCTACACAACGAACCTTGACGCGGTCGTTCTCATCAATCCAACGCAGGAGACATTCACCAATATCCCAGTCAGCGCCGCGAATACAGGCTTGACTTCCCCAGAGGGAACGCTCTATCAGATCGTGAATGGGCAGTCGATCCAGGCCTCACCCATCTCGCTGCAATCCCTGGGCGGCACGTCATACTCCACGACGGTAACCATTGAACCGTACTCGGTTCAGGCTATATCCATTCATCACTGATTTTGGGCCATCACTGATGGTGTGGTTGCAAGATCCGGAAAGATCGGCACGGAACTGGACATTTGGGAGGGCCACACCTTGCGCAAAAGCAAGTTCCAGAGCAGAATTGATTTCTCAGAAAGGGCTCGAGTCAGCACCTAACCGTGTTTCCCCAACACAAGGGAGGTCGTCATGAAGAAGTTGATTTTGTGTCTTTTGATTCTCGCCCCGATTTCCTTGCCCGCAGTCGCTCAAAGAGTGGAGGCCTATGGCGGTTTTCAGTACACGCACCTTCAACCAGGGTACAATTCCGTCGGCTGGAACGCCGCGCTCACGGGAAACTTCAAGCATTTTCTGGGCGTCACGGGCGACTTCAGCGGAGCCTACAAGTCAAGGGGTGATTTTCACTCGTACACATTCGGGCCGGTTCTGACTGCGCGTCTGCCAGTAGTGCAACCGTTCGTCCATGCATTGTTCGGCGGAGCTACTCTTTCGGGCGGCGGGGTCTCCGACACTGGCTTTGCGATGATGTTGGGTGGGGGCCTGGATTTCGGCTTCCGCAGGGGACTCGGATTTCGCATTTTCCAGGCGGATTGGCTCCGCACTCAATTTGAAGGCGCCACGAACAACAGCAACGGGCGCATCTCAACCGGCATTGTGTTGAAGTTCTGAAGGTGCAAGCTCGGCGCGGCGAAATGCCTACAACGGATTCAGCGGATCACGTCAGTAGGTCTCAGGGATAAAGTTACGGCCCTCGAGGGGTTTTAGATCGTCATAAGAATGTCGGCGGAACGTTTCGGCAACTCCGTTTTCTCGCGTGGCACCTTTTTGTAGGGAATCATGCTCAACAGGTGAGAGATGCAATTGAGCCGAGCCTTGCGCTTGTTATCTGAGTGAATGAGGTGCCAAGGCGCATGCTCGGTATCTGAGGCCTCGAACATCTTGTCCCGCGCTCTTGAGAATTCATTCCACTTCCGGAAGGATTCCAGATCCATGGGACTGAGCTTCCACTGGCGAAGTGGATCCTTGATGCGAGCATTGAATCGGCGCTCCTGCTCACTTTTTCCAACTTCAAGCCAATATTTGATGAGAAGGATCCCCGCGTCTACAACGTATTTTTCGAACGTCGGGGCAAGCTCCAAAAATCGGCGGTACTGCTCTTCCGTGCAGAATCCCATGACATGCTCAACGCCCGCCCTGTTGTACCAACTGCGGTCGAAGATCACGATTTCGCCCGCGGCGGGAAAATGAAGCATATATCGCTGCATATACATTTGGGATTTCTCGCGGTCTGACGGAGCCGGTAAGGCGACCGAACGAAACACGCGTGGACTCACGCGCTCTGTAAGCGCTCGGATTGTGCCGCCCTTGCCGGCGGCGTCGCGTCCCTCGAAGATGACGATGACGCGCAGGCCTTTGTATTTCACCCAGTCCTGCAGCTTACAGAGCTCTCCCTGTAGCCGCCGCAATTCCTTTTCGTAATCCTTGCGCTTTGAAGCTTTGTCTGCTTTTGCTTCGGTCTTGTCTGCTTTTTCCTTTTTATCGGCCATTGGATTCTTCCTCACGCGACTGCGAACTTTCTGTTAGTGCGATTCCCTTTGAGCGTCATGGCGCCGGAGGTGGCGTCGTCGCAGGAGTACCCGCGGCTGCTGTCCACTGCGTGTCTGTCAGGTTCCAGCCACCACCGAGGGAACGATAGAGACTGACCAGGGCAAGTTTGCGTCCGAGATCGTAAAGGATCATGGACGTTTCTGCGGGATACAAATCCAACTGAGAATCAATAATCTCGAAGTAATTGGATAGTCCGCTGTCATAGCGAATCTTTGCCAAGCGGACGGATTCGCGGTAGGCCTCTACACTGACGGTCTCTTCGCGATAGGCTCCGGCTAGCTTTTCATGAGCCGAAAGAGACGTCGACACTTCACCAAAGGCCTGCGTCACCGCCTTTTCGAATTCGATCTTCGCCTGCTCGCGCCTCGCCATTGAAGCGCGATACTCGTTTTTCAGGCGTCCAGCGGTAAAGATAGGGCCGGCCAAATCTCCGGCAATGCTCCAGGCTTTACCTGCGCCTGTGAGATCAGACAATTGAGGACTAACTCCGCCAAACAGTCCACTCAAAGAAAGCGTCGGGAAAAAATTCGCCTTGGCGACACCGACATTGGCGTTCGCGGAAATTAAGTTCTGTTCCGCTGCGCGCAAGTCCGGGCGCCGCTCGAGTAGCGCCGCAGGTAAGCCGGCGGGAACTTGTGGCGGGTCATATTGATCTGTGAGAGTTGCGCCTCTTGCGATCGGGCCGGGATTCCGGCCTAGAAGCAGACTCAGAGCATTTTCCTGGGCTACGATCTGCCGCTCGATGTCTGGTATGCCCGCGGCAACATTAGAGAGTGCTCCCTGCGCACGAGCTGTCTCAAGCCCCGAAGCGGCGCCGCCTTCGAACTTATGCTGGAAGAGATCCCGAGTTTCCTGAAAGCCGACCACGGTCTCATGCGCTATTTCCAACTGAGCGTCCAGAGCTCGCAACTGGAAATATCCCTGGGCCACCTCTGACATGACCAGAAGCCGAACGTCTCGCCGTGCCTCCTCGGTGGAGAGGTACACGGCGCGCTGGGCTTCGTTCATTCTTCGAAGTCGTCCGAACAGATCAATTTCCCAGAAGGTGCTGAAGTTGTATGCATAGTAGGTGTGATTCGCGATCTGAGCGGATTGCCGGCCCGAGATATTTCCGTCATAGCCCACTTGCGGGTAGTACTGCGAACGAGCGACACCAAGTAACGCGAGTTCCTCTTCGACGCGCGATAGCGCCAGCTTCAGATCGTAGTTGTTCGTGAAAGCCTCGCGGATCAGGCTCTGCAGAACCGGGTCCTTGAAGAGATCCCACCACGCAAGATCGGCTGCAGAATCGTTCGTTGCCTGCTGTGCGGTGTAAAAGTTTGCAGGAGGATTGAGTGTCGGTCTCTTGTAGTTGGGTCCGACTGTGCAACCTGCAATGAGGAACGCCGGAAGTGCAATTCTAATGAGCTTTCGCATTAGTCGTGCCCCCCTTCGGCCGGGGCGAGTTCCTTGGCTTCCGCGTGGTGTACCTGCTTCTTTCCCCCGATGCGCTCAACGACTACAAAGAGGACGGGAACAAGAAAGATTCCCAGGACAGTTGCAGCCGACATGCCCGTGATGACAGAACTCCCCAACACCTTGCGACCAATTGCTCCCGCGCCTTTGGCAGTCCAGAGCGGTACGCATCCCAAAATGAAAGCGAAAGAAGTCATCAAGATTGGACGCAATCGTAGACGGGCCCCCTCAAGAGCGGCTTCGACCAGCCCCTTTCCCTTTGAGTGTTCCAGGATGGCGAACTCGACGATCAGGATTGCGTTCTTGGCAGTTAGCCCGATCAGCATGATGAGGCCGATCTGAGCAAAAACGTTGTTGTCGAACTTGCGTAACAGCAGTCCAGCGTAGGCTCCGAGAACAGCCACAGGTACAGACAGCAACACGCTGAACGGCAGGGACCAGCTTTCGTAGAGTGCAACCAGAATCAGGAAGACGAAGACAAACGACATGGCAAAGACCATTGCTTGTCCACCTTCGGCCTTCTTCTCCTGATAGGACATGTCGCTCCAGGCATAGCTGAATCCCGCGGGAAGAACCTCGTTGGAAACCTGTTCCATCGCGGCCATCGCCTGTCCGGAACTGTATCCGCGAGCAGGCGAACCGTTGATCTGAATACTTCGGAAGAGGTTGAAGCGGTTTGTATACTCCGGTCCTGACACTCGCTTGATCGTGACCAAAGACGCCAGGGGCGTCATTTCCCCTTTGGAGTTTCGAACGTAAAAGCTGTTGATCTTCTCAGCACTGGTGCGATATTCCGGCTCCGCCTGAAGATAGACTTTCCATTGGCGTCCGAAGCGATTGAACTGGTTAACGTATGAGCCACCGAGGAATGCCTGCAGCGTCTGGTAGACCTCTCCAAACTGCAAGCCTTGTTTCAGTACCCTGTCCTGGTCCACTTCCACATAAAGTTGGGGCACCGTGGGACGGAAGGTACTTACCAGTGAGGCAATCTCGGGCCGCTTTCGCGCGGCCAAAGTCAGCTTCTCCAGAGTCTCGGAGAGTTGTGCAACACTGCCACTGCTTCGATCCTGCAGCATGAAGGTAAACCCGCCTGCGGTGCCGAGTCCCGGAATTGCGGGCGGCCCAAAGGCGAATGCAATCGCTTCCGGGAGAGTTCCCCTCAATTTCTGGTTGAGGCTGCGCATAAGCCCTTCGGCAGAAAGCTCGTCAGTCACGCGTTCTTCCCAAGGCTCGAGTTGGAGAAAGTAGAAGCCTGTGTACGACGCAGAAGTATTCGATAGGAGGCTGAAGCCAGAGATTCCGCTGAAACTCTTGATCCCGTGGGTATGCGACAACATGTCATCTATCTTGACCATGGCAGCGTCGGTGCGTTGCAGAGCGGCAGCGTCGGGCAACTGGATCTGGAGGAAGGCGTAACCTTGATCCTCTTCGGGAATGAAACTGGCAGGCAGCTTTCTGCCCATGCCCACCGCAATCACCGATATTCCCACGAGAAGGAGCATGGCAATTACCCAACGGCGGATGAGAACGGCGCTCCAGTTCACGTAGCCGGTGGTCATTTTTCCAAACCACAGATTGAATAAGTCAAAGAACTTTCCGATTGGGCCCCTGGTCTTCTTGCGTGGGCGCAAGAGCAATGCAGAAAGCGCTGGCGAAAGAGTCAAAGCATTGAAGGCTGAGATCAACACTGAAATCGCAATGGTAATGGCGAATTGTTGATTGAGAAGACCCTTGATGCCGCCCATGGCAGCCATGGGCACGAACACTGCAGAAAGAATCAAGGCGATTCCGATCACCGGTGCGGTGACCTCTTCCATTGCCTTGAAAGTGGCGTCCTTCGGCGACATTCCGTGTTCTATATGATGTTCAACCGCCTCCACGACAACAATCGCGTCATCCACCACGAGGCCGATGGCGAGGATCAGACCAAACAAAGAGAGCGTGTTGATCGAGAATCCTAATATCGGGAAGATCGCGAAGGTGCCGATGAGAGAAACTGGAACGGCCAACAAAGGAATCAATGTCGCACGCCAGTTCTGAAGGAAGAGGAATACTACGATGATGACCAGGAAGATAGCTTCGCCCAACGTCGTGAGGATCTCTTTCATTCCCTCGGTGATTGGGAGAGTCGTGTCCATGGCGACGGAGTATTCCAGGCCTTCGGGGAAACGTGCTTTCATCTCCTCCATTTGTTCCTTGACCTGTTTTGCAACCGCCAAGGCGTTCGATCCGGGCGCCTGATAAACGCAAATAATGACTGCGGGTTTTCCGTTGAAACGACCGATCTGTTGATAGACCAGCGAGCCCAACTCGATGCGCGAAACATCCTTCAGTCTCACCGTCGAGCCGTCTTTGTTTTGACGAACGATAATGTTGCCGAATTCTTCTGCATTCACGAGCCGGCCCGGAACGCGAACAGAATAGGTAAACTGCTGGCCTTTGGGGGCGGGCTCTCCGCCGATCTGGCCTGCGGGATTTACCGCGCTCTGTTGTTGAACAGCGTTTGTCAGGTCTGAAACCGTCATGCCCAGCTTGGTGAGCTGGTCCGGCTTGACCCAGATTCGCATTGCATAATCCGAAGCACCGAAGTTCGTAACCTGTCCGACGCCCGGCACGCGCAGGAGGGCGTCGTTCACGTTGATGGTGGCGTAGTTCCCCAGGAATTGACCACTGAAGTTGCCATTAGGCGAGTGGAGAGCGATCACGAGCAACGGGAGGCCCATCAATTTCTTGACGGTCACGCCATACTGATTGACCGAGGTGGGGAGGTTCGGACTGGCTTGCGACACCCTGTTTTGCGTATTCACCTGGTCGATATCGACGTTTGTGCCGACGTCATAGGTGACCTTGAGTGTCATCGTGCCGTCGTTTGCATTCGTCGACATCATGTAGAGCATGTTGTCGACGCCATTCATCTGCTGCTCAAGGGGAGTAGCAACAGATTGTTCAATCGTTAGCGCGTCTGCGCCAGTGTAGGTGGCGGAGACGTTGATTTGTGGAGGGACAATATCGGGAAGTTGGGCTACTGGCAGTTTGAACATAGCCACAAGGCCACCGATCACGGTAACGATTGCGATAACGATGGCGACGTTTGGCCTATTGATGAAGAATTTAGACATGGTTACTTCCCGCTCTCGTTGGCGCTGGCCTCGGTGTCTTTGAAAGCTGTCGTTGCAACCGTTACGCCTGTCTTCACACGCTGCAATCCGTCGACAATTACGCTCTCGCCGAGTTGGAGACCTGATTCGACGACCCACATATCTCCGGACTGGGGGCCGAGCGTCACAGTCTTAATCGTCACCTTCTTGTCGGGGCCCACGACTCCAACCTGGTAGATACCCTGCAACTCAGAAACCGCCTGCTGAGGGATCACTAATGCTGCCTTGCGCGTGTCCGTAACTGTTCGAATGCGGGCGTACTGACCGGGTCGGAGAATGCTTTTCGGATTCGGAAATACCGCTCGTACCTGGATAGTTCCGGTGTTTGGGTCGACCTCGCGATTTACGAGAAGCGCGTGGCCGGTTTGAGGAAATACCGTGCTGTCACCAAGAATCATCTGCAAGGATCTAGCCGACGTCCGTGCGGATTTGGCGCGCATGAATCGCATGTAATCCTGTTCGGCGATGTTGAAGTCCACATAGATGGGATCTACATTTGAAATCGTCGTCATGACCGAATTGGGGGTCATGAGATCTCCGATGCCAACTTTTGAAATGCCGGCAACTCCAGAAATCGGCGAAGTTACCGTTGTCCAACCCAGATTGAGCTTTGCGTTATCGATTTCTGCCTGTTCGGCATTCATCTCCGCTGTTGCCGCCCGCTGCATACTTAGGGCTTTGTCGAGTTCGGCTTGGCTCACCGCTCGCTGAGCGACCAAGGGCGTATACCGCTTGACGTCGATCTCTGCCTGCTCAAGAGAGGCACGGGTACGCTCAAGCTTTCCCTGCCCCTGTTGCAGGGCGGCTTCAGCCTGACGCTTGTCAAGTTGGAACATCGGCTCGCCCTTATTGATATAAGAGCCCTCGGTGTAGAGCTTCGACAGCAAAAATCCTTCGACTTTGGGGCGAATTTCGGCATCTATATTGCCGACCATCGTTCCCACCCATTCCTGCTGGACCTCTACATCCTTCTGCACAACAGGAGTAACTGTTACGCCGGGTGGCGGGGGAGCCGGCTTTTCTTCCTTGTTTGAACACCCAACCAGGGTGACAAGCCCGAGGAGAATCGTGCCGAAGAGTTTCATGGCGACATTTCCGTGCATGGGATCAACGCGCTCGCGTGATGACCTCGAAGTCAGTGTCGAGGTCACTTCATTTCTCGACTGCAACAGTGCACGGCAGCTAAATTCAGTGGTCATTCGTTTGCCTCATGACAACCCTTCGTCATCCTTCGTAATTCGCGACGGGAATCTCTTTGTTGACAGCTTCAGATAATGACATCGTCGACTTAAGGAGCAGCCAAAGAATGTCGCGGGGTGGCGTCAGGTGATCGAGCCCATGCTTATCCCGCTTTTCTGTCCTTGCGCCGTTCCGGCCGAAATTCAGACTTAAGATCGGAAACTACCATCGAAAACCGTGTTCCACACCTAGGAGAATCCCCAGTGATATTTGACAGGTGGGGGCCGCTCGAGGACCAAGAGACATTTGTCAGGGAATCATGAACGAGTGAGCCGCTAAAACTGAGTCGGTGTAGATCATTGCCGAGCGCATTCCGAATCGAAATTAGTTCGTGATGGAACGAAAGACGCCTAAAACAAAACAGAAGACGAAACATATTGTCGACCGTCTAACGCCGCATGGATCGCCGGGATCAGATGCGCTTTCATTCGGGGCTTCGCAACGAATCCCTGAGCACCCTCTTCCAAGCATGCCTTGACGTACTCCTCCCCATCATGGATGGTCAGAAATACGAACTTGGCCGTAGACCCGGCCTGAACGAGTTTGTGGACCGCCTCGATACCGGTCATTCCCGGCATGGTTATATCCACAACAACAACGTCCGGATTGAGACGCTGGACCTCCGACACCAGGAAGGACCCATTATTCGCCGTGCCAACGAGATCAAAGTCGGGCCGCAGTAGTGCGATCTCCGCCTTGAGGAACTCGGCATGGTCGTCGGCCAAAAATATGCGTGGGCGGATCATATTCCCGCCTCCATCCATTCCGTCGCGCATTCAATCTAGTTGCGCCAGGGTTCAAAGCTGTCAACCCGAATGAATGGACGCTAGTGGATGTCAATCGATCAATCTACTGGGAGAAACCCTAGGTCAACTGCGTGCAGATTGGGCGATCACGATGTCGCACTGGAGACGCGGGGGGGAGATGCGATGCGATCAAAGAGTATTCAAAGGGTATATTGACTGGCCTGCGCGCTCGATTTGTTTCCAGGATCGACTTTGATCAAGCCCATTTCCAACGCGAATAAGACAAGATCAGCGTTACTCGCTACGTTGAACGCATGCATGATGTGGTACTTGTGGAATTCCACCGTCTTTATGCTCAAGTTGAGGATTGAAGCAATCTCTTTCATCGGCCGGCCCTCGGCGACCAACTGCACAATGTCGCACTGCCTTTTGGTCAGCTCCCTTGAGAATTGACGTGCCCTCGCCTTGGCTTCGACCCAATCTGTAGCTTGCAGCTTGGGCGTCATATAGCTTCGACCACGCAAGACCTGCTCAATCGCTTCCAGCAATTCCCTTCCACTTGAGTTCTTGAGAATGAAACCAGCGTGCCCGAGCTGAGCTGCCGCTGCAGCAAGATTCGGATCTTCGTGCATGGTCAGGAATACGAACTTCATATTCGGAGCTTGCTTCTGAATTCTCTGTGCAGCGTCAAGCCCGTTCAGCAGAGGCATCGAGACATCTGCCACGACCAGATCCGGCATTAGCTTGAGGGATTCTTCCACCATGGAACGGCCATCAGCCACCATTCCAACAACGACAAACGTCTTTTCGAGATAGGCACGCAAAGTCTCAGCAAACATCACGTGATCGTCGGCAATGAAGATGCGCGGACGAGATGCACCGGGGAGAGTGGCCTTCATCTAGCTTCTCCTTTTCCCGTGAGCACGGGCCATTGGGGACGCTCTACGTTAATAGACGAAAAAACGCCATTTCGGACTTGCCTGCCGGCGCATTATGCCAAGTCTCGTGGCCGTCAGGTGGCTCGTACAACTGTCACAGTTGACAGTTGCTAGTGGAAATTCGCCCCCTCTAGAATCCGATTCGGTTGCCCGGACCCAGCGACATAACTGCACCCAGCGTTTTGAAACGGGAGAATATGTCAACCGATCGCAAGAATCACGGCTCCCTACTGATTGCCGACTGGATTTTCGGATACCAGAAGAAATGGTTGCGGCCAGATCTGATGGCTGGTGTAACTGCGGCAGCCGTGGTTATCCCAAAGGCAATGGCATACGCGACCATTGCTGGATTGCCTGTTCAGGCAGGGCTGTACACGACCATAATTCCAATGGCTTTATACGCTCTGCTCGGCACGTCGCGCCCGCTGAGCGTCAGCACAACCACTACCCTCGCAGTTCTGACGTCAACCGAACTCGCCGCGCTGTCCCCTGGCGGAGACCCCGCAGCCCTTCTGAGGGCGGCCGCGATGCTAACGCTCCTCGTTGGAGGTGTGCTCGTCCTGGCGTCGTTGCTGCGGCTCGGCTTCATTGCAAATTTCATCTCTGAACCAGTTCTCGTCGGCTTCAAGGCAGGCATAGGTGTCGTAATTGTGCTGGACCAGCTCCCAAAGCTTCTGGGCATTCATTTTCCGCGAGGCTCGTTCTTCCACAATATTCTGGCTATCGTCCGCGGCATTCCGGAGGCGTCGCTGCCGACACTGATTGTTGGAATAGTGATGGTAGCCATATTGGTAGGCACCGAGCACTTTTTTCCAAAAGCTCCAGCGCCGTTGATCGCCGTGGCTGCGGGAATCATCGGCGTGCGGTTCCTTGGACTGCATGCATTTGGCATTGAGACCGTCGGTCGAATCCCACAAGGGCTGCCCTCGGTTACACTTCCGGACTTTTCGATGGCGCAGACCCTCTGGCCTGGCGCGCTGGGAATTGCGCTGATGAGTTTCACCGAGACTATCGCCGCCGGTCGAGCCTTCGCGAAGAGTCAGGAACCCCCGATTCGCGCGAATCGGGAGCTGCTTGCGACGGGGCTGGCAAGTGCGGGAGGCGCGTTTTTCGGGGCCATGCCCGCGGGCGGAGGTACGACCCAGACGGCCGTCAACCGGCTTGCGGGCGCACGCACTCAGATGGCGGAGCTGGTAACAGCCGCGGTTGGCCTGGCCACCATCCTGCTGCTCGCGCCCCTGCTTGGACTTATGCCCCAGGCTACGCTTGCGGCGGTTGTCGTTGTCTATTCAATCGGATTAATTAAGCCAGCAGAGTTTTCGCTAATCCTGCAGGTTCGGCGGACAGAATTCACATGGGCACTTGCGGCATTTGTGGGCGTCATGCTGCTTGGAACACTGAAAGGAATTCTCGTCGCAATCGTGTTGTCGCTTGTCGCATTAGCGTTTCAGGCGGCTGATCCGCCTGTCTACGTCCTGGGCCGCAAGCCCGGAACGAATGTATTCCGGCCACGCTCCAAGGAGCATCCCGAGGACGAAACATTTCCGGGGTTGCTGCTGCTGCGTATCGAGGGGCGGGTATTCTTTGCCAACGCCGAACACGTCGGACAGAAGATCAGATCCCTGGTCGATGAAGCCAAACCCAAGGTGTTGGTACTCGATCTCACCGCTGTGTCCGATCTTGAATATACCGCTCTCAAGATGTTGAGCGAAGGTGAGAGACGAATCCGTGAACAAGGGATTTTGCTTTGGCTCGTCGGACTGAATCCCGAAGTGCTGCGGATGGTCAAGAAATCGCCGCTTGGGAAGTTGCTTGGGGCCGAAAGGATGCAGTTCAGTGTCGAGCTGGCAGTAAGGCGATGTCGTGAGGCGTCTGCACAAGAAAGCCCTGCAGTCGGAATCAAATATCCTGCTTAATTTCATTACCTGGCTTATTGGTTCCGGAGCGGACTGGTCGAAATGCGAGTAGCTGGCGAGAACAATCCGCACATCGCATCCTCAGCGTGGGATCGTCTCCGATGGGATATCCCTCGACTGATCGCGCTATTTCTGTGTGTGTTGTTTACGGCAACGATTGCTTCCGGCCAGATCCAGCAGAGTCAAAACGTCCTGATCATCTCGGAAGTGGGAATTTCGTATTCCCTCACTAATTTGATAGTGGAGCAGATTGACGACCAGGTGCACCAGGTGCCCGGTCGCCACGTCGAGCTCTACACCGAGAGCCTCAATCTGATGTCATTGCCCGATCAGGTTTCGCAAGAGGAGATGAGAGATTGGCTGACCGCGAAGTATAGCCGGTATAAGTTGGACGCAATCGTAGCCGTGGGCCCAGAGACAGTCGATTTTCTCTCAACCTACGCCCCGGCCTCATTCGCGAAGATTCCCATCATTATTTGCGGAACGAGTGCGGAGCAACTGGCCAATCCAAAGCTCGGCCCCAGATTTGCAGGAACGTGGCTGAAATTTGAGCCTGAGAAAACAATCGATGTCGCACTGCGTCTTTTTCCGGACACGCGCCACGTGTTTGTTGCCGGCGGCTCCTCCGCCTTTGACAAGAAACTGATGTCATTGACGAAAGCAAAGCTTAGCGGCGTCAACACAAAAGCTGAGATTCACTATTTCCCTGAAATGGAACTGGGCCAATTAGCGGCACGACTGCAACAGTTACCGCAGCAATCCATCTTGCTTTACACCTCCTTTTTTCGCGACTCCGCCGGTGTCACGTTCTTCGATGCGACCAAGGGACTTCCGACGATCGCCTCGGCCTCAAAGAGACCTATCTTTGGCATGATGGACACCTATATGGGGCATGGAATTGTCGGTGGGTATTTGATGACATTTGAGACGCAAGTGAAGGCCACTGCCCAGGTTGTGTCGGACGTGCTGGAAGGGAAGACGGTGCAAAGCCCCCCAACCGAAACCCTCCCCGGCGCATACGTGTTCGACGGGCGTGAACTGCAAAAATGGGACATACCCGAAAACAGGCTTCCGCAAAAAAGTGCCATCCTGTTTCGGGAACCAGGCCTTTGGGAGCGAACTAAATGGTTGTGGGCGATTATTCTTGCTCTCTCCATCTTTGCCGGATATCTGCTTTACAGTCGCAAGCAATTGAGACTGGCCAAAGACAGTCAGAGGCTGCTCAGCGGCAGGCTGATCAATGCGCAGGAGGAAGAGCGGGGCCGGCTGGCGCGCGAGATCCACGATGACTTTAGTCAACGGCTGGCCGTGGTCGCACTGCAATTGGAAAATATTGGCGAAGCAGTCCCTGCCTCATATGAAGAGGTGCATCGTCAGCTCATTGAAGTGGAAGGCTCAGCGAGCGAGCTGGCCACAGAGCTTCACTCCCTGTCATACCGATTGCATTCCTCCACTCTCGAGCACCTGGGACTGGTTCCCGCAGTCTCTTCGTTGTGCAAGGAGTTCACTACCCAACAGGGAGTCAAGGTCAGTTTTTCATCGAATGAGGTGCCGCGAAGTGTGGCACCAGACGTGGCCTTATGCGCATTTCGAATAGCGCAAGAGGCGCTACGCAACATAAAGAGGCACAGCGACGCGAAGAATGCATTTGTGCAATTGACACTTACTGACAAATTGGAGATTTCCATTCGAGACGACGGTCATGGATTTGATTTGTCGCATGTGAACCAGAGACAAGGACTCGGTATTCGCAGCATGGAGGAGCGCGCAATCTCGCTAGGTGGGATCTTCAAGATTCATTCCGGATTCGGAGAGGGCACGACAGTCCGAGCCCTGCTGCCTTTCAAGCGCGCGACTTATTTTTCAGGCAGCTCTCTGGCATAGGCGAGGAACTTGTTTGAATCAGCCCATCACAGCGCGAAAAATGGAATCTGCTTCGGTAACATCCACACTATTGGTGGATTCTGAAGTTCATCGGGAACGTAGGACTCGAATCAACAACCTCTTGTCATCGCGTAGCCGTATTGAGCAGAGTCTCGATCTTCGCGTCGAGATCCTCGGCGACTGCGAGAGTTGCCACGCCTCCGACACTCGACGATTGCAGTTCCTCATTCATGCGCAAGAGAATCGGGGTATTGGATGGAAGCTCGACATTCGAGCCTTTCGCGATAAAGGCCTTGTAGATCTGCATGGCAGCCCCGTAGTAGCCGAAGCCAACGGCCGTGACTGCGGATGCTTGTGCCGCGCCGGCGCCAAGCAGTCCGAAGCCTTTATCACCATTTCCCGCACGTGACCACGCTGTCGAATCCGTAAGGGCCGTTGAGGGGCCAATGAGAGAGAGAGGCGCTCGCAACTGAGTCAGAATCGATGTTGTTGCCTTTATGTCTCCTTCCTGGCCGATAGCAAGGGCCTGGTAACCAGCGGCCTCGACTACTGTGACAGTCGCATTCAGGCTGCTGGCTGTCCCATCGGGTGTCAGCACAGAATGAAAGGAGAACAGAAGAGCACCATTCCTCTTCATCCAACCAGCGGATTTAGCTTTGCGTCACAGTTCCTTCGAGTCTTTGTGCCCGCAGGATAAAGTAGAACGTGGTCCGCGTTGTAATACGGCTGTGAGACAACAGCTTTGATCGGCTCTCCACGCGCAATCATCTGCGACTTCAACGGCGTCAAAAGGCGCACCCGTAAGTAGTTTTCGCCGGATGCCAGATCGACGTCGGCTCGTGACTCGACGGGCAATGGCGCCGTAATCGGATCGAGTAAAACCGCATTGAAGATCGTACCCTGATCGAGATATTCGGGATGATATGGCAGGCTTCTAAGAGCTGATTCGCGGAGGCGTTGCAACTTGTTTGGCGCCCGGAGAGGCTCCGCCGCATCCTTTACCATGCCGCGAACGCCAGGACGTTGAGACTTGGGAAGATATTTTGTTGTCTTCAAGCCGCTAAGCCCAACCGTTGTGTCGGTATGGATCGGCAGTGAATTTCCGTCAGCGAGAACCAGGCGATCGAACGTCACATTCGCAGTCCGTGGAGGCGTGAAATCACCGTTCAAGAAGTCGCCCGGTTCGCTTGCTCCAAGGCGCAGTGGAGACGGACGAGACGTGTCCTTGAATTGTCGATCCCCTGGGGATTGCGAGGACGGTTCCGACGTATACCGGCTCCACTAGTCTCGCGGTAATTGGTTCGCCTGCCTTCGTGATGCGCAGACCCTTATCAAGTCTGCCCCGAAGATCACTACCCGAATCCACAACGATCGTATTAGGGAGAAGTTGAGCTTCCTGCGCAACCGCAGGGGATATCGATGTGGTCAAGAATGAAAACGAGAAAAGCATTTTTGTGATGTGCGACTTCATAGTTCACCTTATGCAGCGTTGGGCAAACGCCACGCGTCCTGTGGTTCCTTTTGTACGGTTAAATGTCGAGGGTTGGAGGATCGGCCTTTAGAACTGTGGAACGCCATCTGGCGTGCTGCTGCAGAAGTCAAAGACGGCGCTGACTCGCGAGCTGCCAGGTTCGTGTCCACGATTTCGGAATCGATAAGCAATGCGGCGTGTCCCACACCCGTGGGTCATTCTCAATCTTGTGATGTGGCTTGTTAAATGTTCGAGCGTACCAGGGATAGTTATCGCAATTAATTGGGCGGCCCTCATACGTCATGTGGAAGTTTCCGATGATCTTTGTTTGAGCCGGGTCGGCTGCGAATATCTCTGCGCGTCCATGAAGCGGGCCGCCCGACTGGTAAAAATTAATCGCCTTTGCCACGTTTGCGGGGATCATCGAATTATCACGGCCCGGTTTCGAAATGCTATCCACCTGAACCGTGAGCAGAACCGGAATGCCCCTCTTTCCTAACTCTCGAGCGAATACCACCGTTTCTGTAGCACCCCAGCTGTGTCCATAAATGATGATTCTCGCGTCCTCTTTTTCAGCAGACGAAAGAGTGCCGTCTCCATCGCCATCGAGGAGGCGCTGGACTTCTTGAAGAGCTTTCCTGCCGTGATGATTTCCAAACACCTGTGCATAAATGTCGGAGCGATAATGCTCTCGAAGATACTGGGCAAACTGCACTTCAGGATGTTTTGGGTCATCGCTCTTAGCAAACCCACCCATAAATCCAATCACGATCACTCCACGGGCATTGCCGCCGTTCTCGACCGCGGCATGGCCGGCCAGCGAAGCCGTGCCGACTGCACTGCGCGATGCGAGGGGAAGCCCCTTCTGCGCTGCGAGGCCGCGAGGAACGTCTGTGTGCGGCTGCGCAGTCTGCGCCATGGCGCAAAGGGAAACGGAAACGACCAGCAGAGATAGCAGAAATGCGAACCGCCTTCCGCGGGTTCCGAGATCGCGATGAAAGGTGATGGGGATGGTGGACGGTGCGAGTTCGTTTGTGGAGGACTGCATGATGTTGCTCCTCACCTTAAGATGTTGCTACTTACCTTAAAGGTGTAAACTAGAAGAGACCGTACGGTCTCATTTGTATTCTGAGATTCCGGACAGCTCTTCGCGGATTCTTTTTTATTGGCCGCGTTGATTGCGAGGGGGAAGGGTATGACAAAGGGCGAGGTTACACGGCAGAAAATCGTTGAGCAGGCTGCTCCGCTGTTCAATCGACTTGGGTATGTCGGCTGCTCGATGCAGGACATCATGGCGGCAACGGGGCTGGAGAAGGGCGGCCTTTATCGGCACTTCAGCAGCAAGGAAGAGCTGGCCGCGGAAGCCTTTCGTTATTCTTTGGCGCGAGTAACTGAAGCGGGGTGGGAAGGAATTGAAGAGGTTGAGGGATCGGTAGAGATGCTTCGTTTCCTCGTTCGCCGCTTTGTGGACATCCGGTCCATTTTTCCCGGTGGATGCCCGGTGATGAATACAGCCATCGATGCCGACGATGGGAATCCAGCGCTTCGGAAGCTGGTGCAAAAGGCTGTACAGGAATGGAAGGCCAAGATCGTTCGTATTGTAACGACGGGAATCGAGCGGGCGGAGATCCGCGCCGATATTGAGCCGCGCAGTATTGCGAATATCGTGATTGCGACACTGGAAGGAGCGATTATGATCAGCCGGTTGGAGGGGAACCGGGTTGCTGTACACGATGCGGAGACCATGCTAGATAAGATCCTGGTCGATCTTCGATCTTTTCAAAGGACAGGAGCACAGACAGAGCGCGCCGCAAGCTAAGTTATAGATAATTTGGCTCCTCAGGTATTATCACAACCCCCATCCAGTGGCGTCTCGTCACATCCAGAGAGATCACTCCGTCGGCGCTCCGAGTTTCGACCGCCTGGACTACAACTCCGCTGATCCCGCACAGGCCAATAGATCGTGGGCTGACACGGTGGCGAACTTGAACCCGCATGGTGCGGCTGTTAATCGGAAACTCGCAATCACGCATCTTGACTTGCCGCCAGAGCCAGTCACGACCGTGAGCTTTCAGGACGAGCGCAAGATTGTGACGCACACTAACGCGCCAGCACTGCCCCACCAGAACAACATCTCAAAGCCCTCGCCCAGACCGAGCGGACCACGTCGTCGCGTTGTCGGTGATCCTGCGCTCCCGAAGGGAGGTGATACCAAATGGCTGCAACCGCACAATCGATCTGAATGCTCTTCAGACGATCGTGACCGCCGACGTCGCGTTGACGAACGCGCAGAAGGCGCATTGTCAGACGCTGCTCTATGCGTTGTCGAAGATCCTGTTCGGACCGTCGTCCACGCCTCCAGCGAACGGCGCGAAGGGATAATTCGGTGCCACGAACAACGAAGCCCCACACGGTGAACCTGCCGCGTGGGGCCCTTTGTTCTTCACCGCCCGTGGGTTGAGCTATGCTTTAGGCAAGCATCCGCAGAAGCAATTGGAAGAGGGCTCAAGTGATTTCGAATCTGGAAAAGTACAAAAAAGACATCGATTCGCTGGTAAAGCGGGGCAACGCATTATTCTTCGCTCTGCAGCATGAGAGCGATGCGGTTGAATTTCGAAAGCGAATGCAGAAACAATTAGGCGACAGGGCTGCAGTCTTGCTCAAATCGCTGCCAAGTTTCAAGGGTGAATATCAAAGCTGGTACTCCGAAGCAAAGGCGCTAATTCGGCAGTTGCTCCCCGACAGGATCGAAGACTTTGCTCGGCTATATGAAAAGACGAAGCAGCGGAAAGAGCTATCTGTTGAGAACTACTGCATCGAGGATTGTCTCAACGGCTTAAGCTTTACCCGAACTAACGGGGTGCTTTCGGAGAGAGTGTTCGGTCCCGACGCTGCGATATCGCGCGTATATCAGCAGGTCGCCATCGTAGAGGCGGCGAAGGCCAGATTTGAATCTTCGCTTTTCGATATCCGGCAGTTGCTTCAGGCCGACCTGTTCGATTCGGAGCTTGACGCCGCGACTCATTTACTGAAGAACAAATTTACGAGAGCGGCAGGCGCATTAGGGGGAGTTGTGCTTGAGAAACATCTTAGTGAAGTCTGCTCAAGCCACAATGTAGCGTTGAAGAAAAAAGATCCAGCGATCTCGGACCTCAACGACGCACTGAAGAGTGCAGGCGTCATTGACACAGCACAATGGCGCTTCATCCAGCACTTGGGAGATATTCGAAACTTGTGCGACCACAACAAGAAGGTTGAGCCGACCGACGAGCAGGTGCAGGATTTACTTGTCGGGGTAGCAAAAGTGATCAAGACGATATTCTGACGCCGCTCCCGGCCACATCAAAGGGCAGAGCTGCGGGACTGGCCTTTTTCTATGTAGCGATTGTTGGCGAAAACGCGCGGACGGAATCAAATCAAGTCTTTCTCTTGCAGACCCCGTCCCTTAGCCGGAGGAGACCTGCGCGTACCATTACGGTAGCAGCGGCTCTGATGGTGGTCGTTGCGCCAGATCAAGCTGGGCGTTTTTTTTGGCGTGAGAGGGTTGACGAGCGAAAGTCCGGCAAACTTCCGAGAAGGCGGTAACTCACCCCGAATATCGAAATGTGGGCGGCGAGGACATAGATTCATTACATGCTGGCGCTTTGCACGGAGGCAAGTATTGAGCGATTGGATACACAATCTGCCGGTCGTATGGATGGCAACGGTGTTCTTTGGCGTCGGATACTTCGTTGCCGCTGCCATCTACTTACTCGTGTTTGTCACAAAGGTGCACGCGCATGCGAGATCTTTCTCGCCGGGCATGCTCTCTCCCTTGGGAACGCTTTTTGCGCTCTTCGTTGTCTTCACGGCAGCTCAAGTCTGGAGCGACAACGATAATGCGCACGCAGCAGTAACCCAAGAGGCCAGTGCACTCCGCGCAGCTGTGATTCTCGCTGCTGCTTTTCCGGGAGAGCCGCAAGAACATCTGGACGCATTGATCCGGAGTCACATCGAAGATGCTGCGAACAAGGAATGGCCGATGATGGCACATCAGGCGGAAACATTGAAGATCGTCCCGCGCTCTCTTGCCGAAGCCTTGCAGTATACGCTCACTCTCGAGCCCGACGGTCAAGGTCAGGAAATCGCGCAGCGCGAGATGGCCGCCGAGCTCCAATCCGCTCTCGACGCACGCCGCCGGCGCATCCTGGTCAGCGCCTCTGCGGTCAGTTGGGTGAAATGGACATGTCTTGTTATCGAGGCAAATTGCGTATTGTTGGCAATTGCCCTGGTGCACAGCGACAAGATTTCGGCAGTGCTTTCCCTGTGGATCTTTGCTTCCGGCGCGGCCGCGTGCTTTTTCCTGATCGCAGCCTATGATCGACCCTTCGTCGGCAGGCTCGCGGTCAGTCCGGAACCATTGCTTCAAGTCATGCCGGAGGCGTCGCACCCAGGCACAGGCTCTTAGAACTTCCCGATCCGTCGAATCGATGTTTACTATTTCAGAGCATAGATCAAACGGCAGGCGGATGCTCTCATCGAGCACCACTGGACAAGGGTTCACAGTTCCGGTCGGATAGTTCCGGGCGGGTTGTGGACTATTCGGAAGTCAAAAGGCGGCGGACCATCCCGTCAGTTATCCGAGGGATTTTGGTGTTCCAAAACGTTCAGGGGTATCTATTGGAGTACGCGCGGAACGGTAACACGTAAACGATTCTATTTATTTAATTTATCTGAAAAAGCTGGCTCCTCAGGTAGGACTGCGCGAATGTATCCGGCCTTTGTTGGAGTAGCGATCTCCTGGCCTGAATGGAATGCGCTGCGCCCTCGTCCTTTTTAGTAACGCTGCCTTTTGAGGCATTTTCCGGTTGCAGGTTTCGGGAGCGCCGGGATCGACCGTTGTGCCATCTCATGTTTCGCCAGCAAACCTGGCAGGAATCAAAACTCAGATCAGTCGTCGTTGGACTGCAGATGTGGGAATCGCTTGAGCGATTTCCAAGCCTGGCGCTTGTGCCAGGCGTCATGTGCAGGGCCATCAGGCTGCGATCACTTGTGGTAATGATGGCGGGCGATAAGCTTCTCCTCGGAATAAAACCGCCCAGACCATGCGCGCCATCTTGTTGGCTAATGCCACTGTCGCAACTTGAGTGCGCTTACGTGATGCGAGATTAACCAGCCATGTACTCAAACAGGTGGTTTGTTTGGTCTTTTGCAGCAGGACGGTGTGCGCTCCCTGCACGAAGAGTTTGCGCAGGTATTTGTTTCCTCGTCTGCTGGTGCCGGTCAGTTTTTGCTTGCCTCCGGTGGAGTGCTCGCCAGGCACCACTCCCAGCCAGGCTGCAAACCCTCGGCCCTTCTTGAAGGCTGCCCCGTTGCCAATGGCCGCGACCGTGGCAGTAGCAGTGATCGGTCCGATTCCGGGGATCGCGACGAGGCGCCTGCACTGTTCAAGTTCGCCGCAGATGCGCGCGATCAGCTTGTCGGTTTCCTCGATCTGCCCGTGCAGGTATTGCATCTCCAACCGCAGTTGGGTCAGAAGTACTCGTAATGCGCCGGACAGCTTGTTGTCCGGGTCTTCCAGGATAGCGGGTAGACACTCCTCGATATGATGGCGTCCTTTGCGGATGGTGATGCCGCGCTCCAACAGCATCCCGCGAATCTGGTTGATCACCGCGGTGCGGCGCACAACCCACCGCTCGCGCACTCTGTGCAGCGACTGCAGGTCGAGCTGGTCGTCGGTCTTGATCGGCACAAACCGCATCGTGGGGCGGGTCACAGCTTCGGCACACGCTTCGGCATCAATGTAGTCGTTTTTGTTCGTCTTCACGTACGGCTTAACATACTGTGCCGGCATCAGGCGAACATCATGCCCCTGTTCCCGCAGAGCACGGCCGAGAAAATGAGACCCCCCGCAGGCCTCCATGCCAATCAGGCACTCCTGGAGGTTCGAGGTAAAGCGCAGCAGCTGAGTTCGAGAACCCTTCTTGCGAACCACAACTTCACCACGTGCGTTGACGGCTACAAAGTGAAACACTGTCTTCCCTAAATCGATACCAATCGTGCGAATCTCCATGGAACACCTC
>CAVTUP010000004.1:0-636293 GCA_963737915.1 uncultured Acidobacteriaceae bacterium | reverse complement strand
CTTGGCCGCATCTGAAGTAGCGTCTTTGACTCTAGCCTACCCTTTGGTTCTCCCGAAACCCACGACCTCTGCCGTGACAGTTCTACTCATGGACGTGACTGATTGATTTCAGGAGCATCGGTGGCACCGAAAAGCATCCAAAATCACCCAAAAATAAGGTTCGGTACCGTCGTCCGTACCGTCAAAATAGCTCGAAATGCGGGTCAGACCCTTGCCGATTGGGCAGAGGTCAACCGATTAATGCACTGAGCTTTTAGGCTGCTCAGGAGCCCGGAGTACCGCTTGCGCGACTGGTCGTTCCTGACTGCGAGGCCCAGAGCCTTCTTCTGTCCGACCACCACGAGCAATCGCTTGGCCCGGGTGATGCCGGTGTAGATCAGGTTTCGCTGGAGCAGCATGTAGTGCTGCATGGCCACCGGGATCACCACCGCCGGAAACTCCGAGCCCTGCGACTTGTGGATAGTCACCGCGTATGCCAGCGAGACCTCATCCAATTCCCCGAAGTCGTACGTGACCAGCCTGTCGTCGAATCGGATGGAGAGCTCCTGCTCGACGGGATCGATCTTCTCGATGGTGCCAATATCGCCATTGAACACTTCCTTCTTGTAGTTGTTCTCCGTCTGAATGACCTTGTCCCGGACCTGAAACCGCCATCCGAATCGCTCCGCGGCAGGTTCACCGGGACGAACAGGGTTCAGAGCACTTTGGAGCGCCGTGTTCAATTCGCGGACTCCAATCGATCCCCGGTTCATCGGGCACAGAACCTGTATGTCACGGATCGGGTCAAGCTGATGCCCCTTCGGGATTCTGTCCTGAACCAGCCTCACCAGAGTTGCGGCGATCTCCTCCGGCGTATCGCGCTCGATGAAATAAAAGTCGGAGCCGGACTCCGCCGACCGCAGTTCCGGCATCTTCCCCTGGCGGATCAAGTGGGCGTTGGTGATGATCTTGCTGCTGGCTGCCTGACGGAACACTTCGGTCAGGCGAACGACTGGTACCACGCTGCTCTCGATCAAGTCGCGCAAAGCATTACCGGGTCCGACGGAGGGGAGTTGATCCACGTCGCCGACCATGATCAGCGCGGAAGTCTTGGGAAGAGCACGGAGCAGGGCGTGCATCAGGAGCACGTCCACCATCGAGGTCTCATCGACGATGAGTAGTTCACAGTCCAGCGGCTTGTCTTCATTGCGGGAGAACCTTCCCGTGGCTGGATCAACTTCCAGAAGGCGATGAATCGTCTTCGCTTCCAGTCCTGTTGTCTCAGTGAGGCGCTTCGCTGCCCTTCCGGTGGGAGCGCAGAGCAGACACTTCACCTTCTTGGCTCTGAGGATCAGGAGGATCGAGTTCACCAGGGTGGTCTTGCCCACACCGGGGCCGCCAGTGATGATGACGACCCGGCTGGTCAGAACGGTCTTCAACGCCTCCCGCTGGCTTGGGGCGAGCGTCTTCCCGGTCTTCTGCTCGCACCAAGCTACGGCCTTCTCGAAGTCGATCTTCGGGTAGGTCACCCCGGCTGCGGCCAGCCGCTTGATCTTGGTTGCAATGCCATCCTCCGCCTTCCTCAGGTGTGGCAGGAAGATCAGTGGCTCACCGTCGATCTCCTCCAGCAGGAGAAACCCGCTGGTCAGCATCTGTGACACTGCCTGCTCGATGGTCTCCACCGGCACTTCCAGCAGTTTCACTGCCGCCACCTTCAGCTTCTCCAGCGGCAGGGCGCAATGCCCCTCGGAGGTCGCCCCCAGCAGTACGTGGGCGATCCCTGCCCGAGCCCGGTTCTGCGAGTCCTTCGGTATCCCGACGCTTTGGGCGATCTGATCTGCCGTGGCGAAGCCGATACCATGGATCTCCTTTGCCAGAGTGTAGGGGTTCTCCCGCACCGTTTGGATGGCCAGATTCCCGTAGGTCTTGTAGATGCGGACCGCTCGCCCGGTGCTGACCCCGTGGCTGTGGAGGAAGAGCATGATCTCCCGGATCTGCATCCCCTCCTGCCAAGCATTGGCAATCCGCTCCCGGCGCTTTGGACCGATTCCATCGACGGACTCCAGGTCGGCGGGGTTGTTCCCAATTACGCCCAACACCTCCGCGCCGAAGTGTCCGACCAACTTCTTCGCCAGAACCGGGCCAACACCCTTCACGAAGCCGCCAGCCAGATACCGTTCGACACCCTCGCTCGTGGTTGGCGGAACCGCTTTCAGGACCTTGGCCTTGAACTGAAGCCCATGCTCCTTATCCCTGACCCACCATCCTTTTGCGGTCAGCCACTCCCCGGCGCTTACCGACGGCAAGGAACCGAGGACCGTCACCAACTCTCGCTGCCCACGAACCTTCACGCGGAGCACCGCGAATCCGCTCTCCTCGTTGAAGAACGTGACCCGCTCAACGAGTCCGGCGATCTCTTCTGATGGGGTACACGGTTGCGGGGAGGAGTCTTTCATCCTGATCGAAGTCTATTCGGTTGGAGTTGACCTTACCGCTACGAATCGTGGCATGCCACGTTCGCAACCGGTCGATCGTGCCCCGCCTGGTTGGGTGACGTGCAAACAGAGGTAACCTGTTTCGGTCGGTTTAACGTGGCTGTACCTAGCGCTATCGTAGGACTCGAATCAACAGTCAAACGTACTTTCAGCAACATGAAGGTCAGCGGATGACACCTAATACTATGAAAAGCAGTCGTAATCAGATAAATAGAGCGCAGATTAAAGCGCAAAGTGCTTTGGCCTAAGGCCAACAGTTGAACGGGAAGGCCACCTGTCCGAATAGGCGACTTTTCGGCAACTTGCCCTGAGATCATTTGTCGATGAGTGATTCGGCGATGATGCGCTCATCGAGAGAGTGCGTGCATTATAGGCCAGAAGCCCGTTTTTCGGTACCATCCTGCAGTCGTCTTCTGCAAGTAAGATCGACAAATGCTTTTCTTGTTTGTAAGCGTCGAGCCGTTCCGATCGGTCCTTAAATCGCACTAAGACATCTTTCCTCCAGCCGAATCAATGACATGTCTTCGGAACCTTCGACAGCATTGCATAAACAGAAACTGGGTCACCCGATTCGCTGGAAAAAGTTCTCTTAGAATCCTCGCTCTATGGCAGATCATTGGTCGGATGCAGGGATAGGTGAAGGGATGAGGAAGGAGACTTCCATGCACCACAGACCATTGGCCTTGAATTGGCCCGCGAAGAGAATTCGACAGACTATCGTCTGAAGAGTTTCGTCAAAGTATCGATTGGCTGGCAATTCAGCACCAGCGCTTTTTCAAGACCAGCTCGGCGGGCCTGCTCGATTCCAAAGCGAATCGTATCCAATTCATGAGTGCTGTGAGCATCGGTCGAGACCGCGATCAATACACCTGCCGCTGCTGCGATTCTCGCGTTTTCGGCCGATAAGTCAAGCCTGTCCGGACTTGAGTTGATCTCAAAATAGCAGCCGTTTTCTTTTGCGTGAGCGACTATGCGATTGATGTCGACCTCATACCCCGGACGTTTCAATAGCAGTCTGCCTGTGGCATGTCCCAAAATGGTGAAGTATCGATTGTCCATGGCTCGCATGATTCGCTCGGTCTGCTGTTCTCTTCCGAGCGCAAACCGAGAATGGACGGAACAAACCGTATAATCCAACTCGCGCAGCAAATCGTCCAGATAATCCAGGCTGCCATCGGCGAGGATATCGACTTCGGCGGATTTCAGAATACGAATTCCATTGAGACGCTCGTTTAGCCTATCGATGATCCGAATCTGGTTCCAGAGACGTTCCGGCGGAAGACCGCCTGCAATTTTTAAGCTTTGAGAGTGATCGGTGATCCCTATATACGCGTAGCCTTTCTCTTGCGCGGCAGCCACCATCTGCTCAATCGAATTTGAACCGTCACTCGCGTCTGTGTGCAGATGCAGATCGCCACGTATGTCATTCTCTGTAACAAGAACAGGAAGGGTTCCGCCACGAGCCTGCTGAACCTCGTCGATACCCTCTCGGAGTTCGGGATCGATGAATCGCAGGCCAAAGTGATCGTAAAATGATTGCTCGCTAGGAAACGACGCAGTTAACTTCAAAGCCGAGAGGCTCCCGGTTATTTTCCGCAGTTTCTTCAGATGAGCTTCGCTTCCTGTGCCCTGAATCAACGACAGGCCCCAGTTCCTTCTTTCAGCCAAATCGATCCGCAGGAGCGGCCCCGCAGCGAGAGAAAACAAGGCCGAATCATTGGTCGCTTCAATCAATGGTGTTCGTCCGCCATAGCGTTTCATGCGCTCGATTACTCGCTCGAAGTGATCTGCTAGTGCGATAAATGAAAGCTCTTCGATGGTCTCGACCCGCCGCCTATAATCACCCACTGCCTCAACGCGTGAGGCGGTTGACTGTTTAAGCAGATATTCCTTGACCGATCCGGCGAGATCATGTGCCTGGTACAAGAGAATGGCGCCGGACGCAATGAGCCCTTGTCGAACATGCTGAGCCATCCGAGGGCCCAGCACCCTTTCAATATCGCCATCCTCAAGAGCCTGACGTAAGGCCTCGATGGACGAGATCCGAAGTCTGGTATAGATGCGCTGGACTCTTTTGGGATCGAGTTTCGGGTAATCACTGATACTGAGCAATTCCGGGCTTGCATCGGAGCGCAGCTTTTCAAGAGTTGCCAGCGTACCCGTAAGGACAATCTCTCGAATTGCTCCGCTAATCGCCTTGCCAATGCCCGGATAGACGGTCAGGTCCGCATTTCTGCGGACAAGTTCATCGACGCTTTCGCCAAGCCCTCGAATCGTATTTGCAGCGCGGCGATATGCCTTTTTCTTGTATAGATTTGCTTTGTCCGTCGAAAGCAGTTGGGCCAAGCTCGACAGCCGATCCGCGATCTCCGAATTGGAGTGAATTTGATTTTCGTCTGCCACGATAATCACGACACGTCACGCTCGTGGAACTCAACTAACGATGTATCTCTCACCACGATGGAGCACGATAGGGTAGGTTCCTTCTTAACGGGAGCGCGATTTGTTGTTGCTTGGCCGCCTCGGATGGCTGGTTCGCCACCTGCGGATCGTTTTGAATACTAAATATGCTGGGCATCCCGTTGGTCCGAATACTGGCTGTATCCCTGTCGGCCTGTGATTCCACCATGGCAGAGAGCCGAGCCTGACTGTTCTGATCGATCTACTGGGTCGATCGCGTCCTTGTTTAATGACCCGCAATATACGGCGCTCAAGATTCATGGATCATGTCTTCCTCTCTGACTTGGTTCTGTCAGGCCGTCCTTCGACGACAGTGTCGACTTAGATGTCCGGGACAGATAGAAAGGTTCCCTTCAACATAACTGGCAAGACATTCCCAGGCTTCGAATCTCGATTCGGGCAACCACTCGCGATCGCTAAACATCTCCACGTTTGTTCTGTCTTTGTTCATAACGCGCGACAGGTAGGTGATGGAATGACTATAGAGATAATGCAGGAGCTATTAGTCGAAGAATTAAAGGACCTTTACCCGGCCGAGAAACACATCGTGCGAGCCCGATCGGTCCACCCCGATCAAACCAATTTGGAGGAAACCAAGGGACAGGTCCGGCGGCGCTTGCATGAGGTCGCCAAACGATCGGGAAAGAGCTAGCCTGGAAGCGTTGTATCGGAATGAAAGGCGTACTCGCCGCCATGAACCGGGGGTTGCAGGTAGTTGTCGTTCTAGTTTCGTTGGTTTTTGTTTCAGTCCCGCTGGGTTTCGGCCAAGCTCAGCCCGCCACTCTCGCTCAAGCTCGCATTCAAAGGGAAGTCCAACATGAATTACTGATGCTTCCCTATTTCGGTGTCTTCGACAACCTCCAATACACAGTGAATGGCGATACCGTTACTCTTCTTGGCTCAGTGACTCGTCCGGAGTTGCGTTCCGATGCTGAAAACGCAGTGAAGCATATCGAGGGAGTGAGTCGAGTAGACAACAAGATCGAAGTGCTGCCGCCGTCACCAATTGATGACCAACTCCGCCTCTCGCTATTTCGAGCAATCTACGCGTATCCGTCCCTTGAGAAATATGCGTTAGGTGTTCAAAAGCCCATCCGCATCATCGCGAAGAACGGGCATGTAACGTTGGAAGGAGTCGTTGATAGCAAGGCTGACAAGGATGCGGCTGGCGTGCGTGCCAACGGAGTCCCTGGGGTGTTCTCGGTGACGAATAATCTTCAAGTTAGACCAAGTTAGATCTAGTTAGACCGAAGCCTGGGCCGGAGTGTACCTCTTGTGCGCATTGCGTTGATCGCCTCCCCATTCCTTGAGGTCCCACCTCCTCGCTATGGTGGAACCGAGTTATTCATCAACGATCTTGCTGTTCATCTCCAAGGAATCGGGATCGAAGTTGTTGTCTACACCGTCGGCACTTCAACGGTTCCGGTGGAAAGACGTTCTCTCTATCGGAAATCGCGTTGGCCACCCGCCAACACAACTGGAGAACGATTACGTGAGTTGCGGCACTCGGGCTGGGCAATGGCCGATGCCGACCGGGCGTGCGACGTCATACACGTGAACGACACGACCGCGCTTTCGCACGTTCCGCTGGTGCGTAAACCGGTAATTCATACGCTTCACCATCCTTTCGATGAGGACACGGCAGACTTCTACCGATCGCTGCCAAACGTTCAGTTCGTTGCCATCAGCAAATCTCAGGCGAGGCGGTACCAGCTGCCGCGCCTGAAAGTCATCCACCATGGAATCGATTTTTCGAAGTATCGCCTTGTGGAGCGTAAACAACCCTACCTCAGCTTCCTTGGACGGCTTGTCCCCGTGAAAGGAGCTCACCTTGCCATCAAGGTTGCCCAGCGTGTGGGTCTGCCCTTAAAGATCGCCGGTGAGATTCAACCTGCCTACCGCGACTACTTCGAACGAGAGATCGAGCCACACGTGGATGGCAAGTCTGTCGAATACGTCGGCGAAGCAGATCTGCAGGCGAAGAACGATCTACTGGGAAACTCGACTGCTCTCTTGTTCCCGGTTCTTTGGGAAGAGCCCTTCGGCCTGGTGGCGGTCGAAGCAATGGCCTGTGGCACGCCCGTTATCGCTCTAAGGGGTGGTGCGGCGGTCGAGACCATTCAGCATGGGGTCTCAGGGTTCCTCGCACACTCGATTGCTGAACTTGCGCAACTAACCCGCGACGCTACGGTGTTCTCTCCAGGTCAAGTAAGGCAATATGCTCAAGAGCACTTTTCTGCAGAGCGGATGGCCCACGACTACGCGACTTTATATGATCAAGTCATGCGCCGCAGAAATGATCGTGCCCTTGCGACAGCTACAGTGCCAGCTTCGAGCTAGAAACGTATGAGAGCTGGAGTCACAAATGTCGAACGTTCAGGACTAAATCGGATGAGGGACACGGGCTCCGCCATCCGAATCCCTAAAAAAGACGACCTGCGCAAAGATTGCACAGGCCGATTCGAGTGATTCTCCGTTTAAAGCAAGTTACCCCACTCTTCTGGAACCGGGGGAGCGCGTCTCCTCGTCCAGGATCTCGTCTTCAGTAGCAACCCCTTCCGGCAACTCCGAACGCGGCTCCTTGGACCTGTATGCGTTGATTGTGTCGACTGTATCCGACGCCTCTACACGGGGCTCCCGGGTCCTGTATGCGGTTATTGTTTCAGGATCGCGGACAGACGTCTCAGCTGTATGGCTGCTCACAGACTTCTCGCCTGCAGAGGAAACATCTTCTCCGCCTGCTCTCTTCAGAACATCCTTCGCGCGCGAAACTTCTTCCGAACTGTCACAGTGAACTGATACGAGAATCCCTCCATCTTTTACGCGACCTTCGTACCGCTTTGCTTCATACTCCGGGATTCCCATTCCGACCAAAGCTCCAACCATTCCACCGACAGCTCCTCCCACACCCAGTCCAGCGAGAGTGGCCATGATCGGACCTGCCGCAATCAAAGGACCAACTCCGGGAATCGCAATCGCACCAATCCCCGCCAGCAGCCCAATGGTGCCACCGATCGTGCCACCGACACCCGCACCGGTCGTTGTACCCTCCGGCGCCTTCGTATTCTTCTCCGCCGCAAAGTCTCTTGTCCCTGACTTGTCGGCCATCAGAACGGACACATCCTGGTTGGAAAAGCCCGCCGCGGTGAGTTCGTTTACTGCTATTTCTGCCTCGGCCCGCGAGCGGAAGATTGCAAATGCTGCTGTATTTTTACCTGCCATACTAGAACTCCTGTTTCGATGAGGTTAACGCTTGCGTTGATTTATCACTGCTTTACGGTCAGCTGATTGTTTACCTTACCTGTTCCAGCAACATCGGCAGCCTTGGAAGCGATTGTCTCTTTTTCATTTTGATCTTGCACAGGGCCCTTGAGTGTCACCTGCCCATCTTGTGTGATGATCTTCACGTTGTGCGCATAGGTGGAAAGGGACTTATCCGCCATGAGTGACTGGCGAATCTTCTGCGTAATCTCGCGGTCTGAAGCGTTCTCCTTCTGGCTGTCGGCCGTTTGATCGTGTTTCTTGTTTTGGGACGAATTATCAGGCGCCGTTGAAGATGGCGGATTCGCCTGATCCTGAGCGTGGGTTGCCAGTGGCATACCGATGATCAATTGAGAAGCTAAAGCGGCCAGAGCCCATGCTCGGGAGCCTGATAGTTTGATTTGCATTGTGTCACCTCGCAGTGATAGCGGAAGTACGGCGCGACTCAATGTGTTCCTGAGCGCCACCCCATTACCTGTGAGTTCCTTGATTTAGAGCACCAGCGGAACCCGCTAACACCTGCCGTCAGATGCCAGCCACACGCGGGCGTTGCATCTTAGGAAGGAGGAGCGGGCGGCCCTGAGCGCAAACGGGCCAAATACTTTCATCTTTGGGGGATGCCGCGGCTGAGGCGGAACACTTATGGGACGAGATCGCGAAGAGCTGCAACGTCGATATCTTGTGTATGTGCTCCGGCAGCAAAGTAACCCGCAAATCGTAAATAACATCGCACTGTATCTGGAGGAATTGCGATCGGCATGGCAAAATCGTCCGCGGGAAATTCAGGGCTTGTCCGGGTTCGAGGAGCCCGCGAGCACAACCTGAAGAATGTCGACCTTGATATTCCACGCGACGCTATGGTCGTCTTTACCGGCGTCTCGGGATCGGGCAAGTCCTCCCTCGCATTTGGAACTCTCTACGCTGAGGCACAAAGGCGATATTTAGAGTCCGTGTCCCCCTATGCGCGTCGACTTTTTCATCAACTTGAAGTTCCGGAAGTGGATTCGATCGAAGGCCTTCCCCCCGCCGTTGCGCTTCAGCAACAACGAGGCTCTCCAACTACCCGTTCCTCCGTGGGGAGTGTGACAACGTTATCGAATCTCTTGCGCATGCTTTATTCCAGGGCCGGAGATTACCCTAAGGGACAGCCGCTGCTCTACGCAGAATCATTCTCAACGAACACAGCGGAAGGCGCCTGCCCAAAGTGCCACGGCCTTGGCCGCATTTACGACGTGACCGAAGAATCTATGGTGCCAGATCCATCTCTCACGATCCGGAAACGGGCGGTGGCGGCGTGGCCAACCGCATGGCAGGGACAGAATCTTCGAGACATTCTGGTGACCCTAGGCTACGACGTGGACAAGCCCTGGGGGAAGATGTCCCGGAAAGACCGCAACTGGATCCTGTTTACCGAAGAACAGCCGACGGTTCCTGTGTATGCAGGATTTACACCCGCTGAGACGCGACAGGCGTTAAAGCGAAAACTCGAACCGAGCTACATGGGCACCTTTACCAGCGCTCGCCGCTACGTAATGCAAACCTTCGCGAATAGCCAGAGCGCCATGATGAAGAAACGCGTCTCGGCCTATATGCTCAGTACCCTTTGCCCGGCCTGTCTTGGCAAGAGACTGCGTCCGGAAGCGCTGACCGTTAAATTCGCAGACTATGATATCGCCGAAATCTCCGCGCTGTCACTCAAGCAACTCATGACGACCGTTAACGCCCTATGCCGATGGCGACACATTTCGCGCAAAATCTCCGGAGCGCGCGCTCGTGACCAAGCGGATCACCTCCGAAATCATTGACCGGCTTAATGTGCTTCTGGACCTGGGCCTGGGATATCTAAGCCTCGAGAGAAGCACACCTACCTTGTCCCCGGGGGAATTGCAGCGACTTCGCCTGGCCACGCAGCTCCATTCAAATCTCTTCGGCGTCGTTTACGTACTCGACGAGCCATCCGCCGGTCTTCATCCGTCTGACACCGAATCACTGATGCGCGCTCTCGATGCCCTGAAGCGGGTTGGGAACTCACTCTTCGTTGTTGAACATGAGATCGAGGTGGTCAAACATGCGGACTGGCTGGTGGACGTTGGTCCGGCGGCAGGGCAAGCCGGGAGGTCAAATCCTCTACAGCGGGCCACCGGAGGGTTTGGGCGCCATATGTAACTCCGAGACCGCCAAATATCTTTTCCGCCAGAAACGCAAGCATCCTCCTCGAACCCCGCGAGCCGAACGGATGGCTCAAGTTACGAAATATTAGCCCGTAATAATCTTTCCGGTATCGATGTGGACCTTCCACTGGGAGTGCTTGCCTGTGTCACCGGTGTGTCGGGATCGGGAAAGTCAACTTTAATCTCTCAGGCGCTGATCGATCTCGCCACGGCCAAGCTCGGACATACATCCCAGACCGAAGAAAATCTCGATCCTCTCGATAGCGACCCAGTTATCGGAACATCGGGCGAGATCGCGGGTGGTCTGCAAGGAATTCGACGCCTGGTCGTGGTCGATCAGAAACCGATCGGACGAACACCTCGTTCCAATATGGCCACATACACAGGACTCTTCGACCACGTGCGAAACGCTGTTCGCAAATACGAAGATGGCCAAAGCACGAAAATACGATGCGGGACGCTTCTCGTTTAATGTGGCGAAAGGTCGCTGCGAGACCTGTAGCGGCGAAGGTTTTGTCTGTGTCGAACTCCTGTTTTTACCGAGCGTCTACTCACCGTGTCCCACATGCAAAGGTTCCCGATTCAATGCCAAGACCCTCGAGGTAACCTACCGGGACAAGAACATCGCCGAGATTCTCGGGATGACCGTGGATGAGGCGCTGGTCTTTTTCGCTTCTGATGCGCCTGTCAAACGCGCACTGGACGCTTTGCATGATGTTGGTCTTGGGTATCTTCGTCTTGGACAATCAGCAACGGAGCTCTCGGGCGGCGAGGCGCAGCGCATCAAATTGGCGACAGAATTACAAAGGATGGGCCGCGGAGATACACTTTACATCCTTGATGAGCCGACCACCGGTCTTCATCCTTCAGACGTTTGCCGGCTCCTCGCACAACTGCAGACTCTCGTTGAGGGTGGCAACACTGTATTGGTGGTTGAGCATGACATGGATGTCATTATCGCAAGCGACTGGATCATCGACATTGGGCCAGGTGCCGGAGATGAGGGGGGTAAAGTGGTTGCATTCGGCCCACCGGAATCCATTGCAAAGAACGAGGCGAGCCGCACCGCGCCGTATTTAGCGGAACATCTCTAGTGAACACGCCCAATCGATCGTTTCTTCGTATTGATGCTTATCAGTTCACTCATCCAACTTGAGGGCAGTGGATCTGCCTGTATTCGCGCCGAGCATGTTGAGTGCTCTGGCCGTCCGCCTGAATGCTTTGGATTGCGTTAAAGATTAGCAATACAAGAATGGCCAGGACATCGGCACCGGCAAATGCAAATGGCCAGATCACGCGTCTCTGCGCTTCGCTTTTCCGGATGCTGTCGCCTGATGGCCGTCCCTTTCCACTTCCTGGTTAGCCTGCGAATTGATCTCTTTTGCAAGATCAGTGAGCTTCTCGTCTGTTTCCTTTTCCTCCTTCAGCGTCTCTTGGAGCAGAGAAACGTGCTGGGCTTTACCCAAGATTTTTGCAAACTCCGATACCGTGCCATAGGCAGCAATTTCGTAGTGCTCCACCCGCTGCGCGGCCCCGATCAGGGCAGCGTCCATTACGGCATGATCGAAGTCTTCTCCTATCACGTCGCTGCCTTCCTTCACTAACCCCTCCATTCCCATGCATTTCTTCCCCTTGGGACTGGTATCCAAGGACTTGAAGATGCGCTCGAGGCGTCCGACATGTCCTCGGGTCTGCTCTAGGTGTTCGTTGAATCCCTGCCGAAGTTCTTCCGATGAAGCTGCCTTTGCCATCTTTGGCAACGCTTTCAGCAGCTGGTTTTCCGCATTATACAAATCCTTCAGCTCGTCAATGTACAGTTCCTTGAGCCCTTCGTTCGCCATATTCAATCTCCTTTGGATTCACTTTAGTTGCATCATTCTTTGAGCAGGTTGTTCACGAGCGGCATGCAATAAGCATGGCTGTGCGTTCAAACAAAATTGTGGGAGTAAGACAGAATTTTCGCTGAGGATATTTACAGTCGAACCCCGCGAAAAGAACCTGCATCCTACTGCCTGTCACGACGTACCCAAATACATTCCGGAGTATTTTATGTCCGAAAAACTAGCTGTCGTCACCGGTGCTTCGAGCGGCATCGGCTTCTCCCTGGCGAAAGAACTTGCCTCCCGCAGATATGACTTGGTCGTCTGTTCGTCCGGTGAACGACTCTCCAGGGCGACCGATGCGATTCAGCCATTTGGCACGAATGTGATTGAAGTAACAGCAGATCTGTCCACCCGCGAAGGTGTCGAGTTGTTGTGGAAGGAGATCACGAATCTCGGTCGCCCGGTGGACGTGGCGTGCCTTAACGCCGGGATCGGAGTCGGTGGGCAATTCTGGGAGACAGACCTCGACGAAGAATTGAAGATGATCGAATTGAACTGCACGGGCACAGTACAGCTTGCGAAGTATATCGTGCGGCAGATGCGGGAGCTGAATGCAGGAAAAATACTTTTCACCTCATCCATAGCTGGCGAGATGGTCGCTCCGCGCGAAGCGGTCTATGCGGCCACAAAGGCTTTCGTGCTCTCATTTGCCCACAGCATCCGTTATGAACTGCGTGATACCGGCATTACCGTAACAGCCCTTCAGCCAGGGCCCACCGACACTGATTTCTTCCACCGCGCCGGCATGGACGACACGAAGGTGGGCAGCGAAGGCAAGAGGCAGAGCCAACCGGACGATGTCGCAAAAGACGGCCTCGACGCACTTTTCGCTGGGAAAGACCACGTCTACTCTCATTCGGCGACGACCAAACTGGAGGGCGCAGTTGCGAACCTCGTCCCGGGTTCCGTCAAGGCCTCAATGCACGAGAAGATGGCCAAACCTCTGAGCGAAAAATAAGGTCGCCTCCATCGAGGCAACCAAGGAGAAATCTCATGGATCGTGGACTCCAAGAAAAGCCGCATGCGGGAGAAGTTCCACAATCGGGCGCCGCCGGTACCATCGTGAACGGCCACTATGCTCCTCCGCCTGCTGATAAAGACGGAAAGCAATGGGTAAGGACGAGTGCTCTCGTGCTTCGATCACCGGCGGAACTGTACGACCTTTGGCGCGACATCGAGAAAGCGCCACTGTGGCAGGAACAGATTGCCGAAGTCCGCGTGACGGGCCCGACGACCTCGCACTGGGTCATGGTGACGGGCGATGATCCCGACAAGTCCGTCGAATGGGATTCGGAAATACTTAACGATGAGCCAGGGAAACGCATCGCCTGGCGTTCCATCGGTGGTGATTCTGACAATGCAGGCGAAGTAATTTTTGAGACTGCGCCCGGCGATCGCGGAACCATCGTTACGGTCCTGCAGGAGTTTCGCATGAGCAAACTGGCGAGCGCGTGGGAAACCTTGACGGGCCGCAATCCGAAACAGGCGATCATCGAAAACCTTCGCCATTTTAAAGCGCTCGCAGAAACCGGGGAGATCCCGCGCACCCAAGGGCAGTCGCATGGCCCCCGGGGAACCATCGCCAAGGGCAAGAAATCACTTTACGGCGAGACGATTCCGACTCCCGCCGGGAGAAAGCGGATCGCAAGCTAACAGCATCAATAACGGGGTGCAGGGATCGCTCTCGGCGGTCCGGCGTGCACCCAGGAGTTTTTTATGAAGGCAGTTTGCTGGATGGGTACGAGTGACGTTCAAACGCTGACAGTGGATGATCCCACAATTCTCAATCCGCACGACGCAATCCTGAAGGTCACGCGCACGGCGATCTGTGGCTCAGATCTCCATCTGTACGACGGATTTATTCCGACAATGGAGTCCGGCGATATCCTGGGCCACGAGTTCATGGGCATCGTGGAGGAGGTTGGTCCAGAGATTTCGAATCTGCAGAAAGGCGACCGCGTCGTTGTTCCTTTCACAATTGCCTGTGGCAATTGCATCTTCTGCAAGAAAAAGATCTGGTCGGCATGTGACAACACCAATCCCAATGCACACCTGATGGAGGCCGCCTACGGTTATTCAGGATCAGGCCTGTTCGGGTACTCCCATATGATGGGCGGATATGCGGGCGGACAGGCACAATACGTGCGCGTTCCGTTTGCCAACGTCGGACCATTGAAGATTGAGAGCGACCTTCCCGATGAGAAAGTCCTGTTTCTCTCCGATATCTTCCCCACCGGATATATGGCTGCCGAAAACGCGCAAATTGAGGAAGGCGATACCGTCGCAGTGTGGGGTTGCGGCCCCGTCGGCATCTTCACGATTGCCAGTGCCTTTATGTTAGGTGCGGCGCGAGTTATCGCGATCGACAGGTTACCGGAACGGTTGGAGATGGCTCGCCGCTTCGGAGCGATCACCGTCGACTACTCGCAAGACGATGTCAATGTGCTCACCGCGGTGAAGGATCTCACCGGGGGAATGGGACCGGATTCCTGCATTGACGCGGTCGGGCTTGAGGCGCACTCCACTGAGTTCCAGGGGATATATGACAAAGTCAAGACCGCAGTAATGCTTGAGACGGACAGGCCAAGCGTCCTTCGTCAGGCGATTCAGGCGGTCCGTAAAGGCGGAACCTTGTCGATCCCTGGCGTGTATGGTGGCCTTCTCGATAAGGTGCCCTTCGGTGCAGCCTTCGGTAAGGGCATCACGATGAAGATGGGACAAACAAAGATGCACAACTATATGAAGCCCCTTCTGGAGCGCATTGAAAAAGGGCAGATCGACCCAAGCTCAATCATCTCTCATCGCATCACGCTCGATGAAGCGCCCGGACATGTACAAGGTCTGGCGCGATAAAGGCGACAGAGTCACGAAGATCGTCATCGATCCGTGGGCCGTGAGGGCCGCATAACTCAATATCGATATTAGCGGGTATTCGGTTAGAGAGGTTCGTCATCATCGGGATCGGAAAAGTCGGAATTAATGCCGCGATCTGGGCCTCCGAACCTCTCGCAGGAGGTGATTCGGACGAGATAAAGCTGACCCAGCCTACATTTTCCTGCTACGACGAATCGGCAGTTTTCTAATGGAATACGATAGGGTCTGGGAACCCACCAGATTCAATTCTGGAAAGTCTGTTCCGTGGCTTAAGTCGAAGTCCGACTCGACAAAATCCCGTCAAAACTGTTCTGAATGAGCTTCGAAAGGGCGTGATTTCTATTTCGGCTTCTTCGGAGGCGCGCACGGAAAACTCCGGTCTGCGGAGGCCATAAACCGTAATGCAGACATGCATAGTGATCATCGGCTAATTAGCTTCCTCCGGGAGGAGCTCAAAGTCGAGTATGCCTTCAACTATCGCGACGGCTGTTGTGTTGCGGCCATTGGACACCAGATGGCGCCTTTTACCTCTTCCTGTCGGGCGACTCGCTTTTGTCGAGGGATTTAGGGGGAGCCCACCTATGGGCTCTCGATGAACGTCGCGGATTCCTGCGGCGGCCACCTGCCGAACCGGTTAAGCTGACCTCGGGTCCAACCCGTTGGGGTGTACCTCTTCCATCAAAGGACGGGAACACGATATTTGCCAGGGGTGTGACCATCCGAGGAGAACTTGAGAGATATGATTCGCAGTCCAGGGAGTTCCGGCCCTTCCTTCGGGGCATCTCCGCCGAGTTTGTCTCGTTCTCCAATGATGGCAAGTCGGTGGCGTATGTTTCTTTCCCCGAGGGCATCCTTTGGAAGGCCAATTCGGATGGAAGCAACCCAGTACAGTTGACTGACCCGCCCATGTATCCCAAGAACATTCGGTGGTCGCCGGACGGTTCTCAGATTGTCTTCTTCGACATACTTGCCAAGGGCGCCAACCCGGAATCCTACATCGTCTCTTCGGATGGGGGTAGTAAACCGCAGCGGTTGCTACCCGTAAGACAAGGAGCCGATGATGGATGCGAACTGGTCGCGGACGGGCGCAGCATGGTGTTCTCCGCCTGCAATTGTGTTGAAGCGGGGTTTTCGCCTCAAAGAACGTTATTCGTCTTTCGACCTGGCCACCCATCAGGTCACCACACTCCCAGGGTCAGAAGACATGTCTTCTCCCCGATGGTCTCCTGACGGCCGATTTATCGCTGTTGAGTCACTCGTCGGCTCGAAAGGTCCTGAGAGTTTATGACCTCGAGTCGAAACAATGGTCGGTGCTGCCAGTCGGCTTTGAGAAATTGGGAAAACCTGGTCGAAAGAGACAGCCGCTACCCTTTACTTTCTGCGCACGTTATAGAGACCCGGGCGTGTTTCGGATTTCCATCCAGGGTGGCAAGGTTGAAAGGATTGTTGACTTAAAAGAATTCAGGCCACGGATGGTTTTGCCCTTGGATTGGCTCTCGATCCTACGGACGCGCCGCTTTTGCTCCGCAACGTTGGAAGCGAAGATATTTACGCACTGACTCTCGATCGAAAGTGAATGCCTTTGAGTTCTACCTAGCCCAAGTCTCCAGTCTTCCGCCCATTCGCTGGGCCACAAAGTACATTGCCGCAGCCGATGAAGAGTCACTGTACCCCGAGAGGCGAGTTGGAAATATTCACTGGACCAACCTCGACAGTGACTGGTTCCTCCTACCTAATCCATGGAAAGTGGGGTTTACCACCGGGATCATGGTCGGATACAAGGGCGGCGGCGCAAGGGGAATGGATGAATACGGGCGGAATCCTTGGCACCCGAACTATCAGGACGAGGAACGACGTACATTTGAACGACGCAGGCGACATGTGGCGGAACGGGAGTGGGCGAAAAGACGTCTTGGCAAATCCCTTGCGCGAGTTGTGGACCAGATGCGCGAAGACTCGGTAGCGGACAAGATGATGAACGAGTATTTGCAAGAGGAAGGATTGCTGCCTATGGATGAACTTCATCCTGATCCGACACTACCCACCTGACACACAACAGCGACGTCGGCCTATAACGGGGTACTGCTGACACTAGACAATTTGTCCAATGGCCTTTGGAGAGGGGTACAACGACACCAAGCAGCGATGGATCGTGAAAATCGTGCAAAGCCATCCTGAGATCAGCCAGGCTCAACTGAAGCACATGAGAGGCAGGAACCATCGCAAACCTTATCCCCTGTCACCTCGTCGCCCGCTTGACTCCAACTTGCTATCAATCTCCCCTGTCTGACCCCTTGAAGATCGTGCGAACTGTGAGAGATGAGAGTCCTGGCTGCCGCTTGGTTTGATAGTTGCATGGCCGGTGGCCGTGCTGCAGGCAAACTCAGAAACCCTGAATCTTAATTTCAGCTTAGGGAATGCTTGACATGTGCCCTGAGACGAGGGCAATCGGCCCTTTGAGCCAACTCCTCCGCGTGGTCTCAGCTTCCCCGTTTAATGGGTATAGATACGTTTCTGGCCCCGAGGAAACCATATTGATTAAATCGAGCGAAGAGATCGCGACATTATCAGCGGTTGAAAAGGATGGGGCGCGAAATCCCATGCACCGTCAATGCCGTGAAAGTGACCCTTCTCGAGTACAGAATTACTGGTTTTGTGCGGTGTAATATCGTTGAAGCTCCAGATAATTTGCCAGACGGCGGCTACATTGTCTGCGTCGATGGCCGTGCGTTGCGCGTGCAAAGAGAACACGGCGAATGGCGTCAGAGCGACCAATGAACATCAACCAGGGCCTCTTCGGGAGAGTGTGGAAAAGGCACTGTGAAGAAGGCAAGATTCCTTGTGAGCAATTCGAAGCTAGATTAAAAGACTGGGGATTTGCAGAGGTTAGATCCTGCTCACAGTGTACGTGGAGATCAGACGGCACGTTAAGAAATAGGGACTGCACCACAAACCGAACCTTCACCGCAGGGCTCGCACTAACGGTGCTTCGGATTGTGCTGTTGAGTTCCATAAGCCCCTAAACATTTGGAGTCATCGGCGCAAAGCGGTGCGCAGTCCTAACTGAACCCGTCGGCTTATTCACAGCGAATCGAGTTGAACTTTCCCCTGAATGGGAGGACGCTTCTCTAAATTCAGCAAGGTATTGTTGCCACTTCCCCGGGTAAAATCGGAAGGTCTTATCAACAAGGATCTGAAGTGCGTCGATTGCGTTGCAACGTTCGTTTTTTTGGAGAGAACAGGCATTCTTTAAGCACAATGGATTCAGCAACGATCCAAGGAGAGCAATGCAAGGCGCAGCGCGAAGGGGCAAGACGGCGAACCGAAACCCGAGTCAAGTGCTCGGAGTGCGAAATAGACACAATCGTCCCGTTCAAGCCGAGGCAGAATAGGCCCGTGCTTTGTAGTAATTGCTTTGGAAGACTTCATCACGGCAAGCCTCTAACTGACCATCCAGGCGCGAGGAAGCAGCAACCGATCACTCGCTCCTGTAGTGTTTAAAGTCGTGCGTATCGTTCTGAAATCTACCAACCATTTCGAAATCGCTCGCGCGCTCGATTGCCGATAGACCGGTGCAGGCGTGGAGATATTCCTGATTCGCGAGATCGTCTTCGCACTTCGCCGTCCCGATCGTGAGGTAGCATCTCCGACAGATTGAATCCCATGTACGGTCTGCGTTCCGTCGATGTTCAAAATCAAGTTGAGAAGACATCTTCCTGCCCCCTTTTGAGGAATTGAGATGAGAACAGAATTAACGATTCCAGAAAGACCTGTATCCCTGGACTCTTATGTCGTTCCGATGGCGAACGCATTTTGGAAGATGCGGAAAAGTGTTCAAAGGAGGTCTAGGCGGTCGGCACGTGGTGGCTGGCGGGTTTTATAAGCTGGGCTCGTCGACGGTTTCGGCTTCGAGCTCGGCGAGGCGAAACAGAAGGATCTTCTTTAGGTCGGCCAGGGCGGGCGAATCCAGAGGGAGTTCAGTGTTTTTCTCGAGGTCTCGGAGGGTTTGACGAATACTCTCTTTTAACTTCTTGGCGGTGTTGGGTTCCATCGGGATTCCTAAGATGCGGCGGCCCACGCAAAGGAGGTCGAGGCGGTCTGGAATGTCGCCAGATGCTGGCGGACAAGATGAGGTAATATCTTGGATTCCAATGGATTAGCGGTAGACCCCAACAGTCGTCTCCGAATACCACGCGAGATACTCCTCAAGTCCCGCAAAGCGGCTAGGTGCAGTGTCGCAATACCACGTTTGACCTTCGTGGAGATACAGAATGTTCCCGTTCGGACCAACCCAGTAGATATCATTTCGCGACTCCGCCGAATGCCAGCCGTGTCTCCGTAGCAACTCACTGTCTTCCTTTGATCCGGCTACGCCCCGCTTAAAATACCAAAGCTGCCCTGGACAACCGCAGACTCCCCGCCCGTCGTTCGGCTTCGGAGCCTGTCGGCAGGTAGGACATTCGTAGAGATCGCGCCTTCTGTTCATGCTCGGAATTGTACTGCGGACTTCTTACCGGTGAGTCCGCCGGATAACTGAACAACCTAAGTTACCGCCTTTGGCCATTCTTGCACAGCTTCCTGATCTCGTCTGGAGTGGCACGGCGTTTTTCTTCCACGATCAAAACCCATTCGATGTCCGCCGGCCGGAGACCTTCAAAACCGCGCGCGGTGACGCGGTTCTCCAGCACTCCGCCGTTCAACTGGATGTTGAAGTGGAAAGTGCCGAAGGACTGAGACAAGTCCTTGTCTAGATCACGCGGCATATGAGTAACCTGTCACCTGCCCCAAGCTTACATACTCCTCAGAGGCCGCCTTCCTTTCCCGCAGATAAGCGCGAGTTGTACCAATGACGAGCATTTTCCGCCGTTAAACAGTTTTCACTGAGCAATGGATGAAGCGATCCGAGTTTGCTGTGAGAAACGACACAGCGCGTTTGGAGTCTGTCGCGGCAACATAGTGAAATGCAGGAAGCTGAATCTTGTGGACGCCCCGAATAGAGAGAGCAGATTTATAGGCATTGCAGTAAGCGGAGCGCCTGTCCTACACTTCCGCCCATGACCATCAACTACTTTGAACGCAACTACGGCCATCTTCCCGATTCGGCAGACGCAACGGAGGTGTTTGGGGTGGCGAGCATCCATAAAGGCGTCGCAACTGTGGGCGATATTCGGAAGGCGTGCGAAGGACGCCCGAAGGGCTCCAGCATTTTCACGGAGCCCAATGGTTCTGGCTTCTTCGTCACTGGTATACACAGCAAGTCCTCCGCTGGCTAGACCTTCGTCAGAACGCTCCGCAGTCACGCATACTACTCCGCGGTCGATTGGCAGATCACCAGAGCATGGGGCTTTGCATTACGCCCTTGAGACTCCAAACATCCTCGGCAAGCCTGTTAACCGTTCGAGGCAGAGTACGCTGTGTCGCTACTTCTCAGCGTGAAGTACGCGGGCATTCAGTTTTTCGCTCCATTGCACGTTGGTTTTAGACCGCGCTTCGTTCGTCGAAAAGAATTCGAAGTCCAGATCAACAAAGGGCAGTTGCATGCCTTTGGCTTCTTCGGCGCGCGCCTTCGGACGCCGACGTAACCCCAGGCAAGGGGAGTAAACCGGAGCCGCGGTGTCCTGGCGTTGGCTGGCCGGGAAAAACAAACTACCAGCGTGTGAAATTATTCTCTTCGACCACACACCTGGGGGAGCTGGATTTGTGAGAGATGGCTTCGACATTTGGGATAAGGTAGTCGCGAAAGCGAAAGAGCTATGCGAAGGCCATATTTGTGAGGGGGCCTGCTATGACTGTCTGAAGAGTTACAGCAACCATACGCACCATGAAAAACTGGACAAAACGACAGTTGTTGAATTTCTGGCGTGAGCAAATAATACGGCGTGTCTGAGCGTACTATCGGACCATCTCATCCCGAGTTCCGGCGAGTTCCATGCGGCTACGGAAAAAATGCTCTGTGTTCTTGTCCATAAACGTCACGTAGCATCCTTTCATTCCGCGGGTGAGAAGAACGCGATACGTATTCTGGACCCTCTGCGTGAATCGATCACCTTAAGCTCGCCGATGCGTGGTATGACTTGGGCCTTTGCACACTTCGCCGACGTTTTGCAGGAAAGATGATTCGATCAAGTGTGATGCCGAGCGCGCTGAACGGCCCGATGAGTCGATGAGTTCCCATGCGATTGCCTCGGGTGAGATCGAACTGATCCAGGTGGCCTTGAGGACTTCGCCCTCCGACGAGTTTTCGACGGCTTAGGAATGTGATTTGGCAGCGCTATGATGGAGATCACGGCTGTCGCAAAGCAATTCACTCCGATCCATCGTCAACCAGAAGGACGGTCTTCTTAGGATCGGGCTGATTCATTGTAGTTGGTCGTTTTGCACCGTTCGGCGATCTCATCGAGTTTCAGCAGTGCTGCCTCAAAATCAAAGTCGTCGATAGATGCTTTCAAGGCGTCCAGGTGAGTCTTTCCGACGGCTCCTGCCACTGCATCTTGCAGGCTGCGAAACGCCTCATCGGTATCACCGTCACACGCCTCAAGCAAGACCCGGAGCCGCGCGATTGCGCCGGATGCCACTTCTCCATTGAAAGGCAACAGCCCCTTTTCCTCGGACTCAGCAGGTGCTGATGCGCGCAGTGCCTGTTTGATGGCATGAATCTGAGTGCCCAGCAGGGCCGCGAACTCGTCGAGCAACGCCGGCACAGAATCATGTCCATCTCGGATCGCTTTTTCAAGTTTCTGGGCCGCGGATTGCACCCCCGAGATTCCAATATTTCCGGCAACGCCCTTCACCGTATGCGCGATACGCTCAGCCAGCTTCTGGTCTCCGCCCTTGAGCGCGGCTGAAACCTGAGCCGCTGCATCGCCTTGCTTGTCGGCAAATTGTCCTAGCAGGCCACGGTAGAGCCGCCTGTTTCCGGCAACGCGCTTCAGAGCATCGGCAAGATTGATCCCTGCGATTTCGGGCAGAAGCACTTCGTCGGCCGCCTTTTCGGGCGGCGTCTGCGACGCGAGTGCCTGCTTAGGCTGGGGCTTCGCCCATCGCATCAAGGTCAAAAACAGGTTATCCGGGTCAATGGGCTTGGACACATGATCGTTCATGCCTGCATCCAGACAGCGCTGGCGCTCTTCGACCAGCGCGTGTGCCGTCATCGCAATAATCGGCAATTTCTTAAAGCGCGGATCACGCCGTAGCAGCTTCGTTGCAGTGAATCCATCCATCTCGGGCATCTGCAGGTCCATGAACACCACATCGAACGGCGGAACCTGATTGCTTTCAGTCAGGATCTTCACTGCTTCGCCGCCATGGTTGGAGACGGTCACGATCGCGCCTGCGCTCTGCAATAGCTCCATCGCGACCTGCTGGTTCATCTCGTTGTCCTCGACCAACAGGATCCGGATTCCTGTGGCATCATGCACATGGGCGTCATCTTTTTTCAAACGGGAACGGTGTTCCTCCAGTCCGGCAACGCCGAACAGATCGACCAGGGTGTCGTAAAGAAGCGATGAATTGACGGGCTTCAGTAGATAGCTATCGATTCCAATCTCCTCAGCCTTCGTTCTGATATCTTCACGCCCGAATGCAGTCACCATCACGATTTTAGGAATGTGCTGCAGGCGATCGTTGCGCTTGATAATTCGGCTCGTTTCCAGGCCATCCATTCCCGGCATGTGCCAATCCATCAACACCAGCCGATACGGATCATGGGAATCGGCGGCGACTATTTCCCGCACGGCTTCCTCTCCGGATGAAACCGCCTCGGCGCGGAGAGCAAATACCCGTAAAGCCTCGGCGAGAATCTCGCGCGCCTGTGCATTGTCATCGACAACCAAGGCTCGGACACCCGCCAGATCAGGGATGAAGACTTTGCGTTTCTCTTCTGATCCAACGCCGAACCAGGCAGTGAATTGGAAGGTGCTGCCTACACCAGGCTTGCTTTCGGCCCGGATGTCTCCTTCCATCATCTCGACCAATCGCTTAGAGATGGAGAGTCCAAGCCCGGTCCCCCCGTATTTTCGCGTGGTTGAAGTGTCGGCCTGCGCAAACGCCTGGAACAGCCGGGCGCTCTGTTCGGGTGTCATGCCGATGCCACTGTCGCCGACGGAGAATTTCAACTTGACTCGGTCCGCCAACTCCTCCTCCAGCGCAACCGTCACCAGCACTTCGCCGTGCTCAGTGAACTTGACGGCATTGTTTACCAGATTGATCAGAATTTGGCCGAGGCGTAGTGGATCGCCGACCAGGTTGGGCGGGATATCACGCTGTGACGAAATCAGGAACTCCAGGTTTTTGTCCTGAGCCTTGTGGCCGACAATCGTCGAAAGATTGTCGAGTACATCTTCAAGCCGGAAGTCTATCTTCTCGATATCCAGTTTGCCAGCTTCAATCTTCGAGAAGTCGAGAATGTCATTGATGATCCCAAGCAGCGATTGGGCGGCGGACTTTACCTTGGTCAGATAGTCTTCCTGCTTGGGAGAAAGCTGTGTCTTCAAAGCCAGGTGTGTCATCCCGATGATGGCGTTCATCGGCGTGCGGATTTCATGGCTCATGTTGGCCAGAAAGTCGGACTTGGCTTTGGTAGCGGCTTCTGCAGCTTCCTTGGCAACCGCCAGGTCCGCAGCCTGCCCCCGGGTTTGTTCGAGCAGCTTCCCGGTTTCCAGCTTGCTCATCAGAATCTTCGTGTTGAGGGCCATGGTCGGTAGCAGAGCGTCGAGCAGTGCCTGCTGACGGCCCGACACCGGAGCCGAAAGTGCCAATTCAATCACGGCCAGAACAACGTCCTGATTGATCACTGGGACAAAAAGGACACATGCAGGTGCTACCGTCCCAACACCTGCGGAAACATGGAGCGGCTGGTCGGCGGTATCTTTAATCCGAAGGCTGCGCCGTTCAACCGCGGCTTGGCCAACCAACCCTTCGCCAAGCGCAAATTCGCGCGGTTCGCTCGATACGTCCGTCGCAAAAGCGCCGACGCGAGTGAAGCGCAGCTGGTTTTCGTCGGCGAGGTAAAACGCTCCGTACAGCAGATCGAAAGATTCCGAAATTCGCGACAGCAGAATTGTTGCGAACTCCGGGAAGTCCTCCGCCCCCTGCAATCGCTCGGTAGTGGTCGCCACTTCTGTTTTGACCCAGCCCAGCGTCTCCCGCTCACGGGCTGCGACCTGCAGGGTCTGCAGCGCACGGCTCATCTCGCCAATCTCGTTGGGGCGGTCGAGATTCGCAATGGGCTGGTCAAGCCGCCCTTGCGCCACGTCCAGAATCCGGCCGCGAAACGACAAGACGACCTTTACGACTTCCACCTGCACGATTGAGAGCGCAATAACGAAAGATGCGGCCAGACCCAATACGATCACGATCCAGGTAATCAGAATCGTGCGATGCGTCCTGGCGCTGAGTTCGACGAATTGTTTGTCGACTCTCGCCTGCAATTCGTCAGCTAACTGGATCAACGCTTGCCGGGCCAGCAGCAGTCTAGGTTCAGCGTTTGCGCGCATCAATTGCAGGGCCTTCGCACTCTCACTCGTCATGGCTGCTCCTCGGAGCAGGCGCGATTCAGACACAACCTGATCAAACAGGTCTTGAGAGGTTTTGATTCTCGAAGTCAGATTCGGACTCTCGCGTTTCGCCTCATCTATGGAGGCGTAAAACTCTGCAGCGGTCTTGTCGAGGTCTGCATCGATCGACCGCATTTTGTCTAGATTAGGCTCAGCAATCTCCTGATAAAGGAGCTGATGGAATCGATTGTCCATCACCCGTGCGATCGTCAGGTTGTGAAGGGCTTTGACATCTCTTCCAATCAGTTCGCTGTACCCGGTATCGATTTGTTTCATCTCGATCGATGCGTACAACGCCGCCACAATCACCATGAGAACCAGGGGAAGCGAGGCAACCAGTACCTTGGTTCGAATTTTGAAATTCGCTAAGAGACCCATCTCAACGCCCCCTAACCCACTCGCCGGACGCCTCCTGGCAATGGACCATTGTAGCCGTCAAAGCTGAGGTTTTCGGAGGTGAGCCACAGATCGTGGAGGTATCACGGCAATCCGGAGGTTGAGCGTCAATTGGCGAGAACGGCGCTTTGCGTGAACTGGCGGATTAGTAACGACAGTCAGCTTGTGTTTACTGATCATCGCCTAGGTTCAGCCGTTCCGACCTTTGTTTCGCGCTAACAGCCAGGTCGCTTATTGTATTTAACGCTGTCCAGATCCTAAACATGGTTCTCTGGGGCTCCCTCCTGTCGGCCAAGAGCGTATTTCAGCAGCCATGGCATCGTGGTTGCCTGCACAAGAATTGAGAATGCCACGGTTGAATATGTAGCAACAAGGAGGACTTCGCGAATCCTTCCATCTGGAAGAGAAAGCGCGAGTGCAATAGAAATGCCGCCTCGTAGACCTCCCCACGTGAGAATTGAAATTGGCGTTGAGTCCTTTCGAAGAGCACTTATCGCCCTGATTGGTGCGGCGAGGCTAATGAATCGCGCGCACAACACGAGGGGGATAACCAGTGTCGCAGCAAAGACCGATTCCCAAGTAAGATGCAGCACTAACACCTCAAGACCGATCAGGACGAAAAGGACACCATTCAATACGTGGTCGAGGGTTTCCCAAAATCCATCAAGGTTGAGGCGGGTGTTCTCCGACATCGCGTAGGCACGTCCGTAATTGCCGATCAGGAGACCGGCAACGACAATCGCGAGCGCGCCGCTGGTGTGGAGATTCGAAGCGAGCTGATATCCGCCGCTAACCAGGGCAAGTGTCAACAAAAGCTCGACCTGATAGTTGTCGATACTCCGCAACAACAGGAAGCACAGAGCACCGAGCGCCAATCCGATGCCCAAGCCTCCGAAGACCTCCTGCGCAAGAAGCAGGAGAGTATTTTGCCACAGGGACGTGGTCGAACCGCTCGACCAGATTCTCAAGATCAGCAAAAATGTGACAATACCAACCCCATCGTTAAAGAGGGACTCACCGGCGATTTTCGTGGACAAAGACTTGGATACGTTCATCTGCTTCAAGAGTCCCATCACCGCAATGGGATCGGTCGGTGAAATAAGAGCTCCAAAAGCGAGACAGCCCAGGAAAGGGATCTCGAGGCCCATGAAGCGGAAAAGAAGCCAGCACGATGTGCCGACGATCCCTGTTGAGAGAAGGACTCCGATTGTCGCAAGTAGAGCGACTGTCGTCTTTTGTTCTTGCAGTTCCTTGAGATCAACGTGCAGAGATCCGGCAAACAGCAGAAAGCTCAGCATTCCATCGAGCAGCGTCTCACTAAAGTCCACGTGAGCCACAGTCGAGGCCGCCCAGGCACGGAGTGGGAAACCGAGCCGCTCACCAACAATGCACAGGAGCGAGAAAGCCAAAGATACTGCCATCACGCCGACCGACAATGGAAGCCGCAGGAACCGGTGATTGAGGTAGGCGGAGGCTCCGGTTACTGTGAGCAGCAACGCGATTAGAGAAGATGCGCTCACTTAATCGTTCCTTTCAGCCTTAGTTGGATTGTGGCGGCCCGTTATTGAGTGTCCCTGTGAGGTGGCGTACGAACGGCACGTTAAGTTCAGGGTAGCAGCGGTGATTCTCGCTGAAAGCTCGCCTATCGTCCGACGAATGCTTTAGCGCTTTGTCCCGGATTTGACCAACGAAGCCCATTGTAAGCGACATCGTTCGGCGTAGCCCTATACTTAAAGATGAGGACGGGCAGTTCGCGAGGTTCATTCACCGTTGAAATTTTGGGATGGGATTCAGGGTATCTACTCAGGCGGCCTCGCTTGGCTGCTGCGTCGGATTCCCAGCGAACGTCAGAGGCTGCTGGCGGTCACGATTGTGGCTGGTGGCTGTTGCGGTCTCGCAGCCGTAGCGTTCCATCTTTGCATCGCGGGAGCCGAGGCGATCTTTATTGATCGCGCCAACGGAGCCCCCGGAAATTCGTGGATTTGGTGGACCGTTCTTACTCCCGCGATCGGTGGTGCCGTTGCGGGCCTGGGCCTCACGTATTTTGCCCCAGCCGCGGCAGGGAGTGGTATTCCTCAAGTAAAAGTGGCCTATACACTTCGGTTTGGCTTAATTACTGTTCGAGAGACCATAGGGAAGTTCGCTCTTTGTGCAATCCAGATTGGTTCGGGGGCCTCTCTCGGACTAGAAGGGCCGACGGTTCAGATATGTGCGGGTGTCAGCAGCTTGCTGGCTCGAGCGGCGCGGCTAAGCTCACAGAACCGGAAGCGGATGGCCTCTGTTGGAATGGCGGCTGGAATCGCAGCAGCTTTCAACGCGCCGATCGCCGCAGTCACCTTCACTCTCGAGGAATTGATCGGCGATCTAGATCAGACGATGCTGGCAGGAGTAATCGTCGCCGCAGCTGTCGCTGCCGTCATGGAGCGTTCGGTGCTGGGAACGAACCCAGTCTTTCATGTGAACCGGGTCTACACGCTTGGCAGTTCTACATCGCTTGTGTGGTACTCCTTGCTTGGAGTGCTGGCGGCGGTTGTTTCCGTGACCTTCACCGATTCGTTACTTTGGCTGCGCGAGCAATTCAAGAGACTGACAGTGATTCCCAAGTGGCTGCATCCCGCATTGGGAGGTCTCGCAACCGGTTGTCTTGCCGTTGTGGCGCTAGCGCTGTTTCACCTTAACGGAATCGCTGGCGATCCCTACAAAACGCTCACTCTTGCGTTGACTGGTTCAATGGGAACTTTGCCGGTGCTCGCGATGATCGGTTTTTGCATAATAAAGCTGATTGCGACTGTCTTCTCGTACTCGAGCGGTGGGGCTGGCGGTATCTTTGCGCCGTCTCTCTTCATTGGCGCCATGCTGGGTGGTTCTATCGGATACCTTGATGTGATTGTCTTCCACCACCCGGCAGAGTCGATTGGCGCATTTGCCGTGGTGGGCATGGGCGCGGTTTTCGCAGGTATCGTTCGCGCGCCGATGACTTCAGTTCTCATCATCTTTGAGATGACCGGTGGCTACGGCCTGATCTTACCTTTGATGATCGCCAACATGAGCGCCTTCGCGTTGGCTCGGCACTGGCGACCTGTACCAGTCTACGAAGCGTTGCTGGCCCAAGATGGCATTCACCTGCCGAAGCGAGATACGACGAGCACAGGTGGAAAGCGGTCCATTTCCGAAGTGACTTCAGCGGTGCAGGTCGGATGAAAACTCAAATGTCCGCAATGAAGACGAAAGTGAACACTCTTCGAATGGGACGTGCAGCCTATGCAGTATATCCCATTCTTGGCTATTCCAAGCCCGATGCAACGGGTCCGCTGTGAAACAGAGTTAGCCACAGCAGCGCTGTGCCTCATATCGTCAACTTTGTCCCAGCGTATTCCATCCCGAATGCCTCGATCTCAGCGCGATGCTACAACCGGTGTAGGAGTAATAGAATGGGACGCATCATGAACTTCCCAGTTGTACTTTGTCTTTGCTCGCTCCTGTGCCTGTGGGGCTCGGCACGGCTTGGCGTTTTTTTGCGAGGAAGAACCAGTCCCATTGAGGACGGTGAACGCGACGAGTACGGAACTCTTCTAGGTGCGACTTTGACGCTCCTTGGGCTTCTGATAGGCTTCAGCTTCGCGATGGCGATCAGCCGCTACGATCAGCGTAAGAACTACGAGGAAGAGGAGGCCAACGCGATCGGTACAGAGTACGCACGCGCCGACCTATTGCCGGAGCCAACCCGCAGGAAAGTACAGGGGCAGCTGGTGGAGTATCTCGATCTGCGGATCAAAAGATACGATCTTCATGCCGTGCAAGACACGTCCGAACTTGCTGCAAGAACTGCGCAGATTCAGGGCGACATGTGGAGCGAAGTGAAGAACGCCGCAGCGGTGAATCCGAACCCGGTCATGGCCACCATAGTCGTGGGAATGAACGATGTTCTAAATCGTCAGGGCTATACTCAGGCCGCCCGGTTGAACCGAATCCCAATTCCGGCCTGGGAATTGATGGCCGCGATCGCACTGCTCTGCAACTTCCTCATCGGGTTCTGGGCTAAGAAAGGGGGCAGCTTGAAACTGCTGTTGATTGTTCCTCTCGCGGTCTCTGTGTCGTTCCTTCTGATTGCTGACATCGATAGCCCTCAAGGGGGGCTGATACGCGTGCAACCGCAGAACCTGCAGTCTCTGGCCGACTCGCTGCGACCCAAATAGGCAGGGACCACCTAGCCTTCGGCTGTACCGCCAGGCGGGTGGAGCGAATTGCACATTCCACCGGTTGTTGTCTCCTGGCCCGAAGAAGCGTGCAGAGAAAAGGAAAAGGTTGCACTCTAAAGCAGTGAGGCAGGAATGAATTGTGCGGTTTCCATCAAATACCAGTCGATGCTATACTTCGGAACGATGAACAGGATCGTCACAATTGCTCTTGTCGCTTTTGTCATTTTGTTCATTGTCACTATATTTATCTCTCCTCTGGTCGACCTTCAGCCGACTGCACTACGCGCACAGCAGTGGTTAAGCCTCATCCTCACGATGTTCTCCTTCAGTGTGCAGATTACTGTTTGCCTTTTGACGGCATTTGTCGGCTTTGCGCTGACAAGCAGTGATGCACAATGTCTGGGACAAGTACGTCTTGTCGATGTACCCTGCTGCCTCCTCTGCTAGGGCGCGTTTCCCGTTTGGACAGAATCCTTTCCCATGACGTGAGCCGACTGGTTCCGTCGCGACATTGGTTTCGGACAATTCCAAAGGGCAAATGCGATGCACGACGGCATATCAATGGTCCCTTCAGCGGCGAACATGAGAATTGCCGCTTTTCTTTCGCGCCTTCCCAAGGCACGTTCCCGCGCGCTCTTGTTGAACTACGATGGCACGCTTGCGCCGTTCAGTTGCAATCCTGAACAAGCCTACCCCTATCCCGAGATTGCCAACGAGCTGCATCGTATTCAACGCGAGACCGACACCCATCTCGCAATCGTTACTGGCCGCCGAGCATCCGATATCCCAAGATTGTTGAAGTTGTCGGGTGTTGAGATATGGGGATGTCAGGGGCTGGAGAGATTCAGAGCCGACGGTTCCAACGAGTTTGCGAGGGTCGATGCGCGGGTGCTGGCAGCGATCGAGACAGCCAGCAAACTGATTGAATCCGAAGGGCTGTCGGGCTTCGCGGAACGTAAGACTGCAAGCATTGCAATTCATTGGCGCGGTCGAGAGACGATCGCAGAACATGTCATGCGAAGAATGCGCCGCATTTGGTCAATGATCCCGGACCGAGACGATCTTCGTTTTGCTCCATTCGAGGGCGGCATAGAGATCCGGCCTGCCAAGAAGGACAAAGGGGATGCCGTCAGAACGATTCTCTACGAAATGGGACCAGATGTGGCCATGGCATATCTCGGGGACGATGCAACCGATGAAGATGCATTTGGAGCATTGACTCACCGGGGTCTCAACATTCTGGTCCGAGAAGAGTACCGACCCACTCTTGCCGATGCATGGATCAAGCCCCCGGAGGAGCTCCTCGACTTTCTCCGTGGCTGGCTCGCAGCTTGCCGAGTCAATCCGACAAAGACTGTGAATGTGAACGAGAACGCTATTCGTAAATCCACAATCCACGATAACGATAATTGGAGGAGAAAATGCTGAAAAGTTGCCTGGGAGTTTGTGTTTGCGTGGCTTCGCTTTTCCTTGTTACTCGGGAAGGAGCATCGCAAGAGATTGTTCACGCACTCACCGGATCCGTGAGTTCGATCAATACCGCTGACGGCACCATTACGTTGCTTCAAGACAGTGGATCTAAAGGCACTTTCAAAGTGATGTCCTCATCCAAGACGCACATCGCTTTCGATAAGAAAGTTGCCGAGGATGCCGTCGCTGCAAACGGTTTCGGTAAACAGGGAGCATACGTGATTGTTTTTTACTTTGGAATCGAAGAGAACAGGACTGCCGTCGCTGTAAAGAGTCTCGGGGCGGGCCCCTTTTCATCGATAACTGGCGACGTCGCGAAATGGAATGGGCATGATCACACGCTCTCAGTGAGCGACAAAGGCGGCGTCCTGCACTCTTTCAAGGTCGACGCGAAAACAGTGGCGGAGACATACATGGGAGTCGTCGATGGATCGAGATTCGATATCGACAAGGGAGATCGCGTACGGCTGGTGAGTTCAATGAAGAACGGGGTCCCGACTGTGCTCTTCATCAGACAGAAATAAGGTTGAGAAATAAGAACATCTCGCGGATTGCGAAAGTACAGAGCAGTAATGGTTGGCTTCTTGTGTGCTTCGCCAACAAGGATCCACCTGTGCGCGAGCGCGGCTAATAAGTCATAACGTCGAAAGGGGGCAACAGCGCGTCAATGAAAGCGAAAACTTCTCTTTCATTTCAAACACCCTCCGTCGCGCGGATATGCGCTACCTCTCTGATGTTGGGACTCGCTGTGTTTTTCCTTGCAATCTTTCTTCAATGGCTCGCTTACGACGACTGGATGCACAGGAACGGTCCACTCCGCCTCGTCGGAAGCGCGCTGGCGTCAGCTCTGACTTTTGCCTTTGCTTATCATTGGAAACTTCGAACGCGCAGACAGAAGATCGAGATGTTGGAGCGGTTCGAGAAAATCAAGTGGATGAACGACCGGATCCGTAACTCACTTCAGGCCATTGAATGCATCGCATTCTGCTTCAACCCTCACATGACCGATCCAGTCCGAGACTCTGTCGATCAGATCGAGGACATTCTTCAGCAGGTTATTGCTCATGCTCATCCTGACTCTTCGGCTCAGGAAAACGAGTCATCGCCTCCAGAGAAGACCGTGAAGAGCCCATGGTGGGCTGCTGGCTGAGAATGAGTGACGCTAAACCAGATGTGCTTGAAGAAGTGAATATGGAGAGGCAGTCTGCGGCGCGCCGCGTTGCCGCGACAAGTGGGAGGGGAGAGAGCGAGCGAAGAAGGGACTTAGGGACTAGGGACCACTACTTGAGAGATGCCAGAATATCCCTTATCGTGTCGTCGACGGTTACGACGAAGAAACCAAAGAGCACTCCCGAGCAGGCGCCCACCAAGCCGCCGATGATGGCCCCTTCAGTGATAGCCGTACTTCGCGAAAAGTCTGAGAGTGCGAAGCCGGTGACTCCACCAAAGACAGCACATACTAGCGCGCCGCCGATGATGGCGTTCTCTTCTGCGAAACAGGATCTTCTCGTCAGAAGCCGGGCGGCGCCTCTCCCGATCCATTGAAGAAACTGGTCGACAGTGCCCCAGAAACCCAGTGTGAAGACATTCACGGTTGCCTCCCTTATGAGTTTGATGATTGGAACCCCGGAGAGGGTTGCTGCGGATCTTCGGGCTTCGTTGCAGAGACTCCGTTGCCGACTGCTCCGCTCCTTCAGCTCGCCCAGGGCCGCTTTGCCGAGGCGGGTTCTGGGCGAGTTGTTTGAATGTTAAGCATCGGATGGGAGTTTCCAAGAGGGACGGGATGAACAGGCGTAGACCATACTGGATGCGCTGGAGCCTGCGACAGCTACAGCCCGGCCTTGACATTGGTGCTTAAACAAGCCCGTTGTTAAGCGTGGGTCCGAGGTCGCGTAGAGGTCAGTGGTGACGTTCGCTTCGTGCGGCGATCCCGTTCAGGAGTTTGTTCGTGACGTAACTTCGGGCCGCAGGTTCCAGTAGAAGGAGCATGCGATGACCAGCAAGTCTAAGGCCAAGCCTAGACAGAGTGGACGGATGCTGCCGATTCTGCACCCCGATGCGGCGGGGATTGATATCGGAGCCGAAGAGATATTTGTTGCTGTTCCGCCGGATCGCGACATCGATTCGGTCCGTCGATTCGATACATTCACTCGAGATCTGTTTGCATTGGCCAATTGGCTGCGCCAGTGCAACATCCGGTCCGTGGCCATGGAGTCGACCGGCGTTTACTGGATCCCGCTATATCAGATCCTGGAAACGCACGGGTTCGAAGTCTTCCTGGTTAATGCACATCACGTGAAGAACGTTCCCGGTCGCAAGAGCGACGTTTCGGACTGTCAGTGGATTCAGTATTTGCATTCGGTTGGACTACTAAAGGCGAGTTTTCGGCCGCCCGACGAGATTTGCGTGTTGCGCTCGCTTTGGCGGCACCGAGAAGGTCTCGTTCAGATGGCAGCCGAGCATATTCAGCATATGCAGAAGGCTCTAAGCCAGATGAACCTCCAGATACATCATGTTTTGAGTGACATCGTTGGTGTCAGCGGAAGCGCGATTCTGGATGCCATTCTGGGCGGAGAACGAGATCCTGCCAAGCTCGCCAGCTTATGTAACCGGCGCATCCGCAGTCCACGCCAGACAGTGGCGAAGTCTCTGGAAGGAGATTATCGTGCCGAGCACTTGTTCGCTCTTCGCCAGTCCCTGGAAGCTTATCGGTTTTATAAGCACCTGATGGCCGAGGTCGATCTCGAACTGGAGCAGAAGATGCGGGAACTTCCCCGCGCCGAGCACGCGCCGGACAAACGGCCAGTTGGCACCAAGAAGAGGATCTATCAACGCGCAGGCAACGAGCCCAGCTTCGATCTGAAGGAAGAGCTGTTTCGTATCGCAGGTGTTGATCTCACCGACGTGCCGGGCATCAGTACCTTGACCGCGCACACCATCCTGATGGAGGTTGGGCCAGATGTTTCGCGCTTCCGCAACGCCTCTGCCTTCGCATCTTGGTTGGGACTCTGCCCGGAGAAGCAGGTGAGTGGAGGAAAGGTCCTCTACACCCGCACTCGCAAGGTGAAAAACAGAGCAGCCATCGCACTGCGACTCGGGGCGCAGTGCCTCTATCACGCTCGGAACTACCTGGGAGATTTCTACCGCAAGATGAAGTGGAGACTCGGAGCACCAGCCGCCGTAACGGCTACCGCACATAAGCTGGCTCGCATCCTTTACCACATGCTTTCTACCAGGCAGCCCTATTCAGACCAGGTCTTCGCTCGATGTGATCAACAGGCCAGTATTCGTGCCGAAATGCGTTTGCGCAAACAGGCTGCCGAACTTGGCTTCCAACTTGCACCCATTTCCGAAACAGCCTGACGGTTGTGTTCATCAGGAGTCGAGGAGGAGCACGGGGGTGTTGCAAAGGCTGAACTCAGCGGTGAGGCTGATTCAGAGAACTACCCACGGAGGCTCCTCGAGACTTTATGTACTACATCGGACTTGATGTTCACAAGAAGACGATCAGCTATTGCGTGAAGGACGCGGCGGGCAGGATCTATCGTGAAGGCAAGATGGGATCGACGCGACGCGACCTTGCCCCGAATTGGGAGGATTAAGCGCAAAAAGGACTCAACCCTTTTGATCGGCCATCTGCTCCGCCAATCTTCCCTCCACCCTGCCTTGTAGCAAATCGAAGAATCTTTGCACGTCTGCAAAGGTCGTACGAGGATCGTTGTTGTAATCCATCAGCCGGTGATTGAAATGGTTGTTCGGAGCAAGGTCTTCGTCGATCACGAACCGGGATTCCTGCATAGCCGCGCCACGGTGCTCAAAGTTCCCCGTCACTTCGTAGGTCGCCCTCTCCAACGCGCAGTAAAGACTGACTTTTGTTTCGGCAATCGGGCATTTGCGGTTGTCCGCGCGGTTCCATCTCTCAGGCGAGTTCAAAAGTTGCCTCGCTTTAAGCACAATCAGTACATCGGCCTTTGATACTGGCGGCCGTGACTGTGAGTCATCTGATGATTGTGCCGCTGTAACTGGCACGATCGCAGCGGTCGCGGAAATAAGCGCCACAACGCACGTTCGCAGAATCGTGTTCATCTTCGTCTGTATTCGGTCGCGCATCTCTCAACAGATTTGACGCTGATATTGACTGTTCAGAGTACCACGACTGTATCGTGGGCCATGCCGCACCGGATCATTAACGAGATCGAGTATTTGTCGAATCGAATGATCGATCGTGGCCTGATCCACCGCGATGTGGCGCTCGGCATAGCATTGTCAATAACAGCTTGTTTGTCATTTCGAAGCCGAAATACTGCAAGGCCTCAGTTGCCGTAATCGCGGCGATACACGCGCGACAGGATCGCGGGCGGGTGGTGGCCAAACAGGAAGTAACCCCAAAACCGGGTTATGTCCGGGTTGACGGTGATACACCCGGAACCAAGTGGGGGGGCGCCAATTTCCGTTGCCGATCGGTGGACACTTACGTTCGGATCTACTCAAACGAGTCGGGGCATTGTGCATTTCGGCAGGCAAAAACGGATCGTCTCCGCGCGCATTAGTGGCCGTTCGAACCCGTCGATTGCGACTGGCCCTCAAACTCCTCATTTAGCCACTTTTGGAAGGCCGCTGTGTTTTGTGGCCGGCCGAGGAAATCTTTGACGAGGTCGTTGGCGGACTTGGAGCCGCCCGGCTCCAGAACGACGCGCCGATATCGCGTGGGAGTCTCGGGAGCCAGCAGATTGTTCTGATCGAACTGGCTGAAGAAATCTTCCGCAATGACCTTGTCCCACATGTATGTGTAGTACATGGAAGAATACCCACCGAGATGACCAAAGTTCGCGTACATGTGAGCCTCCACAGGCACAGGGGTTGTCAAGGCGTAGCGGCGGAAATCGTTGATCGCTACTGAATCGAGATCGACATTCTTCAGGATTGTCTTTATAGATGTCATAGGAAATCGCCGAAAGAGAGTTTTGGAAAGTAACATCCAGGCCTCGCCCGAACGCGGCAGCGCGATTCATCCGCGCGACCAGGTCGGCGGGAATGGGGGCACCTGTCTTGTAGTGATGTGCAAAGCTGGCAAGAACCTGCGGGCTGCGCATCCACTCTTCGAGCATTTGGGAGGGTGTTTCTCCAAAATCCCTTTCCATTCTGATTCCGCTGATGCCGGCCCACTGTTGCCTGCCAGCGAGGATGTGATGCATGAGGTGGCCGAACTCGTGGAAGAATGTTACGACATCTTCGTACTCCATTAGGCCGGGGTCAGAGGCAGTGGGCTGCGGGAAAGTTGCACATGAGGATCGCTTCGGGCAGTTGCTTGCCGCGGATGCCGTCAAGGACTGACGCCATCGCGGCGTGGCTGAATTTCCCGGCCCGGGGATGCATGTCGAGATAGAAGCGGCCGATGGCTTGGTTGCCTTCGAAAACGTCCCACGTCTCCACAGAGGGATCCCATGCGGGGGCATTGAGCTCCTGGCGGAATGTGACGTTGAAGAGTTTCGCAGCGATGTCCAAGATCCCCTGCCTGACCTGGTTGAAGGGTAGATAGGGCCGCACTGATTGCGAGTCAAAATCATACCGCGAGCGCCGGACAAGCTCCAAAATGTGGCCTCTGTTGTAAGTGGTGATTTCTGTCGCGGCGGGATCGGTTTTGCGTTTCTCGGCCAGCAGCATGGCGTACTCGCGCTGTGCAACTGGACGCGCGGCCATGTCGAGGTCCTGAATGAACTTCGAGATGTTGCGGCCCTCGAGGATCATCTTGTCGGCGGCGTTGTAATCGGCCCAGGAGGAATATCCGACAAGAGTGGCGATCTCATACCGCGTGCGCATCATGTCGAGAAGGACTTCGCGATTCTTTGGATAGGCGCGAGTTACAAAGGCGTCAAAGAGGCGACGACGGACGTCGTCCGTGTTGGCGAAGGTCATCACAGGAAAGTAGTCAGGGTAGTCGGTGGTGATGCGGATCTTTCCGTCGGGGCCCGGCTTGTGCCGGTCGATGTAGTCCTGCGGAAGACCCTCCAGATCGGTGACGCTCGCAGCCTCGATCCATCCCGGATTATCTGCAACGTTGCGGTCGAACATCGACACGTTCTCGGTGAGCTGTTCCTTCAGCTTGCGTATGCGAGCGCGTGTAGCGTCATCCTTATCGACGCCCGCGAGACGGAATGCAAGGAGTTGACGCTTCATGTAGTAGAGCGTCGCGTCATCCGCCTGGGAGACATCGAGTGCGGCGAGCGCCTGATAGACCTCCTTGTTCAGCGAGAGCGCAGTCGATGCATCGCTGACCTTGTTGGTCATGGCAGTGGCGTGGTCACGATAGGTCGCGTCGGGGTGCACGTTCTGCATGAGGCCGGAAAAATACCTGGCAGTATTCAGCTGACGGATCGCCTCATCGTATGGAGCGAGGGTGTTCTCGATGGTGCGCGGGCCCTTTACGGCGACGATCTGGTCGATTGCACGCTGGGCGGCAGCCAGACGGTCATTCTCCAGCTTCTCAAAGGCTGCAATGTCGGGCTTTGTGCTCCAGAGAGGCGGCTGGTCTTTGAGGTTTTGTGCCTGCGCAGCAGCGCAGATCATCAGCAGTGCGACCCAGCGAAAGCGAAGAGACGACGTCGGCATTGGACAATCCTCCAACGGGAATGCGCGAAAGAGAAGGGAACGGGGAATGTCGGAATCTTACCCTTCGCGACCAAATTTCTCAATGTTCGCGTTCGCGTCGAATGCGGAGACGCTTCGACGTCAAAGAAAGAGGGCAATCCTCGCGGTCTGGTGCTCACATGCGAGCCTGCGGAGATTTCAGGTTGCGGTTTGTGGCCAACTCGGACATTACCCCAGAAAAAGAGTTATGTCCGAGTAGCCGGTTTGAACGAAGTCGCTGACGCGACGGACTGAGAGTAGTGGTTAGGGTAGCGAGGCACGCAGCGTTAGGGTGAGTGGTCATAGGGAGGAGGTTCCTATGACCCCACTTCGCCAGCGCATGCTGCACGAGCTTCAGCGGCGCAACTACTCGCCGTCCACCATCCGCGGCTATCTCAACGCCGTCAGCCAGTTTGCCGAGTACTTCCATCGCTCGCCGGAACAACTTGGTCCAGAGCACCTGCGGCGTTACCAGCGATACCTGCTCCAGGAGAGGAAGCTTGCCCCCAGCACTGTCGAGATGCGTATCTCAGCGTTGCGATTCCTGTACAAGCGGACGCTGAAGCGGAAGGATCTCGCCTTCGACGATCTCATCTTTCCCAAGGTGCCCCATAAGCTACCGACCGTTCTCAGCCAGGAAGAGGTTGGACGGCTGATCGATTCTGCACCCAACCGTTTGTACCGCATCCTCCTGGTACTGCTCTATGCCACCGGCGCACGCAGGGCGGAAGCGGCGCGGATCATGGTGGAGGACATCGACAGCCAGCGCATGGTGATCCACATCCGTCAGGGCAAGGGAGCGAAGGATCGCGATGTGCCACTCTCCCCCAAGCTGCTCGAGGAGTTGCGCAGCTGGTGGCGATGGAAGAAGCCTCAGGGCTACCTCTTTCCCAGTACCGAGGGCCAGCGGGGAACAGACCAGCCTATCTCCGACAAGACTGTCTGGCACGCATGCCGCGCAACGGCTACGCGCGCCGGACTCACGAAGAAGATCCACCCGCACACCTTGCGCCATAGTTATGCGACGCATCTGCTCGAGGCCGGCGCCGACCTGCGCACGATTCAGATATTGATGGGCCATGAGCGGCTCGAAGATACAACTGTCTATCTCCAGCTCTCGCGTCGTCATCTTCATGCAGCTGTGAACCCGCTGGAACAGATCGCGCTCCCCGCGGTAGATAAGGACAGGAAGAGATGAGCCGGCCACCCTTCGAGGTGGCCGACGTCATTCGTGTTGCAGGCGACAGCTTTCGCGAGCGGTACAGCGGGTCCTTGACCTGGCCGCAACGCAAGGTGCTCGATGCCATCACGCGCTGCCGCACCGCCGCTCTCGGCGGTCATCGCGACGCCTGCGAAAACTGCGGGCACCAGGCCATCTCGTATAACTCCTGCCGCAACCGGCACTGCCCCAAGTGTCAGACCGCGGCGCGCGACCAGTGGCTGCGGAAGAGGCAGCAGGAACTGCTACCTGTCGGCTACTACCATCTCGTCTTCAGCGTCCCACACGAGCTTGTGCCGCTGATCTGGCAGAACAAGCGACAGCTGTTCTCCTTGCTCTTTGAAGCCAGCGCCGCCACGTTGCTCGAGATCTTTGCCGATCCGAAGCATCTCGGCGCAGACACTGGCTTCTTGTCCATCCTGCACACCTGGGGACAGATGCTCACTCCACATCCGCACATCCACTGCGTGGTGCCCGGCGGAGGACTCGCGGCAGACCACTCGCGCTGGATCGCATCGCGTTCCAGATTTCTGCTGCCGGTCAAGGTGCTCAGTCGTGTCTTCCGCGGCAAGTTCGTCGCCGGACTACGGCACCTCTTTGCCCGCGATCAGTTGCGCTTCTTCGGTAAGTGCGTGCCACTTCACGACCAGAAGCGATTCGCCATCTTCCTGCGCACGCTCTATCGGCAAGACTGGGTCGTCTATGCCAAGCCGCCCTTCGGCGGCCCCGAACATGTGCTGCACTATCTGGCGCGCTATACGCATCGCGTCGCCATCTCCAACCATCGCCTGCTCTCAGTCTCAGCTGCTGAGGTCTGCTTCCGCTGGAAGGACTACGCCCATCACGGCAGGCAGCGCACCCTGACACTTGCCTCTGAAGAGTTCCTGCGCCGATTCGTACAACATGTGCTGCCACGGGGCTTTCCCCGTATCCGCTACTTCGGCTTCCTCGCCAACCGCAGACGAGCCCGCATGCTTCCACTCTGCCGCGCTTTGCTCCACCAGGCTCCGCCTCAAGAAGCATCGCTCCTCGCAAAGCCTTCGCTGTGGAAGTGCCCGCACTGCCATGGACTCATGTATCTGGTTGAGCGCATGACTGTCGCACAACTCTTCTTCACCGAACACAAGAAGGAATACCGGCTTGATTCTTCCTAGCTGTTCGACCAACGCGGCCTTCACCGTTTGCTTCATGGCACGCCTAATGGAAGTGCGCCTCGGGTCAGAAAAATGGCCTTTCTTATCCGCACCGGTCGTCGTTCTCCAGCGTCTACTCATCCAATTGCGCATCCCGCACAAGGGGCTCGGCTCACTTACCTGCCGCTACCGCTTAAACCACCCAGTCTGAAGCCATGAAAAACCCATAGCCCGCCTCCTGCCCCGATCGCACCAGCGACTTCCTTCAAACCGCTCTATCCGACCTGCTCCGCTCAGTCTCCTTCGACTCCTCACGCCTGATCGCGCGGAGCAGCTCCGATAGAGTCCTGACGTTTTACGGCCAGCTGAATCGGACGCAGGAGATTCCGAGCAACGAAAAGATCGTCCACGCCGAAGACGCGGGGCTGTTGATGAAGAGAACGGACGGTTGGACTGCTATCCAAGTTCAACTCAGCAAAAGACTGCTGCTCGGTTCACTTATACAGCAGCGGGTTCCGGCGTCGTTGTGCGGGCGATGGCGATGACGCTAATGTCGTCTTCCTGGCCGAACGCCTGAGCGGCGTCGGCTACGTCAATGGCGGAACGGTTTGTGCGCAGCAACTCGTGAATTCGCTCGAAGCCGAATAGTTTGCCGTTGGCGTCAGTGGCTTCTGCGATGCCATCGGACATGAGCATCAGCTTGTCGCCGTGCTTGAGCTGGAAGTGCATGACGGAGAACTCCGCGGCTTCGATCATGCCGAGCGGCAGGGCGCCCTCCATCGCAAGTGGTTCTCCATTGAGGTAGGGAGGCAAATGGCCCGCGTTCGCCAGGGTGGCGGCGCCGTCAGCGTTGATGTGCAGAGCGAGACAGGTGGCCTGCGCGTGCGCCCTTCCGTGTAGCCGGGCATTCAACGCGCCAAGGATCCGGGCCGCGTCGGAGGTGTGCGCGGACTCCGTGCGAATGGTTCCCACGAGCATGGCGACCAGCATTCCCGCCTGCAACCCTTTGCCTGTCACGTCTCCGGCTACAATCAGCAGGCTGTCGTCATCCTTGTTCAGAACGATCTGGAAAAAATCTCCTCCGACCTCCCGCGCCGGCCGGTATTCGCTTTCAATATTCCAGCCGGAGAGTTTCGGCAACTGCTCCGGGATGAGGATTTGTTGAATTTCCTGCGCCTGTTTTACATCGTCTTCCATCGCCTGTTGCCGTTTGAGCGACGCGCGGAACTGCCCAAACAGCACCACGGAGAAGCAGATCAGCGAAGAAAAGTTTGAGATCAGTCCGATGGGAATGATCACGCCGAAGGGCTGCCAGGCGGTGCGCATGTGCAGCAGGGCCATCCAGGGTTCAAAAACCTGGAAGGATTGAAAAAAGAGCGCTAGAAAGAGAGGCCATTGCCGTCGTTCCGCGCCTTTCCAGCCAAGCCACGCGATTGTGGCCATCACCAGAAATACAGCGGAACCGGTGCAGAGCCCGCTGATTCGTTGGGCAACCAGCAGCACAGGGGAAGCTCTTCCGATCCGCAGTACGATGGTGAAGAATTCCAAGGCCGCCAGGTTGAGAATCGCCAGGCCAAGAATGGTTTTGAAGAGCCATCGTTTCGTCTGCAGGCCGAAGTAGGCCCACCAGGTCAGCAGCCAAAGAAACCCGGCAACGAGATTTGCGAATCCAATTAGCGCCTCCAGGCGCACCTCGCTCATCCATCGTGCGTTTGTAGAAATGATCAAGGCAAACTGGATAAATTGAAAGATGCACGCGCTCAATGGCCATAGCAGAGTTTTTTCTGTACGGCTGAATGCGAAGATCATCGTGACGAGCACCGCGAATATGAAAAAGAGCAGCGCCGCGGCAAATGCAGAGGCCAGGCGGCGGTACTCCCGTTCCCACTGCATGTGAAAGTCTGCGGTGGCCGCTGTGGGGAGGCCGATCCTCGGCGGCCCGTGCATACCTCCTGTCACTGGGTGCTCCAGGGATGCGGCCGGCATATAAAACCGGAAGGCAATCAGCGTGGACCCGTCCGGCTCACGCCCATACTCGAAAGGGTGCAAACTGAACCTGGACGGATTACCTTCATATAGTTCTGGAACCGGCCCGCTGAAGTCTCCAAAAGAACCGACGAGCCGGCCGTTGGCAGACACCTGAAATGCACTGTCGAACCACTCTGGACCGAGGAGTGTCAATGAATCATCCGCTCCGGTGATATGCACCCTCATTCGATACCATGCATACCCCGAATAACCTCGATGCCCTCGCGCCTGCCACCCGGTGACAAAGCCTGGAATTGGGACGCCGGGAACGGTAGTCTGCCGAGTTGGCGTCAGGTCGACGGTTTCCCACTGCGAATCGTCGTAGTTTGGATCGGCCCAGTTCGGATCGTCTCCAATGTGGAATTTCCATGGGCCGGTGAGGGCAACTACGGACTGGCCCAGCGCGACGGGCACGGTGGAAGCATCCGTCCCCTGAGCCATAAGCGCGCCTCGAGAAAACCAGAGCAACAAAGAGAAAAAGAGCGCCCTCTTCATACTGGAACCGCCTCCATCTTCGGTGTACGGGCTACGGTGAGGACGGTGATGTCGTCTTCCTGGCCAAAGCACTGGGCGGCGTTTGCGATCTCCTCCGCCGATTGATGGCTGCATTGGCGCGTGCGCTCGAAGCCGAAGAGTTCACCCGCTGTGTTGCGGGCCTCGACCACGCCATCGGAGAGCAAGGTGAGTGTTTCGCCAGGAGCGAGCCGAAGCGTGGTTTCGGCGTATTGCGCAGTGGCTGCAATGCCAAGCGGCAGACTCGAAGAGATCTCTATCTCGCGGCTGTTGCAGTATGGCGGCAGGTGTCCCGCGTTGGCGAAGGTGACCTCCCCTGCGGCGGTAAAGTCCGCGCAGAGGCAGGTGGCGAAACCACCGACGCGGCTTTCGTGCAGGACGCGATTGAGTTGGGCAAGCAGGACAGCGGGCGAATCGGAATCTCGCGCTGCGGACGCGCCAAGCAAAAGCGTCGCGCTCATGGCGGCTGCTGCGCCCTTACCGCTGACGTCGCCCACCAGAACGCGTTGCCGTCCGTCGCCGAGTACGCGACAAAAATAGAAATCTCCGCCCACGTCGCGCATGGGGTGAAAAGCGACATCGATATGCAGGCCGGGCGCGGTTTCAATCTTGACGGGCGCCAGCATGCGCTGTATTTCGCTGGCCGCCTGCATCTCGCCGGCCAGCAGCGCGCGCTCTTCGGTCACGCGCCTCTGATCGCGGAACAGCAACCCGAGTAACGCCACCAGTACGCAGGTCCTCACAATATCGTTGGTTTCCACAAGCACGCCCTGCCAGGTGTAGAAGAGGCTTGGCAGTCTCAGCAGCATAGCGGTGGTTCCCACCATAAACCAGACGATGTTAGCCGCGCCGTACAACATGCATAGGATCGCCAGCGGGCGCATACGGCGCGAGATTTGCCTGTATGGCCAGAAGGCGACAAAAGGCGACGCCGAAATCGCCGACTGCGCGATGAAAACCAAAAGCGTCTGCCGGTTCACAGCGTAATCGAGGCCCATCAACCGCAGCGCAGCATCGGCCGGAAGCAACGTAGTGGATCCCAGCAGCGCGAATTGCGCCACAACGACCGCCACGGGCAGCCAATAGAGCCGGGGTACGCGGCGCCGCGCTAGCACATAGAAAAGCAGAACCAGCACGACAGGAGCCACTATGTTTACCGCGGAATTCAATGCATCGTGAAGCGCCACCGAATAGTTCATCAGCGCCGCAGAGCTGAAGCCCTCAGCCCTCAGAACGGCCCAGTTTACGGAGACGATGCTCAGGTACAACAGTTCCCGACGGCTGCGGTCGTAGTAAAACAGACCAAGCAGCATGAGGCCGACCACCCCAAAGAAAACAGCCGTGGCGAGAGGCATTGCCGCGTTGTGCGCCAGGATCTCGCTGGCACGGCGCCCCGTCAGCGACTCCGAATCTCCGGCATGGATCTCCAGATGGTTGGTTACGATTGGTTGGCGGAAGGTGATCCTCAAGGCGACGGTGTCCGGCTGTGTTAGAAGCGCGGCCGCCGGCAGAGGATATTGCCGGATTGTGTTCATGCTGTAAAAGCCGTTGCGCATGTTGCCGGCGCCGCCGATGCGCACTCCATTCACGAAGAGCTCATACGCGGCTTGCAGCGTTACCTGAATCGCCGGATGCGCCGTGCCGCGCAGCGCGCCCAAATCCGCAGGACAGCGCGCCCACAGGTGCGGCTCCAGTACCGGTATCTTCCATTGCGAGGATGGCTGCCACCCGCTCTCATTCAGCCCCGGCGCAGCCCAAGCCGGATTTTCCCCCGCCCGCCACACGCATTGTTGGGGCGAGATCGTAATGATGCTCTGACCGAAAGCCGCAACCGGCCAGGGCAACAGAAAAAACAGAATCAGCTTAGGCATGAACCGCTCCCACTGGCGCAAAGGTGAGGGTTAGGACCGTGATGTCATCTTCCTGCCCAAAGGCCAGCGCCGCCTTCGCCACTTCTTCAGCGGGTTGGGTCGATATGGCGGCAGTGCGCTCGAAGCCGAAGAGTTCGCCGGACATGCCTTTTGCCTCGATCACTCCGTCGGAAAGCAGGGTCAGCCGGTCGCCCGGCGCCAACGTGAAATGGCCTTCCGTGTACCCTGCTTCCACCGTGACTCCGATCGGCAGGCCCGACTCAAATGCCACTTCCTTGCCATTGAGATAGGGAGGCAAATGGCCCGCATTGCATGCCGCCACGTCGCCGCTCGACGCAATCAGCAGGCAGAGGCAGGTGATGAATCCCTCCTGACCCAGGTCCACAGCCTGACGATTCAACGCCGTGAGCAGCGCCGCCGGTCCCATGCCCTGTGCGGCAAGCGCGCGCAAAGCGCCGACGGCGAGAGTTCCCGTCATCGCGGCGCGCAGCCCTTTTCCGCTCACGTCTCCAATCAGGACCAGGGCCGCATCGTCGCCGCGCCGGATGATCTGGTAAAAATCCCCGCCCACCTCTTGCACGGGATGAAACGCAACCTCGGCGCGGAGCCCAGGTGCATTTTCGATCTTCGCCGGGGCCAGCATGCGCTGTATTTCGCTGGCCGCCTGCATCTCGCCGGCCAGCATCGCGCGCTCCTCGGTCACTTGCCTCTGATCCCGGAACAGCAAAGCGAGCAGACCCGCGAGCACGCAACCTGTCACAAAAGCCATCGTTTCGAAGAGCCCGTGTTGCCAGTAGGCGAAGAGGTTTGGCAACCCCAGCCGCGGATCATCGGTGATTTGCACCGCAAACCAGACCACCCAGAACGAGCCATACAACATGGACAAGACCGCCAGCGGGCGCATGCGGCGTGAGATTTGCCTGTACGGCCAGAAGGCGACAAAAGGCGATGCCGCAATTGCCAGCGAAGCGATACCCAGAACGGTGTTGACACTTACATCCAGAACCCTTCCTGTCAGCCAGAGCGATTGATCAGCCGGAAGCAACAGAGCGAATCCGGGCAGCGCGGACTGCGTCGCGGCGATTGCAACGGGCAGCCAGTAGATCCGCTGCACTCGGCGCCGCGCCAGCGCAAAATAGAACAGGACGAACACGACCGGATCCACAACGTTTACCGCATCCTGAATTGCGCTGGAGAGCGCCCACGGGAAGTTCATCTGCGCCGCGGAGCAGTACGCCAGTATGCCCAGAGCGGCCCGATTGGCGCATATAGCGCTCAGGTACAGCAGCTCCCAGCGGCTGCGGTCGTAGTAGAAAAGTCCTAGCAGCATGACCCCGACCACGCCAATCAGGGGGTACCAAAAATCAACGACTAGGTCGCTCTCGATCTGAGCCAGGACAAAGCCAGCGCGCCACCCCGTCAGCGCCTCCGCATCGCCGGCATGAATCTCCAGAGGGCTCGTGGTCCAGATAGCGCCTCGGAAGGTCAGTCTCAAGGCGATGATGTCTGGCTGGGTTTGAAGCACTGCAGGCGGCAAAGGATATTGCCGGATTGTGTTCATGCTGTAAAAGCCAGTATGCACATTACCCGCGTCGCCGATGCGCACTCCGTTTACGAAGAGCTGATAAGCGCCATCAAGGCTGATTTGTATTGCGGGATGCGCCGTGCCGCGCAGCGCGCCCAAATCCGCATGGCAACGTGCCCACAGATGCGGCTCCTCAACGGGCAATTTCCATTGCACCGATGGCTGCCAGCCGGTTTCGTCGAGATTCGGCGCAGACCATGCGGGATTGTCCCCCGCGCGCCAGACGCACTCCTGCGGTGAGACGGTGAGGACCGTCTGGGCGTGGGCCGCACCGCAGGCGGAGATGACGAGCAAAAGGATAAACAGTTCTTTTCTCTTCATGCAGTGGCCTCCTGCAGTTTGGCTGTGAGCGTCACCGACAGCACGGTGATGTCGTCCTCCTGTCCCCAGCGCTGGGCGGTTTCGGCGATTGCCACCGCCGACTGATTGCTGATGGCACGCGTGCGCTCGAAGCCGTAGAGTTCGCGCCGTGCGTTGGTGGCTTCTACCACGCCGTCGGAGACAAAGGTGAGCCGGTCGCCGGGAGCAAGCGTGTCGTCGGCTTCTTCGTAACGACCGCCGCCGGAAACGCCCAGCGGCAGACCGCCCGCACAGGCCAATTCCTCGCCGTTGCGATAAGGAGACAGATGCCCGGCGTTAGCGATCGTCATCGTGCCGTCGGCGGCTATCCGTATGGCGCAACATGTGACGAGCCCGCTGATTTGCCCATGTAGCACGCGGTTTAAGTAGTCCAGCACCCCCGCGGGCGCCCGCAGCGTGCAACCGCGCAATGCGCCCACGATCACACTCACGGTCATGGCGGCCGTCAGCCCCTTGCCGCTCACATCACCCACGACGATCAGAAGCGAGCCGTCGTCTGCGGGCAGAACCTGGAAGAAGTCGCCGCCGACCTCGCTGGCCGGCAAGTAGGTGTGCTCTACCGCGAAGCCTGGCGTGGCAGGCGGCACGGCGTGAATGAGAAGCGACTGCACGCCGCGCGCCGCCTCGAACTCTGCGGCCAGGCGATCCTCCTCTTTGCGTGCAAGCGAAAACCGGCGCATGAGGAAGATCAGCAGGGCAAGGATAAAGATGTAATCGATGACGTTGGCCAGATACAGCGGGAAAGGGCGGCTGAACAGGCGAATATCGACCGAAGGTACATGTAGGCTGCCGCTGATCTGCCACGCGATGCGAGTGACGAAGTCGCTGAGGCCGATTCCATAGGAGAGCGTCACCGGTACAAACAGCAGGCGCGCAGACATATCTTTCTTTACGGCGGCAACCAGCAGGCTGGCGATAATCCATACATAGGCGGGCACGCGGCACACAGCATCAATGGCAAAGGAGATTCCGACCCCCGTCCACTGAAAGTAAATCAAAGCAGCAGTCAGAGGGCTAACAGCAACCGCGATGCAGACGATCCACCACAGCATCGACCGGCGTGCATGCAGAATGATGGAAAAGAACACGAGAGCCGCCATGAGAGACAGAGAGCCGGCAATCAGGCCCAGCAGGCGCCAGAGCGGAAAAGGTATTCGACCCAGATTCAACGTGAGGTGGAGCGCTATTCCTGTCGCTTCAGCCAGAAGCAGAACGGAGAACCAGAGATACTCTTTGTCCGTGGGACGAAGCAGAAATAGTCCCAGAATGGCGAGACCGGCCAGCGCCGCGAAAAGGCCGTATCCATATTCGTTCACAAAGTGCAAGGCGAAATCGGACTGCATAAGGTGGAGCATGTTGGAGAGCAGGGCCGGATTGCCTGCCTGGTTGTCCCCCAGGTAACGGCCGAGAACTTCCCGGTTCAGAGTGCCTGCGCCAAACCAGGATGCGCTAAGGCGATAAGTCCAGACCCGCAGCGCAATCTGTATCGTCCGGATACCTGAATCACCGGTAGGCAGGCGAAACACCGTTGGGGGCGCATGGAAGACTGGATCGCCGGTGGGAGTGGCCGATCCTGCGCTGCCAATCAGCTTGCCGTTCGCGTAGACCTGATAGCCGTTAACGATTGTTGGGAGCAGGAGATCGAGCGGCTTTCCCTCACCAGGCGTTTCGATTCTGAAGCGATACCATGCGTAGCCGTTGAAGGCCGGATACCCCTGCGCCGTCCAGCTTTCGTCGGAGCGCAGCAGAGGCCACTGAGAGTCGTCGAAGTTGGGGTTGGCCCACGCCGGATTGTCGCCGGTGTGGAAGCGCCACAGGCCGTCGAGCGAGGTTACAGCCTCGCGTCCGGTCACAAGGCTGAAATTTTGTGCCGTCAGTCCGGCGCAAGCATAGACTGCAAACAGCAGAGCGATTAGAAGAATCCTCTTCATGCGGTGGCCTCCTCTAGTTGCGCTGTGAGCGTCACCAACAGGACGGTGATGTCGTCCTCCTGGCCCCAGCGCTGGGCGGCATCGGCGATTTCAACGGCGGTCCTCGAGATCAATCCGGCTACACGCTCAAATCCCAGCAGCTCACCCCTCGCATCGCGCGCCTCCACCACGCCGTCGGAGATGAAAGTCAGCGCTGCTCCATCCGTTTGTATCTCCGTCTCGCTGTAAGTGGCATCCGCGCTGACGCCCAGCGGCAATCCATTTTCCAGTTGCAACTCGCGCCCATCCACATAGGGCGAGATGTGCCCCGCGTTGGCCAGCACTACGCGCCCATCGGGATAGAAGCGTGCGCAGCAGGCGGTGATGAATCCGCCGCCGGTGCGTCCCATTACCGCGCTGTTTAGGTACGCGAGCAAGGATGCGGGACTGCGGTGCGTCTCATTGGCCAAACTCCCGAGGACGACTGCCACCAGCATGGCAGCGTCGAGTCCCTTGCCGCTCACGTCCCCCACGATCACCAGCAGCGAGCCGTCTTCGAGCGCGACCGTGCGATAGAAGTCGCCACCCACCTCGCGCGCTGGTCGATAGACGGCGTCGACTGTGAATCCCGAGGGTTGCTCCGCGCTTCCTGCCAGCAGCAGTTCCTGCATCCTGCGTGCCGCGGCCAGGTCCTGATCGATCGCAGCATGCCTGACCTGTTCGTCGCGGAAGCGAAGATAAAGCACGAGCAGCGTGACAAAAACCATGACGACCGCAGGCACACTGCGCACATCGATCACAAACGGCCCGGCGTGAACAGCTGAAATAGCAGGAGGAAGGAACCAGCCCATAGTATTCAGCAAAAGGCAGAACGCGATGGAAAACGATCCAAAACTACGATCCATCAGCAGCGCCCAGATCGCAACGAGTACGAAAAGGCTAAGGCACCAGTTGCTACCTCGCATCGACAGTAACGCTGCGGTATAAGACTGCTCAGCAAGGGAGTAGCCCGCAACAATCGCTAGAAAGCTCAGGACGATCGCTCCAAACTGAAGAATTCTGCGGAAGGGCGGGCATAGCGCTGCCAGAAAGAGAAGTGAGAACGCATCGGCAAAGATGGGTAGGGAAAAGAGAACCACCGGTCCCCAGGAACGGGCCATGACTGATCCATTCGCTACCAGCGGGATTGAAACTAGGAAGGGAGCACTCCAAAGAAGGCAATACATGCAAAGGTAAAGGTATTCGGGCTTGCGCCGCTGCACACTGAAGAGAACAAAACCAATCGCAGCTTCAAACAGAAGAAGTACGTCCGCCAAATCCCAAGGCAGGTTCTGAACTGCGCCCGCCATAAGGTGAAGCTGCTCTTGAGGCTCGATCGCGGCCTTAAGTCCGATCTGCGGTGGATGGTCGAAGCCAAAGGTTCCCGCTGAGCCGAACGTTTGCCAAAAGAGGCCGCTTGCGCCTCTCCATTGACGGATGGCGATATGCCCTACCGGCCCCTTGAGCACTCCGGGCGGAATCGGAAATACGAGATGCCTTGGAAACGGGCCGCGCGGAGTCGGCAGCCAGTTGCCGTAATGCCCGACCAGCGTCCCATCAATAAAGAGGTCATAGACCTCTTCAAGCGGCCCCATTCCGACCGCGAGTTCTTGACCTGCAAAGCCGGCCGGCACCTGAAAACTAGCCCGATAACAGCGTGTGCCTCCGGCGAGACCGTGAGCATTCATCTGGCGGTATTCGATCGTCTCCCACTGCGAGTCGTCGAAATCCGGCCTTGCCCATGCGGGATCGTCGCCTGCATGCACGCGCCAATTAGCTACGGTGACGACCTCCTTTTGCGCGCAGACGGGAAGAGTGAGGGACAACAGAACAAAGGCAGCAAATGCGGTCTTTAGACACTCAAAGAGAAGCTTTTCATGATGCGTTTTGAACCTTGCCGAAGCTGTGATCCTGAGCCCCCCGGGAGCGTAGCGCCGAAGATCACAGTGAAGAGCGAAGGCGAAGCGTTGCACCGTTCGGTGACCTCTTTTGAGCCAGGGAAGCTATGATAGGCACTATACGCAGTGAACAGCTCGGAATGGAATGTCTTTCTCTCCTGGACTGAGGCCCTCTTTCAATGTCCAGAGTCCTCCGCAACTCGGACATCAGAAAGCTTCACCGTAATTCCAGATGAACTTTCGATTGCTCCGAGCTCTGGTGGATGATATGACTAAGACTCTGAAAAACCGTCCGTAACTGGATGTGGCGGACAGTGGGACCAGCTTAACGAACGCGGAGACGGTAAACCATGCAGAGCGAAACCAGGTCGCATGTTGACCAGCTCAAATCCGCAGGAGGACACCCGGTAGCAGTCCTGCGCTTTGAAGGCGATATTGCGAGTACCTCCAAGGATGCTGTCCTTGGAACATATCAGGGACTCCCAAAGGAATCGTCAAAGCTGATCCTTCTGGACTTCACCAAGGTGGACTACATCAATTCGAGCGGCATCGCGCTGGTGATTCAACTACTGATCGAGGCTGCTAATTCTGCGCAAAGGATCTCCGCATTCGGCTTGTCGCCGCACTTCAACAAGGTGTTCACCATGGTCGGGATCACCAAGTACGCGGGCTTGTTTCCCGACCAGTCGGAAGCGCTGGCGGCATTCTAAGAACTGCCCGCAACGGCAACCCCTGCAATCAGAACCCCTCCAGGCTGTGTCTGTGTAATCACGCCAAAATGGCTTTGATTTTCCCCTTCTGCACACGGCTGAGCGAGCCGAGAGAGCCACCGGCGCGCCCCAAAGCGATAGAGCAGCAGATTCGACGGCGCTTCGAATTCCGCGTAGCTAAGAAAGAACAACCTGCACCCAATCCATACGCAGCACTACTCAAATGGAGATCCCGGTTCATTTGAGCACTGCGAAGCTGATATTCACTCGGTCCATATGCGCAGCACTATAGCCGAGCGCCATCAGCGGAATGAGACGTAATCTCGCCTTGTGCAAGGCAGACCGGCCGATTGCGGCTTCGTTTGGCTCGATTTGCGTAGAAAAGGGTGGGGACACCAGTCCGCTGGCCCATGGGGCAGATGATACAAGTACCTGACCGAATTCAAAGAAGATAAAACGAAATCGAGTGAACCGCCCGGAACATCATTGAGTCGATCTGTAGGCCACCACGTAATTTTGCTATAGAACGGATCAGATCTGAGAACGCGTTAGGGTTCACTGATTTCCAGTGGGGGACTTCCCACTTGGATGAATAGTCGTGCGAGTTCAATGGGCCCTTGGCTCAACTGCTGCCTTCAGCCCAACGCGCTCGTTGAGCCGGAATGGAGTGCGTTCTATGAGTTCCGGGCGGATTGTGGCCAACTCGGACCTTTGACGATTCTTCGCCTCGAAACTGCCGGCGGCAAAAGTCTCAAGGGAGTCACGCCACAGTTCTGTTGAATGGCAACACCTTTCCGCCGCTCAGGGTTTGTTCAAGGAAGTCAGCCCAGGATTGCATCATTGTTGCGCGAGGTTCCAAGTACAAAGCGTGATTGTATGCTGCTGCTACAGCATTGCGAGGGGTGTGGGCAAGCTGCACTTCGATGTGGTCGTAGTTGTAACCCTGCTCATTGAGTATCGTGCTTGCTAGTCCGCGAAACCCATGCCCGGTCATTTGGCCACCGTACCCCATGCGCTTCAGAGCCATCAGAATTGTGTTGTTGCTCATGGGTTTTTTGCGGTCGTTCTCTCCGGGAAAGACGTACTCGCCGCTGCCTGTCAGGTCATGGAGTGTGCGGAGAGTTTCGACAGCTTGCCGCGAGAGGGGGACGATGTGCGGCTTTCCTGCCTTCATCCGCTCTGCCGGAATGTCCCACCGTTCGCCGTCTAGGTCGAATTCGCTCCACTTGGCTTCGATCAATTCGCTGGTGCGGACAAACGTCATCGCTAACAACTTCATGGCAAGGCGGGTCAGGTTCTTGCCACCGTAGGCTTCGATGGTCCGGAGCAGTACTGGCAGTTCCTTGGCATCTACACGAGCGTAGTTTTCTTTTTTCCTTGGCTTGAGGATACTGCGCGGTTTCACGTCTGCTGCGGGGTTGCGCGTGGCGTGGCCGTGAGCGATGGCGTACTGGAAAATCTGACTGGTTGTTTCGAGTACCCGCTTGGCAATCTCCCGCGCTCCGCGCTCCTCGACTGCCTTGACCATCTTCACAATCTCCGGGGCCGTGATCTGTTTGATAGGCCGATCCCCGAGAGCAGGGAGTACATCGGCGGTCAGTCGCCGCTTGGTATAGGCCGCGTGACGCTCTGTGACTCCTTCGCGCCAGTGATCAAGCCAGAGTGCGGCAACGTTCCCGAATGCACCCTCAATTCTGACCTTAGCGGCTTCTGCTTCGGCTTCTCTGACGGCTTGCTTTACCTGCATCGGGTCCTTGCCTAAATCGCGCAGCATTTTCCGTGCTTCCACCTTCCGGTCTCTCGCTTCCGCCAAGGACATTTCCGGGTATGACCCAAAGGCCATCAGCTTCTCTTTGCCGTCGAAGTGGTACTTCCACCGCCAGAGCTTTGTGCCTGAGGTCGTAACGAGCAAAAACAGTCCTTGAGCATCGTAGAGCTTATATGCGCCGTCCCTAGGTTGGGCCTTGCGAATCTCAATATCGGTAAGCATTTCTCTTTCTCCAGTCGAATCAGGTGTTGTCCCAAGAGATTGGGGTATCGTGTCGTCCCAAGATTCGGGTGTGTGTTGTCGTATTGGGGTATGTTGCGTACCCCAATTGGTTTCGACTAGAATAACGCAAAAATACCCCAATATGTACCCCAATTCTTTCAAGGCTTGATGGCTCCTTTTCGGGTCGTTGGGGGAACGATACTTGAATTGAAGTAACGTTATGAGCCGTGCAAACTATGATATATATGGAGTTATATGCATAGTGATGCGTGGGGATGCACGAAGATGCAATCAGGTGCTACGAGGATTTTAAGGGGGTCTGGCGGAGAGAGTGGGATTCGAACCCACGTTAGAGTTTCCCCTAAACACGCTTTCCAAGCGTGCGCCTTCAGCCACTCGGCCATCTCTCCAGGGAGCTATCTTTCTTCTTGAATCTAACATATTGCGGGCCGGCGAGAGTGTGAGCCTCCCCGCGCTGTTCCCAGGGGGAATCAGGCATGTTTGCGAGGAAATGAAATCGTTTACTTCGAGCAAGCGGCTAATTTATAGTTCCGCTTTGCTCGCCGTCTGCAGATGACTTCCACGCCGGTGAGGACAAGGAAAGAGGACTAAATCTCATGTCTCGCATATCTCGCCGTGATCTTCTCACTTCTGGATTGGCACTTTCGGCTTCTTCGCTGGTGGCGCGTTCCGCCTGGGGACGAGCTTCAGAACTTATGTCTGGCTATCGCGGACCCGCTTCAGCGGAAGCTCTGGCCGCTGTCGCGCCGCGCGAGCATCTACTTTTTGATTTTGGATGGAAATTCCAATTTGGTCATGGAACCGATCCGGCAAGGGATCTAGGGTTCGGCAATAGTCAGGGTGATTTTGCAAAGACCGGAGATTTTGCCTTTTCCAAGGCAAAGTTTGACGACTCAAAGTGGCGAGATGTGAACCTGCCTCACGACTGGGCTGTCGAACTTCCTTTTGTGCGGGATGATGTGCAGAATTCCCACGGATTCAAACCGATCGGGCGACGCTATCCGGAGACGAGCGTCGGCTGGTATCGGCGTGAATTCGACGTTGCAGCGAGTGATCTGGGGCGACGAATATCCGTCGAATTTGATGGAGCGTTTCGGAGCGTCCTAGTCTTCGTCAATGGCTGCTTTGTTGGCAGGAATGACAATGGCTATGCTCCGTTCCAATTCGACCTGACAGATTTTCTCGCTATCGGCCAAAAGAACTACATCGTGGCCCGCGTCGATGCCAGTTTCGGCGATGGATGGTTTTATGAGGGCGCCGGGCTCTATCGCCACGTGTGGCTAACCAAGACCGATCCGCTTCATTTGGGGAAATGGGAGAGCACTGTTCGTTCGTCGCTCACTGGGAGTTTGGCCACGTTGACGCTTGGTACGGTAGTGGTGAACGAGGGCAAACAAACGGAGAGCGCCAAAGTGAGTTGGCAGATCATCGATGCCGCCGGCAAGACGGTAACCACGGTTGAGGCGCCTGCGCAATCCATCGTTGTCGATGGATCGACAACTTACACCGCGACTGCAAAGTTGCCGAATGCCGCGCTGTGGTCGGTGGATGAGCCGAATCTCTACTCCGCCATCGTAACGGTGCAGTCAGGGGACAAGTCGCGCGATGCAGAGCGTGTCAGCTTTGGGGTGCGGACGGCGATCTTCGATGCGGACAAAGGCTTCTTCCTTAATGGAAAGCCTTTGAAGATTCAAGGCACCTGCAACCACCAGGATCATGCCGGAGTTGGCGCGGCGTTGCCCGATCGGCTGCAATGGTTTCGCCTCGCCGTGCTGCGTGAGATGGGTGGAAATGCGGTGCGCACCTCGCACAATATGCCCACGCCCGAATGGGTTGAGGCCTGCGATCGCATGGGAATGATGATGATGTGTGAGACTCGGCAGATGAGTTCCAATCCTGAGGGCCTCGCTCAACTGGAGACGATGGTGAAACGCTATCGCAATTCTCCTTCGATCATTCTCTGGTCTATTGGCAACGAGGAATTCATCCTGCAAAGCGAAATGGCCGAGCAGGGCGCGAAGATTGCCACGACGATGGTGCGTCGATGCCACGAATTGGATCCAACACGCGTTGTCTCTGCCGCAGTTAACGGAGATAACGAAAAGGGAGTCTCGGAGCCATTTGACGTAATCGGGTTCAATTACAACTTGAAAGGGCCTGATGGATACCACAAGGAGCACCCGAAGCGTCCGCTTTACGGTTCAGAGACTTCGAGCGCCATTTCAACGCGCGGCGTTTATGCCACCGATCCATTGCGCAACACCATGAATGCCTACGATGGCGTAGTGCCTTGGGGCGAGACAGCTGAAGAATGGTGGACGTTTTACGGCACCCGCGAGTGGGAGGCCGGTGGCTTCGCATGGACCGGCTTCGACTATCGCGGCGAGCCAACTCCGTATGGGTGGCCTTCTATCAATTCGCAGTTTGGAATTGTGGATATGTGCGGATTCCCGAAAGATCACTTCTTCTACTACAAAGCCTGGTGGGGTAAGGATCCGGTGGTTCATGTGTTCCCGCACTGGAACTTCGCGGGCAGGGAAGGCGAAGAGATTTCGGTGTGGGTGTACTCGAACGTGGACGAGGTTGAGCTCCTGGTCAACGGCCAGAGTGCAGGCAGCCAAAAGGTTCCGCATCTCGGGCATGTTCAATGGAAGGTGAAATACGCTCCGGGAGCAATTGAAGCGCGAGGCAGCAAGAATGGCAAGGTTGTGCTCACTGACAAGAGGGAGACAACCGGTCCGGCGGTGGCGATCAAGTTGACTGCCGACCGAACCGAGATCAACGCTGACGGAGAGGATGTCGCAGTTCTGAAAGTTGAGGCACTCGACAAAGAAGGGGGCGCGGTTCCAACGGCGAATAATCGCCTCGGGTTCAAGGTCTCCGGCGAAGGCGCCCTGATTGGCGTTGGCAATGGCGATCCAAATTGTCAAGAAAGCGACAAGGAACCCAAACGCTCGTTGTTCAACGGTCTCGCACAAGTGATTGTGCAATCGAATCAGAGGCCGGGCGAGATTCACATCGAGGCCGTAAAGGAAGGCTGGGATGGACCTGAACTGACACCGGCCAAGCTCGTCATCACTACTAAGAAGGTTGACCTAAGGCCAGCTGTTCCGTGGACTGGAAAGAGCAACTGATCATTTCGCCAGAGCAATTTGAAAAGGCCGGCTCGAGGTCGGCCTCTTCAAGATTCGATTGCGGGAGGGCTGGATTGTCGATCTCTCGGTGGCACCGATGGCTAATTTCTTCGGAATGTTGGCACTAGTCGGCACAATGCGAAAAATTCTGGCCATGACCTGGAATGGAGGTGGCACGCGGCAGCCTGTTCCGTTTAGAATGGGCGCACCTTATCAGGTATTGGATTCCACTTCGCCCATAGCCTACTCGTGAAGACAGCATCTTCAACAACGGGGCTTGATTGAAGCCATAAAGGAAAGCGCGATGAAAAAGAGCAGGGATAAGACTGATTTTCTCCCTGGGGTTCTACGAGCCCGTGGATTCGAGTGCAACTGCACTGTCGCGCTCGTGACAAGACTCACTCCCGGAACCAACGTCGATGTCAGGACGAGCCTTCGGATAACGGCGACAGAGCAGTCCCCACCAGACGGAGCTTATAATCTGGACGTTCTCGGCCGGGTCTTCGAGGTGGAGCGCGTAGACAGTAAGTGGTCGAGTCTTCCCCTCTAGGACGTTCCGCTTTTTAGGCACCAAAGTCAGTGCAATCGTTCCCATCGAATCCTTCAATGTCGTTCGGCCAATTCAGCGCAGAATGAGTACAGCACAGGAGGGAAGATGCCACCTATCCGAATCAAAAAGGATATCCATCAGGGGGTACTGACCGGCAACGGCGTCATCTGCAGGTGCAGAGTGGAACTCGTGACTAAGACAACCGCTGGACATCCTCCCGTCAGGATAATCGATGTGTGGATCGAGAAAAAGCCACCCGAGGGAGACTACAAAATATTTGTAAATGGCACGATCCTTCAAGTGCGGTTTTCACGCGGAGCCTGGCTTGAAGCGGTTGCTTAGACTTATAACGAGACCTGATGAAATTCCCCCACAACCTATCCCGATAGAGTAGCCTTGTTCCGCCCTTCTGATTCCAGCCTTTTCGGTTGCAATGACCCCTATTCATCGTCTTGCGCCAAGGAGCGCCTATGCTGAATCGCCGTGTTTTACGGCAGTTTTTATGTTTTGCCGTCGCTCTCCATTTGCCTGTCACGGCGCTCTCTGCATCTGGGCAATCATCGTCACTGTTGACCGTTGACGCAACGCAATCAGCGCCTCCGGGTCTGACGTCATTTACCGGGGGAACCTCGACAACCCCTGATGGTCACACTATCGGCATGAACAGCCGCTACCTGACGATGGACGGAAAGCCGTGGCTCCCGGTAATGGGCGAGTTTCATTACACGCGTGTCCCCGAGGCGCAATGGGAAGAAGAGATTCTCAAGATGAAAACGGCGGGCGTCTCCATCGTTGCTGCTTATATTATTTGGATCCATCACGAGGAGATCGAGGGTCAGTTTGATTGGAGCGGCGAACGCGATCTAAGACGCTTTACCGAACTCTGCAAGAGGCACGGCATGTATGTCTATGCTCGAGTCGGGCCCTGGGCGCATGGTGAAGTTCGGAATGGCGGGTTTCCAGACTGGCTGCTACAAAAAACAAGTCACACGCGCCAGAACGATCCTGTATATCTGTCGTCTGTTGATAGATATTTCGCGCAGATTGCACTCCAACTCAAGGGATTTCTTTGGAAGGATGGCGGCCCTGTTATCGGAATCCAGATTGAGAATGAATATTCACAACGTGGCCCAAATGCTGGAGAAGAACATGTTCTGCGATTGAAGAAGATGGCAATCGATGCAGGTCTCGATGTGCCGATCTACTCGGTTACTGGGTGGGATAACGCCGTTGTTCCGCAAGGGCAGACAGTAGCCGTGTTTGGTGGATATCCAGATGCCCCGTGGGATGGGTCGCTCACGAATCTGCCCCCACAAGAGGTGTACCTCTTCCGCCTCAAGAGCAGAATCTCGGGAAACATGGGAGCTATTGGGGCAGTCGCTAACAAGGCTACATCTGCCAACCAGTATGACTTCCCATTTATGACCGCCGAGATGGGCGGCGGCATTCAGGATACCTATCATCGCCGACCCGTGATTCAACCTGACGATGTTGCGGCGATGGTACCGGTAATGCTTGGCTCCGGCGTCAATTTATACGGCACATACATGTTTCAAGGGGGAGAGAATCCCGATGGAAGACTGACGACTCTCCAAGAGTCGCAAGCAACCAACTATCCCACAGATGTTCCCGTCAAGTCCTACGACTTTCAGGCCCCGATTGGCGAGTTTGGGCAGGAACGTGAGGTATTTCGGAAACTGAAAGTCTTCAACTACTTCATGCAAGATTTCGGCGCGCTGCTTGCGCCAATGGAGCCCTATGCACCCGACGCTCTCCCTTCCGGCCCTGACGATTTGAAAGTCGCCCGACTGATGGTTCGCGCGCATGGCGACAGCGGTTTCTTGTTTGTGAACAACTACATTCGCGGAACCCGGATGCCAACGCGCCACGGGTTTCAGGTCAGGATCAAGTTGCCTTCGGGGACTCGTCTGGTTCCAGGGCACCCCATCGATATTCCCTCTGGAAAATATGCGATCTGGCCTTTCAATTTGCAGATTGGCTCTGCCCGCCTTCGCTATGCTACCGCCCAACCGTTTACGCAAATCGAAAATGGTAAGGAAACGACTTACTTCTTCGTAGCGGCGTCGGGTGTTGCGGCAGAGTTTGCCTGGGAAGTGAACAAGAACCTTCATCTGCATGCGACCTCGGGGAAGCTTGAGACTCAGAGCGGAATCACCACTGTGAGCGAAGTACAACCCGCGCTCTCATCTGCGATGACGCTTGAGCAGCCAGACGGGGCTCAGATCGCCATTGTCCTCCTGAGTCAGGATCAGGCTGAGAACGCCTGGAAGATTGGCGGCCCTGATCGGAGCCACTTGGTGTTCACGAAGGCCCAGACGTTCGCTGATGAGCAGCACGTGTTTCTCCAGCAAAACGACGACAGCCGTTTCCGATTTCAAATCATTCCGCCACTTCCGCAAAAGCCAAGCGGCAGCGCACCGCTAAGTGAAGAGACATCGACATCTACTTCAATTGAGAGCTACTCGGCGTCGTTGCCCGCGGTTCATCCGACTCTTCAGGTTAATCAATCCGCGAAGGCTGGCGCAGTTCCTCCGGTCCGGATCGGGCCGGCGCCCTCGTGGCGGAAAGGTGTCGCAATCGCTCCGAATGATGCAGAGTTTGCAAATGCAGCCAAGTGGAGCCTCGTGATTCCGCCTTCAGACTGGGCCGGCGTCCACGACTTGTTTCTCGAAGCGGATTACGCCGGCGATGTCGCAAGGCTGATGTCAAAGGGAAAACTGCTCACCGACAACTTTTACAACGGAATGCCCTGGGAGATCGGCTTGCGAAGGTTTCGTTACAGGTTTGACGAGGGAGGAGTAGAACTGCAAATCCTGCCATTGCGAAAGGACTCTCCTATATTTCTGGAAGACGAATATCGGCTGCCTCAAGGCGAGGGTCAAATCGTCAATCTCAAGAGCCTCAAGGTGGTGCCGCAGTATCAGCTCACCCTCGACCTTCCAAAGCCGCGCTAGCAAACGGACGTGGATCGCAGGTTCGGTTTTCAAATCAAGACATGGTGAAAAAAGTGATCGCAAGCCGAAGCGCGCGCAGGGTATATTGTTGCAGCGGGAAGGGAAGTTGAGAATCCAGCACGAATTCTGTGCGAAGCCAGCGATTCCGCTATTCCCGAGACAAGCACGCGCCGGGCGCATCCCGTCGCTACTCACAATCCGACGGGAGAGAAAAGATGCTGCAGATCAGCCCTGCCAAAAAGGTATATGACGTCTGCATCATTGGGTCGGGTGCCGGAGGCGGAACCGCCGCGAAGGTGCTCACCGAGGGCGGACTGAGTGTCGTGATGCTGGAGGCCGGACCGCGGCTCGATCCCGATAAAGACTTCAAGGAGCATATGTGGCCTTACCAACTGCCGCACCGTGGTGTGGGCGTCGGCGGCAAGCAGCGGGGAATCGGCGACGAATTCATGGCGCCGAACGGTTTTTGGGAGATTGAAGGAGAGCCCTACACGACAGCACCCGGTTCTTCGTTTCGCTGGTTCCGATCACGCATCGAAGGGGGGCGAACAAATCACTGGGGGCGGATCGCGCTTCGGTTTGGCCCCGCAGATTTCAGGGCACACTCAACAGACGGCTTTGGCGACGACTGGCCGATCACCTACGAGGAGCTTGCGCCTTACTATGACAAAGTCGAATCGTATATCGGCGTCTTCGGGTCGAAGGAAAATGTTCCCAACGCTCCTGATGGGGTATTCATGCCACCCCCCAAGCCGCGCTGCACAGAGACCCTCGTCAAAAAGGCATGCGACAAGCTGAATATCACGTGTATTCCATCTCGGCTGGCCATTCTGACAAAGCCATTGAATGATCGCGATGCGTGTCATTATTGCGCGCAGTGCGGCCGAGGCTGCAGATCCGCTTCCAACTTCAGTTCCAGCCAGGTAATGATTCCCCCGGCGATGAAGACGGGCCGCCTCACGATGATCGCCAACGCGATGGCTCGCGAAATCGTGGTGGGCGCCAGCGGAAAGGCCGAAGCCGTCTCGTACATCGACAAGTCCACGGGAAGTGAACAGCGCGTGTACGCAAAGGCAGTAGTGGTTGCCGCCAGTGCATGCGAATCGGCGCGACTTCTTTTGAATTCAAAGTCAACTGCTTTCTCCAACGGACTAGCGAATTCCTCCGGAGTTGTAGGTCGCTATTTGACCGACTCCGTCGGCAGCGATTTAGCCGGCTACTTTCCGCAACTTGAAAAAATGCCTCCGCACAATCATGACGGCGTTGGCGGCATGCACATGTATATGCCCTGGTGGCGGTTCGGGAACAAGAACGAGTTTCTCCGCGGATATCACATTGAGTTTGGCGGTGGACGCGATATGCCGGGAGTGGGAGGCTTCGAGTACGTCTGCGAAGAAAACGAAGGCTATGGAGTCAGTTTGAAACAGAAGTGTCGCAGTTCGTACGGCACATTCATCGGGTTCAGCGGACGCGGCGAAATGATTCCCAATGAAAAGTCCTTCTGTGAACTTGATCCGGAAGTCAAAGATAAGTGGGGAATTCCCGTGCTCCGTTTCCACTGGCAATGGGGTGACAACGAAATCAAGATGGCCGCGGACATGCAGCAGACCTTCCGTTCGATTATTGAAGCCGCAGGTGGAACGGTGATTTCCGGGACCCGCCGACATCCCCAAAAGAGTAGCGCCGGCGAGAGCAATGCCTTGCAACATCAACCTGCGGGGCGAATCTCGAAGGGCGGTGAGATTATCCATGAACTGGGGACAGTGCGCATGGGCACCGACCCAAAAACTTCTGCATTGAATAAGAACTGTCAAGCTCACGACGTGACGAATGTTTTTGTCGCTGACGCAGCCCCCTTTGTCTCGAATCCGGATAAGAATCCCACCCTCACCATCATGGCGCTGTCATGGAAGACTTCAGACTACCTGCTCGAACAGGCAAAGAAGGGAGAGCTTTAGAAATGGGCACTGACTTCCTCTCTCGACGCACCGTCTTGAAGTCCCTGAGTATCGGCGCTGTGGCGGGCTCGGTCCTCCGAGTCATCCCACTTGAGGCCGCTGAATTTGCCCACCACGTTATTGAGTCTGAGAAGACCGAGGCGAAGTCAGGAACTTACACGCCGAAGTTTTTCGATGCTCATCAATACAAGACCCTGCAGTCTCTCTGCGAGTCGATACTTCCCGCAGACGCAGATTCGGGCGGCGCAATCGAGGCTGGTGCTCCCGAATTCATCGACCTCCTAACCAGCGAGAATGCGGAATATCAAGCGATTCTTGGGAACGGTTTGAAGTGGCTCGATTCATCTTGTACGACGCGTTATGGCAAGGCCTACCTGGAATCCACACCTCTGCAACAGAAAGAGATCCTCGACCTGATCGCATACCGCAAGAGCGCTGAGCAGGATGAGAGTTTGACTCATGGGGTGGAATTCTTTTCTTTCCTGCGCAACTTCACAGCGGATGGCTTTTTCACCAGCAAGATCGGAATAAGATATCTCGGATACAAAGGCAACACGTACCTTGTAGAGTTCCCAGGATGCCCGCCCGTACCAGGCGTGTGATGGCGACGTGGACCCTTAAGTTCGCGACCTTCGATGAAGATGGCCGAGTCCCGAGCACACATCTCCTGTTTGGTCCCTTTCGTCACAAAAGCAAAGGCGATCCAGTATTCTGACATGCACAATGAGTGAGGGCGTGGCCATTCCCAAAGGCTCCTGCTTGCGTAATTTGGCCAGTGAATCAGTGTCTGGATTTCTAATTGAGAGCAAGGATCGAGCGTGATATCGAATCTCCTGCAAGACTTGCAATATTCGCTGCGCCAGATGCGCAGCAGCAGAGTTTTTACACCGGTGGCAGTGCTTACCCTCGCGCTTGGCATTGGATTGAATACCGCAATTTTCAGCGTGATCTATGGTGTTTTGCTGCGACCGCTCCCGTACCCCGAGCCCAAACGGCTGGTGCTCGTCTCGGAACGCGCGGAACATTTTCCACTGCTGTCGGCTTCTTACCAGAACTTCAACGACTGGAGATCGCAGAGCAGCTCCTTTGAGGAGTTCGGTGCAATTCGCGATTTGACCATGTCGTTAACCGGAAATGGCGACGCGGAACAGGTTCCGACCGAAATGGTAACCGGAAATCTGCTCCATCTGCTCGGGGTGCGCGTGTCTGCGGGCCGCCCGATCTCCGAAGCGGACGACACGCCATCTTCCGCTCCGGTGGCATTGCTCGGATACGGCTTGTGGGAACGTCGATATAGCGGCTCGCCGCAGGTGATCGGGAAACCCGTCACTTTGAACAATAAGAGCTACACGATTGTCGGCGTGCTACCGAAGAACTTTGAAGTGCTGCAGCAGAAGCCGGATGTTGTGATCCCCATGGGGCCATGGGCCGTTACGCTTCCCGACGATCGCTCCTGGCACCCGGGCATTTTTCCGGTCGCGCGCTTGAAAAATAGAGTGAACCTCGCCCAGGCGCGGGTCGAGATGAGCACAATCGCAAAGCGCCTGCTCGCTCGATATCCGGACACGAATATTGCGATCGATTCGATTGTGAATCCCATGCAGGATCAGATCGTGAGTGATGCGCGTCCTGTGCTGCTCACCTTATTCGGCGCGGTTGCTTTCGTGCTTTTGATCGCATGCGGGAATGTCGCCAATCTTCTACTGACCAGGGCGACTGCGCGTCGTAAGGAAATATCTCTTCGACTGGCGCTCGGTGCGTCGCGCGGGCGAATCATTCAGCAGCTGATCACTGAGGGAATCTTGCTGTCCAGTATGGGAGCGCTTGCGGGAGTTGCCGTCGCATTTGCAGGGATGTCGTCGTTGCTTCATTTCGCCGGGACATCGATTCCCGCAGGCGCGGATGTCCGGATCGACTCTCATGTCCTGCTGTTCACCGCGGCTGTATCGGTCTTTGCCGGCGTATTCTTTGGTCTCGCACCTGCCGGTCATCTCGGCTTGCACGATCTACGATCGGCGCTGAACGACTCAGATCGGGGTGCAGTAAGCAAACACACCAAGGGCCTGCGCGGTCTGCTGGTCGTCTCGGAGGTCTCCCTCGCCCTGCTTCTGCTTATCGGAGCAGGTTTGTTCGTCCGAAGCCTTGATCGATTGTCAAACGTCAATCTCGGCTTCTCAGTCAAGCGCATCTTGATTGCTGACTTGCCCGTGGCGCCCGCGGTACCGGGAAAAGCTGACGCCAATATGAACTTTTACGAAATGACACTGAACCGCTTGCGCACACTTCCCGGCGTGAAGGAAGTGGGTGCTGTGTCCGTTCTCCCTGTCAGCGGCAAAGGCTCGATTCTCCACTTCAATATTTATGGCAGGCCTCCGCACGGGCCTTCTGAATACGTGATGGCGAACTACAGGGTGGTCAGCTCAGGTTACCTCTCAGCGCTTCAGATCCCGTTGCTTGAAGGTCGCTGGATCAACGATTCCGATCGCGAAAAGAGCAAGCCCGTCGTCGTGATCAATCGCGCGATGGCGAAGACATTTTTCAACAACCAATCTCCCATCGGAAAGCGGCTCCAAATCGGAGCAATCCCGGATGAAACCGTTCCGTGGATGGAGGTTGTCGGGGTCGTAGGAGATGTAAAGCAGTCGCTTGCCTCGGAAGCGCCGACAGAGATGTATGTGCCATTTCGGCAAGCTAATGAAGTACTCCCAGTCACCAGTCTTTCGGTCTTGCTACGCGCCGAAGGGGATCCAAACTCTCTTTCGGCCGCCTTAACAAACACCGTGCATCAGATCAATTCGAATCAGCCTGTTGTTCGTATCAAAACTATGGAAGAGAACGTCGCGCAGAGCGTGGCGCAACCACGCTTTCGAACGATCCTTCTCACTATCTTTGCTATCGTTGCACTGGTGATAGCGGCGGTTGGTATTTATGGCGTCATGGCTTACGCATTGCTGCAGCGATCGCGTGAGATTGGAATCCGCATGGCATTGGGCTGCAGCTCTGAGGGGATATTTCTGTTGATACTGAACGATGGGATGCGACTCACTGGCATTGGGGTCATCATCGGCACTGCCCTGGGCCTTGTGGTCGCAAGGTCTCTGAAATCGCTCCTCTTCGGCATCTCATCGACGGATGGCGTCACGCTCGCCACCTCGATTTTCGTAGTGCTCGGGGTTGGGCTCGCGGCATCGTTCCTCCCGGCTCGCAGGGCCTCAAGAATCGAAGTGGCTGAAATCATGCGCGAAAGTTAGCTTTTTCAATTTGTCAGAACGGAAGTTCGGGACAGTGACGCTGAGGCGAGAAAGAGTCAGTCTAACGCAGACAGATCCGAATCCGCGGCTTCATCGTGCTCTGTCTGTGCTTTGACCAATTCGAGAAAGGCAGCCATTGCTGGCGAAACCCACTTGTCCTTGTGCCAGAGAACATGAGTTGCGATGTCCAGAGAAGGTCCCGCCCAATGCAGCGCTTTGAACCGGCTCTGACGGACTTCGCGTGTTACTACGATTGCCGGCAATAACGCCAGGCCCATTCCTGAGCAAACGCATTGCTTCATCGCTTCCACGCTTGAAAATTCGGTGATGTTCCCAGGCCGAATGTTTTGGAGTGCCAAAACCCTGTCGAACTTGGCTCGATACCCGCAACCCGATTCCGTCAGAAGCAATGTCTGTCCTGCAAGATCGGAGGGCTTTACTGTGCGGCGCTTTGTCAGCGGATGACTTGCGTCTCCGAAAAGAAAAATCCGCTCCGTGTGCAAGCGGGCCGATTTGTGCGCCGGATTAGAAGGGGAATCGCACATGGTGATCACGAGATCCAGCTTGCCCGTCTCCAGTTCATACGCGAGCATCTCGCCAGGATGCGGGCGGAAAGCAACTTCGACGTGCGGAAATCGACGGCGAAACGTGCGCAAAACCTGCGGCAATCGATAGGTTAGCTGGCTCTCAGGTGCGCTTATGCGCAGTGGCCCACTGGGTTCCGAACCATTTCGGATTGCGCGCTCACCCTGTTCCATAGCCGCAAGAGCCTGCTCGGCAAAAGGTTGGAAGCGCCGACCTGCGTCCGTGAGCGTTACCCGCCTGCCAAGGCGATCAAACAAAGGCGCGCCCAGTTCCTCTTCCAATGCCTTGACCTGGGCAGTCACATTGGATTGCACCGTGTGGACTTTTTCCGCGGTACGAGTGAAATTCAACTCCTCCGCGAGAATACGGAATATCTGTAGCTGGCGGACTTCCATCGTGGTATCTCCAATTCAGATGGAATCAATCATACCAATCTATTGGACAGATGCAACAACGGGCAGCAGACTCGCACTATGACGTGAGCCCAATCCGCTTTGGGCAGCTCGCTTTATCACTGGAACGCGCGTGGCAAATCGCGGAAGTCTTCTCTCCAGAGTTCTGAAGAGAAAGTGCGAATTTCCCGCAAGATCCGGATAGCGCGGCTGCTCAAACAAAGCGAGTATGCATCGTATGAATATCCACGCGGCTTCCCCCCGAGTGATCGCAGCGCATCGAGCTTTTGGATTCGATGTAATCCTTCCCCTGGCGCTGTTTGCCGGAACCCTCTTCAGCGTTGGTATCTCTGCGCAATCTCCGGCAGAATCGGCGCCACGAACTACGCTCATTGTCTTTGCCGACAAGCCCATGCACGATGCGCAGTGGGCATCTCTGTTCACCGCATTCCGTCGAGGTCAAACGATCCTGGCAGGGACGACGCCGTCATTATCGAGCGAGATCGACTTGAAGAGAGGCGACGAGTTAGCGCCTGGTTTTGAGGTGAAATCTCCCATTGTGGTTCACCTGCACGGCTCCTGCACCCTGCTCCCACGGCCGCGCTATGTTGTGGTGGGACCTATCGGTTGGGTGCCGCGTGTAAAGGGACACATTCAGCCCTTCGTCAATGTCGATTGTGATCGAATCGTCGCGATGCTTGGGCCATTAGCGCTTGCGATGAATCACAATCGGCGGAATACCGTCATGGGCGAAGCGATCGCCCGCGTGATTCTGCATGAGTGGATTCATTTCTCGACACAGAGCGCGGCGCACTCAGATCACGGTGTCTCCAAATCGGAGTTCACCGTAGCAGATCTCCTCGCAGAGGATGAATCGACCCAAAACAAGGGACGGAAGCACAGAAGACTCGACAAGCCAGGGATTGAATTCTGAACCAGGAATCTTCAATCACAAGTCTTTAGTTGGGATATGCTTCACCGGGCTTCACGATGCGAATCTGATGATCGGTGAAGCTCGTATGGCCACCCGGCAGTTCTACCTTTGGCATGTGGCAACTCACGCAGTTGTTCTTGCTCACAGTGCAGACTTTTGCTGTTGAGGCGTGCGATGTCTTCGCTTCCGAATGGCAGGCCAGACACTTCGAGTCATAGGAGACGTCACTTCGATTTGCGGGCTGATGCGGATTGTGGCATGCGAGACAACTTATGCGAGGGTCGTTGCCTGAGAAGCATTTACTGTTCTGTAGCCGGTACGGCTGGAATCGCACAAACGCCTGGCCGTGCCAATGATTACGCACCACGTCATCCCAGCTCCGATGGCATTGTCCGCAGAAATTGGAAATACTCTCGGCATCCATCCGCTTGAAAGATTTTGGGAGTGTTTTGAAGTTGTCGTTCTCGGCGTCGGCCATGTGCTGTTGCGCGCCCACGTGGCAGCGTTCGCAATCCAGTCCTGGGCGCAACTTCTCCAACGTCAGTTTGTCTCCTGCAATCGCATCCGTCGCGTGGCAATTGAAACAGCTGCGACTTTCCCACGGCGGCAGGCGGCGACCCATCGCTTCGGTAAGATTGTGCGGCGTAATCTTCTGGTCGCCAGGGGTGGTCGAAAGCCCGTTTTCACGCGGGAAGTAGCTAACCATGCTCTCGTAGAGATGGCCGTCCTTCTCAAACACCCACGTTTGCGAGTGTTGTCCAAACAGCCAGCGAATTGGCAACGTCATGGAGTCTTTTCCGTCAGATACCGTGTAGGTGCTCTTGCCGTCTTTGGTCTGCACAGTGTAAAGATACTGACCTATTTGAACGCTCAGGTTCGGATGCGTCTCCAGAGCCGGATTCGCACCCGGAATCTCCATCGCGTGTCGCATGGGTGCGTGTGAGTAGGACGTCGCCACCCCTAAATGGCAGGTGGCGCAAGTAACTGCAGAAGAGGATGGTTTCTTGCTCTGGGCAAAGGTCGGGGGGACAACTGCAAATTCGCAAAGCAACCAGACAAGGGCTGTCACGGAAACGCGTGGAAGAATCCGTCGAAGACTACTTGGCGAGGCCAAGGCAAACCATGCGTTCACGGTATGCGTCCTCTCTTCGTCCGGCACGGGAGTAAATTGCGGCCAGACCCATGTGCGCCTCGAGGTTGTCAGGATCGGAATGAAGAACTTTATTCAGCAGTTCTGTACCACGTTTTGGGTCTCCAGTTTCGCCCAGCGAGCGGCCGAGGGCGATTAGAGCCATTTCCATGTCGGGCGCCGCGGCCAACACATGTTCGGCCTCAGGTATGGCCTCTGCGTAGCGGCCGGCAATCATGTTCGTATACGCCAGAATCGCGTGTGCCTCGATGTTGCCGGGCGCGATAGTCAATTCACTTTGAAACTGGTCGATTGCCAATGCCGAATCATGTTGGAAAAGCAGATAGCCGTAGAACAAATGTAGATTGGGCACGCCTGGGTAGCGCGTGAAAAGTTCGTTGAAGATCAATGCAGCCTGTTCGCTGTCGCCGGAGAGAAACGCGTAACCAGCGCTTCCTGCGGCCAGATAGAGACCGCGGTCTGCTTCTGGAATGTCTTTCGGCAGCAATTGGACTCGCATGCCAGCCAAACCAAGGCCTAGCAGCACGTCCGGGCTGTCGATATGCTTTGCGATGAATATCTTGTACTGCGTCAAGGCGTCTTGAAACCGCCCGGCGCGAACAAGGAGTTGCGCGAGATGGTAGCGAAGAATCTGCTCATTGCGAGGCTCGTTTGCGGCACCATGCGCTACAGACTGTTCCAGATCGCGCAGCGAATCTTCGTATGCGGCGGTTTCAAACTCACAGAGGCCGCGCAACGCCATCGCCGGAACGGCAGTCGGTTCAAGTTGAAGAAGATGGTTGAATGCGTCGATGGCGGCAGGGAATTGATTGGCGCCATATTGCAGCACGCCAAGATAAAACCATCCCTCTCGCCAGTCCGGCCTGAGTTGCTCCGCCTGGGTATAGAGTTCAATGGCTAACGGAATGTTCTGTTGATCGCGGGCTGCGGCTGCGCGAGCTGCCAGATCTGCAAATTGGGGTGAGGCCTCTTGCGCATGTAAACCGCCAATCGCGACCATGAAAAAAGCCAGCAGAAAACCCCTCAAGTAGCTCCTGCCTGCGGTGGACAAAACAACATGCTCAAGAGTTGGGCCCTTCAAGATCAAGCCGCGCTCTGTGACGAACTGTGAAATTGGCGCAAAAAACATCGCCGGCTGGATTCCTCACGAGAATTCTCTTCCGGCGCGTCAATTCTCGCACCTCGAAACTCATACTAGCATCTACCCGATTCTTTGCTTGACCTGGGCACCTGATGTCAATGCTTTGCGGCCACAATCCGTCAGTGAGGTTGCTGCGAGCGGATAGATTAGAAAGATGTCCAGGTCAGATCCCAAGTGGAAGCCGGAACTCGTCGCGATGATTACACTCGCGGTTCCAGTTGTGCTGAGCGAACTTGGCTGGATGGCCCAGGGCGTCGTTGACAACATCATGGTGGGCAAACTCGGCCCTGCCGCCATTGGTGCAGTAGCGCTCGGAAACGCGGTGTACTACACGCCGTCGTTGTTTGGCATCGGCCTGTTGCTGGGGCTCGATACGCTGGTTTCGCAAGCATATGGCCGCAAAGACCACGACGATTGCCATCGCTGGCTGGCGCAAGGTGTTTATCTTGCGTGCATCGTCACGCCTCCGCTCATGGCGCTTCTCGCAGCATTGAGCTACGGATTTACCCGATTTGGAGTCATCCCTGAAGTAGCTGTTCTTTCCGGCGGGTATCTGCGCATTCTCAACTGGGGCACGCTCCCTCTGCTGCTCTACGGTGGTACGCGCCGCTACTTGCAGGGAGTAGGCCAGGTGCGGGTAATCACGGCGACCTATGTATTGGCTAACCTGCTCAACTGGTTTGGCAACTGGGTGTTGATCTATGGCAAGTTTGGAATGCCGGCACTCGGCGTGAACGGCTCCGCGATCTCTACTTGCATATCGCGGATTGCCATGGCCGCGGCACTGTTGGGTTTTGCCTGGCGATACGAACGCAAACGAGGCCATCCTCTCTTTCGCCATTGGGCCGGACCGCAACTTGATCGGCTGCGAAAGCTCGTACGAATTGGCGCGCCTGCGGCGGGGCAAATTGTGCTCGAAGTTGGAGCCTGGAATCTGAGCACGTTCGCGGCCGGCTATCTCACTCCCGTAGCGTTGGCGACGCACGCCATTGCTCTCAACTATGCGAGCGTTTCCTATATGGTCCCTCTAGGAGTTTCCGCGGCAGCAGCCGTTAGCGTAGGACACGCTGTGGGTGCCGGCGATGCTGCACGCGCGAGACGAGCCGGCTGGCTGGCGCTTGCGTTGGGCACAGGGTTCATGCTGATTGCTGCGGTAGCGTTTCTGGTCGCGCCCAGGCCGCTCATCTCCCTCTACACTCGCGATCCACGCGTTCTTGCGGTGGGGCCGAGCCTGCTATGGATAGCGGCGGCTTTTCAGATTTTCGATGGAATTCAGACTGTCTGCACCGGAGCGCTGCGGGGATTGGGCGAAACACGCGTGCCGATGTTCGCCAATCTCGTTGGTTATTGGGTACTAGGGCTACCGCTAGGCTTCATTCTCTGCTTTGTATTCAAGTGGGGCATCTATGGCATGTGGATCGGCCTTACGCTGGCCCTGATCATCATCTCCATAACCCTTCTTTTGCGATGGCGGAAAGACTCTACGCGATTTGTGCTTACGCACTGAATTATATGGAGTTAAATGTCGCGGCAAGCTTGATTTCGGTTCAAAATCCAGAAAGAAACCAACCTGAATCGGCACGCAGTTTCAAACCGATCGCTAGTGGTTGCCGTCAAAGGTACTTAAGAACGCTTTGCGCTCGCCGGGAAGCGGGACGGTGCACCTCATTGGTGACTATAATCACAACTGAGCGAAGATAGACTCTCTCAACAATTTACCGGAAGGGAATCCCGCCAAATGGCGACTGGAGACCTGGCCCTGGGTCAAGAGCAGGGCGCAGTTAGTACGCAGAAGCGCGTCATCAACGATTTCAGCATCATCGTAGCAACGGTGAACGGGTCCGGCTCGCAATCCGCCAATAGCGTGCTGCTGAAGAGCATCTTTGGAATGGGTGTTCCCGTCAGCGGGAAGAACCTTTTTCCGTCGAACATCGCCGGACTTCCCACCTGGTACACCATCCGCGCCAGCAAAGATGGCTATGTGGCCCGCAAACGCGGATCGCAAATCCTGGTGGCTTTGAACCCCGAAACCGCCAAGCAGGACATGATTGAACTGGACAGCGGCGGCGCGGCCATTTACGAAGAGGGCCAGAACCTCAAGCAGTATCGTGACGACGTATTCTGCTACCCCGTTCCGTTCGACAAGATTACGGCTGCGATTTGCCCTGAGGCCAAGCTGCGCAAGCTGGTCAAGAACATGGTCTACGTTGGCGTCATTGCTCAACTGCTTTCCATCGATCTCACTGTCGTAGAGAGCGGCCTGCGTAAACAATTTGCGAAGAAGCAAAAGGTATTTGATCTGAACTTTGGCGCAGTCAAAGCGGGCTTCGATTACGCACAGGAGAAGCTGCCAAAGCAGGATCCGTACGCAATTGAACGGATGGACCAGACCGCCGGCAAGATCATCATTGATGGCAACGCCGCGTGCGGTATGGGCGCGGTCTTTGCGGGTGTCACAGTCGTTGCGTGGTATCCGATCACGCCCTCAACATCACTGATTGAAGCAGCCACCGATCTGCTGAAGAAGTTTCGTGTAACACCTGAAGGCAAGGCGACTTTCGCAGTTGTGCAGGCCGAGGATGAACTCGCGGCCATCGGCATGGTGCTTGGCGCAGGGTGGGGTGGTGCACGATCCATGACATCGACTTCGGGACCAGGAATTTCTCTTATGGCGGAGTTCGCCGGTCTCGGCTATTTCGCAGAGATTCCCGGGGTCATCTTCGACGTACAGCGCACCGGCCCCTCGACGGGTATGCCGACGCGCACCTCGCAGGCAGATCTTCTGTCGACGGCATTCCTGTCGCATGGCGACACCAAGCACATCGTCCTGCTTCCCGGATCTGTGAAGGAATGCTTCGACTTTGGATACTCGGCATTCGATCTGGCCGAGCGCCTGCAAACTCCAGTTTTCGTACTCACCGACCTCGATCTCGGTATGAACAACTGGATGTCAGAGCCATTTGATTATCCTGACAAGCCTCTCGATCGCGGCAAGGTGCTGACTGCTGAAGATCTCCAACGGCTCGGCGGCTTCGCACGCTATCGCGACGTGGATGGCGATGCAATCGGCTGGCGCACCCTTCCTGGCACACTTCACCCAAAGGCTGCGTACTTTACGCGGGGCTCGGGTCACAATGATGCTGCCGGCTACACTGAAAAACCCGCGGAGTACATAGAAGTGATGGAACGCTTGTCGCGCAAGTTTGAAAACGCGCGCAAACTGGTTCCTGCTCCCGTATCGGTGAAGGATGGCTCGTCACGGGTCGGTTTCCTCGCGTACGGCACAACCGACTTCGCGCTCCGCGAGAGCATGGACCAGATCAAGAACGAACATGGCACCGACGTGGATTACATGCGCATCCGGGCTTATCCCTTCGCTCACGAGATCCACGACTTTGTGGCCTCTCACGAGCGTGTCTACGTGGTAGAGCAAGATCGCGACGCACAACTGGCCAGCCTGCTTAAGCTCGATTTGCCTGCCGATCAGGTAGTCAAGCTGCGCAGCATTCTTCACTACAACGGACTGCCCATGGACGCTCGCACCATCACCGAAGAGTTTGTAACCAAGGAGAGCCTGTAAATGGCGACCGCAACCCCAACAGCAGCACCAGGCCCCAAGGTCAATCGTATCGGGCTTCCGGTTCTTGAATATCGCGGCGGAAAGTCGACGCTCTGCGCCGGCTGCGGCCACAACGCGATCTCTGAGCGCATCATCGACGCCATGTTCGAAATGGGCGTGGAGCCGGAGCGTGTCATGAAGATGAGCGGAATTGGCTGCTCGTCAAAGAGCCCGGCCTACTTCATGAGCCGTTCGCATAGCTTCAACAGTGTGCACGGGCGCATGCCTTCCGTCTCCACCGGCGCTCACCTGGCAAACCATCAACTGACGATGATCGGTGTCTCTGGCGACGGCGATACTGCCTCCATCGGCATGGGCCAGTTCGTTCACCTCATGCGGCGCAATTTGCCAATGATCTACATCATTGAAGATAACGGCGTCTATGGGTTGACCAAAGGCCAGTTTTCAGCGACTGCAGACATCGGCTCGAAACTCAAGACTGGCATCGTGAACGATCTGCCTGCCATTGACACATGTTCGCTCGCCATCCAACTCGGCGCGACCTTTGTTGGCCGCTCGTTTTCGGGCGACAAGAAGCAGTTGCTGGCAATGCTGAAGGCCGCCATCGCACACAAAGGGACTGTAATGCTCGACGTCATCAGCCCCTGCGTGACTTTCAACGATCATGAAGGTTCGACCAAGAGTTACAAATTCATGCAGGAGAACGACGAGCCCATCAACGAAATAGGCTTTGTCGCCAGCTTCGAAGACATTGATGTGGATTATGACTCCGGCCAGGTCTACGACGTAGAGATGCACGACGGCTCGACTTTACGCCTGCGCAAATTGCACGAAGATTACGACCCGACCGACAAGGCCCACGCCGTGCACACGCTGATGGAAGCTGAAGAGAAGAACGAAGTTCTCACTGGCGTCTTTTACATCAACACCCAAAAGCCAACCTTCACCGATCTGCTAAACGTCGTGGATGAGCCTTTGAGCACGTTGCCCGAGTCGCTTACCCGTCCGCCAAAGTCGGCGCTGGATGCCCTGATGAAGAATCTTCAGTAGGAAGAACTCCAACCGCTTAGAAAAGAAGGCCCGCATCTCGCGGGCTTTTCTTTTTGAGATAGACTCTGACCGGTGAAGATCGCGATATACATCCTCATCGGGATCATCTGGATGGTGGCAGCCGGAGTTCTTTGGGCCAGGGAGCACCTGCGCGCATTCGCGATGCGATCTCTTGCAAAGAAACTGGGGCTCACTTACGCAGGTAAATCTCTTCCCGGGGCGCTCAGCCTTTACGGAACACCCTTCAGCCGCTATACGTCTGACCGGATTACAAACGCGATGGACGGTCAACGCAACGGAATAAGAGTCGTTGCTTTCGACTGCGAAGTTTATGAAGGGAAGGAAAGCTGGAGTCGCACGGTTGTTGCGGTAAAGTCTGCAACGAATATTTTCAGCACCACATCGTCTAATCCGGATTTTAAGGTCGACAGTTCAGGCGGATGGATGATCCTCTACTATCCTCGAGAAACGAACCTGAAGGCGAAGCATGGACTGATGCCGATTGCGGAATTGGAGTGTCATCTGTCTTCAATCAAGCTGTGAGACGACATTTCCCGACGCATTATTCCGACTTGGGGGGAGCCGTAGTGGCGATCCTGACTCCCATCGCATTCAACTTTGTGCGCGCTTGCGTCGCTTCGGGCGTTTGCGGATGCCGTTGAATGAGAAGCCGCAACTCACGAACCCCGGCGTCCTTCTTGTTCAATTGTAAAAGTGCAAGTCCCTTGTGAAGTTGCGCAGCAGGAGCCTTGGAATTGCCGCTGAAGCCCTCCAGCACCGCATTATATGCCTTCACAGCTTCAGGGAAATTCTGCTGTCTGTAAGCGATCTCCCCCAGGTAAAACTGCGCGCTGCCGGCCAGATCGTCCATGGGGTAGTAATGAACGACATCCTGAAACTCGCCAGTAGCGACTGAATACTTGGCCGCGTTGTAGTCCCGCAGGCCCGCCTGAAAAGTCTCTCTGAGCGGCGGTGTTGGACCGGTGGCTGGTCCGCCATTTGCAACGGGCGGTCCGCCTGCGTTCCCCGGCGGATTGCCGCTCTCAGGTCCCGGTGCTGCGCCAGCGGGAGGCGCACCGCTCTGAACGTTTTGCAACTGGGCCTGAAGATCCTGAATAGATTTATCGAGCTTGGCGATGCGCGATTTCAACTCATCAACGGAGTCATTCAGAGATTGCACCTGACCCGAAGCTGTATCGACCTTTCCGCTGATCGCCTCGTCCTGAGTGTTTATCTTCTGTTGCATCGCGTTAACCGTTGCAGTCACCCGGTTGGCGTTATCCGCTGTCTGCTCCACTAGATGCTGAAGCACACCAAATCGCGTGTCCAACGTCGACTGCATCCGCTGCACCATGTCGAGCAGCTGTTGGACCTGCGTCTGCAACTCGACGATCTCCTTTGACACTGCGTGCGCGCGCATTGGTGCCAAGGTTATAACCGCAGTGAACAACGCTGCGGCCACGAAACGATTGCGAAGCTGAGATCTTGTTTGCATCGATCACCTATGAAGTGAAGTGTGCGGAAGCGCCGGCGTACAAGGGCGAGCGCGCCACCATATTTGTTTATAACTCCGCTGCCGCCTTCCCCGCCGCGCACAATGATCGGACTTCTTATGTTCCGTCAAAGAACCGGGAAGATACAGCGTAGCTAGTCAGGCGGCATCGCCACCGTAGCAATGCCGCCCAATTACAACCCTACATATGAGTCACCGACCGGTGGTTGGTTCAATCGCCGGCCCTTTTACTGATCCGGCTACTGATCCATCGAAAAGCCGGCACGGCGATTCTGTTGCCAGCATGACTCACTTGACTCAGAGCAGAAGGGCTTCTCTTTGCCGTAGCTGACTACCCGGATGCGGCTCGTCGCCACGCCTGCCGTAACCAGCGCATTCTTTGCAGCGTCGGCGCGATTCTGTCCGAGAGCCAGGTTGTACTCGTTGGACCCACGTTCGTCGCAGTAGCCTCCGATGACTACTTTGACGTTCGGATGGCTTGCCAGGTAAGAAGCATCCTTGGAGAGGATGCCCTGCGCATCGCCGCGAACATCATACGCATCGTAATCAAAGAAGATGTCTTGCACGTTAGCCCTGAACTCTTCTTCCGCCGACATCGTGCTTGGCGGTTGCTGCACAGGGGGCGGCGCATTTACTGTGACCCGCGCGGTCGCATCGGCAGTTCCACCTGCGCCTTTCGCAAGCAGGTGATAGCTCGTCGAGGCGGTTGGCGTTACCGTTTTTGTGCCTGAGGTCGGCACGTCACCCATGCCGTCGATTGAAACGCTGGTTGCATCCGTCGTTTTCCAAACCAACGTGACTTGATCACCAGCCGAAATCGAAGTCGGCGTTGCAGCAATCGAGGCAGTAGGCGCGGCGGCCACTGGCGGCGGCGGTTCGGGCGGCGGCGCGGGCTTCTTCTTTTTACATCCCCCAACAGCAACCATGGTTACAAGCAGCAGTGCAGGTACAAGAACGCGAGCACGGTGGTTCAATGGATGACTCCTTCCGCAGTTTTCTAAATGCGATTTTGATGACGTAATCATTTTAGTCCCGTAAAGCCGCTGTGTGTCACCGTGCAAAACTAAGGTGTTAATCGCTTGGGTTCGTGGCAGAAATCGAAAATGCCTGACGCCGATAAGGTGAATCCAGATGTGACCTAACCCACCTGGAATTGTTGGCAGTCAAAGCAAGAAAGCCGTGGGTTTATCGTCTCGATAAGTTTCGCAAATTCAATACAATACAGGAAGATAGTGGATATGGTTGCGGCTTCATGACGCGTCCTTGCATTCCCGCATTTAACATTACCCCAATGGTTCCAAGGACACTTGCGCTTCTATGAAAGATCTCCGAATTGCGGCTGCTGTTTCTACTCTTACTTTGGTTTTGTTTCCGTTGTCGGTCTTTGCTTCTACTTCACGGGCCGGTGAAACGGATACGGTGATTGCTACCCAGGCGGGAGGTCGATTTGGAATTGAGAACCATTCGATTCGAGCGACCGTTTCAATCGTTGATGGCAGCTTACGCGGCTTGATCGTCGCAGATCGCGCGCATGCAACGGAGCTGCGCTTCGCAGAACCGTTCGCCATACTTCTCAAAGACGGAACAATTCTCGACACCAACAGCCTTAAACTCCTTCGACCGCCTGAACGGCGCGTGCTTACTCCACGCCCCGATGCATCGCGCCTCGCGGATAGACTGCATGGCGAGAGATTCGACTTTTATTTTGAGAACAACGATCACTCGGTGCGCGTCTGCTGGTCGCTCATTCTTCTCGACGGTTCGAACTATCTCAGGCAGGTCCTCACAATTGAGGCACCCGCTCGCGATGCTTCAATCAACCGCGTGCAGCTCATTGATGTGAGGCTCGCAGGTGCTCACGTTGAAGGCTCCGTGAATGGCTCGCCTATTGTTGCCGGACATTTCTTTCTCGGTTTTGAGCATCCGCTCTCTCAGAGCAGGGTAACCGGCAATCGGGCAACTGCGTGGATGGATCGTGAACTGCCGCTCCTTGCTGGACAATCGGTGACATACTCTTCGGTGATTGGCGCCGCCCGCGCAGGACAGATGCGGCGGGACTTTCTTTCGTATCTAGAGAGGGAACGAGCGCATCCTTACCGGGCGTTCCTCCACTACAACTCCTGGTACGATCTCGGCCTGTTCACGCCATATAACGAGAGCGACGCCCTGGACAGGGTCAACACTTTTGGGAGCGAACTGACTCAAAAGCGCGGAGTGAAGCTCGATTCCTTTCTCTTCGACGACGGATGGGACGATCACAAGTCGCTGTGGAAATTCAATGAGGGATTTGTGAACGGCTTCACTTCGGTAAGAGAGACTGCCGAGAAATATGGAGCTGATCCCGGCGTGTGGATGTCGCCGTGGGGAGGTTACTCCAAACCAAAAGAGGAACGAATCGAATTTGGAAGAGCTAACGGATACGAAATTGTCGCCAACGGATACGCTTTGTCAGGACCCAGGTATTACGCAGCTTTTCGCGATGTCTGCCTGCAGATGGTTCAGAAGTATGGTGTCAATCAATTCAAATTCGACGGTACAGGCAACGTGAACTCCGTCGTGCCTGGCAGCAATTTTGACAGCGACTTTTCCGCTGCTATCCACCTGATTGGCGAACTTCGCGCAGCCAAGCCGGACATCTTCGTCAACCTCACCACAGGCACTTGGCCTTCCCCTTTCTGGACCATGTATGCCGACTCCATCTGGCGCGGCGGCGACGATGACTCGACGGCAGGCGTCGGATCATACCGCGAGCGTTGGATCACATATCGTGACGGCGACACGTATCAAAGAATCGTTCAGATGGGTCCTCTCTATCCGTTGAATTCGCTGATGCTTCATGGCATCATCTATGCCCAGCATCATCGTGACCTTGACAAGGATCCCGAAGCGGACTTCCGCAACGAAGTCCGATCTTACTTCGGAACGGGCACGCAGCTCCAGGAGATGTACATCACTCCATCTCTGCTATCCCAAGTGAATTGGGACGACCTTGCCGAAGCAGCGAAATGGTCTCGTACCAACCAGGAAGTGCTCAAGGACACTCACTGGGTTGGAGGCAATCCTGAGTGGCTTGAAGTATATGGCTGGGCCTCGTGGACGCCGCACAAGGGGATACTCGTGCTTCGCAACCCTGGCGAAAGGGAGCAATCGATCCGTATCAGGTTGCAGGATGCCTTCGAACTCCCACCGGGGAGCGCACAGGTGTATTCGGCTTCGAGCCCCTGGAAAGAAGACGCAGGCCGCCCCGCGCTTGTTCTTCGCGCGCAAGAGGCACATGAATTCCACCTCGCCCCTTTTGAGGTGCTCACGCTCGACATTCTTCCGAAAGGAATCGCGCACGATTGAATTCCCGGAGAGGATCGACCCAATGAGTACTCCCACACTTCTGGTTCTGGCTGCCGGCATGGGCAGTCGTTACGGGGGATTGAAGCAGGTTGATCCTGTTGGTCCCGATGACGAGACCATCATGGATTACTCGATCTTCGACGCTCACAAAGCGGGTTTCGGCAGGGTCGTCTTCGTGATTCGAAAAGAAATCGAGAAGCTTTTCGTCCAGAAGGTCGGCGCGCGATATGAAAAAAGGATCGCGGTCGACTATGTCTTTCAGGAGATCGGAACTCTGCCCCAGGGCTTTGCGTTGCCCAGCGGCCGTGTCAAGCCATGGGGTACGGCCCACGCCATTCTGATGGCCGCTGCCGCCATTCAAGAGCCTTTCGCGGTAATTAATGCCGATGATTTTTACGGGGCCGAAGGCTATCGTGCGCTCGCGCATCACCTGCAATTGGGCACTTGTGACTACGCCATGGTTGGATACACCCTGCGCGAAACGCTCTCCGACTTCGGCGCTGTTGCGCGCGCGGTTTGTCAGGTGGATGACGAAGGCTCTCTTCTGGACATTTTCGAACTCAAGAGGATCGAACGAGAAGATAACCATACCGTCAATCGTGATTCAGATGGGCGTGAGATGAAGTTGACGGGCAACGAAATTGTCTCGATGAATATGTGGGGCTTTACCCCGCGCATATTCGATCTACTGCGCGAAAGTTTCCAGAAGTTCCTCGAGCGGCACGGTGCAGACTTGAACGCAGAGTGCTATCTCCCGAGCACCGTAAATGACCTTATTCATGCTGGGAAAGCGCACGTCAAAGTGTTGCGTTCGAGCGATTCGTGGTTTGGCATTACCTACCGCGAGGATCGAGGACACGCCGTCGAAAGTATTCGCCGATTGATTGAATCCGGCGCTTATCCTAAGAGATTATGGTCGTGAACGTGCAGCCAAACGCTAATTCTGTATTGAATCAATTTGAATTTCGAGGCAAGTTTGCCTCAATAGCGCCATATGGCAGCGGTCATATCAACGACACATATTGCGCCACTTTCCTCGATGCGGGAAGGCCGCGGCGCTTCATTCTGCAGCGAATTAATTCCGGCATATTCAAAAATCCGGTCGCTGTAATGAAAAACATTCAGCGAACTACATCCCATCTGGCTGCGCAGATTCTAGGCGAGCCCGACAGCGAGAGGCGGGTTCTGAGACTGATCTCCGCACGCGACGGGGAGTGCTGGCACATCGATCCTCACGGCCATTACTGGCGGGCATATCAATTTGTTGAGAATTCGCGTACCTATGACGCCGTCGAGTCCGCTGACCAGGCATTTCAGGCGGCCAAAGCTTTTGGAAGTTTCCAGCGGCACCTCGTCAACTTGCCCGCCCCGCGCCTGTGCGACACCATTCCCGATTTTCACCATACTCCGCGGCGCTTCGCTGCGATGGAGAGCACAATCTCGTCCGATGTTGTGAACCGTGCAGTCCTTGCCAGAGCTGAGATCGACTTCGCTCTAGCCCGCCACGCAATAGTCAGCGTGCTGCTCGACGCGAATCTCCCAGAGCGCGTTACGCACAACGACACGAAGCTCAACAACGTTCTTCTCGATAGCACAACCGGTGAAGCCGTATGCGTGATCGACCTTGACACGGTTATGCCAGGGCTGGCACCGTTCGACTTCGGCGACATGGTGCGCACTACGACGAGTCCGGCAAAGGAAGACGAGCAGGATTTATCGCGCATTGTTATGCAGTACTCGATGTTTGAGGCGCTCGTACGCGGATATTTCGAGGGCGCAGGCAGCTTTCTGACAAAACAGGAGAAGGATCATCTCGTGTTCGCCGGAAAGCTGATTACCTTCGAGCAAGGTCTGCGTTTTCTGACCGACTATCTTGCAGGTGATTCCTACTACAAGACACATCGTGACGGGCAAAATCTCGACCGCTGTCGCACCCAGTTCAAACTAGTCGAGAGCATCGAGGAGCAGGAAGAAAGAATGGAGCGGCTGGTCCGTTCCATCGGATGACCTTCACTGCTTTGTGTCCAACGGATGCTTCGCATCTTCGAAGAACTGGTTCTGTAGCTTCAGGCTCTCTTCGTCAGCCTTGATCGCTTTGATTGCCTCGGCAATTTGACGCGACCACTCCTTCTGATCAAATTCGCCAAGCTCTTTACGCGCTGCTGTGCCATCACCGGCATAGTGATTGGGGAACCGTGCGTACCACCAGATGCCCGTGTAAACCGAGTCCGGCAGCTTCTGACGGTGCTGATCTGCGCCAGATTGCTGCCCCGCACGATCCTGGTGGACAAGATCAGGGCGCGCGACCAGCATATTCGAGGTCTCGACCTCTCCTGCGTGCATGTCCATGGGCGTCTTCAGCGCAGGTCGGCCCGCCACGTTCTCGTTAGGCAGCCCGAAAACATACACCACGTAGTCCCGCGGACTTGCCAGTTGAGCCTGCCCGAAGAGCGGCAAGAGAGAGCCGTTGCCCCCGTGCCCATTCACAATCACGATCTTCTTGCAGCCGTTGCGAGACATCTCGCCTACCGTCTCCTGTAATAGGGAGAGCTGAGTAGACAGGCTGTAAGCGATCGTTCCGGGCTGTTGCCGCGCTTCAAAGATCTGCCCAAAATAGTACTCGGGAAAAACAATCGCGTACTCCTGCTTCACTGCATTCGCCACGGCAAAACGTACGTCAAGCAGGTCGGTGCCGAGAGGCAGATGTGGTCCATGCTTCTCGATAATTCCGAAGGGAAGAACACAGACTCCCTGCGACTGATGAATGGCCTGAACGAAATCAGGCGCAGTAAGTTCCTCCCAACGGGTCGAGAGGCTGGTCTGCGAGTGACCGGTCGCAAGGAGCGTCAACAGGAGGACTGCCGCAAAAGAAAAACCACTTCCCAACTTCATACACTTACCTCGAATCATCGAACGCGATCATACTGCTAAGGCGCCGTGTGAGTCATTTTCCGCGCTATTCTCAGTCGCCAAGCACGTACTCCATTTGCTGCCATAAGAAGCAGAAAGCTCTGGAAAATCTTCACGAATGAGGGATTACCACGCCGCCAGAGATGTAAGGCGAATCCTCGCGGTTGAAACGGTAAGCGACGGTGGCGGAACGGGCTCCTATACCTAAAGCGAACGAGGCGCTCTCGAAAGAGAACCGCGTATGCGCAAAGATGGGTCGGAATCACCCACCTTTATATACCATCGCTTGTTCTCGCGGTGCCGGGCTCGCTAGCCGTCGGACAATTCACTTCGATGGATTTATTTCCAACTCCAGTTTGGCATGAAGTTGTTTCCTGTGTGGGTGAGCTGATGTTGCTGCGTACCATCGGCGAGCATCGACCAGATTTCGGTGTGTCCGCCGATCGATCTCTCAAACACGATGTGCCGATTATCGGGTGCCCATGAAGGAAAGTCGTTGCTTCCTGCTTCATGTGTCAGTTGAAGCCACCGGAGTGGCTTGCTGGCAATCTCCATTACGTAGATGTCTTGTCCGCCCGGTGCGCCCGGCCCGTATTTGCGGTTCCAGCTAAACGTCAGAAGCTCGCCGTTCGGTGCCCATGACGGCGAAATTGCATAGCCGCTATCGGTGAGGCGCTCCACGTTCGATCCATCCTGATCCATGGTGTAAATCTGGGGAAGCCCGGTACGTCCGCTCACCCACGCCAGCTGCGCATTGGTCCGGGGGTTCCACGTCGGCGCAACATCCGGTCCGCGAAACGATGTGACCTTGCGTGGACTGCCACCGCTTGCATCCGTGATCCAAATCTCGGGATCACCCGACCGTGAAGAGGAGAATGCAATCTTCGTTCCGTCAGAAGACCATGCAGGGGACTGATTGGAACCTCCTGCCGTGCCACCGGGAAAGCTCACAAGGCGTCCCAACTCGAGCGAATACATCCTGACCGACCAACCCTCGCGCCCAAGAGACGCGAAGGCAAGCCTCGAGTTATCCGGAGAAATGCGCGGGGAGAGAGAAATGGTGCCGAGGTGAGTCACGGGATGTTGATTCTGCCCGTCGTAATCCATTGACCAGATCTCTTTCGATCCGGTCCGCGAGCTCACGAAGTAAATCTTTGTCTCAGCGATGCCGTTGATTCCGCCCCCGAGCCGAAAGATGATCTCGTCGGCGAATCTATGAGCCACTGTGCGGGCCATATCCTGAGTCGCCGCTTCGTTGTACTGCTTGCCCAGAACCTGCGGATTTGCGGTGTTCCGCGCATCGTCAAGCCAGCCATAAACAGACAGTCGACCGCCTGTGGATGAGAGCGCGCCAAATGCTACCATTGCCGCGTTCGCTGGATCAGCCGACCACTGCGACAGGTTGATTTCTTGTGGAGATCCGGGAGTGACCTGCGGCGCAAAACTCTTTGACACCAGGTCGAATATGCCGGCGTTTCCGAGGTCGCTATAGAGGGTTGCGTCGAAGGTAGCTTTAAGAGCCGGAGTCTGAGGGTCGGCACCCACTGATTTGAAGTCCGCGGCGGCAATGCGAATTCGCGCATTCCCAAGGTTCGATCCCGTATGGACCCAGTCTTGCGCCATCGCGGGAAGGGAGCCCAGACCTGCAACTGTGAGAAGTGCCGGAAGAACAAACCGCAAGTGAGATTTCATTTGAGTACGAAATCCTTCCTCAATTGAGGTGATGTTTTGGGAAACCCTGCGCCTCGTCGGCTTAATAGCCACTATAGGTCGGATGCTTGTCGTGAGGGCGCTGATGCACGGTCTCATTCTACTTGGACGAAATGACATGACTCTAGTACTCACAGTAGAAGGAAACCAGAAGTGTACTTCCCCTGTATCCGGGAGGCAAAGGTCCAAAGGTATCGACTCGCTGCGCTGCTCTTACGCACGCCGTGTCCCACGTTGCGCTGCCGCTTGATTGATCCAGTCGCACATCGCTCGCGGAACCGTCTCTCGCGATCTTGAATGAGATATAAGCCTTCGAACCCTTTGCCGTATGTGGATCGGCCAGGGACCTGTAGCCATTCGCGTCCATCTTGCGGTTGATGTTGTCGACATACCACCCAAACATGCTGCCAAAGTCGCTCTGATTTATGGTGGCCGGCCCGGTCGATGTGCTTTGCGCGGTCGTGCGCGGCATCGACGATCCGGCCTGTTCCCCATACTGTGCGCGATTGTTCTGAATCGGCTGCGGCTGCTTCTGTGGCGTCTTCGGCGCGACTTGCTTCTCCGGCTTTTTCTGCTTGCCTAAAATCGGGATCGCTGTTTCGTCGACGGCTTGCTTCGCTTTCGGTTCCGGCGGAGCAGGCGCCTGGCTCGGCGTTTCTGTCGCAAGCACATTCTGATTCGGCGGCCGGTCTGCAGGCAAGGGAAGCGCACTGCTCACGAGGTTGACCTGAATAGCGCCGCCGGGCCCTGCCCCTCCCCACAAATTGTGTTGAAAGAATCCGCCAATGATTCCGTAGAGCACGATTGCGGCGACGATGCCGCAATGAAGCAGCACAGCTCCCGTGGCCGGTGCCAGCACGGGCTCCGGCGTGAGCTCCTGTTCAAGGTGATCACCGCCTGCTAAAAAACTACCCATCGGATTTCTCAACACCCAGGCCGAAAGTCAACGCGAAGCAGCTCTCCGTCCTTATGAATTTCTACTTACCGCCCGCTGCACCCTTGGTATCCACTGGCTGCGTGACAATGGAAATGTTCGTTATGCCCGCCTGCTTCACTGCATCCATTACGCTGGCAAATGCACCAAAGGGTACGCGCTCATCGGCGCGCAAATAAATCACTTGCTTCGCGGGATCGCCGGGTCTGCGCAGGCTCTTGGCAAGGTCATGAATGTTGACCGGCTTGTCGCCGAGAAACACCTGCTGATCGCGGTCGATCGTCAGCACCAGCCTCTGCTCGGTGATCTCCTTCACCGTTCGCGTCTTTGGCACCGCGACTTCGATACCTGACTGCAACACAGGTGCGGTAATCATGAAGATCACCAGCAGCACCAGCACCACGTCTACAAGGGGCGTGATGTTGATGTCCGCCAGGGATGACCGGGTCTGGCCGTTGTTACTTGTAAAGGCCACGTTCTACCTCGTGGGGCTCGTCACGTGGGCCACCGGCTGCTCGCGCTGGAATCTCTTCCAGCGAATTCAGCAATTCCCGGCAGAAGTCGTCTGTAGCCGATGCAAACACTTTGATGCGGGCGGCAAACTGGTTGTAGGCCACCACCGCCGGCACTGCAACAAACAGTCCCGCGGCTGTAGTAATCAGCGCCTCCGAGATGCCCGGCGCTACTGCGCGCAGGGTTGCTGCTCCCGCTGTACCCAGTCCGTGGAAGGCATCAACCACGCCCATCACCGTGCCGAAGAGGCCGACAAACGGACTCGTTGCGGCGATTGTTGCCAGCCACGTCAGCCGGCGTTCAAGAGCCGTTATGGCTTCGCTTGCCGCAGTCTGGGCTGAACGTTCCAGCGGGCCCATGTTTCTCGGCGGACCAGAGCCACCCGTCTGCCGTTTGTAGGTCTCGTAAACATCCACAAAGACCTGTGCCAGTGGACTCGCTTTGTAGTTTTCCGCAAATGCCGCAACCTCTTGCAACCGCGTCGCTTTACGAAATGCGCGAATGAAGTTCTTGCTTTCGCGCGTGGCCTTGCCAAAGATCGAAATTTTTCCAAGAATTACGGTCCAGGAGTAAAGGCTGGCAATCAGCAAGAGGATCATCACGCCTAGCGCAATTGGACCTATGTTGCTGAGCATCTCCATCAGCGCGCCGGGGCCTGCAGATACTGGTCCCCCTGCGGGAGGAGCGCCACTATCAGCCTGCAATGCGAAGACGACGATAGCGGTAAGAATCGGTATTCACCTCAGTATCCACGGTATCAGACGCGATGAGGCCCTCCAAGTTATCGAATTGGTCCCTCTGGCCCGTGGCTTGCCTGTTCACCAAGCCCAGGGACGCGCCCATCATGCTATGCTGCGCTCGGATTCCCGCTGCGAGTTGAGCAGAATTTGGGTGCCCTAAGTCTTAGTTTTGAGGGCTTGGGAATCGACCATAACCGGAATCACGGACAGGTACATGCTCGTCGAGCTTCGCGCCGAAAACTACGCCGTCATCGATCACGCCATCGCCGTATTCGGTCCAGGGCTCAACTTGCTCACGGGCGAAACCGGCGCCGGCAAATCGATCCTGGTCGATGCACTTGCGCTATTGATGGGTGGCAAGTCGTCCACAGATATCGTCCGCCACGGCGCCGACAAAGCCGTTGTGGCATGCGTCTTCGAGGCTACCCCCGCCGCTGAAGCTGTACTCGAAGAGAACGGCATCGATTCCGAGGGGAATGAAATCATCCTCCGTCGAGAGATTCTTGCCTCAGGAAAAGGAAGAGTCTTCGTCAATAATCAGCCGGCTACTGTTGCCGTGTTGCGCCAGCTTGCTCCTGAGCTCGCTCTTGTCCATGCCCAGACTGAAACCCTCTCCAGCTTTGACCAGACCCAACAACGAATCTTGCTCGATCGCTTCGCAGACACCTCTACAGACGCCACCGCCAATGCGTATTCTGCATGGCAAGCATCACGCAACAGGCTCGAGGAACTTCTGACCGGCGAGCAGGAGCGCCTCCGCATGGTTGATTTGTGGAGCTACCAACACAAGGAAATTGAAGCTGCTCATCTGCTGCCCGGCGAAGACGAGTCGCTGGAAACAGAAAAGAGAGTGCTCGCCAATGCCGAGAAGCTCTACGCGGCCGCCATGAGCGCCTTCGACCAGCTTTACGAAGGCGGATCCTCCGCCGAAGCAGCTCTGCGCGCGGCCGGCCGCAACATCGAAGAACTCGCGCGCTATGACAGCCGGTTTAGCGATGCTGTGCAGCAGATCGAGTCCGTCCGCGCCACTGTGGGCGACGTCAGCGCTACTGTTCGCGATTACGCAGAAGCCATCAACGCCTCTCCCGAGCGCCTTGCCGAGATTGAAGATCGCCTCGCGCTTCTTGACCGCCTCAAGCGCAAATACGGCAAAACCATCGCTGACGTCATCGCCCTCGGAGAGGATGTTGGCCGAAAACTCGCTGAGGTGGAAGACCGCGATGAAACCCTGAAGGCACTTCGCATTGCTGTCGAAGAATCGGCAAAATCCTATCGCGCCGCGGCCGCGTCTCTCACGTCAATCCGCAAAGCCGCCGCGGCCAAACTCGCCAAGCTTGCCGAGACGCAGATCAACTCACTCGCGATGAAAGTGCGCTTCGAGATCTCGGTCATCCAGCTCCGAGCAGGAGGCTGCCTGGACATCGCACGGCTGGGATGAAGTCGAATATCGCATCGCCACCAACCCCGGTGAGCCGCTCAAGCCCCTGCACGAAATAGCATCCGGCGGTGAAATGTCTCGAGTGATGCTGGCTCTCAAAGTCAGCGTGGAAGAAGGCTCGAATCGTCCCAGAGCAAAACTGCCCACGCCTCGCACTCTCGTCTTCGACGAAATCGATATTGGCATCGGTGGTCGCGCTGCAGACGCGGTCGGACAAAAGCTGAAGGCTCTCGGTCGCGGGCAGCAGGTGTTATGCGTTACGCATTTGCCGCAGATAGCGGCATTCGCCGATCAGCACTTCGTCGTCGAGAAACGGGAAGACCACGGCCGCACCAAAATGCATGTCCGCCTGCTCGACGACCGCGCCCGAACCCACGAGGTTGCCCGCATGCTGAGCGGCGCTAAAGTCACCGAGACCAGCCTTCAGCACGCCGCGCAGATGATCGCCACCAGTCGATAAGTGTGCGCCCTCTATGGTCTTCCCCTCGATGTCGCTCTCCCGCCACAAGGCATAACCGCAATTTAAGGGCGCGCGCTGCCTCATACGAGGCAACCCGTCAGCCAGCACTTCGCTCCAACTCGGGAGTACCCCGAGGGTGCGCGGACCATTTTGTTTGCGGGTTCCACAGCTAAAAAATAAAGAGAGAGCAAACGAAACAGGAGGCGGTTTTATGAACTTCCAGGATTTAAGCCCAACGCAAATTGCCATCATCGTCGCCGCTATCGTGATCGTCGTTGGCGCGGTCGTGTTCATGTTCCTTCAGCGACGCCGCACCGAGCGTCTCCGCTCCAGATTCGGTCCTGAATACGAACGCGCCGTTGTTGAGGGAGGAGATCGCCGGCGTGCTGAGGCCAATCTTGTCGAACGTGCAGAACGCGTTGAGAAATTCCATCTTCGTCCGTTAGCTTCGACAGATCGCGCTCGATTCAGCGAAGCATGGGCGCGGGTGCAAGCACACTTTGTCGACGCACCTGCAGGCGCAGTGGCTGAGGCAGATCAGCTTCTCGGCGATGTCATGGCCACCTGTGGCTATCCCATGGGTGACTTCGAACAGCGCGCCGCCGATATTTCCGTTGACCATCCGGTGGTAACCCAAAATTACCGCGCAGGCCACGAAATCGCCGTTCGCCAGGCCCGTGGCCAGGCCAGCACTGAAGATTTGCGTCGCGCGATGATCCACTACCGGGCACTCTTTGAAGATCTCGTCAGCGAACCCCGAGGAGTTGAAAAAAAGCCTGTGGCTGATAGTCGTGTCGACTACGAAGTGAAGCCTACTCTGAGAGCGAGGGGGGATTGATCACGAGGTAGCGGCCAAAACAGAAGGAGAAGTTTTTCTTTTCGAGTCGTGGTTCACGGGGCATAGAAGGAGCCTGTCGATTCGCTATGGAGAGGATGCAGGGTTAACGAAGATCGCTCGTGAAGGCAGCAGCGCAGATTCGCTTCTGCTCTCCCTGCCTCATAGATTTGGCTTCGCGTCTTTTGAAACCCACCATAGCACTTCGCCGAAGATCTTCCACTTCGATGCATTACTCACGTCCAGCGGCAGGTATTTTGGATTTGCCGATACGAGCAGGTCCGAACCTGCGAGTCTCTGAAACCGGGCGACCTTGAAACCCAGATCGCGATGAGCAACGACCACGAGTTTCTGATTCAAACTGTCGCGCTCGGTCACCGCGGTATCGACAAACAGAATTGAGCCATCTGAGATTGTCGGATGCATCGAGTCGCCAACGACGTGCATGCCTATCATCTGTTCTGGGTGGGTGCACCAAGAGAGCGGCGCCAACAGCACATCCTGCACCTCAACCTGCGAGAGGCTCACATTTTCTTCCGGGGGAACTCGATCGCCAAAAGCCGCAACCTTGAGCAAGGGAATTGCAACTGCATTTCCTTTGCCACCGATGTGCTTTGAAACCGCCTTCCCGGCAACGAGGTTGAAATCTTCCAACGATACCCGCAGCGACGAAACGGCGCGCCCGAAGCTCGTGTTCGGAAGGTCGGAAGTGTTCAAGCCTGCGCGTTCCCAGAAGTAAGCCCCTTCGCCCCTCCCCGCAAGATTGCCAAGAGCTACGTAGGTCTCAGCCGTCGGTTCGTGACGACCGGCCAGCCAGCGCGAGACGGTCGCTGGAGACACCCCCAGCCGAGCAGCCAGCCCCCCTTGCGTAAGCTTCAGCTCTTCCAGCAGCCGACGAATCCGCTCGGACCACCCAGTCGACTTGGAAGGTTGTTCGACCATCTAATCCCCCATAACCGTGCGTAGCGCCGACTTGCACCCATGTAATTGCTCTAAAGAAATCAGTGGTTTATCCGCCTTGGCAGGTATCCTAGCATCTACCAATGCGCATCGAAACACTCTGAAAGCTGATGCTGCTTGCATTAACTCCAGGGGAATGAGACTCCAGGGCCGAAGTGAACTACGAGGCAGGAGTTGTAAGTGCGCAACAAGTGCTCTCTTCCTTACCTTCCATTATCGGGTCATTGGAGCTAAGACAATCACTCGCATCACGAGAATTGCTATGCAAAGTTTCGGGGTGGGGCGCAAAGTCCTGATTGTCGATGACGAGATTGCGATTGCCGATTCGCTGGCGATGATCTTCAAATCGCAGGGATTTCAGGTTCGTGTTGCTTATTCTGCCGAAGTAGCCATTGTCACGATCGCGGAATGGCAGCCAGATCTCGCCATCCTCGACGTTATCCTTCCGGATATGAATGGCATCGATCTGGCAATTGCAACGAAGGCCAACCATCCCGCGTGCCGCGTCCTGCTGTTCTCAGGGCATTCCAACACCAGCCTGCTTCTTGAAGAGGCTGCGAAGAAGGGCTATCAGTTTGAAGTCCTTGCCAAGCCAGTACATCCCGAACTGATCCTCGAGACAGCCGCTCACCTGTTGGGTTCTGATATTTTCTCGGACATGGCGACGGACCGCCCCAGGTACGATTGAGCCAGTCAGGTCTCTTTCGCCTTCGCGGCAAGGTGTAGATCTTTCGCTGTTTTGTACTGATATTCGTTGTCAAAATGCATGCAACGGCAACACCCCTAAAGAGTCCGCTGATTGGTATACTGAAAGTGTGACTACAACCGTCCTAGATTCCATCCCAAATGGGACCGGCTCCGAGTCCTCCCCTGCTCAGAAAAGGGTGCTACTGCTAAAGCCTCGCGGCTTTTGTGCCGGAGTCGTTCGCGCCATCGACATCGTCAAAATCGCCCTCGAAACCTTCGGCGCTCCCATCTATGTTCGCCGTGAAATCGTCCACAACCGCTATGTTGTGAATGAGTTGGCTGAAAAGGGCGCTATCTTCGTGCATGAAATCGACGATGTCCCCGATGGTCAGCGTGTCATCTACAGCGCCCACGGAGTATCCCCCGCCGTGCGTGATCGCAGCAAGGGCCGTGGCCTGAAGGTGATCGACGCTACCTGCCCCCTCGTCACCAAGGTTCACATCGAGGCAGTCAAGTTTGCCAAGCAGGGGTATTCGCTGATCCTCATCGGCCACCGCGACCACGACGAAATTGAAGGCACTCTGGGCGAAGCTCCCGACGTAACCCAAGTCGTTTCAAATGTGGCAGAAGTAGCGGAGCTTCAGGTCCCGGACCCCAATCGCGTGGCTTACCTTACCCAGACAACATTGAGCCTCGATGAAGCTCGCGACATCATTCACGCGCTTAAAGAGAAGTTCCCGAACATCGCCGGGCCCCATTCGCAGGACATCTGCTACGCCACCGAGAATCGCCAGGTCGCGGTTCGCAACGTGGCTCACAACGCCGACCTCGTGCTCGTCGTGGGTTCAACCAACAGCTCTAATTCCAATCGCCTGGTTGAAGTTTCGCGGAACCTTGGCACCATCGGGTATCTGATTGATAACTCGCAGGCGATCGACGCTGCATGGCTTCAAGGCGTTTCTACTGTGGCGGTTACGGCCGGCGCGTCAGCTCCCGAAATTCTGGTTGAAGACGTGGTGAGTTACCTGCGGCAAAACGGCTACTCAAACGTCGAAGAAGTGGAAGTAATGCCGGAGAATGTGCGGTTTGGGCTTCCACCGGAAATTGTGCAAGCCATCGGTGGCCCCGGCGGCGCCGAGGCTGTACCTGTTCGCTGAACCCGATTTCGTTCAATGCAAACGAAACGGATTCGGGCCAGAAGGAATCGAATCATGTGCCATTCCAGGGTCATCAGTTAGAGATTGATCGGGGCGCGATTTCGGCGTGGAGCATGGGCTGCCAAACAGAGAATTTCCGGTACAAACGAGGCAAATTATTTCAATGAGCTTAAAGCAGGGAAAAATTCAGGCCGTTGCGCCCAGATTTGGTCGGCTGGATGCGGACATGGGAGAGGTGGAGTCCGCCATTGTCAACTCCAGAGAGTTCCTGCTCTCCCAGCAACATCCTGACGGCTATTGGTGCGGTGAACTCGAGGCCGACTCCATGCTCGAGGCCGACTACATTTTTCTGCACACCCTTCTCGAGAGCGGCGACCCGGAACGCCTGCAGCGCGCCTGCACCGAGATGATGCGTTACCAGAACGAAGACGGTAGCTGGAGCTTGTATCCCGGCGGCCAGGGAAACATCTCGCTCTCTGTGAAATGCTACTTCTCCGCAAAGTTGATGGGAATCGTTGCGGAAGACCCGCGTCTTGTAAAGTGCCGCAAGTGGGTGCTAGCGCACGGTGGAGTGATTGCCTGCAACACCTTCACGAAGATGTACCTCTGCGCGCTGGGGCAGTATGACTACGACGCAGTTCCGGCTATCCCGCCGGAGATCGTTCTATTTCCCAACTGGTTCTACTTCAACATTTACGAAATCTCTTCGTGGTCGCGATCAATTCTCGTTCCACTTGCGATCATCTATGCCAAAAAGCCATATAAGAAAATCCCGCCTGAGCACGGCATCGACGAATTGTTTGTCGGCGGCCGCGCCAACTCCATACTTCGTCTGCGGCGCGATCGCAAATCCAACTTCTCCTGGCGTAACTTCTTTCTGGTTCTCGATCGCATTACGCATTGGGCCGAGGCCGTTCATATTCGTCCGCTGCGCAAGCTGGCATTGGCGCGCGCAGAGAAGTGGATGCTCGAACGACTTGAGATGAGCGACGGTCTGGGAGCGATCTATCCCGCCATGCTCAACGCAATCCTCGCTCTCCGCTGCCTGGGCTACTCTGAAGACGATCCGCAGGTGATTCGCGCGCGTGACGAATTTGAAAAGCTTGGCATCGAGCAGGCGGCCACACCTGAAATGCCCGAGCCGACTTTCCGTATGCAGCCATGCGCTTCGCCGGTGTGGGATACAGCACAGGTCGTATTTGCTCTTGGCGAGGCTGGTGTACCGCGCAACGATCCCCGCATGATTCGAGCCGCGGACTGGATGCTTTCCAAAGAAGTCCGTAACAAAGGCGACTGGTCGGTAAAGGTGCCCAAGACCGAACCGGGCGGCTGGTACTTCGAATACAACAACGAGTTTTATCCGGATACAGATGACACGGCGCAGGTATTGCTCGCGCTTAACAAAGTCGACAATCCCCGTGAACGTTATCAGCACCAGGTTGCTCAGCGCGCGATCGATTGGGAGTTCGCCATGCAATGCCGCAACGGCGGCTGGGGCAGCTTCGACAAAGACAACACCAAGATGATCTTCCAGTACATTCCATTTGCCGACCACAACGCGATGCTTGATCCGCCGACGGTCGACATCACCGGAAGAATCCTCGAGATGCTCGCTACCTATGGCTACACGCGCGAAGACAAGCGCATTGAGAAAGCCATCAAGTTCATCCTCTCCGAGCAGGAGTCCGACGGAAGCTGGTTCGGACGGTGGGGAGTCAACTACATCTACGGAACGTTTCTCGTACTTCGCGGGCTAGAGGCGGTCGGCTTCGATCAGCACGAGCCGCAAATCCAGCAGGCCGCCGAGTGGATTCGCATGGTGCAGAATCCCGACGGTGGATGGGGCGAGACTTGCGGAAGCTACGACGATCCCAACACCCGAGGCGTAGGCCCAAGCACACCCTCGCAGACAGCGTGGGCTCTACTCGGCCTGTTATCTGCCGGCGACGATCGATCCGATTCCATTGCGAAGGGAATTCGCTGGCTGCTTGCACGCCAGCGCAAAGATGGCAGTTGGGACGAGTCCCTCGGTGCGGGTGCTGTGCGTCAGGCCTTGTACACCGGTACGGGCTTTCCCCGGGTCTTCTACCTTGCGTATCACATGTATCGAAATTATTTCCCGTTGCTGGCCCTCACCGGCTACAAGCGGGCCATGGAGCGCGCTGCCTAAGCAGCGCTGGAGGTATTTCTCAAGATGGCTGTTCCGATCTCCCAGATGTGGACGGTTGCCACCTATGTGGTGAAGAAGCGGCTCTCCGGCAATCATCGCTATCCGCTTGTCCTGATGCTGGAGCCACTCTTCCGCTGCAACCTGGCGTGTGCCGGTTGCGGCAAGGTGCAATATCCCCCTCACATTCTCAAGAAACAGCTGACGCCCGAGGAGTGCTTTGCCGCGGTCGAAGAGTGTGGCGCGCCCATGGTCTCCATTCCCGGCGGTGAACCGCTCCTGCATCCGCAGATCGTGGAAATCGTGAACGGCCTGATTGCGCGGAAAAAGTACATCTACCTCTGCACCAACGCGCTCGAACTTAAGCGCCGACTGCCGGAATTTACGCCGTCGAAGTACCTCACGTTCTCGGTCCACCTTGACGGCGACCGCGAGCATCACGACTTCTCTGTCTGCCGTGAAGGTGGATACGACCTTGCCGTAGAAGGCATCAAAGAAGCCGTGAAACGCGGCTTCCGCGTCACCACCAACGCGACGTTCTTCGATGGCACCGACCCGAACAATGTTCGCGGATTCTTTGACGATGTCATGGCCATGGGCGTCGAGGGCATCGTGCTCTCGCCCGGCTACAGCTACGAAAACGCTCCCGACCAGAATCGCTTCCTCGGTCGTGCGCGCGTGCGCCGCCTCTTCCGCGCGATTCTTTCCAATCGCAAGCCGACCTGGAAATTCAACATGTCGCCCCTGTTCCTCGAGTTCCTCATGGGTGATCGCAAGTACGAATGCACGCCCTGGGGTTCGCCTGCATACAACATCTTCGGCTGGCAGCGCCCCTGCTATCTCCTGCAGGACGGATACGCAGAGAGCTTCAAGGAACTTCTCGAGACGACCAAGTGGGAAGAGTACGGTGTCGCCAGTGGCAATCCAAAATGCGCGAACTGCATGGTGAGCTGCGGCTACGAGCCGACGGCCGTCATCGACGGCTTCGGATCCCTCAAGGGCATCTGGGGCATGATTCGCGGCACGTTCAGCATGTATAAAGACGAGCACGCGCTCAGGCTGTTGAGCGAGCCCGCGCCGCATGGTCCGGCAACGTTGATACAGATTGAAAAGCCCGCTCACGCATATGAGGAGACCAACGCATGACCGCCGAAGTGCTGAAATACACGCTTGAGCAGGTCGAAGCGCTGGAACTCGCGCCCGGCACCGAACATCAGAAGCTTGAAGGTTGGATTCCCGAACTCGCCAGCGATGAAGACATTCGCCAGGCACTTGAAAAGGCCTTCGACTATCGTGGCGACGTGACCATGACTCTCAAGTCGGGCGAGAAAATCGAAGCCTTCATCTTCAATCGCCAAACGGGCGTCTCTCTGGCCGATTCCTACGTCCAGTACTTCACTCCCAAGGCTCCCGAGAAGCGCAAAGTCAGCTACGCAGAAATCGCGCGACTCGAATTCAGTGGCAAGGATCGCGCCGCAGGCAAGCACTGGGAAGACTGGGTAAAGGCCTACAACGAGAAAAGAGCTGCCGGCGAAAAATTCGCTCTGCATCCAGAGGCCCTCGAGTAGCAGGCCGTAGTTTGTAAATCGTCACTGCTTCTCAAATACCGCCTTGCCCGTGACCTTCTTACCGGCTGAGTCAGTCTGGGTCACGTGTACCGTGCGCGTCTTCCCGTCTTTCGAGATTTCAACGTGGCCAGTGAGGACAGTCTTGCCGTCCTTCTTGTTGGTTGACTCCATCTTATGGTCGTCAATCTTCTTGTATGACCGCGAGTCTACAGCGGGATTGCCTGTGACCGGGTAATCTTTGCCGTCGAACTTGCCTGTCCACTCGGTGTGGATCGGCTTTCCGTCTTTGTCGGTCCCGTCCATGGTCACTTTCATGTTGTCACCCGCGGCCTCAATCACAACCGTATTGTTTTGTGAGAGCCCGGCCGGCATTTTCGACTTGGCTTCGTTGCGCTTCCAGGTGCCCATGTTTGGATCCTGGGCAAGACACACGGCAGCACCCAGGGCACCCGCCGCCAAAGCTAACATGAGAATCCTTGATTTCATGGCTATCCTCCTGCCCCTTGGGAATCACCCAGCGTCGGCTTTTCAGGGCCACGACAATATACACCTGAGATAGAACTCTTGGGCACCGGATTCGTTAGAGCTCGAAAAGGCTTTGCTGATGCCATGGGAACCGGTCTGTCGCCGTGGTAATACGCCCCGGCAAAATCTAATATCGCCCCTGGTGAGGTCGATATCGTGAAGACTCAGATTTCTCCCATGCTGGCTGTTGGCGACGGAAAGCTGCGATTGAGTTTTACGAGGCTACGTTTGGCGCAACGGTGCTGTGGAGGTGAAAGCCCATAACTGGGACAGTGGTTCTATACGCTCCAGGACATTGGAGCCATGGGCTCAAAGGTGGTGCTCAGCTCTCGTTGAACTCCTCCGCTTATCGCGAGTGCCAGCTCGTTCACATGCAGAGACCATCTTGCAGATAGCCGCGGCTGACGCTTCTCGCTCACTGCGTCTGCCAGCTCGGCTATTCCTCTGCTTAGGTCCATCTTATGACCATCGCCGCAATGTTCAAATTCGGCGGGACGCACCAGTGGTAGGCCGGGCCGTTCCAACCCGAGCATCGTGGCTCGCCGCGGATGCTTCTCTCGCCACGATCTGGGAGCACGGCGATCGAAATATACGGGCGCTCCATAGTCCCAGCACTCTGGGATAGTGAGCATGCCGTCGTCACCAAATATGCGAAGTGTGTGATCTCTTGTCACGTAAATGCTGTTCGTAATACGAGCCACCATTCCTGACTCGAATTCAATGGTCCCAACTGAAAAATCTGGAGCGCCGCAATTGCCGTTTGACCCTTTATGGGGAAGCAGAAGGGTGGAAAAACTGACTACGCGCTTCGCGGGCCCAAAGAATGCCGTCAGCCAACCCAGATAATACCCGGCGTGTTCCAGCGTGCAACCTGTCTCGAATTCGTCATCAAAGGGCCATGGCGTACCTGATTCCGTCACCCATTTCTTGTAATCCAAGAAGAACACCGGGTCGTCGAGTTCTGCATAAGCAAGGCGGGGAGTTCCGATGCGTCCCTCGCGCAACGCCTTCCATGCAGTCTGTGCTGTTTCGCTCAACAGATTGCAGGGAGCGGATGCCAGCAGCAGACCGCGCAGTTCCGCCAGGTTGACGAGTTCTTTCGCCTCGTCGAGGCAAAGTGAGAGAGGCTTTTCTGAATACACGTGCTTGCCTGCATCCAATGCCGCTTTGGAAACCGCGTAGTGGCTGCGTGGGTTGGTGAGATTAACAATCAATTCTATGGTTGGATCGCTGATCGCGCCCGCCAGACTGTCATAGCTCTTCACGCCATAAAACTTCGTGAAACGCCGGCATCGAGTTTCGTCCCGATCAAAGACTCCAGCCAACTCCAGATTTGGATGATTGGGAAGCGACTGAATATAAAAATCCGCAACATAACCGCAGCCTATCATTGCGATTCGCATTCTTCCCTCGTTCCTATTGCGTCCACTGGCTTCTAATCGTGTCCATCAATTCAAGTATTTCGATGGTTTCATCGAGAGGCATCTCCGGGCTCTCCAGCACGCCGGCCTGGAGGCACCGTTGTACAGCTGAAGCTTCACAGGCGTAGCCCTCTCGGATGCTGTGCCCGGTCGCTTTTTCAAAACGGATTTCGGGCAGGCGGCGAGAGAGCCTCCTCCACAAGCGAATGCCTACCGATGGCCGTCCACTTCGCTGCGTGTCTCACAGCAGCGTCGATCATCTTTTTCTCATAGCCATTCGGATAGTAAAGTCCCCCGATAAGATCGATCTGGCCATCGATCCCATAAATGGCAGCGGTGTTACCCAGTGTTGTTTTTACACTGCCTCCAATCAAAGCCTGGCAACCTGAGCCATATTCGAGTAGGGCCGTAAATTGCTCATCAACTCCAGTCGGACCAATCAAGGCTTGACTGCGAACTCGAATTGGACTGCCGAGCAGGGCGTGAGTGAAAGACAAAGGGTACACGCCAAAGTCATACAGGGAACCACCTCCCGGTTTCGCGTAAACCCGGTGGTTGGGTTCGAACGGGATGTGAACTCCCAACTGAGCTGAAACCAGTCCCAACGGCCCAATTCCGTTGCTCCGAACAATTTCGACTACGGCACGGACGGCTGGAGAAAAACGCATCCACATCGCCTCCATGCAAAAAACCCCCCGCCGCCTCGCTGCCTCCACAACCCTGCGACCTTCGCTAGCGTTCAGTGCGAAGGGTTTCTCGCAAAGCACCCCTTTTCCTGAGTTGATAGCGGCAAGGCTATCGTCGTGATGGAATTCATTGCGCGTGGCGATATAGACGATATCGATAGCCGGGTCCCGCAGCAGCTCAGCGTAGCTGGAATATGTATGACGGATTCCGCAGCGGGTGGCGAACTCCCCGGCGCGCGCCCGGGAGCGGGAGGCCACGCCATATAACACTGCTTCCGGGACCTGTGAAAGCGCCGTGGCAAACGTCTCCGCCATGGCCCCCGTCCCAAATATTCCCCAACGTACTGGCGTCAACGCTCACCTCTCTCCAAGCGCCCAAATAGCGAGAAGTTGAATCGGAATCTGTTAACGCAATTGCCGACGTCGATTGTGTACAGATTATTGTGCCACGGCAAAACCAAAAACTGAGATTGAAACTAATGCTTTCAAACTATACATACTCGCCGCGACGCGGCCTGGAGACAGCCTTGCCTGCCATGTTGCACGGATACGTTTTTGAGTCTTGAGAAATTTACTCCCAAGGTCGTCGTAGCTTTAGGTCGTTAAGGCTGATCAGGCTCTGGAACCTCGAGCAAGGTCACAAGGAGAGTATTCGGCCGGACTCGCTCGATGCCGCCCTTCGTCCCAACCAATTCGCGGGAAAATAAAGTCCTATCGCGAAGGCCAATACTGCGACTGGGTAGATCGAGGGATGGTGGAAATCGCCAATCACCAGGTAACCCACGTAGAGGGCCACAGCCAAACTCAACGTAAGCAGGTGCAGTCTCCTCATCCACGGCAACAGGGGATGCAGGTCAAGTGACCGCCATCGCGCAGCCGCGTACATGCCGAACCAAAGAACAAAAGGCGCGATCAGGCCCAGCACCACGATTCCGACACCGACAAACTTGGCCTCTGAAATATTCATGGCGACCTTCCGTCCAGAATCTAACACAGTGTCAACCATTCCCGCCGCATGTATTGCAGGAGACATAGGCTGTGGTAATCCGCCTCGGCAAAATCTAATATCGTCTCTGGTGAGGTCGATGCCGTGAAAACTCAGATTTCCCCGATGCTCGCAGTTGGCGACGGAAAAGCTGCGATTGAGTTCTACAAGGCTGCGTTTGGCGCAACGGTTCTGTGGAGCCTCGATGGCGCTGTTGCCGGCCTCTCTATTGACGGCGCCGAGTTCTTTCTTGCCGACGAGTCTCCTCAATATGGCACGAGGGCCCCATCTTCCGCGGGCTTTACAACGGTAAGAATCGAGATCTTTGTCGACGATCCGATTGCAGTTCACAAGCAAGCTCTCGCCGCGGGAGCCATCGCGCGCAGCCCGGTGGTAGAGCATGAGCATTCGACAACCGGTCCACGCCCGATCAAAAGGATGTTGCAAGGGTCCGTCAGAGATCCGTTCGGCCACGTGTGGCTCATCGGGAAGTTCCTCGAGTAACGCTCTCGCCAAACGCAGCATTTAAGATAAGAGCTTGTCCCTAGAACGTTGCTATGCGGATATTTCTTACAGGCGCTACCGGCTTCGTTGGCCATCATGTGGCGCGAGCCCTCGCCGCTGAAGGGGCTGACCTCCGCCTCCTTGTCCGCAAATCCAGCAATCTTGCAAACATTGAAGGCGTTCCCGGAGATACGGTGGTTGGTGATCTCGCCCGACCGGAATCCTTCGCTCCTGCTCTTGAGGGCTGCGACGCTCTAGTCCACGTGGCCGCAGATTACCGGCTATGGATCCGTGATCCCGATGCCATGTACCGCGCCAACGTCGACGGCACTCGTGATCTGCTGCGCCTGGCTCGCGAGGCGAATGTTCGTCGCGCAGTCTATACCTCCAGCGTCGCGACCATGGCCTTCCGCACTGATGGCGTCGTCGTCAATGAAGACACACCAGTCACAATTCACGACATGGTCGGCCACTACAAGCGTTCGAAATTCATGGCCGAACAGCAGGCCATCGCCGCCGCGCAAGATGGTCAGCATGTCATGATTCTCAATCCCACGACGCCGGTCGGATCCCATGACTCCAAGCCAACGCCTACCGGCAGAATCTTCGTCGACTTCCTCAACCGCAACTTCCCGGCCTACGTCGACACCGGACTCAACCTCGTCGACGTAACTGAAGTAGCCCGCACGCACGTCGCCGCGCTGACCACCGGCACGCCCGGCCGCCGCTACATTCTCGGTGGCGAAAACCTCACGCTCAAGCAGATCCTCGACAAGATGTCCGTCGTCACCGGCATCCCTTCACCCACCGTCGAGATTCCGTTTGCCGTGGCTGCAACCTACGCCTTCTTTGAAGAATGGATCACCGGTCGCATCCGCGGAAAGGAACCGCGCGCGACGCTGGAAGAGGTCCGCATGGGCCGCAAGAAGATGTTTGCCTCCAGCGCCCGCGCTCAGCAGGAACTTGGCTTCCGCATTGTCCCGGTCTTCCCCGCGATACGCGCGGCTGTCGAGTGGTTCCGCGCCAACGGCTATGCTCCGCAGGGCAAGGAATGACCCGCACCGCTTTCATCGCCGCCATGCCCGGCGAACTCAAGGCCTTCGCGAGTGGGTGGCCCCATAGCACCCGCGGCAGCGTCCAGTTCTGGGCCCAGCGCAACGAGGAGGAAGAGTGGATCGCAGCCTGCGCCGGAGCAGGGCAGGAAGCCGCCACTCGCGCCTTTGCCGCGATTGAAGACGGAGGCCCAATCGACCTGGTTATCTCCGTCGGATGGGCCGGAGCGCTGAACCCTGACCTTGCTCCCGGCAGCGCCTGGAACGTCGCCGGCGTAATCGACGCCCGCACCGGGGAGCGCTTCCGCTGTGATGCAGGCGCTGGCGAGCGCTGGCTGGTCACGAACGCAAGAGTGGCTGACGAAGCGGAAAAGCGTCGTCTGGCCTCCAGCTATGCCGCCGACTTGGTCGACATGGAAGGCGCCGCGATTGCCCGCCTGGCCGGGATGCGGAGCATTCCGTTTTATTGCTTTAAGGGCATAAGCGACGGATTCAACGATAAACTGCCCGATTTCAACCGTTTCATCTCGTCCGAAGGCCAATTTCAGACCGGCAGGTTTGCTCTTTATGCTCTGTTTCGGCCTTGGCACTGGCCTGCACTGGTGCGGATGGGCGAAAATAGTAAAAAGGCTTCCCAAGGCATTGCGGAGTCGCTGCTCGATTTTCTTGGATGATCGAGGTCACATCAGGAAACTAAATGGCTACCCAAACGACAAACGCTGCAAGCCACATCGAGACCAAGATTCCTGCCACCATGCGAGCCGTTGTGTATCGCGGCATCAACGACATGCGAGTCGAAACGGTGCCCGTTCCCGCGATTGGCCCGGGAGAACTGCTAATCAAGGTCGCTACGTGCGGCATCTGCGGGACAGATCTGAAGAAGATTCACACCGGCTCACACTCCGCGCCACGCATCTTTGGCCATGAAATGGCTGGAACCATCGTCGCTGTTGGCGACGGCGTGACACGCTTTCGCGGCGGTGAGCGGGTGATGGTCCATCATCACGTGCCCTGCGGCAAGTGCTACTACTGCCGTAAACGGACTCCGGCACAGTGTCTCCTCTACAAACAGGTTGGCGTCACTGCAGGGTTCGAGCCATCAGGCGGCGGGTTTGCGGAGTATATCCGCGTTATGGATTGGATTGCCGCCAGCCGCGCCGTCGTGCCGATTCCCGACGATGTGCCGTTTGAGCAAGCCGCGTTTGTCGAGCCCGTAAACACCGTCTTGAAGGGCGTTAAGATGCTCAATCTGGCCGCCGACGATACGGTTCTTGTCATAGGCCAGGGGCCCATCGGCCTGATGCATGCCGCGTTGTGCAAGCGTACGGATGCGCGAGTCTTGACCTCGGATTTGTATCCGGAGCGCCACGCAATCGCCGCAAAATTTGGGTTGAATGATCCAATTCATGCCGGGTCGGAAAATGTTGTCGAACGAGTTCTGGCGGAGACAGATGGCCGTGGCGCAGATGCGGTAATCCTCGCCGTCGGCGGAAACGCCCTTATCAAAACCGCTATGGACTCAACACGATGTGGCGGCAAGGTAATGCTGTTTGCGCAGACGCAGCACGGCGACGCGACATTCGATCCCGGAACCGTTTGCATGGACGAAAAAACGCTGATGGGATCGTATTCGTCCTCTTTCGACATCCTCGACGAAGTAACCGATCTGGTCTTCGGCCGCTTTCGCAACGGATTTGACCTTACGCAATTGATATCTCATCGTTTTCAGATCGAAGAAGCCGTAGCCGCGATCGATGTGGCATCCCACCCCAAAGCCGACTCAATGAAGATTATGATTGAGCCTGTATTAGGCGGGGGAGCAGAGTAGAAGGGGACCTGATGGCGACGACCATGAAGGCCGCAGTCCTCCACGGACGCGAAGATATTCGCATTGAACGGGTGCCGATACCTGAAGCGGCTCCCGGCGAGTTGATCGTACGCGTGGGCGCGGCTCTGACATGTGGCACCGACCTGAAGGTCTTCAGGCGCGGCTATCACGCGCGAATGATCGTGCCCCCGGCTCTCTTTGGTCACGAATTAGCCGGTACGGTGCTTGAGGCCGGCCAGGGTGTCGAGGGTTTTGCACCTGGCGATCGCGTTGTCGCGCTCAACTCAGCGCCTTGTGGGCAGTGCTACTTCTGCTCGCATGGTCAGGAAAATCTCTGCGACGATCTGCTCTTTAACAACGGAGCATATGCGGAATTCATCCGCATTCCGGCTCGCATTGTCGCGAAGAACACTCTGCACATTCCCGATCACGTTCCGCTGGAACATGCGGCGCTGACCGAGCCTCTGGCCTGCGCGGTGCACGGGTTTGAGGACTCGCGGCCTTATCCCGGAGCCACGGTCGCAATTATCGGTGGCGGACCGTTAGGCCTGATGATTCTGCATGTTGCGGCGCTGGCCGGTTGTGAAGTGATCGCAATCGTGAAACATGATGGCCAGATGGAAGCAGCACGTCAGCTCGGCGCGGCTCACGTGGTGCAGACCACCAGCATCCGCAAGGCCATTCGCGAGACGCGGGCGCTCACGCCCAAGAACCGCGGCGTCGACATCGCCATCGAAGCCGTCGGTATGCCTGAAGCCTGGGAAGAGGCTGTAGAGATGGTTCGCAAGGGCGGAACCGTGAATTTCTTTGGTGGATGCGCTGTCGGTACGCACGTAACGCTCGATACGAATCGCATCCACTATAGCGACATTACGCTGAGAGCCACTTTCCATCACACTCCGGCCATTTGCCGCAAGGCACTTGACCTGATCGCGAGTGGTCGATTTCAGTCCGGTGCATTCATCACCGGGCACGCTCACCTCTACGAATTGAACCGTGTCTTCGAGAAGCTGATGAAGCGGAGCAGCGAAATCAAGACCGCCATCGTGCCCTGAGGCGAGAATGACCACGGCAAGCCTGCACCCCGAAAATAATGAAGTGGCACGCGAGCAATTGATTGCCCGCGGCTGGGCCGCGCTTCCGGCCAGCTATCGCATGCCGGCCAATCCGCCGTCGCTTGCCGAGGCTCGGGCATGGTGCAAGCAATTGGCTGAGTCGCACTACGAGAATTTCCATGTTGCCTCATGGTTCTTGCCCGAGGCTCTGCGGCCGCATTTTCACGCGATCTACGCATACTGCCGCATCTCGGACGATCTTGGGGATGAGGTCGGCGACACGGCACAGTCCCTGGCTCTTTTGGACTTCTGGGGCAACGAACTGGATGCGTGCTATGAAGGCCGTGCGCGTCATCCAGTGTTCGTTGCGTTGGCCGAGACGATTCGCGAGTGTTCCATTCCGAAGGAACCGTTTGCCGATCTGCTTACAGCCTTTCGGCAGGATCAAGTGGTTACGCGATACCAGACGATGCAGGATGTTCTGGGCTATTGCCGGTGTTCGGCCAACCCGGTGGGCAGGCTCGTTTTGTACGCATGCGGCTATTCGGATGAAGAACGGTTCAGGCTCTCGGATGCAACCTGTTCCGCTCTGCAACTCGCAAATTTCTGGCAGGATGTGCGTGTGGACTTCACCAAAGACCGTGTCTATCTGCCTCAGAAAGACATGCAGAGCTTTGGTGTGAGCGATGAAACAATTGCCGGTGGCATCCCGACGTCTCAGTTCCGGGCTCTGCTGCGCCACGAAGTAGAATTTGCGCGAGGTCTGTTCGAAGAAGGCCTGCCGCTGATCGGCATGGTCAGGCGGGATCTCGCCCTCGATCTCGATCTTTTCAGCCGCGGCGGACTTGAAATACTCAACGCTATTGAACGGCAGGACTACGACGTGTTGAGTTCCCGGCCGGCAATTTCAAAGCGCACCAAACTGCAACTCGCGCTGCGCGCCGTCAGCGGAAAGTTTCTGCCGTTTCTCCGCCTTGGAACGGGGATCAAAGGTAAGGCGGCTTGACGCAGACAATCACATTGGACGAAGCATACGCAGAGTGCAGGGCGATCGCAAAGCGCGAAGCGAAGAATTTCTACTATGCATTCGTGGCTCTCCCCGTGCCGCGCCGGAACGCAATATGCGCGATTTACGCCTTCATGCGGCAGGCAGATGATCTGTCGGATGATGAGAGCCTGCCTCGAGAGGAACGGCGTCGACGGCTCGCGGAGTGGCAGAACGAGTGGCGTCAGGTCTCTGAGGGTGGAGAGACAAACGACCCAGTTTTTCTTGCCGTAAGCGACGCGACAAAACGGTTCAAGATTCCGCACAGCTTGCTTGACGAACTGATTGCCGGCACCACCATGGATTTGAAGTCCCCCGCGGGGGATGCGCCCGATACGTATGCCACGTTTGCGGACCTTTACCAGTACTGCTACTTAGTGGCGTCGGTGGTTGGCCTGGTTTGCATTCGGATCTTCGGTTATACAGATCCCGCAGCGGAAAAGCTGGCAGAGGAAACCGGCGTAGCATTTCAATTGACGAATATCTTGCGCGACGTGGCAGAGGATGCCGATCGCGGCCGCGTCTATCTCCCGCTCGAAGACCTGGCGGCGCACGATGTCACTTTGGATTCGCTCTTTCACCGGGCAAAGGGTGAGCAGCCAACGCCGAACCAGCGCGCTCTACTGGCAGAAATCGGAGGTAGGGCGGAGGCCTTTTACCGTTCTGCAAAGGCCCTGTTACCGCTGATCGATCGTGAGAGCAGACCCGCCCTGTGGGTGCTGGTGTCGATCTATCACGCGCTGCTCAAGCGAATTCGAGCTGCGGACTATGATGTCTTTTCGCGCCGTGCCAGTGTCCCAATGATGCAAAAGGTAGGTATCCTCGCGTTGGGAATGTCGCGAATGGTATTGGAGAGACTGTCGGGTTAGGTTTGTATAGACGATCGCGATTCATCATGGCAGCGCGGTCACTCCTTTTCTCAAGAGGTGCGGTTGAACGTTACGCCAAACAATTCGGGAGGCGCTCCTCGCACCGTCACTGTCGTCGGTGGCGGCGTCGCCGGCATGAGTGCGGCTTGTGCGCTGGCCGAGGCCGGCTACCGCGTGCAGATCGTCGAGCGTCGAGGTTATCTCGGTGGGCGCGCATCGTCTTATCTGCACCCGGGCGTCAACGAAGTTATCGATAACTGCCAGCACGTGCTGTTCGGTTGCTGTACGAATCTGATTGGCTTCTATCGGCGCATCGGCGTTGCAGATCGCATTCATTGGACCAATGAGATGACGATGATCGAGCCCGGCGGCAGGCGCTCCGTGCTGGGATCTTCGAGTTTGCCTGCTCCATTGCACGGACTTCCGAAATTGCTCAGCGCCCACGCTTTTTCTTTCGCCGACAAAATTGCTCTGGCCCGAGCCTTTAGTGCATTGATGCGTCCGGTGCCGAGCGATTCCAACGAAAGCCTTGCTGAATGGCTCAAGCGCAACGGTCAAACAGACGGTGCCATCGATCGCTTTTGGCGCCTCGTGATTGCCAGCGCTTTGAATGCTGATCTGGACGTGATCGCATTGCCGTACGCAGCGAAGGTCATCCGCGAGCTTTTTATGAACTCGGCACGAGCGGGCAGCATGGGAATGAGCACTGTTCCGTTGAGCGAACTCTATTCCGGCGCGGCCGAATATCTCCGTTCCCAGGGCTCGAGTGTGCAACTCAATACCGCCGTCGAGTCTGCGGAGTGGGATGAGGAGGTCTCGCAGTGGTCGATTACGACTCGCACGGGAACGTTGGCTTCAGAATTTCTCATCATTGCGTTGCCGTTTGAAGCGATGCAGAAGTTGCTGCCGAATCTTCCTCCCGTTGATCACGCGGATACACTGGCGCGAAAGATAGAGCGCTTCGAGCACTGGCCCATTTGCAGCGTGCACCTTTGGTTTGATCGCAGGATCACCAATCTGGATCACGCTGTTCTGTTGGATCGCGAGGTCCATTGGATGTACAACAAGGGCCAGATGCAGCCATGGCGTAAGCTCAACGGCAGCTATGTGGAATTGGTCGTGAGTGCGTCACGCGGGTTTGCCGCTCTCACACGCGAACAAGCCATTGAGCAGTCGGTAAGGGAACTTGCTGAGTTTTTTCCTGAGGTTGGCTCGGCAAAACTCGAGAAAGCGGCACTCGTGAAGGAAGTTCGCGCCACGTTTGGAGTGCCGCCCGGCATCGATGCCTTCAGGCCATCCGTGCTTTCTCCATGGCCAAACTGCTTCATGGCAGGAGACTGGATCTCTACCGATTGGCCTTCGACGATGGAAAGCGCGTCCCGTTCGGGACACATGGCTGCAGATGCGGTCTGTTCCGGCGTGGGTCTATCGAGCGCGTTCCTCGTACCGGATCTGAAACCTCAGGGGTTGATGCGCTTTTTCAGTTGAAGCGCCTGGTTCATCAGTGCGCCAGAAAATACACGCCAATACAAACCAGCACTGCCGCGGTCCAGCGGCGATGGTCCACGTTTTCTTTGAGGAAGAAGCGCGCTGCGATGGCGTTTGTCACCAGCGTAAGCGAGGCGGATGCCGGGGCTACCAGGCTGAGATCGAGGTGGTTCAGTGCAAACAGGAGTGAGAAGAAGGCGAGCGCGAGAAATCCAACGCCTGCATAAAATCGTGGACACGTGACAACTGCAAGAATTGCCCCTTTCATTCCCGAGTGAGCTCGAATATCGTCAAGGTCGCCGATCGATTTCATCGCTGACGCCGTGAGCACTTCGCCCGTGGTTGAGCAGAGGACGATCGCCGCTATCATGGCCGCGGCGGCCCAGGGTCCTGAGAAGGGAGCGGCAGACAGCATCATCATGGCATCCGCTCCTCTGCGATTTCGCTTACCGGCTTTGCGGGCGCAGATGGCTCATCCGTGGTTCGCTCAGTCAGCGACGGGCCGTGGGCTACGAAGCCGACGCCGATGGTGATGAGCACAATTCCGAACCAGCGCTGGAGAGAAATTGGCTCGTGCAGCCAGAAGCGTGAAAGCAGGGCGACGATGACATTTCCAAATGCAGTTGCCGGCAACACGTACGTGAGATCCGCCCAGGAGAGGGCAGTGAGGTAGCTGGCGAAGAACCCGATCAGAAGCGCGATACCGGCAGCTATCCATGGAGTGAAGACCGCAGATATGAGCGAGAGCGGATGGGCGAGGGAGATCGACGGGAGCTCCGTCATTCCGCGCGACAGACAGGTGTCGCCCAAGGGAGCGGACACCGCGACTAAACCCAGGATCAGATATTGCCGCGGGGTAGGTCTGATATGCGACATCAGCTTCTAACTCGTCCTTACGAAGAGGCGGAACGAAGAGAAGGGCGGACGCAAAGCGCCGCCCTTGACGAAAAATACGCAGACAAAATTACGCGCCCGCGCCCACAGTAGCTGGTGGATCAACCTTCTGGCTCCGCGAATCCTTCACCATCTTGTTACGCTGCGCCCTGAGCTTCAAGAAGGCCTTGGCCTCAACGTAGAGCCGAGGAACGTCGCGGTTGACGACCGCCTTCCAGATCACGCGGAAGGCCGCCTTGGGCCGGAAGTAATACTCGTCGTAGAAGCGATGAACCATCTCCAGCACATAGTCGGTGGGCAGACCCGGGTACTCGATGTGCGCCATCTGGTGTCCGCCCTCGTCGCTCATCGCTGCAGTGTTGACGATGAAGCCGTTGGCCTTGGCGTAGTCGTAAAACTCTGTGCCAGGGTATGCATGGGCGATTGAAACCTGAATGGTTTCGACATCCAGCGTCTTGGCGAAGTTGATCGTATTGCGAATCGATTCCTTGGTCTCACCGGGCAAGCCGAGAATGAAGTCGCCGTGAATGGTCAGGCCGAGGTCGTGACAGTCCTTCGCAAAGGCGCGTGCACGCTCAACCGTTGCGCCCTTCTTGATGTTCTTGAGGATCTGCGGATCCCCTGACTCGAAGCCTACGATCAAAAGACGGCATCCCGCCTCTTTCATCGCTTTTAGCGTGTCGTAATCCGTCGTGACGCGCGATGTGCAACTCCATGTCAGGTTGAGCGGCTTCAACTTCTCGCAAAGCTCGATGGTGCGGGCCTTTTGAATATTGAACGTGTCGTCATCGAAGAAGAACTCTTTAACTTCGGGGAAATTCTGCTTCGCCCAGGCCAATTCCGCAGCCACATCATCGGTGGAGCGCTTTCGCCAGGCGTGTCCGCTCAGCGTCTGCGGCCATAGGCAGAAGGTGCACTGGGCCGGGCAGCCACGCGTCGAATAAAGGGCAATGTATGGATGCAACAGGAAGGGGACGTTGTAGCGGGTTACATCCATGTCGCGCTTGTAAATTTTCGTGGCCCACGGCATCGCGTCGAGGTCTTCAACCTGCGGGCGATCGGGGTTATGCATCACCGTGCCATTCTGCTTGTAGCTGATCCCGAGAATCTCGTTCAACGGCTTGCCCTGGGCAAACTCGACAACTGAGTAATCGAATTCGCGGCGACAGATGAAGTCCAACGCGGAGCACTCGTTGAGCGCCTTGTCAGGGGCGGTGGTTACCGGCGGTCCAACAAACGCGATCCGGATGGAAGGATTGACGGCCTTGATCGCTTCTGCGAGGCGCTGATCACCTTCCCAACCCACGGTCGAAGTAAACAACACAAGGAACTCGTAGTCCTTGCAGATCTTGATGGTTTCGTCGGCCGAGACATGGTGGGGCGGCGCGTCGAGTAGACGTGAGCCCTCCAACAAGCCGGCAGGGTAGGTTAGCCAGACTGGGTACCAGTAGGATTCGATCTCGCGCGTCGCTGGCCAGCGCGAACTCGCTCCACCGTCAAAGTTCTCAAAGGACGGTGGGTTCAGGAAGAGCGTTTTCAGGGGCATAGGCATCCCTTCTATTCTAACAGTTTGTTGATTTTTAGATGGTTGTCAGGCAGGTTCCCGGTTCACTTTGTGTGAAGCTCGCGAAGCCAGTCTTCCATGTGACCGAATGCTCTCAATAACCCCAATCGTGCCTTCGCCAGTTCGAATTCGGCATCCATGGCATCCTGAAGCTTCTGTCGCTCCTCGATCCGGGCCAATTGTTCTGACTTCGGGGTCTGTTGCGGGGTTGAATTGGGTCCAGCGCCTGAGCCGTTTCCTAACTCTAATTGTGCCAACACGGTCTTAAGCTGGTCTCCTGCGATCTGCTGTTTTAGACTTGCAATCTCAGCCTGGGTATCCAACTCGCGAATTGTGTCGCTGAGCTCCGTTATCTGCAGGTCATTTTGCCGCTCGGCCTGTTCTGCCTCGATTTTTGCCCGCAAGGCATCTGCGGCCGACTCCCTGGCCTTGGCGCGGCGTCCCATGTCAAAGACCGGAACTTCAATGGCGATTCCGGAGCTGAAGTTATTGGCCGGCAATGGGTTAGCAAAGTAAAAATCGACGTTATTCAGAAGTGTCGTGTTGCGGTTGTACTGCGCTCCAAAGCTTAGCTGCGGCATGTAATTGATCTCATGATCGCCTTTTGCCGACAGCATCTTCGAGCGAGCGATCAACTGCGCTGCGTACACCCCCGCAATATTGCGCGGCTTCTCGCTTCCAGTGAGGCGTGGAATCTCAGGGATACTTGCGTGATCTGGAGTTATCGAGCCCACCGGCAAGCCGGTCAAGGCAGCCAGTTGCGCTGAGAGCGTTTTCTCGCGGGTTTCCAGGTGTTGCCGCCTGAGCTTGAGTTCGGCCGCTGTGAGCCGGACATGCAGCAATTCGCTCAACGGGTCGACGCCGGCTTCGGCACGCTCCTGCTCGATCGCAACCAGCCGGTCGGCAAAGGCCTCCTGTTGATGGGCAGCCGCGAGTTCCCGTTCGATCGTGTCGAGTTCGATATAGGCGGTTGAAGCATCGAGCGCAACTTGTTCGCGGGCGTCGGCCAATCTTGAAGAAGCGGCCTGCACTCCAAAACGCGCGGCATCGATGTACCTCTTCTGCGGAACCCCGAAGATCAGCGACTGAACCGTTGCTGTCCAGATCGATGGTGGATTGCCTGTGAAACCCACCTGTGGGAATACTGGAACTCCTGTGCTGAAAAGCACGGTAGGTATGATGACGTCCTTGGTCTGTGACAGCACTGCATTCGCCTTGCTGACATCCGACTCGGCCAGCTTGACGGCATTACTATTGCGACGGGCGAGATCCACCACAGTGGATAGCGAGACCTGCGCCGAAGCGACTGCGGATGCCGCAACGAGAGCCGCTGCTATGACCACGCGAAATCCAGACGGCAGTAATTTCTTTGCGATCGTCAAGTGTGTTGTTCCGGTCGTCAAAACTTCAATTCCAGAGCTGGTTTATAGTCGTGGGCAAGCTCGAGTGCCTGAACGCGGTCTTTCCGTGCGCCTTCCACATCTCCAAGCTGCGCTTTGAGGCGGGCAAGTCGCGTATAAGCTTCCACTGCGGGGCCTTCTTCTGTTCTTGAACCTGCAAGATATTCTTCCAGCATTTTGCAGGCGAGCGCCAGATTTCTCTTTCCTCTGCTCAACACTGAGGAACCGTTATAGAGCGCGACACCGGAGCGCTTGTCCTTTTGCGCAGCTTTGTATCCACTTTGCACGGCTGCTTCCATGTCGTCCCATTGTTCGCGTTTCCGATAAAAACTGCCCAGTCTCATCCACTGAAAAGAGGGACGCTCGCTCACCGCGACAGCCTGCTTGAATTCTCGCTCGGCAGTCCCATAGTCTTTACGGCCCTGCGCAATCGCTCCGCGCAATTCGTGCCCGCGCGCAGCATCCAGCTTCTCCATTTGCGCAGCGACGGGCTCTGCTTTGTCGATTCCGCCTCCAACAACTCCTGGGGCCGAAATGTAAAACTCGGAAAGGTCGGCGAGCGCCTCGACATTTTGCGGATTCAATCTTGCGGCTTCTTCAAACTCGGCTTTCACCCGTTTGGCCATTGAATATGCCGTAAGAAAAGAAGCTCGATCCGCCTTTTCGCCGAGTGCGCGTCCGAACCACATGTGATTTGTCGAGCTTTGGCTATCGAGTTTGACCGCCTGCTCACATTCGTATGCTGCTTCATCCCAATGCTCAATCGCGAAGAGCACACGGCACCTGAGATTGCGTGATTCCGCCGAAACGGGAAGGGAACTGATCAAGGAGAGGGCCTTGTCGGCCTCACCGGCTTGCAGAGCGGAGTTCGCCTGTGCAAGCCCATCTTTGGGAGCCTGCGCCGCCGCAACGGATAGGGCCGCAATCAGCAGGCCCGCCTCAAGCACTTTGCTCACCGTACTCTCGTGATGGCAACGCCTTCTTCCAAGGGCTGTCCCGTGGTGGTTCCAATGGCAACCCAGTCTCCGTCGTTTAGTCCGGACAGAATTGCGACCTGGGTCAGATTAATGGTTCCTGTGACAACCGGAGTCCTTTGCAACTCGTCGCTCACAATCTTGTAAACATATGGCTTGCCGTTTTCCGTGTGAAGTGCTTCACGGGGCACGCTCATGACGTTGGACTCACTTGAGGTAGTCACGGTCACTGTGACGTTGGTGTCTGGAAGAAGCTGGTTATTTACATCATCCACATGGATGATGACTTCGCCCACAGTGCGCGTCCCGTAGGTAATGACGGTAATGGGTGTACGTTCAATGTGACCGTGCCAAAGCACTCCAGGCCTGGCGTCCCACTTGATTTGGATTTTTTGTCCAACCGCCAAACGACCGATCTCAGGCTCGTCAAAGTAAGCGCGAACCCGCTCGTGCTTGAGGTCAGCCATCTGGAGCAGCAGCTTTCCCTCTTCAGCGAACTCGGTGCTTTTGATGTTCAAGCTGTAAACCGTACCCGCGATCGGGGCGTGGACCGAGGTCTGTGCCAGGACATGCCGGGCGGCATCACGATTTGCCTCGGCCTCAGCCATTGCGGCCCTGGCCCGCGCAACATCCGCAGCCGAGTACCGGCTTTGAACATTCTGCTCACTCGCGTGAAGGTTTGCTTCTGCCGTTGTTAACCGCTCCTGCGCCGCGGTGACCTCGCTCGGCGAAGCGGCCCCGGTTGACTTCAGCCGCGTGAGGGCATCCAGATCTCTCCGCGCCTGATCCCGCTCAATCCGATTCCGTTCCACGTCAGCCGCCGCAGCCTGCCGTTGCTCCAAATTTCCATTTTGTGAGATCGACTCCAAGGCAGCCTGCGAGGACTTGACCCCGCTTTCCGCGGCGGCAAGCCTGGCCCGGGCCTGCATGTCGTCAAGTAAAAGAAGAAGCTTTCCCGACGGAACCTGGTCACCGGGCTGCACATAAACCGCCTTCACTATGGCGGCAATTGGGCTGTGAATTTCGTAATTTTGCTCCGGTTCAACACGGCCGTTTGTGCTGATGGTGCTCTCCAACGGCACGTGTGAGACTTGCGCGACGCGCACGGGCAAACGGTCTCGCGTTATGGCGCGAACCGAGAAAAATACCACGACCAAAATGATCGCCACGCCTAACCAGAGCCATCGCCGGTCTAATTGCTTTCTTTCTTTAGCCATTCGTGCAACCTGAGCCAGTATATAAGACTCAGCAAAAGCCACTTAAGAGGCGGAAAAAGCGCGATCCGAATCGAGTTTGGCCACGGTGGAGATCTGCGCTTGGATTCGTGCCCCGGCTAGTAGTACCCGACCACTGGAGCATCCGCTTCAGAGGTTCGTAGCTTTCCCAGGTCTCAAAAACGAGCACCCGGCAATATGCGCGTGGAAGCTGCGCCGCGTTCGTAGCTTTCCCAGGTCTCAAAAACGAGACCTGGGGCACCCGACCTCGGTAACATTCTTATAGGCAAGATTATGTCGGTTGGTATTGTTGGTCGTGACTGCACAGGCGCTGAAGCCCGTCGCGAGTCTGCTTCATTGTCTTTCGTCGTCGGAACCCATCTTCGTTTCTGTTCGTGCGGTCGGGTGTTTCACAGAACCGCGAAATAATCGGCAAATTTCCACAAGAAATATATATTTTTTGACCCGGGGGTGGGTACTCTTTTCCACGCGATCTCGGATTCCCCCGTGACTTCCGGCCTGGAGCTTTCCTGTATTTATTGTGCGCCATTCGGAGTTAATTACCTGCAAACTGAAACGATCTATTTTGACGCAGAGCAGGCGAGGTCAGTTGGCGAACGACGCGGCCATTTACCACGGCGACCAAACCGTACAATATTCATATATGGCACAGGAACCACGCTACACAGACGACCACGCCAAAGCAGGCCTTGATTTCGCGTTTCCTCGCGATCGAAACCTGGCAGAATCAATTTCCCGGGTACGAAATCGTGATCGACGATCCGGAACTGACGTCCGTTTGTCCCAAGACCGGCTTGCCTGATTTTGGCGCTCTCTCGCATCCGTTACATGCCGAGCGGTCGATGCCTCGAGTTGAAGTCGCTGAAGGAATACCTCTTCTGCTATCGGAATCTGGGGATCTTTCAAGAGAACATCGTCAATCAAGTGCTGGAAGACGTCGTAAAGGCTTGTGATCCGGTTTGGGCTGTAGTTCGTGGTGAGTTCCGTCCGCGTGGGGGAATCGCGACCACGGTGGAAGCCCGCTGGCCGCGGCCGGCGGCCTGACGTACCAGGCCGCGAATGTGACGCCGAAGTGCTGCGCCGTTACCTTGTGTGATATTCATGGTGACGTTCCGATTCTTAGACTGAACAAGCTTGCAGCCAACCTCACCCAATCTTCGCCCGCGCTTCAGCCCCGCACTTGTGGCGCTGTTGCTGCTGATCGCGCTGAATCTGCTCAATTACATCGATCGGTACATCCTGCCCGGCGAGGTCGCACTGATCCAACGGGAATTTGGCTCGACGGACCAGGAGATGGGTGCGCTGACGACGGCGCTGTTTATCGTCTACATGCTGGTGGCGCCGCTTACGGGATGGCTCGGCGACCGATTTCCCAGGAAGCCGCTCATTATCTTTGGGGCGGTTCTCTGGAGCCTGGCGACTCTCGCGACGGCGTGGGTACATGACTATCGCACCCTCTATATTCGTCACGCGATTGTGGGTGTGGGCGAGGCAACGTTCGGCATCTTTGCTCCGGCTGTGCTGGCCGATTTTTATCCGGAGCGCGACCGCAATCGCATCCTTTCGATCTTCTATCTTGCCATTCCTGTCGGGGCGGCATTGGGCTATCTTGCGGGCGGGCAACTGGGAACACTCTGGGGCTGGCGTGCGCCGTTCTTCGTCTGTGCGATTCCGGGACTCGTGATCGCGGCCCTTTATGGCTGGCTGGGACGTGAACCGGAGCGCGGAGCCAGCGATCATGTGAAACCCACGGCAAAACGATCCACGTTTATAGGAATCTTCTCCAACCCTGCATTTTTGACTGCCACTTTCGGGATGGCCACGCTGACGTTTGCGATGGGTGGGATTTCATCGTGGGTTCCCACGTTTCTGCATCGCTCGGCAGGTCTCTCGGTAGCCTCCGCGAGCACGGTCGTGGGTGCGATTACGGTAATCGACGGAATTGCCGGAACGTTGGTGGGTGGCTGGATCGCTCAGCGATGGCTGCGTACTAACCATCGCGCTCTCTATCTGCTTTCGTTCTGGAGTGTGGCTCTCACGCTGCCATTTGGAGCGCTTGTCTTCTTCGGCCCAACGGCATGGGCGGTGCCATCGCTTTTCGCTGCGGAATTCTTTCTCTTTCTCAACACCGGGCCGCTCAATGCCGCAATCGTGAACTCGGTTTCGGCGCCGGTTCGAGCCACGGCGATATCGCTGAATCTTTTTATTATTCACGCCTTTGGCGATACATTTTCGCCGCAAATCATCGGGGCCATCTCTGATCGTTCAAACCTGCGGATTGGGCTGGGATCGACGTTGATTTTTCTGGTTATCTCTTGCGTGATCCTGTGGAGTGGTGCGCGGTTCGCTCCGGCACTTGAAGAGATTCCGGCCGCCAGCGCCTGATCCTGGAAATCGGATTGCAGGATGCGTGGGTCGCGATGCATGTGTCGTGATGCGTGTCAGCGATACTTGCATCATGGGTCTGATGATTTCGATGACGCAGATCGCGATGTTGCTCGCCTGGGTGCTGGCGATCGCGTGGCTCTACCAAGCTGCGACGGCGCTGCGCGGAATGCGGCGCCTGCCTGATCTAACACGAGTCGATCCGACCACGCTGCCACAGCTTGAACCAGGGGAAGGCCCGCATCTCACGGTTATCATTCCCGCGCTGAACGAGGAGGGATCGATCGCGGCTACGCTGCGATCGCTGCTTGCGTCGACTGGTATACGCCTCCAGATCATCGCAATCGATGATCGCTCGACCGATGACACCGGGAAGATCATGGATGCAATTTCGGCGGCGGAAGAGGGAAGCAGCAGCCCTCATCGCGTGGAGACTATTCATATTCATGAATTGCCCGTTGGCTGGCTTGGCAAGCCGCACGCGATGGCTTTGGGGGCCAAGCAGGCAATCGCTCCATGGTTGCTGTTTACCGATGGGGATGTGCTGTTTGATCCTCGCGCTCTGGAACTGGCTCTGCGAGAGGCTGTCGCTCTCAAGGCGGATCATCTGGTTTTAACGCCCACTATCGTTTTCGAATCCCTTGGTGAGCGTGCCGTGCTGCCAGCCATGCAGGCTTTAGCGCAGTGGACGATGCGGCTCTGGAAAGTATCGGATCCGAGAGCCAGAGACTTCATCGGCGTCGGCGGATTCAACATGGTTCGGCGAGAAGTTTACGAGCAGGTGGGCGGATTCGAATCGCTGCGGATGGAAGTTTTGGACGATTTGTTTCTCGGTTGGCGAGTCAAGCGCGCCGGCTATTCGCAGCATGTGGTTGTTGGGCCGGACCTGGTAAGGATTCGTTGGATCGAGGGCACGCTCGCCGTGATCCGGCTCTTCGAAAAGAACGGCTTTGCCGTGAGCCGTTTTCGAGTTGCACTCCATTTGCTGGCATGCGCGAGCCTGGTAATTCATGTGGTCGTGCCACTGGCAGCCATCGCATGGGGTGGATGGGCGATGGCCGCGGGCTTTTTGACTTACCTGGCGATCGGGCTGGTCTATCTCGCGAACCGCCGTATTTCGCAGGTGTCGCCATGGCACGCGATCTTCTTCGCTCCAGTCACAACGATCGTTCTGTTTGCATTTTTGCGTTCGATGATTCTTGCTCTCGCCCGCGACGGAGTCGATTGGCGCGGCACTCGCTATTCGCTGGATGAGTTGCGCCGCCACGTGCGGTCGCTGAGATGATTGGCTATTTTGTGGATTGCGAATCCTATCGAAGCGGCTCCTGATCGTGTGAATTCATAAATGCCCGATGGCCGCCTTGGGATCGAAGATTCGGGTCGCTCACGGGCGGCTTGCTTTGTTCGCCGGTGAAGCCGTGCAGGAGTATGGGATTGGGTTTGAATTTTGGCGGCCCGCCTTGAAACTGCCGCGGGTGGTTCAGTACCATTGCTGAGCGTCCGTGCATGGGCTGGACGGTGCCGCGTACACGCACGTCAGTGTTCAGGAGCTTCCGCAACTCGCCGACCTGCGCGCGATCTTCTTTCAAGCTAACGATAGTGAACTGGCAGCGCTCATCTGGCGTGTCGGGAGAACAGACGTCAAGGTAACGGGTTCCGTCGGCCAGTTCGACCACGTCGTAGACATGCGCGGTGACACAAACATCCTTGTTTGGCATCTGCGTCGCCTCTTCGGCGGTGACGCACGACTTCGGATTGCTGGCCAGGGCTATCGCCGGGCACAGGGCAAGCATTAGCGCGATACGCTGCATCGCAATTCTTTTCTGGGGAATTGCTAAGAGGTTACGCCAAATCGCCGGAGAAGGGAATGCGGATCCCTAGTGTGTTTCGACGAGTTCCGCGCTCTTTGCGCCTTGACCGTAGTGGCTCTGTACGTAGTTGTCGAGAATCTGCTTGAACTCCGCCACGATGGTGTCGCCACGCAAAGTTGTGTAGAGTTTGCCGTCGACGTAGACCGGGGCTTTGGGCTCTTCAAACGTGCCCGGCAGGCTGATACCGAGATTTGCGTGCTTCGACTCGCCGGGGCCGTTGACGACGCAGCCCATGACTGCGAGCTTCAGTTCTTCAACGCCGGGATATTGCTTGCGCCAATCAGGCATTGAGGTGCGCAGGTAGCTTTGAATCTGCTCGGCGAGCTCCTGGAAATAGGTACTCGTGGTGCGGCCGCAGCCAGGGCAACTGGTGACCTGCGGCATAAAGCTTCGGATCGAGAGCGACTGCAGGATTTGTTGCGCCGCCAGAACTTCTTCAGTGCGGTCGCCGCCCGGCTTCGGTGTGAGGCTGACGCGAATGGTGTCGCCGATACCGGCAAGGAGCAGGGGAGCGAGACCTGCGGTGGACGCGATGAGACCTTTGGAGCCCATTCCTGCTTCAGTCAATCCAAGATGGAGTGCGTAGTCGCAGCGCGCGGCGAGGTTGGTGTAGACGTCGATGAGGTCGCGAACGCCACTCACCTTGGCAGAGAGAATGATCTGATCGTGCCGCAGTCCATAACGCTCGGCAGCCTTGGCCGATTCGAGGGCGCTCACAACCATCGCTTCCATCATTACTTCGCGCGCAGGAAGCGGGTCGGCCAGCTTGTTGTTCTCGTCCATCATGCGGGTGAGTAAAGCCTGGTCGAGCGAACCCCAGTTGACACCGATGCGAACCGGCTTTTGATTCTCGACAGCGCATTCGACCATGACCTGGAAGTTGTCGTTGTCTTTCTTACCGATGGAGGCGTTTCCGGGATTAATGCGGTACTTCGCAAGGGCCCGCGCTGTGGCAGGGAACTTCTTCAGCAGGAGGTGCCCGTTGTAATGAAAGTCGCCCACGATCGGGACGTGGATGCCACGCTTGTCCAGTCCTTCGACAATTGCAGGAACAGCCGCAGCGGCGTCTTCATTGTTGACGGTGACACGAACGATTTCAGAACCCGAGAGGGCCAGCGCTGCAACCTGTTCAATGGTGCCCACAACATCGGCGGTGTCGGTGTTGGTCATCGACTGGACGACGACCGGTACTTCCCAACCGACCCGAACCTGCCCAATCTTGACTGTGGGTGTCTTTCTGCGCTGAATCTCTGGCATGGCGACCTCTGATTAAGTTTACCTTTTCGCTGAATTTATTGGGAATACTAGAAACAGCTTGAGAGGTCTACGACTTTTCGATCGAAGCGCAACTCGCTGAAAACGCTGGGTTCCGGATTGCTATTGACGCCGGTGAGTCGCTGGGCGGGCAGTCGCATGTTCTTTACAAAAACGGGTACAATCATATGCATGTTGTGCCGTCGCAACCTTCGCTTTCTTGTCGTTTCCGCCGCACTCGTGTTGCTTGCGGGCGTAGCTCTTTCTGCCCAGACTACAACCCATCGCGGGCGCAAGTACAAGTCACCGCCCCCAACCGCTCGAATCGAAGTGTCCATCGTGCGTGACAGCGACGCGAAGCCTCTTGAAAACGCAGCCGTGATTTTTCATCTGGACGGCGACAAAGGCAACATGGAGTTGAAGACGAACGAGGATGGGAAGACGATGATCGACGTCCTCCCCCTGAACTCGACAATGCGGTTGCAGGTCATTGCAAAGGGGTACCAGACCTACGGCGAAGACTTCGAGATCGACAAGCCCGAGCTGTCAATCGACATCCGGATGAAACGCCCGGGCGAGCAATACTCGATCTACAAGAAACATGACCAGGCAGCGGGAGCCACCAAGCCTCCGGTCAAGAGCACTTCTGACCAGAAGGACTCCGGTGATTCGGCGAAGGATAAGCCAGCCGAGTCTGCGAACGAAAAAGGCAGCCAGCCCAACTCAGGACAGCCGCAACCTCAGTGAGATTGCATATTCTCGAGCAGTTGTGTCGCAAGTTGCACCCAACAGCCTAATGCCAACCCAAGCACTCAGCGGCAAATCGGCACTGGTTACCGGGGGAGCGCGCCGCATTGGGCGACAGATTGCCTTAGCGTTGGCGGAGGCAGGCGCGGATGTGACGATCACCTATCGCGCATCCAAGGGCGAGGCAAAAGAACTAATAGGCACAATTGAAGGACTTGGGCGCCGTGCTCTGGCGCTGGAGTGCGATGTTCGCTCAGAAAGCGCAGTTCGTGGTGCGATCAGCGAAGTGATCGCGTTTCACGGTCGCCTTGATGTGCTGATCAACAACGCTGCTGTCTTTGAAACCGCGCCTATCGACCAAATCAGCGTCGAGCAGTGGGATGCCGTGTTCGAAACCAATGCGCGCGGTCCGTTTCTCGTTTCCCGCGAAGCCCTGACACATCTGCGCGCAGTTCGGGGCCGGATTGTGAACATCGGTTCGCTGGGCGGGATTCATGCGTGGGCCGGGCATGCGCATTATTGTTCGTCAAAGGCTGCTCTGCACATGCTGACGCAAGCGATGGCGAAGGCATTCGCACCAGAGGTCAGTGTGAACTGCGTGGCTCCGGGCTGGATTGAATTCGCGGGAGAAGATGGGGATGCCGCGAAACGATTTGCGGCGAAGACACCGATGAAGCGAAACGGCACTGCGGAGGATGTAGCGCAAGCCGTGCTATCGTTTGCCACCGGTTCCAGCTTCGTTACCGGTCAGATATTGACAGTTGATGGGGGTCTGGGACTCTAAGCGAAAAGCAGCCAATCGTCAGCGCGAAAAAAGCCGCTCCCAGATGCTCGGCTTGTCCTTGGCGTCGGATTTGCCATTCGTTTTCACTGAGCTGCTGAAATCGTAGGCGAGCGGAACGCCCTCCCACAAACCCACCGGTTCAGGCTGCGCGGGCCACTTTGCGCCCTCGACGGCGGCCTTTGGATTGCTGACATACAGGCGCTGGGATACTTCCTCGCCTACTCGCGCGGCTACGTAGTCATAACCCTTCCTGAGGTGTGTGGGTCTCCACTCAGGGTGGTGCGCATCGCTGGCAAGGAAGTGGATCCAGTTGCGATCGAGCAGGGCATCGGCAAAGGACTTTGCCACCTTGCCAAACCGCCCGTACAAAGACGCTGAGGTGACCTGCACGAGGCAGCCTTCGCGCATCCAGTCGGCCAGCATCTCCGGGTCGCGCTGCAGAACGGGGTTCCGCTCTGGATGGGTGATGATCAATGTGTATCCCGCTTTCCGCAATCTGCGCAGCGCATCGGTGTATTGCGGCGGAATCACCATGTCGGGGAATTCAATGAGGAGGTAACCTTTGCCATCGATCGAATAACGCAATGGATGGGCCAGCGCGTCTTCAATATTTGTTGCGTTCATGTGGAAGTCGCAACCCAGGCTCAGTTCGATCACGCCCTTGAGTTTCGCTCGCAACTCGTTATAGCGGGACTCAATCAACGAGGGGTTATAGGGATAGCTTTCGCTGGCATGTGGAGTGCAAACAATCCTGGATACACCCTCGGACGCTGCAACGGTTGCCATCTCCAAAGAAGTCGGCAAATCGGGAGACCCATCGTCCACCCCGTAGATAAGGTGCGCATGGATGTCGATCATCGATTCCGAACTTCCTCGTTCAACATTCAGACCTCAACGTGTGGCCAGAGCCTCAATCATCGAAGCGAAGATCTTCCAGCCATCGGCGGAGCCAAGCAGTTTCTCGCTGGATCGGTCCGGGTGCGGCATCATTCCCAGAACGTTTCTTCCTTCGTTAAGGATTCCGGCGATATTGCTAAGCGAGCCGTTTGGATTCGCTTCAGGCGCAGTCTCACCTGCAAGTGTGACGTATCGGAAAGCAATTCTGTCATCGCTTTCCAGACGATTGAGCTCCTCGGGAGTACAAAAGTAATTTCCTTCCATATGACCAATAGGAATCTGAAGGACCTCGCCCTTCGAGAGCTCGTTGGTGAAGGGACTGTTTGTCGTCTCCACGCGGATGTGAACCTGCTTGCAGACGTACTTGAGGCCCGCATTGCGCATGAGCGCCCCAGGCAGCAGCCCCGCCTCGGTCAGGATCTGGAAGCCGTTGCAGATGCCAAGGACGAGTCCTCCGCCAGCGGCGAAACGTTGCACTGCCTGCATGACGGGAGAAAACCGTGCGATCGCGCCGGTGCGGAGATAGTCGCCATAGGCGAAGCCGCCGGGGACGAGGACCGCATCGACGCCCTGAAGGTCCTCTGAGTCATGCCAGAGGAAGGTGACTGGCTGATGAGCAATCTCGGCAATCACGTTGTAGGTGTCGTGATCGCAGTTGGACCCGGGAAAAACTAGAACCCCGAATTTCATGCTTTTAGGGTACCAGCCTCTGATGAGGGAAACGGGGAGTTGAGGGGGAGGGGATTCGATTTGTACCGGCCCCGACTCTGGAGAATGGGAATGCACCCTGCGGGGCTTATCACTGAGCTTCGATTCTCACGGGGACACCCCCGGGGTATTCTGTAAATAAGTTACGTTTATTCTTGGGCTTGCGGGTGAGGAGTGACGCAAAATTCTCTCCCTAAAAGACTTGGCCCCAGAATCCTCTTGAATCATGGCCATTGCATCTCGAGAGCATAGACTTCCTGTGTTCCGATGTTTCGGGGAATCAATATCGAATCGTCGGGGGTCAGGCCAAACCATTGACTGACAGTCAGGGCCGTCCAGCGGACGACACTGCTGACATCCGCGGCGGTCTCAATCTTGTGATCGCTCAGTCGGAGGCGGGCGATGCGGTTGCCCTCACCTGGCTCCGAAGCAGGCTCAAAGTAGAGATACTTTCCGTCATGCGACCACATGGGATACCCCCCGGCACAGTCACACGGTTTCGTCCAACTCCGGGCGGCGGTATCGAAAAGCATTAGATTCCCGGACTCGATCACTGTGCCAGAGATGAATCTGCCATCCGGAGACCAGTGAGGCGAAAACAATCCCGTGGAGCCGGGCAGAGTAGAGACGTGTCTGGAATTCAAGTCCATGATGTAAATCGAGCCCTTAGGGTCTACAGCCGAGCCGAAGGCTAATGATTTTCCATTCGGGGACCAGTCGACATCCAACTGGCCTTGATCGCTCGGCAGCAGGCGTTCGGGTGAACCGCCGGTACTTGGAACGACATAAATATTCCAGGCCCCTCCAGGCACGATACCGCTGAACGCGATTTGCCGGCCATCCGGTGACCAGCGTGGTGCGGATACCTTCATAGGCGAGAAGGTAAGCTGTATCTTCTCGCTGCCGTCCAATCTGCTTCGCCATAGAACGCCTTCCGGAAATGAGGTATAGGCGACCGATCCTCCGTCGGCAGAAAATGTCACTTCTTCGGCCGAGATTCCGGATAGATAGGGCACAAATTCGCCGCTCTTCTTGTCGTAGCGCACGATTTCGGAGCGGTAGGCTGTCCCGATTGCGAAAATCTCGTTTCCATCTCTGGCCGGTAAAGGAAACTGAAAATCGAGCGGCCCCGCCGTCAACTGAATCGGCGTATCACTTCGCCTTTGCCAACGGAATTTCCCTGATTCGCGCAACGCCCAAAGGTCCGATCGAAAATTGGGCTCGCCTGCAAAAATGAAATATCGGCCGTCCGGCGTCCATTCGCCGCAACATCCGTCGACCAGTTTGTGGAGTCCGATTGCATCCGCAGAGCCACTCATGATTGCTGCTTCGGCATAGGGGTCAAATTGCGTGAATCGCAGAACCCGAGAGTCGGGCGAATACCGGAAGTCTTTCGAGAAGTGGCCGACCGTGAAGATTTTCCGTAATTCTGAGCCGTCTCGACTTACGGAGTAGATGTCATGTCCTTGGCTGAAGAGGACGTGGGATCCATCTTTGGTGAACGCTGCATAAGCGAGTCCCGCCCCCCATGGCCCCCAAGTGGTAAGGATTGTCCCAACCCGATGTGGCGATCCTCCGGCAACAGGCTGCACCCAGATTGACCTGCCCTGCGCCCCCTCGTCACTGGCCAACAGAAGGTCGGTTCCATCCTTCGAGATGTCCTGAACAATAGGTGCATGGAGTGGCGATGAGAGAGGAACAACCTCTCCCCCATGTGCAGAGACCTGCGCAAGGATGAGTCGCCCGTCGGGCAACAATTCATTGAAGTAGACGCGCAACCCGTCGCTCACCAGAGGACCCATCTTTCTCTGGCCATCATTGGTCAATGGCGTGAAGCGGACTACACGCGGCGTTCCTGCTGTTTTGAATAGCGAAATCCAGACGACAAGCCCAACAGCCAGGACGGCTGTGCCGCTGAAGACTGGCCGCCACAACCAGAATCGTTTTTTCAACTTTAGCGGTTTGTCGATCGGCTTTTCTAGTGGGTTCTGGCTTATAAGGGAGGGATCTGTTTCAACCGGCGCGATGAACCGATAGCCGCGGCGAGACAGCGTCTCGACAAAGCGCGGACTCTCGGCCGAGTCGCCGAGGACCTCCCGGATTTTGTTAATCGCGGTGTTAAGGTTGTGATCGACATCGACGAACGTGTCGGGCCAGAGACGCTTTTGCAATTCTTCGCGCGTCACCACATCGCCCGGGCGTTCGAGCAGAATTGCAAGCACCTGAAATGGCTGGCCGCTGAACTTCAGCTTCACGCCATCCTTGCGCAGCTCGCCCGTCCGCAGGTCTGCTTCGAAATCTGCGAAGCGAACAAGTCGAGGCGAATGGGTAGCTTGTTCCAAAGACATTTTTCCTTTAGGGAAGAACGAACAACGCTAATGAAAGTGATCGACGAGCATGATGTCGCTGTTTACATTGCCGCCTAGTGAGTAAAGGATCCAGCGGCCATCGGGAGAGATCGACAAACCGGAGGCAGAACCCTTGTCCACTTCAAAGATTGTGCGGATCCGTTTGGTAGTGGAATCGAAGAAGCAAACCGATCCGGGTGAGTCTGCTGGAACGAAATAGATACCCCCCGCGGCGGGGTCCACGCATTCTCTAAAAGTACACGAGGTAATCCATCAACCTCAGTCGCCGTACCGGGCAGCGTCTGTTGAGCCACTCTCTTCAGTACTGGTTTGTTAGTTCTGCTTGCAAAATAGATTGTTCCGCCATCGAAGGACTCCTGCGGTTCGACACCGGCATTATCTTTGGATAGTGCTACCGCATCTCCCCCTTGTGCTGGGCATCGAAAGACCCCCATTCGCCCAGGTTCATTCGACGTGAAATAGATCCACTTTCCATCGCGGGACCAATGTGGCCGGGAGACATCGGAAATATTTGTAGTCAACTTTCGAGGTATTCCCTTGGAAACATCGGCGACATAGATTTCCCAGCGGCCTGAAGGTTGCGCATCAAACGCGATCCTTTTCCCGTCCGGCGACCATTTCGGACTACCGCTCCGAATTTCGGGTTTCGAGATCTGCACCAAGTTGGTGCCATCTTCGCCACTGACCCACACGCCCTGGACTCCGGACCGTTCAGAAGCAAACACTAATCTCGTTCCATCCGGCGAGTACTGAGCATCGTATTGTGACCTCGTGGCAGGAACAAGCTCCACCGGTGGAGACTCAGGGTGAAGCAGGTCTCTTCGCCATACAGCGATCGTGACGGATTCCGAATTGTATGCCAGCTTTTCGCCCTTGGACGAAACTGTCGGCAGTTCAAAATTTCCTTGAATGCCGATTTGCTTGAACGAGCCGCTCGCGACAGTGACCTCCAGGAGTTCGCTTTGCGGGCCACGCTGCGCTGCGTAGATCAGTCTTTTATCATCTGCTGACCAGGTCAGCCCACTCGGGAAGCTGTGCAACATTGAAATCATCTTTGGCTGACCGCGAGGAAACGACATGGAATATAGACCGAACTGATTCGAGCCCTCGAAACACCAGAATGCCAGGTACTCGCCACTGTGAGAGAACGTCGGCGTGTCGGTGTTCACGCAGTTTGGACTCATCGGAAGCCACGTACTCTCCAAGGTTTCTGTGGAAAGGAGGACGTTCCCAACGTGTTCCGAGCCGTCCTTGCCGGGCAAGAAATCGTTGTAAGCAATCCACTTTCCGTCTGGCGACCAACTGATGTTAGAGAGGTGAATCCGACTAATTCTGATGGTAGAGAGCGGAATGCCACGAATTCGAGTTGATACGAGCTTTCGCTCGGGCCCGCCGAGGACAGGTACAACATAGATGCCCGTGTCATCGCCGGCCAATCGGTGAAACGCAATCTGGGTTCCGTCGGGAGACCATGTCGAACTAATCCAGTTTGAGGGGTAATGCGTCAGCCGAAGAATCGTTTCGCTTCCAATCGATTTTACGTACAGGTCAAAGCCCTTTGCTCCCGTTTCAGGGCCACCGTTCCATGAGAATGCGATCCTGGAGCCGTCAGGGGAGATTGCGGGCGCTGTCTCCTGGCCCAGAAATGCTGTAAAGGGAAGCGGGGTCAGTACCTTGGATTCTGGCCGATCATCCCGCTTCGGCCAACGGGAGACGACAAAAGCTCCCGCAGCCAAGACTGCGACGGCGAAAACAGACGCTGCGATCTTCAACCAAGTTCGACGAGAGTGACGCTCGTGATTGAGTTCCACCGGGACTGCGGTCTGCGGCGGAGGTTCAAGGTCACCAATGAACCGATAACCTCGCCGGGGCAAAGTCTCTACGAAACGCGGGTTCTCCGACGAGTCGCCGAGGACCTCGCGAATCTTGTTGACGGCGGTGTTGAGATTGCGCTCGACATCCACAAACGTGTCCGGCCAGAGGCGCTTCTGCAATTCTTCGCGTGTAACCACGTCGCCGGGGCGTTCCAGCAGGATGGCGAGCACTTGAAAAGGCTGCCCGCTGAACTTCAGCTTCACGCCATCCTTCCGTAGCTCGCCTGTCCGCAGGTCGGCTTCGAATTCACCGAAGCGTACAAGTCGAGGCGAATGGGTAGCTTGTTCCAAAGACATTTTTCCTCAAGCGAAGAACGCGACAGCGCTAGTGAAAGTGATTGACGATCACGATGTCGCCGTTTGCTTTGTAATATTGGGAATAAAGGATCCAGCGGCCATCGGAGGAAACCGACAGACCAGTTGAAATCCGTGTCCGCTTCAAAGACTGGGCGTATCTGCTTGCTAGCGAAATCAAAATACCGGAGAGATCTGGGCGAATCTGCAGGAACGAAATAGATACCCCCTGCAGTGGGAGTCCAAGCCGTATCGGAAGGCAAGTGAGGCAATCCATCAACTTCAAACGCCGTACCAGGAAGCGCCCGTAGAGCCACTCTCTTCAGCACTGGTTTGTTATATCCGCTTGCATAATAAATCGTTTCGCCATCGAAAGACTCCTGCGGTTCGACTCCAGCGGCATCTTCCGATATTGCTACAGCATCTCCTCCCAGTGCGGGACATCGAAAGATCCCTTGTCGCCCAGGTGGATCGGACCTGAAATAGATCCACTTTCCGTCTCGGGACCAATGTGGCCGACTAATGTCGGAGCCGGAGACATTCGTGGTCAACTTTCTAGGAACCCCTTCGGAGACATCAGCCACAAATATCTGCCAGTGGTCCGAGGGGAGTGAATCAAACGCTATCTTCCTTCCGTCGGGCGACCACTGTGGACTACCGCTCATATACCGGGGATTTGAGATCTGAACCAGGTTGCTGCCATCCTCGCCGCTGGCCCAAACTCCCTGCACTCCGGACCGTTCAGATACAAAGGCAACCCGTTTTCCGTCTGGGGAGAACTGAGCATCCCATTGTGAGCGAGTGGAAGGCACGAATTGCACGGCGGGAGACTCAGGGTGCAGTAGATCCCTACGCCAGATGCTGGCGATGCTGCTGGATGTCAAACTGTAGGCCAGTTTGTCACCTCGCTGCGAGACAGTTGGCAGATGGGAATTTCCTGTAAAAGCAAGCCTTCTGAATGAGCCATCCGCGACGGTGACGTCGATGAGTTGGCCTTGCTCGCCCGATACCGCTGAAGAAATCAATCTCTTGTCGTCCGCCGACCAGGTTAGCCCACTTGGAAAATCGGGCATCGTTGCAATCATTCGCGGCTCACCACTCGGAAACGTAACGGAGTAGAGGGCGGAATCGTTCATGCTTCGTGAACACCAGAATGCAAGGTGCCCGCCGTTGTGAGAGAACCTCGGAGTGGATATGTTAAAGCAGTTCGGAGGGTTTGAAAGCCGCCGGGTTTCCAGCGTGTCCGTCGAGAGGAAGAATATCCCAACGTCCTCCAGGCCTTCCTTGCCCGCTAAGAGATCGCTATAGGCAATCCATTTGCTGTCCGGTGACCAACTGATAATGGAGAAATCCGGTAGAGCCCTTCCGGCTGATACAAGCAGTCTGGTTGATACAAGCTTTCTCTCTGGCCCGCCTAGGGCAGGCACAACATAGATACCCGAGTCAGCGCCAGACAATCGGTGAAACGCAATCTGGGTTCCGTCGGAAGACCATGCTGAACTAATCCAGGTTGCGGGGTGATGTGTGAGTCGCTGAAGGGTTTCGCTTCCGATTGCCTTCACGTACAGATCAAAGCCCTTTGCCCCTGATGCGGGATCCCCGTTCCAGGAGAATGCGATTCTGGAGCCGTCAGGGGAGAGCGCGGGGGCGGTTTCCTGCCCCGGAAAGGTTGTAAATGGAACCGGAGTGAGGACCTCAGGTTCAGGCGGACTGCCCCGTTTAGTCCAACGGGAGACGACAAGAACTCCCCCAGCCAAGACTGCGATGGCGAGAACGCCGGCTGCGATCTTCCACCATGTTGTACGCGGGCGCCAACCGCGATTCGGTACGACCGGAACAGCGGCCTGGACCCGCGGTTCAAGCTCACCAATGAACCGGTAACCGCGACGAGACAGCGTCTCGATGAATCGTGGGCTCTCCGCCGAGTCGCCGAGGACCTCGCGGATCTTGTTGACGGCGGTGTTGAGGTTGCGTTCGACATCGACAAACGTGTCGGGCCAGAGACGCTTCTGCAACTCGTCGCGTGTCACCACGTCGCCCGGGCGCTCCAGGAGAATGCTCAGAACCTGAAACGGCTGCCCGCCGAACTTCAGCTTCACGCCATCTTTGCGTAGCTCGCCCGTCTGCAGGTCTGCCTCGAATGCACCGAAGCGTACAAGTCGCGGAGTGGATTGTGTTTCAGCCATTGGGGAAGGCCCCTTGTGTTCAAACACTAGGCGGGTTGTGCGCTCGTCACCCTAAGCGCTGCCTATTCAAGTTAAAGAATCGCTGGCAGTTATGCCGATCTACATCTTTTCCATATTGCATTGACACGAATTCTACCCCCAATCCATTGAGGTAGCCAGATATAGCCCCCACTGTCGCCTTCGGCTCGCACCCCGCGAGCGGAGGCCGACATGAAACTCTCATCGCTCTGCAATTCCCTCTGTGTCTTTCTCGCCACCGCATTTTCTTTCCCGTCCATTTCCAGTCAGGCAGAGACGCGTTGCCCCGGTAACATCGCAGGCCTCAGACCGCGAATCGTCGCTGGGGCTCTGCTCGTGATTCCCGTAAAGATCAACGGGTCGGGTCCGTATGAGTTCATGGTCGACACCGGCAGCCAACTCAACGTGATAGACCCCGCACTCGCGGCCCAGCTTCACCTGAAGTCGCAGGGTACGGTCGGACTGGTCGCCACCTCGACCTATTCCCAGACGTGGGTCGGAGAATTGGATTCGTTGGAGGCAGGCTCACACCGGGTGTTGAAACCTCTCGTTGTGGTCCAGGGTCTCGGGCCGATTCAGGCTGCAGATCCGCAGATTCGCGGCGTCCTCGGAGAGAATTTTCTCGCCCATTTCGATGTGCTGATCGACTATGAGCACAAACTGCTCTGTCTCGATGAAGCGAAGCTCATGGAAGAACACCTGCGCGGCGAACGGATTCCGATGGTCCGCTCAAAGCACCCGGAAACCGAAGTGCCGTTCTCGGAACGCCTGGTAGTCTCGGTCAATCTCTCCGACGCTGGAACGCGACCGGTCCTGCTTCAGGTCGACTCCGGCAGCGACGGCCCGATTCTGTACGCGGGCAACAGGGAACTGGAACAGCCGCTACTCAAGCGAGCCAAGCTCCATGGAGCAGAGGTAAGCGATGCGCGCAGGGCGTTCGCTGTCCTGCCTCCGCAGGACATGAAGATTGGCGGTCGCATCGTTCGAAAAGTTCCCTTCGTCACCCCAGCGAGCGGCTCGCAGAGCATTCCAGACCGGGAGGAGGACGGGATATTGGCTACTGTGCTTTTTCAGCGTGTGTACGTTAGCCACTCAGACCGCTTCGTTATTTTCGACCCGAGGTAATCCGCCTTTCATCCAACAACAACTTCAGAAAAACAGGGACCAATTCGCAATGATGTTGAGTGCATTAGGAACGCGCGGCGTTATTGCCGGGCCCGCAACATAGCTCAATCCCAGGCTCACGTAGTTGCCGGGTGAAGCGCGCAGAGAGTAGCTGCCGGTGACGGTCGTTCCTGCCCGCCACACGGTCTTGCCCTGGGAGACGAGATTGTCAGTAAAGATATTGCTGTAGCCGGTTCGGGATGCGACTCCGGAAAGAACGTCATCAGGACGAGACTGGACCGGCGCCTTTTTGTAGAGCCTTAACTCGTAATAGCGTGCGTATGGATTTTTTGTTTCCGGCACTGTCATGAAAGATCCGCCGGCATAGAGTCCGTGTTTCGGATGCTCCCGGCTCGACTTGAGCAATTGATAATCGATAAGGGCGTATGTGCAGGAATTGCCCGCCTCTGATTGTCCAGTGGCCTCATTCCTGTAGTGCGTCGAGTTGTATATGTAGCCGGCGCGAAACCACATCTCATGCGCATCAGAGCCTGCTGCACGCAAGTAGCCCGCTTCATTGATCAGGACCAGTTTGTCGCCGTGTGGAATGAACCGGAAGCCGGTGTGATTTCGTGCAACTTCGGTCGGGCCGCCGTTTGGATCTATGCTCCGCTGCGCGGCGGTCTTGATGTAGGTATTTTTAGGCCCGCGGATTCGAACATTGAACGAAGGCGCGGTCAGAGGGAAGTAGGACATGCCAGCTTCGTAGGGCAATACGGCATAAACGCCCTGTGCACCTGTCGCGGTCGATCCGCCTACAAAGAGACCAACGAAATTCATGTTGTTGGCAATGTATCCGGCCTTTATCTCCACGCGATCTTCTCCGAATGCCTTGTAGAAATAGAGAGCCCACAACTGAATAGTCTTTGGACCAGCGGGGTTCCAACTCACCCAGTTCCACACTCCGCCCATATATAACTGCGCGTGTTGCAGGTGCAATTGACGAAGGTCCGCCGACAGGATCGGCTGCACGAACATGCTCTCGAAAGCGCGTTGACCAACGTAGACCTGCTCATCCGCAGGCACAGGCGCATCAAGCAAGTTCTGTGTGTACTGCGGCCCCGTAATGACTCGAAAGGCGAGGCCTTTGCGAAAGAGCGCGCGCCGAAATCTCGAATCAATGTCGATGATGCTGTCAGAAAACGGCGGCATCGCGGCATCTCCGCCGAGATAGTTCAGGCCTTCGATGGAACGCTCGGCAGGTTTTGGAGAATCAGGAATGCCCTGACTTGCGGTGTTGCCTTGTGCGTTGCTCAACATGCCGGCACACAGCAACAGTGCAGCGCTGAGCATTCTTCTGATTCTTCGGTCGTTCTTTCCTTGCATTACTCCACACCTTCAGTCTTTCTCGCTGCAGTACGACTTTTAACACAATAAGTTTGTCTCAGATTGAATCGCGCGAAGGAGTTTGGCGTTGCATGACGGAACGCCGGTGGGTGCGATTCGATTTGGGTTTATGTTCTGTCAGGCCACCGGCCCAACGCCACTTTTAGATCATCGCAGTTCCCGCTATTTCAACCCATCGCGCTGCGAAACCACCTTTTGAAGCGCCTGCTCGAGCGAGCCCTTGAAAATCAGAATCTTCACTTCCAGAACTGCACGCGCTCCCGGGGCAAGCGGTGCTACTGGATCGACGTGTTGGCAGGTCAGTTCAGGATTGCTCCAAACATTGCCTGTTGTGCGTGTGAAGCTGGAAACGACCCACTTGCGATCCGTTGACAGGGTGGCGATCATGGGTTCGTCTACTGCTCGCGATTTGTTGTAGTACGTGATGCCGTCTGCGCGGCGCTCTACCCTTTGTGCAGGAATGGGCCATGTGAATGAAGCTAAATAGCGAGAAGGCAACCACTGGCTCACGGGCATGGTCAATCGGCTAGGAGTTTCCGATGCGAGAAGATCAAAGCCGTCCTTGTGATGCACATAAGTACGTTCCAGACGAACATCGTGGAAGATCGAAGTCATCCTTGGGTCGGTGGGGGCGTAGATCATGGCAAATGCCGTATTGGAGCGATTCAAGAACTCATAGTGAAAGAGAACGCCATCTGCGACAAGTGTTGCGCGTGCCAGGAGGTGGATGCCCTCCTTGAAATCCCTTTCGTACTGGAGTGACTGGTCAACCTGTCGCCATTGAGGTGGGCTTTCATCGCGTCCGGGTTGGAATAGATAAAGATGCTCGGCTTCATCACTGCCAACCTTTCGCACCGTGACATGCTCTGGAAATATCACCTCAATGGCGCTATCTTGACTGCCGGGCAGTTGAAAAAGAAGAGTGGGCTGGGTGTTTTCCGGCGCGACAAACATCCTCAACCCATCCGCATTCTGAATAGCCGGCGGAATTTGAGCGTTGATTGGCATGGCACAAAGCACCACCGCAGAGATGGAAACGGACAGCACAAGCTTGGGAATCGACCGCGAATTCACGATTGGCCTCCGGAGAGTCCATTGTAATGAGCACACAGTCGGAAAAGGATCGCACGTTTCGAGGCCAAGGAAGTTGGTTACGAGTCGATAGCCGCTGAACGGAATTCACTGTTGAAGTTCCGGATCAACTCGTGCGGAGAAAGAAGAAACCACCTCTGCGATGCGGCGATGCGATTCGCGGGCGAATCTGTGCTGGAAATGTCGGGTGATGGGGAGGCCGAGGAACGCGAGAGGATTGTGCGGCCTCGATACGGCTTCCAGTTCATACCAGACATTGCCGTTCTCAGAATCGAGGGTGAGAAGGAAGCGCTCTTCGCCTTCTTCGATGTGGAGAGGTGTTGTGGCATAGAGGAAGCCGAAGGAGGTTGGTGTGTCCACGACTTCGACGATGCGGCTCAGGTTCAACGACCAGAGGCCAAGGGTGTGCACCTGAACCGCAACGATTTGTCCTGCGGTGATCGATGCGGTTGGGTTCGCGACGCTGACCCATCCGAGGTCGAAGGGGACCCACCGCGTAAAGGCGAGTTTGGCTCGCTTGAAGTCAGGTTCGCCATTGCCGAGGAGCGAACGCGAAACGTCGTGAACGAAAGCAAAAGGAAGGCGTGGCTGTTTCAGACCTGTTTGCAGGCCCAGAAAAGACGGCTGGCTCGCGGAAAAATGAACGGCGGCTGCGAGAGATTCGTTGATCGCAGCCGCCGTTGGTTTTTTGTGACGGAACATGGCCTCAGTATGCCAGTTGCATTTCGAGCCCCTTGCCATCGTCATTGGCGAGGACGGTAACGCGGTGATGTTCCGCATCAAAGCCGGCGGAGATCGGTGTGGCTGCCGAGCCGCCCGATGCGGAAACCGTAGCGCCCGAGGCAGGCTTGGTCGCGCCGTAGACCTCGATGGAGAGAAGTTTCCACCAGGGTTCGTAGCTGCCTTGTCGCGGAGCGACTGTCACGCTGAGTCCCTGGGGCGTCAGCTTGCAGGAGAATTGAGTGCGCAGGAATTCTCCCTTTTTGAAGTCGTAGCTGACTCCGTCATCGAGGTAGATGCTGCCTCCACAGTCAGTGCCCGGAGCCACGGGAGGATAGACGCGCAGTGTCAGCGGCCCTTGAGGCTTCTCATCGGTGCTTTGGATCAAGGGCTGTTGAGGCACGATGGCGCCGGCGCGCACGAAGACCGGAAGGGTATCCAATGTCCGCCGGATGTGAACCTCGGACTGAGAAACCAGTTCATTATCTATGGCTTTGCGGCCGGAACTTCCACTGACTCTTGAACCTGTCCAGTAGTCGTACCAGCCAGTGGGAGGCAGAGCGACGGTGTAATCGTCCATTTCATCTGGAAATGGGCTCTGGGCAACGAGCAGGTCTGATCCCAGAAGGAACGAACCGCTGTTAGCAAGATCGAGTGGCTGGCCATCTCCAGTGCCGTTCGGGAATTCAAGAAAGAGCGGGCGCACGATGGGCAGGCCGGTCCGGCTCATCTCCTCAGTGACGGTGTAGATGTAGGGAAGCAGGCGGTAGCGTTCTTCAATGTAGCGGCGGCGCAGGTTTACATCTTCCGGCGTGCCGTTTTCCCAAGGCTCCTGCGGGTTGGTACCTATCGCGGTGTGATCGCGATCGATGGGCTGAAACGCCGCAACCTCAAGCCAGCGCGTGAGCAACTCAGGCTGCGGCGAAGCAGCGAAGCCGCCAACGTCCGCGCCCGCCATGGCGAAGCCACTGAGCCCGAGATTGAGGAGTTGAGGAACGGTCTGACGCAGATGACTCCAGTTGCTGGAATTGTCGCCGGTCCAGGTGACTGCGTAGCGATGGCCACCTGCGTAGCTGGCGCGCGTCATGACGAACGGCCGCAGATTGGGCTGCAATTTGAGCAACCCTTCGTAGGTTCCGCGCGTGTTTTGCATACCGAAGACGTTGTGTATCTCCAGATGGTTGGCAGTGCGTGGAGCAAAACCCGGCTCGTCGATGCGATGCCGCGTGTCGTCGGGCATGGTCTTCGAGGGGACCAGGAAAATTGCGGGTTCGTTCATGTCGTTCCAGAAGCCGGCAACACCTTTGCCGACGAAACTGGAGTAGAGCGATCCCCACCACTCGCGCGAAGCTTTGCGCGTGAAGTCAGGAAAGACGGCTTTGCCGGGCCACACGACGCCGACATAGGTTGAGCCATCAGGATTCTTGACGAAATGATCGCCCGCGGAACCTTCATCGTAAGGTTTGTATCCGGCGTTGGGCAGGTCGGCAACGTGAAGGTCGGTGATCAGAATCGTGCGCAGATGTTCGGCCTTGAGATCCTTGATCATCTGGTCGAAGTGCGGAAAGCGCTCCGGATCCACGGTGAAGGGCCGGTTCTTGAGCTGGTAATCGATATCGAGCCAGATGACATCTGCGGGAATGTGCTCGCTGCGCAGTTTGCCGGCGATGCGTCGCACTTCTGCCTCGGGGTAGTAGCTGTAGCGCGATTGCTGATATCCGAGCGACCACATGGGAGGCATGGGCGTTGTGCCGGTGAGCCATGCCCAGTTCTGCACGACGGTCTTGGGTTCCGGGCCGTAGAGGATGTAGAGATCTAGAGGGCCGCCTTCGGAGCCGAAGGAGTAGCCGTCGCGATATTCCTTGTTGAAGTCGAAGCTGGCGCGCCAAGTGTTGTCGAGAAAAATCCCCGCAGCGACGCCTTTGCGGAACGTAATGAAGTAGGGGATCGATTTGTAGATGGGATCGGTTGATTCCTGCCAGCCGAAAGCATCGGTGTTCCAGTCGACGAAAGCTTCGTTGCGACGGTCGAGTGGGCCGGGCTTGTCGCCGAGTCCGAAGTAGTGCTCGTCTTCGGGCGATTTCATGTACATCCGGAAAGCAGCGCCGTGAAATTCGATGGGGCGGGAAGGCAGATCTTCCGCAATGATGTGGCCTGCGAGGTCAGTCACGGTCAGGCCGAATGGGTCTTTGTGTACGGAGACGTGAAGCTTGGTTGTTTTGAAACCGACCGCAGCCGCACTGGACTCGGGCGTGACATTGACGGTGGCAGTGCGCGATGCGGAAAGGACAGCCCATGAAGCGTCTTCTGGCAACTGGCCGGATGGACCCACGCGAACTCGTACGACATCGTCGCGCAGAGCTGTGATTTGCATGATGGCGGAGTTGGAGCGGATTTCAATTCCGTTGGCGTTAGGCCGGGAAGCGGTGACCCGGTCGAGCCGAACAAATCCCGGCTTCTGCTGGGATTCGGCGGCGGAACTCGCTTGTGACGTTGCGGCTAGGAACAATAATCCAAATAGAACAGGAAGAAAACTTACTACCCTCTTCACTCAGCACCTCAAGGGAGCCATTTTGATGGTCGTCCCAAAGGATAACGCCTCGACCGTTGAATGGGAAACGAGTTGAGGAGTTGGCGAAGCGAAGGAGAGTCAGGATGCCGATGCGTTGCTTTGGACCAGATTCATTTGAGAGGCGACTGCTTCGATGGAGTCGCGCCCTGTTTGCGGTGTTGCCATTCTCTGAGCGCTGGTCCGCTCCTTGAGCCACGACCGGATGCTGACCGCGTAGATGCATATGCAAAACAGATTTGCTGGAATGAATCCGAACTGCGACGTCTGAACTCCAATGACGCACACGATCAGGCTGTTGACGCTTGAGACGACCAGGCCGGTCCAGAGTTTGCGGCCCACAAGAATTGTTGCCAGGATGGTAAGCAAGCAGGAGAGATAGTCCAAACGGAACATGGGATCGAGCCTCCAATAGCGCTTTCTGCCGATTGCTCAGTTGCAGTGAGTGAATTTTGGTATTCGGCATCCGTACGCAGTGTCTAAAGCAAGGCTCGTGCCAATCTCACTGCGGGCTTTACAAAGGAAGGTTCGCCGTTGAAGAGGATAGATTTAAGCGAAATTGTTTAAGGCGCCTCGCGAAGTCGGACGACGAAGTGACGAAACGGCGATGACGAAATGCCGTCACGAAGACGAGATGCAGCCACTCGATGCCGACCTAGAGCTTTAGCGCGGCTGCTTGTTCCCTGGTTTTGGTTACAAAGGCTTCGTCTCCGCTGGTGTCGGGTTTGATTGACGTCAGGTTGATGTCGACATTTGAGAGCGCGCCGGTGAGGGCGGCATTGGCGAGGGCAATCGCGGTGACGAGATCGGAACTCATATTTGGATTGGTGATGGGTCTGAGGCTGGCCGCGATCTGCGCAGTCTCTACCACTCGCTCGGCGACACCGAGAGGCACGCTCGTGGCCTGCTTGAGGGCAGCATTGATTCCATTGGTTGCGTCGGCGGATTCGCGAGCCGCCTTGTAGGCTTTCATGACGACGTTGTAGGACTCGGCATCCTCATCGATTGCGGCCTTCAGTTCTTCGCGAAGCGTGGTGAGGCGGGCGATCGCCGGGCTGAGCTGGGTTTCGTATTGCACGTAGGCCTTTCTGCCACGCGACATGGTTGCCACCATGCAGGCGAGGGCAGCGGCCATGGCGCCGGCTGCGGCGGCAGCGCTGCCGCCACCGGGTGTTGCGGTGGGAGCGGCGAGTTGCTCGATAAACGGCTCGACGCCTGCACGGAGGCCACCGACTGCCATTTTTCCACCCGTGACGGCGGCGAGGCGGTTTTCAAGGATGAGCGAAGAGTCGAAGTTCTCGACTTGCAGGAACCACTCGGCTGCCTGCTCCAACGCTCGTTTCGGGATGAGGCCGACGATTTCGCTGGAGACGGGAACGACGCCGTAGCGGGCAGCTTCGCGCTTTACAAATTCGAAGACGCGGTGGATGGGAGTCTGTTCGAAGTCGGTCAGGTTCATCGAGACCTGCGCCATGCCGCGAACGAGAAATCCTGCGCCCTTGACGAAGCGGAGGCCGCCGGTTGAGAAGCGGACAGCTTTGGCGATTTTTTTGGCAACGTCTACGTCGGATGTGTTGAGGAAGACGTTGTAGGCGATCAGGGCCTTGCGCGCGCCGACGACGGTTGCTCCGGCCGTGGGATGGACGCGAGGTTCGCCGAAGTCGGGTTTGCGTGCCGGGGTGGTGGCGATTTCATCGCGTATGCCTTCAAACTGGCCGCGGCGGATGTTCTCGAGATTCTGGCGCTCGGGCGTGGCGGCAGCCGCTTCGTAGAGGTAGACGGGAATGGCGAAACGCTTTGAGATTTCGGCGCCGACGTGTTTGGCCATGGCAACGCAGTCTTCAATGGTGACTCCGTCGATGGGGATGAAGGGAACTACGTCGGCTGCGCCCATGCGGGGATGCGCGCCCTGGTGCTGGGTGAGGTCGATGAGTTCGGCGGCTTTGCCGACGCCGCGAATGGCCGCCTCCTGTATGGGTTCGCGCGCGCCGACGAGGGTGATGACGCAACGGTTGTGGTCGGCATCCATCTCGCGGTCGAGAAGGTAGACGCCGGGAATTTTCATCGCTTCAACGATGGCATCGACCTTGGCGGAGTCGCGGCCTTCGGAAAAATTAGGGACGCATTCGACGAGAGTGTTGGGCACGGGAAGAGGATAAATCAGAAGGCAGCCTCTAGCTTCTAGCTACTAGCCTCTAGCTTCTAGCAGGGCTGAAGTCGGGGAAGGGTTGTGATATCCCCACCCATGCCACGGTGGGGCTGTGTCATGGATGGGGCACTCAGGCTTTGTGAGCCGGTTGGCCACCCGTTAGTTTGAGGATCTCTGACGTTCGGTGGAGGCTGCGTAGGATAGCTCGACAAATCCATTCTTGTAAGCGACGACGTTCTTCAAATCCCATCTCTCTTCCGTCAGGGAGCCACCGAACAGGCGGAGTCCGTCACCCAACAAGACAGGGGCAATGGTCAACTTGATTTCGTCGACCAGGCCGAGCGAGAGAAATCGCTGGCACAACATGGCTCCGCCCACCAGCCAGATGTTTTGAAATCGCGGCGCAAGTTTCTCGTCAAGGAGCTTTTTGAGATCACCAGAATAGAACTCGACGCTCTTTTTCGCCGATGGCCATTCTCTGCTGGTTACCACTATCGTCGGAGTGTCGGCATAGGGCCAGCCCAGTTCAAGTGCGTGTTCATATGTGCGGGAACCGAGTACATAACAGTCAATGGCTTTGACGAAGGTCGCGGCTTCTTCCTCTGAAATGGAGACCCCGGCTTCGTAGATGCTTCCCGCATCCATCCAGGAGACACTGTTGTCTTTGCTTGCGATGAACCCATCAAGGCTTGAAACCAAGTGCAGGGTTACTCTTGATCCCGTTGTACGTTCTTCTCCCGACACTATTTCTCCCTGCCCTGGCCGACGCTCTCGCCGCAGAAGCATAGGCCGGTCGCGTAAATTCATGCCGAGATGGTCCTCACAAGGCAGGACCTCGCAGTCAGAAGCGCAGCGTTATCCCTTGCTCGCACATGTCCGTAAGCACTGACAGGAGATTGGTCATTCCGAGAAGTTGCCTGATTCTTGGCGCGAGATTGATGAGTTGAAGGCTGCTGCCCGCGGACTTTGCTGAGACATAAAGCCGCACCAGCGTTCCCAGCCCCATGCTGTCCATGTGCGTCAGATCAGTCAGATCGAGCACGACGCACTTGGTCCCTGGAATGAGTAGCTTGACCTTGGTGGTGAGTTTATCGCACACTCCGTATACCAATTTTCCATGGCAATGCACAATCACCGAATCACCCTTGCGTTCGGTGTCAAAGGTCAGGACGGTTGTGGATGTTGCGTCTGTCATGCGGCCTCTCCTGGATGAACCTGCCTTTTTGAGGAACCCCTGCCTTTGCATCGTTCCCAGTTTCAGTTGCTTATCCGGGCTGGCGGAGTTCCCCAAGTCTACTGATTGGCGACATCGCAGTAAACAAAACAATCAATTTTCAGGTTTCCGCAATATCGCGCTTCGCGAGGCGCATCCAACGGGAAACGGCCGAATCGGGTCCGTTCGCCCCACCGGCCGTGTATTGCGCATCAAACGCAAACAGGTGAGAGCTTTGTCGACAGTTATGAAAACTTTGGGCCCCTATCGGATCGACCTGACGAACTCGCCTTTCGGACAGAGCGAGATGGCCGGTCGTATTCGCGAATTCGACTGGTCGAATACGTCGCTTGGTTCCTCAGAAAATTGGCCGGAACACCTGCGCGATGCGATAGAAACGGTTGTCAGTTGTGGCTTCAGCGCGACGCTCCAGTGGGGTCGTGAAGCCACCCTCTTTTACAACGACGCATACATCCCCCTCATCGGCTCGAAGCACCCGAATGCGCTGGGCCGATCGATATTTGAAACATTCCCTGAAATCAGGCAACCTTATGGACCGATATTCCAACGCGTGTGGAATGGCGAGACAGTGGTTTGCGAAGACCAGCCTTATCGCTACGTCCGCGATATCGCGCCGATTAATACCTGGTTCACCATGTCTTACAGCCCTATTCGAGACCGCGACGGATCGGTAGCCGGAGTGTTGGCGATCGGTTTTGAAATTACTCCGCGCGTTGAATTGCGGGCGAGCGAAGAGCGCTTTCGTCTCTTTGTCGACAACGTCCGCGAATACGCATTCGTACAAACTGGTCTGGATTACACCATCACGGGCTGGAACCCCGGAGCGGAGCGCGTCTTCGGGTACAAGAGCGGCGAGATCCTCGGCAGGAATTTTTCTTTGCTGCTAACGCCCGAAGATCATGGAAGGGACCGTCTCTCCGCGGAAATGGAGGTTATCTCCCAGGGAGGACGATTCGAAGATACGGGCTCCTTCCTGCGCAAGAACGGCACCCCGCTTTGGGTGCACTGGGTAACCGAGCCTATTCGCGACGCGCAAGGCAGAGTGATCGGACTCGCCAAGGTCCTTCGCGATGAGACAAACCGGCTGCGCACGGAAACAAGCATGCGCCAAAGTGAAAAGCTCGCGGTCGTTGGGCGACTGGCCAGTTCAATCGCGCACGAAATCAATAACCCCCTCGAAGCGGTGACCAATCTGATTTATCTCGCGCGATTCGATGCGGAGTCCGCGAGAACCATCGACCTTCTCGATCAGGCAGAGAGGGAACTGCGGCGCATCAGCCTGATTACCACGGAGACTCTTCGCTTTCATCGCCAGAACACGCAGCCATCTCTGTCCGATGTTGCCGAATTGCTCGAGTCCGTCGTGCTTCTCCATGATGGCCGCATTCGACAGGAGAACATCACCATCCACCGTCGCTATCGTACGCACCCCAAAATCGTCTGCCTTCCGAGCGAGATCCGGCAGGTGCTCGCAAACCTTGTTGGCAATGCCATCGAGGCCATGCAGGGCAATGCCGATCTTCGCCTGCTGTCGCTTCGCATTCAAGTCGCAACAGATATCAAGACGGGCCGACGCGGATTGCGGCTTGTGGTTGCCGACACGGGTTCCGGCATGAGCGCGGCGGCTGCGGCGCGGGTATTTGAAGCGTTCTTCACAACCAAAGAGACCACCGGCACCGGCCTGGGCCTGTGGGTGAGCGCCGAAATTGTAAAGAAGCACCGCGGCACCTTGAGCTTTCGCAGCCGCCAGTCCCAACCTCATCGCGGCACTCTCTTTTCCCTTTTTCTCGCTGAGACCGTCTAGCCCTGATTGCCGCCCCCAATCAACTGCGGATTGCAAACTAAAGTTTGGCCAAAGTTAGGTTGCTGCGCTGATTCTACTGCGCCTGAATGCAAAGGATCTTGTCGGCTAAATCGTTTGTCAATAATTAGTTGCACCGAAGATAGAGATGAGAAAGACTGCCGCGCGCCCTAGTTGAAATCACGCTTACAGTGCATAGGTGAGCCCTGATAGTTGTATTTTCAATCGCCATTTTTCAAACCTAGACTGACGCTGAATCAAAATACCTTGCGCGCTTCCCCAACGCCAACCAGGGGCCGGGGTCTGCTCACAATCAGGCGCACGGATTCAGAGGCGTTCGGCTTATGCGAATCAAGACAGCATTTGCACTTTGCGCGATGGCCGCACTCGCTGCATGCGCCGGCGCACAAGACGTCACAGGAACAATCCTGATCAAGAAGAAGCTGACCAGGCCCAGCGTCACGGCTTCGGTCTCGGTTTACCAGCGCGGCACGGCGGTCAAGCTTGGCAAAGATGCCGAAGAAGATCCAATTGCCTACGAGCGGTCCCGCGTTGTCCTTTACATCGAGGGGACAGGTCCGGCGACCGATGCAAGTTCGGACCGCGCTCCGATAGTGCAGCAACTCGATCGACGTTTCATGCCCGATCTCGTTGTGGTTCCTGTTGGAAGCACCGTCTCGTTCCCCAATATGGACCCGATCTTTCACAATATCTACTCGCTTTCAAAACCGAAGACATTCGATCTTGGCAGCTACGACAAGGGCGAAACTCGCAAAGTGATGTTCCCGAAACCCGGTATTGTCGATGTCTACTGCCACCTGCATCCCAACATGGCCGCGACCATCGTCGTAACTCCCAATCGCTGGTACGCGCGGCCTGATCGATCCGGCCAGTTCCGAATCCCGAATCTGCCCCCTGGTCAGTACACGGTTGTCGCCTGGCACAAAGCAGCCGGCTTCTTCCGCAAGACGATTGTTGTCGGAGAGGGTCACGACGCTGTCGCCGATTTCTTCATTCCCATCGATATGGATCCTAGACAAGAAGCGCAGTCTAGCCATGAACTCGGTCACGCGGGTGGATCCAGGTGACAACGCGATTTCGCACCCGCGCATTTCTCATTTGCTTCGTCCCCTTCGCAATTCTGCTGGCGACAAGCTTCTGGATGATTCAGCGGTTCGTACAATCGACGGTGCGCGACGGTCTGCATACTTCTCTGCGCGATAGCCAGGTTGCCATCGCGAATATCCACGCCAAGGGAGATCTCCAGAACAGCCGCTTTCTCAAGGTCGCAGGCGAGAACACTGCCCTTAAAGCCGGCATGCAACTGCTCCAGGCCAATCCTCGCAGCGAAGGAGCGCGCAGAACTGTCGAAGATCAGCTGCGCGAACTCGGCGAACGTATGGGCTTCGATTTCATGCTCATTTCCGCGCCCGATGGCTCACCGCTCGCAGGAGTCGTCCGCCACAGCACGGCGCGAACTGACGCGCACAGCCAACTCATCCCGCTCAAGCTTTCGCAACTCGATCGCAACAGCGCAGGATTTCTGCTCCTCGACGGACGCACATTCCAGGTGGCGTCAGTCCCCGTTGATCAGAACGACGAAAACATCGGACAGCTCTCAGTCGGCGAGTACTTCGATTTCTCCGATCTCACCACTCTCGTCGTGCTGGTTCACAACGGAAAAGTAATTGATTCGAACTTGCCCAAAGTCCCGTTCGATGAATTGGAACGCGCGCTCGCCGGCTGCGGAGAACAGGCAGAGTGCGACCTGAAGTTGCAAGGCACCAACTGGATCTCGCTCCCGATGCAGTCCTACGGCGCCGGATATGTGTTGCTGAGCCTCGAAAATGTCGATGAAGCCACAGCGCCGATTCAGTCCCGGCTGCACAAGCTTTTTCTCACCTTGGCGCTCGTTTGCGGTCTGGTTGCCTTTCTTTGCAGCATCGGTTCCTCCAGCTCCATCGTCAAGCCGATCGCAGCCGTCGTTTCGCACCTGCGCAATGCAGTCGGAACCGGCAGGCTGTCTGAGCTCGAAGGACGCACGTCGTCGATTCGTGAGATTCAGGAACTCGCCGATATCTACAATCGCGCCGCAATCTCGGTGCGGGCAGCGGGCGAAAATCTCCAGGCCGCTTACCTTGAATTCGTAGGCTCGTTGGCCAACGCGCTTGATGCGCGCGATCAGTACACCGCCGGTCATAGCTGCCGCGTAAGTCAACTGTCATGCGCAATTGCATCCGCTCTTGAACTCAGTGCCGACGATATCGAGCGCATTCGGATTGGCGCACTGCTTCACGACGTTGGAAAGATTGGAATCGCTGACACCGTATTGCAAAAACCAGGCAAGCTCACAGCCGAGGAGTTTGCGCTCGTCAAGCAGCACCCGGTCATCGGCCGGCGCATTCTCGAGGGTGTGCAGGGTTTCGCGCCATTTCTGCCGGCTGTTGAGTTGCATCACGAAAATTGGGACGGCACGGGTTATCCCAAAGGCCAGGTCGCCGAAGAGACCCCGCTCGACGCGCGCATCATCCATGTCTCCGATGCGTATGACGCCATGACTACCGACCGCTCATACCGCCGCGGAATGACCCACGAAAAGGCCATTGCGGAAATCATCGAGAATTCCGGGATTCAGTTCGACCCTCACATTGTCGATGTCTTTGTGAATTTGCCTGGCGAGGTCTTCGCAAGACATTCAGCCGAGGCTGCGCCTGAGTGCGTTGAGCAGGCTGTTGTGGTGGCCGGATGAAAACTGTCCTCAGAGCGATCGTAGTGAGCTTCATTAGCGGCCTAAGCTGCACTCAGTCTCTTCATGCGCAGGAAGCATCCTCCGGCTTCGATCTCCGCGCGACCCTCACGGCCGAGACGATCGCTTCCAAGGAACTCTCCGATGCCCCGCGGTCCGGATCGCCGATCATTCTCGGCGGCAAAGGCGTCGTCTACCCGACGTGGAAGATCAACGATAACTGGTTTGTCACTGCAGCGCTGCAACTCACTACCCGCCCCTACTACTATGAGCAATTCTCGACCGAAGGATATGGCGTGAAGGGCGTCGTGCTTCAGTCGACGTTGAACTATTCGCACATCTCTCATAAGGGTTCCATTCTTGTGCGCGTCGGTGAAATGTCGACAGCATTCGGCTCTTTCATGTTGCGCTACGACGATACCGACAACGCCCTTGTAGATATCCCCATTCAATACGGCTATTACTATGCGCCCGTCTCCATTCTCGGAGTCGCCGGAGCTCAGATCGACGCGACGAAAGGGAAGTGGGATGCGAGGGCGCAATTCGCCAACTCCTCCCCTGCAAATCCGCGCAGCATCTTCGCATCGGACCAATACGGCAACTGGGCCGGAGGCGGTGGCTACACCATCCGCCAGGGGTTCCGCGTTGGAGCGTCGGGCTATCGCGGACCATACCTCGACCGCAAGTATCCGTACTTCTTTTCGGGGGAAGCAAATCCGAGCACGTTGCCAGCGAGCGGCGTCGGCGTCGATGTAAATTGGGCCCACGGCCACACCAGTGTCCTTGGGGAGTTGCAGAGATTCGTCATGCAATACAAGGCCATTCCCACATTCCACGAAACTGCAGGATACGGGGAATTCCGGCAGGTCTTGAGCCCACGCTGGTATCTTGCGGTGCGGGACGGGTTTTCTACCGCCAATGCCGGCGGCAACACTCAGGTCCTTGAAACCGCGGCAGGTTTTCGGCCCAACCGCTTCCAACTCATTAAAGCCGGTTACGAATACGAGCACTACAGCGTGGGAAACCAGCGGCATAACAATACGTTAGCGATTCAGCTCATTACCACCATCCACAAGTCCGTGAGCCGCAACTAGACTCTTTTCGCAGTCCGTAGACAATGTGCCTCTAAATGGCTTGCGAGAGTGCGTGTGTGGCCCATAGAATCCGGACACGGTGGGCAACCTGCACGGAGCTTCCCCGTACTCCGTCGTATCTGTGATTCCATGCCTAGTGACCCTTCGAACTTCGCGCAAATTCCGCTCACCGTTCATGAAAACGGCTCGACGGGCCTTGCCAGGGGCCGCAAAATCCTGGTTGTCGATGACGAACAGATGATTGCAGACTCCCTCGCTGCGATCTTCAAGATGCATGGATACGAAGCGCGAACTGCCTACTCCGCAGAGGATGCGCTTGATGTAATTGGGCGCTGGGAGCCGGCACTGGCGATTGTGGATGTGGTTCTTCCCGTAATGAGCGGCATTGATTTTGCGATTCTCATGAAAGAGAACCACCCATCGTGCCAGATCATTTTATTTTCCGGCCAGATCGTTACGACCGACCTTGCCGGTGCCGCTGCCAAAAAGGGACATGCCTTTGACATCCTTGCGAAGCCCGTGGCTCCGGTTGCCTTGCTTGACGCGGTCGCACAATTACTCTCTGCGAAACCAACGGTTCAAAACTGACCTTTATCCCCTGGGTCGCTGCGAAAGCATGTTCGTTTAACGGTCCACGGATCGTGTTTACAGGCGCTTAATAAAAGCAAGTGCCTGTTTCAATTCTGGAAACAGCGATTCGTCCGCCTTGAATTCCCGGGAGTGGACGCAGCGGCGAAGGCCCCTCATCTTTACCGGGTGCTTGAGGTGCAGCATCTCGTGATAGAGCAGGTATTCGATTGCGTAGCGTGGACTTGACGGCCGGTCGAAGACTCGACTCACTACGATCGTGTTGTGCGCAGCGTCGTAGTGGCCCAGCGACCGCCTCGCCATTCCTTCACTCCATGTGAGTTCCGGCCTGCCCAGCAGCCCTCCAAAGAATCGCATATTCAAAGTATCGAATACCTCTTCCAGGTTGTAGAAGCGGCCTTCCGGACCGGAGAACCGCTTGTTTCCCCGGGTGTGGCGAATTAACTCGGTCTGCCGCGCGACCGCCGCGCTGGTGGTGAACCGCTTGAAACGGAGGTTGTGCGCGGCGTCGATCGGCTTTTTGTAGAGCTTGGCTAGAAGGATGTGCGCGATAGCACGAATCACACTCTCAGGAGCACCCTCCATCAGGTCGGAGAGGCTCACGTAAATCTTGCCTTCCCGCAGACGAATGGTTGTGTTCAGAGACGTAAAGCGGCGGAAGCGGATCGCGATAAACGGCAGCGGCGCCCGAGGGCGCAGGGCCCGGTACTCTTCCTGAAAAATAGGGATAAAATCAGCAGCCACCAAAATGGAGCCTAGCATAATGCCATCGACCGGCAGGGAGTTGACCCTTCTCCGCATCTCATTTGGGTTCCGCTCGCTCCTGGCCTTGCTCATCCTTGTGCAAATTAAAGTATTCCGTTTGTTCACGGAGAAGTCGTTCAGCCTGGTCTGCCAGATCCTGACCGCTTTCAATCGCCTCTTTCCGCGCCAGGTCGAATCCCGACTCCCCGGGGAGGGCCTTGATCGCAGTGAGCCACTCAGGAGTCGCCGCTGCCAGAGGTTTCAGCGAGATTCGCAAGTCCGCATGACGGTCGGCATACACGTCAAGATTCGATCCCAGTTCGTCCATCAGCGCAGTCAGGTCCTGGAGTTCTTCATCAAGTCGATGCGACCGGGCTGCGGATTTTGACCTGTTGGTTAGCCCCTTGATGGTTGCAACATGCTCTTCCACAATCTTGGTATAGATCTTCACTCGCTCCGCCGGGTCAATTCCGGCCTCCCGAATCTTCTCAACCTGGGCACTCGTAAGGGGATCGCGCTTCTCTTTTTGGGCATGCAGCGAGACGACGGCCAGAAGGGGCAGCAGCAGCGCGCAGAGGTTAATTAGTAGACGATTCGGTCGACTCGCCATCGGTGTGGTCCCATTGAAACATAGACGTGCGGCGCAGGGAAAGATGGCAGGGAGCAAGGGCAGGGTTGATTCCGCGGTGCGTGACGGAGGAAATTACTTGCGAAATACCTGGAGCATCGTCTCGTTCTGGGCCTGGTTTACCTGGGCCAGCGTCGCCTCGAGAAGCGGGCGATCTTCAGAGCTGCTGTTGTGCAGCATCTCTTTCAGGCGAAATGCGGTATGGCGAAGCAGGATCTCCGCATTCTTGAGCCGCTTGTCCTTGTCCGCAACGCTAAGATGCATCTTTTGAGTAATTTGCTGGATCTGCTTGAGCAGGTCTCCGGCCTTGTCGACATCCCCCGCGGTGTATTGCTTCAGACTGAATTCAGCCATTGCGTGGATAAGCTCAGCGTAGAGGAAGCATTGCTCGCGCGGCTGGGCCTGGCTGATGCGCTGCTGCAGAGCAGCAATCGCATCCTGATCGAATGGTTTTTCGTCCGGGGAAGAGGCGCAGGCTGGAAGACTCACAGCGGATAGCACTACGATTGCCGTCGTCAATGCCAGAGACCGCATAAGGAACCTCCGCTAGAGCGGCATTTGATCAAAAATCAAAGTTCCCGCGCTGTACCCGATAGCACACTAAATGACTATCTCTGCGGAAAAAGCCATCTGCGAGCCTAATTTCGCTCCACCGCCATCGGTTTTCAGCTTTTCCCAAGGCGGTTAAGCGACTATAGGAGCATCTTGAGAGAATCTGCAAGCGAAAAGACGTTAATCTTTCGATTCGCTACTGCGCTATCAAAAAAATCGCCACAATCCTTCGTTCCGGCGGAATCTCTATTTCTTCTTCTCTAATACCAGGAGACGCTGCCGCGCCTGCCACTCCTGATCTGGGAATTTTCCGCCGGACGACTCTAAGAAATGGTGGTAGTAAGTTGCAGCCGCCACCTTATCGTTCAATGTGTCGTAGGATGTGGCCCAAAGAAAATAGGTTGCGGGTACCTCGGGCATATATTTCGAACGCATCGTCAGTGCATGAATCGCGACCGAAGGTTGATGCAACTTTGAAGCCGCAAAAGCGAGGCCGCTCCAGGCATCGCCGTTCGCCGAGTCGAGCTTGGTCGCCTTGTCAAACGCCGTCGCCGCCTCCACGTATTTCAACTGGCGAATGAGATTTTGCCCGTGCGCAACCAAAAGCGCAATGTCGTCCGGGTCCGTTGCCAGCAGAGCGACATAGAGCTTGTCGGAGCCTGCCGCATCGCCGGCATCGGCCAACACGTCAGCCAGCATGCGAGTAATGGCAGCATCCTGCGGATGGGCAGCATGGAGCTTCTGAAGCAGCGGCAATGCCTCGGCATTATCCTGTGCCGCCAGCACCGTAGCAAGCTGTGCACTCAGCACCGGATTGTCAGGATTTTGTTCGAGTGCCGCGCGAATCAACTTCTCTGCTTCGGGAAACTGTTTGCGTACGATCAAAACGTGCGCCAATCCCGAATTGGCTTGTGCGGACTTTGGGTCGCTTGCCAGAAGCCGCCGATAGGCAGCCTCGGCCGCTTCGTAATTCCCCGACGCTTCCGCTAGATTGGCTGCCAGCAGTGTGTCAGCTGGCGTCTCAGGGCTTAGCTTCAGCGCCTCAAGCAGATCATTCGACGCTTGCACCGGGTTTCCAGGATTCTCCGCTGTCGGGCTGTCGATCTGGGCGAGCGCTCTCCACGCCCGCGCCTTGAGTGCCGGCCCGGCTTCTCCCGGATCGAGAGTGGTGGCGGCCAGCAACTCCGGTCGAGCCTCCGCCGGCTTTCCCTGTCGAGCCAGCAGCAATCCAAGAGACAGGTGCGCCTCAAACGAGTTGGGATTTGCCTCCACTGCCCGGCGATAAAAAGCGGCGGCGTCATCAAGGTGGTCCTGCGCGTCGGCCACATAACCCGCATCGAAAAGCGCGCGGGCATCGGTGGGATGTGCAGACAGCCATGCGTTCAGCTTCGTCTCAGCCGCCTTCCAGTCGGATTTGACGATGGCGGCCTCGGCTTCTGCCACTTCCCGCGAAATCTGCTGAGCCGCGCGGGCCGATCCCGGTGCATCGGGCGCCTGCGACTGTCCGTGCAGATGAGCCTGAAAAACTCCCGGTGTCAACGCGAGAAAAATGGCAAAAAAAGCGATACGGCGCACGAAGTACCTCGTGATCTAGTTTAAGCGGGCAGCCTTTGGGTTGGACGCAGCGCGCATGGAACGGTCTTTGATATGGAGAGCCGCGGCCACGACTCGGCGGGGGCAAAATTCCGTGATTTACTGATGAATCAAAGCATGTAACAGAAATGTATCTATCCCGCTCGCTTCAGACTCAGCACGCACCACGCAGTCATTCCAGCGTGAAGCAGAACGGCCGGCCACAGCCCAATCCCGAAAAGTCTCAGGCCCGTCCCCGCATAAGTAAGCAGCAATGCCACGGCTACGTTGTAAAGCAGCATCGCACTCGCCACTCCTCTTGCGGCACGGCTCTCATCGCTGCGTGCCAGCCAGCAGGCAACGGCCAGAGAGAGCAGCGCAATCCCGGCTACTCGTGCGACCATCCCGGCAACGGGCCCTTCGAGCAACGAACCCAGCAGTAGCCTCGACACAATCGACGGAACCGCGACCAGCAGAAGACCCGTTCCTGCTTCAATAACTGCGGTCACGATAAACAGATTCTTAAATGGCTGGTTAGCAGTGCTCACGGTTCAAGTTCTCCAGAATCGAAACTCAGCTGGGAAACAAGTGTGCAGTGTACTCCTCGCCCCTGACGTTTGATCCTCGTATCTTCCGCGGAATTCTCATTTGGATAGCCCGATACTGCGTGGATTCATCAATGTTCGCCGTGCATCTTCGCGACAGGTGCAGCGCATCGAATTCGGCTGGAGTGATACCGCCATGGAAAACATCGCCAACACAAACATTCCCGACCGTCCCGAAGGCACGCCGATGGACAAGCGCATCAACCCTGAGCCTGATTCGAAGGAAAGGGGCGAGAAAATCGCAGACGAAATCGCACACAAAGGAGCCCAACGGGAGCACGAGTACGACGATCAGCAGAAGCCCTTCAATAAATAGTCTCCCGGCGCGTTTTGTTACTTCTCAAGCAGAGCGCGCCACCCGAATTTTCATGAAACGTCGGAACCCCAAGGAGTGCAATAAGATCGCGGCAACCACGATTCAGGAACCATAAATTACACATTACGGATGGGGATTACCGTCGGAGTTACGTAACCCAGAAAGTGGTAACGGACGCCTTACAACGTTGGTGTGAGCATCCTCACACTTCGAGAACCAACTGAGTCAGAATGGAATGCATCCATCTAAGCAGCACGATGGTTTGCCGTACGGGCCTTCAGTAAGAATCTCGAAGATAGGTGAAAATATGCTAACCCCAGCATTGAGACGTTCAAGCGAAGTGGCGTCCTACCTGAGGCTCCAGCACTTCCCACTGGCGAATGCTTACCTTTGTCAGGACTGCAACTCGATCTGCAATAACGCAAACCAGTGCCCGGCATGCGCCTCAGAAGTTTTGATGGGCCTGTCCGCGGTGCTGAATCGCGATGCAGACGAAATGAGCGGCACTGTATTTAACAATTTGCCTGGTCTTGCGGCGGCATCGCGCAACGGCTCGGCTTTGGCTGCCTAGGACTGCTTCTCTTGTGAAAGCGCGCCCCTTCCGGGAAGCTCGAACACCCGGAGGCGGGGCGAAATCTTTCCATTCATTTTTTGATCGTTTGTTAGGGATTTAACACGGGGTCATTGCACGCGCGCATGAAGGGTTGGGTCATCGCGCGTGCCGGACTCCACGGGGATTCTGCGCCGTATAATAAAGAATGGCTGTTTGCGCTCTGAGCCTCTCTGAGGCCACAGGGACGCTGCCCAAATTATTCTCGGTGCCTTCCCTTTGACCCCATCAAACGACATGATCGTCATCCGCGGCGCGCGGACCCACAACCTGAAGAACATCTCCTGCGATATTCCCCACGGAAAGCTGACCGTCGTCAGCGGCGTGTCAGGTTCGGGCAAGAGTTCGCTTGCCTTCGACACGATCTATGCCGAAGGGCAGCGCCGGTACGTGGAGTCGCTGTCGGCATATGCGCGTCAATTTCTTGAGCGGATCGAGAAACCCGATGTGGACGAGATCGACGGTCTTGCGCCGGCCATTGCCATCAAGCAGAAAAACACGACCCGCAACCCGCGCTCAACCGTTGCGACGGCCACCGAGATCTACGACTACCTACGCCTGCTTTACGCGCGATGCGGCACCGTGCATTGCATCTATTGCGATGGCCTGGTCAAGCGCGATTCAATGGATGAAGTCGCCGAGGCAACGCTCGCAATGGGCGAGGGCACACGGCTGAATGCACTCTTTCCGGTGCGACACGAGCCCGTTGCGGCAGACTCTGAGAAAGCCTCCGCGAAGCGCGCACCCAAGTCAGCATCCAAAGCGACCTCTAAAGCTTCGGCCGTAATGGAACCGTTGACCGAGGGTCTGAAAGCGCGACTGGTGGAACTGCGTGGCTCGGGTTTCAATCGGCTTTATCAGCAGGGAAAGATCTTTGAATTCTCGACCCCCGAGTCGCTGCTCGACCTCGACTTCACGCTTCCTGTCTTTGTCCTTCTCGACAGGATCGTCGTCAGCCCTGAGAATCGCGCGCGCATTGTCGACGCAGCAGAGATCGCCTATCGCGAAGCTGGTGCGGTCATCTTCGAAGAGGTGCCTAGGAATGAATCGGCGGAGCCGCGTCGGCACAGATTTTCTGGCGAATACGAATGCACGAGCTGCCACCGGCCCGGCAAGGAACCCGAGCCGCGACTGTTCAGCTTCAACAATCCGTTTGGTGCCTGCCCGCGTTGCCAGGGATTCGGCAATACGGTCGACTACGATCTGAACCTTGGTGATTCCAGACAAGGGACTCACGTTGAACGGCGGCGCCATTGATCCGTGGGAGCGCCCAAAGTACCGCGGCTGGTTTACAGATCTCAAGAAGCAGGCGGGCGCGTTGGGCGTCCCCCTCGATGTCCCGTGGCGCGAGATGCCCGAGACGGCGCGCGAGATCGTCCTGCGCGGCAAGGGAAGCTTTGAGGGCGTTCATGGATTCTTCGCGCAGATGGAGCGAAAAAAATACAAGCTGCATGTGCGCGTGATGCTCAGCAAATATCGCGGCTATGCGGAGTGCCCCGATTGCCGTGGTCAACGCCTGCGGGCCGAGGCTCGCGCAGTGCGGCTCAATAGCCTGAATATCTGCCAGTCGACCGCATTAACCATCGCCAAGGCCAAGGAGTTCTTCTCCGCGCTCGAGCTGTCGCCGATGCATCAGGAAATTGCCGGATCGATCCTCGACGAAGTACAACAGCGATTGAGTTTTCTCGACGCCGTTGGGTTGGAGTACCTGACACTGGACCGTCTCGCCTCGACGCTCTCTGGTGGTGAGGCGCAGCGCATTCAGCTTGCGACGTCGCTGGGATCGCACCTGGTCGGCGCGCTTTACGTGTTGGATGAGCCTTCGATCGGCTTGCACACGCGCGACACCGCCCGGCTGATTCGCATCTTGAAAGAGCTGCGCGACCTCGGCAACACCATCATCGTGGTGGAGCACGACGCCGACGTCCTTCGCTCGGCCGACCATCTGCTCGACCTTGGTCCCGGAGCAGGCGAGTTTGGCGGCAAGCTGCTCGCCGAGGGCGTGGTGGCAGAGATTGAGGCGAATCCTAATTCTCTAACCGGCCGTTATCTTTCAGGCAAGATTTCGATTCCTGTGCCGACCCGGCGACGCGAGCCGGGCCGTGAAAAGCTCGTCCTGCGCGGGGCCGTGGCCAACAACCTTCACGGCCTCGACGTAGACATTCCGCTGGGAATGCTGGTCGCCATCACCGGCGTGTCCGGGTCAGGTAAGTCAACGCTGGTGCACCAGGTGCTGTATCGGGCGGTAGCGAGTGCGCTGGGTCAGGCCGACGGCAGCGATCCCAGCGCGGTGTTCAAGTCATTGACCGGCGTCGAACGGCTCAATGACGTCGTGCTGGTTGATCAGACGCCAATCGGACGAACCCCGCGCTCGAATCCCATTACCTACATCAAGGGCTTTGACCTTGTCCGTGAATTGTTCGCTTCACAGCCCGAGGCCAAGCGGCTGTCGCTGACCCCGGGACACTTCTCCTTCAACGTGCCGGGCGGCCGGTGCAACACCTGTGAAGGCGACGGCACGGTGACGGTGGAGATGCAGTTTCTCGCGGATGTGGAACTGCCATGCGAAGACTGCAACGGCACGCGCTACCAGAACAAGGTGCTTCAGGTCGAGTACAAGGGCAAGAACATTCATCAAGTGCTGCAGTTGACGGTAAAGGAAGCGTTGCGCTTTTTTGCCGGCCAGACTCGGCTGCTTGAAAAGCTCGCAGTGCTCGATGAGATTGGGCTGGGCTATCTGCGCCTGGGCCAATCCGCGACCACGCTTTCGGGCGGAGAAGCACAGCGCGTAAAGCTCGCTGCCCACCTTGCGCAGGTCCGCGCCGCCAATGCCAATGCGAAGCCTTCGCAGGCGAGCCGCGTGCTCTACATTCTCGACGAGCCTACGACCGGCCTGCACTTCGACGATGTTTCGAAGTTGTTGACGGCGTTTCGCAAGCTTATCGACGGCGGCGGATCCCTGATTGTGATTGAGCACAACCTCGACGTCATCAAAAGCGCCGACTGGGTGATCGACCTGGGACCGGAGGGCGGCGAAGGCGGCGGACATATCGTGGCTCAGGGCACTCCTGAGCAGATCGCAGGTAGCCTGCATTCTCATACCGGCCAGTGGCTGGCGAGGGTCTTGTGAACCTGATCCATCTTTAAGTTCCACCGCTCTTCTTGAACCAAAATTTTCTCGGACTCATTTGCAGATAATTATTCCCTGTTGGCGCATTCTTAAAGAGTGAGTGTGCACAGTCGTCCGCGCAGCAGCCGGCAGGACTTCAGGAATGCAGCAAAAGATGCCAATTGCAAGCGAGTCTCAAGTTCGCTCGGAAAGGAAAACTACTACCCCCCCGGGTCAAAAAAATATATATTTCCTGTGGAAATTTGCCGATTATTATGCAGCTTTGTGAAACACCCACGCCGACCACTGATGTTCCGGTGGCTAACAATGAAGTTAAGTCATCAATTCAAGAAAAATGGGCACCTACCGCTCAACCAGAGGAGGTCGAAAAGTAGTTTGCAGATAATTACGGGGAAGTATGAAACGAGTCACACAGACCACCGCGCCGCTCATGCTCGAACTGCGGAATCATCCCGTTTCCAACTAAGAGGTTTCCGGTTTGCCATCGCGAAGGCGCGCAATCCCCAAAGGATTCGCATCCTGCAACTCCGGCGGAAGCAGCGCCTGCGGAAAACCCTGGAAACACACGGGACGCGCGAAGCGAAAGATCGCCAGGCTACCCACCGACGTGAAACGCGGATCCGAAGTTGATGGATACGGACCGCCGTGAACCATCGCATGACTCACCTCGACGCCCGTAGGATAGCCGTTGAAAATGAGCCGGCCTGCCTTCTGCTCGAGAATCTGGATCAGCTCCCGGTTGGCTTCGAGATCCTCTTCGTCGCCAAGGATGGTCGCGGTGAGATGACCGTCGAGGGAAGCAGCCACGCGCAGCAAGTCCTTGGGTTTATTGCATCGCACCAGCAGGGTGTCTGGGCCAAAGATTTCGTCTGCGAGCGAAGGATCAGCCAATAGATCATCGCTGCTGGCTTCGAAGAGCTTGGCCCTCGCCGCAAATGCGGAAGCATGTTCCGGTTCGCGCGCATTGGCCACGAGTCTTGCCTGCGATTCACGGGCCTGTGTGGCGTGGGAATACTCCCGCGCAATACCGGCGGTCAGCAGCGTTGCGGCCTCCGACGAGTTCACCAGCCAGCCAAGTTCCAATACAAAATCTGAAGTCTTCTCCGCGTCATCGTTCTCCGGCACGAGCACAATGCCCGGCTTGGTGCAGAACTGGCCTGCACCAAGCGTGAAGGAGCCGAACAGGTTCTTCGCCAGAGCCTTGGGATCTTTGCGCAACGCGCCCGGCAGCACGAAAACAGGATTGCCGCTCGACATCTCGGTGAAGCAGGGAATCGGATCAGGACGGGCAGCAGCGAGATCCATCAGCGCGCGACCCGCGCGCAGCGAACCGGTAAAAGCGACGGCGCGGATGAGCGGATGCTTCACAAGCGTGGTGCCAACTTCGATTCCCGCATCGAAGAGCATCGAGAAGACGCCCGGCAGAAGCCCTTCGGCAGCGACAGCGTTCGCGATGATGTGGGCGGCAAGTTCGCTGGTGCCCGGGTGGGCCGGGTGCGCTTTCACGATGACTGGGCAGCCCGCGGCAAGAGCCGACGCTGTATCGCCACCGGCAACGGAGAAAGCAAGAGGAAAGTTACTCGCTCCAAAGACAACCACCGGGCCGAGGGCGCGAAGCATCGACCGAATGTCCGGGCGTGGCAGGGGTTGGCGATCAGGAAGAGCCGGGTCGATCCGCGCCTGCACCCACGAGCCTTCCTCGACGACGCTAGCGAACATGCGCAGCTGGTTCGCGGTGCGGCCTACCTCGCCGAGAAGGCGCGGCATGGGTAACGCCGTCTCCTGGTTAGCTCGCTCGGCCAGTTCCTGTTTTGCAGCTTCGAATCCGTCGGCAACACGGCGCAGGAAGGCTGCGCGGGTTATGCCAGTGGTTTGCGAATAGCCGGGGAAGGCCTCCGACGCGAGCTGAATCGCCTGTTCCACCTCGGAAGGCGTCGCCGAGTGGTAGACAGGTTCCAGCAAAGAGCCCGTCTGCGGGTTCGCCCCGTGAAAGCCTGCGCCGCCGTTGGTGCCGCGCTGGTTGCCGATAAAGGAATGTCCGGTGAGTTCCATAGTCACTTGAGATTATGCCGCATTTTGCGAAACCGGGGAGTGCGTATGTTTGAGACGATTTGCCATCGCCTACTCTGATTGGATAGAACTGGTCGAGCAGCGCGACGCAAAATCTACCTTTGCGAGTGGAGACTGAGCCTCTCCGAGCGCGATGCCGAATTGGTTTGGAGGGCATATCCGTTGGATTCCACCCCGGTCGTCACCGCCGCAAAAGTAGGGCAAGACCACCACGCTCCGCTGGTTCCAAAAGGCCGTTTGCTTCCGTTCGTACTGGTTACAGCGCTCTTCTTTTTGTGGGGAATCCCGAACAACCTCAACGACATTCTGATCCGCCAGTTCATGAAGTCGTTTGAGATGACGCGCCTTCAGGCCGGCCTTGTGCAGTCGGCTTTTTACATGGGATATTTCCTGCTGGCGATGCCTGCAGGGCAGATCATGCGTCGCGCCGGTTACAAGGCCGGCATCCTGATCGGATTGTGCCTCTACGGTGCGGGCTGCATCCTCTTCTGGCCCGCGGCCATCATCGCGCAATACTGGTTCTTTCTCATGGCGCTCTTCGTCATAGCAAGTGGTCTGGCGTTTCTTGAAACGGCAGCGAGCCCGTTCATCATTCAGCTTGGACCGGCGGAGAGTGCGGCACAACGCGTCAATTTTTCTCAGGCTTTCAATCCCCTCGGCAGCATCTCGGCGGTATTGGTAGGCAGCCGGTTTATCTTCTCCGGCATTGAATTGAAACCCGAACAGGTTGCTGCACTTCAGGCGCAGCATCAGTACCAGGACTACCTTCGCTCCGAGACCTTACGCGTGATCGCGCCATATCTCGTATTGGGAACCGTCGTCCTGATCTGGGCAATTCTGATTGCGCGTACGCCCTTTCCGCATACCGGGATGGACTATTCCCGCAACACCATTGCCACCGACCACTCCAAGCCGCTGTGGGCGAGAAAGCACTTCGTCTTCGCCGTGATAGCGCAATTCCTCTATGTGGGCGCCCAGGTAGGAATCTGGAGTTATCTCATCCCTTACGTGCAGTCCTATACCGGCTCGCGAGAGCGCACTGCGGGCTATTGGCTAACAGGCGCGCTGGTGGCATTCACCATCGGCCGCTTCGTTTCTACGTGGCTGCTGCGCTTCGTTTCCGCGCATCGGCTGCTCTGCGGATTTGCACTGGTCAATGCCGTCACCTGCGCTGTTGCAGCATTCCGGCCGGGCTGGCTCGGCGTAGGATGCCTCGTCACAGTCGGATTCTTCATGTCCATGATGTTTCCAACCATCTTTGCGCTTGGCGTAAAAGGGTTGGGCACGCGAACGAAAACCGGTGGAGCGCTGATCGTGATGTCGATCATTGGCGGAGCCGCTCTCACGCCGGTGATGGGGCATTTGGCCGATGTCGCCGGAATCGCACGCGCCTTCACAGTGCCGGTCGTTTGTTTCATTGGGATTGCGCTCTACGCCTGGCTTGGATCTCAGCCCGATCCTGAAGAACTAGCCGCCGATCCGGGCCTCGCGCTCGGTTGAGCCCTCATGTGATCGCGGCTCTACTCCGCGATCACAGGATTGGTAAGGGAACCCAGCCCTTCGACGGTCACCGTAACGGTTTCGCCCGGCTTGAGCCAGCGCTTCGGTGTGCGTCCCAGGCCCACGCCCGGGGGCGTGCCCGTGGATACAATGTCCCCCGGCAACAACGGCGTGATCGAGGAGAGATATTCGATCAGTTCGGGAATCTTGAATACCAACTCGCGCGTGTTCGAATTCTGCAGCACTTCGCCGTCAATCGAAAGCCCAATGGCGAGTTGATGCGGATCGGCGATTTCGTCGGCTGTCACAATTGCTGGGCCGAGAGGACAGAAGGTAGGAAAGCATTTGCTCATCGACCACTGCGTGCTTGAAAACTGCACGTCCCGGGCACTCACGTCGTTGACGATGGTGTACCCATAGACGTGTTCGCGCCACGCAGACGCAGGTATGCGATAACCGCCTCTGCCGATCACGAATGCGAACTCGGCTTCATAGTCCGGCTCATTCGAGTTTTTGGGCAGAACGATGGGTTCGCCGGGGCCGATGATTGCCGTCGCAAGTTTGAAGAAAACCACCGGCGTGGTCGGAATCGCCATTCCTGATTCTTTGGCGTGGTCGCGATAGTTCAGACCGATGGCAAAAATCCGTAGGGGGATTCGGGAGCGGCGCATGCAATTTCACCTCATCGAGCGGAAACTTATCGGCACCCGCCATCGTAAGGCCGCCTTGCTTGATGACGTCAAGCGTGCTGGCAAACCCGCTTCGGCTCAGATCGAGAACCGTGTTGGTCTCCTCAGAGAGAATGCCAGGGCAAACAATTCCATCGGCTGCGGAAAACGATACAAGTTTCATTCGGCCCTCCAGGGCTGGCAAATGAGCGATTGAAATTACGCGGCGGTCCAGCCGCCATCAATGTTAAAGAGTGCGCCGGAGATGAAGGCTGCTTCTTCCGAGGCGAGATACCGCACCATAGACGCAACTTCTTCAGGCCGGCCAAGACGACCGATGGGCTGGCGGGCGCGAAGCTGCTCGCGCATCTCTTCCTTGTTGTCTTTGTGAAACTTCTCGAGGTATCCCTCGACAAAAGGCGTCTCTACCGTGCCGGGACAGATCGCATTCACACGCAGAGTCTTGGGATATTCGACGGCAATCTGGCGAGTCATGGCGATGACCGCGCCCTTCGTGGTGCAATAGGCAAAGCGCTGTTTGATGCCCACCTGGCCCGCCACCGACGCAATGTTTACGATGGTACCGACCGGGCCGCCACCTTCGCCGGCAGCCAACAGCAGCGGCAGAAACGCGCGTATCACCAGGTAGACCGCGCGAACGTTGACGTTCAAGAGACGGTCGAAATCTTCGGGCTCGGTCTGTTCAATCGAACCGACATGGCCTATTCCGGCGTTATTCACGAGAATATCGAGGCGGCTCGTGTGCGCGACGGCAGTGGCAATCGATTTGGGGCTTGTCACATCGAGATGCAGAACACGGGATGAGCCAACGGATTTTGCCAGGGCCTCAGCGGCCTCCAGATTAATGTCCGCAATCAAAACGAAAGCCCCTGCGCGAACCAGCTCCTTCACGGTGGCTTCGCCGATACCGCTGGCGCCGCCTGTCACCAATGCGTGACGGCCATCGAGTCGAAATGGCTGGTTCGAGACTGCTGTCTGCGTACTCATGCGAACCTTAATCCTTTGCTTTCGATTTCATGTTGTGCTGATTCAAGAATAGCGGCTGTCACCTCATCGGTCGTGAGCGCGCGCGTTGCTACTCCATCAATGATTGCGGCGAACGCTGCCATATGCGGGCCGGTCGGCAACTGCCGCGCACCGAGAGATATCGACTCGATCTCGCGGTAAACCGGGATGCGAGCCTGGAGTTCCGGGTTTCGCCACGTCGAGAGGCGCACTCCGACGGTTCCATGGCGCGTGATTCCCAGATCGCGCTCCGGCGAGGCGATAAAGCGGAGGAACTGCCAGGCGAGTTCCTTGTGTCGCGAGCCTCTGCCCATCGCAAGAGCCCAGAAGACAGAGAGAGAAATCGGCGGTGCGCCATTGGAAGTTGGGATCGGAGCGATGGCGACCTTTCCCGCCAGTGGCGAGCCTTCGCGCCCGGAACGCGCGGCAAATCCGAACCAGTTCACCATCAGGGCTACTTCACCGGAGAGAAAAAGATCGCCAGATTGCGTCGAGTCAAGCTCCGGAGACCGCGGGTGGCAGAGTCCGGCATCGCGCACGACACTTTCGGTAGAAATCAATTGCCGCCGTCACCCTGCGGTGTGGTGACCACAGGCTTTCCGGTGGAATCGGTGAGTTCGCCGCCGCGGCTCCATACCTGAACCGCGAAGTCGTAAAGCGTGTTGTGTCCATCCGGAAAAGCGGCAAAGACAGTTCCATAAAGCCCTGCGGATGGATCGTTAAAAAAACGCGCCGTTTCTTCGAATTCCTCCCAGGTGGCAGGCGGAGACAATTCGCGGCCATGTTTTGCGCGGAAGGCAGCGCGACGATCCGGGTCGGCAAACAAATCGCTGCGATAGACAAGGCACTCTGGGCCGTCATGCCATGGCAGGGAGGAAAGATGCTCGCCAAAGATAAGCGGCTGCACCAGCGATCGCGGCCAGCCGTTCGGCCAGTCGTGAATGGGGATGTGTTGCTGCCACGGGTTCAGGTTTTCAAGCGATCCGTTGGCGACTCCCTCGGCGAGCCAGTCCGTCACAAGCAGTGCAAGATCGAACCTGCCGTCGCGCAAACCGCCGTGCTTGATGCTTTGATCGTAGAGTTCGTGAATTCCGACCGAGGCTACCTCGACTTTGGTGCCGGGATGCAATGACTCGAACAACCGCACTTGCTCTTCCAGCGCATTCTCAAAGTCTGAATAGTTTCGGATCGCGATTCGCAGGCTTGTCATTTGCCCTCTGGCCCGGTCTTGAAATTTCAATGAAAATAGCACACGCGAAAGTCATGGCTGGTGATTCAATCCCTTTTCACGGGCAGCCGCAGTATAACGCGCGGCGCTGGAATGAATGATACTGGTGAGGGTGCGAAAGGAGAATGCGTTGGCTCTGTTGCATGACGACAGGCTTTTTCCGGCAGATGAGGGCACGAGGGCAATTGCGAGGCGGCTGTACGCAGGAATACGCGACCTGCCCATCATCAGTCCGCACGGACACACACAGGCAGGATGGTTTGCGCGCAATGAGCCGTTCCCCGATCCGGTGACGCTCTTCGTTCAACCGGATCACTACGTTTTTCGGATGCTCTACAGCCAGGGGATTTCGCTGGAAGAACTTGAAATCGGCAGCAAACCAGTTGCAGAGCCGCGAAAGGTGTGGCGCATCTTTGCCAGCAACTATCACCTGTTTCGCGGCACTCCCTCGAGACTCTGGCTCGACTATTCGTTTCAAGATCTTTTCGGGATGACCGCGAGATTGTCCGCGAAAACAGCCGATCTCTATTACGACGCCATCGAGGCAAAGTTGGCCAGGCCGGAGTTTTTGCCGCGCGCGTTGTTCGAGCGATTTCGGATTGAGGTATTGGCCACCACCGACTCGCCTCTCGACACGCTTTCGGAGCACACGTCAATTAGGGATTCCGGTTGGAAGGGAAGAATCGTTCCGACGTTTCGGCCCGACCCCGTCGTCGATCCTGCGTTTCCTGATTTTCTCGACAGGGTAGAGAAGCTCGGTTCCTTGACCGGCGAGGACACCGCTACATGGCGCGGCTATCTTCGCGCTCTCGCAGCACGGCGGCAATTCTTTAAGTCGCTCGGCGCCACCGCTACCGATCACGGACACCCGACTGCACAGACAGCCAATCTGAGCGAAGCTGAGGCGGAGTGGCTTTTCGGAAAGATCCTGGCCGGCGATGCCGATGCGGCAAAGCAGGAGCAGTTTCGTGCGCAGATGCTGACGGAGATGGCACGGATGAGCCTGGAAGATGGGCTGGTCATGCAAATCCATCCCGGTTCTGTGCGCAACCACAACACGAAGCTTCTTGAGCGCTACGGCCGCGACATGGGCGCCGATATTCCCGGTCCCACAGATTATGTTGGAGCTTTGCGGCCGTTGCTCGATCGCTTCGGCAACGAACCCGGATTAACCATCATTCTGTTCACACTCGATGAAACGGCCTTCAGCAGGGAACTGGCTCCGCTTGCGGGCCACTATCCATGCCTGCGCCTTGGGCCCCCGTGGTGGTTTCTCGACAGCCCTGAAGGAATGCGGCGCTTCCGCGAGCTGGTCACGGAGACAGCGGGCTTCTACAACACCGTGGGCTTCAACGACGACACGCGAGCGTTTCTGTCCATTCCCGGCGCGGCATGACGTCTCAAGTCGAATTGATGCGGGCTTCCTGGCGCGTCTCGTCGCCGAACACCGCCTCGATGAAGACGAAGCCGTGGAGTTAGCTACCGAGCTCACCGTAGGTCTCGTGAGAAAGGCCTACAAGCTGTAAAACAGCCCGGCGCCATCTGCATCTAAGCGGTGCAGGTGGACCGGGTCGCGTGACTTCCAACACAAAACAAGATGCAGCGCCCTTCGTTCCGGCAGATCGAACACTGCCCGTGCTCGCGAAGGCTGCGCAGAAGTGCCAGGGTTGCGATCTGTATCGGAATGCAACGCAGGCGGTCTTCGGTGAATTGGAAACCGGAGCCGGCGCGGCTCATCCAAAGGTCGCCATCATGATGATTGGCGAGCAGCCCGGGGATCAGGAAGACAAGCAAGGTCGGCCGTTTGTCGGCCCTGCAGGAAAGTTACTCGACAAGGCTTTAGAAGAAGCGGAGATCGACAGGAGCAAGGTCTACGTCACCAATGCGGTGAAACACTTCAAGTGGGAGCCGCGCGGCAAACTCCGGATTCACAAGAAGCCGACGATGAAGGAGATCAATGCCTGCAGGCCATGGCTCGAAGCCGAACTTGAGACGGTGAAACCAAGGCTCATTGTCTGCCTCGGAGCAACAGCTGCTCAAGCTCTTCTCGGATCAAAATTCAGAATTACGCAAGCGCACGGAAAGGTGCATAAAGCCGCAGGACTGCCTCCGATCATCGCGACGCTGCATCCGTCGGCGATCCTGCGAGCACGCACCGATGAGGATCGTCACACGCAGATGCAGACTTTCATCGAAGACCTGCGCGAGGTCGCAAGGATTGCCGCCAAATAGGGCCAGACTATTTTTGAGACTGCGCCTGCGCTCGCATCGCCGCGAGCACCTGCAGATAGGCCCGCGCTGTTTCGGTAATCGTCTCCGGCCGGCCCGCAGTGATTGCTGCAAGATTCACAAGGTCGCTGCCGACTCCAAGGGCGCGAGCACCGGCGCGAAGAAAGCCCTCCGCGGTTTCAAGCGTGACGCCACCTGTGGGAATCAGCTTGAGAAACGGGAATGGCGCAAGCAAAGCCTTCAGATAGCTGGCGCCACCCATCGCAGAGCAGGGAAAGATCTTTACGTAGTCCGCGCCCGCTTTCCACGCTGTGATGACCTCGGTGGGAGTGAGAGCTCCTGGAATCGACAGCTTCCCATTCTTCTTCGTCACGGCAATGACGTCCGGGTGCAGACTTGGGCTGACGACGAACTCCGCTCCAGCGTCGATGGTGGCTTGTGCTTCGTCCGCCGTGGTTACCGTGCCGGAGCCAAGCAGCAACTCGCCAAAATACACCTGCTTGAGTTCCTTGATCAGATCGACAGCGCCCGGAACAGTCATGGTGACTTCTACAACCGTGACTCCGCCCGCGAGCATAGCCTGAACGATAGCGTGCGCCTGACCGCTGCTGCGTGCGCGAAGCACGGGTATCAAACCAACGCGCTCAATGATTTCCTGTGTGGTTTCCGACATCTCGTCCTCTATCGCGCGATCCGGGCAGAGCCGCCCTTCATGGCGCGCTCGACCTCGGCAAGTGTTGCCATGCTTGTGTCACCGGGAGTCGTCATAGCTAATGCGCCGTGAGCTACGCCGCAGCGCACAGCCCATTCAATCGGCTTGCCGGCAAGCAAGCCGTAGATCAGTCCCGATGCAAAGCTGTCGCCACCTCCTACGCGGTCAAAGATGTCGACGTCCTGCTGCGGTACATGAATGATGTTGTCTTGATAGAGCGCGATTGCTCCCCATGCGTTGCGGCTTGCAGTGTTTGCGGTGCGCAGCGTGCTGGCAATGAGTTTCAGGTTGGGATAGCTCGCCGCCACTTCGCGAAGCATGACTTCGTAGCCTGCGATTGGGAGCTCCGCGAAGTCGTCGCCGACTCCCTTGATCGCGACGCCAAGCATTGCGGAGAAATCTTCTTCATTGCCGAGCAGCAGGTCGACTTTGCGCACCAGGTCGCGGTTCACTTCCTGTGCCTTCGCTTTGCCGCCAATGGATTTCCAGAGCGATTCGCGATAGTTCAAATCGAAGGAGACAGGTGTGCCGTGGTGTCGCGCCGCGTCCATCGCTTCTGCGGCCACATCTGCCGTGGAAGCCGAAAGTGCAGCGAAGATGCCGCCGGTATGAAACCACCGCGAACCGTTTCGCGAGCCGAAGATATCGTCCCAGTCAAAGTCGCCCGGTTTTACCTGGCTGATGGCTGTATGGCCGCGGTCGTTGCACCCCGCAGCGGCTCGCATACCGAATCCGCGCTCGGTGAAGTTGAGGCCATTGCGCACCGTACGGCCGACGCCATCGAACGGGACCCATTGCAGCAGTGACGTGTCAACGCCGCCTTGCAGCATCAGATCTTCAACCAGTCGCCCCACTGCGTTGTCGGCAAGCGCCGTGGCGATTGCGGTGCGAAGGCCGAAGCAGCGCCGCAGCCCGCGAGCCACGTTGTATTCGCCGCCTCCCTCCCACACTGCGAACTGTCGCGTTGTGGGTACGCGGCTCTCGCCGGGATCAAGTCGAAGCATCACCTCGCCCAGGCTCAGGCAGTCCCAACGGCGGTTGCTTTCAGGCAGCAGAATGGGTTCCATGGACTCCCGCAAATCGCTCAATGACACTCTAACGCATCTGGCGCGTGCAGCGCCGTCACCCGTTCCTAACTAAATCGCCTTACATGATAGATTTCTTGGGGCAGAGGAATCGCGGCGGATAATGCGCCAAAGCGATAAATGTCAGGCTTGAATTGGAAGCCACTAATGGAGAGATTCGACAATGAGTAAAAGCCTTTTCGATTTGAGCGGCAGGGTGGCGGTGGTGACCGGTGGCACTACGGGACTCGGCCACGCGATCGCAGTTGGCCTGGCCGAAGCCGGCGCCGATGTCGTGCCCAGCTCGCGGCGCATGGAGCAGGTAGAAAAGGTCGCATCGGAGATCGAAGGACTGGGTCGGCGGTCACTGCGCATCTCCAGCGATGTTCTGGATAGACCTTCTCTGCAGAAACTCCACGACACCGTTCTCAACGAATTTGGCAAGATTGACATCCTCGTTAATGCAGCGGGCGTTACGCACAAGTCGCCAACGCTGGAAGTGGATGAGAACGACTGGTCGCGGGTGTTACAAACCAACCTGACCGGAACCCTGCGTTCCTGTCAGATCTTCGGCAAGACCATGGTGAAGGCTGGTTACGGTCGGATCATCAATATAGCTTCATTGACAACATTTGTCGGGTTCTACCAGGTGGCAGCCTATTCAGCCTCGAAGGCCGCCGTGGGATCGCTGACAAAAGTGCTCGCGGTTGAACTGGCCAGGACAGGCGTAAATGTGAATGCCATCGCCCCAGGAATGTTCCCGACCGATCTGAATGCAAAATTGATCACCGGAACACCTCGCGGAGAAGAACTGCACATGCGAGTGCCTATGGGCCGGTTCGGCCAGGCGAGCGAGTTGGCTGGCGCCGCGATCTTCCTCGCCTCAGAAGCCGCTTCCTATGTGACCGGCGAGATTGTGGCGGTGGATGGTGGCTTTCTGGCCAGCGGAGTCAACCAGTAGAGAACTCGCGCATTGTGGAAGTTTGCGCGGAGTCACCGCAGGGCCAGATATGAAGCGTTCGGACGAACGGGGAGTCTGAATCGATGAAGATCACCAGGGCATTTGTGAACGTCACTTCGCCGGGGCGGAACTTCGTCACGCTCAAAATCGAGACCGACGAGGGAATCTACGGCTTGGGAGACGCCACTTTGAACGGGCGCGAACTCGCCGTTGCAAGTTATCTCACCGAACACGTGATCCCATGCATCGTTGGGCGCGACCCATTTCAAACGGAAGATATCTGGCAATACCTCTATCGCGGCGCATACTGGCGGCGTGGGCCCGTAACCATGGCCGCGATTGCCGCCGTCGACGTCGCGCTTTGGGACATCAAAGGCAAGGCGCTCAATACGCCCCTCTACAACCTCCTCGGAGGCAAGAGCCGCGACAGCGTGCTGGTATACGCACACGCAAATGGCAAGGACACAGACGAGGCTCTTGAAGACGTTGCCGGGCACAAGGACCTGGGCTACAAAGCCATTCGCGTGCAGAGCGGAATACCGGGGCTCTCGAGCACGTATGGCGTGGCAAAGTCTCCTGGACGCTACGAGCCCGCAGAACGTGGCCTCCCGCACGAGTTTGAGTGGTCAACGGAACTCTATTTGCGCCACGTACCGAGCCTGTTCGCACGGGTTCGCGAAGAGTTCGGCGAAGAACTGCACCTGCTCCACGACTGCCATCATCGCCTGACTCCAATCGAAGCGGGCCGTCTCGGCAAGGAGCTGGAGCCATTTCATCTCTTTTGGATGGAAGACCCTACGCCCGCCGAGTTGCAGGAAAACTTCAGGATTATCCGTGAACACACGACCACCCCCATTGCAGTGGGCGAGGTATTCAATTCCATCTGGGATGCGCACGACCTCATTCGCAACCAGTGGATCGACTATCTGAGGATGACGTTGGTGCACGGCGGCGGTATAACTCACCTCAAGAAGGCGGCGGATTTCGCCGAGCTTTACAACGTGCGCACTGGCTTTCACGGCGCTACGGATTTGTCGCCCGTAACGATGGCTGCTGCGCTTCACTTCGATATTGCGATTCATAACTTCGGCATTCAGGAACACATGCCGCACACCGATGAGACGGATGCTGTGTTTCCGCATCACTACACGTTCAAAGACGGCATGATGTATCCGGGCGATGCTCCGGGGTTGGGCGTGGACCTTGATGAGGCGCTCGCTGCGAAGTATCCATATCAGAGGGCCTATCTGCCCATTAATCGCAAGGTCGACGGCACGTTGACAGATTGGTAGCCGAATGAACGATTCGACGAAATCGATAGAGCACTCTTCTCAAGAGGTTGAGCACTTCGCGGAACCGCCGGCGCTGCCGGGACGATGGACTGTCTGCGCCATGCTCTTCGTGGCAACGTCGATCAACTACATGGATCGCCAGGTGCTTTCGATCTTGAAGCCGGTCCTGCAGCAGAGCACACTTCACCTTCAGCCGTTTTTTTCCGGATGGCCAACGGTTGAGCGTTCCATCAGCCTGAATGAGATTCAGTACGGCAACATTGTCTGGTGTTTTCAGATTGCCTATGCGCTGGGTGTGATCTTTGCGGGGCGCCTTGTTGACAGACTGGGTTGCAGGCGCGGCTATCCCATCGTCACAGCTGTGTGGAGCCTCTCGGCGATGGGCCATGCCCTGGTCACTTCTGTTTTCGGTTTTGGCGTTGCGCGTTTCTTTCTGGGGCTGGGGGAGAGTGGCAATTTTCCGGCGGCCATCAAGGCAACAGCGGAGTGGTTTCCTCCTAAAGAGCGCTCGCTGGCAACCGGCATCTTTAACTCTGGAGCGGGAGTGGGAGCGATCCTGGCGCCTGCACTGGTGCCGTGGGTTGCCCTGCATTTCGGCTGGCGCTCTGCCTTTCTTATTACGGGCATATTCAGCGTCACGTGGATCATTTGGTGGTCGATAAAGTATCGCAAACCGAAGGAAGCGACGGACTGGAGCCGGGGTGTGGCTGTGCCTGCACTTTCGGGCCCGCTGCTTCCGTGGTGGCGTCTCCTGGGATACCGCCAGACCTGGGGTTTCGTGCTTGGCAAGTTCCTCACTGACCCCGTGTGGTGGTTCTACCTTTTTTGGTTGCCGGGGTATTTCAGTTCCGGGTTCAAACTCGACCTCTCTCATATCGGCCTGCCGCTGATCGTGGTGTACGTAATCTCCACCATCGGCAGCGTCACCGGAGGATGGCTACCGCGCGGTTACGTGAAGATGGGAATGTCTCTCAAACGTGCGCGGCTCGCTGCGATGCTCACCTGCGCCTGCCTCGTGGTTCCTATTTCGATGGCTGGCGGACTGCATTCCATGTGGACGGCTGTTGCACTGTTGAGTCTAGCCACCAGCGCGCATCAGGGCTGGTCGGCCAACATCTTCACGACTGTTTCCGACATGTTTCCTGCGGAATACGTCGGGACGGTCGTCAGCTTCGGCCAGGTGGGCGGTGCGCTTGGGGGAGCAATTTTCGCGCTCGTTGCCGGGCACATCCTGCAATTTACGCATAGTTATGTGCCACTGTTTCTCTATTCGGGCTCCGCGTATCTCATCGCGCTGCTGGTGCTGCGCACCCTGGCACCAGGATTGAAGCGCGCTTTGCCCGAAGGTTGAGATGCGCATGACCGACGTAAATCGGAGAGCGATTGCGGGACTTCTTCGGATGGTCGTCATTCTGCCGGTGCTGGTGTTTCTGCCGGCATGGACGATTCGATATTGGCAAGCATGGGTCTGTTTGTTTGTATTCTCCGCCTGTGCGACGGCGATTACCGCATATCTCATGAAGAGAGATCCGGCATTGCTCGAGCGCAGATTGAAGGCAGGCGCTGCGGCGGAGAAACAAATGAGCCAGAAGGTGATTCAGTCCTTGGCGGTGATTGGGTTCGGCGCGCTTCTCGTCATTCCCGGGCTGGATCATCGTTTTCGATGGTCGGGTGTATCACCTTATGCAGCGATCGCAGGCGATTTACTGATCGTGGTGGGATTTCTGTTCGTAACCTGGGTCTTCAAGGAAAACTCGTTTACCTCGGGAGTCATCGAAGTCGCAGCGGAACAACGGGTCATTACCACCGGACCGTACGCCTGGGTTCGGCACCCGATGTATTCCGGTTCCCTCATCATGTTGGCGGGCATACCGATCGGCCTTGGCTCCTGGTACGGGTTGCTGGTTATGATTCCCATGACCATAGTCATCATTTGGCGATTGCTTGATGAGGAAAGATTCCTTGGAGAAAACCTGGTCGGCTATACAGAATACAAAGAGAAAATACGATTTAGACTTATTCCCGCGGTCTGGTAATGTGAAACCGCTCAAAGTTCAGAGAGAATTGCTGGCAACTGTTTCACAACTGCCAACGAATCAGGGTCTTGACTTCAGGGTTGAGCGATACCGGAAGTTTTGCTGGTAACCCAAAGTATCTTAAGGGGATGGGCAATGACGCATCAGCGCAAATTGCGCATGGGTATGGTGGGTGGTGGCCCGGGGGCGTTTATTGGCCCCGTACACCGCATCGCGGCCGAGTTGGACGGAAGAATCGAACTCGTGGCTGGAGCTTTTTCTCAGTCGGCGGAGCGCTCGCGGGCGGCCGGTGAGTCCTACCGCATCCAGGCCGACCGCGCCTACGCAGATTACCAGCAAATGATTGAAGCGGAACGAAAGCGCCCCGATGCGATAGACTTCGTCGCAATCGTCACCCCAAATCATCTGCATCTCCCCGTCGCCGTAGCGGCGCTCGATGCTGGTTTCCCAGTGATGAGCGACAAGCCGGCAACCGCAACTTACGCCGAGGCAGTGGCTCTTGAAAAGTCCGTAAGGGAAAGAGGCCTGCCCTACGGACTGACACATACCTACGCCGGCTATGCTTTGGTGCGGGAAGCGCGGGCGCTCTGTGCAAGCGGAGCGCTTGGCCCGATCAGAAAGATTGCAGTGGAGTATCTGCAGGGATGGCTCAGCCGTCCAATTGAAACGACGGGGCAGAAACAGGCAGCATGGCGATCAGACCCTGCCTTGAGTGGCCCGGGAGGTTGTATCGGCGACATCGGCGTGCATGCCTTTCATCTGCTCGAATATGTCACTGGACTCGAGGTCGTAAGCCTGAACGCGTCGTTGCTCTCCGTGGTCCCAACGCGGAAGGTGGATGATGATTGCACCGCGATGCTGAAGTTGAATAATGGAGCGACCGGTGCGTTGATCGCTTCGCAAGTTGCGGCAGGGGAAGGTAACGGTTTGCGTCTCCGCATTTATGGAGAGGTCGGTTCGCTCGAGTGGCGGCAGGAGGATCCAAATCGACTGCGCGTGAAATGGCTGGATCGGCCGGAAGAGATTCGCCACGCGGCCGGAAGCTATCTCAGCGAAGACGCGCGCGCGGTGACGCGCTTGCCCGGCGGGCACCCCGAAGGCTACCTGGAGGCCTTCGCGGTGCTTTATCGCGAATTTGCCGATGCGCTCGAGGCTTGGCAAGCAGGCCAGAAGAACCCGGTGCCTCCAACGCTGCCCGGCATCGTGGCCGGCGTGAGAGGGATGCGTTTCATCGATCGTGCCATTGAGAGTAGCCATCGGCAGAGCTGGATTGAGTTTTAGGCGTCAAACGATTGTGGGAGCAAAGACATGAAAACGATTAAGGGACCGGGCATCTTTCTTGCGCAGTTTGCCGACGATTTGGCCCCGTTCAATTCCCTTGAAGGAATGGCGCATTGGGCGGCGCAACTCGGGTTCGTTGGAGTCCAAATCCCTTCTTGGGACAGGCGTCTCTTTGATCTGGAGCTTGCCGCCGAAAGCCGCGACTATTGTCAGGAAGTACTCGGAGTAGTGGAGAGGGCGGGACTTTCAGTCACCGAGCTTTCAACACACTTGCAGGGCCAAATGGTCGCCACCAATCCGGCTTTTGAAGTAATGCTGGATGGATTCGCGCCTCCGGAATTAGCCGGCAAACAAAAAGAGCAGCAGGCATGGGCGGTTCAGCAGTTGAAATGGGCGGCAAAGGCCAGCCGCAAACTGGGGCTTGACGCCCACGCCACATTCTCCGGCGCGCTCGCGTGGCCCTATTTCTACCCTTGGCCGCAGCGCCCCGCGGGGCTGATTGACGAAGCATTTCAGGAACTCGGCCGGCGTTGGCTCCCGATCCTCAACGTCTTCGACGAGGCCGGTGTCGATGTTTGCTTTGAATTGCATCCCGGTGAAGACCTGCACGACGGCGTGACGTTTGAGCGGTTCCTCGCTGAAGTGAAGGATCACTCGCGTGCGAATATTCTCTACGATCCAAGCCACATGGTGCTTCAGCAATTGGACTACCTTGCGTTCCTCGACATCTATCACGAGCGCGTAAGAGCGTTCCATGTGAAGGATGCGGAGTTCAGACCAAACGGGAGGTCCGGCGTGTATGGCGGTTACCAGGAGTGGATTGACCGGCCCGGCCGCTTCCGCTCCCTCGGCGATGGCCAAATCGACTTCAAAGCGATCTTCAGCAAGATGGCGCAGTACGACTATCCGGGCTGGGCTGTACTGGAGTGGGAGTGCTGCATCAAGCATCCCAAAGCCGGGGCGGCAGAGGGTGCAGTATTTATCCGCGATTGGATAATCCGTGTGACTGAGCGTGCCTTCGACGACTTTGCAGGCGCGGGTTCAGAGGAAGAGAAGAACCGCAGAATTCTAGGCCTGATAAGGCCGCCAAAACCTGAACCGAAGCCAGCGCCAATCTCCGAGCCTGATCCTTCGCCCGAGGTAGCCACAGTGCCGGAAGCGCGGCCCCAAGCGAAGTCCGAGCCGGTTCCCGAGAAACGTTGGGAACCGGAGCCAATTCCGGAACCGGAGTCGACGACCGACGATGCGTCTAAATGGAGATTCCCGCTGAGCGATAAATCTCGGTGATGTAGCCCATGTCTCGCAGACCCTCTTCGCCGGGTGACTTGGGCTCCAGGTTGTTTTGAACGCAATGGGAGAAGTGCTCCGCCTCCGCCTGAAAATGCGAAGGGTCGCGAGCGGGGTTCGGCTCATCGAGCTTGGTGCCGCCAAACTCCGCGCGAAGGTGCAGACCTTCATAAACGAAAGCGTTATCCACCTGTAGCCAGCCCTTCGATCCATGCACCCGGAAGTATCCGTCCATCGGGGCGCCGTACGTGGTGTTGCAACTGGCCACGATCCCGGAGGGAAATTCCATTGTCCAGGAGACATTCTCTTCCACTTCGTTGAAGCGGCCGTCGTGATCGATGACGGAGGAGTACGCCGAAATATGCTTCGGCTCTTCACCGGTCAAATATCTGCAGGCGTTCAGCGAATAAATTCCGACGTCGAAAAGCGGACCGCCGCCCGCAAGCTTCTTGCTCAGCCGCCACTCACCCTTGCCAATGTTGAAGCCGAAGGTGCTCTCGATCGCCTGCACCTGGCCCAATGAACCATCACGAATGAGTTGAATCGCCTTCAAATTGGTAGGTTCGTAGTGGCAACGGTAGGCAATCATCAGCTTGACTTGGGCCGCTTTGCAGGCTTCAATCATCGATTTGCAGTCCGCAACATTCGTCGCCATCGGCTTTTCACACAGAACGTGCTTTCCGGCTTTTGCCGCACGGATCGTGTACTCGGCATGCATCGAATTGGGCAACGCGACATAGACGGCATCGACGGCTGGGTTGTGCGCGATCTCATCGAAGTTTTCGTAGCTATAAATAGAGCCCTTCGGAATGTTATATTCCGCGGCGATGCGTTCGGCCTTGTCGCGATGTCCACTCACAAGAGCTGTGATCTGCGAGTTGGTGGTGCTGCGAGTTCCCGGCATGAAGTGGCCGGCAATCCTTCCCAGCCCGATGACTGCATAGCCGGTTTTCCTCCCGCTCGATTGTGCATGGATGGGAGGCACCAGGCTGCCGGCTAGACCGAGTGCGCTCAATTTGGAGAAATCTCTGCGAGACAAGTTCATCGGGATGATCCTCGTTTTTCGAAACTGTGGATTGGTCTGCATACATGCATTGCGCGGCCCGCCGTTGTTCTCAATCGATTCTATAGGTGTGGAATCAATTGCACCGGGCAGCATTTAACGGCGGCGAGATTGCTTCTTGGTTACGGTGGTCAGTTTTCCCATGACCGCGAATTTACGGTGCTCAACTGGCGACGAAAGCACCAGGCTTGTGACTGGATTACCGTAAGGCAGCAAAGCTTCGATAAGAGCCTCGAGGTCCGCCATGCTCGTGGTGGTCACCTTGAGCAGGAAATCGTCACCTCCTGTCAGGTGATGGCACTCGCGTACTTCCTCGAGTGTGTGCACGAATTCGAGCAGACGGTAATAGTTCTGACCGCCGCAGCTCATTCTGATGAAGGCCATCACCTCAAGTCCCAAAGCCTCGCGGTCAATCTCGATCGTGTATCCCTGAAGAATCTTGACCTCTTCCATTTGCTTGAGTCGCTCTGCCGTTGCCGTCGGAGAAAGACCGATTCGCCTCCCGAGCTCTGCCAGACTCAGTCGGGCATTCCCTTGCAATTCATGGAGAAGTTTTCTCCCGTAAGCGTCCATCAGGGCCGTGGAATCCATTGCCATAGGCGCCCAGCATACTTGATTCCATACCTGGAGGGGAACATCGAGATGCAATCCGGCTGTACCAAGAGCGGCAGTCAGCCTACCATTTGGCACATGGAAACCTTGATTCTTGATGGCCAGCTTCTCACCTTGGCCGAGATCGAAGCCGTTGCAAAGGCAACTTGTTCGGTTGCAGTCGGCCCTGCGTCCCTGTCGCGTGTTGCTGAAAGTAGAGCCCTGATTGAGGGAATTCTCGCGACCGGCCAGACCGTCTATGGAGTCAATACAGGATTTGGCAAGCTCTCCGATGTGCGCATTCCATCTGACAGGTTGGCGGAATTGCAGATCAATCTCGTGCGAAGTCATGCCGGTGGAGTAGGCGAACCTCTTTCAGAGGCAGAATCGCGCGCGATGCTTCTGCTACGCGCAAACGTGCTCGCGAAAGGATTCAGCGGAGTTCGTCCAGAGCTACTCGAGCTCTTAGTGTCGCTCCTCAATGCCGGAGTGCATCCGGTCATTCCTGCAAAGGGTTCGGTGGGAGCGAGCGGGGATCTGGCGCCACTGGCACATCTCGCCCTGGTCGTGATTGGGGAAGGAGAAGCGTTCTATCGCAACGAGCGGATCTCCGGTGAAGAAGCGCTTCGCCGTGCAGGATTGGAACCCCTTCAACTTACCGCCAAGGAGGGTTTGGCCCTGCTGAACGGCACGCAGGCAATGACCGCGGTTGGCGCACTGGCCGTAGCACGGGCAAAACGCGTCGTTCAATTGAGTGATCTGGCGGGAGCGATGTCGCTCGAGGCGCTAATGGGAACACCTGCGGCATTCGATTCGCGAATCCACCTTGCGCGCCCGCACGCGGGCCAAATCGCGTCAGCCGCGCATCTCATGCGGTTGATGGAGGGATCTGAGATTCGCGAATCCCATCGTGACAACGACTCACGCGTTCAGGATGCGTATTGTCTGCGCTGCATGCCGCAGGTGCACGGCGCGGTGCGCGGCGTTCTCGAGCACGTTACCGGTGTATTGGAAATCGAAGCTGGCTCGGCAACGGATAATCCTCTGATCTTTCCTGAGCGCTCCTCCAAAACACAAAACCACGAAGTGGGCGGGGCGGTAATCTCCGGCGGGAATTTCCATGGCGCGCCGCTCGCATACGCATTCGATTACGCCGCCCTGGCGATTACGGATCTGGCCGGCATTACGGAAAGACGCATCGATCGCCTGCTTAACCCGGACATCAATGAGGGTTTGCCGGCGTTTCTTTCAACTGATCCCGGCCTTTCGTCGGGATTCATGATGGCGCAGATTGTTGCGGCGGCGTTGATCAATGAGTGCCAGGTGCTTTCTCACCCGTCGTCGACAGGCAACATCCCTACCGACGGGGGCAAAGAGGACCATGTATCGATGGGCATGACGGGCGCAAACAAGCTGCGCCAGATTGTAGAGCACGCCGAGCGCATTCTGGCTATTGAGCTGATGTGCGCGGCGCAGGGTCTAGATTTTCGCAAGCCCCTCAAATCGAGTCCCGAAATCGAGCGAGCACATGGGGTGGTTCGGGGCGTAGTCCCGCGACTCGAGCGCGACAGGGTTCTGGCGACGGATATCAACGCCTTGTCTGTGGCAATAAGGGAAAGGAAATTTGACGACTGGTGCGAATAGTAATTCGCACTCTGTACAGCGATTTCCAATGAAATACCTGATCTAGGTCCCCTGCATGAGCATTTACCATAAGTGCGAACCATTGGAGGTCGTGTGAGACTCTATCGCACCACAGACGGCAATTTTGTTGAGCAGGACGGACTGCATTTTCGCGCTCGGGGCCTCACATGGGATGCTCTGCTTTCTCGTGAAGATCTGCCGGATTTCTTGGCGGGGCTTGTTGCGAAGGAGGCACCATCGCAGGAATTCCATGCAGCGACGCTGCTCGCCCCTATCGAACACCAGGAGGTTTGGGCCGCGGGTGTGACGTATTACCGAAGCCGCGGAGCGCGGATGGAAGAGTCGAAAGACGCCGGTGGCGGCGACTTTTATGATCGCGTGTACTCGGCGGAGAGGCCGGAACTGTTCTTCAAGTCCACCGCAAGTCGCACGGTAGGTACTGGTGGCAAAGTAAGAATTCGCGGCGATGCGCAATGGTCAGTGCCGGAACCCGAACTGACGCTCGTCGTGAGCCCGGCAGGCAGAATAACTGGCTATACCATCGGTAACGATATGAGCTCCCGCGATATTGAAGGGGAGAATCCGCTCTATCTGCCGCAGGCCAAGGTTTACAACGGTAGTTGCGCGCTTGGCCCTGGGATTCTCGTGGCTGCGACGCCGTTGCCTCATTCAACGGCAATCGTGCTGGAGATTCTGCGACAAGGACGCATCGAGTTTGCTGGCTCAGTAGAGTTGGCAGAGTTGAAGCGAGATCCAATGACGCTGGTGGAGTATCTGCTGCGCGACAATTCATTCCCAGCCGGTTGTTTCCTGATGACAGGTACCGGAATCGTTCCGCCAAGCAATTTCACGCTCGTCGCAGGGGATGTCGTGCGCATCACCATCGAGCCGATTGGAACATTGGAAAACGAAGTGGCGTGATTTTGCGGTTTGCCTGAGATGTTCAAGTGAGATGTTGTTTCAAGAATGCCAGCGCTCTGCCGCGCGCAAGCTTTGCGGCCTCGGCGTTGTAGCTCGCTCGCATGTCGCAATTGAAACCGTGCCCTGCGCCTTCGTACCAGTTAATCTCCACCTCGGGATGTGCGGAATGCACCTTCTCCACTTGTTCTTCCGGTATATGTGTATCCAGTTTGCCGAAGTGCAACTGAACTGGGACTTTTGGACTCTCTGTCGCAAAATTCCCGATGCGACCCGCATAGTAGCCCACCGCGGCGTCTGGTGTGAGCCGCGCTGCACTCAGCCATGCGAGCAGGCCGCCAAAACAATAGCCAATCACACCTGACCTCTTGCCGGTCTGCTGGCGTACAAAAGCCAGCGCCGCATCGACGTCAGAGAGTGATTCCGAAAGATCGAGCTTTTGCATCAGGGCCACGCCCTTTTGTGAGTCGGGACCTTCATAGGTAAGTTCGACACCTCTCTCCACGCGGTCGAATAGAGCGGGAGCGACGGCAAGAAAGCCGTCCTTCGCGTATCCATCCACGATGGAACGAATGTGCCGATTCACGCCAAAGATTTCTTGAATGACAACTAGGCCCGCAATGGGTTTCGTGGTTGGGTAAGCAACGTATGCATCCAGTTCGTGGCCGTCGGCGGCCTTTAACCTGATCGTCTCACCCATGCTTTTCTCCTGATCGCCTTCGAGAGATTTTGAGATAGAACCCTTCATTGCGCATCGCGTACGCAGCGAAAGCCGACACCGCCTGAACGATCGTATGACGGCGCCATGAGCAGCACCTTGCTGTGCTCGTCGTTGCGATAAGCGTGCGGAAAATACCAGATCGAACCCTGGGGCTGGTAGTGCTCACCTCCGCGCACAATGGCAGTTCGCGTGTGTTCATCCATAAACTCGTCCGTCCATTGCCACACGTTGCCAACCAGGTCCGCCACGCCATACGGGCTCGCAGATTGCGGGTGGGCATCGACGAGATCCGCAGCGTGCATCGTGCGGCCAGTATCTGGCGTAGGAACATTTTCGGGTTCCCAGTCATTTCCCCAGGGATAGGTTCTGCCGTCCGTACCCTGCGCTGCCAACTGCCACTCCCATTCGTGCGGCAACCTCTTTCCCGCCCACGCCGCGTATGCCCGCGCATCTTCGAGCGAAACCCAGGTAACCGGACGGTTCTCCCATCCTTGCGGAAAGCTTCCATCCTTCCAGTCCCGCAGAAAGTGCCCTGCATCTCGCGGGGCGTAGTGGGTGGCATCAACAAACTTCTTGAACAGTGCGTTGGTGACAGGGAATTTGTCGATGAAGAAGGGTTTGACCTCCATCGCGTGCTCATGGAATCGGCGCGGCGAATCTTCCCACGGATATTGCACATCGACCCCTTTTGACGCACCGCCTTCAATCTCTGTGCCGCGCACGCGAAAAACGAAGGGACCGCCAGGAATCTTGACCATGCCTTCGGGCGCGTCGGCTGCAGGTTTTGTAGCTGCGATCTCAACCAGATGCTGTGACAGCACCGTGGGCTCATGCGACAACGAGGCGAGAGGTTTCGTCGTCATCGTCGCCATTCGCTGCATGAGTGTCTTGATTGCCGCGCTCGGCTCTCCAGGACTAGCGAGGATCGCACCATAGCCGTTTGCCTCGATCGGAAAGCTCAGGACCGAGAATGGTCCTTCGGTCTCAGGCTTCAACTCCACTCCGTGGTAGAGATCGAAGTAGCGCATCCCCGGTGTCAGCTTCACATCCATCTGACGCCCCTGGATGTCGTAGCCAACGCGGTTCACGATTGTCCACACCGTCTCGTTGCCGCGCGGCCAGCGACTTGCATACACACCATAGTTATGCATGGCATAGTGCGGTTCCCAATCTGCACTGGTTAGAAAAGGTGCAACACCTCGTTCCATGGCTGCGACGCGGCGGGTTGCCTCGGCGTCGCGCGGATTGATATCGATCCAGATGCCCCAGACATTTTCCCAACTTTCCCAACCTACCCCGTTGAAAAAGGCGTATTGCAGATCGCTGGTCTTGTCGAGATTCCAGCGGTCGCTGATGTTGACCATGTGCCGCGGCTCGAGCCATTTGTACCGGTCGACCATCGGAATAAACGGAAAGCTGTATTGACCCCAGGTCATCACATTCCAACTGAGGGCTTCGTCGCTGGGGCCACCTTCAGGCTGAAAGACCAGGGGATGTCCAATTTTGTCAGCAGCAAGAGAGAATCCCAACGGCACGCCATCTTGCGTATCGCCGTTGACACCGTCAGCATCGATCTGTTTCATCAGGCTTGCGAGTGCTTGCGGCCAGCCTTCAGCAGGCTGGTGCGTTCCCTGATCCCACATCATCATCGGAAAAAGCACCCGCACGCCACGCCGGTGAAAATCCGCGACCATCTTGCGAACGCCATCTACGCCGCCGGGCATCGACTCGACCATTTGCAATTGATTCCGGTCATCGATCCCCATATTTGGATAAGTGGCCCACACCAGCACGGCATCAATGCCGCCATAGCGTTTCTCAACGTCGTCTACGTAGCGGTCCACGGTATATCTGCCCGCCACAGGATCGTAAAAGTAGCGATCATGGACCATCATCTGCGGCTGCATAAAGCTCGATTGGGTCCAGTGGAATGCCGGTAGCTCGTAACGGGCTGGATCAAAGGCAATACGAATCCGGCGTTCCGTGCGCCAATGCTGCAGATCCTTGATCCAGCGCTCGTGCGCGAATGGAGGACACATCATCTGCGGAGATTCCCATGCGTTATGCAGATTCATGCACTCTGGCACGGGTATCTGTTGACCCCGCGGCGCATACTGCGTATCTTGCGCAACTGCGGCCAGAGCGATTGTTCCCAGCAGGATCCCAGCGCATTTTGTAAGAAACATTTCGACTCTCCCCGCGTGTTCTAAGCGTGTACGGAAATCAGAGGATTCACAAACAGGTCATTCGTTGCTGGCGAGGAATGCATCGACCTCGGCGCGTGAAGGCATCGACTCTTGTGCGCCGCGTCTTGTGACGGAAATGGCTGCGGCCGCTGAGGCAAAGCGCGCCGCGGCCAACGGCTCGTTGCCTTCGAGCAGAGCGACGGCGAAGGCCCCGTTGAAGCAGTCGCCCGCTGCGACCGTATCGATAGCGCTGACACGAAATGCGCGTACCCAGTCCATCTTCCCGTTCAAGCCCGCAACCAATGCTCCCTCTACGCCGCGTTTGAGCACCACTCCATGCAGACCGCGTGCCAGCAACTCCTTCGCCGATTCCTCGGGCTTGCACTCTCTGCCAAGATAGAAAGCGGCTTCCGTTTCGTTGGGCGTAAACCACGCAATCCTGTTCCACACATTTTCCGGAAGCGCGGCAGCCGGCGCGGGATCAAGCATCACGGGTACACCCGCATCACTGCACACGGCAAGTGTGCGACTTATCGTTCCCATTGGAAGTTCGAGTTGGCACAAGACCATTCCCGCGGAACGGATAATCGCTGCGTGCTGGTCGATGAAATCAGGGTCGACCTTGCCGTTCGCGCCCCGGACAACGACGATACTGTTTTCGCCGTTGTCTGCCACAAGGATTGGTGCAACCCCCGAGGGTCCTACCACCGTGAAAATGGCGCGTGTCTCAACGCCTGCAGCGGCAAGATTGTCGTGCAGCGCCTGGCCGAAGACATCGTCACCAACCGCGCCAATCATGTGGACGGGATAACCAAGTCGCGCAATGGCGACTGCCTGGTTCGCGCCCTTTCCCCCTGGAGTCGTCGTGAAACCGCTGCCGATAAGCGTCTGACCGGCGAGCGGAATGCGCGGGGTGCGCGCAACCAGATCCATGTTGATGCTGCCGACTACGACGATTGGCTTTCGATTCTTGTTCATGAGGCGGCCCTCAGTAGAGGGGCGCGAGGGCTACGGCGCCCAGCCCCAATGCAAAGAAGATGAACATCAAAAACAGCAACATCTTAGCTGAACGTGGTGCGCCTGCGAACTCGTGCCAGACAAAGACTCCCCAGCAAGCTGAAATCATGGTGGCTCCCTGGCCGATGGAGTACGAAACGGCCGGTCCAACAAGATGAGCTCCCGAGGCAACAAAGTTAGCCACTGCTCCCGTGCACCAAATCGCGCCACCGAGCACTCCGGCAACATGCCAGCCGAGAGGGGCTTTCCAATAATCACGACCGTCGACAGCAGGTTTTCCGTCGAGTGGACGAGCCATGAGCAACAGGTTTGCCGGTACGGTGGAAAGGAGCACGCCTATTGCAAAGAAAAAGGCAACCGCATAGGGTCCGGGAGATTGATCCCCCCGCATAGCGTGAGCTACGAGCGGATAGAAACTGCCCATCAGCAGGCCGGCAACAAGGCTGAGAACGATGCCTCGCGTGGTGGCGGCCTTGGCCAATTCCTCGCGCTTGCGGTAAGCGGCAGCATCGACAACGATGGCGACCGCGACCAGAGCCACTCCGCCGAAGAGGAGCAGGGGATTGGCGGCGGGGCTGACCAGGTAGCTCGAAACCGCCCCGACCACCAGCGCAAGGCCGATGCCGACCGGAAACGCAACCGCAAGCCCCGCCACGTCAATGGCGGCAACGAGCAGCAAATTGGCGATATTGAAGATCACGCCGCCGCAGATGGCCCACACGATAGGTCCCATCGGAGTATGGGCTACCGCGGTCAGGAACGGTTGTCCCTCATGGCCAAGGCTTCCGGCTGTTACACCCCATGCAACGGCCCCTGCCGCAAGACCGATGGCGTAATCCCAATAAAAAAGCTGAAAGCGGAATCGCGGGCACAGCTTGAGTGTGTTGGCCCACGACCCCCAACACAACATGCTCAGAACCATCAAGAAGAGCGTGACCTGATAGCTTTCAGGAAGAAACATTCCGGTTGGCCCCATCTGCGCGATACACGCGCCACAACCTCGGAACCATATCGTTCCCACCCCTCTTGGTGCAAATCAATTACTGGAATTTGGCTGTCGCAGAATTGATCCGCAGGAAGCGGAGGCTATTGCTTCGCGGATTTCAAAGCCTCAGTCAGCGCCGGAACCACCTCGAAGAGATCGCCGACAATACCGTAGTCGGCAACCTCAAAGATTGGCGCTTCAGGATCCTTGTTGATGGCGACAATGCATTGTGATCCCTTCATGCCGACGAGGTGCTGAATCGCTCCCGAGATTCCGACCGCCAGATAGACTTTAGGCGCGACCGTCTGGCCGGAGCTTCCGACCTGTCGTTCCAGGGGCAACCAGCCGTTGTCGCAGATAGGGCGCGAGGCCGCGAGTTCGGCGCCGAGAGCGGTGGCCAGATCCTGCACGATCGAGAGATTGTCGGCTTCTTTAATGCCGCGTCCCACAGCCACAATGAATTGTGCGGAGCCGAGATCGACGGTCTGCGCCGAGCCACGAAAGGGCTCGCTGGGTTTGGTGCGGATTTGTCCCGGAGCAATCTCAGGAGTAAATGTTGTGACCTCTGCGCTTCCGGCCTCTGCGGTCTCCGCGCGAAACGCTCCTGATTGGACGGATAGAAAGCACGGGCCCGTATCTGAAGGGCGATAGCTGCCATTCAGGCGACCTTGCATGAGTTGCCTCGTGAAAGCAGGACCTTCGCCGATTGCAGTCACGTCACTGATCAGCACCCGGTTGAGACGGGCTGCGAGCGCAGGTGCATAATCGCGCACCTGGTAGGTATGCGGAAAGACGACGTAATCCGGGGACTCCGCACGAAAGAATTGCTCGAGCGCAAGCGAGAAGCCGTCGGCTGTGTACTGAGCCAGCAGCTGATGTTCAATTCGAACCACTTTCGCAACGCCGCTTTTGGCAGCATCCGCGGCAAACGACTCTGTTTGTGAACCGATGAGCAGAGCGTTGGCCTTTGTGTTCAACTGTGACGCCAACTGCTGGCCGGCTGCAACAGCTTCCCAACTAATGCGGCCGATTCTGCCCCCGCGATCTTCAAGCACTACCCATACGCCGCTCATATCACTCGCACCTCAAACTTCAACTTCTCAACCAATGCCGCTGCAGCTTCTTTCGCTGAGCCCGGCAAAATCTGCGTGGATTTTTGCTTCTGCGGCAATGTAATCCTCTCCAACGCAGCGGCAGGCGCACTCTCGACGCCCAGTTCTGCGGCAGTGACGCGACGTACATCTTTTGTTTTGGCTTTTTTGATGCCCATCAAAGTGGCATAGCGCAGCTTGTTGCCGCCAGACTGGATAGTCAGCACCGCCGGAGTCGGCAATTCGATGTTTTGAAACCAGCCCTCTTCAAGTTCACGCTTAACTTTCAAACCAGCCTCGGTCTTTTCAACATGCAGAATGAGCGATGCATGTGGCAGTCCAAGCAGCTCCGCCACGATTACGCCCGTCTGTCCGTATCCGAGATCATCGGACTGCAGGCCTGTGAGGACAAGATCGGGGCTCTCCGGCTTGAGAGCCGCCGCCAGCAGCCGCGCCACTCCGAGTGCATCGCGCTGACCCAGATCATCACAGTCAACGTGAATGCCGCGATCGGCACCCTTGGCAAGTGCTTCGCGAATGGTGGATCCAGTGCGCTCAGGTCCGGCACTGATCACTACGACTTCGCCACCGTTCTTCTCTTTCAGCTGCAATGCCTCTTCGAGCGCATACGCATCAGATTCGTTCATGGCAAACTGCAGATCCCCTTCTTCGATCCATTTGCCGGAGCCGTCGATGCGGACTTGCGCATCGCGCTCGGGCACTTGCTTGATTGCTACGACAATTTTCATTCGGAGATACTCCCGTTCAACTTCATCCCGTCTTGCGGCAGGCCACGTGCAGTGAGCTGGGCAATGTCCATAAGATGCGGCGCGGCGTCGCCGGTTGCCGCAAGCGCGTCGCGAAACATCGTATTGCAGAAGGGACATGCAGTCCCAACCGTGGTCGCTCCCGTTGCAACCAGTTCTTTGGCTCGAGTGTGGCTTACGCGATCGCCGGTTTCTTCGCCGAGAAACACCAGTCCGCCTCCGGCACCGCAACAGAAGCTGCGTTCGTGGGAGCGAGGAGCCTCAACCACCTCCCCCGCGAGAGAAACGATCGTGCGCGGCTCCTCGTAGACATCGCGATAACGGCCGAGATAGCAGGGATCGTGATAGACGATTTTCTCAGCCTTTGCCATATTGGAGTTGTTCTGATTTGGCAAACGGTCGGCATATCGCGCAAGAAACTCGCTATGGTGCTCAATCTCCGGTGGAATGCCAAACTCTTTCCAGTCTTCCTGAATCGTGCGTACGCAATGCGGACAGATGGACACGATCTTCTTCACCTTGTTCTGCGCGAGCGATTCAAGACCGGCCTCCGCGAGCTGCTGAAAGAGGAGATCGTTGCCGAGGCGGCGAACCGGGTCGCCGGTGCATTTCTCCTTGCGGAGCACTCCGTAGCTGGTGCCGAGGTAATTCATCACTCGGGCGAAGTCAGAGATGATTTCCCGCCCCTTCGGATCGTAGCCGCCCATGCAGCCGAGCCAGAGGCAGTATTCCTGCGTGCCGTCGAAGATGGGGAACTGCTGTTTCTGAATGAATTTGTCCCGTTCGCTGGCACTCATGCCCAGAGCGTTTGAACCGCGCTCGAGCGCAAGGAACAACTTGGCGCCATGCTCGTCATCCCAGGTGCCTGTATTGACAGCGCCTCGCCGTAGTCCGATGAGGATGGGGAGATGCTCGATTCCTACGGGGCACTGGTATTCGCATGACCCGCAGGTCGTGCATTGGAAGACGGCCTCTTGCGAGTTGTATTTGCCGAGAAGTGGTTCGGCGGAAGAAGGGCCGACATCGTTGAGGTAGTCGCGAACCCCGAGGATGATTTCTTTGGGATTAAGCACCTTGCCGGTGTGGGCGGCGGGGCAGTGCTCGGTGCAGCGGCCGCACTCGACACAGGAGTATGCCTGCAGACTGACGAGCTGTGTCAGGTCCGTTCCTGCGACGAGGCCAAAGTCTTCATCTCCGACGAGCGGGGGAATCTGGCTGAAGCCGCCGCGCGACAGAAAGACGGTCGCGGGACTCAAAACCAAATGAAGGTGTTTGGTATGCGGAATCAGAGGAAGGAACACAAGCAATGCAAGAGTATGTGTCCACCAGAGGACGCGAGTGGCAGGGGCTGCGTCGGTCACAAGGAATGAGCCGAGGTAAGTGACCATTAAAAGGAAGATCAGCAGGGCCACAGCACCAGAGCCGTAGGAAAGGTTTTCTCCGAGCCACCGGGGACGCACCAGAAACCGGCGGACAAACAGGCCGAGGATACTGATTGCGCATGCGATGGCAAAAACAGCGGCAAGGTAGAAGTAGAAGCGCCCCACTGTCCCCCTGGGATCGAGAAATCCAAGACCGAATGTAACGGCCGCGTGGTTCAGAGTGACCAGGGCAAAGGCGCAGAATCCCCAGAAAACAAAAGCGTGAGCCAGGCCGGGCAAAGGTCGCTCGCGGATGACCTTTGCCTGGCACAGCACTTCCCACACGAAATCCCAGATGCGCCGTGCGATGGGAAAGAGCGTGAAGCCTGGATCTTTTTTGGAACGCAGAATCTTGTTGACGATAGGGCCGAACCGACGCCAGAAGAGGACGCCGGAAGTCACTGCGAGAGCGGCAAATAGCAACTGCTCCCAAAGCGCGAAGTGTTGCGGTTCGGCCAAGTTGGGGGAAAGAAAATACATAATCGAACCCCCTCACAATACACGATCGGGGCAGCGCCACGCAGTTCGCGCCAGCTGAGGCGATTTTCGACGACCGGATCGGAATGCGGTCAATGGAAGCACCAAACTGGGATAGGTGCTCTGGGCCTGAGCGCGGCCAGAAGCTGTGCCGGTTGATTTCTGTCGTGTGAATCAGATATCTGGACGGGAAAAGCCCCGATCCTTCAAGAAGCGCAGTATCAGACGTTGGCGAAACACTCCCCAGGGTCTTGAAGAGTCATTGAGGCAAACCAAGACACAGTAGAAACAGGTGCATTAGTCGCCGGTTCCGCATGTAAGGGAGATGGAATCGGCTCATCTTCGACGGCCCCGATAAATCGGTAGCCTCGTCGTGGAATGGTTTCTATGTAGACGGGCTGCTCGGCAGAGTCTCCCAAGACTTCGCGAAGCTTTCGAATCGCGGTGTTAAGGCCGTCGTCGGAATCGACAAAGGTCCCGGCTGGCCAGAGTCGTCTCTTGAGTTCCTCGCGGGTAACTACTTCTTCTCTTCGAGCCAGAAGCAGAAGCAGGACTTCCAGGGGCTGATCCTGCATGCGAACTCGGGTTCCGTTTCGGCTGATCTCCCGGGAGCGAGGATCGACTTCGAAACCATTGAACCGTTGAACGGGGCTGGAGGAAGTGCTTGCCATCTTCCCTCGACAGACAAGGGTCAATCGAAACGCTTCGCTTGTTCGAAGGGGCCAGGGCGGCAACACTGTTCCCGCTTTTGAGAACACAAGTGTAACTGAAATATGAGTTTGCGTGTCCGGAAATAATCCGGCAACAGTTCAGGGATGATTCATTGACTACGACTGGAGATTTAGGCAGATTCTGCAGTTCCAAATGGATAACCGCCGGGAGGATGATATGAAAAATCTGCTTTGGCAAGTTGGCACGAGAAAGACGCTCCGAATTCTCGCAGTGACCATCGGCGTGTTGTTGTCCACCATTTGCGGAACCACTCAAAACGCGATAACAGACTGGAATGCGATCGCTATTACAAATGCCCGCGCCAGCACTGCTCCCGGAGCAGCCACGCCCGGCGGCACCAACCTTTATGTGGCGTATGCAGAGTTGGCGGCGTACAACGCGGTCGTCGCAATCCAGGGTAGATATCAGCCGTATAAGTACCACGTAGCCGCAGCCGCAGGCGCCTCGGCGGATGCGGCTGCCATTGAGGCTGCATACCGGATGCTCGTGCATCTGCTGCCGGACCGGGTAGGACCGCTCACAACAGCCTACGATGCCTCCCTGGCAGCCATTCCCGACGGAACTGCGAAGCTGGATGGCGAGTCTGTCGGGATGGCCTCGGCCAACGAACTCATTGCCCTGCGGGCCGGGGACGGCCTCGGCGTCCCCTGGCCTTATAGTTTCCCGTCTTCTCCGGTCCCCGGCGTCTGGATTCTTACGCCGGGTACGGCAGCCCCCGCCACTCCCTGGGTCGGCCAGATGCGGCCATTCACCTTTGATGATCCAGCCGAGTACATGCCAGATGAGGGACCTCCGGCTCTCTCGAGCAAGACATGGGCTGATGACTACAACCAGGTGAAGGCCCTGGGCGCAATCAACAGCACCGTTCGCACCCCGGCTCAGACCGAGATCGGCCTCTTCTGGACGGAACACCCCGGTGCCCAGTACGGCGCTTTGCTCCAGCTGCTTGCGATGCAGGAGAACCTCAGCTTGCTCGAGAGCGCGCGCTTGATGGCTATGTCTTATGCCACGATGGCCGACAGTTACATCGGCTGCTTCAACTCTAAATACCACTTCAGTTTCTGGCGCCCGGTTACGGCCATCCGGAATGGGGGCATCGACGGAAACCCGGAAACGATTGCCGATCCCACATGGACTCCCCTGGGTGTAACTCCGGGGCATCCCGAATATCCGTCAGCTCACGGGTGCGTGACTGGAGGACTTGCGGCAGCGCTTCAGGCCTATTTTGGCACTCCGAACATTCAGATTTCCGTCTCTAGCTCGGTTACCGGCACCACTCATCACTTCACAAACAGTCACGATTTGCAAAGAGAAGTGGAGTATGCCCGCATCTATACGGGTTTTCACTACCACCATTCGATGGTGCAGGGGTTCGTGCTTGGCCCCGCAGTTAGGCCGACCGCACCGAAGTGAAGCAGGATTCGGCCTCGAGCACTTTCGAAATCGACGGAAAAAATGACTTGGGGGCGAGAAATGGCAGGGTGCAGCAAATTGCAAAAATGCCGCCTGCAAGACGTTGTAAAAGGGGATAGGGCCTCGAAAAATATGCGAAAACTGCAAAAGCTACGCGTCTCTCAGCCCATTTGCGGTCTTCTTGACAAAGAACGCGCACACGAAACGGTTGAGCAACGCAAAAGGGCGGAATCCCTCGCGAGATTCCGCCCTCAGCTTTCCGAATTTCGAAGATCTGGTTCGGAGCCAGACCACAGTTTCAAAATACGGAGATTAGGTGGTACGTTCGAGCTCAGCCCGAGTTTCCCGTCCCATCCCGATATCTCGCCTGCTGTATGAGTTTCCTTGATGCCATTCGCGAGTTTCGTTGCCGATTCTCTTGAAGGCCATAGTCGACTCTCTCCTTCTGGAAGATTTCTCTTCCGTTAAAGAATTAGAGGCAGACCTGCTTTGAAGAGTTGTCGAAGTTCGCGAATTTGTGCGGTGGAAATCGGCACCGAAATGTGGAAAAGCCGCACTCTCAAACGAACGGATCCTTCACGGCCAGTACACCCAGTTTTCGATGAGGGAACCTCTAGCGCTAAGCACCATTCGGTATTGCTGGCTTCGCCTGTGGAGCGGGCTGCCCTTGGGGCTGTTTGGGCACGGCTGGTTTAGCTTGTGGCTTATTCGTACCCGGTTGCGAAGGCTTCGGCTGTGCGGGCTTTGGTTGCGGAGTAGGCCTCGGTTGCGTGGGCTTTGTCTGTCCGTTCCCTGGCGGTCGACTCGGGCCCGGCTGCGTTGGCCTGGTCTGCGCCGGCGGTTTTCCAATCGGCTTCGTACCGTTCGGCGGGACGGGCCTTGCAATAGGCTGGGCGGGTCGGACCGGGTGCGCTGTTGGTCGGCTGGGCAGCGTCGTCGGAGGACGGTATCCCGGACGATTGTTTGGTCCCCATGGCGGACGGTGGGGGGGAAGTCGACCTGGCATCGGAGGGCGATAGTTCGGAGGACGGTAGTGCCAGTTGCCGCCATACCCCGGCCTGCCTGTATAGGGAACCGGTCGCGGGCGGTACCAGATGGTCGGTGGACGATATGGATTTCTCCAACCGACCCACACAGTGTGGTTGTAATAGCAGCGACGAGATCCCCAGTTCCATCCCCAGCCCAACCACCCCCACGGGCGGCTAACCAACAGAACACCTATCGGAATTGGCGGCCCATAACTGACCATCACAACCGTCGTTGCTGGTCTCACGTAGACAACAGCAGGGTTATATACAGGAACATAAACTACCTGCGGATTCGCCGGTTGAATTACATAAACCGTCTGACCGGTTGATTGCTGCACTTCCACTCGCTGGTTTGAATTGCTGTGCAACGAACCTGCGGCGTATGCCTGGGACCGCAACCGCTGGATGGACGCCGAGACCGCTCCCTGATCAGCAGAGAAGGCCTGACCAATCGCAGCATAGTCGTCGATGTTCTCGGCCATCATGCCCAGTACGTCAGGAAAATTGACCAGCGCAATGAATGCCGGATCAAATCCCTGCTTCTCGGCCGCGTCTGTGAGGGCCGAACCTGTCAGCCCTTGATTCTGCTGCAGCCAGTTATCCACGTCGAGGATTTCCTGCGGATTGGTCGCAGCGGTTGTGATCTGCGCGAGCAGAGAATCAGGGTAAAGCGCAACTGGCGCTAAAAGCTGATCCAACTCCTGCGCCGTGGGAACCGGAGCCTGTGCCGAAAGCAATGATCCAAACCCCTGAAAGATTGCCAAGACGATGAGAATAATCGCAGGCATACAGGATTTCTTGCGCATCGAATACCTCTTGATAACCTCTTTAGCGTAGTGGCAGGTACATTTGCATTGATCGTTGCAGTCGTGAGACTAAGTGCGCATTGGTTGATGAGCAGCACTCGGCGTTGCCACTGTTAAAATTGCCAGTCCTCAAGGCCTTTTGAGGGAGCTTGTGAGTCACGATCACCCGGTTTCAGGCCCGGCGATTTCCTCAAATATCCATAGTAAGATGCCTCAGAGCCGCTGAGTTCCGGTATCAATAGCCCGATATGTTTTCAATTGCAAAGACTTTGGATTTGGGGAGTAGCCTCTGACACTCTGGAAATCCTTTCTCATAGGCTTCAGCGTGCTTCTGCCGCTGATCAATCCGCTCGGCTCTGCCTTGGTCTTTCTCGGACTCGTAGGCAAAGCGCCGCCGGAAGTCTTTCGCTATCTGGCACGCAGAATCGCCATCAACAATGTCATCTTCCTCGCGGTCATCGAATTGCTGGGCGCGGCCATTCTCAAATTCTTTGGCATCTCTCTTCCCATCGTCCAGTTGTCAGGCGGAATAGTCCTCGCATCGATGGGATGGACGGTGCTGAATGAAAAAAGCGGAGGAGCCGCTTCGCAAAACAAGACCGAAGAGACTGCGCCACACGACGATGTGGGAATACAACACCTTGAAGAGAAAATCTTCTACCCGTTCACATTTCCGATAACCTCTGGCCCCGGTGCACTGGTGGCATTACTGACGCTCACTGCACACATCTCCAACCGAGACCTCCTTCAAGATATTCTGGGGCACGTTGGAGTGTTTCTTGCAGTGGTTGTCATCAGCATCCTGTGTTATTTCTGCTATGCGTACGCGCCGAAGATCACCAGGATTATTTCGCCGTCCACGGCCCATGGCATCTTGCGGGTGATTGCATTCATCTTGCTTTGCATCGGCGTACAGATTGCGTGGAACGGCCTCTCAGCCCTCCTGGCCACCCTCCTGATGAAGCGCTGATGTTCCAAAGCGTGCTGATCTGCTGACCCCTGAGTTGTTCTCGAAACTTTTTTCTACGGATTTGCAGATAATTAGGCCCGCGTGGCGCAGGATAGAGATAAATGTTCACGAGAAGATCAATTTGAGCAATCGGGTGTCGTCGCCAGACGGGCGCCAGGGGGTACCCCCTGCTTGGGGGCACCCCCCTCACTGGTGGTAACGTCCGACTGAAAAAAGTTTGCAGATAATTAACCGGCATTGTGAAACAGTCGGGCACACCCACGAACCAGCCGCGGCGTGATGTTGAGGAGATCCCGCTTTCGAGCTTTGCGATGGGTGATGCAGACCCGCGGATCCTTCGACTCCGCCGCGCTCAATCAAAATCACCGGCTATGAATCCGACTGGGAACAATTCGCATTGCAAGTCGAACTCAGGGTCAGTTGAGTGACTCGGAGAGACTGAGAAGATTTTGAGGCGTCACGCTTATCAGGCCTCGTCGAGGACTGTCAATATCGGCGACAAGAAAGAAGGAGATCGAAACGGCGAGGGGCAAAACCATGAGCAGGAGGCGATTTCTTTTTCGTTCGCCGTAGCCAATCAGCACGTTGCAGCCGATGGCCAGCGCAGCCATCAATAACCACGCTGCGGCGGGGATGCGGTTCCACCAGGCCGCCTGGGTGTAGCCCTGAGTATTCAGGACATCGTTCATACCCGAAGCAACGATGGCGGCGACTGGTGTTGGCTGAGCCGCAGCGGGTTCTCTCACGCTGGACCATAACTCCGTTTGCAGCCGAGCCGTCGTGGCGTTGATCTGCTCTAACTGAACAAGATCGCGCACTTCGTAGAACAGGATTCTTTGTTCGAGATATTTCTTCAGGAGACCCTGGACTTTAGCCGCGTCGGCAGCAGGAAGCAGCTCTGCGCGAAGGTATTCCGTGCCAATCGCGTTGGCCTCCTCTTCTTCATAGTTCTTCCTCTGGTCGTATCTGCTGATCGCCATCGAAAAAGTGAACCCGATCAGCAGCCCGAGCAGCGTGAGAATTGCCGCTTCAACAACCCCGAAATCTTCGCGCTCATCTTCCTTGAGCGGGCGGAATTTTTCGGCGAAGAGTGCTCCAGCGAAGGCGGCCAACCAAAGCAGGATGAGAGAGAGCACAAAAACCACGCGCGGAAAATTCATCAGGGCGTTCATAGGTTTGTTTTACCAGACCAGAACACTTCTTGATCGTGGAGCATGTCAATCACGCTGGTGACTTGCTCTCGCGTAATCGCAGCCAGCAGTAAAGGGGCCACGCATGGGCGTGGGCGCAGTAGATCATGTTTTCGGAGAGACCATTCGTTTTGAGTAGGGACGAGTCGAGAGAATCGGAGGCGCTCCATCGGCCTGTCCAGTAGTTTGGGTAGAACTTTGCGTAGTTCTCGAACGTCATCCGACGCATCAGGCCTTCGGCAGCTTCATTGTCGAAGGTCGCAACACCGAGAATCAGCGGACCGCTGAGCGCGTACCAGAAGCCACCGTTTTCTCGGGAGCCGCCCGGCGTGCCGGGTTGTTGCACGGGCGCTTCGATTTGACGTGGTCCCATGGATTCGCCGACCAGAAGCCGCTGTTTCAGTTCTTCATAAAGTCGGAGCTTTCTGTCGGCACTGAACTCGGGAATAAGAAGCGCGAAACCTTGAGGCTCGAGCCACATCTCTTTTTCGCCGAGCGCAGACGAGTAAGAAGTCCAGGCGCGTCGAGGGAACGTGCGGTCGCCCAGGTCTTTCATCCAGGACTCGAGCAGTTGGCCGCGGTATTCGCGCATTGCGGCAATCAGATCTGCAGCGGAAACCTTGGAGGCATCCAGGGCGCTCGCCAGATCGCCGAGAATGACGATTGCCATCGCGGAATTCATGTGGCTCTCGCCCTCTTCAAACATGCGGTTGTAAGGCATGGTTGTGGGCCAGAAGAAAAACATGTCGTTCCAGTCGGAGTTCCAGCGGCGTACGATGCCGTGCGGTCCAACGCTGATGCGGTCGCGGAGAAACAGGAATGCCTGGCGAACATGAGCGAGACCGGTATCTTGTCCCGAGCAATCGCGAGGATAGTATTCGATTTGATCGGTGAGGATTGTGGCATCGCGAGTGACGCGCAGGTATTCCGCGAGCAGTAGAAAGAAGAAGAGCTGTTGGTCACTGGTTTGTTGGGCGCCGTTTGGCGACCATCCGAAACCTTCGTCGTTGAGTTTGAGTTCGCCGTCCGGAACGATGCGTTTCATCAGGAAGCGGAGAACCGACCGCGCGACCGCCGGATTGGTGTGACATAGTGGGAGCGCGTGCTGTGCCAGATCGCGGCTCGACGCCATGTTACCCCACGTGTAGTCGTAGACCGTTCCTTGCGGGACCACAGTTTCGTTGTAATACTCACGCCAGGTTGCCATCGCCTCGAGAACTGCGACGTTCCACTGCATTTCGCGGCGGATCTTTGAGTCGGGTTCCCGAGAGAAGCTTGGAACCACCTTCCGCCACTCGGTTCCAAATGCCGAGCCGAATGCCAGTGGAGTTTTCGCGGAAGGGCGAAGCCTGGACGCGAGCGAGGTAATGGATTCAGGCGTCAGATCGCGCGTATAGCCGATCACGAAGCTGATGAGACGTTCTTCACCAGGATCGAGTGTGCCGCTCCAGCGGGCTCCTAGCGAGTAATTCTGTTTCGCGTCTATATCAACAAATGGCTTGAAGTCTTCGTCTGTCGAATGAACGAAAACAGCAGGCGGAAACTGCTCAAGCAAGTACGGCTGTCCCGCTGGCGGGAACGCAAGTTTGCGTTTCGTCCGCGGCTTGAAACTCACTGAAGCAATCTTGTCGTTTGCTATCTGGGGTGCATCGGCGGGCCAGGTTATGTCGTTCTGTTCGGTTGCCCACGGCGCGAAGATCTGCTGATAGCGGGCGCGAACGGATTCTGTATACCGCAAATCCAGGGATCGGGATCCAGTGTTTTGAAGCCGTACCTCAACGAGAAATGCGGACGACCCATCGTTTGCTTGAACAGACGGCATAACCGAGAGGATCCGCGTGACATGAAGTGTGGGGCTCAGCGTGTAATCGTATTGCGCGAATCCCACCCCAAAGCGCTTATGCGCTGAAATGGCTGCCGGTTCATTCACGCCAATCAAGTTGATCGTCTTGTCGGCGAATTCGACTGACGCCTGATTGACGCCGCTATAGCGGGCGTCGCCCTGATTTAATCGACCCCACGCGCGTTCGCCGGTCAATATCTGATAGGTGCCACTGGCATGTGTAAACAACGTAAGGTGGTAATTCCCGATCAGGAAATAGGGATCATCGGGAATCATCCTGGTGCCGTTTTCAGTGGGGCTCGCTGGGAACTGCAATGGGCCATCGTAGCGATAGCATGGCAAGCCGTAGTCGTCTTCAAGCCATTCGCCCAGAGAGGGATCACCTTGGGCCGCCCATATCGGCAACAGCGATCCCGCTGCTAGAGCACTTGCACCCGCAATAAAATCTCGCCGGGTCAGCGAACCATTCGCCCGTGCCATGAATTTCTCCTTTGTTGTGTCGGAGGAATTTTAGCAGTGGCGGATGATTTGATCTGTGCCGTGGACAGGCAGTGAACTTGAGCGTCTGGCCTGATGCACCGCTATGTCGCGGACTCGGCCTCAGCCAGCCAACCGCGTTTCAGTCTCTCTGCAGGGATGGTCGAAAGGTATGGCTTGATGTCGAGGATCGGAGTGCCATCGAGCATATCGACTCCATGAACACGGAGGATGTTCTTATTGCGGTCGAGAAGTTCCACAACCGTAAGGCCAAGAGGATTTGGGCGAAACGGTGAACGGGTCGCAAATACTCCGTGAGGCTTGTTGTCAGCAGGCGGCCTCCCAATCAACTCGAAACCCTGAGAACGATCGAAAGCCCAGATGACAAACAGATGAGAAAAACCCTCAATGTCGGTCAGCCCGGCTTCGAATTCGGGCAGGATCTCGAGAGTTCCTTCGGCATCATGCCTGGCTCCGAGGCCTTTGGGTACCGATGCCGTGTCCTTGTAGGGACTGTGTATAACGCCGATTGGCTGTAGAGTGAACATGGTGAAATTACCTCAAATTCGTTTGCTGCGCGGGGCAAGCTCAGCGCGCATTGGACGGGCTCAATCCGTCGGAAGCGTTGCGACCTGCTCGACAGCTTCGTATTCGAACTTGCGCAGATTTCTCATGCATTCCGCAAGCGCTCCCAGAAGTGTCTCACTCCATCCGCAGGGTTGAAATTTCAGCGACTTTTGGTTTAACTCGACATCTGCCGTGGCGTAGAAAAGCATGTCCGTGGTCTTGGCGGTTGCGAATTCCTTGACTGTGATGCGGGCTTCAATCTCGCCGGATGCGTGTTTTTTGGTGACAGAGAAGAAATGCAGCTTGGCGAAAGCTTCTGAAGAATCCCGTTGCACATGTTTCCAATCGCTCATGTCGTGCCTCCATTGGAACTAATCATCTGGGGTTAGGCAAGTCTACCCGATAAAAGGACGTGGAGGACAGAGTGCGTGCTGTGTATACTCCATGTGCCCTGGGAGGGGCGCAAATATGCGCATGTTGTTGAAGGTATCGATCCCGGTGGAATCCGGGAATGCCGCAGTTAGAAACAATGCTCTTGGGACAAAGATTCAGGAAATCCTGGCTGACCTGAAGCCCGAAGCCGCCTATTTCGCTGAAGAAAGCGGTCAACGCACCGGCTATATATTCTTCGACATGAAGGAATCATCAGAGTTGCCGGGTATTGCGGAGCCATGGTTTCTTGCCTTCAATGCCAGCTTAACGGTACGTCCGGCGATGACACCTCAGGATCTGGCGGCTGCTGAGCCGGGATTTCAAAAGGCCGTGGGGAAGCACGGAAAGGCCTAGCGATTTGAGGGAGCCTCTGTGCCAGTTGCGCGAGGCTCTGCACTCCGGCACCCTAGCGGCGGGCGAATCCATCCGACATGCGCGTGAGACTGCCGCGAGACTCCGATCCTTGAAGTCTATTTCAGCAGCGGACAATCTTTGGCGAGTCGATCCCTTTCGTAGCGTTTCGGGTGTCGATGACAAGCTGAGATTGATCGACAATGGCGCGGTAGTCATAGGTTGAGTGGTCGGTTACGATGACCACTGCGTCGTATTGTGCGAGATTGTCGAGCGGCGTGTTAGTCATGTTCAGTGCGTAATGGCGGCCATGACCAACGGTGGGGAAGTATGGGTCGTTGTAGGCGACATCAGCCCCTTTTTCGCGCAGTAACTCAATGATGGTGAGTGAGGGCGATTCGCGCAGGTCATCGATGTCGCGTTTGTATGCGAGACCGAGGACGAGGACCTTGGAGCCATTGATCGACTTGCGGTGGCGATTAAGCCCGTCGGCAAGCTGGTCGATGACGAAGTAAGGCATGTTGATGTTGACTTCGCCCGCGAGCTCGATGAAGCGCGTGCGGAAGTCGTACTGCTTTGCCTTCCACGAAAGATAAAACGGATCGATCGGTATGCAGTGTCCACCGAGACCGGGGCCGGGATAGAACGCCTGGAACCCGAAGGGTTTCGTTTTCGCGGCGTCGATAACTTCGTGAATATCGATACCCATGCGCATGCAGAGCTGTTTAAGTTCATTCACCAGTGCGATGTTGACGCAGCGATAGATGTTCTCAAGCAACTTGGTCATCTCTGCTACGGATGGGCTACTGACAGGCACGACGCGGCGGAAGATCGCGCCATAGAAAGCTGCGGAGAGTTCTGCGGCAGCGGGGCTGCAGCCACCCACAACCTTGGGGATGTCGTGGCGAGCAACGGTCTCGTTGCCGGGATCCTCCCGTTCGGGCGAAAAGGCGACGTAGATGCCTGTTTCCTCGAGTGCACGTGCCACTTTTAGACCCAAAGGATTGCCTTTCTCGATCAATGGAACGACGATTTCCTCGGTCGTCCCGGGGTAGGTTGTGCTTTCGAGAACGACGAGCTGTCCGTCGCGGAGGTAGGGAGCGATTGACTCGACTGTGCCCGTAACGAAACTCAGGTCGGGCTCGTGATACTCATTCAGCGGCGTCGGGACGCAGATGATTATGGCGTCCATGCGAGCGATCTCAGAGAAATCGGCCGTAGCGTGAAAGCCAGACTTTTGTGCCTGCTGGATGGACTGCGGCAGGATGCGGACGATGTAAGAGCCGCCTTCGTTTAGGGTGCTGACTTTGCGCAGCTCGATATCGAAGCCTGTTACCGCAAACTGCTGCTCGCTAAAGAGCAGCGCCAATGGCAATCCCACGTATCCCATTCCGACGATGCCGATCTGGGCCTGGCGACTCTCGATCCTGTTTTTGAGCTGTGCCAGTGAACTGGCGACTGCGGTAGTCATATGTTTGATTGTAAAGCTCGGGGTATTTCGCGCACCATGCCCGCGAGGAGAATTGACTTGATGCGATTGGGATTGGGCGCGACGGCTGACGACGGATAGTATTCTTCTTTTGGCACTAAGCAAAGACAAAAGATCGACACATGCAGTGAGGGAGACAAGGTTGGCAAAGTATCTTGTGACGGGAGTGGCCGGGTTTATCGGCAGGTCGATTGCGGCGGCGCTGTTGGCGCGAGGGGAATCTGTTCGAGGCATCGACAACCTGATAACAGGCAAACGCGGCAATCTCAGCGGACTCGATGGGATGGAATTTATCGAGGGCGACCTGACCGATCCGGCAGCTTGTGTGCGCGCCTGCGAAGGGGTGGAGATCGCGTTTCACGAGGCCGCGCTCGCGTCTGTTCCCCGGTCGGTTGCCGACCCCGTAAGCACCAATCTGAACTGCGTGACGGCGACGCTGAACCTGCTGGTGGCTGCGAAGGACACGGGGGTGCGAAGGGTCATTTATGCGGGATCATCGTCGGCTTACGGAGATACGCCCACGCTGCCCAAGCATGAGGCGATGCTGCCCAATCCGATATCGCCCTATGCCGTAGCCAAGCTGGCGGGCGAGCACTACATGAAGGCATTTGCGAGAGTTTCCGAGCTTGAAACAGTGGTCCTGCGCTACTTCAATGTTTTTGGTCCTTACCAGGACCCCACGTCGCATTACTCGGGAGTATTAGCCGTATTTTGCCGAAAAATGCTGGCAGGTGAGCAGCCCACAATATACGGAGACGGGGAACAGAGCCGCGACTTCACCTACATCGACAATGTTGTTCACGCGAATCTGCTGGCGGCTACAGCTCCCGCGGAACGAGTCTCAGGGAAGATGATGAATACGGCCACAGGAACCCGGATAACTCTCAACGAGACATTCAGGATTCTCTGTGATCTGACCGGCTACAAAGGCCAGCCTGCATACCTGGAGCCGCGCGCGGGTGATATTCGTGACTCCCTTGCGGATATCGGCCTGGCGGGAGAATTGTTGGATTACAAGCCCATCGTGGACTTTCGCGAGGGTCTCCGCAAGACCGTGGAATGGTACCGGACGGGCGAGACCAGGAAGTAAGTGCGAAAGAAATGATGGCTTTATGGCCACATTTGATATGTGATGCAACTCACGAACAATTCACCGTAGATTCGCGACACTATTCGTATTTGCTCCGTCGCGCTTGTTGGGTCCCTGTCTTTAGGAATCTCGCTTCGGACAACTTGAAGCCGAGGTTCCCGACACTTGCCGGAGATTCCTGCAGTCAAGCACGATTTGGCGGGCCCGCCCGATGCGGTGGTCCTGGCCACGCATACGAACCGGTCTGGTTCGTACGCGTCTTTCCACGAGCTTTGGACCGTCCTTGAACGCCGTCGTCTCTTTGTCGCTGTCGTAGTGGGTGGATTGCTGCTGGCCTGCCTGCTCTATTGTCTCGTCGCGCCCAATGTTTATGAAGCCAACGCCCGGGTCGCCTTAAGAGCGACGCCGGAAATCGCCTTGAATCTGGACGGCGTTGACGGTGTCACTTCGGGCGCATTTGCCTCGGGACAGGTCCAGTTGGAGACGCTCGCAAATGTCTTTCGGAGCGATCAACTGGCCTGGCAGGTGATCAGGCATCAGCAGCTTTATCGGGAACCGGCGTTCATGGGGAACTTTGCCGCAAGATTTCCGCGATTCGATCCGAATACGCCAAGCCCAGATGCTCAGGCCTTCCTGTTCGACAGATTTCAGCGGCGACTGACGGTCCAGACGCTGCCTCGCACTCTCGTTTTGCAGATTCGCTTCAGGTCAAAGAATGCGGCTCTGTCGGCCGCGGTAGTGAACGGATTGATTGCATCCTACGGGGAGCAGGATCGGGAAGCGCGTGTGCGAGCGACGTCGGAGGCGACGGCCTGGTTGGACGTTCAACTGAAGCAACTCAAGGCTCGTGGTGAAAGGGATGACCAGGCGCTGATTGAGTTTCAGAGGAAGCACAAAATCCTTGAGACTCCCGTGACGCTTGCGAACGGTCGTGGAGGTGTGGGCGAGCATACTTCGGGATTGCTGGAAATTGACGAGCTGGGCAGGGAATTGGTGAATGCAACGACCGATCGCATTCTGCGAGAGGCGGAGTATCGAGCAGCATCTTCGGGCAACCCAGAGTTGGTCTTGGCCTCCGATCCGCGCATACAGGCAAATGGGGACTTCGCCACTGCCTTGTTGCAGCAGCTTCATACCCGGCGCAGCGAATTGCAGCAGGAGCAGACGCAACTCGGCATTGAGCATGGGCCCAATTTTCCACGTGTGGTGGAGATTCGCGATCAGATAAGAGATGTTGACCTGCAAATCAAGGCAGAGGATCACAAACTTCAGGAGCGATTTCAGAGTGCCTGGACGACCGCCGTTAGCCGTGAAGAGCTTGTAAGAAACGGTTTAAACGCTCGCACAGAGGAAGGCATGAGGCTCAACGAGGCAGTCACGCAATTTGCCGTGATGCGGCAGGAAGCGAACTCGAGCCACGAGCTCTATATGCGAGTGCTTGAAAAGACCGAGGAGAGCGGGTTGGCCGCTGGAATCCATAACTCGAATATCTCTGTTGTGGATCATGCGCGACAGCCAATCAAGCCAGTCTCTCCTGATCTGCTGTTGTATATGCCTATCACGCTCTTCGTGAGCATCTGGCTCGCCATTGGAGGTGCCCTCGTGCTGGAATCTATTCATCCTTCCGTAACACGAGTTTCTGTTGTGTTGCTGACGCTGCTCATGGCCGGAGTAGGAGCATTTGCTCAGGCCCCAACGCCGAGCACATCGGGCCTGCCAACGGGCGTGGCGCGCTTCCCGCAATCGACGGAGAGGAAAGATCAGCCAAATGCGAAGGAGGCTCCCACGATCTGGAACACCACGCAAGGCGCGATAACGGCTGGTGCACCATCTGGGGCCATCCCTTCAGCTGGGCTGGCGATGCCTGCTCCGATCGGCCCGGGCGATTTGCTGGAAATCACGGAATCCCACACACCGGAATTCAAATCAGCCGTGCGTGTTTCCGACGCAGGCTCAGTGGTCCTCGCACTTGCAGGCGAGGTACAGATTGGCGGAATGGACGAGCGGGTCGCAGCACAAGCGATCGAGGCGGCACTCATCGCGCGAGGCATGCTCCTGCATCCGCAAGTGATCGTGTTGGTGACGGGTTACGCTGGACAGGATGTTTCCATATTGGGTGAGGTGAAAAGGCCGGGAGTTTATCCGTACACGGTTCATCATCGGCTGCTCGATCTGATCTCGGCGGCATCGGGGCTTGGGCCAAACGCAGGCCGGCTGGTTACGATCATTCATCGCGACGATCCTGAAACGGTCCTTCCGGTGTCGCTCGACCCGCAGGGCGCCGACCAGGGTGGAGACCACAATCCGGAACTAGTCGCGGGAGACACAGTTCAAGTAAGCAGCGCGGGCCTGGTTTATGTAGTTGGGGACGTGGTTCGCCCGGGAGCGTTCCCAGTTGATCCTGTGCAGGGAATAACACTGGTGCAAGCGATAACACTGGCATGGGGTCCATCACAAAACGCCGCGCTTTCGAAGGCAGTTTTGATTCGTGAGCAGGCGGGTGGACGAACGATCACCTCATTGGATCTCAAGCGGATGCTTCGCGGGGTGGATCCCGATTTGCCGATCCACGACCGCGACATTATTTTCGTGCCAGATTCCGTAGCAAAGAATCTGTGGAACCGCACGATGGAATCCGTAGTTCAGTCGGCTGTGGGCGTGAGCATCTATGCGGGCATGGTCTACTCGCAAAGGTTCTAGGCGATGCGACGAATTGCGCGAGGATTGCTTCTCCTTTTTGTCTTCGCCATTCCTTGGGAATACTCACTGGACCTTGGGCCGCCGTGGGGTAACGTCGCGCGTATTTTGGGATTGCTTCTGGTGTTGATTGCGCTTCCAACTGTCTTGCTAGCCGGCCGAATTCGCAAGCCGAGCGCGCTTCAGTGGCTTACTTTGGCACTGTATCTCTGGTTCAGCTGCACTTGCTTCTGGACGATTGAGCCTCGTCTGACTCTTGAAAAGATGCGTGGCTATTTTCAAGAAATGATGATCGTCTGGCTGGTTTGGGAGTTTGCAGAAACGGCCGAAGATCTACGCGCAATACTGCGCGCGTGGCTCGCGGGATCTTGTGTGCTCGCGCTGCTTACGGTTGCAGATTTTACGCTGGCCGATCTGGGCACTTCGGATCAGTTCAGGTTCGTGGCAGTAGGCCAGGACCCGAATGACGTAGCGCGCTTTCTGGTTTTCGGTTTTCCGATCGCTGCTTTGCTATTTGAGGGAAATGGAAATCGACTTGGCCGGGCGCTGGCGCTGAGTTATCTTCCACTGGGCCTTGCAGGCGTCTTGTTGACGGCATCGCGGAGTGGCTTTGTGGGCGCCGGGGTAGCACTCGTGGGTTGCGCATTGCTGTTATTGCGAGATCATGCGCGCGGCGTTCTTGCGGGGATCCTGGCGTTGCCACTGATGGGAATTGCGTCGTGGTTTGCTCTTCCATATGAGTCGATACGGCGTTTAGGAACGATTGCGGAGCAATTACAAGGTGGCGATCTCAACCAGCGGTTGAATATCTGGACGGCCGGGTGGAATGCCTTTGTGCAGAGGCCGATCCTGGGCCATGGGGCGGGCGTATTTGTAATCGCTGCGGGACTAGCACCGATCGACACAGCGCATAATACCCCGCTGGCGATATTGGTGGAAGGAGGATTATGCGGATTGTTGCTGGCATCCGCGATTGTTGCGGTGTCGGTGCGCTCGATACATAGAACTCAGGGGCCCTTGTGTGTGGCTCTGACTACTCTGTTGGCTACATGGTGTCTTTTGTCGTTCGTCGGCACGGTGGGAGAGAACCGTACAACGTGGCTGCTGCTAGCCGTTATCGGAGTGGCGAGCAGGCTCCTTGCTGAGGAGTCGGAGATTGTCGGGTCGCTATGTTACGCCCATGAGTCGCCGATCGAGGCGTGCTCGATCGGCAGTAGAGAATGAGCACCAGCATCGCAAAAGTGGCTGGAATCAGCGTGAATCGTCGCATCTGGAATGCGGCAGCTGCGGTCACAGCTGCAAGCCTTCTGGTGAAGCTGGTTGCGACATTAAAGGAATTTACGGTTGCAGGTATCTATGGGCGCTCTGACGCGATGGATGCATTTCTCGCCGCGGCGCTCATTCCCGGCCTGTTGATCAATCTCATCTCAGAATCGATGAACCAGGCCCTGGTGCCAACTCTGGTTCGAGTCCGCCAACAACAGGGGCGCGACAGTGCGCAACAACTGTTTTCAAGCTCGATGGCTTGGACCATTGGAATGCTGGTTGCGGCTTCTGTTGTTATGGGATTATTCGCACGCGCTTTCTTTCCAGTCATTGGCTCACATTTCGGAGCCAGGAAATTGGACCTGGCGGTTCAGCTCTTCTACTGGATGCTCCCGACCGTCGTTCTCACGGGCATCGCCTCGAATTGTACAGCGGTGTTGAACACGAGGGGCAGTTTCGCTCTCCCGGCACTCGCGACCATCGTTACGCCGACAGCCGTCATGATTTGTGTGCCCCTCATGGTAGACAGAATGGGAATTTGGGCTCTTGTTTTTGCGTCGCTGCTTGGTGCCGTTGTTCATGCAGTGTGGGTGGGATCGATGATGGGGTCGTACGATTACCGCTTCAGGGTGCACTGGTTTGGAATGAACGAGCCCATGCGGGAGATTGCGCAGCAGTACGGCCCTGTGTTGCTGAGCAGCGTGGTGGCATCGGGAGGGCTGCTGGTAGATCAGTCAATGGCGGCAATGTTGCCGACGGGCAGCGTGTCCGCGCTAGTATATGCGGGCCGCTTTGTTGGCGTGGTGCTGACCCTGGTGGCTGGGGCGGTTTCGACTGCGGTCGTGCCTTGTTTCTCTGAGATGATCGCGGAGCGCGACTGGCGTGGGTGCGTCGATACCCTACGCACCTGGGGACGAATTACGCTGCTGGTTTCAACACCTATTGCAATTGTGCTGATTGCGGGCGCCCATTTTCTGATTCAAACGACGTTTCAGCATGGTGCGTTTGGCGTGGCGGATTCGGATGCTGTGACGCCGGTGCTGGCAATGTATGCCCTGCAGATTCCATTTTTTGTGTGCAGCCGAGTGTTTTATCGGTTTCTCGTCGCGATGCGACGCACCGATCTGATTTTCTATTGTGGTTTGTTGAATCTTGGATTGGATGTGGTTCTAAACCTGGTGCTGATGCGATGGCTTGGGCTCGCAGGGATTGCGCTGGCCACGTCTCTGTGGACTGTCAGTACCCTGATGTTTCTCTGGTACTGGAGCAGGAGAATCCTTCGAACTGCTATTGACTCGGCGAACTCGCGCGGGCGTGCCGAGGCAAGTTCAGGAGCCTTGAAATGATCCCGCGTCCCGCGCAATATCTTCTTCGGTTTGACGATCTCTGTCCTATGATGTCGCGCAGTGGCTGGGACAGATTCGCCCTGCTGATCGAGGAATACGGGATTCAGCCCATTCTTGCAGTGATCCCTGATAACAAAGATTGTCAGTTGATGGTATCTCCGGCTGATCCGGAGTTTTGGAACCGGATGCAATCGTTGGAATCAGCGGGAGCGACGATTGCAATGCACGGTTATCAGCATCTTTGCGAAAGCCGCGGCAAAAGCATTCTAGGCTTGCACAGGGAGACGGAGTTTGCTGGGATCGCGATGGAAGTGCAGCGACGATGGATTCGCAGGGGACTTGAGATCTTGCGAGGGCACGAACTCAACCCGAGGCTCTGGGTGGCCCCGCGGCACGGGTTCGATGCTTCCACGCTCGGTGCACTGCATAGAGAAGGGATAGATTACATTTCTGACGGCTTTGCGCGCATCGTGGCTACACACAGGGGAGTCATATGGATTCCTCAGCAGTTGTGGGAGCCTGTGTCGCGGTCAGAAGGCTTGTGGACGATCTGCATCCATAGCAATACTGCTTCGGATTCCATGGTTCAGAGGCTCAGGGAATTTCTTGGTGCACACAAAGCGAGGTTCACTTCGTTCGACCGAGTGATCTCCGAATATTCTCCGGCTGAATTGGAGTGGAGTGAACTGCTCAACGCCTGGGCGTTTGCATCTCGTTTCCGGATTACGAACCGCGCGCGCCGTCTATATCGTCGAATCAAGGGGAAATAAGCGGGACTTCACGTTGCCATTTCCGCGACGGCGCGGATGTGGATTGCGGGCGAGGAGCTCTAAATACAATTTTTCCCAACGGTTTAGAACGGTCTCAATGCTGAACCGCCGGATGATCGCCTGGCGCGCAGATTCACCAAGAGAATCTCTCGCAGCAGGAGGCATCTGCATGAGGCGAGCCATCGCATCTGCCAGATCGCGGGAATCACGGCCTTCGGCAAGAATACCGCTTTGCGAATCGGTGATCACGTCCGTGATCCCTGGAACATTCGTCGCAACGGCAGGCAAAGCGCAGCTCGAAGCTTCAATCAGCGCAATCGGTAAGCCTTCCCAGCGGGATGTGAGTACGAAGCCATCCGCGGCTTGCATCCAAGGCAAGACTTCCGGTACGAATCCAAGGAAGCTGACCCGTCGGTCGAGGTTGAGACTGGATGCAAGGTGCCGTAGTTCCATTTCGAGTGGACCAGCACCCGCGATGACTAGTCTCGCCGAACGCGGAAGGCGAATCATGGCGCGAAGGAGCGTGGGATAGTCCTTTACCGAGTCTAGTCGGCCGGCGGCGAGCCAGAGGAATTCTTCTTGGAGGCCAAGCTGGTACCTCATCTTTGTGCGCATCGTCCGGTTGGGTTTCCAAACCTCTACATCGACGCCATTGGGGATTACAGAGAGGTTCCCTGGCAAAACCATACCGGCAGAAAGCCATGCAGAGACGGTAGAAGGGCTCACGCAGGTGACTGAGTCGGACAACCAAGCGGTCAGGCGGTAGCCAAGTTTGCGACCGACTCTGCCAGTAAAGGAGGAATGGATGGTGTCGATGAGCACCCGCGTTGGCGCTGCAGGCCGCGACAAGCGGGCAAGCCACGCTGCGTGTGGCAGGTGGGCATGGACGATGTCTGGCTTCTCTGTGTTGAGCCAGCAATTGAACCGGAACCATCCTCGAGGATCGACCAATCCTTTGCGCATCTCCAGACTTATAAAAGTGACTCCGGCGTTATGTAGCTCGCGGGCTGCGTCGCCTCCAGTGCCGGAGAGCACGATGACGCTGACCTTCCAGCGGTGTTTGATAAGCGATGTGGCCAGCGAGATCACTTGGCGCTCTGCGCCGGCGATTCGATCCAGCGTGGGGATCAGAAATGCGACGTGATTCATGGCTTTCGCGCCCCAATCGTTTTGTCGATCAACTTTTCATAGACGGCGACTGCAAAACGAATTTGGAATTGCTCGATCCATGGGTGTTCAAACCGATCGCCCAGTTTCAAAGCATGAAGTGCCTGGAGCAGGGTTGAGGCAAGTGCCTCAACAGAGACTACAGGCGCGACCCACGCACCGGGCTGGTCATCGAGAAGATCGACCAGACCGGGTGAGGCTGGCAAGACGACCAGCGGAAGTCCGGCAGCAGCAGCCTCGAGCAGCGCGTTGGGCATTCCTTCGTACCTTGAGGGGAGTACGAACAGAGTTGCGCCCTGAAAGTATCGGGCAGGCGACGCTACGTGACCGAGAAAGCGCACGGAACCGTGAAGGGCAGATGATGCGGCCTTGAGTGTTGAGTCTTCAGAGCCGACACCTGCTATCGCAAGGCTGGCGGTGGGAAAGTATTCTCGCACGATGACAAACGCTTGCAGAAGCAAGTCGAAGCCCTTCTCATGCGAAAGCCTCCCTACGGCGAGGAGATGCGGGCCAGGACCGGGCCATTGGACTTGTGAGCGGACCCGTAGGTCTTTCGCCAATGCGCGAATGGCATCAACTTCGACGGGGTTCGCGAGAACAGCGGTCTGTTCGGAAGGAAAACGCAACGTAGAGTAGAAATCGTGTGCCATGGATTCCGACTGACAAATGACACAATCGGAACCGCGATACAGAGCGCGATAGATGGGATGAGCCCAGTTTGGAAGCTTGCCTGCGGCGAACGTGACATTGCTGTCCTGGCGCACGAGAATCCGCGTTCTGCGAGGAAGGAAAGGCCGAAGCAAGAGCACGAGAAGATTCAGGTGAGTCATTCCAGAAAGAATGACCGCCGGTTTCAGCGATCGAATCAACCTGAGAATGCGATATGCGCCAAATCGGACTCGACGGGCGCCGATGCGATGGACCGTGACATCGTCGGGAAGCGTTTTGTCGCCGGTGTTGGAATCTGCGACCAGGCAAAGGTGAAGTTCGTACTTCTTCTGCGACAGGTTTCGCGCGAGATTTTCGGCCACTTTCTCCGCACCACCGCCGCCCAGATGCGGGATCAGCAGGAGAACCTTGTGGCGATGTGTCATAGGCCTGGTCGCGAATATTGAGGGTATCGAACGCCGCCGCCACAGAGAAGTGACCCGCCTCACAAGACAAAACGACGCCAAATGGTACCGTTTCGTTCGTTGCAGTCAAAAGAACGGGCTGCGCTGCGTTTGAAACTGCAGCGGGTCACATCGGTCGGTTTCAGATGCCATCATCCAATTCGGTACAGCAAATCGCTGCGAATCAGGAACAATCCACGCAGCCTCATATTCTCGTCGGGGTTACTAGCCCGCAGACCTGCCTCGTGCTGCGGGGAAGACTACGTGCGCTTAGGGAAGCGGGATTTCGCGTTTCCCTGATCTCCGGACCTGGCGAATTGCTTGAACAAACGGCACAGCGGGAAGGTGTCGAAGCCTTTGCCATTCCTTTGAAGCGTGGTATCGCACCGCTGTCGGATCTTGTCTCGCTGCTTCGACTATGCCGACTGCTTCGTCGACTCAAGCCGGATATTGTGGAATTTAGTACGCCGAAAGCTGGGCTTCTCGGAAGCATAGCCGCAAAGCTGGGCGGAGTGCCCGCGCGGGTTTATCTGCTGCGAGGCTTGAAGCTGGAAACGTCGAGGGCAATCAAACGCAGGATACTGCTTGCGGCAGAACGGATGGCGGCTTCGTGTTGTCACGTCGTGCTGTGCAATAGCCACAGTCTGCGCGCCCAAGCGCTTCAACTGGGCGTTGCATCCGCGGAGAAGCTTGTTGTTTTAGGCGATGGAAGCAGCAACGGGGTTGATCTTGAGCGATTCTCGCCTGGCTGCTCGGATATGTGTGAACAACTGAATATCCCTCGTGATGCGTACGTAATTGGCTTTGTGGGTCGACTGACTTCAGATAAGGGATTGCCGGAACTCATTGAGGCATTCAGATTGATTTTGAAAGAAGAGCCAAGGGCATATTTGTTGCTCGTGGGATGGTTCGACGCAGCTGAAGATGCCCTCGAAGTCGAAATCAGACAACGCATTGCTAGCCATCCGCGGATTATTTGCACGGGATTCGTCGCAGAAACCGCACCTTACTACCGCGTAATGGATGTAATGGTTCTGCCAACATGGAGGGAAGGATTTCCGAATGCGGTGTTGGAGGCAGCGGCGACTGGCGTGCCGGTAATCACGACATATAGTACGGGGTCACGCGATGCGGTCGTGCCTGAGGTGACGGGGTTGCTGGTTCCACCGGGATATCCGGATGCGATCTGCGAGGCGGTTGTGAAGTTGTTGCGCGCGCCGGAACTCAGACGGTGCATGGGGAACGCCGCTCGCGCCTGGATCACCGAGCACTACGAAGACAAGCGGGTACTGGGTCTCACGGTCAAGTACTACATGACGCTCATGAGTTGGGCGGTGGGGTACGAGCCCGCGGAAGACTTCAACAACGAATTCGTTACGGATTTGTCTGCGTTGCGTTGATCGGGGGCGGCGTCGAGGTTGAAGGTGGCGCTTGCAAAGTGTGCGCGCCAGACTCGGTTGCGTGCAGGACTTCCCCTGGGATGATACCCAGGACGAGAGTCGCAGCGGTCGCAAACAACAAGGCTGCCCCCACGGCAATCCCCACTTGCGTTGACGGAGCATTGATTTCTTCGCTCGGTTCAGCGGGACGCTGCGCGGCGGTGAAAGCAAGGCGCAGATAGTAGGCTGCGGCAAGTCCTGAGTTCAACAAGCCGATGATTGCCAAAGCTACCGCTCCTCCACCAACCGCGGCCGAGAAGGAATAGAACTTGCCAAAGAATCCTCCGGTGAAGGGGATGCCAACGAGCGAGATCAGGAAGAAGATCAGTAGCCCACCTAACAGCGGCGAGCGATAGATGAGCCCACGAAAATCCTGAATAAGGGGTAGTTCCTCTTCATATCCGCTGATCAGAGTGACAACGGCAAAGATACCCACATTCATTGCGGCATATGCGGCGGTGTAAAAGCTCGCGGCGGCAATTCCGGTGGAACCAAACCCTGCGAAGGCTGCAAGAAGGTAGCCGGCATGAGCGATGGACGAGTAAGCCAGCATGCGTTTCACGTTCTGCTGGCGGAGCGCTGCCAGGTTGCCAACGGTCATGGAGAGCACTGCGACCACCCACAAGATCGGTGACCACACTGAACGCAGAGCCGGGAACATCTCATACAAGACACGCAGGAGAAGTGCGAATGCCGCGGCTTTGGGTGCAGTAGACATGAGGGCCACCACCGGCGTAGGAGAACCTTCATAGACGTCCGGAGTCCAAACATGGAATGGGGCGGCGGAGACCTTGAAGAGTATTCCGACGAGCATCAACGCAAGCGCGGCCACAACGAGAGAGTGGTTTTGCACCCCAGGGATCTGGCGGGCGATTTCGTAGATCGATGTTGTGCCCGTGGCGCCGAAGACCAAGGCAATCCCGTAGAGCAGGAACGCGGTGGCAAAGGAGCCGAGCAGGAAATATTTAATGGCTGCTTCCGGGCCACGTACTGTCTGCTTTCGATAGCCAGCGAGAATGTAGGTCGCGATCGAAGAGATTTCGAGAGCGATGAAGACGAGCAACAATTCGATCGCGCCGGTGAGCAGACACATTCCGACCGCGCCGAAGACAACGAGCGCATAGTACTCACCCTGGTGATGGCTGTCTTCCGGCAGAGCATCAAGCGAGAGCAGCAGCACAACGAGGACAATACCGCAGATGAGGACGTGAAAAAACACAGTGAAGGGGCTGGTTTCGATGGTCTCGGAGAAACCAGTACCCGTGGGCAGAGAAAGCTGTAGCAGACTGGACCATAACGCCAGGGTTGTGCCAATAGCGGCAACCCAGCCGAGATGTCGGCGAGACCAACCGGCTGGCAGGGAGGCATCGACAAGCATGACGACAACACCGGTGAGCGTGAGGACCACTTCGGGGAGGATGCGGTAGATATCGGGCACCTGGGTCATTGGTGAGCCTCCCCTTGACCGCCAATGGTGTCGGGTTGGGCGTTCCTTCCACTTAGAGTGGGAGTACCGATGCGATTCTCAATCGAAGGGAACCAAAGAGAAGGCGCTACGCCCATCACCAGCATCAGCACGGCCAATGGCCACAGGACCAGTGACTCGCCGAGATGCAAGTCGTTTGAGGGAACTGAAGTTGCGAGGTTGCTTTCGGGTCCATAGAAGAGTCGCTGAATCAGCCAGAGCATATAGGCCGCGCCAAGGATAACGCTGAGCGTTGCAACAACCGCAGCACCGCGACTCACGCCGGTGAATGTGCTGGAAAGAATCATGAACTCACCGACAAATCCGTTCAGCATGGGGAGGCCGATCATCGCAAGCGAGACGATTACGAACAACGTTGCGAGGCGGGGAACTTTATTGCCCAACCCTCCGAATGCTGCAATCTGGCTGGTTGCGTAGCGAAACTCGATTGCCCCGAGCAGAACGAAAAGAGCGGCGTCGATGGATTCGTGATTCAGAATCTGATAGATCGCGCCGTCTGTACCGGTGAAAGTCATGCCATAGATGCCGAGAGTGATGAGGCTTAGATGACTCAGAGCGGCAAAGGCAAGGAGACGCCAAAAATCACGTTGAACCAGGGCGAGACACGCACCGTAAAGGATGCCAATGACCGCGAAGACGATAACGATGGGAGCGATGGCGTGGGCTTGCGCGGGGAATAACTCCACATGGAATCGCAGCATGGAGTAAAGGCCGAGTTTGCCTGCGACAACCATTGCCATGGCAACGGGCGCTTCGTTGAAAGTGTCTGCGAGCCAGCCATGTAGAGGAAAGATCGGGACCTTGACCGCGAAAGCGAAAAGAAATGCAAATGCAACCCAGAAGAGCGGACCGGTGGGGAGGGAACCGCTGGCGATGAGGAGTTGGAGCTCTGAGAAATTAAATGTACCCGTGCGGGCGTAGAGCCACAAGATGGCCACAAGGAGCGGCGCAGATGGGATGAAGGTAAACAGGAAGAACTTGGTGGCCGCGCGGGGCCCATCTCTGCGGCCGTACATTGCGATCAGGATCGCCATTGGAACGAGGGATAGTTCCCAGAAGCCGTAGTAGAGCATCAGATCGAGCGAAATGAAGACTCCCACCATGGCAGTCTGCTGAACGAGGAAGAGGGAGTAGAAGATTTTGCGACGTTGCTTGATGGAGTTCCAACTGGCAAGGACTCCAACGGGACCGAGCAATCCGACGAGGACGACAAGCCAGAGGCTGAGGCCGTCTACGCCCACGTGATAGGAGATTGCCGGATTCTCAATCCACGGACGATTGATTACAAATTGAAAACCATGTTGGCTAAGGACGAAGTGCTCTGGCAGATGCAGGGTCAGGCCGAAGCTGACGAGCGTTGTGAACAACGTTATCCAAGCGGGCAGTTTGGCTCGATCGGGAAGCACCGCAACAAGAATTGCACCGGCGAGCGGGGCTAGGAGGATCAAGGTGAGAATCGATTGGTTAATCGTGTTCATTCTCTTAGTGCCCCACCCATGTGATGTTCATTCCTGCAGCACCCAGCATGTACGGCGCCAGCACAAACAGGAGCAACACTGCCGCTCCCACTGCCAGCCACGCGGCATACGAACGCAAATTCCCAGACTGCCAACGCTGCAGGACAGCACCTCCGAGTGTGGCCACGCCTCCAAGCAACCAAGCCGAACCGCCGAGAATTCCCACATCGACAACCCACTCGAGGAGGTATTTAGACGCCGCAAGTAGCGGTTTGACGAATGTGAAGTTGTAGATCTCGTCGACGAAGAACTTGTTGGAAAGGACTTTGTATATGGCAGGGAATTTAGCGGCAAGTTGTCCGGGAGATTCAGATCTCTGCCGATAGAGTCGATCTGCAATGTACCACCCTACCAGCGACACACCAACCGCTAGGGCGCTGAGGACAATCTCGAGCTGATGGCTGCCGCCTTCAGGCATTGAACCGTCAGCCGGTCGAAGGTAGGCGGCGACACGATTGATGCCGAACCATCCGCCCACCGTAGAAAGGACAGCGAGAACCAGAAGCGGCCCGAGGATCGTCCAATTGCTCTCGTGCGGATGCGACTCGGGGCTTCGCGATTCCCCCATGAAGGTCATATACCAGAGGCGGAACATATAAAGAGCGGTGAGCATGGCCGTGACGATCCCGACGAACCAAAGTATCTCGCCACCCGGTCCCGACCCTCGCAGGAAGTCTTCGTACAGGATGGCATCTTTTGAGAAGAATCCCGCGAATGGAGGGATTCCAGCGATGGCGAGGACGGGGACGGTCATAGTCCAGAAGGTGATGGGAATCTTTTTGCGGAGACCGCCCATTTTGCGCATGTCCTGCTCACCGCCCAGCGCATGAATCACAGACCCTGCGCCGAGGAAGAAGAGTGCCTTGAAGAAGGCGTGCGTCATCAGATGAAAGATGGCGGCGGAGTATGCGGCGACTCCGCATCCAAGGAACATGTAGCCAAGCTGCGAAATCGTGGAGTAGGCGAGGACCCGCTTGATATCGTTCTGCACGAGCGCGATGAGGGCTGCGAACAGGGCGGTTGCAGCTCCGACGACGGCAATCAGATTGAGGGCGAACAGCGATCGGTCGAACAGGAAATGCATCCGAGCGATCATGTAAACGCCCGCTGTCACCATGGTCGCCGCATGTATGAGAGCAGAAACCGGCGTAGGGCCTTCCATCGCATCGGGAAGCCAGACGTAAAGCGGGAGCTGTGCGCTCTTGCCGGTCGCGCCAAAGAACAAACAAAGGGCGATGGTGGTGAGAATTCCACCGTTCCAGGCGGGGTTCGCAGCCAGTTTGGCTGCAATTTCGCTGAACGTGAGAGTCCCGAAGGTGGCGAGCAATAGAAATAAACCGATCAGGAATCCGAAGTCGCCAATGCGATTCACAATGAAGGCTTTTTTGCCTGCGTCAGCAGCCGAGGTCCTCTGGAAATAGAAGCCGATGAGCAGATACGAGGTAAGGCCGACGCCTTCCCAGCCAACAAACATGAGCAGGGCATTTCCGGCGAGCACGAGAACCGTCATGAAGAACATGAACAGGTTCATATAGCTGAAGAAACGCCAGTAGCCTTCTTCATCGTGCATGTAGCCGACGGAATAGATGTGAATGAGGAATCCTACCCCGGTGACCACCATCAGCATGACGATTGCGAGCTGGTCAAGAACAAAGCTGAAGTCGATGTGGAGCGAGCCGGCACTGATCCAAGGCCTCGAACAGACTTCGGTATAAGGCAGTGCGACTCCCGAGGTGCTCGCTATCGTCGCATTGAGCACAACCGCAAACGACGCGAACGAAGCCAACAGAGCGACCGCAGTGACAGCAGCCTTGGGTATCCGGCGGCCGAGGGTTCCATTGATCAGGAAACCTGCGAATGGCAGCAGCGGGATCAGCCAGAGATGGAGGTGTCCGTTCATAGTTTCATCAGATCGATTCGGTCGACAGCCAGAGTCGCGCGGGCGCGGAAGACGGCAATGATGATGGCGAGTCCGACGGCGGCCTCGGCCGCGGCGACCATCATCACAAAGAAAACGAAGATTTGGCCTTTTACTTCATGCCATTGATGGGCGAAAGTGACGAATGAGAGGTTGACGGCGTTGAGCATCAACTCGATCGACATAAACATGGTTATCAGGTTGCGCTTGATGAGAAAGCCGACAATTCCAAGGCAGAACAGCACCGCGCTCAGGAGCAGATACCAGGTAAGAGGAATTTCCTGCTGAACGATATGAAGAGTTGAATTCAATTGCCGTCCGTCCTTTCTCCATCGCCGTGGCGGGCCAGAGCGACCGAGCCGAGGATGGCGATAAGGATGAGGACTGAGGTGACTTCGAACGGAAGTAGCAGCTTTGTGAAGAGCACGGCACTGAGGTCGCTAGTGCTTGTGATGTGATCCTGCATTCCGGCGGAGCCAAGTCCCTCAACGTGAAGTACGGTGGTGGCTATGACAGCCAGGATTGCCACGACGGCTGGGAATCCAACGGTGCGAGCCGCGCGGCTGCCGAGGGTGCGCTCTTCACGACCAGCGTTGAGCAGCATAACGACGAAGGTAAAAAGAACCATGATCGCTCCGGCGTAGACGATCACCTGGGCGGCAGCGAGGAACTCCGCGCCGAGCAGCAGATAGAGGACAGCCAGCGAAGTCATCACCACAATCAGCGAAAGGGCGCTGTTGATGGGATGGGTCTGCAGCAGGAGGTTAATAGCCCCCGTCAAGCAGAGACCGGCAAAGACGATAAACAAGATCAGGTGCATCGTACCGTCGCGTTCTGGCGAGTGCCGGATATGAAGTCCGGCAAGTTAAGGAAAAGGTCAGGAGCAACCACTATTGCTCCGGGAAATCCCTTCCGATTGTAACTGAGCGCTTGTGACTGGCTGCGTCTTAATTCCCTATGCACGGCGGGTCAAATCAAGGTTGCGGCGCTCTTAAGGCGAGCCAAAGGCTCGTACCCACGATGTTGAGGATAGCCAAGGGCATCAGGTAGCGCCATCCATAGTTCATCAGCTGGTCATAGCGGAAGCGAGGAAGCGTTCCTCGCACCCAGACGTAAAGGAAGAGGAAGCTGAAAACCTTCAGGACGAACCAGAAGATCGGCAGCAATGCACGAAGTACAAAATTGGAAGGTGCGCCAAAGAGATTGCCGAATGGACTTGTCCAACCGCCGAGAAAGAGCAGTGTCGCAACGCAACCGACCGTAATCATGTTGGCGTACTCGGCCATAAAAAACATGGCGAATTTCATGGAGCTGTACTCGATGTTGTAGCCGCCGGCCAATTCGCTTTCTGCCTCGACCATGTCGAAAGGCGATCGATTAGTCTCAGCATAGGCAGCCATGAGGTAAATGAAGAAAGCGACGAATTGGAAACCGCCAAAGAGATTCCACGAGAGGATGCCCTTGGTGGATTGATTCTGGACAATATCGTTGAGATTGAGAGACCCGGCGCGAAGTACGACACCGACTAGTGACAGTCCTAAAGCGAGTTCGTAACTGACTAGCTGCGCAGAGGAGCGGAGGGAACCAAGCAGCGAATACTTGTTGTTCGATGACCAGCCTGCGAGAGCGATTCCATAAACTCCGATAGAAGTAATTCCAAGAATCACGAGAAGACCGATATTGACGTCGGCGATCTGGAAGAAATGGAATCCGCCAGAGCCCACTACGCCGGGATCTCCAAAAGGAACGACGCCGATGGATATAAGAGCGCAACTCAAAGCGATGATAGGAGCGAGCAGGTAAAGCGGGCGATAGACGCTGGTGGGGATGATGTCCTCTTTGAGAAAGGACTTTGCGCCATCGACCAGTGGTTGTAGAAGACCGAAGGGTCCCACGCGGTTGGGGCCCCAACGATTCTGAATACGGCCGACGAGCTTGCGCTCAAGCAGGACGGTGTATGCGACGGCGAGCAGTAATACCACCGTCACAACAACAACCTTGAGCAAGCTCCACAGGAAAAACTCCAAAATCGTCACGCGTCTTCAGCCTCTCTTGCTCTTGGTCAAAATCAGTCGGCCGCCGTCTCGGCCAGAGCGGGTGCCTGATGCTGCTGCAAATCACGGAGCCCGGGACTGTACCGGCCGAGCGTTCCGGACGTGAAGAGCCCATTGTGCGCGGGTCTTATCGATTCCGGCTCTGGTGTTGTCAGGGCTGCGATCGGAACAAATCCCGGCTCGGTTGGAACGTCATTGCCGCCGAACAGATTCAATCGATCGAGCTTGTATCCGGGCACGAGACGCTCGATCTCATCGAGAACAGCAAGAGGATCGAACGGGCTCAACTTTGGTTCGAGATTGTTTGCAGAAAGCCAGACTGCATGGCGGTCAGCCTCTCCGGCCTGTGCGCCACGCGATTGACCGAGGTCCGCAGTCACTCCGCCTTTGCCGAAGGGCACGAGGGACTTGACGTCGACACCCATTGCACCGGCGAGGCGGACAAGGATTTCGAAGTCTGATTTGATTCCGGCGCGGTCGGCTGCTTTGCGGGCAAGCTGGATGTCGCCGAAGGTATTGGTTACAGTGCCTGTCTTCTCATAAAGGCTTGCGGCAGGAAATACGATGTCGGCGATTGCCGCGGTCTCGGTGAGAAAAAGATCCTGAACGATGAGGAAAGTTTTGCCGAGGGTCGCGGAATTAATGTCACGCTTCGCGATCGGATTTGCACCCACGATGAGCAACCCTCTCAATTCGCCGACGGCTGCAGCTGCAAGCATCTCAGTTTGGGTCTTGCCGGGCAATACCGGTAAGCCCGAATACTCCTGTGCGAAGGATCCAGGCGCGGCTACGGAAACGTAACCGGGAAGCAGATCGGGAAGTAAGCCCATGTCAGCAGCGCCGCGCGAATTGGCATAGTCGCCGAGGCAGGCAAAGCGGACGTTACCCCGCTGACGGCCCCATTTCACGAGCGTGTTGAGGTGCGAGCCACGGAACTCTTCGCCGAAAATGATAAGGAGCTTTTCCTCGGCAAGAACTGCGTCGCGAAATGCTGTGTTCTCGATCGCGGAATCGTTCCCGGTGAGGTAAGCGGCGAGATCGGGGTAGCCGTCTGCGGGAACCCTCAAAACAGCCTTTGCCTGTCGTTCGAGCTTGATCTGGTTTGTATTGGCAACAAAGAGTCGCGCGCGATTGAGCCTCACGTTCGTGCGCAGGTTCCATGCGAGAAGAGGATGCTCGTCGGTTGGGTTGCCGCCGATGAGTAGAATCGCAGGAGCAGTCGCGGCTTCGCGAAGGCTGGCAGATACACCCTGATGCCCCGCGAGGGCGCGTGCAAATGCAGGAAAATCCGTGGTGCGCTCGTGGTCAATGTTGTTCGTATTGAGCACGGTCCGCGCAAACTTCTGCAACAGGTAGTTCTCTTCGTTAGTGGTGCGGTTTGAGCCGATGACACCGATCGCCGAGCCACCTTTGCTGTCGCGAATCTCTTTCAGTTTGGCGCCCGCGGTTCGAAGAGCGTGCTCCCAGGAAACAGGCTCGAGTTTACCCTCAGCGTTGCGCAATAGAGGCTTGTTTAGCCGTTCGGGGCTTTCAACGAAGTCGAAACCGAAGCGGCCTTTTGCGCAAAGGAAGTCGCCGTTGATGCCGCTCTTGTCGCGATTGTCGGCGCGAATAATTTCAGAACCGTCGTTAGACTGCCGAACGCCGAGGGTTACTTTGCAGCCGTCGCCGCAGTGGGTGCAGATGGTCGAGACGTGGTTCATCTCCCAGGGGCGAGTCTTGTAGCGATAGCTGCCGCTGGTCAATGCACCGACGGGGCAGACGTCGACGCACATGCCGCACTGCTCGCAATCGAGGCGATCCCCCTCGTTAGGCATGATTACGGAACTGGCGCCGCGATTCTGAACTCCAAGTGCCCATACATCCATGCCTTCTCCGCACATCCGAGTGCAGCGGTAGCAAAGGATGCAACGGGGTCGGTCGTAGAAGACTGCGGGCGACCACTGCTGTTCTTCGCGGTGCTGCTTCGCTTCGGCGTAGAGGCTTTCACCTGCGCCGTACTTGAAGGTCATGTCCTGCAATTCGCACTCGCCGCCTGCGTCGCATACCGGGCAGTCGAGCGGATGATTGCCGAGGAGCAGTTCGATGGTCGCTTTGCGCGCCTGTGCGATTTCGGGAGATTCGGTGGTGAACACCTGTCCTTCGGCAACCGTGGTGGTGCAGGCTGTCTGCAGCTTTGGTACTTTCTCCTGGCGGACGACACACATACGGCATGCCGCCTGAAGGCTGAGGCCGGGATAGTAGCAGAACGCCGGTATCTCGATGCCCGCCTTACGGCACGCTTCAATGAGCAGTGTTCCCGCCGGAGCCGTGAGCTTCTTTCCATCGACTGTGAACGTTACGTCTGCCATTCGTCTCCAGCGCCCCTACACTACGGCCAGTTCAAGGTGTTTGGCGAATGGGCAGGGCTTCCCATCCAGATGTTCTTCAAATTCTTTGCGAAACTTCTTTACGAAACCAAGCGTGGGCATTGCTGCTGCATCCCCAAGAGGGCAGAACGTGCGGCCCATCATGTTTTCGGCGAGGTACTGAATGTTGTCGATGTCCTTGGCTACTCCGAAACCGGCGTGAAAGCGGGTCAAGGACTTCTTGAGCCAGTCGGTACCCTCGCGGCAGGGGATGCACCAGCCGCAGCTTTCATGCTGATAGAAGCTGATCGTGCGAAGTGCGAACTCCACAATGCAGGTTTGATCGTCGATGACAACAACGCCGCCGGAACCCAGCATAGACCCCGCTTTGCCTACCTGGTCAAAGTCCATGCCGAGGGTTTCGATCTCGTCCGGCAAAAGCACCGGGGTCGACGAGCCGCCGGGAACCACCGCCTTCAATTTGCGTCCACCGCGAACGCCCCCCGCGACCTCGTAGATCATTTTCTTGAGGTTGTAGCCCATGGGCAACTCGTAGACGCCGGGACGCTCCACATGGCCGCTGATCGAGAAAAGGCGTGTGCCGCCGTTGCGCGGTGAGCCGATCTCTGCAAATGCCGTGGCGCCCATGGCGATCACGTGGGGAACGGTTGCGATGGTCTCGGCATTGTTGATTACCGTGGGGCCGCCATAGAGGCCGACCACCGCAGGGAAGGGTGGCTTGATGCGGGGGATGCCACGCTTGCCTTCGAGGGACTCCATGAGGGCGGATTCTTCACCGACCTCGTATGCGCCCGCACCGCTTTGCGTGATAATTTGAAATTCCGTCTCGGAGCCGAAGATGCCTTTGCCGAGAAAGCCACGCGCGTACGCATCGGCTACAGCCTTCTCCATGATCTCGAGAATGTAGCGGTACTCTCCACGCAGGTAGATGAAGCCGGTCTTTGCGCCTATGGCAAGGCCGGCGATGATTGTTCCCTCAATGACGGCATGAGGATCGTGAAGAAAGATCAGGTGATCTTTGCAGGTGCCCGGTTCGCTTTCGTCACCGTTGACCAAAACATATTTCGGTTTGGCAGACTGCTTGGGCACGAACGACCATTTCATCCCGGTTGGGAAGCCTGCGCCGCCGCGACCGCGAAGATTGGACGCCTTCATCTCCTCGATGATCCACTCGGGCCCTTGGGCGAGACACTTCTTCGCGGCTTCGTAGCCGCCAAGTTCGACGTATTTATCGATGTCCGCTGCGCCCTGGCCGAAGCGGCGGGACACCACCTTGACTTCATCGGGATGCGAGACGAGCCTAGGCATTCGGGGATGCTCCTTTTGCCACTGCCTGGGCTCGATATTCAGCCAGGAGATTTGGAACCTGGTCGGGAATCACATCGTCGTGGAAGTTGTAGTTCACCTGGATCGCGGGGGCCCAGCAGCATGCGCCGATGCACTCAACCTCTTCGAGCGAGAAGACGCCGTCGGAAGTGACGCCCTTATGGCCAATACCGAGTTCTTCCTGAAAGCGCTCGTAAACGTCGTAGGCTCCACGGAGCATGCAACTGATGTTGGTGCAGACCTGAACGTTGAATTTGCCGGCGGGCTTGAAACGCAGCATGGAGTAGTAGGTTGCGACGTTGCGGACGTCGAGTTCTGTGATGCCGATACGTGCAGCCACTTCCGCGATGACTACGTCGGAAAGATAGCCAATTTCGTCCTGCGCGTATAGAAGCATGGGCACAAGTGCGGAACGGCGTACTGGGTATTTCTCGACCAGCGCGTCGAAGCGAGCTGCCAGGCGGGGCGAGAAGATAGACATCGTTTCCGTGCTCATTGCATGATCTCCCGCGCCCAGGCTTCAGCGGCCATATCCAACTCTTCTTCGATTGCTTCGCCGCGCAACCGGCCAGCTTCTGTCAACTCGAGCATTCCACTCCGTCCGTCTTCGCGCCGCCAGATGACTTGCGCTTCATTGCGTCTCAGGTCGAGCCAGGCGTCGCCGTGGCGGACCGTAATCTGTTCCTCGCCCAACTCTACAGTCGCCTGCCGGTCTCCATTCAACCCATGTACCGAGGTGTAGCTCCGGAGCAATGAAGCAAGCGATACCCATAGTTCGCTGTACAACTGTGCGGTCGAGGGCACTAGCGGTCAATCTCCCCGAGCACAATATCGATTGATCCGATTACGGCCACAACATCGGCTAGCATGCGACCCTGGCACATCGTTTCCAGAGCCTGCAAAGTGGCAAAGGATGGATAGCGCATGTGTACCCGATAGGGTTTTGCGGTGCCATCCGAAACAACATAGTAGCCCATCTGCCCGTGGCCCGATTCGATGCCTTGATAAACTTCGCCGGCTGGAACGTTGAAGCCTTCCGTCACAATTTTGAAGTGATGGATAAGTGCTTCCATCTGGGTCTTCATTTTTTCGCGGTCGGGCAGGACGATCTTTGGTGCGTCCGCTTTGATTGGTCCGCCGGGCATGCCATCGAGGGCCTGCTGGATGATCTTGACGGTCTCGCGCATCTCGTCGAGGCGAACAAGGTAGCGTGCCCAGCAATCTCCATCTGTCGAAACCGGAACTCGAAATTTGAACTTCTCGTAGCCGCAGTAAGGCATGTCGCGCCGAAGATCGAAATCGATGCCAGAGGCGCGCATTGTCGGACCTGTAACGGCGAGTGCGACTGCATCGGCAGGGGAGAGATAACCCACGCCTTTAAGGCGGTTCCGGAAGATTGGATTTCCGGTAAGAAGATTGGAGTATTCGTCGATCTTCTCGGGAAACGTCTTGATAAAAGCCTGAATGCGATCAAAGAGGTCGAGCGGCGGCTCCATGGCCAAGCCACCGATGCGGAAGTAGCTGGTCATCATGCGCTGACCGGATACGTCCTCAAAGATACGCAGAATTTCTTCACGTTCGCGGAAGGTGTAGAGGAAAACGGTAAGCGCACCGATGTCCATGGCATGGGTGCCGAGCCAAATGAGGTGAGAATTCAGGCGCGTGAGTTCGGTCAGCAGGACTCTGATCCACTGGGCGCGTTCCGGGATCTCGAGTTGGAGCAATTTTTCAACGGCCAGGCAGTAGCAAAGGTTGTTTGCCATGGGGCCGAGGTAATCAACGCGGTCGGTGAGGGGAACTACCTGCTGGTAGAACTTGGCCTCGCAGGTCTTTTCGATTCCGGTGTGCAGGTATCCAATTTCGGGATAGAGACGGACAACAATCTCGCCGTCGATTTCGAGGACGAGGCGCAGCACGCCGTGAGTAGATGGATGCTGCGGCCCCATGTTGAGGACCATGTGCTGATCTTTGGCTCCCTCGGCAGTCGGAGCCTTGAGGATGGGGGTGCCTATGCTATCGATCATCAGCGATAGCCCTCCACCGGGTAGTCCTTACGCAAAGGATGCCCCTCCCAGTCTTCCGGCATCAGGATGCGGCGAAGATTCGGGTGTCCTTCGAAACGTATGCCGAAGAGGTCGAAGACTTCGCGCTCATAGTAGTTAGCGCCGGGCCAGAGAGGCGTGATGGACTCGATTGCAGGATCGGTGCCGGCGACGAAGGCTCGCAGGCGGATCCGCTCCTTATGGGTGTGGGAAAGAATGTGGTAGCTCAACTGGAAGCGGGGCTCCGAAGGGAACCAGTCGACCGCCGTCATATCTTCGAAGAAGTTGTATCCCGCGTCCTGCACGGTCGCTGCCGCAGCGCGGATCGCTTCAGGAACGATGGTGAGGGTGAGTTCGTCGCGGTCAAACAAAGCGTCGGTCAGAGCACCAGCGTTCCAGGCAAGGATTGCCTTGATAGCCGGATGATCTGGGAGGCCTTCGAGCACCTGCGCCTTGCCGGTCAGCGTCGTCTTTAGAAGCTCGGCCATCCTAAAGGTCCGCCTTGTCCAGGCTCCAGTTCAGAATACCCTTGCGCACGATGTAGTAGAGGCCGACGACCACGAATCCGAGATAGACCACCATCTCCCAGAAGCCGAACAGCCTCTGGCCCGTGATGGCGGGCAATTTTCGGTAGATTACCGCCCAAGGCATCATGAAGACCGCTTCGACATCGAAGAGGATAAATAGCATGGCAACCATATAAAAGCGCACGCTGAATCGCGCGCGTGCGTCACCCACGGCCTCGATGCCGCACTCATATGCCGCCAACTTGACGGGCAGATTGCGATGCCGTCCGACAAACCAGGAAAGCAGCACCATAATCGATGCAAGTCCAATAGCAAAAATAACTTGCAGCAAGAGTGGGAGATACTGCCAGTGATAGGGAATCATTGCAGCCCTGTCCGCAATAGTCCGCAAAAGGAAGATTGTGCTAGGCACCCCGGGTAATGCTACTCCGGCGTGACAAGCCGCTGACTTGAGATTAGGTTTTCAGCCTCTTCCCGTCAAGGTAAGTGCTTCAATCACATGGATGGGCTGAAGCGCGATTCAAGTATGCGATGGAGCAGTCAAAGGTCGGGTCCTGGGAGATTGCCATTTCCGCGGGGTGATCCAGCTCACTTTCCACGTCCGAACATGTAGAAGCTGGTCAGTGGACAGCGCTCGGTGCGTTGGGTCACATCATCTTTTCAAGCGATTTTCGATAATTCAGTGTTCTGTTATAGGACATATTCCCGGCGATTTAACGAAATCCACATTCGGCCGAAAAGTGGAAAGAGATCTTAGTAATTGCTTGGGAGGGTTCTTCGTGGCTGATTCGACCGGATGGGCACTTCCAGTCCAAGTGGGTGACAAATCCTGCGCAACAGCAAATTCCGAACGGCGCCGCTCCGTCAGCCCCTCGGCAGGCCGTGCATTGGAGATGCTGGGTCACGCAATCGAATATCTTGCCGATGAATATGTGTATCGGGGCAAGTCTATCTGCGCGCATGACCCGGAAGTGCAGGCAGTGCAGTTGCTGATGGCTCTGAATCGTGAGATCTATCTCGAGTGTCCGATCGTGCCTGGATTTACGGAGCGTGTCCGTGCATTCTTTCATCGCTTCAAAAGCTTGCATGTGGCCAAGCGGCCTTCGTTTTCCCAGGACCAAGGTGACCTCTAGCGGGAAGCGGGCGAACTAACGAAGCATTTTCGTCGTCGAGTTTGGATGCTCTGTCGTGTGTGGATGATTCGGAACAAAGAAGTTCGGATGTTAGTCTGAGGCGGTGAACGATTTCTTTCGAGGTGAAATCAAGCAGCCGTTGCGACGGATACTCTGCTTGCCCATCTTTTTCCTCGTTCTGGCCGCTGACGGGGATGCCTCCCCGCCGGATCAGGTCGTCGATGTAAATCCCACATTTACGATTTCAAAATATTCACCCGGCAGCCCGATTCACATGGTGGGTTACGGAGATATGAGGTTCACCGATCCGTCGGTGACATCAGGAACCAATCCGCGGGTTCGCAAGTGGCTGGCAGAGCGTGTTGCTCAGGAGCGTCCGGAGGTTCTGTTGCTCACCGGAGACATGCCCTACGTGGGCTCAAAGGAAGCTGACTGGAAGCAGTTTCGAGATGAGACGGCCAGTTGGCGTGCCAACAATGTCTTGCAATTGCCTACGATAGGCAACCATGAAGTCAGGGGCGATCACGACAAGGGAATTGCCAACTATCTGAAGAATTTTCCAGGGATCGCAGGCCATCGCTTCTACTCGGTGTTGATTGGCAGCGTAGAGGTGATCTCCCTGGACATGACTTCGGCCGCGGGGGGAACGAGTCCGCAAGCGACATGGTTTGCCGCGCAGTTGGACCATTTACCACCCCAGGTGCAATTTCTATTTATCCTGTATCACACGCCCTGGATGGTCGATAAGCAGTCGCAGCTGTTTACGAATCTACCCTCGAAAGAAGCCCTGACGCTACGACATCTGCTGGAGATTCACCTCTATAAGATGCGCGCCAAGGTGATCGTCTTAAGCGGCCATATTCATAACTACGAGCGGTTTGAACGGGATGGAGTCGAGTTTGTGACCTCGGGCGGTGGGGGCGCCGAGCCGTATCCGCTGATCTTTCGTGGATCGGCAGACCTCTACAGAGATACAGGTTTCCCGGTGTACCACTACCTGACGCTGGACTACCACGCGAACAAGCTACACGCTGTAATGTGGAAAGTTAAAGATCCCGACGCGGACACACTGGATGTTGAGGTAAAGGACGAGTTCACCTTGACGGCACCGCCCCTGCCGACCCCCGTCCCGAACACCGCAAAAAAGTCCACAAAGCAGCACACGCATTAATGTCGCGGTCGGGCAATTTTGAGAGTGGGCTCTCTGTTGATCCGTTTATTGACCGACCGCGAGCACGGTTAATAGCACAATCCAGGCCATTGCCATCGCGTGCCAATACCAGGCAGTTACGTCGACAGCGATCTGGCGCAGCTCGACTCGCCTGAGTCGGCGCATCACGGTGAGGCAAACAATGAGCGCTAGGACTCCGAGGATAAGGTGCGCGGCATGTAGACCAGTGATGACGTAGAAGAAATAGCTCGCAGGTGTTGACCAATGGTTAAATGCGAAGCCCTGGGCGGTAAGCTGCTTCCACGCCGTCCATTGTCCACCAAGGAATACAGCGCCCAACCCAAGCGTCCCCATTACCCACGGCAGGGTCCGGTGGAGGGCCGGGTGGCCCAGGCCAAGCCATTCTTCGAGGACATCAATTTCACGGAAGATGTTTTGGCGTGCAATCTCCATGGTGAGGCTGCTGAGCAACAGAATTGCAGTATTCAGGTAGAGGATTGGCGGAAGCAAAACGGGATGCCAATCGCCGATTTGCTCGTGAGTGCGGGGGTCCATATGGGTGCCGGCCTGGCGTGCGAAGAAAAGCGCAACCAGGATAGCGAAGAACATCATGTCGCCTGCGAGTCCAGAAAAGAGAAAGAAGCGTATTTTATGTAGCAGCTCTCGTGGTCCACGGCGATCGTGCTGCCGATCGTCGTCGCCACCACCTCCTCCGCCGCCGGTGGGCCGGCGATCTAGCGGAGGTTTGCCGCCGATTCCAGGTTCTTTCCGTTCCGTTTCCGCCGGGGAATGCGTAAAGGTCGCGGGCATCAGAAGCCTCTGTGCAACTCAGAGTACACCACTTTCGATTGGACGCAATGCCGCAGCAAGTGGATGGCCTTTTTATTGGATTCCATCCATCAGGGTGCTGCGGGAGCCCTTGCTACTTTTGAAGGGAAGCGGTGACGAGTTCGACAAAGGCCTTGTGCACGCGCCGGTCGACTGTCAGTTCCGGGTGAAATGTTGCAGCCATGGTGCTTCCCTGGCGCACCAAAGTTGGAAGACCATCGCGCTGCGCGAGTACCCGGACGTCGGGACCTGCGGTCACAATTCGTGGAGCACGAATGAACACCATCTCCAAGGGGCCGCCGGGCAGGGAGGTTTCAGCCGTGACAATCGATGAGTCGATCTGGCGGCCATAGGCGTTGCGTTCGATGACGATATCCAGAACGCCGAGACTTCGCTGCGCTGGATTTCGAACCTCACGCGCCAGAAGAATTGCTCCGGCGCAGGTGCCGAAGACAGGGCGCTTTCCGCAGTAGGCCCTTAGATCTTCCAGGAAGTTGTGCCGCTCAAGAAACTTGAGCATGGTGGTTGACTCGCCGCCGGGCAGGATCAATCCCTCGAGGTCTGCAAGTTGGTCAGCATTGCGCACCTCAACGGGGGTTGCGCCACACTCTGTCAGCGCCGCGGCGTGAGCCGAGTAGTCACCCTGGATTGCCAATACGCCTATCCGTGGCGGCGTACGTTCTTCCGTCAACCCTTAGTCTCCTATGATGTTGTGACCTACCAACCCCGCGTCTGCAGCAAATGCGCCTCTTCAATGGCGGCCGCGGCCAGCCCCTTCATTGTGCCGGTCACCTGTTCGCTGGCTTCAGCAAGGATCTTGGGATCGTTGTAATGGGTGGTAGCGATCACGATAGCCTTTGCACGCGACACAGCTTCTTCGCGCTCGACGGGGTTGTTTTCGACATCGAGAGGGGTAGCCCGTTCTTTCATGAAGATGCCGGACCCCACGAAGATTGCTTCTGCACCCAATTGCATCATCAAGGAAGCGTCGGCTGGGGTGGCGATGCCGCCGGCGGAGAAGTTCGGCACCGGAAGCTTGCCGGCCTGCGCCACCATGCGAATGAGTTCGTAAGGAGCTTGATGTTCCTTCGCTGCCGCGTATAGCTCCTGCTCACTAAGGACCGCGAGGGCCTTCATCTCTTTGACGATCTGTCGCATGTGCTGCACAGCGTGAACAACGTCCCCTGTGCCTGCCTCACCCTTGGTGCGAATCATGGCTGCGCCTTCCGCAATGCGGCGAAGGGCTTCTCCCAGGTTGCGAGCGCCGCAAACGAAGGGAGTGGTGAAGGCATGCTTGTCGATGTGGTGGGCTTCGTCGGCAGGCGTAAGAACTTCACTTTCATCGATGAAATCGACGCCCAATTGTTGCAGGATCTGCGCTTCAGCGAAGTGGCCGATGCGTGCCTTTGCCATAACCGGAATGGAAACCGCCTGGATGATCTGCTTAATGAGGCTGGGCTTGGCCATGCGGGCAACGCCGCCCTCCGCGCGAATCATCGCGGGCACGCGTTCCAGGGCCATCACGGAAACGGCTCCTGCCTCTTCTGCAATCCGGGCCTGTTCTACGTTCATGACGTCCATGATGACGCCGCCCTTGAGCATCTCGGCAAGGCCGACTTTCAGCCGTAGGCCTGTGCCGGCAAAACTCTTGTTTCCATTAACTTCTGGCATTATCTTCAACCTCGATTCGAAGCATGAGGAAGTTGCGATGCAGCTGCTGCTAGCTCCGCAACTTCTATCAGTGTACCAGCGATGGTAATTGCCGTTAATCGGGGTTATGAAGGCTAAGGCTTGAGCAAACGCAATTATTAATCCATTCCAATCGAACATCATCCTTTCTGGTCCTCGTGCTGCATCTTCCAGGGTGCATGGCAACCACTCGCCCATCGCCGAGGCCGTCTACAGAAACGCCATTGAAATCGGTGCCGGTAAGTGGGTCGGAGACCGCGAGTCTCGCAAATGAAGACGCGCTCGTTCTGGCATCGCAGCGATTTGACCAGGGCGGCATCCTTGCACGCAACCCGAGACTGGCTTACTTGCCTGTAGAACTGGACGTTGCAATCCCAGTGCGGGGGTTCATGGTGCGCAATCTGCTGGCGTTGGAGGCCGGACAAGTAATTGAGACCCAGTGGGCGCATGGCGAAGATATGCCGCTGGCTGCAGGGGATACGCAGTTGGCCTGGAGTGAGTTTGAGGTTGTGGAGTCGAAGCTTGCCGTCAGGATTACGCGGCTGGCTTGAAGGGAGAGATTTGGACATTTATCAAAGTGGAGATGACCGCGGAAAGGCGGAACAATCGAACGTCGAGGCCGCATCGGCATTTTCCGTTGGAGGGCTAACGGGCTGGATGCTGCGTAAACTTCGCCGGCGCCCGCAGACCCAGCCGCGCTTGACCCTCGTGGAACGGATCAACCTTTCGCCTCGCCAAACGCTGGCACTTGTCGAGGCAGAAGGGCACAGATTGCTTGTTGCCACTTCTCAAGAAGGAGCGCCCAGCTTTTATTCGCTCGATGAGCATTCGGCTCCCACTCGATTTGCCGGGAGCCGGAATTCAAACACGCACCGGAGGATCACGTGGTAGCCGCACTGGCCCGAGCAGCGGGCGGCGCGTCGGCCCCTCTTCTTCCGGATCTCAGTTCGAGACTCCATCCATCTGACTCGACGCCGTGGACGATTCTTTTCGCGCTGACGTTAATCACCTTGCTGCCCGCGATCCTGATGTGCATGACGCCCTTGGTGCGGTTGCTGGTGGTTTTTCATTTCCTGCGCCAGGCTCTGGGCACGCAGACCGCGCCATCGAACCCCACGCTGCTCGGCCTCGGGCTGATGATGACGTGGTTCTTGATGACTCCAGTGCTGAACCAGGTGGATCAGCAGGCTGTTGAACCGTATCGAAGCGGCCAGATTACCGGGCTTGAAGCCATCGAACGAGGAGCTCAGCCGATCAAACACTTTCTGCTGCGTTACGCGCGAGAAAAAGATCTTGCGTTGTTCACCGCGGCCGGGCAGGTTGCTCGCCCAAATTCTCCCGACGAACTGCCGATGCGGGTTGTGGTGCCCGCTTATGTTTTGTCGGAACTGAAAGCAGGGTTCGCCATTGGCGCGGTACTGTTTCTGCCGTTCCTGCTGATCGACATGGTGACGGCGGCGATCACGACGTCGATCGGAATGTTTCAACTGCCACCCGTCGTCGTTTCAACGCCGCTGAAGATTCTGTTGTTCGTGATGGTTGATGGCTGGAACCTTCTGGCCAGTTCGTTGATGAAGAGTTTCTGAGGAGATAGCGGATGACTCCGGATATGGTGGCGGAACTGTTGCGGCAGCTTATGAAGGAAGCCATGATTTTGTCTGCGCCAGTTCTGATTGCGGCAGTCCTGCTTGGATTTGTATTGAGCCTGGTTCAGACACTGACAAGTCTGCAGGAACAGTCGCTCACCAGTGTGCCGAGGCTTGGCGCGGTCGCGGTCATCTTGCTCGTCGGAATGCCATGGTTTCTGACGCGCATGGCGGCCTATACGCAGCTCTTAATCACGGATCTGCACCGTTACCTGGGTTAGGGATCAGGAGAGAACCGATGGCGGAGTGGAGCACCTTTCTCAGCGCGATGACGCTGGCCCTGGTTCGAGTCAGCGGGATGGTGGCGTTCGCACCATTCTTCTCATCCACAGCACTGCCCATGCGCGCAAAGGCCGTATTTGTGGGAGCAGTTGCGTTTCTTTTGGCTCCGCTTGTGGCCTCGACACCGAATGCACATGCGACGATCAGCCTCTCTGCGATTTTGGGAGAGGTGGCAGTTGGGCTGGTGTATGGCCTGACCCTTGCGTTATTGAACGAGATGCTTTTGTTTGCCGGCCAGATCGCCGGAGTGCAACTCAGTTTTTCGATGGTGAATCTCCTTGACCCGACCTCTTCGATCCAGACTCCGTTGATGGGCGACCTGTTTCAACTGATGGGGACTCTTGTATTGCTTGCAGCAGGGCTGGATCGGATTTTGCTGGCGTCGATGGTGCGGAGTTTTCACGCAGTTCCGCTGGGTACGTACGCATTCGCGCAGGTTACAGCTTTGGAGATCGTTCGCGCCGCGGGTGGCGTCTTTGTAGCGGCAGTGGAATTGGCGGCACCGCTGCTGGCTGCAACCATGCTGGTCGAGATTGCTGTTTCGTTGCTCGGCAAACTTAGCCCCCAGTTGCCTGTGATGTCTCTCACGGTGCCCCTGAAGACATTGGCCGGGTTCGCCATTCTGGCTGGCTGTCTTGCCTTGTGGCCGCGGTTTATCGAAGCGAGGTTTGCCGGGTTGCTGGATCTGGCGGAGCGGTTGATTACGGCTCCATCGGGCGGAGCCGCAACGGGGTTGAGAGGATAGCCAATGGCGGGAGATCGGACCGAACAGGCTTCACCCCAACGCCGGGAAAAGGCTCGCAAGGACGGCGACCTGCTTCACAGCAAGGAGTTCACCACAGCGTCCGGGACGTTGGCTGGCGTGATGACATTGGGCGCAGTCGGGGGAAGGGCGCTGGAAGCCTGGCGAAGCGGTTACGCCCAATTTCTGGATCTTGGCACTCCGGGTCGCTGGGAACCGTCAGAGTTTCAGCCGACGATCATCGCGATCCGCAGCCTCTGTCTCTCGTTTCTTTCCCCATTTGCGGTGGTAATGGCGGCGGTCGTTGCGGCCTCTCTCGTTGCCGGAATCCTGCAGACAGGCGGAGTCGTCTTCAACGTCGCTTCGGTCGGATTGCAATTCAATCGGATCAACCCGGCGAGCAATATCAAGAATCTCTTTTCGCTTCGCGCCGGTGCGCGTCTGGGGAAGTCGCTCATTCCGGCAAGCCTTTTAGCCGTGTTCGCAGTGCAGCGTATTGCGCGGGAACTAACAGTGCCCCCATTTTCCACGGAACGGCTTGAGATCCTCGGATCGGATGTGTATGGCCTTCTGCTCACGACGGCGTGGCTCTTGTTCGGATGGGCTGCGATCGATTACGTGATCGAATGGCGAAGCCGCGAGTCGCGCCTGAAAATGAGCCGCGAAGACATGCGCCAGGAATTCAAGGAAACAGAAGGCAGTCCCCAGATTCGCAGCCGCATCCGAGGCTTGCAGCGGCAGATGCGTCGCCGCAAGGTGAAGGCAGACGTATCGAAGGCAGCCGTGGTGCTCACCAATCCTACGCACTACGCCGTTGCCCTTGGTTTTGACTTCTCGACGATGGACACGCCCAAGGTGCTGGGGAAGGGCCGCAATTTGCTGGCAGAAGAAATCAAAGCGGAGGCGCGGTGGGCGGGAGTTCCGATCATCGAGAACCGGGCGCTCGCCCGATCGCTTTACCGCAACGTTGAAGTTGGTCAGGCGATTCCGATTGATCTATACGCGGCGGTTGCCGCCATCCTGGCCCACCTCTATCGCCAGCGAACGGAAGATGAGATGCGCGATCGTCGAACTCGCGCGAGGGCTCAAACTTCTGCTGGATCCGGCGGGCAGACCACTCGTGAAGCTGCTGCTGCTGCGAATGTGATGTCGCAGGTGGGCATTCCGCCAACTTCGAATCCACCTACTAAGGGAGACATGCGATGAGCACAACCGCCGTTGCTCCGACTTCGTTGGCGCCGTTGTCCATCGTTGATCGAATGCGCGAGTACGTGCTGCCGTTTGGGGCAATCAGCGTCATCTTCGTAATGTTGATTCCGCTTCCGGCATTTGCTCTGGATCTGCTCCTGGCACTGTCGATGGCGGCATCGATCATTGTGTTTCTCTCAGCGGTACAGATTCGCCGCGCGGTTGAGCTTTCGGTTTTTCCGACGTTACTGCTGCTGCTGACGCTGTTTCGCTTGTCTCTCAATATTGCCTCAAGCCGACGCATTCTCCTGCATGGTTCGGAAGGAACGAGCGCGGCGGGCAAGGTGATCGAAGCCTTTGGCCAGTTCGTAGTTGGAGGCAATTACGTTGTCGGATTCGTACTGTTTCTGGCGCTGATTGCAATTCAGTTTCTTGTGGTATCGCATGGGGCAGTGCGCACGGCCGAGGTCACTGCTCGGTTCACACTTGATGCTTTGCCGGGCAAGCAGATGGCAATCGACGCCGACATGAATGCTGGCCTCATCGACGAGGCCGAAGCACGGCGACGGCGCCAGGCAATTGCACGCGAGGCCGAGTTTTATGGCGCAATGGATGGCGCGGCGCGATTCAATCAGCGCGATTCAGTGGCTACCATTCTCATTACCGCGATCAACATCGTCGCCGGATTGCTGATTGGAACGCTGCAGCAGGGCATCGCCCTTGGTGAAGCGGCGCGGACCTACACCGTACTTACGGTAGGCGATGGCCTGGTTACGTTAATCCCATCCCTGCTTGTCTCTGTGGCAGGCGGGATCACTCTCACACGCGCGAACTCCGCGGGACTGCTGGGGAGTGAGATACGCCAGCAGTTGCTAACGCGTCCCGCCACCTTGTATCTGACCAGCGTAGTAACGGGTGCAATGTGTCTGATTCCAGGGCTTCCGAGTATTCCATTTCTGCTGGTATCTGGAACGCTATTCTGGAGCGCGCGCCGAGTGGCTACGGCACACGAGAGCGATCCGGCAGAGCTTGGTGGGCCGGGGGAGAAGAAGAAGGTTGAGCAGGCGCAAGGGTCAGATCTCGCAAGCCTATTGCGTCTGGAAGAGCTAACCCTGGAGATCGGCTTCCAATTGATTCCCATGGTGGATGAAAAGCAGGGCGGCCAGCTCCTAAATCGTGTCCGCTCTCTACGGCGCCATTTGTCCTCTGAGATGGGTTTTCTTGTGCCACCGGTTCACATCTCGGACAACCTGCGTCTGCGACCGCGCGAGTACCTGTTCTCGCTGCGCGGCATCGAGATCGGACGCTGGCAAACGGAAGGGGCGCAACTGCTGGCGGTCTCCGGCGATCCCGGGCGGCGACCGCTACAAGGCAAGGAAGCGCGTGAGCCTGCGTTCGGCGTGCCGGCTGTTTGGATTGCTCCGGAGCTCGAGAACCAGGCGGTCGCTGCCGGCTACTCCGTTGTGGATGCGGTCACGGTGATCAGCACGCATCTTGGTGAGCTCGTTCGCCAGCACGCCCACGAGTTGCTGGGAAGGGCAGAAACCAAACGCCTGATGGATACGCTGAATGACACCCATCCCAAGCTCTTGGAAGAGCTAGTGCCAAGACTCTTAACGCTTGGGGAAGTGGAACGGGTGTTGGAGCAACTGTTGCGAGAGCGTGTCTCGATCCGCGACATCGGTTCTATTCTTGAGGCCTTGCTGGAGACGGCCCCAGTGAACAAGAGTCAAGTAGCCCTTGTGGAGGCGGCTCGCCAGGCGCTGGGTAGGAGGCTGATTAAACCACTGCTCGACAATGAGGGTGTGTTGCCGGTGTTGCTGCTTGATCCCTCAATTGAAGAAGAGATCATTTCAACTCTTGCACCGGAGACCAGCCAACGTCTGCTGTCGTCGACGACGGCTCCCGGAACTCCTTTAGTGCGCCGTCTCGCCGATTCTGTGAACCAGCTAATCAGTGGCTCATCTGCAGCGGCCCTTCCCGTGCTCCTTTGTCCAAGTCCGGCCCGCTACCACGTTAAGCGTTGGCTGGAGCCGATTCTGCCACGGCTTGCAGTCGTGGCCGCAGGAGAAATTCCGCCCTCTATTCGGCTGAGACCTGTGGGAACGGTGCGGTGAAAGAGAAAGCTAAAAGATTGACGAACGAAGTGGTTCGGCAAGTGGGGAGCGAAGATGGGAATCGAAACGGCCAAAGCGGTAAATGTTGTCGTGCAGTACCGAGGAGAGCGGGCGGGCGGTTATCCGCCAGAGCCAAACGGGGCTCAGATACTCAGTGGAGAACAAGAGCGATTACTACTTGAGCATCTTCCCATCGTGCGCTTTCTTGCGCGCCGCATCCACGAACGCCTGCCACAGCATGTGGATGTTGAAGATCTCGTCTCGGCGGGCGTCGTCGGATTAATGGACGCATTCACCAAATTCGATCCAGACAAAAAAGTGCAATTCCGCAGCTACGCACAGTTTCGCATTCGAGGTGCAATTCTCGACAGTCTGCGAACCCTTGACTGGAGTCCTCGAGAGCTGCGCCGCAAGGGGAGGGCGGTAGAAGAGGCAATGCGCTCGATGACGGCTCGGCTTGGTCGACCAGCAAACGAGGTTGAAGTCGCCACAGAGATGGGGTTGGGCCTCAAGGAATATCAGCAGCTGTTGGGCGAACTGAAAGGACTCGAGATTGGAACGCTGCACGTCGAGCGGAATGAAGATTCGGGAGAGGAAGAGCTGGCTTACGTGCCGGGCCGTCCCGAAGAGGATCCGCTGTTCTGTTGCTTGAGGGGCGAGCTTGAAGAGAAATTGTCTGAAGCGATTGCACATTTGCCCGAGCGTGAGCGCCTGGTGATGACTCTCTACTACTACGAGGAGTTGACCATGCGTGAGATCGGGCTTGCACTGGGGGTGGTCGAGTCCCGTGTCTCGCAGGTGCACGCGTCGGCAGTAGTGCATCTGCGGGTGGCGCTCAAGGGCCTAGCAGCCGCGAGTGCATTTGATCAGCGAAAGGCGCGCAAACGAATCGCTTAGCCTGAAGGGCTGATTGATGAGACGGGACGTAAGTTTCGAGATTGGACAGAGCCTATGGAACAGGAGTGGAACGGGCATGGAAAAAGTGCTGAAGCAGAATGAAATCGATGCTCTCTTTGAAGCGGCGCGATCGTCGACGCCGGAAAAGACAAGGAACGAAGTACGATCGCATGTGGTTTCTTACAACTTTTCTACCGCAGGGCAAATTTCCAATGAACAGTTGCGCGCCATCAGCATGCTGAACGATCTGTTCGCTCGCAATCTGACGCACAATCTTTCCGCATGGTTGCGCAGTCGCTTTCAGGTGAGTCTCGTATCGGCAGAACAGATTCCTTTTAGCGAATTTCTAATGCGGATTCCGGAAATCAGCTATGCGGCTTCTGTTCGGCTGGAACCGTTGGGCGCGCTCTCCGTAATGCAGATTGACCTGGGTTTGTCGCCTCCGATGATTGATTTGTTGCTTGGCGGAGAAGGTGAAGAAGGCCCCCTACGTGAATTGACGGACATCGAGGAATCGATTCTCGCGAGCGTGGTTGAAATTATCTGCCACGAGTTGACAGCCGCGTGGCAACCTGTCGGACTCAGTTTCAATTTCGAGCGGCGCCAGATGCAGACACAGGTGGCTCGGATCATGTCAGTCAATGAGAAGACGTTGTGTCTGAGTTTTGAAATTAGAATGCCACATGGCTCTGGACTACTCAACCTGGCGTTCCCGGCAGTCGTAGCGAATACGATTCTCCGTCGTCTCACTTCCGATTGGGGTCGAAGGCGTCGTCATGCGCCTGAGACGCGCGCTCGCATGGAAGCGGCAGTTCGACAGATTCGCTTTGGGGGTGCACTTCAACTGCCTGCACTGCGAATACAGGCGAATGCGATTAGAGGTCTAGAAGTGGGAACGATTCTTCGTCTCGACCTCTCGGCCAACACGCATGCTGAGTGGAGGGTTGGAGGGCAGCATCTTGTGGATGCTCAAGCTATTCGGAAGGGAACTCACCGGGCCGCGCGGATCGGCGCCTCCCCAGAGGGAGGGAATGCGTGAAGAGTTTTTTGGATTGCTGGATTTCGGTCGCATCAAAGCTCTTCTCCCAAGCATTGGCAGGGGGGGCGGAACTTACCGAGTCATTGCCCACAGCACTGGTAGGAGCAAGCTTTGGCTTTGTGGCTGAGGTCACTGGGGATGCGGGAGGGCGATTTACCGTGACGCTCGATCCGGCGCTTTTTGATGTTCCGCTGTTGGGGGAGGGGGTCGATCAAATCGCCGGCTGGGAAGAGTTGCTGCGCGAAGTCGCGGACTCTGCAGCGAGCGAGCTGTTTGTCAGGAGTGGAAAGAAGTGTCGCGTAGAGAAGTTCAAACAAACTCCAGGCGAGGCGAAGATCAGCGTGGCATTGCAACTGAGGTCCGCTGGATGTGTCTCGACGATTCTTGTGCATGACGAGGTCTGCGTCGCTGCTCCTGGGGAACCTGCCGCCTGTGCAGACGAATCCCACGCGCCGGCGTCTGCGGCCGCAGTCCAAACCAGTCTCGGAGTTGAGTTATTGATGGACGTGGAACTCGAGGCTGCTCTGCGTTTCGGATGCCGTGAAATGCCGCTTGGGGAAATCCTGGACCTCGGTCCGGGCGATGTCGTGGAACTGGATCGACACATCTCGGACCCTGTCGACCTGATTGTGGGAGACAAGATCGTGGCGCGCGGAGAGGTAGTGCTGGTGAATGGGAACTTCGGATTGAGGATCATGGAGGTGGCGGCACCTCGCAAACGCCTGGAGAATATTCGATGCCTCTTCTAAGCTGGGCATCTTTTCCCAAGCTGCCGAGCGCAACAGATCAGGTGGGAAAAGAGTCTGATCGCGGGCAACAAAGCTATCGAGAAGGAACGAACCGTGGCAGGCATTTTCGGCCCGGGATATTCGAGAGCTGCGCCAATCCAAATTGTCGATCTGGGTGGTTGCATCTCTGGCGAAATCGATTTGTGCCGGTGTTTGAGGACGGATGGACCTGTTCTCCAGAGTGTACCGACGCGCGCCTTCTCTCCGCGGTACGACGCGAGCTTGGCGGCCGCAAAAATGATCACGAAATACATCGTCATCGCATTCCATTGGGCTTGCTGATGCTGGAACAAGGTTGGATAACGGCAATTCAATTGCGAAAGGCAGTTGAGGCCCAGAGGGCTGCAGGAGTGGGCCGACTAGGCCAATGGCTCGTTGAGCAGCGGGCTGTAGAAGAATCGATGGTGACGCGAGCCCTGGGCCTGCAGTCGAGTTGTCCCGTCCTCACACTGCAGTCTCACAGCACTCCTGAACTCACGGCAGTCATGCCCCGTCTCTTTATAGATGCATTTGGAGCTCTCCCTTTGAGGCTCGTTGCTGGAAGACTTCTTTATCTGGGTTTTGAGCAACGCCCTGATCCTGTACTGGCGCTGGCTCTGGAACGAATGTTGAAACTGCGCGTGGAGTGCGGCGTTGTGCAGGGATCCCATTTTCGCTCAGCGCAAAGCCGGACGGTCGAATCAAAGTTCCCGTCATTGGAATTGGTGGAAGCTATCTCGGAGGCGGCAGCGGCTCATGCACTCTCCCGGTCGGTGGAGAAGGCGCGTCCGGTCGCGTCCAGATTGGTCAGGGTGCATGACTTCCTCTGGCTGCGGATGTGGCTTTCGCATCAGAGCGGACCGCGTCCAGAGGGTAATTCTGTGAGGGATGTTCTGTGCTCGATTGTGACCTTCTAGATCCCGCGAGGCTCTTTTGTAGCAGAGAGTGTTCTTAAAGAATCTCACTGAGCGGCCGATAAACAACCGAGCAGGAGAGTCTCAGAGATGAGCGAAGTTCGTGCATTAATCGTTGATGATTCCTCGGTGATGCGAAAGATCATCGAGAGGGCGCTTCGCCAGGCAGGTCTCAATTCGCTTGTTGCCTTCGAGGCAGGCAGCGGAATTGAAGGATTGGACTTGTTGAAAACCAAGCAGTTTGACTTGATCCTTTCAGATATCAACATGCCCTCGATGGACGGTCTCGAGTTTGTTCGGCAAATTCGTGATCAGGATCTGGCACGAGGGGTTCCCGTGGTGATGATCACGACCGAGTCCAGCGAAGAACACGTGAAACAAGCTATCCGGGCGGGCGCACGAGGATACATTCGAAAGCCATTCACTGCCGATCAGGTAAAGGAGAGAGTGCTCCCGTTGATTCACGTGGAGTAGCCGAAGAACGATGTCCTGTTCGAGTGAGTGAATTCGTAACTCTGGAGTTGTGGGGGCAGGAGGAAAGAAGGAGACAGGGATGGGATTTTCGTTGCGCGACTCAATGCATTTGGTATCGAACCCGGAAAATCTCGATGAAAGTGTCCAGGAAGTTTTCAAACTGATGCTCGGCGTCGACTGCCGGCGCGAGGTTGACGAGGGAGCCATCCTCGCGGATCCGGAATTAGAGTCGGTAACAAGTGTGGTGGGATTTGGCGGATTGCTGAGCGGAGCGTGTGTCGTTCGGTGTGGTGCGTCGGCAGCGATGAAATTGGCGAAGCACATGACCGAAGTGGATTTCGAAGTAGTCGACGACACTGTCAAGGACGGAATCGGGGAAATTTGCAACATGCTGGCAGGGGCCTGGAAGGGCAAGGTTCCGGAGCTTGCAGCCAACTGCGGACTCTCCATTCCAGCAGTGATCACTGGGCGCCACTACAATCTTCATGTGCAGGCGCCAGAGTTTCAATTGCATCACTCTTATTGTTTTGATGATTCCCACTTTCAAGTGACCATCATTTGTGACGGCCTAAAGTAATCGCCTCGCTTGGTCGCCGGGTTGGGGCAGATCTGGTCGCGATTTTGAGATTCTTCCAATCTTCGGACCCCGATTTCGGTTCATCTTCTGCAATGTAAGGCTGCAGAGGCGATCTCAATGGACAGTGGTTACTACGCGGCCATGAGCGGTTTGGTTGCGCGCACGCAAGCCCTCGACACGGCCGCAGCGAATCTTGCCAATGCCCAGACTCCTGGATACCGGGCTGAGCGAGAGTTTTTCCGCTCGGTTGTTCTGGGGCCGGGCTCGCATGATTCCCAACTCGGCCAAACGGTCAACAACTACGGCATGCTCGGCGGCGATCGGCTGAGTTTGGCGCAGGGCGCTTTCGAGCATACTGGCAATCCTCTGGATCTCGCGATCGAGGGTGATGGATTCTTCCAGATACAAACTGCGAACGGTCCCCGCTTTACACGGGACGGGAGTTTCCATCGCTCGCAAAGCGGCATCCTGGTAACGTCCTCTGGCGACTCGGTGCTTTCAACAGCAAACAAGCCGATTCCAGTTCCACCGGGAGAGGTCTCAGTGGGAGACGACGGCGTGCTATCTGTTGCCGGCGGCGCCGTGGCTACAGTGGGTGTATTCAAATTTCCAGCGAGAACCCAGCTTGTTGCGGAGGGGGCCAACCGCTATGTGGCCCCACCCGGTGTTGCGATGGAGCTTTCAAAGAACGCCGCAGTGCACCAGGGAAGCATCGAGGGCGCAAATCAAGATGCAATCCAGGGAACGCTGGACCTGATGATGATGCAGCGTCAAGCGGAGATGATGCAGAAGACGCTGACAATCTTCCACACCGATTTCAACAAATTCGCCAGCGAGGAACTGCCTCGCGTATAGCGCCGCGAAATTTCAGCGAAGAGGACAAGAGATGATTCGAGCACTGTATACAGCGTCGAGTGGCATGAGCGCGCAGCAGATGAATCTAGATACGATCGCCAATAACCTGGCGAACTCCTCGACAACGGGATTTCGCCAACTGCGTCTCCAGTTTCAGGACATGATCTATCAGAATCTCGTCGTGCCAGGCGCGGCGCAAAGCCAGTCGACTGTTTCTGCGGGGCTGCAGATCGGGCTCGGCACGAAGTCGGCGGCCACGGAAGTGATCATGACGCAGGGTGCCCTCAACCAGACGTCAAATCCGCTCGACATCGCGATCGAAGGTTCAGGATTTTTTCAAGTCCAGCGACCGGATGGAACGATCGCCTTCACGCGCGCGGGCCAGTTCCATCTCAACAACCAAGGCACCATTGTGACCACCGACGGAGATCCGATCCTTCCTAATATCACCATTCCGGCGAACGCCAGTGCAGTCACCATCACGCAGTACGGGGTGGTCAATGCATCGCTCCCCGGTCAGCAAAATCCCTCGCAGTTGGGACAAATTCAACTCGCCACCTTTCCCAATCCCGGAGGCCTGGAGAGTATGGGATCCAACCTGCTGCAGTCGACTCTGAGTTCCGGCGATGCGGTGCTGGGCAATCCTGGCGGCGCTGAGGGGATGGGAACATTGCAGCAGGGCTATCTTGAGAATTCAAACGTAGATGTCGTCACTGAGTTTGTGCAGATGGTACTCGCTCAACGGGCTTACGAGTCGAATACGAAAGTGATCAAAGCTGCCGATGACATGTACTCCCAAGTCAATAACATGACCCGCTAAAGATAAAGGGACAAGTGAAAAATATTCGTATTTACGAAGGGATCATACGGACGGCAGTATTTGCCCTGCTGTTTGGTGTTACGGCGTCTTCCAAAGGTCAATCCATCGGCTCTTTCCAGCCGCTGCTCGTTAAAAGAGATGTTCGGTTCAAGGTCAGTTCTGCTGAATTTGAGTCCCGTTCCTACATGCGGGAGATTTTCGATCAATCCAATGGAACTCGATGGATTTTGCACCGCGACGAGACAGGATCTCCGGGCCCGGGACGCCTGGTTCTAACATCATTTCCTGGAAGTCCAGCTGATTCGTTAGTCGGCGAAGACTCTCCGAGTCACAAGAGTCCGGAACGAAATTCGACTGCTCCTGTTCCCATCATTCACGCCGGGGACAGGCTAATCGCCGAAGAGCATACAGCAAGCGTGGATGCATGCCTCGAAGCGGTCGCGCTTGGGCCAGCTACGATCGGCGCCCCTCTCACGGTGCGACTGAAGATCGGCGGGAGAACAGTCAGCGCGATTGCGCAAGGACCGACCCGAGCTTTGATCGTGCATGTTTCGGAGAGTCGTCGATGAAGACTGGAGGAGGTTGGTTTCTGTTGTCCTGCTTGGCTTTAGTGCTAACAGCGACGCCGCATATGAATGCGGGAAAACAAAAAGGATATCAAGCTGCGGAAACGCCGCCCGAATTGGCGTTGCGTGCATACATAGGGCGCGTGCGAGCGCAGCAGGCTGCCGAAGTGAAGACAGAGGGTTCGATCTGGAGTTCGGAAGGACGACTGGTGCGGCTCGGGACTGACGCCAAAGCCGCTCGCCTTCATGACGTGGTCTCGATTGTGGTGATCGAGAGTTTCGCGGCATCAACGGACGGACAGGTAAAAAATACGCGGACATCAAACGCGAGTTCGAGCGTAACAGCGCTATTTGGCGCACTCAAGGCCTCGAACAGTCTGCAGCATCTTGTTGGACAGAATTCGGCGTCGGGACTCACTGCCCAAGGCCAAAGCACGACAAGTTCCAGTCTTGCGACGACCTTCGGTGGCGAGGTCGTGGATGTGTTGCCGAACGGAATGCTTGTGGTACAGGCGACCCGCAGGCTGACGTTTTCACAGCAGACGCAACTCATCAAATTGCGCGGACTGGTCAGGCCTGAGGATGTTAGCGCGCAGAACCAGGTCCTCTCTACAGCGATGACAGATCTTGAACTCGAGGTCACGGGAAAAGGAATCGTGAGCGACTCCACTTATCGGCAGAATCCGCTGGTGCGATTTCTGGAAAGGCTTTTAATATTTTGAGCACAAAGATGATGGTCACACGGAATCAGGATCAGATGGCGGCCATGCTGGATGTCTCCAGTGCAAAAGGCGCATTTCTCGAGCACGATCCCGCGCTTGCAATTCGACCGCGACTGGCAGCGAGCCTGCGCTGGACTGTATTCGTCTGGTGGATTTTTGTGACGGCGGGATTTGCCCTTCTCGCGGGACTGGCGAAAAGTGAACGTCCCGGTCAGTTGGCACGCGTCAAGGATGTGGCGACGATCGAAGGCATTCGCGACAACCAGCTTGTCGGGTATGGGCTTGTAGTGGGCTTGCGCGGGACAGGCGACAGCTCGCAAACGGTCTTTCCTGCACAAACTTTGATCTCTGCGTTGGAGCGCATGGGGATCACGATTCCTCAGACTGGATCAAACAGCGCCAGCAATATGCAAGTAAAGAACATGGCGGCAGTGTTTGTTGTAGCGACCTTACCGCCGTTCAGCCGACCTGGATATCGGGTGGACATCACTGCTTCTTCGGCGGGCGATGCGCGTTCCTTAGAAGGCGGTATCTTGCTGATGACTCCGCTCTATGGTCCCGACGGTCAAGTCTATGCGCAAGCTCAAGGGTCCCTTGTGCTCGGCGGTTATATAGCAACAGGCGGCGGGAACACGCGTCAGATGAACCATCCTACGACGGCTCGCATACCCGGCGGGGCGCTGGTGGAGAGGCCGGTTCCTTTTGAGTTGAAACAAATGCAGACCATCAGCGTGATTTTGAACGATGCTGACTTTCACACCGCCGAAAGGATGGCTGCGTCGATGGACAAATCACTTGGTTCTGATCGGGCCCACGCAGTCGACAGCCGCCGCGTTGAGATCAGGTTGCAACCGAACGACGATATTGCCATGCTTCTCGACAAAGTCGAGGCGGTCGAGGTTGAGGTTTTCCCGCGGGCGCGCGTGATTGTCAACGAGCGCACGGGAACGGTTGTGATTGGCGGCACAGTTCGCTTGCAGCCGGTTTCCATATTGCATGGAGGTCTATCGGTGAATGTGATTTCGGAGACATTGGTGTCCCAGCCGAATGCGCTATCCGCTGGGAGTACCGAAATTGTGCAGCATACCGCGGTGCAGGCGCAGGACAAGCCAGTGAATCGCATTGAGCTGAAAGAAGGGGCAACTGTGGAAGACCTGGTGCTTGAGTTGCAGCTTACAGGAGCCGGTGCTCGCGACGTGATCTCGATCTTGCAGGCGATGAAGCAGGCGGGCGCATTGGAAGCTGACCTGGAGGTGCTTTGATGGAGGGAATCCATGCGACGCTAGGAAAACCGGCATTCGCAGCTCAGCGCTTCAACCCGCTGCCGCCTCGATTGGTCAAGGCTGCGCATGAATTCGAGGCGCAAATGATGAAGGAACTCCTGAAGCCGATGACCGAGAGCCGCTCCTTTACCGGGGATGATGAGGATTCCGGAGCGTCTGGCATCATGAGCGGGTTTGCTTCGGAGGCGCTGGGCAGGTCGCTCAGTGAGCAAGGTGGATTTGGGATCGCCAACAACATCCTGCGAACTTTTTCCCAAAAGGGGGAAAGTTGCCTCGGTGATACATCTTTCGGGAATATTCAAGGAAAATCGAATCAAAATGCTCCGCAGCTCTAGAGAAATGGCCTGGGCTGCCGATACCTTCCTTAAGGAGGAGTGCGCAAATGGAAGTTCGTAATAATGCAGAAGGACTGAAAACGCTGTTGGGAGTGCCTGTAACACCGCCCACTCAAGGGCCGCATGGGAGAGGGGCGCTCGCGTCCGGGCAGAGCGCACTTGCGGGCGATCGAGCGACCGTGAGCTTTGCCGGAGCAGAAGTTTCTCAGAGTGTTGCTGAAGATGGAGTGCGTACGGACAAGGTTGTTGCGGTGCAGGCGGCACTCGCTGCCGGAACATACAGTGTCCCTTCGATTGCGATTGCGAAGAAAGTTGTAGATGTGATGCTCGGCGGCGTAGATGCCGATGGTAAATAGAGGTTGTTAAAGATCTCCGCATTTTATGGCCCGGAAAGACTGGTGAGAGATTGGAGCATCGCGTACATCCTTCGATGAAGCACATAGTTGCGGAGGCTTCACTTGCGCTGGCTCGCTTGGACACCGACCGGCTAGAAGAGCTTGTTCTGTCATGCGAAGCGCTGACTCGGGGACTCGGGAATCCAGACGAGAAGCAGAGGATATCGTTTGAATGCGAGGCGAAAAACGCAGTGCGGGAGATGGCGGTTTTCGCCCGCGTGCTTGAGGCGACGCGTTCGAACCTGAGCGTCATGCTCCGATTACGCGAGATGCGCGCACGCCGGTCGGAATGCGGCGACTCGGCGGATGGCGCACTGGTGTACGGAAGGGTTCTGCATGGCGACAATTAACTCCGCGCTCAACCTGATTACATTGGCACTGGAAGCAGACCAGTCCGCGCTGAACATCGTGGCCAACAATGTTGCCAACGCCAACACGGTCGGCTATTCACGGCAGGTTCCCAATTGGCAGGAGAACAGTCCGGCCGAGATTGGCGGCGTTTACTACGGGACCGGTGCGACGCAAACCGGACCGACTTCTGTGCGTGATCGCGTTTTGGAGGAGCGACTGGCGCAGCAGCAGCAGTCCGCGGCGGCATCGGACAGCAGGCTGTCAGCTCTGGATCTTGTGCAGGCACTCTTCGCGCCGGATTCGGGCGCAGCGGGTTCAACGGCTGGGGATATCGGCAGCGATATTACTAAGTTCTTCAGCTCCTTCGCTTCGTTGGAAGCGAATCCCACGGACAGCTCTCTTCGTCAGCAGGTGTTATCGACAGCTTCAATGCTGGCGGGCGATGTGTCGAATGCTGCAGCCAGCCTCAATTCCCAGCGCGCTTCGCTTGATCAGGAGGCCGCAGGAATCACGAAGCAGGTAAATTCACTGACTGCGGCGCTTGCGAAGCTCAACGAGCAGATTCAAAGCACTTCGCCTGACGGTGATGCAGGCACGCTTGAGGATGAACGCCAACTTGATCTTGGCAAGCTTTCGCAACTGATCGGAATCAACCAGATTGCGACAGAGAATAACGGACTTTCGATAACGACGACATCTGGCGACTTTCTGCTTTCCGAGGGTTCCAGCTTCTCGCTGACGCTGGGTACCGTGGGAGGCAATACCCACTTTTTCCTCGGGACGAAAGACATCACTTCGGAACTTGCCAACGGAGGCGGGGAACTGGGAGGGCTTTTGACGGTCCGCGATCAGGACATTCCTACGGTTTTGTCGTCCCTCGACGAACTCGCATTCCATGTCTCCGATTCCGTGAACCAGCAAAACTACGTTGGGACGGATCTGAATGGAGCCAGTGGGACCGTGGCTAATCCCCACAATATTTTCAAACAACCGACCATCGTTGCCGGAAGTGCGGCGATGATGAGCGTGGTTATGACTGACCCCAGCGAGATTGCCGCTGCGGGATCGGGAAAGGGAATTGGCGACAACTCGAACGCCGTCATTCTAGCTGGTCTTGCAGCGCAAGTGACTCTTGGTGGAAAGACGCCTTCGGGGTTCTATTCCAATTTTGTGACGAGCCTCGGATCAACGATCGCACAGGTGGAAATTGAAAACACTGCGCAGAACGCCTCTGTAACTCAGCTGCAAACTCGGAGAGATGCGCTCTCGAGCGTGAATCTCAATGATGAGGCGGCACTGATGCAGCAGATTGAGCGCAGTTACCAGGCAGCTTCAAAGGTGTTCACGATGCTCAACAGCATCATGGCTTCGGCATTAAACCTCGGAGTGGAAACAGCAGTGTGATCGTAACGAGACCAGAACGTCAGGTGAGCATGAGGCAACCTGAAGTGCGGCCCACGGCGTGATCGGTGCGGCGGGAGAACAGAGATGCGAGTCGACCCTCTTTACATAACGAACCTCGTGGGTTCGCTGGATCAAACCCAGTTGACAGAGCAGAAGTTGACAGAAGAGTTATCGAGTGGGGTGCGTTTCCACACACTCAGCGATGATCCAATTTCATCGGGGCGAAACGTTCTGCTGCTCAACCAGATTCAGCAGGACGACTCATTCACCCAGAGTTCGAGCCTCGTGACCGGGCAGATGCAGGTGGCCGATTCCGCGCTGGGCAGCGTCGTGTCGCAACTGACGCAAGCTTTGTCGCTAGCCATCGGAGCCAACAACGGAACGATGAACGGCAACAACCTGAAGTCAATTGCGGGCCAGCTCACTGGCATTCTGAACGAGGTAGAGGCGCTGGCCAACACCAGCTATCAGGGGCAATATGTCTTTGCGGGCGGGCAGTTTGGTACGGTACCTTTCTCCACTTCAAATGCCACGTCGCCTGGGGTCACCACATACAACGGCGATGGAAACATCAACTATCTGCACACGCCCAATGGGCAGAAGATTCAACTCAACGTGCCCGGGGACCAGATCTTCGATGGAGCGAACAGTGTCTTCAAGACGCTGAACAATCTGATTGCCGACTATGCAAGCGGCACGATCAACATGGTCCAGGCGACGGCCGATACTGAGGCGTTGAACACAGTGCTCAATTATGTCTCTCAGCAGCGCGTTACGATTGACAACTCGATTACGCAACTCGGCGCTGCAGCAGAAGCTGTGACCAATGGAAAGACGCAACTGATGGTGGCGCAGACAAATCTTATGCAGGCGGACGTTGCAGATGTTGCGACTCGTCTCTCGCTCACAAAGACACAGCAGACGGCGCTGGAGAGCGTGATTTCGCAGTTGGGGTCGGGGAGTCTGTTCGACAAGCTGAATGGGTGATCAATCGATAGACGATCAAGATGGAGTCCTGATCGCCTATCGATCCATTTATTCACTATCGTTGGGCATTGCACGCGGAGCGGTCAGGGAGAAGGCTTATTCAACTTCTTCTGCCTCTTCTTCGTCCTCATCATCGTCCCAGACAATGGTGTACCTCATTGGATCTTTGCAAGTGAATCGTGTGATCTCGCGGCAGGTGCGGCAATCCTCGGGTGGTTCACAGCCGGTTTTTTGGGTCGCAAGAAGCGCGCCGTCTGCCTCCTGGCTCACGGATCGCACGAAGTCGGTTGGCCTGCGAGTTGAAGGACGGGCAGTGATCTTGGCTGCAATCTGGAGTCCGTAGAGAAGGAGTCCGGCGCGACGCGCATCGAGTTGGGAGGAACTGAGCGCACCGAGGACCTGGGTGAGCGCGAGTTGAACGGCGCTCGAATCCTCGAGTGTGGGCAGTTGAAGGGACTGATCCTCGAACTTTCCTTTTGGCGCGGTGGAGCGGCGGAGGTTGGTGTGGAAGTAGCAACAGGGCTGGTCGCGCAGGGCGGGCGAGTGACACCTGGCCCCACTGGGCATGATATGGCGACATTCTTTGAACATGGTTCCTCCTGGATACCCCCATCCGGATTCTGTAAGGAAGTTTCCTGTTTTCAATGAATTACGTGAAGGGTGTCGGGGCAAGATTCTCTAACAACAAGAGTTAACCGCAGAATCCTCTGTCATAAGGAGTTACGAGGTGATCTTCTGAAGGAATCGGCGGAATTTCTTATGTATGACGGTTTCTTGCAGGGAGAGGCTCGGTGTGACGTCTTTGTTTCTCATGTATCAAGGATAGAGATTTTGTGGAAATAACATGCAATCGGCTAATCGGCGGAAGTGATGGGGATGAAGGAGTTACACGGAAAGTTTTCGCACGATGGTTGACAAGGATTGATCTGCAACCGTGCAGTGAGACAGTTGCAAACTGGTTCGCCACCGGTCAGGTTGGAATTCGTTGTATCCGAAGTTGACTTCTTGGAGTGATAGATCCGGAGCTCAGGCAGCGCCTTTGATCCAAGTCTTCATTGTGTCGGCGTCTACCAAGCCTGCCTGCTGGAACTGAAGGCCGCCTCGGGAAAATACCGCGAAGTTCGGGATCCCTCGAACATTGAACCGCGAGGCGAGTTGCGGGAACCTCTCCGTGTCGACTTTGAGCACGACGGCTTGTCCCGCCAGATCTCGCGCAACTTGTGCGACGTGAGGAGCCGCCATCCGGCAGGGACCGCACCACTCGGCCCAGAAGTCAACAAGGACGGGAACCTTGCTGTCGCGGATAATCTCGTCGAATTCTTCGGGAGAGACCGGGAGGGGATCGGAGGCCGCAGGCAAGGGTGACTTGCAGGCACCGCACTTTCCTTTGTCGGAGAGGTGCTTGGCCGGAATTCGATTGGGTTTGCCACAGGACGGGCAGTTGCGGATCATGGCTATCGTGGACTCCTTGATGTGCATTATCGCCTGACGTGCATTATCGCCGGAATAGGATTGCGTGGATTAAGGCCCGGACCCTTGAGACGGTGGGCATGATGGACCACGGGGCAAACGCAGATGCTTCGGGCTCCGCTGCGCTTCGTTCAGCATGACAGGGCTTTTGAAAAGAGAGATTCTTGCTTTCCCACCCATGACACGGCCGGGCTGTGTCATGGATGGGGCACCCTATTTTCGTGCAAATTGGGATGCCACGATAAGGCTGCGTCCTATGGATGAGGCACACGCTCGTGCGGATCGGCAAGCCGGACTTGGGACTTGGACTTGTTATCCTCAGCAAGAGGACCCCGGCTTTGTTTGGAGCTTTACGTTTCATCTGGAATGCGACTCGCGGCCATCGGCTGACGCCGTGGCGGAGTGAGTTTCTTCGATGGCGGGTAGAGACGTATTCGGGTAAACCGGCGGAGACGTTGAAGACCCGGGACGTGCTGGGGTTTGTATGGGATTCGCGTTGGGAGTTGTTGAGCTTTCTGGCGTGGACTGGCCGCCTGGAACGCGAGACTCGCAAGCGCACTTGAGCGATCTCCAATTCCTGATAGTCGTCGAGTGGGAAATTTCTGCAAGGGTATCGCAGCATTTTCCATTTGTGCAGGTCCATATTGTGATGGTCGGAGAATCTCTTCGCATGAGGCATGGATTTATCCGTTTGTTCTTTCTTGCACTTGCTATGTTCGTTTTCATGAGTGGATCTGGCGGGGCACAACAATTGCCTCCGGCGGAACCGCCGCAGGCGATGCCGGGCAGCCATACGGGTTCGCCGACATTGCGCGTGACCACAAACGAGGTGCTCGTTCCTACGCTGGTGGAGAAGCCGCACGGCGGCGGGATTATGTATGGGCTGAAGCCATCGGACTTTGTGGTGGAAGACAATGGCGTACAGCAAAAGATTCGAATGCAGGAAGAGATGGATACCGCTCCCGTGTCCCTGGTGATTGCGCTTGAAGAGGGAAGGAGCGCAGCGCTCGAATTCGACAAGCTGGCCAAACTTGGACCGCTGATCGAAGTGTTTCTTTCAAATCCGAAGAGCCAGGCTGCGCTGGTGGGCTTCGATTCGAAGCCGCGTCTTATTCAGGACTACACGCACTCGAGTGAGACCTTGAATGAGGGCCTCAAACGCCTGGAGCCGGGAAACGGTGGAGCGGCGATTCTGGACACCATCAGCTATGCAGTAGATCTTCTCGAGACTCAGCCGAAGGAGTATCGCCGGGTCCTGCTGTTGATAAGCGAGAAGCGGGATCACGGGAGCAAATTCACCAAGCCGGTACAACTGATCAGCAAGATCGGGCGGTCGGATGTGCTTGTGCTCAGCGTTTCGTATTCTCCCTCGCAGGCAGAGTTTATTCACGATGTGAAGGACTCGGGAGAAGACCGGACCATGAGCATGGTGTCAACGCTCGTGATGCTGGTGCAGGCCTTCAAAAAGAATGTGGCCAAGGAAGTGGCGGTGATGAGCGGGGGAGAATACACCACGTTTACGGGCGACAATCGGTTTGAACAGCGGGTGATGCAGGCGGCCAAGGATTCGCGAAACCGCTACCTTATTACGTTCAGCCCGTCGGACCCTACACCCGGGCTGCATAGCATTCGCGTGCGGACGACAGAGGATTATGGTGCGCGAATCGTTGCACGTGCCAATTACTGGTTGCAGCAGGAACCCTGAAAATGCTTACAGGAGAATGGGCTACGGGGTGGCGGGCAGGATGCAGTGCATGGCGTCAGAAGCGTATTCATGGTAATCTCACTTTAGACACTTGAGAGTGGACTGAGAACGCAAGAGGAGTAACATACGCCGTGCTGGCGACTGCTAAGAAAACTACCCTGATTGAACGCTTCCGCACCCACGATACTGACACCGGTTCGCCGGAAGTTCAGATCGCGATTCTGAGTGAGCGGATTGGCGAACTGACCGAGCACTTCAAGACGCACAAGAAGGATCACGCTTCCCGTCGTGGCCTGTTGATGCTGGTTAGCAAGCGCCGCCGCCTGTTGGATTACCTGAAGACGCATGATTCCGATCGCTACCGCGACGTAATCGGCAAACTCGGTATCCGCAAGTAAACAGAAAGCAAACATTGAATCGGAAGCGCCCAGACCGGATATTGGTCACGGCCCCCGTTCCACCCAGATTCTGGGGCCATGGTGTACCTGGCGAACTGCAAATGCTGCCAGGGCCTGCGCACAGCCATCGGCTGAGCGCGGGCCTTTCGCATTGGCCGGGAGAATCCGCTCCCTCGCGCAACGCACACTCTCTTGCGCGCAGCCCGCAGACGCATCACGTATCCCGCCAATCTGACTACACCCTCCGGCGCATTCCCCTTACAAGTTTCCCAAGTGAAAAAATGAAACGAGGACTCTATGTCTAAGCATGAAGTAGCAGTCGAGCTTGCCGGCGGCAAGCGTTTGGTCTTTGAGACCGGACGCATGGCCAAGCAGGCTTCCGGCGCCGCACTGGTGACCACGGGCGAAACCGTGGTTCTGGCCACGGCGGTAGCCTCCCCTGATCCGAGAGAAGGCATCGACTTTTTCCCCCTCACGGTGGATTACCGTGAGTACACCTACGCCGGTGGGCGCATCCCTGGCGGCTTTATCAAGCGCGAAGGCCGGCCGAGCGAAAAGGAAGTTCTGACTGCGCGTCAGATCGATCGACCGATCCGCCCGATGTTCCCCGATGGCTTCCGGAACGAGACACAGATTATTGCCCTGGTTTTCTCTGCTGACAAGGAAAACGATCCCGACGTGGTGGGCATCAATGCTGCGGCGGCTGCGCTGGCCCTCTCCGATATTCCGTTCAACGCAACGGTCGGAGCGGTGCGCGTTGGACGCGTGGATGGCGAGTTCGTCATCAATCCGACTTACTCGGAGCGTGCGGCTACGACGGTCAACATCATGGTTGTCGGTCACAAGGACGGCATCGTGATGATTGAGTCGGGAGCGAAGGAAGAGACGGAAGAAGTCATCCTCGCGGCGATTGAGTTCGCGCATACCGAGATCAAGAAGATTGTCGCTGCTATCGAGGAACTGGTTGCGAAGGCAGGGAAGCCGAAGCGGGCATTCACGGCACCGACGACCGATGAAGCTTTCTACGAAGAATTGAAGGCGAAGATCGGCGATCGGCTCAAGGATGCCCTGGATACCAAGAAGCACGCCAAAACCGAAAGCTATGCGCTGATCAAGAAGATCAAGGAAGAACTGGCTGCGGAGCTTCCCGCCGATGATGCAAACGCGAAGAAGAAGCTGGCGACCTATTACGAACTTCTCCGCGAGCGCACATTCCGCGAGCAAGTGACGAAGGATCGTATTCGTCCTGATCGCCGCGCATTCGACGAGATCCGCGAAATCACGATCGAGACCAGTGTTCTGCCTCGTGTTCACGGGTCGGCGCTCTTTACTCGTGGTGAAACACAGGCGCTGGTTACAGCCACTCTAGGCACCACGGATGACGGGCAACGGTTGGAGAGCTATGAAGGCGAGAAGAAGAAACCCTTCATGCTTCACTACAATTTCCCGCCGTTCTCGGTTGGTGAAACAGGACGCATGACGGGCACGGGCCGTCGCGAGATTGGCCATGGCGCACTTGCAGAACGCGCGATCTCAGCAGTTCTGCCGAGCGCGGAAGAATCGCCTTATACGATTCGCATCGTGTCAGACATTCTTGAATCCAACGGATCTTCGTCGATGGCTTCGGTCTGCGGCGCAAGCCTCGCGCTGTATGACTCGGGCATCGCGCTCAAGGGTTCCGTCGCCGGTGTGGCGATGGGATTGGTGAAAGAAGGCGACGATTACGCGATCCTCACAGATATCGCTGGCGCTGAAGATCACTATGGCGACATGGACTTCAAGGTTGCCGGGACGCGCAAGGGCATCACGGCTTTGCAGATGGACATCAAGATTGGCGGACTGACGCGCGAGATCCTGCAGCAGGCAATGGAGCAGGCGAAGCGCGGACGGCTCTTCCTTCTTGACAAGATGGATGCCGTACTCGACGGACCTCGCACGGAGCGCTCGCAGTATGCGCCTCGGATCGAGACTGTCATGATTCCCACCGACAAGATTCGCGATCTGATCGGAAAGGGTGGCGCGACGATTCGCGGCATCATCGAGCAGACGGGCGCGAAGATCGATGTGGATGATACCGGCCGTGTCAGCGTTGCCTCGAGTGATAGAGAGGGTTTGAAGAAGGCTCTTGAGATCATCGGCAACATCACGGCAGTGCCCGAGATTGGAAAGATCTACCTGGGCAAGGTGGTGAGGTTGGCTGAGTTCGGCGCATTTGTCGAACTGTTCCCGGGAACCGATGGCCTTCTGCACATTTCCGAGATCGCCGAGCATCGCGTGAAGGAAGTCAAGGATGAGTTGCGCGAAGGCGATCAGGTGATGGTGAAGGTGCTGGCTATCGAGGGCAACCGGATCAAGCTCAGCCGCAAGGCTCTAATCAAGGAGCAGAAAGCCAAGTTGGCCCAGTCTGCGCCAGCCGAGACAAGCGACGTTGAACTTGAAGCGTCTGAAGCGCCTGCTCCGCCAAAGCCCCGCAACGAATTCGACGAACGTCAGCCGCGCACGAATCAGAGCACAATACTGATCGAAGGTGGAGAAGATTTCGACGATGATGAAGAGGGCGGAGACGAGATCGACGAAGAGAACGAGCCCAACTTCAATAGAGTGGAAGGCGCTCCAGTGGCAGTCGGACAACCAGTTGGTGCTGGCGGTCGCCCGCCGGCGAACAACAACAGGCGCCGTCGCCGGCGTCGCGGTGGACGCGGCCCAGGTGGTGGAAGCAATTAGGCTGAGGCCTCTTTAAAGGCGCCAAGGCTGGATATGGCAATTGTGAACACGAAATGCCCGGGCGACATGTCCGGGCATTTTCTGGTCTTGATGATAAGGAACTCGAAAGTTTCATAGACGTGTCAGATTCGCGTTCTGAACCCGTCACGCTTCGTCAAAGACCCTGCCTAAGAGTTGAAGGCGCCTCTGCCAAATCAGGAGCGATATGAATCAAACATTGGCTGAAATTCTGCTTTTTGTTTCCGTGGCGACCAATGCGGCGTTGTTGATATTTATTGCCGGGGTGCTTCGGAACGTGATGAATGATATGGATGAACCTGCATTCAAGCAGTTTTTAGGATCGCTCTACCGTCACTCCGCAAGGTCTCCCTTCATGCATACGGTATTGACCGTTCCTTTTCTCGGCTCGATCCCATATTTCTATTTCTATGGCTTCGGTAATCGTTGGATCACCGCAGGTCTTGCTCTTTGGCTGGTAGCCGGATTGATCTCAAAGATGATTAAAGTTCCGATCTATAGAGCAGTTGCCACGCTCGAAAGCGGCGATGTAACTCGGCTAGGCAGAGAGCGCCAAAAACTAAATGCTGGAAACATGCTGCAGGCGGGACTCAACTTTGCAGCTGCCGCTATCATGACCGTTGCGTTTCTCAGAAAGTAGCAGTATCTACAGGCAGAGTTCCAATGAAGGTGCAGCAGGGTCTCACCGAATGACACTCTAGCTCGCTTCAAGATGGCAACGCCTGCGCGCTTACCAGTTCCGACAATCAAGATTCGAGCAGATTCGTTGCAGTTTTTAGGCTCTCGGTTTCTAGTTACGACGGCTCTCAAGGGAGGGCGGGTTTGACGGTAAATGGGATCTTCGTGAGATTGCGGGAAATATTCTTGTCATCGTACATGCGCAGGTCGGCAGCAATGCATAACGCCTCCAGTCCGTCTGCGTCATCGGGATAGACTGCGACACCAATGCTAGCGCCCACGTGCACGAGATGTTCGCCCACCTGCAACGGTTCGTGCAGGAGTTGCATGAGGGATTGAGCGACAAGTCGGGCGTTGGTGCGGTTGGTGGGTTCTTCGAGGATCAGGGAAAACTCGTCGCCACCAGTCCGCGCCACGGTATCCGATCGCCGAACGCGACTGGAGAACATTGCGCTTACGTTTTGCAGTAGCAAATCGCCGGCGTGATGTCCGAGGGTGTCATTCACCTGCTTGAAGTGGTCCAGATCGACGACGAGAACCGCTGCTTTCGAGTCCATGCGACGAGCCCGTTCGAGGGAGATTGCCAAGCGATCGAGAAAGAGTCGGCGATTGGGCAGCCCCGTCAATTCATCATGGAGCGCGAGATATTTGTTGTGTTCAATTTGATCTTCCAAGAGAAGCAGGATCATTCCTATGGCAACGATGTACTTGGGGAGATTCCATACTTCGCTTTCAATCTGGATCCGTGGCCAGAGTGTCTGAGTGATTGGCGAGACCACGAAGACTGCTGTCCAGGCGAAGAAACCAGAAATGGTGATTAGCGCTCCGGCCGTTGCTCGCCGGTAGGTGTGCCAAACATGAATGCAGCATCCGAAATAGACGGTAAAGAGAACACCATTCAACGCGAAACTGGCGCCAATCTTTGAGCTGTTTTGTACCGTCAACAGGAAGGCCGTCAGTATCCAGTAGATTGCGACCACACTCCAGCGAAGGAAGTGATTGAACCTGCGCAATGAACTGAGGGCCACAGTCAGCGGAGCGGCTCCGAGCAGAATTGCGGCAATGTTCAGGATTGGAGCGGGCACGTTGTCGGCGCAGATCAACATGACGTAGAGCGTATTGGTCGCTATCAGAACCACTAGCATCCAGCTACTTCTGTGCTCTTTGCGGTAGGGAACAGCCGCCCACATGAACAGAGCACCAGCGCTGGTCAAGGATGTGAGACCGATTACATCTGCCAGATAACTCCAGATGCCGGGTGCGGGAAGGAACAGAAAAGCCGCGAAATGGAGGACAATCAGCATCCAGCCAATAAGCCAGATTTTTGAGACCGCCGTTTTGCCCTGGCGAGCAACAGATGCAAACGCGCAGGTCAACAGCGCGACTGCAACCAGGTCCGGTAGTTTCAACCAATCCACGACTTTTTCCTCAATCGAGCGAACACACGTATCCCTAGATCCTGTATCGATAACTTAGAGGATTCCAGATTTAACCCTTTCGTTGTAGGTTTTACCGACTTCGTATGAAACTTGTGTAATCTTGCATTTCAGAAGCAGTGCATTGATTGATTGGGTTACCGGGTGCCGATTTGAGGCCCGAGATTTCGATATCTCCACTAAACTCAATGCGATGGCAGCCAGCCTCTATATCGTTGTCGAGGGAGAAGATCCGGGATTCGATATCTTTGTCAACGGGCGTGCACTGGCCCGAAATGAAGATGCCCTCGAACGTCTCGCAGAAACTCTTCGAGTCACTCCGCTGCTGCACTTCTTTTCGGCGGATGAGAACTCAATGTGCGTTTTGCTGGAGCAGGGGAGCGGTGATCCGGAGTGGGCACACCATCTACCTCAGCCGCAATGGTTTGATCCGGCGGAGGGGTTGGCTTCCGTTCGCGCCCTGATTGGATTTCTGGCTTCAACGCCAGTCTCGTTTGGATCTGAAACGCCCCCTGTTCTCGGGGAACTTCGGGAATACGAGCGGGTGCTCGAAAAGGCGGCGAAATACAAGCTGCGCTGGCATCTGGCTGTAAGCTGGCGCTGACTGATAATCAGCCTGCGGCTACCGCATCAATGCGCTTTGGCGCAAATACATTTCCCATGCGCTGGATTTGTGCGCCGACGCTCTGCAACTTCTCTTCGATTCGCTCATAGCCTCGATCCATGTGGTAAACGCGATCAAGTATCGATTCGCCGTCGGCCACTAGTGCCGCAAGCACAAGAGAGGCTGAGGCTCTCAAGTCAGAGCACATGACAGCTGCTGCCGAAAGATTTGCCGGGCCGCGTACTGTGGCGGTGCGACCATCGACTTTGATGTTCGCTCCCATACGGACGAGTTCCTGCACATGCATGAAGCGGTTTTCGAAGATATTTTCGGTCACGAGGCTGACGCCATCGGACTGGGACGCAAGGGCCATGTATTGAGCCTGCATGTCAGTGGGGAAGCCGGGGTACTCTTCGGTTGAGATGTCGGCTGCCTTGAGTTGTCCGGTGGATCGAACGCGGATGGAATCGGACCCAAGGATGTCGATGCTTGCACCGGCCTCCCGGAGTTTGGCAATGACCGCTCCGAGATGATCTGGATTGCAATCGGCAACGACAAGATCGCCGGCTGTGATGGCTCCAGCGATGAGGAATGTTCCTGCCTCAATGCGGTCGGGATTAATGCGGTAACGTGCTCCGTGCAAGCGGCTGACACCGCGAACGTGGATCGTGGATGTTCCGGCGCCTTCGATCTTTGCCCCCATTGCGATCAGCAACGCAGCGAGGTCGCACACTTCAGGCTCGCGGGCGCAGTTTTCCATCAGGGTTTCGCCTTCGGCAAGCACAGCTGCCATGAGCAGATCTTCTGTACCAGTGACGGTGATCTTGTCGAACACGAGATGAGCGCCTTTGAGTCGATCCGCGCGTGCTTCGAGATAACCATGCTCCTGCACGATGGTTGCGCCCATTTTTTCGAGGCCTTTGATATGCAGATCGATGGGGCGACCGCCGATGGCGCATCCGCCGGGCATTGCTACTCGAGCCATTCCTGCGCGCGCTACTAAAGGGCCGAGAACCAGGGAACTGGCGCGCATGGTCTTCACGATTTCGTACTTCGCTTCAGGATCGGAGAGAGTGCGGCAACTGATGGTTATGCTGTGATCGCTTGATCCGTTGCCTAACTGAACCTCGGCGCCCATCGAGACGAGAAGGCGCCGCTCAGTTTCGATGTCGCGCACCTGGGGGATATTGTCGAGGGTGACTTCGTCTTCGGTGAGGATGGCCGCAGCCATGCATGGCAGGGCAGAGTTTTTGGCCCCGGATACATGAATCGTCCCGACCAGCGGATTACCGCCTCGAATTACATACTTGTCCATGAAAGGTTGGGCTGCTCCCTATGGATCAGTGTAAATCGATCAGACGCAACTCCCCGTAGAGAACCGTATGAAAGGCGATCAGACGGACTACGGCCGGACGAGGAACAGTTGCTGAATGTCAGGCTAACGACGTTTTGACAGGGCGCTTGCTCTAGAGTTCGAGGACGTTGTCTTCAATCGCGAGGCGAACATTGCCATCGGATTTGGCAAGGCGGCGAACGGCTTCGGGCTTGTCGACTTTGGCCTTGAGCATGACGAGAGCGACGGGAACGCTGCGGCCGGCGCTTTTGATGGTCTGCACGGCAGTTTCGCGGTCGATTTTGCAGGCGCTCATCAGGATTCGAATGCCGCGCTCGACGAGCTTGGAGTTCTGCATGTGTACGTTGACCATGAGGTTTTCGTACACATAGCCGAGCCGAGTCATCGCGCCGGTCGTGATCATGTTCAGAATCATCTTCTGGGCGCTGCCGGCCTTCATGCGCGTGGATCCGGAGACGACCTCGGGGCCAACTTCGGCGACGATGGCGATGTCAGCGGCCTGGGCGATTGGGCTTCCCTGGTTGCAGGTGACGGCGGCAGTATGAGCGCCGCGTGCCCGGGCATAGGCGACGGCAGCGACCACGTAAGGGGTGCGGCCGGAAGCGGACAAGCCGATGACTACATCTTTGCGGGTGGGGCGGCGGCGGGCGATGTCGCGCTGGCCCAACTCTTCGGAGTCTTCGTTGACCTCAACGGCAGAAGCGAGGGCCTTGGGTCCACCGGCCATAATGTACTGAACCTGGCCTGGGGCGGTGGAGTAAGTTGGCGGGCATTCTGAGGAATCAAGGGCGGCAATTCTGCCGCTGGATCCGGCACCAATATAAATAAGCCGGCCTCCGTCGCGAAGGCTTCGCGCCACCTGGTCAATGACCATGGCGATCTCGGGTATGGCTTTTTTGACTGCCGCGGCGATTTTCGCATCTTCGTGATTGATGATGCGAGCGATCTCAAGTGCGGATTTGGTGTCAAACCCTTGAGATGCCTCGTTTTGGCTCTCAGTCGTGAGTTGTTGCAACAAGGAAGCCGGGTCTATTTTGGAGTCCTCTTTCGCCTGGGTGCCGGCCCCTCCATGCGTCGTCGTGCTGCTAAGCATCGAGTCTGTCCCCACCTTCTATTGTATCTGTAAATTGGGCAAGCGCCGGCAGAATTCGGTGGTGGGCCAGTTTGGATTCACAGGGGATAGTAATGCTTTTTGACTTGGTGCAATCAGGATGCTTGGGACATAAATACTCTCGCGAAATCGATGGTCGATCAGGCCACTGGCGACAACCCCGATCCCGAGCACAGCTGATGGAGTCGAAGTCGATCCTCGATGGACTCGCACACATCGCTTGAAGCGCCCGTGTTGGAATACAAGAAACTCACGGCTGCGTAGGGATATATTTCCTCATTGCTACGAGATCAGACCTAACAACATGATGTTTGGCGAGTTCTTCATCTGCATGGCACCCGCCGCCACTTTTGGATGTTGCATATAACCTCAGTGTACGTTTTGCAATGTCCGTTTCGCCCATGCCTTCAATTTGGAAATGCAGCCATCCCTCATTTCTTATCGAGCGACTAAGATTTTCAGTGATAGCTGCTGGACTCATCACGAAACTCCGCCTGGGACGCGACATGCTTGGGGTATTTGGGTAAAGCTGTTGATAATACGCCCGCTCAATGATCTCCCACTTATCAACGTCACTTATTGTTGTCAAGTCGATGACTTCGCCACGGAAAACCAATTGCCCCGAATACTCAACCGCAGCCGCTGGAAGATTCAATAGCTCCGCTGATACCTGAACCAAGAATTCACCATTCTTCCACTTCCACTCCGCATCTCCGGTTCGATGCAATACAACGTCGTTGATGGTCAGAGCGATTTCTGGGGGTAGGACTTTAAGCGTTTCTATTTCCCTATCCTTGATCTCAATTGTTTTGCGAAGTTCGTCAGATTCTCGACCCGCGTCAACGTGTCGCTCCTTGTATATCCAATAAGGCGCAGCAATCAATCTGCTTATACATAGAGTCCCAAAAACACATAGAGGGATTTCCCAAATCAGTGGAGTCATTTTAGACTCCCATTTTGGTTGGTAGTGGGCGATGATTGGAATGATGATGCCAAGAGCGGACGCAATGAAGTCAGACGCAGACCACGCGTGATCTGCCGCAACTCGGAACCAGCGCATATAAAACTGCTGCCAATTGCGACAGTGAGATCCCGGTTTAGGCATGCCCCCATCCTTCCATAGGGAAGACATAAATCTCCCTTGCGCCCGATGCTCTCATTGGAGACCACCTTGCGTCGATGGGACTTTGGTGCCACAAGGCAAGGGAGGGGCCAAACTCTGAGCCTGTGGAATGAAACTGACCCACTACCCGGAATCCGGACACAAGTGATCTGTCACTGGAATGTCTGTTGGCGTAGCAAATTAGAGTGCTTGACGGACAGCATTATGGAAGGCAGGGCGCACTTCGCGAATCAACTGGCATTTGCGATCGGGCCAGGTGCGATTTGTGAGCAAGACCACGGCAACCTGGGCATCGAGGTCGATCCAGAGTGAGCATCCGCTGAACCCGAGATGCCCGATTGAGTGGGGGGAGAAGTGAGCGGCCGGCGGAGGAGTCGGGGGAGGGGGTATCCCAACCGAGCGCTCGCGAACTTCCAACGGGACCTTGCTTTTGGGCGAATACTTCAAGGGTTGATTGCTGAAAAAGGCATGGTTTGGACCGCGTTTCGTTGCTAACAGCAGCAAGAATCTCGCCGGCAAAGCGGAGCAAGTCTGAGACATTTGAGAATAATCCGGCGTGCCCACCGGCCCCTTTCAGGAGCCACGCGTGCTCATCCTGCACCTCGCCCTGGATTCGACGGTGGCGGAATGAAGTGTCTTCTTCCGTTGGGGGAATCAGTTTTCGTTCGTTTGCCGCAGGGCAAAAGCCCGTATTGGCAAGACCGAGGGGGTCGAGGATTTCTTTCCGGACCCAGTTGGCAAGGTATTCCCGCGTCAGAACTTCCAGGGCCTTGCCAAGAAGTATGAATCCCGGGTCGGAGTACTCGGCGCGGGTGCCCGGTTCCGCTTCAAGAGGCAGTTCGAGGCAGGCGCGAAAAAGTGCGGCTGGGGTTGTGACGTTGCGGTAGAACTCAACGTAACCGGGTAGGCCGGAGTTGTGCGCGAGGAGATGCCTGACGGTGACCGCTCGGGCAGAGCTGCCTGCAGGGCGACCCACGACGAAGCCGGGCAACAACTCACCCAGCGGGAGATCCAAATCGAGAATGCCTCGTTGGTGGAGCAGCATCGCCGCAGCGGTGGTGGAGACCACTTTGGTGATGCTGGCCACGTCGAAGATGGTGTCGAGGCTTACCTCAGAGGCGTCTTTTTCGTAGGTGAAGCGGCCCAGGGCATCCTGCAAGACGACGCTCCCCGCGGCCATGACTCCGAAGGCGCAACCTGGAAATGCTCCGGCGGCAATTGCCTGAGTGAGCACCTGATACACAGAGGCGAACTTGCTGTCATGTTCAGCAGGGGCGGCAATCGAACTGGATTCGGGCTTCATGGCTTTGCAAGAATCGTAACCCTAAAAGGCAGGCAGCGCGGCATACTTCGAGACAACTTCCATGAAGCGCGAAATGGAACTATCCTTAGGCTGAGTAATTTCGTCTATCAGGTGTAGCCTGGGGGAAACAATGAGGATTGCTGGGAAGAGATCGGCGGTCACTGCACTAATGATCGCCGCTCTTCAACTTGCAGCATTTGAAGGGGCGATCGCGCAGACAGCCGCGACCCAGGACAGCCCGGCGGCCAATTCGCAGGCGGCGGCCGCGCCAGGTGAACCCACTTCTGTGGCAGTGGCGTCGACTGCACAGCCAGCGGCGGGTGCCGCTGCGCCAGCGGTGCAGAAAACCTACACAGTTCCCGCCGGGACCAAGGTTTTGTTGCAATTGCGGAGCGCGCTCAATACCAAGAGCGCGAGACCGGGTGACGGCGTATATCTTGCATCAACTTTCCCGGTTGTCGTTGAAAACAGGGTGATGATTCCGCCGGGAGTGTACGTGCAGGGCGTTGTGGACCGTGTCGTTCGCGCGGGTCATGTGTCGGGCCGATCTCAACTCGATATGCACTTTACTTCGATTATTTTCCCCAACGGCACGGTGGTGGAGATACCGGGGATCGTGAACAGCCTGCCGGGCGCAAGTAAACAGAAAGTAAAAAGTGACGGCGAGGGGACAATCGAGCAGGAGAAGGACAAGGGAAGGAACGCAGCGAAAACGGCGGAGATCGCGATTCCAACTGGCGGAACAGTCGGTTCCATTGGTGGTATTGAGTCCGGACATCCGCTAGCCGGTGGGCTGGCGGGAATTGGAGCCGGATTGGCTACGGTCGGGCTGGTGACGCTCTTCACGCGAGGCGCGGATGTGAATATCGAAAGCGGTTCGCAGGTGGAGATGGTGCTGCAACGGCCGCTGATCCTGGTGGAAGGGAACCTGAGCGCAACGGCCGGAGCATCGCTCGTTCCTTCTGAGAACCAGCCGAAGCCACTTGAAAAGCCAGGAAAGCCTCTTGTTCTGTGCCCGGCCGGAGGGTTGGGTTGCCAGTGAACTCGCATGCATCGGATAATTATCTGAGATAAAGATGTCAATTCCTCCTGAAATTCCATTGCAGCCCGAAGTGGTGACCACCGTCGATGCGCTTCCGTTAGTCGAAGTCGTGCAGGTACCGCGCGTGAAAGGCTCGGGTCTAGGACTCTGGCTTCGGGACCTTTTGATTTCAGCAACTGTTTCTGTGCTGATCATCCTGTTTCTTTACCAGCCGGTGCGCGTTGAAGGCACAAGCATGCTGCCGCGGCTGGAGGATCACGACCGTCTCTTTATCAACAAGTTCGTTTACCACATCACTTCAATCGAGCGGGGAGATGTGGTGGTATTCCACTATCCGCGTGACCCGGAAAAGAGCTATATCAAGCGAGTGATCGCTTTGCCCGGAGATAAGCTGCAAATTGATCACGGCAAAGTGTGGCTTAACGGCAAGCCCCTGCCTGAGAGCTATGTTCCCGATGCGTATCGCGATGAGCGGTCCTACTCGCAGATGGTGGTCCCAGACGATAGTTATTTCATGATGGGCGACCACCGATCTATTTCGTCAGACAGCCGCGAGTTTGGACCGGTTGAGCGCGATCTGATTTATGGGAAAGCGGTGTTTGTCTACTGGCCCGCCAAGGATGTGGGAGAAGTTAGATAAGCTGTGGTTTTCCACGCAATGCTTCGCTTCGAGAAACCTGCTAAAATCTATTGAATCCACTCCTCTGGAGAGGCGATGCAGGCGATTTTAGCGCTCGAAGACGGGCGCATCTTCCGTGGCGAAGGCTATGGCGCACCTGGCGAAAGCCAGGGCGAGGTTGTTTTCAATACTTCCCTTACCGGCTACCAGGAAATCGCAACCGATCCCTCCTATTCCGGGCAGATTGTCGTTCTCACCAATCCTCAAATTGGAAATTACGGCACCAACCAGGCAGACAACGAGTCATCGCGCCCCTATATTGAGGGGCTGATCGTCCGTGAATTCTCGGCCGTCAGCTCAAATTGGCGGTCGGAGCAGGTCACCGACGAGTACATGGAGCGGTATGCAGTGCCGGTGCTCGCGGAGATTGATACGCGTGCGCTTGTTCGCCACTTGCGGACTCATGGAGTCATGCGCGGGGTGATTTCGACTTCTGAGACAAACACGGATGTGCTGGTAGCGCGGGCGAGAAGCCTTCGGAAGATGGATGGGACGGACCTGGCACGGGTGGTATCAACGAAGTCGATTTACAGTTTCGATTCGGATGATATTCGCAATCAGAGCGGAGACGCGCTATTGCCGAACGCTCTGCTCGAGGACGCCGGGGTGCGGAAGCATCACGTGGTGGCTTATGACTTCGGGATCAAGCAAAACATTCTGAGAATGCTGACTCGTGAGAACTGCAGAGTGACGGTGGTTCCAGCGGAGACGAGCGCTGAGGACGTGCTTGCGTTGAAGCCGGATGGAGTGTTTCTGTCGAATGGGCCGGGTGATCCGGAGCCGGTGGATTACGCTGTGAGGGCGATTCGCGGGATGATGGGGCGCGTGCCGGTCTTTGGAATTTGCCTGGGACACCAACTCTGCGGATTGGCGCTGGGCGGCAAGACCTACAAATTGAAGTTTGGTCATCATGGCGGCAATCATCCTGTGAAGAACAATGCGACCGGCAAGGTGGAGATTACGGCGCACAATCATAATTTTGCCGTCGATCCGGACTCGATCAACGCCAATGAGGTTGAGCTGACACACGTGGACTTGAACGATCAGACGCTTGAAGGACTGCGGCACAAGACGCTGCCGCTTTTCAGCGTGCAGTACCATCCGGAGGCCGCACCGGGGCCGCATGATTCGCATTATCTGTTTCGGGACTTCCGCCGGATGATGGAGGAGTGGAAGGGATGAAGCAAGAACTTCATTTGAATTTTACAAAGACAGCGGGGCCAAGGCTCCGCTGTTTTGTGAGCAGCATGTATTCAAAGGACCGACAAGTTGGTGTTTAAGAATCCGGAAGAGAAGTGGTTTGAAAGGGCACGATTTCAATCGTGCCGCCACGGAGTGTAAGTAACCGCGGCTTTAGCCGCTGAGGCATTGTTTTGAAACCCGCTCGCGAGCATGCAACAAACAACTCGCAGACATATTTTGTCACGTCTGACACGTGGGAACGACGCGCATTGTTCCGCGCTGAACCCTGGGCGAGATTGTTCTTCAAAACGCTCCTTTTTCATCGCGGGGAAGCTTATCTTCTGCACGAGTTCGTGTTGATGCCGGATCACTTTCACCTGCTGATCACGCCATCGATTGCGCTTGAACGCGCGGTTCAACTCATCAAAGGCGGATTCTCCTATCGGGCGAAGAAAGAACTTGGGTCGAACATGGAGATTTGGCGGCGAGGCTTTGCCGATCATCGGATTCGTGATGCGGAAGATTACGACAAACACGTGTCTTACATTCATCTGAATCCGGTGAAGAAATATTTGTGCGCCGGTCCGTCAGATTACCGATACTCCTCGGCCTATCCGGGATGGAGGTTGGACCCGATCCCTCAGGGGCTAAAGCCCGAAGACTTTGTTGGAGCGCGCGGCGGCACGGCTGAAGCCGTGCCCTTTCAAAGCAGGAACATCCAAGTCCAATACACCGAACACGAAGATCATTTTCAAAGCAGAAACCTCCAAGTCCAACACATCCAAAACAAAGATCATTCAGACGAGAATCACGACCATTTGAGAAGCGACGGATAACCACAAACCATGCCACGCAGAAATGACATACAGAAAATTCTGGTAATCGGCTCGGGGCCGATTGTGATCGGGCAGTCGGCGGAGTTCGACTACAGCGGCACGCAGGCCTGCAAGGCTCTTAAGCAAGAGGGCTACGAGGTGGTGCTGGTGAATTCGAATCCGGCCACCATCATGACCGATCCCGATTTGGCCGACCGCACTTACATTGAGCCACTGACGCGCGAGTACGTTGAAGAGATCATCCGCATCGAAACTGCAATGCTTGGTCCCGGTGCGGGAAAGTTCGCGCTGCTGCCAACGGTGGGCGGACAGACTGCGCTGAATCTTGCTGTCGATCTGGCCGATGCAGGCATTCTCGATCGCTACAACGTAGAACTTATTGGCGCGAAGCTCGAAGCGATCAAGAAGGCGGAAGACCGGCTGCTCTTCAAAGATGCGATGCTTCGCATTGGTCTCGATGTTTCGAAATCGGCGCTGGTGAACAACCTTCGCGACGGTTTGGACTTCGCATCGAAGATTGGCTTTCCGGTACTGATTCGTCCCAGCTTTACGCTCGGTGGATCGGGCGGCGGCATTGGGTATAACCGCGAAGAGCTGATGGAGATCCTAGCGCGCGGGCTCGATTTGTCTCCGGTGCATGAGTGCCTGATTGAAGAAAGCGTGCTGGGCTGGAAGGAATACGAGCTTGAGGTGATGCGCGATCTCGCGGACAACGTCATCATCATCTGCTCGATTGAGAATTTTGATCCGATGGGCGTGCACACGGGCGACTCCATCACCGTTGCTCCGGCGCAGACGCTCACGGATCGCGAATACCAGAAGATGCGGGATGCGGCGATTGCGGTGATGCGCGAGATCGGCGTGGAGACCGGTGGCTCGAATGTGCAGTTCGCGGTAAACCCGACGAATGGTCGCATGACCGTCATTGAAATGAACCCGCGCGTGTCACGCTCATCGGCACTGGCGTCGAAGGCGACAGGATTTCCGATTGCCAAGATCGCGGCGAAGCTCGCTGTTGGATACACGCTCGACGAGATTCCTAACGATATTACGCGCAAGACGCCGGCATGTTTTGAGCCGACCATTGACTACGTTGTCGTCAAGATTCCCAAGTGGCAATTTGAAAAATTTCCGGGAGCCGACGACACGCTTGGTCCGCAGATGAAATCGGTGGGCGAAGTGATGGCGATGGGCCGCACTTTCAAAGAAGCGCTGATGAAGGCCTGGCGCGCGCTCGAAACTGGGAAGAAGACAGGCACAGAGGTGCTGGAACCGCGCCGACTGACCCAGATGCTCGTTACGCCGCGGCCGGAGAGACTGGGCTACATTCGATTTGCGTTTGAGCGCGGAATGAGCGTGCGCGAGGTAGCGCGCATGACGGGCATGGACCCGTGGTTTCTGCATCAGATTCGCGAAGTGACATTGGCGCAGGCGTCACTCGCGCATACTTCGCCGGAGACGATAAGCACAGAAGATTTGCGTCGAGTGAAGCGCTTTGGCCTCAGCGACGAGCGGATCGCAACCGAGTGGAAGCTTGAGGGCCATGAAGGCGTTCAGCAGGTGAGGGAACTGCGTGAAGGGAAAGGGTATCCGTCCCGTCTTCAAACTGGTAGACACTTGCGCGGCCGAGTTTGAATCGATGACGCCATATCTCTATTCGACCTACGACGAGGAAGATGAGGCAGCGCCGACTTCGACGCCGAAGATTATCATTCTCGGTTCGGGACCGAATCGCATCGGGCAGGGAATTGAGTTTGACTACTGCTGCTGCCACGCGGCATTTGCGCTCAAAGATGATGGCTATGAAACCATCATGGTGAACTGCAATCCCGAGACTGTGTCGACGGATTACGACACGAGCGATCGACTCTATTTTGAGCCATTGACGCTTGAGGACGTGCTCGCCGTTTATAACCATGAAGCGCAATCGGGCGCGGAGATTGGAATGATTGTGCAGTTTGGCGGGCAAACTCCGTTGAACCTGGCACAGCGACTTCGCAAAGCCGGAGTGCCAATCATCGGAACGTCGCCAGAGTCCATTGACCTGGCGGAAGATCGCAAGCGGTTTGGAAAGCTTCTCGAAGAACTTGATATTCCGCAACCTGCCGGTGGGACCGCGACCAGTGTGGAAGAGGCACTTGCGGTAGGCGAGCGCATCGGATACCCGGTGCTGGTGCGGCCAAGCTATGTGCTCGGCGGACGCGCCATGGTGATCGCCTATGACGCCGAGGCAGTCGCGCAATATATGAAGCAAGCTGTCGAGTATTCTCAGGAGCGGCCGGTATTGGTGGATCACTTCCTCGAGGATGCGGTCGAGGTCGATGTTGATGCGCTGTGCGATTCGGAAGATGTCATCATTGCGGGAATCATGCAACACATCGAGGAGGCAGGCATCCATTCCGGGGACTCTTCATGCGTACTGCCCGCGGTGAGCATTCGCGAAGAGACGTTGGAAACGATCCGCGCACATACGCGCAAGCTCGCGCTGGCGCTGAAGGTGGTTGGCCTGGTGAATTTGCAATTCGCGATTCAACGAGACGCAGACGGGCAGGACCACGTGTACGTCATTGAAGTGAATCCGCGTGCGTCACGCACGGTTCCATATGTTTCAAAGGCTACGGGAATTCCGCTGGCCAAGATCGGTGCGCGGCTGATGACAGGCCGCAAGCTAAGGGAACTTCTACCTAATGAACTCGCGTCAAAGAAAGACCTGGAGACCGGAACATATTTCTATGTGAAGTCGCCGGTCTTTCCGTGGTCGAAGTTTGCGGGAGTCGATACGGTTCTTGGACCGGAGATGAAATCGACCGGCGAAGTGATGGGGGTTGCAGGGACCTTCGGAGAGGCGTTCGCAAAGGCCCAGCTCTCGGCTGGTCAGGTGTTGCCGACCACCGGCACCATTTTCTTCAGCGTGAACGATCATGATAAGCCAGCGGCTGTTGAACTCGCCCGCCGCTACGTTGAACTTGGCTTTCACATCGTGGCGACCGAGGGAACGGCCAACGTGCTGGAACGCGCGGGCTTGAGCGCGGAACGAGTCTTCAAAGTGAAGGAAGGCCGCCCCAATGTGGTTGACCTGATCAAGGGCGACCGCATTCAGCTCATTATCAACACGCCAAGGGGACAGGATACATTTTTCGATGAAAAGGCAATACGACGTGCGGCTGTCCTGGCTCGGATTCCCACGATTACGACGGTGGCCGCGGCGCAGGCCGCTGTCGAGGGTATTGCCGCGATGCAGCGACGCAACATTACGGTCTATGCGCTGCAGCAATTACATAGTGAAAAGGTTGCGCCTACAGCTTAAGTAAGCAAATAGTGGTGACCTTCGGGGAATTGCAACATTCCGTGTGCAATGTTGTACTGCTATCACACTCATCCTATTGATGATGTCGATCGCGCCATGCTTCTCCCGATCACGCGCATGACGCCTGCTGTCTGCCTGAAAGTCCGATCGATCTCAATCGCAAGAGTGGGGCGTAAATCACCCCGAATCGGAGGGCAAGAAGCGTATGGGGATCCTCAGAGGAATCGACTGGTTGCTCCGCCTGGACGTGCGGTTGGAGCTCTTCCTGAATCAGTTTGTGGGGCGTTATCCGTGGCTCGACACTGCGATTACGAACCTCAACGCTTTCACCCTGGTGAATAGCGTCGTGGTGGTTTTCTTTCTTTGGCTGGTGCTTTTTGATCGAAAGCGGTCTGGCCAGCTACGCGAAGGCTTTGATCTTTTGATTGGATCCGCGTTCTTCTCGCTGGTTGCTACCATGGCGGCGCGAGCTCTCACGTTCGTGCTCCCATTCAGAGACAGCCCCAGTTTGGACCCTTCGATAGGCTTCCATATTCCGGGGCACATCCATCTGACTGTAATGACATGGAGCTCAATTCCGAGCGATCAAGCCACACTATTCTTTGCGCTGGCCTCGGGCATCTTCATGGTGTCTCGGCGAGTGGGCTGCATCGCGATCGCCTGGGTGAGTTTGACCATTTGCTTTCCGCTGATTTACTTGGGAATCAACTGGCCCACGGATGTCCTTTTAGGCGCTTTACTTGGGGTCTCATTCTCGCAGCTATCCAGGGTTCGATTCATTCGAAAGGTTGTGAGCCAGCTTGTGACGCGGTGGCACCAAATCCATCCCCGGATGTTTTATGCAGTCCTCTTCTTGTGGACCTTTGAAGCTGCATCCACTTTCGGGAATGTTCGGCACATTCTGAAGTTTATCGTCGATTCCATTTGATTGTCTGGCGGGCCCGGAGCGTCCATACTCGTCGTGAAGTGTCAAAAACCGGGCAGGGAACAGGGAAGTCGGCTTCGTGAGGCGGGATCTACAATAAGTTCATGTTGATTGAAGGTGTCTTTGCTGCCGTCACCACGCCTTTCTATCCGGATGAACGGGTTTACTTTCGCAAACTGGAGGCCAACATTGCCCGGTATTCGCGAAGCCTGCTTTCAGGGATGGTGGTGTTGGGCTCTACCGGTGAGGCTCCTGCGCTGGATGATGCTGAATCGCGAGATGTGCTTCGAACGGCAATAGAGGCGGCGGCACCGGAGAAAGTACTGATTGCGGGAGTTGGTCGGGAGAGCCTCAAGGCCACCATCGATCTCGCAGAGGAGGCAGCACGGCTGCAATACGACGCCGTACTGGTTCGCACGCCGACTTACTATTCGGGTCAGATGACCGAAGAGGCTGTTAGCACGTACTTCAAGGCAGTTGCCGATCAATCCCCGTTGCCGGTAGTCCTCTACAACATTCCAAGATGCGTTCCTTACCAGATTCCGGTCGAAATGGTGGCTGAACTGGCGCAGCACCCGAACATCATCGCCATCAAGGATTCGAGCGGGAGCATCGAGAGGATCCGGTCCACTATAGAGTCGACGAAGACAGCGCCTCGCCGCTCAGTGACGGTAACGCCAATCTTTGAAGCGGTAACGGCACGGATGTCGACGCAGGTTGCACCGCAAGCAGCAACCTTCGTTTCAGCGGGGGAGCTCGCAGGCGGGCCGGCTCTAGCGGTTGCGCCACCAACGGTGCCCCTAAAGACCCGGACGAAAGATGTCGGGTTTCAGGTGCTGACTGGATCGGCGCCGGGGATTCTTGCATCGGTCGAAGCTGGGGCCTCGGGCGCCATACTCGGGTTTGCCGCGTGCGCACCGCAGGCTTGCCAGGAGGTCTACCTCGCATGGAAAGATCACGACAAGAAGCTGGCTGAAGAGAAGCAGCAGCGCATTGCCGACACGAGCAAACGCATCGTGGGCGAATTGGGGATTAGCGGAGTGAAATACGCGTGTGACTTCAACGGCTACTTTGGTGGGTACGCACGAAAGCCTTTGCTTCCGTTAACCGCCGAACAGAAGTCGGAGATTGAAACGTTGTTGGCCGGAACGCGAAACTAGGCGATCAATTCGTTGGACGCGGTTTCCCGTCGCGAACAGGGCAACTTTCGATGTAGATTATCTGCGAGTGCCTTGTACTCAAAAGAATTCCATTGAAAGTGCAGATGAATGGATCCTTCAGGAAAATCCGAGCCGGCAGCGAAATCCGAACCGGGTGAAAGTCGAGATCGTCCCTCTGAATCCCGCGTGCTGTTGATCGACAACGATCGGCCCGGAGGAAGTCTCGAACAGCAATTGACGAGCCTGCACTGTCCATTTACTCGCGCCGCTGGTAGTGCCGACGCTCTTCGAAAACTGCGCGTCACTCCCTACGCAGTAGTGGTCACTGACCCTGATACGAGCATTCGTGAGGATTTAGCGCTTGTGGAAGAGATACGGCGCCTGAGACCCAGCGTTCGGGTGATAGTCCTCGCTCCAAGCGGTACGCCAGAGGACATCATTGCGACGTTGCGTGAGCGAGTCTTTCTCTGCCAATGCGCGCCTTTTAGCGAGAAAGAGATTGCTAGGTATGCGGTGAGCGCGATTGATGCGGACAATTCCGCTGCTGGCATTGAGGTGCTTTCTGCCGATCGGAGTTGGATCTCGGTTCGGATGAACTGCGACCTGTTGAATGCTGACCGCCTGACCGCATTCTTCAAGCAATTCCAGATGACATTGCCAGAGCGCCCGCCTGAAGAGATGATGATTGCCTTTGAGGAAATTCTGAACAATGCCATAGAGCATGGCGCTCAGAGTGACCCTTCAAAGGTATTGGAAGTAGCCGCCGTGCGGACGGCGCGCGCATTCGTTTTCTATATTTCGGATCCGGGGAAGGGATTCCGGCCGGATGACATTCCGCACGCCGCGATCTCATATCCGCCGGAGGACTTGGCGAGCCACATCGAGATTCGCAAGAAATCAGGAATGCGGCCAGGTGGATACGGAATCCTCATGGCGAGCGGAATCGTGGATGAATTGATCTACAGCGAAGTCGGAAACGAAGTGCTTCTTATTAAGCACATGGGAGAGTTGGAGGACCGGCGTTCCAGCTTCGAGGAATCATCCTGGATTCCAAGTGGGAGCAAAGACTTGTTGGAGTGTTGAGGGTTGCAGAGGGGCAAGCCTGTCTCTATATGATAATGTCCGATAACAGATATTCTGTATACTTAAATCAAGCAACGAGCTATCTAAGTCTAATAGATTCATTATTGATGATTTAATGAGTTGTCTCGTCGAGGATACTTCCCTACATTTTGTAACGGCCCAGGTCTTCGTCGTTTAGGCCTTCAAGCCAGCCGCGCAGTTCCTCGGCGGTCGGGCCCTCGGGCGGGCCAGACATGTTGAGCTTGGCAGATTGCATGACTTGCTCTGAAACGTAAATCGGGCAATCAGCGCGCAACGCTAGAGCAATCGCATCCGACGGGCGCGCGTCGATTGTCATCAGATCACCATTCTGGCGAAGCCAAAGCAAAGCAAAGAAAGTATCATCTCTAAGTTCTGTAATTACAACTCTTTCCAAGTGTGCATTCATGTGACGGATGAGGTTTCGCGTCAAATCGTGCGTCATTGGACGGGGCGCTGCCATCTTTTCAATCTCAATGGCGATTGCGTTGGCCTCGAAGATGCCTACCCAGATGGGCATGACGGTGTCTGAACTTACGTCCTTGAGTACGACAATGGGCATATTGGTGGCGGGGTCCATCATGAGGCCTCTGATCCGCACTTCGATATCCATGGCTTCCCTCTCGACGCTGGCGAGTTATACGGCCTCGCCGACAAGACTGTTTGGATACGTGTTGGTTATTTTCACTTGCACATAGCTACCGGGAGCGGGGGCGATGAGGTGCGACGTAGTGAAATTGACGGGCTTGTTTTGTGAGCTCCGACCAGTAATTTGGCCGCGCGACGGATTCGCTCCTTCAACCATTACTTCCATTGTCTGACCCAGGTGCTTGCCGTAGTTTACTCGTTGTATCTCGCGTTGCCGATCGAGCATCGACTGGAGGCGCCTGGCCTTCTCCTCATCGGGAATGGAATCGATCATGGTGAGAGCTGGTGTGTTTGGGCGCGCCGAGTATTTGAAACCGAAAACGCAATCGTACTGGACTTCCTGGAGCAGGTTCATGGTCTGGATAAAATCGTCCGGGGTTTCACCGGGAAAGCCCACGATGATGTCTGTCGAGAGCGAAATGGGCCGCTTCGCTGCCTTAATCCAACTGATGCGCTCAAGGTACCAATCCGTTGTGTATTCCCTTGCCATGAGTTTGAGAACGCGCGAGGAGCCCGACTGGACCGGGAGATGCACATGATCGCATAGAGTGGGAACGGCGTCGATGACCTCAACGATGTCGCGAGTGAAGTCGCGAGGATGGCTGGTGGTGAACCGGACGCGCCGGATGCCCGGAACCTGCCCGATCGCGCCGAGCAACTCGGCGAAGCTGAACTTCCCTTCCGGATCGCGATAGCTATTCACGTTTTGGCCGAGCAGTTGAATCTCTGTATAGCCCTGGTCGGCTATGCGGCGCGCCTCGTTGAGAACGGAGGACGAAGCGCAACTACGTTCTTTGCCACGCGTGTACGGGACTACACAGTAGGCGCAAAACTTGTCGCATCCTTCAATGATGGTGATGTAACCGCGATAGGGATTCTGTCGGGCCGTGAATTCCGTTTCGAAGGTTTCGTCAGTCTGGCGATCGTCAAGACCTGTGATCCGGTTCTCGCCTGCCTCGAGGCGGGAGAGCATCTGCGGCAGCTTGCGATACGAAGCAGAGCCGGACACGAGGGATACGTAGGGCGCTCGCTCGAAAATCTTTTCGCCCTCCTGCTGAGCCACGCAGCCCAACACGGCAAAGCGCTTTCCGGCTTTGTGCAGTTTCTTGTAGTCGTTGAGGCGATTGAAGACTTTTTGTTCCGCCTTATCGCGGATGGAGCAGGTGTTGTAGAGGATCAGGCCGGCTTCTTCTTCAGATTCAACTTGCCGATAGCCCTCATGCTGCAATGTGCCAATAACTTTTTCAGAGTCATGGGCATTCATCTGGCAGCCGAAGGTTTCAAGGTAGAAGGTTTTTTCGGGTGCCATAGCAATCCTGAGTATAGAGCATTCCTCCATTTGAAATCCGGGCATGAGGAGCGCGACGAGCCGCGAATCGTTCATTAACGAACATGGTTGCGATGAATCGGACAGTTTTTCTGATTAGGCGAGTCGGTGTGCAACGTTTTATCAACAACTTGCGTATATGGATTCTTGGCGGTCAACGTGCTTTGTAGGTGACCGAACCTATCCCCGGAGGAAGAACTCGTCATGTCTATTGAAATTCAGGGCTTGGCTCCCCTGCTCCAGGTCTTCGACATGCCTACTTCTATAGCGTTCTATCGAGACGTGCTCGATTTCAAGGTCATCACGACTTCGCCGGCGCTTTCAGAAAACCCCGACGACGTGAACTGGGCGATGCTGCGGCTGTGTGCAACGACAGTGATGCTCAATACGGCTTATGAAGCGGAAGAGCGTCCGTCGACTCCTGAGCCGGAACGTGTGGCCGGGCACACGGATGCCGCGCTTTTTCTCGGCTGCCCGGATGTGGATGGAGCTTACCAATATCTTCGTTCGAAGGGGCTCGACATTGAGGGACCCAAAGTTGCCCCTTACGGGATGAAGCAGCTTTACCTCACCGATCCGGATCAATACTGCATTTGCTTTCAATGGACCGCCTGACGATTCCCCTCGAAGGAGCGACACCATGGGAACTGTGCTTCAAGACATTCGCTACGGTATTCGGCAACTCATCAAGATGCCCGGGTTCACGTTAACCGCGATTCTTTCGCTCGCCCTCGGCATTGGGGCGACGACAGCAGTGTTCAGCGTTGTCTACGCGATCCTGATGGACCCTTACCAATATAAGGATCCGGATCGGATGATCCACATGCGGCTGACAACTGCGACGGATGATCTGCGGGGCTTCGGTGTGAACGGACCGCAGTGGCAGGTGCTTCGCAAGTCGCCTGTTGTTGAAGACACGTTTCTCGAAGATGACTGGAACCTGACTGTCACTGGAAGTGATTTGCCCGAGGACGTGCAAGGCGTATATCTGAGTTCGAACGGATTCAACTTTCTGGGTGTTCCGGCGACGTTGGGACGCGGATTGCAGCCATCCGATGCCATTGACGGCCAGGACCCACAGGCCGTTGCTGTGCTTGGCTACAAATTCTGGCAGCGACACTTCCACTCAGACCCGACGATCGTGGGAAAGACCATCCAGCTTGTTCGCAAGAACTACACCGTTGTAGGTGTGGCGGGCTCGCGGTTCACCTGGGGAGACGGTGACGTATATCTGCCGCTGAAGGTGACGGGAGACCAGGTCAGAGCATATTACGCGGGCGTTCGCCTCAAGCCCGGAGTGAGCCACAGTCAGGCGGACGCTGCGCTTCAACCGCTGATTCAACAATTCGCAAAAGAGACGCCAAAGCATTTTCCGCCAGACCACCTGAAGCTGCACGTGGTCGGCTTGAATGAAGACTTTATCAAGCAACTGGGCGGCACGCTCTATCTGTTGTTTGGCGCCGTGGCACTGCTGTTAATGATTGGCTGCGGCAATGTATCGATTCTGCTGCTGGCCCGAGCTACGGCTCGGGAACACGAATTTGCCGTGCGTTCAGCGATAGGGGCCAGCCGTAAGCGCATCATTCGCCAGTTGCTGACGGAGGCGCTGCTATTGTCGATCACCGGGGCCATACTTGGCCTTCTGCTCGCGTACAAGACGGTGGGAGTGATTGTCGCTAATTTGCCGGAGTTTTCTTTCCCGCATGAAGCGGCGATTCAGATCAATTTGCCGGTTCTCTTCTTCTCTATCGCGGTCGCGGTTGGAACCGGAATTCTTTTTGGGCTGTGGCCGGCGTGGCAGCTCTCACGCCCTGAAGTGAGCCAGGTGATGCAGTCGAGCACGCGCAAGACGACCCGCGGAGTCAATGGACGCAGGACGCACAATACACTGATCGCTGGTCAAATCGCGCTGACCCTGCTGATGCTTGCCGGTGCAGGCGCGGCGATCGAGGGCTTTCTACGCGTGGCGCACACGAACCTTGGCTATGATCCGCATAACATCATGTCGGTTGGAATTCCCATTCATGACGGAACCTACAAATCATGGCCGGAGCGTGCCGCCTATTTTGAGCAGTTGCACGATAGAGTCGCGGAGACGCCTGGCGTAAAGATAGCTGCCATTTCGAGCAACGCTACGCCGCCCGCGAACGGGTTCACTACGAAATTTGAGATTGTTGGAAAACCGGCCGGACAAGACCAGTCTTTCCGGTTCAACATGGTGAGCCTGGAGTATTTTCCGGCGTTAAAGATTCCATTGGTGCAAGGGAGAATTTGGGACAAAGACGAGAGCCATCGCGGCGCAGCCGTCATTGTCGTCAATCAGATGTTTGTCAGGCGTTTCTTTCCGAATGGCGATGCAATCGGGCATACGATCAAAGTGCCGGAACTGGTGTCGCAGCCCCCGTTTTTCTTTACAGCACCGGGGGTACAGGGCGGGATGCTGATTGTGGGAGTCGTAGGGGACAAGCTCGACGACGGCCTCGCAAAGCCGATCCTGCCTGAGGTATTCGTCCCTTACACCGTGGCGATGGGCATGTACACGCAAGTACTGGTTCGATCGGAAGTCCCGCCGCTGTCCCTGCTTCACGCTGTGCGGGCCAAGGTGAATTCCGTCGATCACGACCAGCAGACGAACGGCGACGTGCGCGATCTCGAGCACTGGATTACACGCCTTCCTGAGTATGCGCGCGGGCAGCTTGTTTCCTGGCTCTTCGGGGCTTTTGCTGCGCTGGCGCTGGCCCTCGCGGCAGTGGGTCTCTACAGTGTCGTGTCGTACACCGTTGTACAACGGACAAACGAATTTGGCATCCGCATTGCGCTTGGCGCACAGCGTGCGCACGTGTTGCGGATCGTGTTCCGTTCGACAGTGATGAGCGTGTGCAGCGGTATCGTTGCGGGAATTCTGCTTACGGTGGCGCTCAACAAGGTAATGGCAAGCTGGGCCGCGGAGAGTTCGCGCGATCCCCTGCTGCTCTTTGGGGCGACTTGTGTGCTGTCGCTAGTGGCCGCATTAGCCTGCGCGATTCCGGCACGACGGGCGTCGGGAGTGGATCCGATGACGGCCATTCGGTACGAATGAGCCGCGGCGACATTGAAAGCACAGAATCGGAGCGTAGCGAAGGAACCCAAATCTCATGTGACCTTCCGCTCCGATGCGGGGTGGTCTCTCTTCCGGAGGCGTGAGCGACCTCCGGGGGAGACCCGCATTGCCTTCACCGCAAGCCTGTGTGCAGATAGGCCAGGAGTGCGGCCATTTGTTCATCGGTGAAGCGGCCGTTGAAGCCGGGCATCAGTCCCCTGCCCGCCAACACAACGCGCCGGACCTCTGAGTCGCTTGCCGGAGCGCCACTGGGAAGCGTGGCTGTGTTGAAGACGCCATGCAGATTCGGCGGAATCTTCTTGAGTGCCAGATCGTTTTCTTCGTGGCAATGCGCGCAGCGAATGCTGTAGAGGTGCTTCCCGGCGATCTCCTGGCTGGTCAGTTCTGGAACGGAATGGCAACCAATCAGAAGTCCGACTGAAGAAGCCATCACCGCGCTGATCGCAGCTGCAAATCCGAAACCACGGATCGCGTAAGGTAATCCAGCAAGCAATCCAAGCCTTGTCGCTCTTCGCAAACTGTCCACTGACATGATTCCAGTTAATCACCTGGAAGACGGCCACGACCTTTGAGTCGTCAGATTGCAGTGAATGGATTGGACAGTTCGCCCAGCTAAGATTCGGTATGCTGGAGCCATGACGCTTCCCTCCCTCGCCCAGATTCGCGAAGCCCAGGCGGCGATCTATCGCTACATGCCGCCGACTCCCCAGTACAGCTGGCCGCTCACGAATAAGCGCTTGGAAGCCGAAGTCTGGATCAAGCACGAGAACCACACGCCGATTGGCGCGTTTAAGCTGCGCGGAGCACTGGTCTACATGGAATGGCTCAAGGAGAGCCGGACCAGTCTTGAAGGCGTAGTTGCTGCAACGCGCGGTAATCACGGCCAGGGCGTCGGGATGGCAGCCCGTCTGCTTGGATTGAAGGCTGTAGTCGTAGTTCCCCACGGCAATAGCGTTGAGAAGAACTGCGCCATGTTGGCCCAGGGCGTCGAACTTGTAGAGCGCGGGCACGACTTTCAGGAGTCGCTGGAGTTTGCACGCACGTTGGCGGAGAAGCGTGGATTTGCGATGGTCGATTCCTTCCATGAGCGTCTTGTGATGGGAACGGCCACCTACGGAGTGGAACTTTTCGAGTCCGTTCCGGCGCTCGATACGGTGTACGTGCCGATCGGTCTTGGTTCGTCGATCTGCGGAGTAGCTGCGGCGCGCAACGCTTTGGGATCGTCAACCAAGATTGTAGGAGTGGTGTCGAGCGAGTCCCCTTCTTACTCGCTCAGTTTCGAGCAACGCAAGGTTGTGGAAGCTCCCTCGCGCACATTGATCGCAGACGGGCTGGCTTGTCGCACACCGAACCCAAGTGCGATGGAGGCAGTTTGGAAGAATGTGGTCCGCATCGTCGAGGTTACAGAGGCCGAGATTGCCGATGCGATGCGCGCTCTCTATCAGGACACGCATAATGTTGCCGAGGGCGCGGGAGCAGCGGCGTTGGCAGGCGCGCTCAAGGAAAAGAGTCTCAATCGGGGCCAAAGAATTGGCGTTGTGCTCACGGGTGGCAACGTCGATGCGCATATCTATAGAAGGGTGCTTGCCGGAGAGATATAGAAATGATGAAGCCACATTTTGACAACCTGACGCCGTTGGCTCACGCCGCACAAAATCGCTGCTTTGGTTGCGGTGAAGCCAACACCAGTGGTCTGCAGCTTGACTTTCTGCTGGCACCGGACGGCACCGTTGTATGTCCCGCAAATATTGCGATTACCTTCGAAGGTCATCCAGGGTACTTGCATGGCGGAATCATTGCAACGCTGCTCGATGAAACTATGAGCAAAGCCGTTCGCGCCAAGGGGCTGACAGCTATGACTCGTCATCTTGAAGTCGATTACAAGCGGCCTGTGCCCTCTGCAACGGCGATTCGGATGGAAGGGCGGATCGTCCGCAGCGAAGGTCGCAAACACTGGGTGGAGGCAAATATTCTTGATCACGACGGGAAGATTCTGGCGCACAGCAAGGGGCTCTTCATCGAGGTTACTGCTCGATAGATTATTCAAAGTATCTTCAGGTTTGAGGAGCTCATTGCAGCCTGGCGAGCCATCTTGTGTGCACTAACTGCGAAGGCCCCGTCGCCTGTATTTGAAAGGAGGCGGCGGAGCCGGAGGTGCTTGCAATTTTGATTGGGATGGAGCGCTAGTGGATCATGTTGATTGTTTCCTGGGCGACAGTATCGAATGTTGTAACCGCCTTTGAACTCGCCTCGAATGCCCGTTGTGCAATGATCAGCGCTGAAAATTCGGCAGAGATGTTTACGTTCGATGCTTCCAGCGCTCCACCCACCATTGTTCCCAGTCCCGACGTCCCGGAAATTCCAATCGCGGCCGTACCGCTGGCCAAGGTGGTTGCATAGTCACCATCTCCCAGATGCTCCAAGCCTTGAAGATTAACTACGTTTCCCAGCGCCAATTGTCCGACATTCAATTTTTGCCCATTGTTGAAAGTAGCGGTAACTGTGCCGTCAGAGCCGATCGTGAACCCTGAATAATTCCCGCTGGCAAATCCGTTCTGGATGGTCGAAGACACAGCCGAGGTTTTATCTATCTGGCTCAAATTGGCAGTACCGTCCGTACCAAACAACGTCCAGTTCATGCTCATGTTCGAGGCTCCATCAGAGAGTCCTGAGAAAGTAATGCCAGTCACGTCGGTCGACGGGCTGACCAGATTGCCGTTGGAATCGAAGGTTAGATTGCCAGTGGCACTTGATGATGCAATCGGATCTTGAATGACACTACCCAGGGTTGAGATGCCAGGACCGCTGATCGAGAGCTGGCCAGCGGCCGAGGCCGTGACGGTCGCATTTATGCCTGAAGCACTAAGGGCGGCGGTGAGGTCATTCGCATACTGCGTCAACGATTCGCCGGCCGTTACCACAGGTGCAATGATCGTAGTTGATACTCCGCTCGCGTTCGTCCCGGTGATGGTTAGATTCGATCCTGGATTCACCGTAGCCAACGTGCCGCCGTTTGAGCCAAAGTTGTAATTGACTGTCGTCGTCCCGGCGGCCGAACTGGAGTTCGCTTGCAGCGTGTCAGGCATCGAGATGCTATAGGACCAGCCGTTGGTACCCGTCTTTGTGTACGTCACGGTGGCCTGATAGCTGGTGCCGAGCGAATCGTAAACCTGCACCTTGCCCGCAATGATGCTGCCGACGGCAGCACTTGAGTTCAAAGTGGCCTTCATGCCAAAACTCGTTGTTGCACTTGGCGCTTCAACCTCGCCGACAGGAATATGGATCGGTGTGAGCGGGGCGTTCGTGTCAACCGCTCCATTCGTGGCAGGAAAGCCCATCACGCTCAGTCCGTTCGCTGTAATGAGATTCCCGCTTGCGTCGAGGGAGAAGTTTCCAGCGCGCGTCAGCAGACTTGTGGCTCCGTTGTTCACGACGAAGAATCCATTTCCCTGCAGGGCGACATTTGTGTCTACACCCGTGCTGCTCGGCGAGCCGTTGGAGAAGTTCGTATCGATGGAGGAAACTTTTGTGCCAGAACCCAATTGGATGGGATTGCCCGACCCGGTTGAGCCGATGTGCTGGTAGAAGAGATCGGAAAAATGAACTGATTGAGACTTGTAGCCAGTCGTATTCATATTCGACAGGTTATTCGCTACTGTGTTGAGCGCCGTCGAGTCGGCATCGAGGCCGGTAAGCGGAATGTAAAAACTCGCCATGGTGCTTCTCCTCTTGATTTGAAATAGGCCATCACGGCCACGTTGTATGAATTGACTTGGGAGTTTGACACGCGGAAGACTATAAAGCCTTAGGCTTGCCACCCAACGACTCGGCCACGCGTTGAGCGGCGGGGCTCGTCGCGGGAACCGTCAGATTGCCGGAGGCATATCGTTCCGCGGACGCTGGAGAGGAGGTGTCAGAGCGTAATTGTCCTGTTCCAGGGCGGATGGCTGTTGAATGCGCGTGGGCCGCCAAGTTTGCTGGGTGCAAGCCTGGCAAGGAGTCGCTGGCTTTGGGTTCGGAGCCTTGCGAAGTGGGTGGATTGTCGACTGAGTCTGCAGTCAGGGTTTCATTGATGGATATGAGCTGCTGCAGGCTGTTTACCTGCACCAATTGATTGATGTATTCGTTTGGATCGGTATTTGCAGTTGGATCCTGATTCTTCATCTCGGTGACGAGCAAAAGGAGGAAGTCATTGGCCGTGATTGCCGCAGAACTGCTGCCCGTGGTTTTGTCATTGCTGCCAGCAGGTCCCCCCGATGCGTTGCTCACAGGGACGGCACCCCTCTGCGATTGCCCTTCCCCGGCCAGGTTATTCCAAATACCAAATGCTGTTCCCATGTTCACTCCTTGCTTTCTTTTGCTAGCGCAATTGCATACGTCAATACAACGAACAACGATGGCGTCCCACTACGCCATAAGCGAAATGTGCGTGCTTCGTGCACGGCCCAGGGGCAGCGAACGCTCGATGAGGCCGTGGGGTTGAGAGATGTCAGGAACTGGGATCCGGGCCGACGAACCAGAATGGACATCGGCCTTTTCTTCGCGATTTGCACCTCGCCGTGAGCCGTGTTCTTCCCCCTGCCCTTGTCGCTCATTCATACCGTGTTGCATTCCATGGTCTGTCCACTCTGTATCTGGTTTGGCTAGCGTCACCTTTTCCAACTGTGCATGATGTTCGGCCAGATATGCATTCAAATTCGCGAGGTCAACACCCAGGGAATGTGCCGCCTCGATGGAACTCGGCACAAGGGTGGCATGAACTCCGCTAGAGTCGACATGAGCGCGCACTCCTATCCATCCAAGTGTGGGATCTTGAAAGCCTGCCTCGGCCTGGTGCGCACCTGCATGAAGCCAGGTCGGATGAGATCGCTCGGTGTGTGTATCCATTGCATCAAGTGGGTTTGCCAATGCCGTGGAACTAGCTGAAGGCTTCGATGAATCAATGGCTGGAGCTTCGCCTTTGGCGATGCTTATCTCGGCGCGCACCGCAGGCGAATCATGCGCGCCTCCGAGAGGCGACTGCTGCACAGCAAAATAATTTTGCTTTCCTTGTTCAGCTTGCGATCTTTCTTTAGCTGCGGTGTGGGCTCCTATCGCATGAACCTCGTGAGGCTCCCCTCCTATCGGGGCGTGTAAATCTCCCGGCGGGATGGGACCACCCGGTTGCTTCCAACTCTTTTCAATGAGTCGTGAAGGAGTCGATTCGTCAATAACGGTGCCGTCTCTTGCCGGCCCTGGCGGGGTCGAAGCGGAATCGATCATGGAGAGTTCACGAGCAGCGGGCGTGACGGAATTGTCAGCTTGACGAAACGTACCATCTGCGCGCGCTGGAAGAAGTGCCAGGTCACTTTGTGCAGAACCGTCAAAAGCCAAGGCGTCGGCGCATTGGCCGGCGATCGATTGCGGATCGGCTGCTATCGAAGCCGTATCAGGCGACCCGAGAGGCGGTCGGCCGTTACCGGTCGAGTCTTGCGTCTGGGGAGTGCCGGCAGGTCGCTTCGGAAAACCTGACTCGAATCCTGTTGGAATCAAGACTCTCTCCACATCGCCAGTAGTCGACGCCGGTATAGTTGGCGTTGAAGCCGTCAGCTGATTTTGGAAATTCGTCGAAGGTACAGGAGCAGGAGGAAATCCATCAGTTCGCATTGGATCTATCTGTTCGTGACTCGGCGCCGTCGAATTCTTTGACTTCTGAGAGCTGTTCGAATCCATTTTGTTCCTGATGCCGCCGAGACAAGCTACCGCACTGCTCGATGGGGTGTTTTTTGTGCCAAAGGTTTTGACGGGCTCGGGAGACACTATCTCGTCTAGTTCGACTTCGGTCGCGACCAGCGGAGATGAAACGCTGGCAGTCCTCATCGAAGGACTCTTCAGCCGAACCGCCATCGGGGTTACGAGCGGATCTTTCGCGAGGTCACGTCGGGCGTCTTCAAAAGAGCTGGACTTTGGGTCGCGTTTCGCAGAGTCGTTCAATGACTCAATTTCCGTGCCCGCGCCTGCGTCGGCGCCTGATCCAGGTTCCCGAGGCAGTTGTGTCGCCAAACCAAATGAACTGACTGTCGATTGCCAACAGCTCTCAGAAGTTTTGCTCGAGGCTCCGACGGCCAAGTTGTGTTTCGGGATCCCGGTACCCGTCGAAATGTCGATTGCTCGCGCGGCAGTCATGGGAATGGAGGAAGCAGGTTCCATGCCAAAGGGCAAAGATATGGGTTAGAACATTATGAGGAAATCGGAACTCGAGGCGAGTTTAGAAGTCAGTGGCACGAAAGAGTTCCATTTTCGGCGACGTGTTCCTTGCCGTTGCCTTTTGCTTGCTGCGACCGCGGTGCCAATCGTCGAGGGCATATTGGCTGCGCCTGGCTGTTTCGATTGCATCCTGTGCGGCTCTCTTCTCCAACACGGTCTCCACCTGGCGACACTCGATTCTCTTCGTCATAAGAGCCTCACGCAATCGGGAGATTTTCGATTCAGCGACTGCGATTCGTGCTGAAAGTATCCCGGCCAAATGAGAAGCAGCGTGTATCTCCTCAAGTGCGGCAAGCCTGTCATGAATTTCGTCCGAGCAGATGCTTGCAACCACCAGACGGCGTCCATTTTGAGCGCGTTTCAAAGTGGCGATTCGCGCTTTCTCGAGCCCCCGCAGTTCTTCAGACGCAGCCTCCAGACCTATCGCACATTGTTCTTCCTGGAGCTTTCGAATGACAAGCAGGCGGCGAAGGGGTATAAGAGCCGACACGAACTAGATCTCCTGCGCAAGAGTAGCCAGGCGGCGAAGGCAGTCGGCGAATGCGACGCGCTCCCCTGAAGCTTGGGTCATGAATGCACGCAGCGCGGGTCGTGCACGGAGAGCACGCTCCAGGTCCGCGTCCGAGCCCGGCTTGTAAGCGCCAATCCGCACCAGATCTTCCGACCGGGCATAAACCGCCATCAGCCGCCTGACCAACGCAGCGTGCTCACGATGCTCGGGCTGCGTAACGGAAGACATCAATCGGCTGACCGAATCCAGAAGGTCGATGGGAGGATAGCAGCCTTCCGCGGCCAACGAACGCGAAAGGACAATGTGCCCATCAAGCAACGATCGGACCGCATCCACAAGAGGGTCTTGCTGATCATCGCCTTCCATGAGAACCGTGTAAAACGCTGTAATCGAACCCACGCGAAACTGTCCTGCTCTTTCTGCGAGTTTCGCCAAGCGCGTAAAAACAGAAGGGGTGTAGCCTTTCGCCGTTGGTGGCTCTCCTGCGGCAAGGCCAATCTCCCTAGCTGCCATCGCAAAGCGCGTTAGAGAATCGAGGACCAGCAATACGTTCTTTCCCTGTGCCGCAAAATATTCAGCTACGGTTGTAGCAGCCAGCGCCGCTCTCATGCGCATGAGCGGTGACTGGTCCGACGTCGACACCAACACCACGGATCGCGCGCGACCTTCCTCGCCGAGGGACTCTTCGAGGAACTCGCCAACTTCTCTTCCGCGCTCACCCACAAGCCCGACAACGGTCACATCGGCAGCGGTGTTGCGGGTCATCATGCCAATCAGCGTGCTTTTTCCCACTCCCGAGCCACCGAAAATTCCTATGCGCTGCCCTCGGCCCACAGTAAGAAGCCCGTCGAGTATTCGAATCCCCGTTCCGAGAGGAGTGCGGATGGGCACGCGGTCAAGAGGCGATTGTACCGTTCCGTCCAGCGGAAAGTGGTTTGCAATCCGAGGCGCGGGGCCACCATCGATCGGCTGTGCGGCCGCGTTTAGAACTCTTCCAATAAGCGCCTGACCAACTCCAATCTCGGGAAGTGCTCCGAGCGCCGCGACCTCGTCGCCGAATCGAATCCCTTCGGTGCTGTCGACGGGCATTGACAGCACATTTGATCCACGAAATCCGATGATTTCGGCGGGGTGCGAGAGGCCAAACTGATCGAACACTTCGCAGCACTCTCCCACCGATGCGAGCGGTCCAACCGACTCGATTGTCTGAGCAAGGGACTCCACTACTCGTCCGCGCCAACGCCAAGGCTGTCCTCGCCGCAACACGGAGAAGTAACGATCCAAGTGCCCACTCATTGTTCGTCCTGCCTTCCCAACCGTTCTAGAGCGGCAGCCTGTTTCTGTGGGCGTATGCGATCGAAGAAGCCGCGTTCGATCTCGCCAAGTTGTGCCCGCAACCCAAGATCCACAGAACCAAGGTCTGCCTCAAGCATGCAGTCGCCCAGCCGCATCTCCTCGTCGACCAGGACTGTCGGTCTCACGGGAAGATTTGGGATGTGCTCCATAGCGTCGCGCCAGAGATCAAGTTCGCTCGGAGGAACGCGGAGTTTTACCTGTGTCGAATTGGACAACTGGCCGAGCGCTACTCGCACTGCCCCGGTCAGAAGCAGTGGGTCCATCTGCGCTTCTCGTCGCAAGACGCGGGCCGCAATGGCAAGAGCCAATTCCACTACTTCGTGCTCAACAGCCTGCAGATATAGATTTCGTTCCTGCGAGAACTGCTCGACAAGTTCAGCGACTTGTTTGATCCGTCTCTCTTCATCTCTCGCGTCACTCGCGTCACTCGCTTCGCGCTCCGCTTGGCGGCCCTCTTCAATCCCCTGCTTCCGGCCCGATTCGAAACTCAGACGAGAAATCTCGGCGAGAGTCTCTTCGGATTGATTTCGGACGTTGTCTGTGCGATTCCAGATATCGCTGCTTTCAGACGGGCGAGCAAACAGGCTTGCACCATCCGGCTGCACTTCTGGGATTCCATCCCAGCCTCGCACTGACGGTTCTGGTTCAACGGGATACTGAAAAACTTCGATCATCTAGAGAGCTCCGTTTCGCTCTGACGCTAAGGGCCTCATCCGATTCGCCGTCACGCAAGCATCTCGTCACCGGTTTCGAGCTTCAGAATTACTTTGCCTTCCGATTCCAGCCGTCTTGCAAGATTCAGGATTTCCTGCTGTGCCTGTGCGACTTCGCGAGATCGGACAGGACCCAGAACCTCCATGTCTTCCTTCAACATCTCAACGGCTCGCGAACTCATCGCCTTGAACATTTGTGCTTTCAGTTCCTCGTTGGCCCCACGCAGCGCAAGTGCCAGTTGTCGCTTATCGGCGCCAGATACGATCTCACGAATCGTCGCAGGTGGGACGGTGACCAGATCTTCAAAGGTGAACATGAGGTTGCGAATATTAAGAGCCAGCTCGGGCTGTCCCACTTCGATCGTTTCAAGAATCTTCTTCGATTCCTCTGCATTGAGGCGATTCATCAAGTCTGCAACCGCCTTGAAACCTGAATAGCTCTTCCGCGCCGTATCCCCGACACTCTCGAGGCGACGATGCAATATGTGCGCAACCTTCTGTGCCATCTCCGGGGAAAACTGCCGCATCTCGGCCAGCCGGCGAATTGCGACTACTTTGTGTTCCTCGCTCAGATTGCCTAATACCAGCGAAGCTCGTCTTGGATCCAAATGCGCAAGTACCAACGCGATCGTCTGCGGGTGCTCCGAGTCCAGAAGCTTACCCAGCTGTTGGGGGTCTGTGCGCTGCAGCTTGGCAAGATTTCCCTGCGCAGCCTCTTGAGAGCGCCGGACGAGCATCAGCAGATCATCGGCTCTCTGCTTGCCAAATGTATCAACCAAAAGGCGGCTCGCATAATCGAGACCGCCGTGCACCATGAAATTCTGAGTCTCGAGCAGTTGCCAAAACTCTTCCAAAATCTCGGCTGAAAGCTCCGGTGTAATTCCGCGGAGATCGGCGAGTTCCTCAGTCAGCCGTTGAACGTCGGACTCTGGAAGGACACGCAGGATCTCCTTCGCCAGATCCTCTCCCACAGCCACCAACAGCACTGCGGCCTTGCGGAGACCGCTGATGTTCGCCGATACGCGAGGGCGTCCTGCGCCGAATTCCCTTGCCTGCTCCAAAACAGTCTCCGTTGCTTTCCGCCCTGTTGCCTCGCCATCGGCGTGGTTACTCGACCACTGCTATTGAGAATGAATCCAACTTTGCAGCAGACGTGAACTCTGCGTAGGTTCGCGCTTCAGGTGTCCTGTCACTTGCTCTAGAATCTCCTGGGCCCTCAATCGGTCTGGATCGGGGAGTGCCGGCGCGGGCGGATTGGAAATCTGAGCCGCTGCACTTGATTGCATGAGCAACTCAGGGGTGGCGCTCTTCTCAGAAGTTTTAGTTCCGTCTCTCTTTTCCCATCCTGCACGCCGCAACGCTGGCCGAAGTCCAAATCCCAGCACAACCAGTAGACACAGAAGCAGGGTGACATACTTCACCAGGACTGGGGAATGCTCGACACCTGAAAGTATTTGCAGAGGCATCGAAGCTGGAAGAGGCGATCGATTTTCATCGAAGGCGAGATCTTCAACCGTTAGCACGTCTCCACGATTTGAATCGAAGCCCACAGCTGCCTGGGCTAACGCTGTCAAATTGTGCAACTCATCCGCAGAGCGAGGCTGCCACTGTGCTGAGACGCCTTTGGAAACTGGTCGAATCAATCGGTCGTTGACCACAATCGCAGCAGTCAGGCGATGCAACTTGCCGGGAGTATCGACCGTGTGACGCACGATCTTCGATACACCGTAAGTACCGGATTCGCTCTTGGAAGTTTGTGGCGGTGAGGTCTGGCGCGGATACACGGGCAAGGACTGGGAGTTCGGTGCGTTTGAGGCTGTACCGGGAATTCCCGCCGCTACTGGTTGAGCACCACTTGATTGCTCGGTGCGCTCCATCGAAAGTGTCGCCGATTGCGCCGGATCATAGCTCTCTTTGGTTTCTTCGTTTGTGTCGGTGCTGTAATCGAGGGATACGGAGGCTCGCACATTTCCCGCGCCCGTCACGGGCTCCAGGGTACTGATCAACTTTTCTTCGAGCGCCTGCTCCGCGCTGAAATGTGCGGCCTGGGCGGTCTTTGGCCCCAGGGGTAAATGGCCGGCGGAGTCAACCAATACCACATGATCCGCAACGAGACCATCTACCGCCGAGGCAACCAGGTTTCGAATTGCCTCAGGCTCCCCTTCGCCAAGCGAACCATGCCGCAGTTTCAATACTACCGAAGCTTTCGCAGGACGATCCTCGTCACGAAACAACGAATCGTGAGCTAGAACGAGATGCACGCGAGCGGATTCGACGTCTGCCAGCGATCCAACCGTGTGCTCCAGTTCCCCTTCCAATGCGCGCTGGAAGTTTACCTTCTCATCAAACTCAGAACCCACCCAATTAGGCTTGTCGAAGAGTTCGAAGCCCATGCGCCCGCTCTTCAGTCCGCCATTGGCAGCAGTGGCCAGGCGAGCTTTATCCAGATGCGCAACGGGCACTCGAATTGTCATGCCGTTTGCGGAAACATCAAAGGGTATTTGCGCCTGAGTGAGCACCTGTCCGATTTGACGGGCATCCGCAGGATCGAGATTCGCATAGAGAGTGCGCCAATCCGTACGAAGGCCATACCAGAGGATCGAGCCGACCATCGTGGCAAGCATCAACGCAACAACTACCGCCCAGCTACGCTGACGGGGCGCCATGGAGCCCCACTGAATTTGCGCTCTCGTCCATAGCGCCGACGCACCACCGCCCATCAGTCCTGCTCCTGCCGGTGCCGGTCGATCCAGCTGCAACCCTGGGGTGGTCATGATCTTTCTATCTCCCCGTTGGCACCAGCGGTCTCAATGTCATTCCAGAACGCTGGTCTCTTTTCTGCATGAACTAGAACTGCAATCCCATTACGCTTTGGTACGCCTGCACCGCTTTGTTTCGGACGGCGATTGCAAGTTCGAATGCCATGCTGGCTTTTTCACTGGCAATCATCGCCTGGTGCACATCCACGCCGGAGCCGGTAATCAGGCCCTCGACCGCGGCGTGCGCCTGAGACTCAAGCGTTGCTACCTGGCCTAAGGCGGCGCCAAAGAGCCCTGCGAACGGCGATTCTCCTGTTCCCGGTGCGGATCCGGTCTTGCTCACTCCGCCCATTCCATCGAATTGGCCGCCAATGGTCGATATAGATCTACCCACAGCAGTCAATGCGTTCATTGCAGCCAACATTTCAACTCCATTTGCCATCAGCCAATTCGATCGACGTACATTTCGAGATCAGATCAGCGCTATGACTTAACAATCTCCAGCGACGCGTTGATCATGACCTTCTCCGCTTGTACCGCGGAGCTGTTCAAGCCATAGGCACGCGTTGCACCCATTAGATCTACCATCTCTGTGAGCGGGTTAATGTCGGGATAGGCAACGTATCCATCGGCCCCAGCGTCAGGATGGCCGGGGTCGTATCTCTTCAATGGAGGAGCGGTATCTTCAATCACCTGCGCGATATGAACCCCTGGCATTATCGAGTCTTCTGAATTCAGCCTAGCCACCGACAGCCGTGAACTGTCGCGAATTGCCGTATTGGTGAAGGAATTCATGAAGGCCGAGTCGCCCATGTTTGCCTCGAAGACCACATGCTGACGACGGTACGGCCCGCCGGCTTCGGTCCGCGTTGTTTCCGCGTTGGCCATGTTTGCAGCAACCACCTCTGCGCGCATCCGTTCCGCTTGCATCGCAGAGCCCGATGTTTCCATCAATCCGAATAAATTCACTTTAGATTCCCCTTACTGCCTAAAAACTTGAGTTGACAAATCCTACTTGTCTGCGTGAATTGCATTTAATACTCTTTGGTTATCCTGATGCATAAGAGCGATGCCCGTCTTGAACTTCAGCTGTGCTTCAGCCAGACGGAGCCCTTCGCGATCCATCGAGACATTGTTGCCATCAGGCCTTGAGATCAGTCCCTCAACGGCCTGCACGTTAACAGGGTTTGAAGCCTCTCCCCGGTCAACACCTTCGAGAGCACGGCGCAACTCATTCTCGAAGTCCATTCCGAGCGTCTGATATCCGGGCGTATCGATGTTCGCCATATTTGCCGCAGTCAGCTTTGTCTCACTAACCACCAGGTCAAGGTACCGTTCCATCTGATTGCTTAATCGCGTTTCGATCTGCATTGCAAATCCTCGATACTCTCGTTCAGTTCACGATGAAACCGAAATCTATTTCCTGGCAGGTAAGCACCGGCGCGTCTCCCGCAAGGATGGCGGCGCGCTCCAGAACGTGTTCGAGTTCGCGGACATTGCCAGGCCATGTGTGGACGGCAAGCTTCGCCTGGGCCGTTGCGTCGATCCTCTTTACGGGTGCGTCGCGGCCCATTCTTTCAATAAAGTGATCGACGAGGAGATTCATATCCTCCAAGTGTTCTGCGAGTGCGGGTGTGCGAATAAGAAAAACTGCGAGCCTGTAGTAGAGATCGGCACGAAACTTCCCCTCTTGTGTGTGCAGCCCAAGGGGTTGATGGGTTGCCGCCACGATGCGCACATCAACCTTCACAGTTTCATTTTCTCCGACTCTCTGAAGTTCTCCGCTCTCAACAAAGCGCAGGAGCTTCGATTGCAGCGCCAGGGGCATTTCTCCGATTTCATCCAAAAACAGCGTCCCGCCATCAGCAGCCTCAATGCGCCCGACGCGTCCCTGCACGGCGCCGGTGAACGCGCCGCGGGTGTGTCCGAAGAGCTCCGCCTCAAGAAGTGCCTCCGGGATCGCAGCGCAATTTATCACGGTAAAGGGTTTTCGATTCCGCTTGGACAGCCGGTGAAGAGCCTCTGCGACCAGTTCCTTGCCCGACCCCGTGGGGCCCTCAATGAGAACCGGAGTCGAGCGCGGGGCCACGAGTCGGATGCGCCGGCTCACTTCAAGCATGCACGGCGCGTTGCCTATCAACTCCGGGAGACGTTCTGTCGCTGCCGAGCAACCGGAACTCCCCTGGCCATGCGCAGTCGCGAGAGTGAAAGTTGCGTTCGTCGTCAAGTTTGTTGGCGCCCCGCTCTTGTACGTGCTGCCGCGCTGCATCAGTTGGGGTAGAGCCGGGATCGCCTGATTTCCGGTCGACTGAGGCTCAGAGAGCGCAGGTGCCGTATTCCATACCGCGGTATCTGTGTCCTGAATCTGGCGGAGGGCATAGAGCAGTTCCGGACGGTGTGAGCAGCGCGGACTCTCATCGGAAGACGTGCCCCCTGCGGTTACCACATCCACTTCGGGATGCGAGGATCGGAATTCTTTGAGGAATTCACCTATGTCCAGATCGGGTAACCATGAATCGACAATGACTGCTTCGGGAGAGGCGCTATCTGCCTCGGCCCACGCCTTTGCTCCTCCGTCAACCTCGCGAACCTGCCAGCGCAGCCCAGTAAGAATCTCGTTGAGTCTCTGTCGGAAGTTGCGGTCTGCACTGGCGATCAGTGCCGTGCGCGGCCGTACGCGCACTTTCACGGGTAGGGCTGAAGTGGTGCAAGTCTGCATTTCGAAACTCCTTCAATCGGTGCCACTGGCGCGAGCTTTTTCACTGCTCTTGTGCAAATACGACGCATGGAGATGCGGAACTCAATGCCGAATTCGTGCCCGCAGAGACCCTCAGCACGATTTCACTTTCGATTGGAACCATGTAGCCTCTTCCGCGTACTGTTCGAATCAGGGTTCCGGGCGCCAAGTCTCTAAGCTTGCGGCGTAGATAATTTACGTAAACGTCAACGATGTTGGTTGTTTGTGTGGGTTCCATCTGCCACACCGTATCCAGCAGTTCAGCTCGCGAGAGGCAGTGACCCCGGTTCAGCATCAGGTGCTCCAATAATGAAAATTCGGTATTCGTGAGCTGAATCGGAAAGCCGCCGCGGCAAACTGTGTGATCGAGCCTGTTTACTTCGAGATCTCCCGCGCGAAGTAAGAGTCGTGCTTCGCGCTTGCGCCTCAACAATGCTCGGCATCGTGCCTTGAGCTCATGCAGGCTGAACGGTTTCAGCATCAGATCGTCGGCGCCGCGATCGAGACAGCGAACCCGCGTGTCGACCTCCTGGCGTGCTGTCAGCACCAACACAGGCAGATCAGCATCCACGATTCGCAACTCTTGCAATACCTGTTCTCCATCCTTTATCGGCAGATTGAGATCCAGGATTGTGAGGTCGGGAATCTCATTGCGAAACGCATCGACGGCGGCAGCGCCGTCATGGACCAGACGGACCCGATGCCCTTCGGCTTCCAGGCCGCGCATCAAGAACAAGCTCAGCGCCTCATCGTCTTCGGCGATTAACACTCTCATATCAGCCTCTGCGTGCGATTTCTGAAATCGCGCCTTCCTTCATATTCCTCAGGCTTAAATTGCGTTAACCTGCGGCACTCCTCTACCTTTGCGCGAGATGGGAAAGAACTCAAGATTGGAATGAGAAAAGGTGGGTTCTTGATTCCGAAAGCAGGCGGACTTGTTGCGGTTGTTCCTAATGGGGCGAGTGAACGTCGGCTTGTGATGACGGATACAGATAGAAGACCTGTCGATCAGCAATTGACTAGAGACTTACGCAGACGCAACGTGTCTCAGGCCGTCTTTTCTGATGCAAGGGCTATTCTTGTGCAAATACATCTCCGCATCAGCACGGTCGACGAGTTCCTGCAAAGTTTCATTTTGCCGATGCTCGGCAATGCAGACAGACGCGTCGAGTCGCAACTTGAGCTTTCCTGATCTTCCAGTGACCGTATAGTCCCCGCAAATCCAGGCCATCACCCGCTCGATCTGTGCCCTCGCGTCCGCCAGGTGGCAGTCAAGTAACACGATGAATTCATCTCCTCTCCAGCGTCCGAGTGTGTCGCCGGAGCGGCATGCTGACCGAAGTTCTGCAGCAAACTCCTTTAGCAGAAGATCGCCGACGTGGTGCCCATGTTTGTCATTCACGTCTTTGAATTCATCAACGTCGATCATGACCGCGCAAAAGGGGGTGCGCATATCGATCCGATGCTGGATACGTTCTTCCATCCAAAGTCTACTGCCCAGCCCGGTCATAGAATCGCATGCGGCGATATACTCTGCCTGCTCCAATTTCGTCTGATAAGCGGATACCTCGGCACGAAGGTGATTGATAACTGCTCTGCCCTCGGCGTTCATCTTTTCGACCGATTCGCGAAGATCCAGGGCGCTCTGTTCGATGGTGGAGCGAATCTCAATCAGGTCATCAAGATTGGCAATCTTTTGCAGGCGTGCGGTGACAGCGTGAATTTGCTGACTGCAACGTTCATCCCTGTGGCCCACGGATTCAGCGGCGCGTGCTATCACGAGAAGGATGTCCTTTATTTCTCCGGCTCTTTGCTGGAAGTGATGTACCGTTTGCCTGCCCCAATCCTGCAACAGACGTTGCATGCCAGCTTCTGTGGAGGCAACCGCGCCGATGGTACCTGTGAGGCCTTTTCCCAGCCGTTCGAGCTCTCGCTGCAAATTCGCCCCCAAAGACGGGCATACGGCTGCACCGGAATTCCCCATCTCCCGGAGCGTCGAGCGATAGGCGTCTAGAGTTGCCGACAGCACATTATCGTTTCTCCCAGAGATGCCCGGAGTTTGCCCGGCTTCGGCAGTATCGAGATACTTCTTCAACGAGATGATTTGGTCGTGGCGCATGTCTCTTCCCAATTCAGTGCAACGTACTTGCTAAAGAGATCTCATCGGCATTTGAAGCTGCGAACTTGAGGGATCTGAGGGTGAAACGTGAAAGCGACTGATGCGGTCGCACCTTAGCCACACAGGAACCATGGGGAAACAAAAAGCAAAAAAGATCATTGCGCTTCGCTTTTTATTCGCTATAATGCGCCCATGGCTGTCACTCGAAGACAAAAAGAAGTGATCGATTTTCTAGAGTCCTTTGTCACCCGCAACGGCTATTCACCGTCTTTTGAGGAGATTGCGCGCGGAATGGGGCTGAAGAGCCTGGCGACTGTCCACAAACACATAACGAATCTCGAAAAGAAGGGGATGCTGGACCGCGTCCACAATCGAAGTCGTTCTATTGATGTTTTGCCGCCCGGATCACGCAATCGATCGAGCGACCGCCTGCCGCTTGCAGGCCGGATCGCCGCCGGATTACCGGTAGAGACTTCGGAAATTCCCGAGAGTATCTCGCTTCATGATGTTGTCGGCAACAGGGATGTATTCGCGTTGGAAGTTCGCGGAGACTCGATGCGTGACGAGCACATCATCAACGGGGATTACGTGCTCGTGGAACGCACCCGCACTGCCCGCCAGGGCGAAATCGTGGTGGCCTTGGTGCATGGGTCTGAAACTACATTGAAGCGGTTTTACTCAGAGGGTTCTCTGGTTCGCCTACAGCCAGCCAATATCGAGATGGAGCCGATATACATTCCGGCCGCGCAAGTTGCCATCCAAGGCCGCGTACTAGGCGTGCTCCGCAAATACAGGTAATACGAGACTTGGTTCCTGACGTAGAAAGGCCCGGCAGGATTGCCGGGCCTTCGACATTAGAAATTGTCATTCTAGGCGAGCAAACGCTGCACTTTTTCTTCGATCACGTTTTGCGGCACGTAGCCTACAACCTGATCGGCGACTTTGCCACCCTTGAAGAACAGCAACGCGGGGATGCCGCGAATCCCGTACCGGGAGGGGGTAGCGGCGTTTTGATCCACATCGACCTTAGCCACCTTCAACTTGCCTGCGTAGGTGCTTGCGATCCCGTCCACGATCGGTGCGATCGCCTTACATGGGCCACACCAGATTGCCCAGAAATCCACGAGGACCGGCTGCTCACTGCGCAGCACCTCCTGCTCAAAAGTTGCATCACTTACTTCCAGAACTCCCAATCCTGCCATTTTTCTCCTTGCGGGCCTGCTTCACTTAAGTGTAGCGCCACCGCACTCCTATAGGATGCTTCAACGCCACCCAAAGTCGCAATGCGGGAATGGGGCAAAGTCATCCCGGAAGGCGAAAATTCGGTTCGAATTGTCGCGAAATCCCATCGTAGAAAGCATTTGGAGAACCGTTTTACCTGCGCTCAAAATAGAAGCGCCCGGATCCTGATCAGGATCACGGGCGCTAGAGCAGCCCTCCCCCAGAACTGCCCACGGAGCGACTTTATGTTCTCTTTGGATGAATATCAAGGAAACTTAGGTAATCGCCGCGGTAATCGGGAAACGATGATTAACTAAAAAGTAATACATATGAGTAGGCATTAACTCAAGGGTTATCAGAATGCCGGCGATCAGACGGTGATCGAGTTCGTGTTCGATTCGAAATACTGGCGGGCTCCAGCTGTCTCAAATCGGCAGACATGCAACTCGGGCTCAGGAAGCCCGTCGAGGGCAAGGTGGATTGCGGTGGACGCCGCTTCGAGATCTCTTTCACCACCAACTACCACCAATACAGCCGGGCCGGCACCGCTCAGAGCCGTACCAAGAATGCCGTAACTGCCGGCAAGGGGAAGCAGGCGAGGCAACATTGGGCATATCTCAGAGCGATATGGTTGGTGAATCTTATCTTCCATCGCGATGCGCAATAGATCGCCGCGACCCTGCGCAAACGCCAACCCCAGCAGCGATACAGCCTGGATGTTTGCCACGACATCCGCACGGGAGTAGCTGGCAGGCAGAACGGCGCGGGCCTTACTGGTTGCCAGCGATTCCGGGGGAAGCACCACGATCGCTCGCCACTCTGTCGGTGGAGCAATGCGCGCAAGATGTACGGATCGGCCTTCGCTTGCCGCCACAACAAACCCGCCCAGCCAACAAGCCGCGGCATTATCGGGATGACCTTCCAATGCGCACGCTTCTTCGAGGATGCGATCCGAATTCCAACCGAGCTGCCCGAAGTGCACAGCCAGGGCAATTGCGGTGAGCCGTCCTGTTGCCGATGAACCGCAGCCCATTCCCAGAGGCACCTCGTTGTTCATGCGAATCGCCAGTGGGGTTACAGGTTTGCCATTCTCCTGGAGGAGCCGCTTGTAGATGCCCAGGATGAGGTTTTGTTCCAGCCGTGAACAGCGTTCGCAGTCACGTCCTGTTGCAACAATGGAAAACTCAGTTGCAGGCTCAGCTTCGATATCCAGAAAGAAATCGAGCGCGACAGCGGCTGCGTCGAACCCGGGTCCGATGTTGGCGGAGGTAGCCGGAAGGCGGAGTCTAAATGCGGTACGTCCTGCTGTTGAGGCTGCACTCATCCGGCGCTTTCCTTCAACGCGGCGAGTACCGCTTCGGGTGTGGCGTCGACAGCCACGGCGTCACGCCGCAGCGCTTCGATCTCTGCGGTCCGCCCGACGGTCTCCTTCTGACTGAGAAGGGTTCCGCGATGGAAGCCAATCGTGTAGTCGGCGTCTTTAAGCGTATGGCCGGTCAGGACCAGCACTACCGTCTCGCCCGATGCGACTTTTCCGTCGGCACGCAGCTTTTTCAGTCCGGCCAACGTGACCGCCGAGGCTGGCTCGCAACCGAGACCCTCGGCACCGAGCTCCGCCTTGGCAATCGCTATCTCTGCCTCTGTTACATCGAGGCACCAACCGCCCGTGTCTCGCACGACACGCGCAGCCTTGCGCCACGACGCGGGATTGCCAATGCGAATCGCAGTCGCCCGAGTGTGAGCCTCGACCGGCTCCATCTTCTCGCCGTTGCTGGTGGCAAAACTGCGTGCCAGCGGATTGGCGCCCTCCGCCTGAATTACGCTGATACGGGGAAGCCGCGCGACCAGGCCCAATTCGTGTAATTCGCGAAAGCCCTTGCCAAGCGCAGAGCTGTTGGCCAGATTGCCGCCGGGGACAATGAGGTGGTCGGGGACTGTCCAATCGAAAGCCTCTGCGATCTCGAAGGCCGGAGTCTTTTGCCCTTCAAGGCGATAGGGATTGACGGAATTCAGCAAATAGATTGGAGCTTGCTTTACGATTTGGGTCAATACGTGGACGCAGCCATCGAAGTCGGCTTTTAACTGGCAGGTGAACGCGCCGTAGTCCATGGCCTGCGAAAGTTTGCCCCACGCAATCTTGCCTTCGGGTATCAGCACGAGACTGCGCAGCCCGGCGCGCGCCGCGTAAGCGGCCATCGCTGCCGAGGTGTTGCCGGTGGATGCGCAAGCCACCCATTCGAATCCCCGCTCCCGAGCCACGCTCAGGGCTGCGGTCATGCCCGTGTCTTTGAACGATCCTGTCGGATTCATCCCCTGATGCTTGGCAAATAGCTGGTCGATGCCCAAAGACTTGGCGGCACGTTTAAGCGGATAAAGGGGCGTGTTGCCTTCCCGAAGCGTGACAGCGTTCCCAAAGTTGTCGAGGATGGGCAGCAGTTCGCGGAATCGCCAGACTCCAGATTGGTCGAGCGCTTCGCTCGAGCAGCGCCGCTCGCGCCAAAGCCATTTCAGTGCTCCGGGATTTGGGCGATTTTGTCCGTGCCGCTGATTCCAGCCTGCATATTCGACCTCGAAAAGGTCGCCGCACTGGGCACAGCGGAAGTCCGGTTGCGCTTCCGCGCCGGAGATGCGAGCCCCGCATCCGAAACAGCTTAACTGGTGCAGATTGTCGTTCATCCTTGGTGATAGCCTACCAGCGGAGGGCAGCTTTTGCTCAACTTGCCAGCTGGAAGCCCATGCTGCTGAATCGTATTGCTGTTGCCTTGTTGCTGTTGGCGGGTTTGCCTGTGTCTTTTGGCCAGACGCCGCTAAGGGTCGCCGCCGCGGCGGACCTTGAGCCCGTGCTGCCAAGGATTCTTACTCAATTCGAGCAGAGTACGGGAATTCACGCCGAAGCTACGTATCAGGCTTCCGCTGCGCTGACGACCCAAATTCAAAATGGTGCACCGTTCGACGTGTTTCTTTCGGCGGACCTGAGTTATCCCAAACGACTCATTAATGCTGGACTGGCGGATTCCCCGACACCAATTATTTATGGCAGGGGCACCCTGGTGTTGTGGGCCCGCAAAGACTCCAAGTTACCTCCGCCCTCAGTTGAGTTGCTCCGTTATCCAGGCCTGAGGCGGCTTGCCGTTGCCAATCCCGATCGCGCACCCTATGGGCGGGCTGCAGTTGCGGCATTGACGAACCTCAAGATCTACGACGCCATCAAGTCTCGTCTGGTGACCGCTGAGAACATTGCTCAGGCCGCCCAATTTGTGGATTCAGGAAACGCCGATGCAGGCCTGATTTCGCTGACTTCTGCGCTCATCCCGCGTCTCGCAGGCAGCGGAACCTATTTCGCCCTTCCACGAGATCTGTACCCTCCGATTGATCAAGGTGCGGTGGTTCTCAAGCGCACATCTCAAGGCCCCGCGGCGCACAATTTGCTCGACTATCTGCTCTCTACGCCTGTGCAAGCTCAGCTTGCGAAGGCTGGCCTGACTCCGGTTCGGGCAAAATGATGGACTGGCAAGCTCTCATTCTCACGCTCAAACTGGCAACTGTGACGACGGCCATTCTGCTCGTCATCGCTATCCCGCTTTCCGCGTTGCTGGTTTTAGGCCGTAGCAGATGGCTCGCGGCATTGGAGGCGCTCGCCGCACTTCCGCTGGTGCTGCCGCCCACGGTTCTCGGCTTCTTCCTGCTTGTTCTGCTTGGCCTGCGCACTCCTGTGGGCCGCGGAATCGCGGCGATCCTCGGCCATCCCCTCGCGTTCTCGTTTGAGGGGCTCGTGATTGGATCCGTGATCTATAGCCTGCCTTTTGCCGTGCAACCTATCGTCGCAGGCTTTGCGGCAATCGATTCGTCGCTTGTGGATGCGGCGCGGCTGCTTGGCGCAAACCCGATGCGTCTGGTTTTCAGCCTCTTGGTTCCGCTCGCACGCCGATCTCTGTTGGCGGCTGCGGTGCTTGGCTTTCTGCACACGGTAGGCGAGTTCGGGGTCGTGCTCATGCTCGGGGGCGATATCCCTGGCGCAACACGCACCCTGTCAATCGTCCTGTACAACCAGGTGGAAAGCTTCGACTATGCAGCGGCAAATCGAACTGCCGCAATTCTTCTGGGATTGAGCATCATTGCACTCGGCGCGATCTATATCGGCGGCCGGCCACGCGGAGGGCGCAATGCTTGATATCGCGCTCGACGCACGTCGCGGCCATTTTCACCTGCGAGTCGAATGCCGATTCGTCTCGGATTGGACGGTGATATTCGGCCCGTCCGGCGCTGGCAAGAGCACACTGTTGCGGCTGCTTGCAGGTTTGGAGCGACCGGACCATGGACGCATCACTCTTGATGAAGATGCATTGACCGACACGGCGCGAGGCGTTCACATCAGGCCTGGCCAACGTCACATGGCGCTCGTGGCCCAGCAGCCGGCGCTTTTCCCTCATCTGAATGTGTCTGCGAATGTCGCTTATGGTCTCGCTGGTCTCGATGCTCGCAGCCGTGAGGTTCGGATCGAGGAAATGCTCGAGCTTGTGGATGCAAGAAATCTTGCAGTCCGTCGCCCGAGTGACTTATCTGGCGGTGAAGCTCAACGGATCGCCCTGGCGCGTGCGCTCGCTCCCCTGCCGCGACTTTTGCTGCTGGACGAGCCATTCTCGGCGCTCGACGGCATAGCGAGCGATTCCCTGCTGTCAAGGCTTCAGAGATGGATCAGCGAGCACCGCATTCAGACGATCCTCGTCACACACGACGCTACGGATGCGTTCGCAACCGGCGCTGAAGTGGCGCTTCTGCGCGAAGGAAGACTGGATGCTCTCGGCCCGGCGGCAAAGGCGCTCGCTTCGGAACGGGAACGTATTATCGCGAGGCTGTGATGTGCGCTAGAAGCCCAACATCACCGGTTCCATTTCAAGTGCGATTCCAAATCGCTCAGAGACCGCAGAGTCGATTTGCCGAGCGAGCGCGAGAATGTCGCTCGCGGTCGCGCCGCCTCGATTGATGAGCGCCAGGGTGTGACGGCTCGAAACTCCCGCCGCGCCCAAGGTGTAGCCCTTACTGAAGCCTGCCTGCTCGATGAGCCATGCGGCGGGGACTTTGACGCGCCCTTCGTTCTCCGCTCCCGGGCCGGCTGGAAATCTCGGAGGATGCATTCCACTGATGGTTGCAATCTTCTGCACCTGCTCTTCCGCGACAACGGGATTCTTGAAGAAGCTTCCCGCGCTGCGGCAGTCGGGATCGCCATCAACAAGCAACATCCCTTTTGACTGGCGAATGCGACGCACGGCTTCGGCAGTTTCTTTGAGGCTCGGCGAAGATCCCGGAAGAAATGCTCGCTGCAGGTCCGCGTAACGCAGTGTCGGCGTGCCGCCAGGCGTCAATCGGTAGTCCACGCGTGTTACGACAAACCGCCCGCGATCATTCGTGTTGAATCGGCTGCGCCGATAGCTGAACCCGCATTCCGATGCGGAGAACTCAACAAAAGCATGTTGTGTGAGGTCAAAAGCCCTGACGCGGTGGATTGTTGAAGCGATCTCCTGGCCATAAGCGCCAACATTCTGCACTGGGGTTCCGCCGACCGTGCCAGGAATTCCCGCGAGGCATTCGATTCCGGCACAGTTTTCGCTTCCTGCGCGCTCGACGAATTTGTCCCAATCTTCGCCCGCAGAGACTTCGAACACGATCTTTCCATCTGGACCAGCGCTCTCATTGATCCCGAGCAATCCGACCTGCATAACCAAACCGCTGAAGCCCGAGTCCGAGACAAGTAAATTGCTCCCGCCTCCGAGCACGAACAGCGCGATTGATCTTTCCCGCGCCCACGCCGCCGCCTCGGCAACTTCACTCTCATTCCCGGCCACGGTAAACCACCGCGCCGGGCCGCCTATTCCCAGTGTCGTGAACGGTGCAAGCGGCTTGTTTTCTTCAAGGAGCATCGGTTCAAGGCTACACCACTCAATTTAACGATAGAATGGTGAGAGGCAGCTTTCCCTGCCGGAGGCGACAATGTATCCAGAACTGATGGTGATTCCGATGCGCGAAGAATTGCAGCGAGCCGGAATCGATGAAACACGCACGGCGGAAGAGGTAGACGCTGCTCTCGCTCAGCCGGGCACGACAATGCTTGTGGTGAACTCGATCTGCGGTTGCGCCGCAGGCAAGATGCGCCCCGGCGTTCGGCTTGCATTATCTAATGCGGCGAGCCAGCCTGATCATAAGATCACCGTTTTCGCGGGTCAGGATCGCGAAGCCACGGAGCGCGCGCGCAGCTACTTCGACGGCAATCCGCCCACTTCTCCGGCAATCGCAATTCTTCGCGACGGAAAGCTTGTCTATCTGATGCAGAGGTTTGTGATTGAACAGGCCACCGCCCAACAGATCGCAGGCGAACTCATTCGCGCCTTCGACCAGTTCTGTGCGAAGACACCTGCCTGAGAAGCCCACCCATGAAATTGAAAACGGCCTCCCAAGTGGGAGGCCGTCTTGGTTTGGCGATTCAATCTGCTTCTGAGGGCAGAGGCATCTTTTGAACCTTGCTGTGTTTCAGCGAATAGGTGAAGTAGATAACCAGTCCGATGAGCAACCACGCGATCATTACGATCCACGTAATTCTCTCCAGGCGGCTCATGAGGTAAAGCGCCGAGATGATTCCCAGAATCGGCACCAGCGGCACAAAGGGCGTCTTAAAGGGCCGGTGCATTTCAGGATGGCGTGCCCGTAACACCCATACTCCGGCACAGACGATCGTGAATGCCAGAAGGGTTCCGATATTGACCAGTTCGGAAAGCACATCGATGTTGAGGAACGCCGGCATGATCGCAGCGAACGCGCCGAAAACAATTGTCGTGATCCACGGCGTACGGAAGCGGGGATGCACGGCCGAGGCCCACTTGGGGAGTAGTCCATCTTTCGACATGGAATAGAAGACTCGCGTCTGACCCAGGAGCATGACGAGCATCACCGTGGCCAGGCCGAAGACGGCGCCGATCTTGACCAGCAGCGATCCCCATGCGACCCCCGTGGCGTCGATTGCGAGAGCCACCGGAGCCGACACGTTCAGGGTCTTGTAGCTCACCAATCCTGTGAGCACCAGCGAAACGAGAATGTAGAGAATGGTGCAGACCACGAGCGAACCGAGAATCCCGATCGGCATGTCGCGCTGCGGATTCTTCGCCTCCTGGGCTGCCGTTGACACCGCGTCAAAGCCGATATAGGCGAAGAAAATGGATGCCGCTGCCGTGGGGATGCCGAGCCAACCGAAGTTCCCGTGCGCGTCAGTCGGCGGCACGAAAGGATGCCAGTTCGCACTTGCCACTGCAGGATGCCGGAAGAGGAAGTAGCCACCGACGATAAGAAAGATACACACGATGGTGACCTTGATGATCACAACGGCTGAATTGAAGTTGGCCGATTCCTTGATTCCGATTACAAGGATCGTCGTGATGACCATGACGATGCACACCGCAATCAGGTTGAAGAACCCGGTTGCATGCGGCAGGCCCTCAACGCTCACTCCGGGCGGAAGCGACATCACCTGCAACCATTGTTCGTGATAGAAAACCAGTGGGGTTCCTGTCGTCGCAGTGAGTTGCGGCGGAATGTAGATGTGGAACTGCTGCAGGAGACTATTGAAATAGCCGGCCCAGCCCGACGCGACGGTGGACGCACCGAATGCATACTCAAGGCAAAGATCCCAGCCGATAATCCACGCTACCAACTCGCCGAGCGTTGCGTAACCGTATGTGTAAGCCGACCCCGCAATTGGAATGATCGATGCGAACTCCGCATAGCAGAGGCCCGCAAATGCACAAGTAAGACCCGCCAGCACGAAACTCAGAGCCACCGCCGGCCCGGCGCGCAAAGCAGCGGCCTGGCCGGTTAGCGTGAAGATACCGGCGCCGATTACCGCGCCAATGCCCAGTGTGACCAGGTTCAGCGCACCCAGTGAGCGTTTGAGAGTGTGCTCTCCCTGTTCAGCAGCCTCTTGCGTTAGCATCGACATCGGTTTAATTCGAAGTAGTCTGGACATGAATGAGGGACTTCCTCCGCAACGGTTGAGATCGAATCTTTAAACCAATTGGTTCGCGGAGCGCCGCGACCAGAAGAAATAGACAGGAATCCCGAGCAAAACGAGCACAAGGCCTGGCCATGTGTACTGGGGCTTGTAACGCAATAATACGATACATATCCATGTGGCCATCACAATGTAGAGCGCCGGAAGAACGGGATAGCCCAGCGCCTTGTATGGCCTCGGAGCGTTGGGCTGTTTAAATCGAAGAACGAACAAACCAACAATCGTAAGAATGTAAAACACCAGACACTGCGAAAATGATGTAATCCAGCAACTGGCCATACGATCCCGAAACACACAAGACTGCGGTCCAGCACGCTTGAACCAGCAGCCCCGCTGCCGGTGTCTTATAACGCTTGTTCAATTTTCCGACTGACTTGAAGAACAGCCCATCCTTGCTCATCGCGTAATACACGCGCGAGCCAGCCAGCGACAATCCGTTCGCGCAACCGAAAGTCGAGATGAGGATGGCTGCTGCCATCAGGTAAGCACCGCCGGTGTGGAAGATCACTTCGAGCGCTGCCGTGGCTACGCGATCTTCAGACGCATATTGCAATCCCCGCGCCATCGTTGTAGTTCCATGCATATCGCCGTGCATCGGAAGGACCAGCAAGTATCCCAGCGTCACCAGAAAATAAACCGTCAGCACAAAGCCTGTGCCGAGGACCAGAGAGAAGTGGAATATTGCGCCGCGGATTCTTTACTTCCCCAGCGGTGAACGTGATGTTGTTCCATGCGTCCGCAGAAAATAGCGACCCGACCTGAACAACGGCGAGAATCACCAGCAGATTCACCAGCACGGTGGGACCGCCGACACCGACCTGCACGGGGTGCAGCGAACTCCATCCCGCATTTCTCCAGAACTCGCTCCAGTTGGTCCCGAAGTTGGCGCTCAATGCGGTCGCATTGCGTCCTACGGTAAACGTGAGCAGCACCAATGCGGCCAGGGAAAGCGCCTTGGCCGAGGTGAATATGTTCTGAATCATTGAGCCAAGCTTGACGCCAAACATGTTCACGAACGCCAGCAGAAACACGATCACGATGCCGGTCAGGTTGGCCGTATTTAAGCCGATTTCCATGTTCCCCAGCACCATCGGGCCTACGGATATTGCAGGTACGTGGGCAATGTGCCACAGCCAATGCGTGGTCGAGATGGAGGGAAAAAATACGCCGAGAAATTTTCCGAAGGCCACACACACGGCAGCGATGGTCCCGGTCTGGATCACGAGGAAAAGTGTCCAGCCATAGAGGAAACCCCATAGTGGACCCAGCGACTCGCGCAGGTACACATACTGGCCGCCGGCCTTGGGCATCATTGCGGCTAATTCGCCGTAGGAAAGAGCGCCGATCATCGTCAGAACGCCGGTTACGACCCAGGCCCCCAGCACAAGCGCGGGAGAATTTGCGGTCCGGGCGATATCCGCATCCACAAGGAAAACGCCGGACCCAATCATGGATCCGGCGACAATGGCAGTGGAACTGAAAAGGCCAAGACTTTGCACCAGCTTCGGGCTGTCCGTTGTGGCCTCAGGTTCGCGAGCAGAAATCAAATCGGGAGTGTGCACTGCGCTTGTTTTACTTGATTCAGGGCAAATTGTCTTCTGCATTCTTTTCGGCCGCGTGAGGTCTTAGCGCAAGATTTCGAGCCACCGGCTGAACTCTGAGGCGGGGTCGCTAGCCCCAAAGATGGCCGCAGCGACAGCAACGGTGTTGGCCCCTGCATCGAGAACAGATTGGGCGTTGGCAAGAGTAATGCCGGCAGCTGCGGTCAGCACAACATCGGGCCCGGCCTCTTGGCGAAGCTTGCGGACGCCATCGGAGCCGATCGGCCGCTTGTCCGTTTGCTTGGTTGTCGTAGCGAAGACTGGTCCCACGGCGAAGTAATCCGCAGGCTCATTCAGAATGCCAGGCAGGAGCGAATCGCTCCCAGCGAACGTGCCTATTAGCCGTTTCGGTCCCAAGATCCGGCGTGCCTCAGCGGCGGATACATCGTCAGAGTCAACATGAACTCCATCAAAGCCAAGCTGCTCAACGAGATCAACTCTGTCATCTAGAATCAACTTCACTTTTTCGACAGGCAGTGCCGCTCTCAAGACCTTGGCGTCGTCAATCAATTCCAAATCGCTACCGCTCTTGTTGCGGTACTCCAACAGAGTTACCCCAGCGCGTGTGAGTCCCTCGCCAAGTTGACGGAGGAAACCCGCTCGACCGTTGGCAGGAATGAACGAAGAATCGAGAATTGGGTAGATCTTTGGAAAGTTGAATGCCATTCCACCAGAGTAGTCGTTCGAGCGCCGTGGCTTCAGTGATCTATCGCGAAAGGAACAGACTGTCAGCGCTCTGCAAGAGGGCGCCCGTCTGTTCCATTTTTCGCCAAGAATTACATTTCGTCAGCGGAAGGGCCGTACATTCCCGGAATCTTCTTGTCGAGGAGCCGCAGATACACTCCCAGTTGGGCGCGGTGGTGGACGAGGTGATTGAGCACCCATGTTCGCCAGACGTTGTACTTGGTGTCATCGATCCATGTTTGATCGCCGGCTACGAACTTCCAGTTTGAATCCCACTTTTCCGGCGTCATATTTGCGAGAAATGGCTTCACCTCGGCTACCTGTTTTTCGAAGCGTTCGAGGAGGGCGGTTTTTGTTGCCAGGGGCTCAGGATTCAATTCCGGATTCCAGTCGAGCCGATCGACCTTGAGTGTATGCAAAGCCCAATCGCCATTGGTGTCGGAAACGTGGCCAGCCAATTTTCCAAATGGCATCGACTTGGCGTGCGGCTTCCATGCAAAATCAACGTCGTCAGGAATAGCCTGGAGCAATTTGCGGGTCCTGTCTGTCTCGTTCTCAAACTCCGCAATGAGTTGTTTTTGAATGTCCATTCGAGCAACCTCCATGTTGCGTTGCCAGCATAGCCGATATTGTCTGTGAAAAGGCGAAGAAAAAGCGATAATTGATGAGAACTTTTTACGCGACGGGCTCGCACCCCGTCTGCCCCGCCCTCCTATTTTGTGGATGGGAGAGCAAAGGCGATGTACATGCCGCCGATGGGTCCTTTTGGGTCGCGGCCACCGCTTGCGGCAATCACCACGTATTGTTTGCCGTCGACCATGTACGTAGAGGGCGTGGCCATCCCGGCAAACGGCAGTTCCTCATCCCACAACAGCTTGCCTGTCCGGGTGTCGAAAGCTCGAAAACGGCGATCGGACACGGTTGCCCCAATGAAGAGCACTCCTCCGGCCGTCACGATTGGGCCACCGTAGTTTTCTGAGCCGGTGTTTTTGATTCCCTGCAGCGCCAGATCGGGAAACTCGCCGAGAGGAATCTTCCACAGGAGCTTTCCTGTCTTCAGGTCGATTGCGTTGAGCGTTCCCCAGGGCGGAGAAATGGCGGGGTATCCATCCGGGTCGATGAACTTGCGATAGCCCGTGAATGTGTATTTGTCGAGACCATTGGAAGGATCGCCCGCTGCCTTTTTGACCTCAGGCTCGACTTGGAGATATTCGAGAAGCGCCGCAAGTTTTGGCCCCGTAAGGTCGGGCATGGGCGGCATTCCTCCCTTCCCGGTATGTACCAGATCGGTGGTCTGGGCAGCGTTGAGTCTAGTGCCGACTCCGACTAGCGCTGGAAATGACGGCGCGATTCCTTCCTGATGATCTCCATGGCATATGGCGCATCGATCGTTGTAGACCTGCACTCCTGCGGAATTGGACGGCGTCTGCAGTCGTGGGAGCGGACGCTGCGGGCATCTCTCTCGGTGGACCCGATGCGCCGGCGGTCCGCAAGAACTCGAGGAGTCCCGCCATTCTATCCCTATCGATATTCGGGAATCCCGGCATGCGGCCCACGCCGTGCTGAATGGTGTCCGTGATCTTTCTCGTTCGTGAGGCGCTTGTTGACGTCGATGAGAGATGGAAATGCGGGTGGTGCTCCAGCTCGATCTACGCCGTGACACATCGCGCATTGGCTCTCGTATACCTCTTCTCCCGGACTACCTGCCTTGGTTGTCAGCACAAGACCGCCCAGCCATGCCATCTCGTTGGCGTTGACGTAGAGAACATTTGCAACCGGATCAAGCGCGGGACCGCCCCACTCCGCGCCACCATCGAAGCCGGGAAAAACAAGTGTCTGTTGGCCGACCGCAAATGGATAGAACTGACCGCCGTTGCGAAGGGTGCGGAATGTCTTCAATGCCCATTCATGCGCTGCGGGAGTGCGATTCGTCAGAGTGTCTTCGGTTACCTGCTGACGGGCAAACGGTTCCGGATAGTCGGGTGCCGGTTGCGTAGGAGAAGTGACTTCTCCGGGTACGGTGCTTGCGGGATAAGGGTGCTCGTGAATGGGGATCAACGGTTCGCCCGTGAGCCTGTTGAAGAGATACAAATATCCCTGCTTCGTGGTTTGAGCCAATGCTTCGATGCGCTTGCCGTTGCGCGTAATTGTGAAGAATGCTGGCGGCGACGGAAAATCCCGATCCCAGATATCGTGATGCACTCCTTGAAAGTGCCAGATGCGCTTGCCTGTATTCGCGTCGAGTGCAAGGAGCGTGTTTGCGTAGAGATTGTCGCCGAGTCGGTCGCCGCCATAAAAATCCATCACAGCAGAGCCCGTGGGCACATACACAATGCCATGCTCTGCATCGAGGGACATGCCGGCCCAGTTGTTTGCTGCGCCTGCTGTTTTCCACGCGTCGGGCGGCCATGTTTCGTACCCAGGCTCGCCGGGTAGCGGAATGGTGTGGAAGACCCAGCGCAGTTTGCCAGTTCGCAGATCGAAGGCTTGAATGTTGCCGGGGGGCGCGGGGTGTGCTTCAGGTTCGCGGCCGCCGACGATGATCAGATCCTTGTAGATGATGCCCGGTGTCGTGAGTGCGATGGAGAGCGCGCTTGGGTCGCCCGGAAGACCTTTGCGGAGGTCGATATGGCCATTGTCGCCGAACGATGTAACCGGCTTGCCCGTGTCCGCATCGAGGCAGAAAAGTAAGTTCATTACGGCTGCGAAGATGCGGCCTTGCTTGCCGTCTGCCCAGTAAGTGACGCCGCGAGCAGGCTGTCCCGCAACAATGCCGGAGTCAAATTTCCACTTGAGCTTGCCGGTAGCGGCGTCGAGCGCGATCACTTTGGTGGATGGCGTGTAGCCATACATTGTTCGCCCGACGATGAGCGGGTTGGTCTGCATTCCGCCCTTTTCGCCAGTGTCAAAGGTCCAAGCCTGCCTAAGGAGGTGCACATTGGCGCGATTGATTTGCGTGAGCTTCGAATAGTGATCGCCATCGACGCCGCCGTTGTAGACGGGCCAGTCAATTTTCTGCTGGGAATGCGAAGACGGCATGGCGAGAACCGCGGCCATGGCGAGAGGGAGGATGAGGCAAAGAAAAGATTTTGCGTGCATGAAAGCCGCGTGTGTCTCCTGGTTGTCCTTTTCAATAGGCGATTGTTACATTGTGGACGGCAAACGCGAAAGCAGAGATCAGAAGGAAGCGAGATGAGCGGCTGTTCGCGGACGCGTCAGATCCGAGGCCGCGGGTGGAAATTGGAGACTGACTTGATGTGGGGCGTCCAACCCCGGGCAGTCTATTTCGAGAGAAACCGCTCCATGAATTTTGTGTCGAATTCGCCTTCGCGAAAACCGGGGTCGGCAAAGACTGCCTGGTGCAGCGAAATCGATGTGTCAATTCCCTGCACTACAAACTGGCTGAGCGCGCGCTCCATCTTCGCGATGGCTTCTTCGCGATCGATGCCGTGGACGATGAGCTTGGCAATGAGCGAGTCGTAGTATGGGGGGACAACTCCCTCCGCATAGAGTGCCGTATCTACCCGCACGCCATTGCCACCGGGCACATTAAAGGCGGTGATTTTGCCGGCTGAGGGCGTGAATTTCTGTGGGTGTTCGGCGTTGATGCGGCACTCAATGGCGTGACCGCGAATCTCCAGCTTGTGCGGCAGAATGGCGTCGAGCCTCTCGCCCGCAGCAATCCGCAATTGCGCCTTAACGAGATCCACTCCCGTGATGGCTTCGGTGATGGGGTGCTCCACCTGGATGCGGGTGTTCATCTCGATGAAGTAGAGCTGGCGGTCTTCGTCCATGAGGAACTCAACGGTACCGGCGTTCTGATAGCCGATCTCGGTCAGACAACGGCAGAGGGTTTTGCCGATCTCCTCGCGCATCTTGGGCGTCACCTGCAGAGACGGCGCTTCTTCGATCAGTTTTTGATGACGGCGTTGAATGGAGCACTCGCGTTCAAAGAGGGTGGCCACGTGGCCGTGCTCATCTGCCAGCACCTGGAACTCGATGTGGCGAGGCCGCTCGATGAACTTCTCCATGTACAGCTCGCCGTTGCCGAAGGCATTGGCTGCCTCAGAGGAAGCAGCGTGAAACAGATTTGGCAACTCGTCAGGGGTGCGGACGATTCTCATCCCACGACCACCGCCTCCGGCTTTGGCCTTGAGGATGACTGGATAGCCTACTTTTTCGGCCCACTCGAGCGCTTCTTCGGCAGTAGCGATTACGCCATCCGAACCGGGGAGGATCGGGACTTTTGCCGCCTTCATTGCCTGGCGGGCCTTTTCTTTCTCTCCCATCAGGCGGGTGACTTCGGGTGGAGGGCCGATGAATTTGATATTGGATGCGCGGCAGACTTCGGCAAAGTTGGCGTTCTCGCTCAGTAATCCGTAGCCGGGGTGTATGGCGTCGACATTTGCGATTTCTGCGGCAGAGATGACAGCGGGAACGTTGAGATAGCTGTCGGCCGGGCGCGGAGGACCTATGCAGATGGCCTCATCGGCAAAGCGAACATGCAGGGAGTTGCGGTCAGCTTCACTGTAGACGGCAACTGTGCGGATGCCGAGTTCCCGGCAGGCATTAAGCACGCGCAGCGCAATTTCACCGCGATTGGCAACCAAGACCTTACGAAACATTCAGACCCTTTGAGAGCAGGTTCGATAACTTTGCGTGCGTTCTATTGCACCCGGATGGAAAAGAGAGGTTGACCGAATTCGATTGGCTGTCCGTTTGTAACAAGGCATTTCACGATTTCGCCCGTTGCATCCGACTCAATCTCGTTCATCAGCTTCATGGCTTCTACTATGCAGATGACCTGACCTTTGTCGACGTGATCTCCGGGAGAGACAAAGGCGGCTGCGCCAGGCGATGGCGAACCATAGTAGGTGCCAACGATGGGGGACTTGAGAATATGCAGTCCCGCATCCGGATCGATCACCGGCTCCGCGGGCGGCGGAACGGTTGTGGCGGGAGCCTGGCCAGCAGATTGTGTAGCGGGTGCGCTGGCCACCAAATGTGCCAATTCAGAGAGCCCGGCGGAGGAAGCCCCCTGTTGCGCAAACTTGAGCCGGATCTTAGTGTCGCCACGATCCAGATCGAATTCCGCAACCTGGTATTGCTTCAGGAACTCGATCAGTTCCTTCAGATCCTTCATGTCCTGTGGTTTCATTCGTTCCTTAAGTGTCTCGCACGCGGCGAGAAAAGATGGTTCAAAGTTCGATCAGAGCCTTGGGTGCGGGGGTAAGCACCTGACATCCGGTTTGCGTAACAGCCACCATGTCTTCGATGCGAATGCCGAACTTGCCAGCCCAGTAGACCCCCGGTTCAATGGTAACAACCATGCCAGGCTATCAGCCGGGTGGTCTGTGCTGCGCCGATTCGGGGGGGCTCGTGAATCTCGAGCCCGACTCCGTGTCCGGTCGAATGGGAAAAGGCATCCGCCATTCCTGCTTTGCGCAATACTGCCCGAGCCGCTTCATCGACCTCTCCGCAACTGGATCCTCCGCTCACCGCTGCAACTGCCGTCTCCTGCGCTTCGAGCACCGCCTCATAAGCATTTCGCTCTTCAGGCTTTGGTTTTCCCAGGTAGACAGTGCGGGTCATATCGGAGCAATAGCCATTGAGGATTATACCGAAGTCGAGAGTCAAAAACCCTCTGCGAGGCAGACGAGCTGCCGTCGCGCGGCCGTGCGGGAGCGCGGAGCGAACACCCGAGGCAACGATCGTTTCGAAGGACATGCCCTCTGCACCGAGCATGCGAGCCTCGTGTTCGAGTTCGGCGGCTAATTCAACCTCTGAGATTCCGGGGCGAATGACGCCAAGGATATGTTCGAACAGTTTGCAGCCTGTGAGTGCAGCTTCACTCATCAGTGCGAGTTCATCGTCGTCTTTCACCATGCGGAGAGGTTCGACCATGGGGCCGGCCAGCGGTGAGAGGAACATGCGACGAAGGCGCGATGGCAGCGCCGCTTTCCAGCGAGAGAGTTCAGCGACGGTTGTCCACGTTGGATCGAAACTCGCGAACTTTATGCCAGGCTGAGCAGCCAGCCATTGGGTTGCGGAGATCGCGGGCGAAGCAGAGACGATCTCAACCTGCGCAGCCTTGACCTCTTGAGCAGCTTGCGCTTTGTAGCGGCCGTCAGTAAACAGGCGAGACGCTCGGCGAGTGATGGCCAAAGCTGCACTCGAACCCGTGAAGCCGGAAAGATAACGGACGTCGGGAAGATGCGTGACGAGAAGCCCCGAAAGCCCGGCGCGTGTCAACCGGCGACGCAACTGCCCCATGCGGCGTATATGGTCCATCCGGAAAGGTATATCACGGCGAGGCAAAGAGCATGCCGCAGTTCGCTCTGCTGCGAGCACAGGTTTCGCGGGGACATGATTCGAGTGAAATGAAATTGAAGGTCTACGCCGACGCAGAAGAGCTTACATCGCGGGCCGCACAGGCTTCTTCTGGTTCGGATCGGGCGCGGACTCAGCAGCCTGCATTTCAGACTGCCTGTCCATCCACTCGTCGAGCCGCGACCGCTTGAAGCGCCAGCGATTGCCCAGTTTGAATGCCGGGACAAAACCCTCGGAGGCATATTTGTAGAGGGTGTCAGGAGAGATGCCCAGATAGTCGGAAGCTTGGCGAATGTCCATAACTTCGCGGATTTCGGGAACGAGGAGGTTAGAGCGAACAGCGGCGTTGCGCATGGTTTCCTCTCGTGAGGGCTGACCCGGCAAGCAACCAGGTAAAAATCGGCCCCGAGGCAAGATTCCGGCAGAACAGCCGGTAGTCCTGTATATAACTCGGTTTTGCCTGTCATTTCAAGGTTTTTCAGGAAATTGCAGGAAATTCATGCAATGAAGGAGCCGTAAGGTACACGAGTTATAAGGGTTACAGGCATCCGAAGGACCACTGGTTGGGCTCCTCAAATATTGCGGACCCCACCGGTGGGGTCGTTGGGACGGATGGTGCATGCTCTTCGCAGCCGGAGATTCGTGTGGGCTCGCGAGTCGCGGAGCGCGGACTCAGTTCGGTCTACCCAGCCAACTGTATTGCCACGCGGCGGAGACATTTTGGTAGTTGCCGCCGAACCGGATATAGGTGCCGTTGTTGTAGCTGAATTTCAGTGACTGATGCCTGGTGATGCGGAATGCGCCGGTGCCTCCAAGACGGGAGTTGAATTGCTTCGTCAGTGGGTTCTCTATTCCGGAGACGCTTGTTCTTCCGCCCGCCCAGAAATTGCCGTCGAGCGAGACCCAGTAGCCGGGCTTGAAGTCGTAACTCAGATGACCTTCAAAGGATCCGATTGGTTTTTGATTCTGGGATCTCGTACCTGGATAGTAGACATTGTGTCCCCAAAAATCATTATTGGTGGTGAAGAACCACACGCCGGCATAGCCATCCACTATCCATTTCCCTCCCCAGCGCTGAGAATAGCCAAATTCGGGCTTGAACGACCAGCGGTTCGTACCCCAGTTGATGAGCTTCGTCGGATCATACTGGCCGGTCGGGGCCATCACTTTTAGACTGGCACCCAGCAGGACCTTTTGACGCCACTTGACGAATTCCCGTGGCTGCATTGCCGGGCCGCCTTTGAGATTCACCGCAACGCGATAGATCGAATCTCCAAGTCCTGAGCGATAAGCGTGCAGCTCCTGCTGGGATACGGTTCCCATGAAGTTTCCCTCAGCATATGGAATCGTGGCGACGACATTCGCTGAGCGACCAAAGACGCCGAATGAGTGATAAGCGCTGAGAACGCTTATGTTGTATTGACCTTTTGCGTCACTGGCTGCGAGCGCTCCGTTGAAATTGAGGCTGCCATCGTAGAAGGACCACGTTACCGTGGCGGCGTTTGAATGGTACGGAGTGATGAGATAGGCGCGGGGCGATAAATCCTGCGCATGAAGTCCTGGCCACGGGCAAAGCACCAGCAAAGCCGTCAATCCAAACAAGACCCAATGTTGCTTGCTATGTCCGCTGACTTTCATTTCACCTTGCCTGAATCGCGACTTTGGTCATTTTCAAATTGATCCACTCATGAAAGGCCACTCGGCTCGCCGAGGTGATGCACAGAACGGGGGCAGGACGTGATGGTCAGAACCGAACTGCAAGTGCTTTTCACCTCTGATCAAGACTTCCTGGCACCGGCGGCCCGCGCGGGTTCGTGTAGACAGTCCCATGTACATTAAGGGGGCTCAACCCAGTCCTTCTACTGGCAGAATTGACAGTGGAAGGACGGGGGATTTGATCTTTGGAACTCCCGCGGTTGGGGCGCTTTGGCTCTGAGGTAAGCGCAGAAAAACGCCGCCGATTTGGGTCGGCGGCGTTTCTGCTTTTCGTTATGGAGTCAATGGAGCATAAGGGCCAGCGTCAAGGGCGGGCGTCAGTGCTCTGAAAATTCTGGTCTTCGCGGCGATGCAGTGTCGGTTTGTCGTCGGAGGTGTCGGCGGGCGGCGTGGTAGTGCCATCTGCGCTGGTGCTGGCCCGGCGCAGTGACGGCTTCTTAGAATCCTTGGTATCGGTTAGCCGGCGCTTGTTCTCGATTCGCGCGAGGCGGGCCTTGACATCGTCAAATTCGGAAGTGGTCACGATGTATTCGTCGCGTGGCGGCAGAATTCTGGCAATCTCTTCCTGCGAGTGCAGGATGCGATCGGGAGTCTGCGGATGGTCAGAGAAGGTCTTGGCTACGAGGCCGGGCTTGCGCTTCTCTAGTGCCTGCACTTTTTCAAAGAAGCTGATGAAAGCCTGCGGATCGTATCCAGCGCGATACATGTATTGCACTCCGAGATAGTCAGCCTGTGCCTCGAAGTCGCGCGAGAAGTGGAGGAACGTGATTGGAATGGCGAGTGAGGCTGCCTCGTAGATGCCATATCCTGTCCAGCCGCCGATGAAGATCAGCGGGATGGTTCCAAGCTGGGCATAGTTCATGCGGGTCTGTTCGCGGACCGCGTGATGAGCGCAGACGTGGGCCGTTTCATGGGCCATTACGCCGGCAAGTTCGGCTTCTTCGTCGGCGTTAAGAATCAATCCCGAATTGACGTAGAAGAAGCCGCCCGGCAGAGCCATTGCGTTGACTTCATCAGAGTCAATGACCTTGATGGTGAACGGAACTTTGCAGTCGGAGTTCTTTACGATGTTCTGACCGATGCGATTTACATACTCGGTGACAACCGGATCGGTGATGAAACGGGTGCTCTTCTCGATTTCAGAGGCGTACCCCTTGCCCATCTTGATTTCGGTGTCGGTGGAGTACCAGTTGCCCATTCCACGACCGCCGATATCGCGATTGCCTACGGCGCTCACGTCTTCAATGCTGCCGGGCTTGACATTGATTTTCTGGCTGCCTGGTTCCACGACCTTTTCAGGATTGACGCTGGCAGCGGGAACATCGCCTGAGACCGGGGTGGTTCCTGGGGCCGGGCACGGGGTGGTAGACGGGGTCTCGGAGGCTGATTTGTCCTTTTTCTTTTTGTCCTTTTTCTTATCGCCGGTATCGCTTGCAGGGGGCGTGCAATTGGCCGCTGTCGCGGCGTCGTTAGCGGGAGGGGGCGCGGCGGAGGTAGAAGCGGGAGTGTCCCCTGCAACCGGAGTTGTGCCAGGGGCCGGCTGGGCTGTGGGGGCGCCCGAAGGAGGCGGCGTTTGAGCAGGTGCTGTCGCTGCTGGTGGTTCGGATGGCGTCGTGCCTGAGGGGCTTGATTGAGGAGCGGACTGGGCCCACATGGTCGTAGCTGCTACCAAGGCTAACCCAATCAGCATTCTTGCCTTTGAATCCTTGAAACCTGTCCTCATGACACTACCTCCGCGAACCGCACCTGGTTCACCCTGAGGTGGCGCTTCGCTGCACTCATTAGACGCTAGTATGTGCGGATATGGCACCACATGGAAGCGAAATCATTCCGAGGACTTTTGACCACCTGAAAAAGGCCCACCAGGATTGGGCGGTGGGTGGCAAAAGTGTGGTTTCCCCAGCGCCCGTCGAACCTCCCGGCAGGATTCTACCCGCTTTCAGTATGAACGCACCTTGGCTCGCACAGGGCTATTTCATTGGTCTTAGACGAAAGGCTTTAACCCGGCAATAGAATGATAGCGAACGGCCGGACTCATGGCGTTCGCACCTCTCCGGAGCCAGCAAATGGGAGTATGGAGCGTCGGGCTCTATTCGAGTGACTTCGCGCTTGATCTGCGAAGTACGATCAGCGCGGTCTTACGACTGCCCTTTAGTGAGGAGCGGCTGATTGACGCCATCTGCGAAACAGAGCCGCAGTCTGCCGAGAACCCTGACGACGAAGACTACACCACGTTCTGGCTGGTGCTCGCCGACCAACTCGCAAAGCGCGGACTGCCAGCGACGCGCGCCAGGGATATAGCTCTCAGAATCGTCGACGGCGGCGCAGATCTGGTGTCGATGGAAAAGCGAGGCGCCCAATCGGTAGATCTCAAAAAAAGGCGGGTCGTGCTGCAGGAACTTCGAACGCGCCTGGAGACGGCGCAACCGGCGACCAAGCCGCGTGCTGTTCTCAAGAAACCGCAACCCTACCTGATGGAAGTCGGGGACGTTATCTGCTATCCGACGTCGGGAGGCAAAGTGATCAACGCCTATGCTCGTCCAGAGCAACTGGACAAACCCAACAATCCCCTTTTCTGGGCTCAGGACGGCTATGGCGCATTTCTGGTGATCGATAGAGGCCGCGCCTTCGACTACCTTGCCTGGTATCGATATTTGAAGCTTGCAAACACCGTGCCCGAGATTCCCGCCATCAGTGCCTTGCGGAATGAAGAGCAGCGTTGGGTGTTGAGCCTCGGCGGCACTTGCTCCGCCACACATTTAACGCGCATGCGTCTTGAGAAGCTGGGCACGCTGGCGGTCGATCGGGCAAAGCTCCTCAATGTCTTTCCCGCAATGCGGCCGTCGCACGCGCAGGCGATCAGCGACATATCCATATGCAATCATCTGGATGCCGGACCGTCGCTGATGCCGCATGCGCTTGCTCCCCCGGGAACACCAGAACGGGAGAGACGCGGGCGCAACCTGACGTTGCGGGGAATCGCGCAAATCCTTATCGACTGAAGTCACTCGTCACTGGCGAAGGCATTTGGTCACAGAGTTCGCACCGTTCCCTGGCCATGACCGTCCGCGCTATAGGCTCCGAGGTTCGGAGATATCCATCTGGAATCTTGTTTGGTCGGCACCCAGGGCGAAATCTTGCCCACGGATCTGCGGGAGGAACGAATATGAAATTGCGGTTAACGGTGGTCTTGTCCGGTTCTCTCTGCATCGCTTCAGCGATGGCCCAGCAGACGCTCGCGCAAGATCAAAAGGTGAAGACCGCAGGCGAGGCTTTCAAGAACATACAGGTGTTGAAAGACGTGCCCGAAAACAAATGGTTCGACACCATGGCCTTTATTGCGGAGTCGCTGGGTGTGACGTGCGACCACTGTCATACTTCGACGTTTGACCATGACGACGGCAATCTTGCCAAACTGAAGGCAAGGCACATGATGCAAATGGTCAACGACATCAACCGGCAAAACTTTGGCGGCAGCGTCACCGTTACCTGCAACACCTGTCATCGCGGGACTCTGAAACCACAGGCCGCCCCGGTGCCCAACATGGAGCATTGGATGAAAGCCGCGGAAAAGGATGCGCCGCTGCCATCTGTAGAGGATGTGCTGGCGCATTATCGGCGCGCGGTCGGAATTGGGAAATCCAAGGCGCCGCAGAGCCAGGCAGCATCGTTCGAGATCGCGACCTACGGGGGCAAAGGCGCAGCGCAGCACATGTCTGTGGACCTGGTGATGAATGGCGCGGATCACGTTCGCATGACCGACCACAAGGGCGCCACCACCATCAAGTTTGTCAAGAACGGTGCAGACGCGTGGGCCCACGACGACAAGGGATGGCACGTAATGGACGGCGGAGAGCTTGAAACCGTGAGGTCGCGTACTGCTACCCTCGATCCGAACCAGGCTGGCGGACAAGCTGTTTCAAAAACCGTCACAAAGGATCACGTGTACGATCGACGCGCTTACATTGTTCAGGTGGAGGATCAGGGCGAAAAACAGGATCTGTTTTTCGATGCGGAAAGCGGACTTCTTTTGCGGAAGAGAATGTATTCTGCCAGCTTCTATGGTGACGAATCCGTTGATCTGGAGTATGCGGACTACAGGCCAGTGGGCGGCTTTCTGATTCCGTTTACCATTCGCGAGATCAACGCTGGAGGATCTGGCCTTACTATTCGGCGAATGACCTTGCGGAAGGTGAATGTGCCGACAAAGGCAGGAGAATTCTCAAAAGCGGGTTGAGTTGCCGCCCTGGAACCGACGCCACGTCTTCCATCCGCCCCTTGTTCCCTCTCAAGCCGATCTTACGAAGCATCCGTGTCGGGCGCAACGGATGCGCCAATCTGCACTTACCGCCACAATCAGGCTCCTTTTTTTGAGAGGGGGGCCGGACTGAATTAGAGTGGAGAACACGAGAAATTGGGAGGCGAAAGTGCGCCGGGTGTTCTGGTTGGCGGTTTTATTGTCATTCTGTCTCGCGGTGCAATCCTCCGCGCAGAAGCGGAACGATGTAGGACCCCTTCTGGGCGTTCTGCACCGCCATATGCCGCAGAAGGCGCCTGTAGCCGCCACCTCCGAAGGCTCCTCGGTCCCGGGAGTGGTTGATGCTACTCACCTCGGTTCGCCGCTGACACTGGATCAAGGCTGGCGGGTTGGAATTACGAGTGACAGCGCGGCGGCCGACCCCAATTTCGACGATTCCAGCTGGGCAGTTCGCGATGCCCATGGGTCATTTGCCGATGTTTCGTCGCCGGAACAGGACAACGACCATTCAGACAATCGTGATCGGCAATTCGCATGGTTCCGGCTGCACCTGAAGTTTGCGCCAAATCACGGTCCCGTTGCGCTACTGATGGAACTTCCGGTTTCGCAAAATACCACGATGAACTTCAGCAACTCCGGGCCGGGCGTGGACGTTTTTGTGAATGGAAAGCGGATCTTGCCGGAGGGACCGCATTCGGATTCCACGTTCCGCTATCAGCAGATTTCGCGAATCTACGACCTTGGCCTGGCGCCTACAGACACGTCGGTCACGCTGGTGGTGCGAACCCTATACATTCCGTTCGGAATGGCTTCGTATACGAACTTTTTTTCTGGTCGCGCCTTTCGCGCGGGGAACCCTGATGACCTGCGCCGCTCGCTGGAACTCTGGAGCGATCACAGCTTGTTTGAGCGTCTTCCGCGCCTCGTGAATGCGGTACTGCTCACGGTGCTGGCGGCGTTTTTGCTGACCCTTTACTTTACTCAAAAAGGTCACATCGAGTATCTCTGGCTGGCATTGCACGAACTTGTGCAGGCGCCTATCGGTTTTATCGATCTCGCAGGCAGTTCGGCGTATCTTGATCAGCTTTGGTATGCCGCGATTACCCTGGAGCTTGTTGTAATTTCAGCGTACCTGTATTTCGAGTTTCTAATTGCGTTCCTGGCACTGCGACCGCGTTGGTACATTCGCGTTTTGCGTTACACTTCGCCGATTCTGGCGTTCGTTGGGCCTGTCCTGCTGTTCGTTGGCCACAGCAACGTAATTGGTGTGATGCTCGCGGTGGTTTACCTCGGAAGCCTGTTCTGGATTCTCGGGTGGCTGGTATTCATCTTTGCCACACTCATTTTTGCGACGGTGCGGCGCAACTTCGAGGCAGGGTTGCTGCTTATTCCGCTGGTGTTGACGATAGTTGGAATCATCGAACCGATTCTCACCGGCGGAATGGCCGACTTTGGAGGCGGGACGTACAAATCGCCACTGACGCTGCAAGCGGGGCCGATTCCGATTCACTTTGCCGCGATCGCGGACTTCGCAGGTCTCTTATCGATCATCCTCATCATCTTTGTGCGCTTTCTGCGTATTCACCATGAGCAAGAGCGCGCGAGCGGAGAACTGGCGGCAGCACGCAGCGTGCAGGAGTTGATGATTCCGCGGGAGAAGATATCGACACCGGGATTCGAGGTTGACTCGGTCTATAACCCTGCAACGGAAGTCGGCGGCGACTTCTTTCACATTGAGTCGACAGAAGACGGCGGTTTGCTGGTGGTGATCGGGGATGTGGCGGGCAAGGGACTGCAGGCAGCGATGAACGTCTCAATGCTCATGGGAGCGCTGCGCCGGGCGTCGGATAAAAGGCCGGCGAAGATTCTGGAGTCGTTGAACCGAGTCTTGCTGGGAAGCGAGAGCTTTACCACCTGCCAGGCGGCATGGTTTGGGCCGGATGGAGAACTGGTGCTTGCGAATGCCGGACATCTGCCGCCCTATTTGAATACTCAGGAAGTGAAACTGCCTGGAGGGCTTCCGTTGGGAGTTGTCTCGGACGTCAGCTATGACGAAGTGCGGCTCTATTTGCATCCCGGTGATCGAATGCTCTTGATGTCGGACGGAGTCGTGGAGGCGCGCCACTCCTCTGGCGAGCTTTTCGGCTTTGAACGCGTACATAACCTGAGCAGCCAATCTGCGTTTTACATTGCCGACGCCGCGAAAGAGTTCGGCCAGGAAGACGACATTACCGTGCTCACGATACGAAGGCTCGCAGAGGCCATGGCGGCATAGCCGCGTTCCTCGAGACGGTGAGGAATCGACCCACCGTGAAACAACGGGTTTGCACCTGATTTGCATCAAACGGCTCATGAGCCGTACGTTGTTGCCCGGAAAGCCCTACCCGTTAGGTTCAACAGCATACAAAAAGGGCACGAATTTCGCGGTCTTCTCAGAAGGCGCCACTCGGGTCGACGTTTGCCTGTACGACGCGCAGGGGCGGCAGTCCGACTGCATCACGCTGCGCGAGCGCACCGCGTTTGTATGGCATGGATTCATCAACGGGATCAATCCCGGGCAGCTCTATAACTTTCGCGTGGACGGGCCGTGGGCACCCGAACAGGGTTTCCGATTCAACTACAACAAGTCGCTGGTCGACCCTTACGCGAAGGCGATTTCTGGGAATGTCGATTGGAAGGAACCGATTTTCCCTTACGATGTAGCGTCCGGCGATCCCTTGAAGATGGACACGCAGGACAGTGCCGCGGGGGTTCCAAAGTCTGTTGTTATCGACGACCCGTTTGACTGGGGCGACGATTGGAAACCGGAGACTCCACTGCCTGACTCGGTGATCTACGAAGCTCATGTGAAGGGATTCAGCCACCGGAATCCCGCGGTGCCCGAGGAATTGAGAGGGACCTATGCCGGGCTTGGACATGCGGCGAGCATTGCCTATTTTAAAGACCTCGGCATCACTGCGGTTGAGTTGATGCCCATTCATCACTTCATCGATGAAGGGCATCTTGTTGAGAAGGGCCTCACCGATTATTGGGGATATAACACGCTGGGCTACTTTGCGCCGGCATCGCGATACAGCTCGTCGGGCGACCAGGGTGGGCAGGTCCGCGAATTCAAAGAGATGGTGAAGGCGCTGCATGCGGCGGGCATCGAGGTCATTCTCGACGTGGTCTACAACCACACCTGCGAAGGCAATCACCTGGGACCAATGCTGAGTTGGAAAGGCGTGGACAACACAACGTATTACCGCACACTGCCGGACGATCCGCAGTTCTACATGGACTACACCGGAACGGGAAACTCGCTGAACGTGCGCAATCCGCAAGTGCTGAAGATGATTATGGATTCGCTGCGCTACTGGGCAACCCACATGCATGTGGATGGGTTCCGCTTTGATCTGGCCGCAACGCTGGCGCGCGAATTGCATGATGTGAGCAGGCTGTCCTCGTTCTTCGACACCATTCATCAGGACCCGACGCTGGCCGAGGTAAAGCTCATTGCGGAACCTTGGGACGTCGGGGAAGGCGGTTACCAGGTGGGCCAGTTCCCTGTTTTGTGGGCGGAGTGGAACGGCAAATACCGCGACACCGTGCGGCGCTTCTGGAAGGGCGATGCGGGGCAACTCTCAGACTTCGCATATCGGCTGACGGGATCGAGCGATCTTTATCAGTTTGACGGCAGGAAGCCATACGCGAGCATCAACTTTGTTACCGCACACGACGGCTTCACACTTTGCGACCTGGTGAGCTACAACCAGAAGCACAACGAGGCAAACGGCGACGACAACAACGACGGCTCGGACAACAACGATTCGTGGAATATGGGAGTGGAAGGGCCGACTGACGATACGACCATCAATGAGCTGCGCGAAAGGCAGATGAGAAATTTTCTGGCGACGCTGATGCTTTCGCAGGGAGTTCCCATGCTGACTGGCGGAGACGAAGTGGCGCGATCGCAGATGGGCAATAACAATTGCTATTGCCAGGATAACGAGCTGACATGGTTCGATTGGAATCTCGATGAGCGACGCGAGCGACTGCGCGAATTTACATGCAAGATCATTCAACTAAGACTTGCGCATCCCAATCTGCACCGCAGGAAGTTCTTTCAGGACCGCGAAATCCGCAAACGGACGGACGGATCGCTGGTGCGAGTCGAGAGAGATATTGAATGGTTCAACCCGGACGGGAATGAAGTGGCGGATGAAGCCTGGAATTCGGAATGGAGCCGAGCGATCGCGCTGCTATTGAACGGACGTACATTGCAGGTGACCGATGAAAATGGAAACTGGGTGATTGACGACAGCTTTCTGCTGCTGGTGAACGCTGCGGATCAGGGAGTCGAGTTCACGTTGCCGGAGTCTCCTACGGGCAAGCGCTGGTCGCAGATTGTGGATACCGAAAACATCGATGATCCATTTGCGAGCGCGCCGGTGGGCAAGAAGATCATTCTGGGGGGAAGATCGCTCAAGCTGCTTGGAGACGGAGGCATTGAGACTTGATCTACCATCGTCAAGTCGCGAGCGAATCCTAACCCCGTCAGGGTTTCGCGCACTCGAAGTTTGCAGCGTTACTCGGGTCTCCTGAACCTTTGTATCTGGCCACGGATGGAAAAGCGCAAAGTGGCCGCGTCATCACGGCTTTCGTCACACCGTCCGCTCCCGGTGCATACTTCGTTGCAGCGACATCGTCGGCAGGTGTTCCCTTTGCCACCCAGCTTTCGAGCGAGTCGAAGAGTCCGTACTTTGGGCCTTTCGCAGTCTCGAGCCCAAACTGCCCGAACGAGCTTGCGCCGGGGCCGCCTGCGCAATGTTCCATTCCCGGGATCATATAGAGACGGACAAATGAATCTGCTTTCTGGGCACCCATCTTCTCTTGCACATTCTTGTAATACGCGATGGTATTCCAGGGAGAGATCGCCGCGTCGTTCCACCCGTGATACAGAATCAACTTGCCGCCGCGCGATGCAAATCCGCTGAGGTCGGCGTTCGAAGCATCCAGGTCGGCAGCACTCCTTGCCTTCGATTGCTGGAGGGCGGTATCGACATCAACGGTAAGGATGTTGAATTTCGGATCGCCGGAAACCATATAACGAAAATAGTTCTGAACAAAGCGCGAACCTAGCGACGACCCCGGATCTTCGCCCACAACCCACTCGTGCCACCCGTTCTCATAGCCCATCAAAAATCCCGGAAAGAAAACTTTCCCATTTCCATCTTTTGCGCCTGTGTATAGCGCCTCAAGCGCAGTGAGCTGCGGCTGCGTCAGGCAGTCCAACGTCTCGGCGCCTTTGCAAAGCAGCACTGAGGGATCGAAGTGACACTTGATCGGATCGCCGACAACGCCGTCTTTCACGCCGTCCTGGGCATCGCAGGCCGCCAGCGATGCTTTTTGAATTGCGGGGAGTTTCAAGTCGGAGATATATGCTCTCGGATCGCCAATCAGGCTTTGCAGACTCGCAACTCCGGCGGCCAGCATGGTGGACCATTCATTGGCCGGCGCGCCGGCGAGGATTCCGTCATAGTCCTCTGGAAAGCGCTGCGCCTCCATTAGCGCTTCACGGCCGCCATCAGAACATGAGTCGAAGTAGGACTTCTCTTCGGGCTTGCCGTAGTAAGCCTGCACAATTTGTTTGGCGCGTTGCGCCGTCAGGTGGACGGCCCGCCAGCCGAAGTCCTTGATCTTTTCCGGATGCCCGAATGCCCAACTCGCATCGGTGCCTTCCGCCTGGTGGCCTGCGTCGGAACCGGCCACGGCAAAGCCGCGTTTGAGATAACTGGAAAATCCGTTGTAACCGATCGACCCCGCGAAGCCACCATTTCCTACGCCGAGAAAGCGGCCGTTCCACGCCTTCTCGGGCATCCAGACTTCAAATTGAATTTCCGAGTCAGGCGTCGGATGGAGTACTCCGGCCACACGACAGAATGCCGGGAGGCCGCGCATTGGCGCTTCGCCGCGCGGAAGATCCAACGTACCCGACGTTACCGGGTCGGCCAAAGTTATGGTCGTGTCGTCGAGCTTAAGGCTCTTGAGTCCAGCGCATTCTGTTGCACTGAGGGTTGATGCTTCGATCCCGATCAGACAGACTATCGCAAACCAGATTCGTGGCATTTGATCGCGCCTTCCATTCTGTCAACTTACTTCCGAGCCTTTATATCAGACGGGACACGACAGGAGACGATGGCAGCTGGGTGCGACAAGGTCGGAGCGAGGCGACGCCATAGAGGCACGCGAGTTCATGATGATTGCGATTGGCTATCGCCAGAGTTCAGCTGCGGCGGAGAGGTCGGATCGGCGAAAGGCGAAACTTCGAGGTTAGTAGAGAGCGGAGCTGAGAGTCGTGGTGATGGCTGCAAAGGTGTGGCCCACGCTTGTGGCAATAGCGCTCATGCCGGCAACGGTGCCAAGCGCGATCATCGTAAAGCAAAGTGCATATTCAGTCAGGTTCTGAGCTTCCTCATACCTCAGGAGTCTCTTCGCATTTTTATACAGTCCGAGGATGAGACTTTGCATTCTCCGTTCCCCCTTGTGTTGCCCCTGTATCTGCATGCAAGTACTAGACTCCTGCGGAGGGGCACGAGATAGATAACGGGAGTCTATAGACCTTAGTTCTACGACTCCCATTGGCTGTTTTGAGCGCTAACCGGCTCGCGATGCGGCCAGGCAAGAGAACCTGCCCCACGGGCGGCACCCGTTCCCGCCTGAGTGCATCGAATCTTCGAGGTGCAGGTGTCGGCTGCGGCAGAGTTGGCGAGGCCACTTTTCGAGGTCAATGGATGAACAAATGGAATGCTCGACGAGAAATTTTCACCACGATGCCGATTCGCTCATTCCTGACGTTCTGTCTCTCGGTGGCATTTACATTTGCCGCTGTCGGAGCTGTGAACGATCTGTTTGATCTTGAGCATTCTGATGTTCGACGACTGGTTGTGAAGGTTTTGACTTCCGCGGTTTTTGCAGTTGTCTGGATCATGATTCTGCACCGACGCATGACGAGACGGCTGTTTATCGCATCGGCGACCATACTCGCCATCGTCCAGACTGCGTGGCTGATGATCTCGCCTCGCATCTTTCCGCCGTTGCAGCATACGTTCACAGCGGAACAGTGGCGAACGCACGTGGACCTGCATGGCCTGCTCATCATGGGATTAATTCTCTTCAGTTACGGCTGGTTTGGAACCTTTTTTCAGATGGAGGGAAAACGCTTCTTTGCGGCCCATACCGAGATCGAACTGGCGTCCCGAATCCAACAACAACTGGTGCCGCCGATTGAGTTGAAGACGGGAAACGTGGAAACGTACGGGATCTCGATTCCGAGTGGAACAGTTGGCGGCGATCTCATCGACGTTGTGGAGGCCGATGGGTTTGTGTGCGCCTACGTCGCCGATGTTGCGGGACACGGAGTCGCCGCAGGCGTTCTGATGAGCATGGTCAAGACCGCGGTCCGCATGCACTTCATGGCGAAGCCGCCAAGTGGCGAGGGGCTGCTTGAAGCGGTGAACAATACTTTGACACCTTTGACGGAAACGTCGGCGTACGCGACTTTTGTCTATCTCCTGATTTCACCGGAGGCGCAGGTTACCTACTCGGTCGCCGCGCATTCCCCGATATTTCACTTTCAGCGCAGCAGCGGGACGGTTGTTCGCCATTCGGTCGAGAACTTCCCCGTTGCGATGTTCGCGAACACCCAATTCCACACGGGCACGCTCGATTTTCAACCGGAGGACATTCTTGCGATCGTGACGGACGGATTGACAGAAGTCTTTGACTCAAAGGAGAAGGAGTTGGGAGAAATCTATATCGAAACCACTCTGACCCGGCTAGCCTCTCTACCTCTGTCCGAGATTGCGAATGGAATTTTCAAGTCCGCCAAGAAGTTTGGAAAGATAGCGGACGATCAGACGTTGCTGCTGGTTCGCCGGAGCGCGTCTTGACCACGCCAGAAGGCCCGACGACCTGGTAGCGTTCAGTTTGTCGCGATTCCCTGCCGGGTGTCCGTATCAATCTTGTAGGTGCCGTAGTCGATCGTGAGAACCGCGCTGCCGCCGATGCGAACCTTGGTCTCGCTGTGGGTCTGGTGAGGCAGCCAGAAATCGCCTGTCTTCGCGTTTGAATATCGGATCAGCGTCGTCGAGATCCAAAAGGAAGGGTTCTTCGCGGGTGCAGCCTCGATCTTTGCAACTGCGAAGTCTGTCTCATCCACCCAAATCTGACCTTGATAGAGGAACTTGCTCTTCTTCAGCGGGTCCACTTTCAAAATGTAGGATTGACGGCCGTTCAGGTTTTCACTCCCTATCAGTTCAAACTTATAATTTGCGGGCGTTAAAGCGGTGACCGCCGGGTTTTTTGACGCCTCTTTTTCGCTGTCGACCGCCCTCTTCAGTACCTTGTCGCACAGGAGTTTTGATCCGCTCTGGGAAAGGATTTGAAAACTCTTGCCGGATGAAGCATCGAACGTAACTTCGACCTCCATCTTCCCCGAGATGTTGGACCCATAGCCTCGATATTCCGCCTCGTAATGCCGCACTGCCTTGTACCGCTTCAACCGTTGTGCCTGATGCTGATTGTGGCGCTCCATCTTGTCGAGGATCTGAGGAAGAGACAGACCAGTGGGCGCGGGCGATTGCGATGCAGCCGGTAGGAGTGCGGCTGACACCAGAACGATAGCGTAAAAGAAGCCTTTGACTTGACCGAGGGACATGAAGGCATCCTATCGCGGAGCACCAATCCCGATGCAAACCGAATCGTGCAGAGAGCTTCACCGTTGCGGATGAGGCTTTCACCGTTTGGATTATTCCGACAAGCTGCGACGCAATCCGCTGCTTATCATTGAAGATCTCAGCTCAGTTCTGTTCCGGCGCCGCGCGGTCAGACTAGGAAATAGAAGTGGTGAGCGTGGTGGCTACCGTGGTGAAGGTGTGGTCAAGGCCGGTTGCGAGTGCGTCCATGCCTGCAACCGAGCCCAACGCGATCATGCTGAAGCAGAGTGCATACTCCGTTAAGTCCTGACCATTCTCGCGCGTCCAATTCTCTTTCACGAACTCCCAAAATTTGAGAACCTGATTTTTCATTTGTGTCCCTCCAGTGCTCCTTGGTATAGCACGCATCCGATTGTGCATATCAAGAATTCGACGGAGATAACTCATTATTTTTCAATTCATTACTAAATGAATCTGAAAGTACTATCGCGATGCGTTTGTTAAGAACTCCAGTAATTTAGAAAATCGTCACTGAGGTGGGACACACCTTTGTGGGATATACATTCGACAAAGCAAAAGCCCCACCCTTGCGGATGAGGCTTTCTCTTTTTCGAAACAGCGGGGCGGACCGAAACTGATCAGTCGTAGTATTCGAGGCCGAGGTGCGTAATGAGGTCGGCGCCCATGATGTGGCGGAGGGTGTTCTTGAGTTTCATCGACTGAATGAACAGATCGTGTTCGGGGTACAGGCCTTCGCGGGTCTGCGGAGACTTGAGATAGAAGCTGAGCCACTCCTGGATACCGATCGACTTTAGCGACGGTGTGCGCTTTGCGAGATCGAGAAACAGCACGAGGTCGAGCGCGATGGGCGCGGCAAGGATGGAATCGCGGCAGAGGAAGTCGACCTTGATCTGCATCGGGTAGCCGAGCCAGCCGAAGATGTCGATGTTGTCCCAGCCCTCTTTGTTGTCGCCGCGCGGCGGGTAATAGTTGATGCGAACTTTGTGGAAGATGTCTTTGTAGAGATCCGGATAGAGTTCGGGCTGGAAGATGTATTCGAGCGAGCCGAGCTTTGATTCTTCCTTGGTCTTGAAGGATTCGGGGTCGTCGAGTACTTCGCCGTCGCGGTTGCCGAGGATGTTGGTGGAGTACCAGCCGGAGACGCCGAGAAGGCGCGCCTTGAATGCAGGCGCAAGCACCGTCTTCATGAAAGTCTGGCCGGTCTTGAAGTCCTTGCCGCAGATGGGTGCAGCATTCTTCCTGGACAGTTCAATCATCACCGGAACGTCGACGGTAAGATTGGGCGCGCCGTTGGCGAAGGGAACGCCCTCGCTGAGCGCGGCATAAGCATAGATCTGCGAAGGCGCGATGCCGACGTCGTTGGACTCGAGCCCCTTTTCAAAGGCTTCGATGGACTGGTGAACGGCCGTAGGTTCGAGGAAAATCTCGGTCGATCCACACCAGATCATGACCACGCGATCGACGGTCTTTTTGAAGTTCTGAATGTCGGCCCGAACCTGGTCGGCGAGATCGCGTTTGTTCTTCCCCGTTTTGACATGGGTGCCGTGAAGGCGCTTCACATAATACTGATCGAAGACGGCGGGCAAGGGCTTGATGGTCTCGAGGTAGGGCTTGAGTTGCTCGAGGATTTCCTTGTCAAGCACTTTTGCGTGAGCGGCAGACTCGTAGACGTTGTCTTCGAAGATGTCCCATCCGGTGAAGACGATGTCGTTGATATTCGCGAGGGGGACAAAATCCCTGACAAGCGGGGATTTGTTGTCGGTGCGCTTGCCTAGTCGGACTGTGCCCATTTGAGTGAGTGAACCGATGGGCTTCGCAAGCCCACGACGAACAGCTTCTACTCCGGCGATCATGGTGGTGGCTACGGCACCCAGGCCTACGACCATTACTCCCAATTTGCCCTTTGCGGGTTCTGGCATGATGACGGGATCGGTCTTGGCGCCGCCTTGTTCTGTATTGCTCATAGATTTCTTAACCCTTCCTTTGATTACCTGACGCAATTCAATTCAAGTTCAAATTTGCAGGACGAAACAGTGTACGCCTGCGAAGCAGCCTTCGGCTTCTGGCAGAAGCTACGCGGAATCCGTCTTCTTGAAGCGGTTGAAATGCGACCACACAAACCAGACGATCGCCGCTACCAGGGCAAGCTCAACGACCAGGTGAAAACGATGAAACGCCTGTTCAAAGCGCGGGTCGGTGTGCCACTTTTCGCCGAGCTTCATGCCGGCATAGGCCAGGCCAAAGCACCAAGGCCACGATCCAATAAAGGTGTAGATGTGAAAGCGGAGCTGCGGCATGCGCGCGACGCCGGCGGGAAACGCGATGAAGGTGCGGACTACAGGCAAGAGGCGCCCCAGAAGAACGGTGATGGTGCCGTACTTCTCAAAGAAGCGCGTCATGCGATCGAGGTCGTGGTGACTCATCAAGACCCATCGGCCATAGCGCTCGACGAGAGGACGGCCTCCGGCAGCGCCGATCCAATAAGCGAGGACGGAGCCTACGTTGCAGCCGATGGCGCCGGCTGTGGCTGCCCAGAAGAGGCTGAAGCGGCCGGTGTAAACCAGGTAGCCGGCGAAGGGCATGATGATTTCTGAAGGCAGGGGGACGCAGGCAGACTCAATACCCATCAGGGCGACAATCCCTGCATAGCCCATTGAGCCGATGACCTGGGTTACAAAGTGAATTAAATAAGGCAGGATACGTTCGGTCATTAGCCCTTCCAGTATATAGGTTCGAGGCGGCTTGCTTGATGGTTGAGGGGGCGAAACACGCTTGTCTCCTCCGTTTCTTGAAGGAAGAGATTCGGCGTGCAGGTGCTTTGCTAGGATTGACTTGTTCTCACGATGACGCGAGGTGTTTCCGTTGGCTGAATTTCCTCCTGTTCCACTGACTCTTGAAGGATCAAGCGCACTGCACCAGTTTTTCCGCTTCGACTGGAAGGCGTGGAAGGCCTCTGCGGACGGCGAGCGCAAAGAAGTCGCTGCGGAATTTCTATCGGTGCTTAAACGACTTGAGGTTTCGAGCGACGGGAGGGTTCAGACGGCTCTCTATTCCCAGCTTGGACACAAGGGCGATTTGATACTGGTGCATTTTCGCGAGTCGCTCGAGGCGCTGAACCAGGTGGAACTGGACCTGGCGCAGACGAAGCTTTACGACTTTCTCGAGTTGCGGCACTCGTATGTTTCGGTTGTCGAGCTTGGCCTCTACGAGTCGAGTCGCAAGACGTACGAGGCGGCTGCAGCGAAGGGAGCGGCAACGTTTTCGCCGGAGTGGCAGGCGGAGGTTGACGCTTCGTTGAAGCGCGGCGCGGAAGCGATGAAGACACGGCTCTTCCCTTCTGTGCCGGAGACGAAGTACATGTGCTTCTATCCCATGGATCGCAAGCGCGGCGAGCAGGTGAACTGGTACAGCGTGCCGTTTGCTGAGCGGCAGAGGATGATGCACGAGCACGGGCTGATCGGGCGGCGGTACGGCGATGTGGTAAAGCAAATTATTTCCGGGTCGATTGGAATGGATGACTGGGAGTGGGGTGTGGACCTGTTCGCCGAAGATCCGGTGATTTTCAAGAAGCTGATTTACGAGATGCGGTTTGATGAGGTGAGCGCGGTGTATGCGCTGTTCGGGCAGTTCTTTATTGGGGTGCGGCTGCCGATGGAGAAATTGGGCGGGTGGCTGGAAGGAAGGCTGTAGACAGGTATTGTCGCGGGCGAGTGCGCGATCGCTGAGAAATGATTTCGCAAAGAAGCAGTAACAACTCTGGAACCGAAATATGGCAACTTCAAGGACACCGAAAAAAGCTGCAATGAAGAAGACAGCCAGGGGCGACCTGGCACCGGAGCGTATTGCTGCGATTCTCAAGGGGCTGGACGAGGCTTATCCGGATGCGGTTTGTGCGCTGACGCATCGCACTCCATGGGAGTTACTGGTGGCGACGATTCTTTCCGCGCAGTGTACGGATGTGCGGGTGAACATGGTGACGCCGGAACTGTTTCGGCGCTTCCCTACTGCGGCGGCGATGGCAAAGGCGAAGTTGCCGGAGCTTGAGGAACTGATTCGGACGACGGGGTTCTTTCGCAACAAGGCGAAGTCGATTCAGGGCGCGGCCAAGAAGATCACAGAACAATTTGGCGGCGAGGTTCCGAAGACACTGGCTGAGTTGATCACCGTTCCCGGCGCGGCACGGAAGACGGCGAATGTGGTACTCGGCGTTTCGTTCGGGCTCGCTGAGGGCGTGGTTGTGGATACGCATGTGTTTCGTATTGCGCATCGGCTGGGGTTGGCAAAGGGAGATACGGCGCAGGCGGTAGAGCAAGAGTTGATGAAGGTGCTGCCGCAGGATCGGTGGATCAGCTTTTCGCACCAGGTGATTCATCATGGGCGACAGATTTGCATTGCGCGCAAGCCCAAGTGCGAGCAGTGCAACCTGGAGCAGCTTTGCCACTCCAAGGACAAAACCTGGTCATCATGAACTGCGCTGCGGCTTACCCTTTCTGCGCCCTCGGCGAAAATTGCGAATGTCATCCCAAACACAACGCGCCTTTGCGTCTCCTCAATGTAGAGTTGTCATCCCGAGCGCAGTCGAGGGATCCGCAGTTGTTCTTAGCTCACTCGATCGATGCAATGTCATCCCGAACAAAGCCTGCTTTCGCGTGTCATTTATTTGGAGTTGTCATCCCGAGCGAAGTCGAGGGATCTGCAGTTGTTCTTCTCTCACTCAATCGATGAAGTGTCATCCCGAACAAAGCCTGCTTTCGCGTGTCATTTATTTGGAGTTGTCATCCCGAGCGAAGTCGAGGGATCCGCAGTTGTTCTTCTCTCACTCAATCGATGAAGTGTCATCCCGAACAAAGCCTGCATTCGCGTGTCCTTTATTTGGAGTTGTCATCCCGAGCGAAGTCGAGGGATCTGCAGTTGTTCTTCTCTCACTCAATCGATGAAGTGTCATCCCGATCAAAGCCTGCATTCGCGTGTCCTTTATTTGGAGTTGTCATCCCGAGCGAAGTCGAGGGATCTGCAGTTGTTCTTCTCTCACTCAATCGATGAAGTGTCATCCCGATCGAAACGCGCTTAGTCCCCCAAACAGGGTCTCCAATAAACACACCTGCACAAAACCAACATGAGAATTTTTTCGCACCAATTTGCAGATAATTATCCCCTTCACGCGCACAATGGAATTGGGATGGTTTTGCGCCATGAAACCCTCTCGACCAGGCAGGAGCAAGGAAGCAAATACCACCCCCCTCTCGAGAAGTAACCAAAGGGCCAAAAATAATTTGCACTTAATTAATAAGTAATTTACAACCAATACGTTACAGAAATAGAGGCCGCAATAACAGCACAACTTATTGTGCAAACCGACCCCGCAAAAATTACAAATTTTGCATCGATTGAGTGAGCTAAAAGCAACTGCGGATCCCTCGACTGCGCTCCGCTTCGCTCGGGATGACACCTCAAAAGAGGAGACACAAAGCCCGCTTTGCTCAGGATGACGCAGCCTATTAGCGGGATGACACGGCTGAGTAAGCGACGGGGCGTTCAACGGGGTGAATTGGGGGAAAAGTGGGAGACTACCGCGGAGATCAGGCCGCGGATGTCGTGGATTGTGGCTTCGGTGGTGGGGGGCCAGCCGAATTCGCGCAGGGTCTTGCTGGTGATGGGGCCAATGGAGATGGCGGGTACGCCGCGAAATGGAAATGGCTGCTTCGCCTTTCCGGCAACCTGGGCAAGATGGGACACACTGGATGAGCTTGTAAATGTTGCCGCGTCGACTCCGGCAGCCAGGACGCTGAGAAGCTGGTCCGGCGCAGCGGCAGGCACCACGTTCTGATAGGCATCGACAACATTCAGGGTTGCTCCTGCTTTGCGCAAGGCTTCAGGGATGACGTCGCGAGCGATTGCGGCGCGGGCGAGCAATACGTGTTTTCCGCGAATGCGATGGCCAAGGGCGCTGACGAGTCCCTCGGCGACATAGGTTTCCGGCATAAGGGTCACTTTGAGCTCAAGCTGGCGTGCCGCATCCGCGGTGGCCTGGCCGATGGCCGCGATGTGCAGGGATTGCGAGAGAAGGTCAATCTTGAGAGCGGCGGCTCGTTCGCCGAGGGCTCGAACTGTATTTCCACTGGTGAGAATGAGCCAGTCGTAGCTGTAGAGATGCCGCAGAGCGTGATCGAATGGTTCAAAGCTGGCTGGCGGCTGTATTTCGATTACAGGAACTTCGACGGGCTCGGCACCAAGAGCGCGAAGGCCTTCACTGAGTTTGCCGGCCTGATGTGCAGCGCGTGTCACGAGTACGCGTCGGCCCGCCAGCGACTGGGTCACTGAGAGGCTCCGGTGGACGCATGAGCTTGGAGCAATGCACCGGCGCCTGCATCGATGAGCATGCGCGCGGCGAGTTTCCCGAGCGCGACAGGATCGGTGGCGGAGCGCAGCGCCGCGTGATGAACGCGGATTGCCGCGCCGGAGGCAGGGTCGGCAACGACCGCGAAGATTTCGTCCCACTCGCCTGCTTCGTCCTGGGGCGCGAGACGGCAATGGATGCCAATCGGGACCTGGCAGCCTCCGCCGAGTGCGGCTAGTGCGGCACGCTCCGCAGTCACGGCGAATCGCGTGGTGGCGTCATCGAGAAAAGCGAGGGCGGCAATGGTTTCCGGATCATCCTTGCGTGTTTCAATGCCGAGGGATCCCTGGCCTGCGGCGGGACAAAAATCTTTGGGCTCGAGACGTTCGCGAACCCATTCTGTTTTCTCAAGGCGGTCGAGGCCGGCAGCGGCGAGAAGGATTGCGTCGACCTGGCCTTCGGCAAGCTTGCGCAGGCGGGTATCGACGTTGCCGCGAAACTCGACGGCTTGAATATCGGGGCGCAAGGCTTTCAACTGCGCCCGGCGTCGTTGACTGCTGGTGCCGACAACTGCGCCCTGCGGCAGTTCGGCGAGACTGCTGTACTTGACCGAGACGAGCACATCGCGGGGATCGACTCGCGGCGGAGTCGCGGCCAGCGCGAAGGGTTCGAGCAACTCGGTTGGCAGGTCTTTAAGGGAATGAACGGCGAGATCCACGCGGCCTTCGGCGAGAGCCTCTTCAATCTCCTTGGTGAACATGCCCTTCGAGCCAACCTCGGCGAAGGTGACTTCCTGCAGCTTGTCGCCGGTGGTCTTGATGATTTCGATTTCGACGGTGTGGCCCTGGCCGCGCAGCAGAGCCGCGATGTGATGAGCCTGCCATAGCGCCAGTTGAGAGCCACGGCTCCCGATACGGAGATTCATTTGCCTCCTACGGCGCTGGTTTCATTCACGCGAGTTGGCTTCTCCGGTGCTGTGGTGTCGTTCTGCGACTCCTCAGGGGAAGGTTTGAGTTGCAATTCCGCCTCGGGTGTGGCCGGCAGTGACCAAGTATCGCATAGCGCCTCAAGACGTGCGGCGTCGTTTTCGCGGGCGGCCTGCTTGAGGGCCTGCATCGGCGGATGGAGAAATTTGTTGACGAGGCCACGGGTGAGAGCTTCGACGGCGGCAAGCTGCTCCGCGCTCAGAGGCCCGAGGCGAGCCTGAATGCGGCGAAGCTCGGCCTGGCGAATCTCTTCTGCCTGGCGCTGTAGGGTGACAATCGCGGGAGCGACGTTGACGGTGCGGCGGCGTTGATGGAAGCGCTCGACTTCGGCGGCGATGAGGGTTTCGGCGTCTCCTGCCTGTGCGCTGCGCTCGGCCATGTGTGAAGCGGCAACCGCCTGCAGATCGTCGATGTCGTAAACGAAGACGCCGTCGACCTTGTTCATCGCCGGATCAACATCGCGCGGCACGGCGATGTCGATGAAGAACATGGGCCGGTTGCGGCGGCGATGCATGAAGGCCTGTCCGTGCTCGCGGCGGAAGATGGGATGCGGCGCGCCGGTGGAACTGATGACGATGTCGGCTTCGGTGGCTGCTTCGTAGAGCTGATCGAAAGGGATGACCCGGCCGTTGAAGGGCTCGGCTAGCTGGCGAGCACGCTCCTGCGTGCGGTTGGTGACGAGGATGGCGCCTGCTCCCTGTTGCACCAGATGGCGGGCTGCGAGTTCGCTCATTTTTCCCGCGCCAACGAGGAAGACGGTGCGGCCGTTGAGGGAACCGAAGATTTTGCGGGCCAGTTCGACGGCGACCGAGGCGATGGAGACGGAGTTGGAGCCGATGGCGGTTTCGGTGCGGACGCGCTTGGCTGCGGCGAAGGCGGACTGGAGGAGATGTTCGAGTTGGCCGGAGATGGTTCCACTGGAGCGGGCTACGGCAAAAGCGTCTTTGACCTGGCCAAGAATCTGGGGTTCCCCGACGACCATGGAGTCGAGGCTGGCGGCGACGCGGAAAAGATGGCGAACGGCCTGCTGATCGCGGTGTTCGTAGATGTGCGGCGCGAGAATTGCGGGATCGAGGCCGAAGTGGCGGTGCACAAATGCGATGAGGTCGGTTTCGGGCGATTCAACGGCGGCGAGGATCTCCACACGATTGCAGGTGGATACGATCATGCACTCGGAGACGCCGGGGACCGCGGCGAGGGCGCGCGTTGCTTCGGGGAGTTCCTCGCGCGAGATGGCGATACGCTCGCGCAGTTCAATGGGCGCGGTTTTGTGGTTGACCCCGATGAGGACGATGGACTGGCTCATTGGGCACCGCCGAACCGGTGAACGTGGCTGACGAGATTTGCGGCCCAGACGGCGACCATGACCATCAGCACTGCTCCGGAGAGATAGGCGGCTCGTCGGCCACGGAGTCCGGCGGTTTGCCGGAGGAAGATCAGGACAACGTAGAGGCCCCACATCGCGAACGATGCGACGACTTTTGGATCGAGGAAGTAGGCAGCGCCGAGAGAGGTTTCCTGCACGAGGACCGCGCCAAGGACCAGGCCGACGGTCATGCACGGAAACCCGAAGAGGAGCATGGCGTGGGCGATGCGCTCAAGGGTGTCGAGGGGCGGAAGCCAGTCGAGAGGAGCGAAGCCGGTATCTTTGCGGGCCTTGAGTTTGGCTTTAAGGCGGCGTTCCTGGACGAGGTAAAGGACCGATGCGAGCAGGCTGAATCCGAGGGCTGCGTAAGCCGCAAGCAATGCGGAGATGTGGGCTATGAGCCAACTGGTACGGACACCCTGGGACGGAAAGCTGTAGCCGCTGAGTCCCAGTGCGGGTACAAAGACAAGGAAGAACGTGACGGGCAAAGCGAAGATGCCCAGAGAAATAGCGTCGTAGAGCCACCACGCGAGGAAGAAGAGGCCAGCTACGACGAAGCCAAGCAGCGATTCTGCCTCGCGCGCTCCTACGGGAACCCAGCGATGCGCCTGAACGAGCATTTCGACGGCGGAGACGAAGTGGAAAAGGTAGGCGAGACCACCGAGATGAACGCACCACCTGCGCCAGCGTTCGGCTTGGAAAAGCACGGCCGGGAAGATGGCGACACTTGCCGCCGCGTAAAGAACTGCCGCAACTCGGAGCCAGAGGAGATGCATTCCGTACACAACCTTAAGGCCTTAGCTCTCAGTATACTGTGATCCAAATCACGTAAATAGGACTCAAGGGCAGTACGCGACAACTGTAAACCGTTCAGAATGTGGCTTCGCTGGAAGATGCCGGCATCGGCAGCGAGGAATTGGGGCGTTGGCGCGGAAATCCTTTTATAAAGCGGGCTTGAGGACAGCCAGGCCAGCGCGGGAGACCTGGACATCGTCTTCGGACTTGCCGCCGCTGAAGGCGACGATGATGTAGCCAGTCTTGCCGTGCGCGACCACTCCACCCTGCCAGCCGAATTCGCCGGTCATGGGAGGGCGGTTGGAGGTGCCGCTGTCCTGGATTGTGTCGGCCATCTCCGCGGCTTTGGCGTAGGCGATTCCGAGGAGGTTATTGCCCTTGCTGGTGGCAGAGGGCGGATCTTTCATGCGGCCAACGACGGCCATCCGGGAGGTCCAGGCTTGGATGGTGTCTCCGGGCGCATAGGCGACAACGGCGACTCCGCCGATGTTGAGCTCGGCGGCGCGCTGTCTTCATGGCGGAGATTGCGGCGTTGGCGAGGGCGTCGAACTTTTTGGCGTCAGGGGGCTTGGGTGGCTTTGCGGCATGGATGGATTGCTGGGGTGCGGTGAGGCTTACGGCGATCAGTAGCGCTGTAGCAAGAAGGGGTGTTCTCATGCAGTCCTTTCGAATCGGCAGCATCTGAGCTGTGCGGCGCGATGCTCGCGATGGAAGCCGAAGGATACAAGGAGCGAGACGCGTATGTATATCGGATTCAGGTTTTGGGGAACGGCTGGGGCATTCTGTTTCGACCGAGTTCTTCACAGGGCCTGTCACGGTAAGCTGTAGGGAATCGTGCAGCCCATAGAAACCCAATCCGCGGCGGGTTCGCCGACTTCCCTTTCCATGGACGAATCAGCTCAAGAGCTCAAGGAGCCTACGCAGCCCGCGGGCAAGGCTGCGGCGGAGCTGACGCCATTTATGCGGCAATGGACGGCGGCGAAGCGGGAGAATCCGGACGCGCTGTTGTTTTTCAGGATGGGCGATTTTTATGAGCTGTTCTACGACGACGCGGTTGTAGCCAGCCGCGAGTTGCAGGTTACGCTGACGGCGCGAGATCGGGAACGCAGCGTGCCGATGTGCGGTGTGCCTTACCACGCGGTAGAAAACTATCTGACAAGGCTGCTGCGCAAGGGATATCGCATCGCGATCTGCGACCAGATGGAGGACCCAAAGCTCACCAAGAAGATTGTTCGGCGCGAGGTGACACGGGTGCTGTCGCCGGGCACTGCGCTCGATTCGGCGCTGGGTCAGGAGCAGAACAATTTTCTGGCTGCGTATTTTGAGACCGGGCCCGCGAAGGAGCCGGTGTGCGCGATTGCGCTTCTGGATGTTTCGACGGGTGAGTTTAGAACGGCGGAGTTTCAGGGCGAGGCAGCGCGGCAACAGGCGCTGGATGAATTGTTGATGGCAGCTCCGAGTGAAGTGCTGCTAGGCGCGAGTGCAGAGATTCCCGCTGCGCTGGAGCGAACCCCGGCGCGAACCCGAGTAGACGACTGGGTGTGGACGCGCGACTTTGCGGTTCCGTTGGTTGAGCGGCAGTTGAACGTGCGGTCGCTCGAAGGATTCGGGCTTGTGGGACATGATGCAGCAGCCATCGCGGCGGGTGCGGTGCTGCACTATGTGCGGACGACGCAGAAGAACGAGGCTCTGCATGTCGATTCGCTGAAGTTTCAAGAGCACTCTACGGCGCTGGAACTGGACCAGGTGACGGTTCGGAATCTGGAGCTCGTCGAGCCTTTGTTTGCAGGACAGGATTCTCGCGCAACGCTCTTTCACACGCTTGACGCGTGTCAAACGCCGATGGGCAAGCGGCTGCTGAGAACAACGATTCTGCGGCCGCTGATTCGTTCCGAGCAGATCGATGCGCGATATGAGGCTGTGGCGGAAGCACACGGGGACCTGCTGAAGCGCGAGGAAGTGCGGCGCGCGTTTGCGGGGATTCTCGATCTGGAGCGGCTGCTGGCGCGGCTGAGCCTGGATTCCGCGGGTCCGCGCGATGTGTGTGCGCTGGCGGCAAGCCTGGCGAAATTGCCGGGGCTCAAGACGGCGATTGGGGCCATGGCTGCTCCGCTGTGGCGCGAAGTGTTTACGCGGCTTGATGAGCTCGCGGATGTGACGGCTCGGATTGCAACGACGCTTGTGGCAGAGCCTCCGTTGACGATGGTGGACGGCGGCGCAATCGCCGCGGGCGTGGATGCGGAACTGGACGAACTGCGCACGATTTCGACGACGGGGCGGAAGTCCATTGCGGCAATCGAAGAGCGGGAACGCACGCGGACGGGGATTGGTTCCCTCAAGGTCAGGTATAACTCGGTTTTCGGATACTACATCGAGATCACTAAAGCCAATTTGGCGATGGCTCCCGCTGACTACGAGCGGAAGCAGACGCTGGTGAATGCGGAACGGTTTACGACGCCGGAGTTGAAGGAATACGAAGTAAAGATTCTGACCGCGCACGATCGCTCGATCGAGATTGAGAAACGCATCGTTTCAGAGTTGCGGCGAACGGTGCTGGAGTCGGCGGGACGAATTCGCCGCACGTCGGCGGCCGTTGCGGAGGCGGACCTGCTGGCGAACTTCGCGCACCTGGCGGCTCTGCGGCGGTATGTGAGGCCGAAGCTGGCGGAGGAGCCAGTGCTGGAGGCGGTCGCGGCGCGGCATCCCGTGATTGAACAATGGATGGAGGACACGCGCGAGGGACGCTTCATTGCGAACGATCTTTATTTAAGCGCGGGTGATGAGGGACCGAGTCTGCTGCTGATTACGGGACCGAACATGGGCGGCAAGAGCACCTATCTGAGGCAAGCCGCGATGCTGGTGCTGATGGCGCAGATGGGGAGCTTTGTTCCAGCAGAGAGCCTGCGTCTCGGGTTGGTCGATCGCATCTATACGCGCATCGGAGCCAGCGATAATGTGGCGCGCGGAAGGTCTACCTTCATGGTGGAGATGACGGAGACCGCAACGATTTTGAATACTGCCACAAAGCGCTCGCTTATTTTGCTGGATGAGATGGGACGCGGAACAGCGACGTTTGACGGGCTTTCGCTGGCGTGGGCCACGGTGGAATATCTGCACGCGGAGACGGGCGCGCGAACGCTGTTTGCGACTCACTACCACGAGCTGACGATGCTTGCGGAGAAGCTGACGCGAGTGCGCAATCTGCGCGTGGGCGTGAAAGAGGCGTCGGGAGGAATCGTCTTTCTGCATAACATCGAGCCCGGCGCCGCGAGCAAGAGCTATGGCATTGAAGTGGCGCGGCTGGCGGGGCTGCCTTCGGTGGTGATTGAGAGAGCGAAGCGAATTTTGCGTCAACATGAGAAGCAGGAAAGGCAGAGCGTGCAGGTGGAGACGCAGCCAGAGCCGATGCAGATGACGATTTTCACCCCGCTGTCGCAGCGCATTGTGGATCGCATCGAAGCTGTGGATGTGAATGCACTGACACCGCTGCAGGCGTTGAATCTGCTTGAGGAGTTACAGCAGGAACTGAAGGAGAAAGGATGACGGCGACGATTCGCCAGGCTGCCGGCAGCCTGCTGGTGGTGGGCCTGGAAGGCGTCGAACTGACATCGCTTGAACGCGCATGGTTGAAGCTGCTGCGCCCGGCCGGCGTGATTCTCTTTCGCAGGAACATTAGCGATGCGAAACAGACGCGGGGGTTGTTGAGCGATGCGACAGCGCTGTGCGGTGTGCATAGCTTGCGCTGCGTGGATGTTGAGGGCGGAACGGTGGACAGGCTGCGCGATGCGTTGGCGCCCATGCCTTCAGCGCAGGCTGTCGCGACGGCTTCTCGAACGAAGGGGAACGCAGGACTGGCGAGGCAGCATGGCGAGCTGATTGCGCGAGGCGTGGGAGCGTTTGGATTGAACACGACTCTCGCACCGGTCGTTGATCTGGCATTGACAGCGTCTGCGCAGGTGATGGGAACGCGATCTGTATCTGCCGATGCCGCCGGAGTTGTTGAGTATGCGCGCGGTTTTCTGGCTGGGCTGTCGGAGCATGGCATTGCGGGATGCGCAAAGCATTTTCCCGGGCTCGGTGGGGGCGCACTCGATTCGCATTTCGAAACGCCGAAGATTCGGCGCGACTGGAAGGATCTCTGGCGTGAAGATCTGGAGCCTTATCGCGAACTGCGCGATGAGTTGCCGATGGTGATGGTGAATCATGCGGCCTATCCTGCGACCCCGGGCAAAGAGAGGCCAGCGAGTGTATCGCCGTTCTGGATTACGACGGTCCTTCGCAAACGGATTGGATATCGAGGCTTGATTTTTTCAGACGATCTGGAGATGGGCGGAGTTCTAAAGTACATGCCGATGGAGGACGTAGTGGTTGCGGCGGTGCGCGCGGGCATGGATGTGATGGAGATTTGCCACAGCCCTGAGCTGATTTTGAAAGGATATGAAGCGCTCATCACGGAAGCGGAAAAGTCGGCAGCCTTTCGGAAGCTTTTGCTGGCGCGGGCGCTGGAATGTGCGCGGAAACGGAAGAAGCTCTTTGGCGACGGAATTCCGCCTGCCCTGACGATGCGACAGATTGAGGCTCTGCGAGGGCGGATTCTTCACTTTGGTGAGATGGTTCGCCGCAACGAGAGCGGTGACATAGCGGTGGCAGTTCGGAACTCGAAGCAACTGTCGGTGGTAGAGACCGCATGAGAGCGAAAGCCATGGTCGTTGCGGGCATCATGAGTGGGACCTCCGCAGACGGAATCGATGTCGCGCTGGTGCGGATTGTGTGTGGCACGCGGCAGCCCACTCTGACGTTGCTGGCACACGAGGGCTTTCGATTCCCTGCCGAGTTGCGCCGAGCAGTGCTTGGCGCCATGAATTCGACTGCGACCTCAACAGCAGAACTGGCACGACTGAACTGGCGGCTTGGCCTGGCCTATGCGGATGCTGTGAAGGCGGCGATTTCGCGGAACAAAGTGAAGGTGGACCTGATTGGATGCCACGGGCAGACAATCTATCACCAGGCGCAGGCAATTTCATACGGGGGCCGGAGCTTCGCTTGCACTTGGCAACTCGGCGAGGCGGCTGTCATCGCGGGCAGACTCAACGTGCCGGTGGTGTCGAATTTCAGGCCGGCGGACATGGTGGCCGGAGGACAGGGAGCACCGTTGGTGCCGCTGCTCGATTACGTGATGTTCGCTCATGCAACACGGGGGCGGGTGCTGCAGAACATTGGCGGCATCGCGAATCTCACCGCTATTCCTGCGGGGAGTTCGGCACAGAAGTTGATCGCGTTCGATACTGGCCCCGGCAACATGGTGATCGATGCATTGGCGCAGCAGCTCTACAACAAGCCCTATGATCGCAACGGCGCAATCGCGGCACGAGGAAGCGTGCTCGAGCCTGTGCTGCAGGTTATGTTGCGGAACCCTTATTTCCGCATGAAGCCGCCACGTACGGCAGGTCGCGAGCAATTTGGGCGCGAGTATGCCGCGGACTTTTTGAAGGCGTGCAGGAGGCTGAGCCGAAAGCACGAGGACGCATTGGCGACAGCGACGGCGCTTACGGCGGAAACTATCGGGCGGAGTTACGAACGATTTGTGCTCGCGTCGATGAAGAAGCACGACGTGGACTATATCGTTTCAGGAGGCGGGGCGCGTAACGCAACGCTGATGGGGATGCTGGCTGCGCGACTGGAGCCGCTGGGGTGCGAACTGGCAACGAGCGAGGGATTCGGAATGCCGGCGGAGGCAAAAGAGGCGATGGCGTTTGCGCTGCTCGCATGGCAGACATGGCATCGATTGCCCGGAAATATTCCGTCGGCGACTGGCGCAGTGAGACCGGCAATTCTAGGGCAGGTGACGTTTGCGTAAGGGTGGTCCGTCGAGGTCAGTGCTTTCCTACACTTTCCGCAAACAGACGCGGAAAGGATGGGGCACTTACTTTATTGCAGCGCTCGCGCTCTTTGCAGTTGTTGGTTGTCATTCGAAGCCGCGGGATCCGGGCACGGTGGTCTTCCTGATTGACAGCAGTCCTGCGAATCTCGATCCGCGCGTGGGTACGGATGGTCAGTCGGAACACATTGACGAATTGCTGTTCGATGGGCTGGTGACGAAGGACGCAAATTTTCATTTCACTCCGGCGCTGGCAGAGAGATGGGAATTGCGCGATCCGCTAACACTGGTGTTTCACCTGCGCGATGGAGTGCGATTTACCGATGGACGCGCGATGACGGCCCGCGACGTGGTGTGGAGCATCAACTCGATGCGCGACGGGACGGTGATTTCACCCAAGGCGGCAACCTACGCGTCAGTGGACAGGGTTGAGGCGCAGGACACACGAACGGTGGTTCTACACCTGAAACAGCCGGACAATTTTCTGCTGACTAATCTATCTACGGGCGCGATCGGGATTGTGCCTGAGGGCAGCGGCAGAGATTTCTGGCAGCATCCTGTTGGCACGGGGCCTTTTCGATTTGTGAGTCAGCAGATCGATCAGAATGTCGTTATCGAGCGCAATCCTTTCAGTTGGCAGACGCTGCCGAAGCTTGAGCGTGTTCGGTTCGCAGTTGTGCCGGATGCAATCACGGAGTCGCTCGAACTGGAGAAGGGTTCCGGTGATGTGGCGATCAATTCCCTGCCGATGGATGCTCTGCCTGTATTGGCGAAGAGGCCACAAATCCAGATTGAAGACACGGCGGGCACGCAGATTCAGTATCTCGCGTTCAACGTAAGGGATCCGTTGCTGAGCGATGCGCGGGTGAGGCAGGCGATCTCATGCGCCATAGATCGCAAGCTGATCATTGAATCGCTGATGCTGGGACATGCGCAACCGGCGATTAGTTTGTTGCCTGTGGAGCATTGGGCATGGAGCGGTGATGTCGCTCGCTTTGACTACGACCCGGCACGCGCGGCGCAGTTGCTGGATGAAGCTGGGCATCCGCGCGGCTCGAACGGAATCCGCTTTCACGTGACGATGAAAACGAGCAACATCGAGGATGTGCGGCTGCTGGCGGCCGTATTGCAGCAGCAGCTTGCACACGTTGGCATTGCGCTCGATATTCGCACGTATGAGTTTGCGACCTTTTACGCCGATGTGACGCGAGGCGCATTTCAGATGTATTCGTTGCGTTGGATCGGCGGCAATGAGCAGCCGGACATTTTCAGTTATGCGTTTTCGACGGCGCGGTTCAGTCCCAAGGGAGCAAATCGCGGTCACTATTCCAATGCGCGGCTCGATGCGCTGCTTGACGAAGCGGCGACAAGCAGCGACACCAACAAGCGGCGCGCTGACTATGCGGAAGCGCAGCAGATTCTGGCTCGCGAGTTACCGGCGATCAATCTCTGGTACAGAGACACGGTGATTGTGCACAATCGACGCTTGACGAATGTGGTGCCGAGCTCATCGGGGAGTTACACATTCCTCGAGACTGCTGAACTCAAGCAGTAATAAAGTCGGCAATGAGACACAACTCTATTTTGAAGGCAAGGCTGCATGGTTATTCCCTGCTCGCGCACAATGCGGGAAAGGGTGCGTTTTGTCTTAAGTATTTCTTAAGGTTGCGGCGCAGTAAGCCACGCAGAGACTGCTATTTAGATTAATTCTCTAAATCTAAACCTCAGGTTCCAATCTTGTAACACTCTGCCTCAACCTTTTGAACGAGTGACTCGTCTACCGATATAGATAGCAAAAATGAGCCGAGCCCCAGCAAAAAGGCTCGCGGAGAGATTGTTTTATGACGAGCAGGTTTTTGAAGACGGCGCCACTTTTGCGGGTGCAACTCGCTTTGCTCATTGCGTTCGCAATGGGAGGACTGGTGAGTGCACAAGCACCTTCTCGCTTCGTCGGCACCGTCACAGCAATCAGCGGCGACATTCTCACTGTGAAGACGGATGCGGGTGAAGTGCACCAGGTACAAATTCCCGCAACTGCAGCGTTGAAGCGGATTGCGCCTGGACAAAAGGATTTGAGTACTGCGGATACGATTCAGTTTAGTGACCTGGCCACGGGAGATCGCGTGCTGGTAAAGCTCGATCCGGACGCAGCTGGAACGACGCAGCAGGCGCTGCAAGTGGTTGCTGTGAAGCAAGCCGATGTTGCGATGAAACAGCAAAAAGATCGAGAGGACTGGCAGCGTAATGGTGTGGGCGGATTGGTAAAGAGCGTTGATGCGGCATCCGGCGTCATTACGGTGACGAGCGGCGCGGGCGCTGCGGCAAAGACCGTGACGGTGAATACGTCGAAGACTACGATGCTGAAGCGCTATGCTGCGGGCTCGGTCCGGTTTGATGAAGCGCAGCCCGCACCCATCGATGCGATCAAGGCAGGCGACCAGTTGCGAGCACGCGGCGAAAAGAACGCCGATGGGACGGAGATCGCGGCGGCGGAGGTGGTATCGGGGAGCTTCCGCAATATCTCGGGAACGATCTCGGCTATCGATACGGGAGCATCGACGTTCACCGTGAAGGATCTGCTCAGCAAGAAGTCTGTGACGGTCAAGGTGGCCGGAGAGGCCCAGATGCGCCGTTTGCCGGACACGATGGCCAAAATGATCGCGGCGAGGTTAAAGGGCGGTGCGGATGGAGGCGCGGCCCGCAGCGAGTGCGGAGACTGTGAACGCGCATCCGCAGAATGGTGCTGGTGGCGCGCAGCAGAGGGGCGGAAGCGGGCAACCTGGGAACGGACAGGCCGGAACCCCGCCAAGCGGCGCGCAAGGTGCGTGGCAGGGCCGTAGCGGAACCGGGGACATGCAGCAGATGCTGAGCCGCGCGCCGGCGATCAAATTGACTGACTTGCAAAAGGATGAGGCAGTCATGCTGGTTTCGACGCAGGGTACGAGCGAGGTGACGGTTATTACGCTGCTGGCGGGCGTTGAGCCTCTGCTTGAGGCACCGGCGGCAAGCCAAAATCTGCTCTCGAACTGGAGCATGGGCTCGGGCGGAGCAGAAGCAGCAGCCCAATAGCAACCGGGATTTATCAGAGACGATTTAACAGAGAGACAAGCGAGGGATTCGTGTACTTGAGACTTCATTGCATCACTCACTTTTTGATTGCGCTGGCGCTTGTGCTGGCCAGCATGGTTGCGAGAGGGCAGACGGCGGCTCCTGCAGCGGCCGCGGGGGCGGCGATTCATGGTCACATTGCGGACCAGACTGGCGCGCTTATCCCGGGGGCGACGGTAACGGTCACAACCGTGGACGGGAAAGTGGTCGTGACCGCGAAGGCTGATGCGAGTGGCGCGTACTCCGCCAACGGGCTGGCGGCGGGCAGCTATGTAGTGAGTGCCGAGTTTGCCGGGTTTGCACCGTTTCAATCGCAGCCTATTGTGCTGGCGGCTGGACAGATGAAGCGCGTGGATATTGCGATGGCCATCGAGGTGGAGCAGCAGAGCGTGGTGGTCACGGACGAGACGCCGACGGTAAACACCGAGGCATCGGGTAATGCGAATGCCATCGTTTTGAAGGACAAGGATCTCGATGCGTTTTCTGACGATCCTGATGAGTTGTCGAGTGAGTTGTCGGCGTTAGCGGGGCCCTCCGCGGGACCGAACGGTGGACAGATCTACATCGATGGCTTCACGGGCGGGCAGTTGCCGCCCAAGTCTGCCATTCGCGAGATTCGCGTCAATCAGAATCCGTTTTCCGCTGAATTTGATCGGCTGGGATATGGGCGCATTGAGATTCTCACCAAGCCGGGTAGTGACAAGTTGCACGGGCAATTCTTCATCCAGGGGAATGACAGCGCGCTCAATACCGGCAATCCGTTTATCGCGGATGTGCCGCCTTATAACCGCATTCAATACAACGGATCAATCAACGGGGCCTTGACCAAGAAGTCTTCATTCTTCTTGAGCGTTGAGCAGCGCGACAACCACGATCAGCAGGTCTATAACTATTATCCGGCCAATTACGATGCGGCAACGAATACGTATTCCATCTCAAACACCCGAGTGTCGGGAACCCAGTCGAATCCACACAATCACATCAATGTTTCGCCACGGCTGGATTTTCAACTGGGGTCGAGGAACACGCTGACGTTGCGCTACCAGTTTTATTACGATTCCGAGTCGGGAGACATTAGTTCTCAGGAACTGCCAACGCAATCGCTGCAATCCAATTCCACGGAACATACGATCCAGCTGAGTGACTCGTTCATCATCAACGACCATATGGTGAACGAGACGCGATTTGAATATCGGCGCGCACTGAATTCAGAATTACCTGTCACTACAGAACCGACGATTATTGTGAACGGAAACTTTACGGGTGGCGGCGCTTCGACCCAGACCTTGCACGACCACCAGGACCACTTTGAATTGCAGAACTTTACTACCATGAGCCACGGCGCGCACGCGATCAAGTTTGGCGGATGGATCAGAGACAACCGCGATGCGAACTCATCGTACGCCAATCGGAATGGAACACTGGTATTCAACAACGCCGGTTATGTGAAGGCGCTCAACACGCTGGCTGCGGGCGGAAACCTGAATACGATCGGGACGAGTTCGGATACCAATGACGGACTGTCGACATTGAGCATCACCACGGGACAGACGAATTATCTGGCCAACGTTCTTGACGGCGCATTGTTCGTGCAGGACGACTGGAAGGTCAACCCGCGATTGACGCTTTCGGGCGGCTTGCGCTGGGAGACACAGACCGATATCGCCGATCACAACGACTGGGCTCCGCGAGTGGCGATGGCGTATGCGCTCGATGCGAAAGGCAACAAACCGGCTAAGACAGTAGTCCGCGCGGGATACGGGCTTTTTTATGACCGATTCAACATCAGCAATGTGATGGCGGCGACGCGCCAGGGGCTGACTTCAAACCAGGTGCAGGTAACGTCGAACTCGCCCGCCTGCTTGAATGCGACAAGCCTGACGAGTGTGGACTTTTCAGGATGCTTGCCGGCGGCGCCGTACACGCCAACGCCGCAGAGCACCGTGGTGGTGATTTCGCCGACCTTCCATTCGCCTTATACGCAGCAATTGGGGGCGAGCATCGAGAGGCAACTCACGAAGACGGTAACCCTGACTGGAACTTATTTGCATTCCTTCGGCGTGCATCAACTGGTGACGCGCAATTCAAATGCTTATTTGCCGGGTACGTATGTGGTTGGAGAGCCGACACAGAGCGCGTCGCGGCCAGATCCTTCGCTGGGCATCGTGAACGAGTTTTATCCCGAAGCAGTGTTCAAGCAGAATCAGATGATTCTGAATGTGAATGCGCGCATTTCTCCGAAGTTCAGCCTATTCGGGTTTTATAACCTTTCGTTTGCCAACACGAACGGCGCGGGCGGGAAGGCGTCGAACGCATACGACCTCGATCAAGACTACGGCCGCGCACCATTTGTGGCTCGCAACATGCTGTTCCTGATGGGCAACTACACCGCGCCGTGGAAGCTTCGCTTGAATCCGTTCGTGATTGCGAATGCCGGGCGGCCGTACAACGTTGTCTCGCCGTACGATTTGACGGGGGATAACTATTACAACGGACGGCCATCGATTGTTGCCGCCGCAAATTGCGATTCGGGTTCATCGCAGTATGAACTGACTTCGTACGGATGCCTCAATACGATTCCGCAGGCCGGAGAAACGCTGGCACCGGTGAATCTTGGAGATGGGCCGACGGCGTTCGCCTTCAACCTGCGCGTGAGCCGCTCGTTTGGTATTGGCCCGAAGACGGAATCGGCAGGCGGGACGCCTCAGGGTGGACCGGGAGGCGGGCCTCCAGGTGGCGGACGCGGACCTGGCGGCGGCGGTCCTGGTGGTGGTCCGGGCGGAGGCCTTGGGCCAGGCGGACTCGGCGGTGGTGGGGGACGCGGTGGTCCGGGTGGTATGTTCGGCGGGACAAGTACGGGGCACAAATACTCGTTGAGCTTCAGCGCGCAGGCGTTGAATTTGTTCAACAACATTAATTACGGAACGCCGGTCGGCACGGTTGGGTCGCAGACTTTTGGCCAGTCCACATCGCTCGCCGGGGGACCCTTCTCGAACGGCACGGCGGCACGGCGAATCTTCGTGCAGGCGGTGTTTTCGTTCTAGATGCTTGAACGGGAAGATCAAGGGCCGGGATGCATTTCCCGGCCCTTGTTTTTTTGGCTAGTGAGCGGCGGAGACAGTAGCAGCTTGATGCGGAGTAGCGAATGCATCAGTGAGTGAGACAACCTGCAACCTGGCTTTGAGTTCGTCGAGAGACACGGATGTGGTGGCGGTGATCTCGATGGTTTCGCCGGGCAGGATATCGAAGTAGTTGTCGGATATTTTCACGTCGAGATTTCCAAATGTAAGATAGACGCTGCGCGCAAGCACAGGGGAAGTAACACGGATTTTGTAGGCGCCGGTTGTGCCTGTCGTCTCGATCTTGAGCGTGGCGGGCTTCAGGTGGACCTCTTTGACGGGAGCGAGGTAGGAGAGGTTGCGCGAGACTTGCGAGCTTCCGGACGCAAGGTCGGCAACGACGAACACACCGGTTGTATCCGCGGCTCCGGCCTGCGTCAGTTTTGCCAGCGGCCAGTCGAGATAGACCTTGCTGGCGAGCGGATCGATGCTGACGTCGTGCTTCTCTTCGAGCAACACCTTGCCGTCGAAATTCATCAGGCGGACGCGAAGGGTAGCGGGCTGGGCCGCGGTTTTATCGGAGACGATGTAAACCCTAAGCGAGCCGTTTTCCACATGGGGTGAGACGAGGATGGGCGCGTAGAAGCGGCGGGCATAGTACTGCAGCGCCTTCCATCGTCCGTAGTAATCGATGCTGGACCAGGAAGCAACGGGCCAACAGTCGTTCAACTGCCAGTAGATCGAGCCCATTGTCTCGGGACGGCTGCGGCGGAAATGTTCCGCGCCAATCTTGATGCCTTCAGCTTGCAGAATCTGACTCACGTAGAGAAAGCTTGGAAAATCTTTCGGTTCCGGATAATCCTTGAGCAGGTAGTCGTGAATGATTGCATTGCCTTCGTTGTTCTTTTGATGAACGAGCATCACTGGGGTGAAGATGTTGGCGCGATCGGCGGGTTCGGTAAAGGCCTCGATCGTTCTCATCTCGGGAAAAGACTGAAATCCGTATTCGGTGACGAAGCGCGAATGATGAGTTTCATAAGTTGAGAATGGGACGCGGCCATGCCAGACGTCCCAGATGTGTGCGTCTCCGCTTTGATAGTGATCGCTGAGAGCTTCGTAGTCGGCGCTGGGCGAACTGGGCCAATAAGGAATTTCGGGCTGGAGACGGGCAACGACGCGGGGAAGGATTCCGCTAAAGACAGTGAGATAGTCCTGCCACATTTGATAGCGGACGTCAGCGGGAAGCCCGGGGCGCGGGGACCAGCCCATGGCCGCTTCGGTTTCATTGTTGCCGCACCATACGACGATGCTGGGATGGTTGCGCAGGCGGCGAACCTGATCTTCGGCTTCAGCCTCGACGTTGAGTTTGAAATCGTAGGTGCCGGGCTGCCAGTCGTTGCCGAACATGAAATCCTGCCAGACCATGATGCCGAGTTCGTCGCAGATCTGGTAGAACTCGTCGGTCTCGTAGTAGCCTCCACCCCAATGGCGAATCATGTTCATGTTTGCGTCGCGGGCAGATTCTAGAATGCGGCGGTAGTCAGCAGTAGTGACGCGATTGGGAAAGCTGTCGAATGGGATGACGTCTGCGCCTTTTGCGAACACAGGAATTCCGTTGACGACGAGTTCAAAGGAGCGGCCCCACTTGTCAGGCTGGCGGCGAAGGACGATGGAGCGCAGGCCGGTTTTGACTTTGCGTTCTTCGCTGATGCCGGTCCTTGGTGCCGGAGATCACTTGTGCAGTGAATTCATACAGGGACTGATCGCCGTATCCTGCGGGATACCAGAGCCTGGGCTGGCGGATTTCCAGAGGGACAGTGATGATGTTGACGCCTGCGTGAAGATTCAGGGTCTCAACGACGGCGACCGGCTTTCCGTTATCAACGAATCGCACGTTGACGCTGGCGGGACCCGCGGATGCTGCTTCGATTTGCAATTCTGCATCCATGTGCGCGACTTCCCTGCTGACGTCGTGCTGGCGGATTGCGAAGTCTGCGATGCGGACCTTGTCCCAGGCTTCGAGCCGAACCGGCTTCCAAATACCGCTGGTTACAAACGTCGGGCCCCAATCCCATCCATACTCATAGGCGGCCTTGCGGGTGTAGGTCTTGGGGGCGACCTTTGTCTTTGGTTGCCAGGGATCAAGCGCAGCCACCGCGGCGGCGGCTTTGATCGGGGATGGAAAGACGACTCGCAACTGATTCTTGCCGGCGTGCAGGTTTGCTTTTGCATGGACTCGCCAGACGCGAAACATGTTGTCGGCGCTCAGCACTTGTGAACCGTTGAGATAGACTTGCGCGACTGCATCGAGGCCGTCGAAGACAAGGTCTACGTTGGAGCGGGAGAGCAAAGAAGACGTGACGTCGAAGCTGAGGCGATACTCCCAGCTCTCGTCCTGGATCCATTGCAGCTTCGATTCGTTGTCGCGGTAGAAGGGATCGGGAATCTTTTTGTTGGCGAGCAGGTCGAGGTGGACGTCTCCGGGAACTGTTGCAGGCAGCCAGCCGGTTTCGGCATCCTGCGTGGGTTTTATCTGACGAAATTGCCAGCCCTGGTTGAGGGTCATCACGGCATTCTGGTCCGACTTCGACTGCGCGTTCATTTTGTTTTCAAGGATGCCCACCGTTGTTGCTATCAGAGCCCAGCCCACGAACACACGTCTAATATGATTCCGCATCGTATCCCTTTCGCATATGGAGCGCGATTGCTTTGGTGACTGCAAGCATGCGCAAAAAAATCCGCTGATAAGGTTATCACGCGGAGATTCGGCGATTTGGGCAGGAGCGGGGTGCGGTCAATGAGCTTTGATCAACGAGTTGTATAGTGCTTCCCAATCGTCGACTCTGGCATCAATGCCGAAGCACTCGATGATGCGCTGTCGCGCAGCGCGGCCGATGGACTGACGCACCTCGAGCGAAGTGCGAGCAACGTTGAGCATGGCGGTTGCCAAGTCATCGGAGTTTCGGGGCGGGACGAGGGTTGCCGTGGCGCCGACGAGTTCGCGCACGCCGCCAACATCGGTTGCCGCGACCTCTTTCTCCATTGCCATGGCTTCCCCAATTACGAGCGGCATGCCTTCCCACGCGGAGGCGAGAACAAAGGCATCGGCAGCGTCGAGCAGGGCGGGCATGTCGCGGCGAAGGCCCAACAGGCGGATACGCTGCGTGAGTCCATGCTGACTGACGAGAGTTTCGATTTTGGAGCGTTCTGAGGTGCCTGCTTCTCCGGCGATCCAAAGTTGCATCTGCGGGAGGGAGGTCTGCGCCTGCGCGAAGGCGCGCAATAAATTTGGATAATCTTTCGCGGGCACAACGCGGCCGGCAGTGAGCCAGATGAAATCGTCGCCGGTGTGGAGGTGTGCGCGTGTGGCCGATCGTCGTTCAGGGTCTGGAGCGAACTCGGCTGTATCGATTCCGTTGGTCACGACGGAGCATTTGCGAGGCGTGACTGCGCCGCCGCGGATTGCCTGCTTTGCCACGGCATCACTTACGGCTGTGGTATGCAGGGTGAAGCCATCGGTGAGGCTGTACAAGATGGTTCGGCGCAAGCCACCTTCGTAGATGTTATGGATGGTGGACACGACAACGGGCGCGGAGCCGAGAAGGCGCAACATACGCGCCGTCATGTTGGCGGGAAAGGTGTGGCTGTGCAAGAGATCGGGCTGGAAGGCGCGAAGGAACCGATGAGCACGAGCGACGCCGGAGCCGGCGCCGGGCAATGATTTGTTCATGTCGAGATGAACAACGTCGACTGTTGTACGCCACTGTTCAGGCTGGCGGGGGCGAAGCACGAGGAGCGCAACAGTGTGGCCACGGGCAGTCATGCGCTCTGCGAGAGCGATGACTTGCCGCTCCGCCCCGCCGATGCCGAGCGAGGTGAGCATGTAGGCGATTCGCATTTTGTGTGGCGCTCCACAGAAAATTACTTTGTCTCGATGATAAGCGCCGTGTCTCAGTCAATCGCTCTCGACGAGAACCTGCGTTTGAGTAGCGTGTCGATGGCGAACAGGCCAGGGCCCAGGATCAGAATCAGGAGCGCGGCAAACCAATATGTGTAGGGGCTTGCGCCATAGAAGTCGTCGGGCTTGGAAAACATGCGGAAGAAGGCGGCGCGATCGTCGGGGACGGCGAGAAATGCCATCGTCATGTTGAAGAAAAGTACAAGCGAGGTGAGCCGCGAAAAGATGCCAAGGGCGAGAAGGATTCCTCCGCCGAACTCAACCAGAGCCACGAGGAGCGCAGTCATGTGAGGCGCGGGCAGGTTGAGCGTCGCAAAGAAGTCCGTCACCCTGTCAAGATGCATCAGCTTTCCCCTGCCGTCTTGTTCAAACTGCCAGCCCCAATAAAGACGAACGGCAAGGAGCAGCGGATTTTGCAGGCTCGCGGCGACCGCGGCGAAGCGGTCGTAAGCATTCTTTGCGATGGCGATCAGGTTGTTCATATCTTTCCTTTCCATGCGAGAGTGACTGTTCGCTTGTGAGCAATAGGTCAGTCAAGTTTTTGGCCTTTGTACACGGTGACCTCGGAACCTTCTGCGAGAAAGGCTGAATCGGGCGGTCGCGTCACGGCCTCTCCGAGCGCATCGCCATAATAGCGTGCGGCGTGGCCTGAAAACTCCGCTGTCTTTGCTTTTCTGACGCGCCACTGCGGATGGCGCACTTCGTATTCAACACAACTACCGTCGCGTTGGGCAGCGTATCCCCAATAGTGTTCGGTGATGAATTGACTGAGGGAGCCGTCCTCGGGCAGGAATCCCGGCCCATGCGTTTCTGTTCGCAAAGAGCAGAGAGCCGCTCCGGAGCCCCATGAATATTCGGCGTGGATGACATCGTCGTCCCGGGTGGCGATTTGATGCGACATGGGCACGCAACTGTAGTTTTCACCGAATGCAATGCGAGCAATGGCTGCGACAGCATATTTCGGCACCAGTTCGCGAATGAAGACGACGCCTCTCTTCCCCTGGTGCCGCACGTAGAAGCGAAGGTTCACCTCTTCAAACGAGCGGTGAAATGGAATCGCGATTCCAGAGAGGCGGGTGTTGTTGAACTCGAAGCCCACAAGGCTCGCATAGGTTTTGCCGTCGAATTGATCGAGCTCCGTGCCTGCGGGAACGAACGCCTGGAGCAGCGCCGGGTTGACGGAGTAGTTGAGCATAAGGAGATGGCGCCAGTCGGCGGTGAGGAACGTTCGTTGCTGCGTCATCATCTCCACAACTTTAAGACACACACGGCGGGATTGACGTTACAGATTTTGTTTTCGGAAAAGGGACGTTGATGACGCTGAAGGCAGGGTCATGCGCCGAGGGGTTCGATGTCGGGCGCGCAGATCCAACCAAGTTCGGCCCATGAGGTAAACCACTGGCGGACGAGCTCCGGACGGCGAGCACTCGGGACGCGCGAGGTGGTGATGCCCGCTTCGATGGCTTCTCCAAGCGGCACTCCGCGACGAATTGCGGCCAGGGTTTGAAACTCTTCGTGCCTGATACGCAGATAGTAGACGGAAAGATCAACCCGATGTGCGACGAGCCATGTGGCTCTGCGACGCAAGGGAGGCAACTTCGCGGGAGCTGTGCTTTCGTCAGGGTGTTTCACTCCGGCTTCGCTGGTTTGTCTTTTCTCTGTGTGGTGGAGCGCGAGCACGAGATCATCCACCGGGTAATCGAGGGCGACCAGTTGCACGTGGGGCTGAAGAGCAAGGCGGGAATCCGCGTCGAGAGTGGCGATTTGTTCCAGCGTGAGCGGGTCCCGCTCGCCGCTATCGAAGGCTTCGATGAAGGCCCATTCGATGCGGGCAACATCGATCGCCAGGCAATGCCGCCGGCCTGACCACAGGGGATTAAGTTTGAGCCACTCCGGGAGCTTCGAGCCCAGATTGCGCAGGGAAAAAGAGCGGCTTGGGTGCGAGGTCAGATAGGCAACGGACATGGCCTCGAATGAGCGGGCTCCCATAACGGATCGCAGCGCAGGAAAATCGTCTGCAAGTGCCCCGAGCACACGAAACCAATATTGCCGGTTGTAGATTTCAAGGCGCTCGAATGACTTGAGCCTGCTGTTGGGCGCGATGAAGGACTCGGCGATCTTGTCCATCGACCGGCCGTCGGCTGCGTGGCGGCTCATCTGCTCATCGGCGGTAAGAGGCGTCATCACGGCCGCAGCCATTTCGCGCTGCAAGTGGGCGAGGCTCATCGGCTGTTGGCTCATTGGGCGGTCTCCGCGAGCGAGGTCGCGTGCGGGTGGAGATAGCGCTCTGCCTTTTTCGCCTCGGCGTGGACCTCGTCAAAGGTGGGAATGTGATCGTCCCACTCAAGCAATGTGGGCGTGGGTCCGCAGCGCTCGATGGCGCGTGCGTAGAGATCCCACACGGGATCGATGACCGGGTGGTCGTGGGTGTCGAGGATGTATTTCTCGTATCGCGAATGTCCGGCAATGTGAATCTGCGCGACGCGATGCGCAGGTACGGCATTCACATAATCCATTGGCGCGAATTCATGGTTCACGGATGAGACATAGATGTTGTTGACGTCGAGGAGAATGCCGCAGTCGGCGCTCTCTACGACTTCGTTGAGAAACTCCCATTCTGTCATCTGCGAATCGGTAAAGGCAGCGTAGGAACTGACGTTCTCGACAGCGACGGGAATCTCAAGATAGTCCTGCACCATGCGGATCCGCTCAACGGTACGATCGACTGCCTCCCAGGTATAAGGCAAAGGAAGCAGGTCGTGGGTGTAGGTGCCGTCGACGCTTCCCCAGCAGAGGTGATCGCTCAGCCAAGGAGTATTGGTGCGGCGAACAAGAGTTTTGAGCCGGCGCAAATGCTCTGGGTCGGGCGCGGTCACCGAACCGAAGTACATTGAGACGCCGTGCTGGACGACGCGATACCGCTCAAGAATCTGATCGAGCATGGCGAGAGGGCGGCCAGCGTCAATCATGAAGTTCTCAGAGATAATTTCGAACCAGTCTACGACCGGCTTGCGCGAAAAGATGTGCTGGTAATGGGGAATGCGCAGACCGATGCCGACGCCGTGATTCTGGAACGCGTTAAAGCGATTACCGGGCATGGCTCTTCACCAAGGGATGAGACGGAGCATTCGACTGGTTCGTCATCGTGATCTGACTTTACCTCTTCCGCGTTTTGGACTGCCGCGGATGTTTCATTGAGTTCGAGTCGAGTTGAGAAATAGCAGCCCGCATGAAGACTGGGATGCGCTTCGAATTGGGAGCGCCGCGTTTTTTGTTCGCGGCGCTGTGGGTTCGTTTAATTCACATTCAGCATCCCTTGAATGAGATGAATTCTCCAAGCGGCGTTACCAGATGCGGTGTAAAGGGCTCGAACGTCCTGGGCTTGTTGACGTCGAATCCCGCGACTTGTGCATGAGCCTTGTCGACAAACGGCAAGAGAGCGGTAACAGCCTGACTAATATTGGTCAGGCAGAGGGTTCTCTCGTAGCCGTTGTTGTTGGGTGGATGAATGTTTTCGGGGACACCCTGGAGCCCGGTAACTTTGGCAAGCGGGCCTCCATCCTGAGGAAGGATCTCGCCTGCAACTGTGCGAGCCAGGGTGCGATGGTCGCTCTCAATGCCCATGATGCGGGCCGCGGTAACGCGCAGGTCGGCAGTGCTGAAGTAACGCACGCCAACCAGGTACGCGGCGATGAAAGCATCCTCCAGGGCTACGAGAGTGTTCAACGAAACTTGAGCGTTTGAGAACATGTTTTTCGGGTAGTAGAAGGTTGTGAAGGGAGAACCACTGCCGGTGGCCCCGGTGACGAGGAGATAGTGCGACATCTCCTCCTGGCGTGCAGCGTAAAGATAACCTTGATCGTCATCGGGAATGCGAGTGAACCATCCCGAGGTTTGAACGATGGTGGTGTAGGTGGTTACCGCCAACGCTTCGGCGATTGCAGCAGCCTTGAGGATATCGATGTCGCCGCTGGTGACCGCATCCGCTCTAACAGCATCATGGCTTACATTCGGCTCGTCCGCATGTGCTTTTGCTGTTTCGGCGAGGCCGACAAGGCCCAGAGCACTGGCAGCACTTGCAATGGCTGCATGCTCAAAGAAAGTTCGTCTCGACAGACCGTTGGAGTTTTCGCGCGCTGGCTTCTCAGTTGTCTGGGACAGGGTCATTGTTAATCTCCATAAACAAGGTTAGGTTTCGCGCATGTCCCCGAGCCGAGTTACAGGAATGGAGTGTGTGGTGACGCGGCGAGGAGAGCGAAGCAGCCCCTCCCAGCCGCGTCAGCGGCGGAGAGCCTACTAGGCGAACGAAGGCTTCTTGGAGCCGTCGGTGGCGCAACCGCCCTTGCCCTTGCAACTGTTCTTGCCCTTGCAGCCGTTGTCGCTTGCCTTGCAGCCGCCCTGGCCTTTGCAGTCGTTTTTGCCTTTACAGGAGTGTTTTGAAGTGTCCTTATCCTGAGCGGTGTAGCGCAGGCCGGCCTTAGCAGCCTTGGCATTGTTAACCTTTGAGCCTTGAGAGGCCGCGTGAGCTGCTACGGAGGTTCCACCGATAAGGCCCGAAAGAGCAGCCGTCAAGAGAAGCGCATTCAATTGGTTCTTCATTTGTGATGACCTCGTTGTGGTTTGGGCGGGGGAAGCCGCCGGTTGTCGTTTGCGGCACCGAGTATTGGGGAAATCAGTGTCGCACTATCTATGGCACGCACTCAGAGAGTGCCAGCATGCGCGAAAGGTTACAAGGAAAAGGTGACGGGGGGAAATGATTTTCTTTACCCCGGCCCCTTTGATAGATGAACGGGGCTGGGGGGCAACTGGATTGGACTGTCGGGAAATGTTTTAGCGTTTAATCTGTTCGAGGCGCGGTTCAGCATTTCGAGCAAAGTTTGGAGATTTTATTTGAACGAGAAGAACCTGAGGGCGTTGAGTGGCGTGAGCCTGATGGTGGCACTGCTGCAGAGCCTGTGCACGGCGGTGTTGACTGTCAGCGGGATTCGCGTAGCGATCGGATTGACAGCGCTGGCGGCCGCGAGCGGCATCTACGCCCCGGCGCGCGGGTGGCATCAGGATGCGATCCGGATTCCAATGCTTGTGCTGGCTACTGTGGGCGCCATTATCAATCTGGCCGTGCTGGGCTGGATTCGGCGTCTGCGGTCGCAGCCCGCCGCGCAATGGCGGCGTCGCGAAATAGGAGCAAAAGAGAGGCGCTCAGAGCGGGTCCAGGTGCTGCTGGCGGTAGTGACACTGATCCTCGTGGGACTGGAAATCTGGACGCACCCGAAGGTGCATAGGACGGGGCCGCCTCCCGTGCACTCTAGCGACCTGACGACGCAGGATTCTCAGGAAGCGCCCGCTGATTCCAGTTCCCTGCTGATGCGGGCGTGAAGTCGTTCGCTGAAACCCGCAGGAAGTTCAAAGACGCGATCGTCGGCAACAAGAATGACTACATTCCGGGTTGAATCGAGGACGGCGGAGCATATTTCGCAGGTCTCAAGGTGCTTGTCGATGTCGGCGCGCAGGGTGGCATCGACATCACCGTCTATGTAGGCGGAGATGTGCTGCCAAACGTGTTTGCAGTCGATTCTCATGCGCGCCCCCCGAACCAACCTTTTCGCTTAGGGGCAAATCCCTTAAGTTGCGGAGCCAACCGACGCTGCAACATGGCACGGGCCCGGTGCAGGCGGACTTTGACCGCACCCTCGCTGATGCCCAGCGCGGCTGCGGTTTCGCGGATATCCATCTCTTCGATGTCGCGGAGGAGAATAATGTTACGGTAAATCTCCGGAAGGCTGTCGATTCCGGCGCGGAGAATGGCGGCCAGTTCCTTCTTTTCCAAGGCCTCAGTGGGGATCTCTCGCCAACTGGTCAGGATTGCCGGGGTGAAGTCTCCGTTCTGATCATCGGTATCGGCCTCGAGCGAATCTTCTCGGCGGCTTGTTTGCCTGCGAAGGCGGCCCAGGCCCTCGTTGCGCGCGATGGAGAGCACCCAGGTTCGAAACTGGGAGTCTCCCCTGAAGTTCTTGAGGTTGAGGTAGACCTTGATGACGGTCTCCTGCGCGGCGTCTTCGGCTTCGGTTTCATTCTTGAGGAGGGAGAGCAGCAGAAAGAAAATTCCTCGCTCGCAGGGGCGGATCAGCTCGTGAAAGAGATCCTTTTCGCCGTCGAGGATGCGGCGAATGTACTCTGCCTCGGATTCTGGATTGCTATTTTTCATCTGCCGTTAACAAAGAGAGAAATCGGTGGAAACGCCGAGTGATCCAGGGACACCATCGGGTTGTTGCCGGACTGACCCGATTGGGATTAGCGGCAACAAATCTAAAGATAAGCTTTTAACTGTCAACCGATTCTTATATAAATAATACGAATCGGGCTGTACAATCTGCACGAGGAGACCCATGGCCGGAGATATTCAACTTACTTGCAGTGATTGTGGACAGGATTTTACGTTCACCTCTGCCGATCAGGCGTTCTTTCAGGAACGCGGTTATTCGACCCCCAAGCGCTGCAAGCCTTGCCGTCAGGCAAAGAAGAGCGAACAAGGTGGGGGGGGCTCCGGTTACCGTCCGGCTCCGTCACATGGTACACCTGTGATCTGTTCGGGCTGTGGGCAGCCTACAACTGTTCCCTTTGAACCTCGCGGCGATCGTCCGGTGTTTTGCCGGGACTGCTACCAGGCACGAAAAGGAAGCGGCGGTGGTAGTTCGCGTGGTAGCCGTTACTAGAGTTGAATCGGCCGGATGCTGCAGTAAGGCATCGGACCGGACCTTCTCTAAGCAATCCAGGTAAAGCCAAAAAGTTAACTGCTGGATCGGCTCCGGCCGGACCTGCTGTTTTCTGAAACTGTTTCCCTGTTCACGATCACAAATCAGCAGGAATCGATTTACAAAAGGCAGCCGGATCATGCCGCGCTGCCTTTTCGATTTCACTGGATGCTCGAGGTGTGATTCGTCGATCGGCGATTTCAATATTTATTTTCAGTACCCGCATGCACAGATTGCGTCTGATCACCTATGAAGATTTCCCTGTTGATCGCGTCGATGCTCGTTTTCGGCGTTGCGGCATCGGGACCAGGAACAGCGCAGGCAAGGCCCAACCCAGTTCAAAATGACAAGCCGGAAGCGGGATGCACTCTGCGCATTCACGTGGATGGGCTGCGCAATTCGACGGGCGTCGTAGGAGCTGTGATCTTCGCATCGCCGGACGGATGGCCTGAGAACACCGACAAATCGCTGCATCACTGGCCGACTGAAATTCCCGCGGGCAAACGCGAGGCCACGGCGATATGGGAGAACCTGCCGCCGGGCAATTATGGCGTTGCAGTCATCCATGATGAAAACAGAAATCGCAAGCTGGACAGAAACTTCATTGGGATTCCGAAGGAGGGTTTTGGATTTGCGAACAATCCTCACGTGGGACTTTCGGCGCCGGCATTCGAGGCCGCCAAAGTTCACATGACGTGCCCTGCTACCGAGATCACGATCCACCTGATCTACAAGTAGCTATATCCCGAAGCCTGCGGTCTTACGTGCTTAGCGTGCGATAATCATTCGCGAAGATTCCAAATGAAACGATTCGATCTGAACAGTATCCTGACTGTTGCTGCCCTCTTCTGTTTTTTCGCGACGAGACCCGCTGATTCGCAAGCTCGATGGGACGACAATTCACTTGAAGCCTACGACACATGCAGCTTTTCGGACGGGCTGCAGATTGTCCACACTGATTCGCTTCCTCCCGGAGTTACCACACGTCCGGTAGAAACCGACCGCGGAACGCGGCAGATTGAAATGCTTGGCGGACGTCGCATCATGTTCGCTTATCCATCTACAGATTTTTACGCGAATGTAAAGGCTGAGGTCTTGCCTGCAAACAAGTTCACCGAACTCAAGGGTTTTCTTCTTGAGAACTTTGAGCATATGGCGCATGGCAACACGGTGAACAAGGCTTTGGCGTCTCCTCTCAATGGCTTTGAGGTTCATGGTCTCGACAGGGAGAACTTGGAGGGCGGAGTTCTGGGCGTGTATCTGCTATTTGACGCTCCGTATCACGCCGTCACCACTGTCTATTTGTTGAACCAAAAGCCTGAACATCGCAAGTTTCAGACGATCAGGGAGTATCGATCACTCAGAGACCGATTCTTGCAGTCCTATACCGCTTGCATCCGAGATAATCAGAGACGCTCAAACTAGGAGTTCTACTTCTCGCCTGCCGTAAATTGCGTCCACGGACCCGCCTTCATGTCTTTGAGGATCGGCTTGAGATAGCTGTATTCCGGATGCGCGGCGAGAAACGGCGCGGCGATGAAGTCCTCTCCGCAAGGGTGGCCTGCGCGAGCCGAGAGGGATAGTTTGGCGGCCATGTCGGAATCGGCGACTTTACCGGTGACCGCTCCGCCGGGGTAGTACGCGCCCCAATCCCATTCCGGGATCCCGCTCTTTACCGTGTCGACGTGCCCGCACAGAGAGCGTTCGTCGGCGCCGTTCTTGCCGGTGAAGCTGTCGTCGTGGTCGGCCATGAACTGCTGAGCCAGCGCAACGTCGATGCGGCCCTTGGCTTCGTGCATTCTCTTTTCCCAAGTGACGCGTCTCGCGTTCGGAGAACTGGAGAGGTTGTTGGGATCGAAGCCTTCGGTTTCATCCTTGATCAAATTGGAATCGCGGGCGAAGTTGGAACTGACAAAGTAGCCGTCTTTGGAACGCCAAATGGGAGTGTTTTTCAGACCCAGTTCGAGGTATGCGATTTCGCCTGTCTTGCGATCACCTATGAGCCAGTCGTTGGCGTAACCGCCGTTGTTGCCTTCCTTGATCAGCTTGACGTATTCATCGATGGAGCCGGCGTATTGCATCGCCTTGCGGGAGCGCACAAATTCGGGTTTGCCGTCGGGGTTCCAACCAATGAACTGCGTAATCGTGGTTTCTGAAATCATCATGCCGGCATCGGTCACTCCGAAATCATCCTGGCTGGTGATGATTCCGGGCGCGCCATCCATGAGCATGTGGTGACCTTGCTTCGGTTGAATATCGAAGATGATGGTCCAGCGTTCCCCTTCTGCGTAGCTTGACCAGTTGTTATGCGCGATGACAATCTTGCCGCCCTTTGTGTAACTGCCGGTCGCAATGAACGCGGAGCAGCGACCTACAGGGTGGATGGAGGGAGCGTTGAGCGCATGCTCGCGTTTGTTGAGCCAGGGAACGTAGTACTGGGGCAGTTCGATCGAGCCATTCAAGGCTACGATGTCCCATACGTCGAGTTTGATTCCCTTGGATTGCACGCCTTTGGCGATGCCTTCGATCTCCTGCTGATATTCGGCGTCAATGTGCGGCCAGAGCATCTTGCGGCCGGCCTCGCGGAAGAACTCCCAGTCGCGCTTGGTGTCGTGGGTGCTTTCGAGCCTGGCCACTTTAACCATGTCCGCGATCTCGCTGGAAAGCAGGCGGCCGTGCTGATATCCGATTTGCGCTGGTGTGCCTTCGAGGTGAACGAATGCCCAGCCGCCATGGTCGACGCGATAGCCCGGTTCAACGGATCCCTGCATTTGCGGCGCTGGATGCCAAAGGGGCGAGTGTGGAGGCGAGGAACAGACAGCAGGACAGGGCTCGAGAAATCATGCGGGCCATGGGTCTCTCCATGTTGTGTTCAAACTGAATGGACAACCGGGTTCGAGAACACTGCGGGCCGGAGGGGAGCCGACCCGCACATTGAGGCTAGCGCTTCTTGCCGTTTTTCGGCGCGGGCTTTTTTGCCGCGGGCTTTGACGGCTTGGCTACGGAATGCGACTTTGCCGGCGCCTTCGACGGGTGAGCTGCCTTCTTTTTCGCAACTGGCGGTTTCGGCGCGTGTTTTGCAGGCGCTTTTGCCGGAACCTTGGCTGCCGGCTTTGAAGGCGCTTTCGGTGCAGGCTTGTGCGGAGCCTTGGGTACGGGTTTCGCACCCTTGGCGGGAGCAGGCACGGATTTCTTCACCGTTGTTTGAGGCGCGACCGCTGCCTTAGTTTTCTCAGCTTTCGCCGCGGGTTTCGTTTCGGGTGTTGAGTTGGCGTGGGGCTTCGCCTTCGTCTCAGGCACAGCCTTGGACGAAGGGATGGGTGCAGTAGTCTTGCCCGCAGGCGCTTTGGAAGGCTTCACCTGAGCCTTACCGGGCTTTGCCGGCGGGGTCTGCTTGGCACCGCGCTTCTTCGAGGCCGGCTCTTCTTCTTCCTCTTCGCCTTCGTCCTCATCGGCGTCGCTTTCGTCGCCTAGATCCACATCAAGGTCGCCCTTGGGAATCGCTATGCCGAGATCGATCTCGTCGTCGTCGCCACCGATGTCGTCGAGGTCTTCCTCGTCATCGAGACTCTCGTCTTCTTCGTCGTCGTCGAAGGACTTCTCTTTCACCTTGGGTTCTGCGCCGCGTTTCGCGCGAGTGCGCTTAATCGTGATCTGAGGCGGCGGAGCGGGTGGTGAATGCGGCTCGAGGAATGCCTTGATCTCTTCAGGAGTATTGAGACCTCCATCGATCAACTTCAAAAAGACCTGGTGAATGATGTCGTTGTAGGTCGCCAGTTCGGGCGTGATGCGCATCTCCTGCATCTGGGCGTGAGGGATGCGTTGGCGCGCCTCTGGCCACGTTTTCAGGAAGAGCTGGTAGCGGTCTTTGACTGCCTGATCCTTGGTGGTGAATCCGAGCCACAAGACGGCCTCTGGATCATAGGTCGTGAAGAGCTTGTAGCTCACGGAAGGCGTTGCGTTGGCCTTGTTGAGCAGGACCTTGGCAAATCCCGAAGCCAGCGCATCGAGACTGTTCCACTCGTCTACAAAGCCCGGGCGAAGCATCATCTTCTTAAGCGCGGACAGATCTTTGGGGGCCAGCTTTGCGGTGAGCAGTTGCATCTGGGCCGCGGACATGTCGGAGTGGACGCCTTGCATGAGCAGATCCACAGCGAGCGCGTGGAGGGTTTTCAATTTCTCTTCATCTGCCTTGGCGGCTGTCCATGCCGGGAAGAGGACGTTCATCCAGCCTTCGGCTTCGAGCGCGCGCAAGACCTTCAGGCCGTCATCCTCGTGGCCAATCTGCTCCAACTCCTGGCTGCGGGCGTGTGCGGAAAGGAACTCGGTGACAGACTCGGCTTTTGCGTTCTCGTAGCGTTGCTGGGTCCGAGGGTCGAGATCCCAACTCAGACGGGCAACGTAGCGGGTAGCGCGAATGAGAAGCGCCGGATCTTCGAGGAATCCATAGTTGGAAACGAGGCGCAGAGTGCGGGCTTCGATGTCAGCCGCGCCATTGAGCGGGTCCATCAGAAGGCCATAAGAGCCCTCATTGAGCGAAATTGCCATCGCGTTGACGGTAAAGTCACGGCGGCGAAGGTCTTCCTGGATGGAAGCTGGATGAATTACGGCCTTGCCGGGCTTGGGATACTCGCAGCGATGGGTGCTGACGAGGTCAATTCGGACGGTGCCGGGAAAGCAAAGGTAGAGCGAATGGGAAGCCTCATCTTCGCCCCAAACCTTCGCCCCCTGTTTTTCAAGAATCTTCTTCAGTTTCAGAGCGTTACCGTGAACTGCGACTTCAATGTCGCGAACGGCGTGGCCGCTTGTCAGGTCCCGGACGGCATCTCCTGTAAGGAAAAGGAGCATGCTGTTTTCGCGGGCAGCTTCGCGCAAAAGGCGCAAAGCATTTCGTTGGTCGGCTGATAGCCGGTTCTCAAGAAGGTAAATATAGTCGGGCATTCCGTTCCTGCTTCCACTATGCTGACCCCAGCCAACTATCTGATGTTGTTGCCCTTACAGAGCGATGCGACAGAGGTTGCAAACCAGTACATTATCACAATCATGGCCGGTTGACCAGTGCGTTTGGCACTGGTTTTGTAGCTTTTCGGCCCTTTTGACGGCCTCTCCATGCGACAATCCAAGCGATGGGCTCCCTTCGTAAACCGGTGATTGTGCGCAAGTTCTCACGGGAATGGTATGCGGGTTACGCGGGCGCTTCGTTCGGGCAGAATGCATTGGCGCTGGAGGTACTCGACCTCGGCGGGAAGGTGCTCACGATAGGGTGGGATGCGGTGAAGTGGGTCTGCTATGTGCGCGACTTCCCTTCCTCATCCGCCGACCAGATGAACCCGGAGCGCCTGATCCGCAAGCGGTTTGCGGTGCGTCCCCGGGCGGCGGGGCTGCTGCTGCGAATGACTCTCACCGACGGCGATGAGCTGGAGGGGCTGGTGGCCAACGACCGATCCCTGGTGGAGGGGGCGGGGTTACTGCTGACGCCTCCGGACACCCGGTCGAATACGCAACGGATCTATCTTCCCCGGCAGGCGATCCAGACGCTCGAGGTGATCAGCCTGATCGGCGCGGGAAGCAGAAAGAAGGCGGGTCCCGCCGTTCCTGCGGAAGGGCAACCTGATCTGTTCCCTGAGGAGCCGGAATAGGCGCGCGCCGGCCCATGTTGGGGCGTCGCGCGGGGCAATGAAGAAGGCGCCAGGCGGTTCCTTTACAATTCCCTCGATGAAACTTGGCGAATTGGCACGGCAGCTAGGGGCGGAACTACGCGGCAACGCGGAGCTGGAAGTTACAGGGGTGAAAGGGATTGAAGACGCGGGGCCGACCGAGGTCACGTTCGTTGCCAATCCCAAATATGGCGGGCTGGCGAGGAAAACGAAGGCCGCCGCGGTGCTTGTAGAGCCGGAGTTTCCTGAAATTGAAGCCGCGACGCTTCGAATCAAAAATCCTTATTATGCTTTTTCGCGTGCGCTTGGGCTTTTTTACCAGCCGCCTGTGTACGCTCCGGGAATCCATCCAACGGCGGTCATTGACCCTTCGGCGCAAATCGGCGAGGGCGCGCATATTGGACCTTATGTGGTGGTGGGAAAGGACGTAAGGCTGGGGTCTAGCGCCACCCTGCTGCCGCACGTGGTTCTCTATCCGGGGGTGCAGGCGGGCAGTCACCTGTTTGCCCATGCGCACTCGGTAGTGCGCGAGGGATGTGTTCTTGGGGATGACGTGACGATCGAGAACGGTGCGATTGTGGGCGCCGATGGTTTCGGATTTGCGAAGAACGATCTCGGGCACTGGGAGAAGATTCCGCAATCAGGCCCGGTGAAAATTGGCGACCGGGTTGATATCCAGGCCAATGCGTGCATCGATCGCGCGACGGTCGGCGCAACCGAGATTGGCGACGGGACGAAGGTGGACAACCTGGTTCAGGTTGGTCACGGGTCCCGCATCGGGAAGGACACGCTGGTGTGCGCACAGACAGGGTTAGCCGGATCGTCGGTGATTGGGAACAATGTGATCCTTGCGGGACAGGCGGGAGTGGCCGGGCACTGCAGCCTGGGGGATGGCGTCATTTTGACGGCGCAATCCGCGGTGAGCCACGACATTCCGGCTGGCAAGATGATCTCGGGTTCGCCGGGATTCGATAATCGCGTCTGGCTGCGCGCCGTCGCGATATTTCAGCGGTTGCCGGAAATGCTGAAGCGGCTTGATCGAGTGGAGAGAAAGCTTCGAGCGCAGGAGGGAGTTGAAGATTCCCAAGACGAAAACAGGGAAAAGCAATGAGGCCGTTGGTTCGATTCGTTGTTGCGCTGTTGCCGATGATGGGAATGCTTGCCGGTTGCCACTCATACCATATCGAGACGACAGTCGAAAATCGCACCGGGGGGCCGATTACGCTGCTCGAGGTGGACTATCCGAGCGCAAGTTTCGGCGCGGACAAACTCGCGGCGGACGCAGTTTTTCACTATCGTTTTCAAACGCGGGGCGATGGACCGTTGACGGTGCAATACACGGCTACAAACGGGCAACAGGTGAAGATAAAGGGGCCGACTCTCTATGAGCGGCAGGAAGGCAGCCTGGAGATTGTGCTGCTTCCCGGCGCGAAGGCGGAGTTTCATCCGGGGCTCAATCCTCAACGCTGACGCGGACACTCTCTTTCTCATTCCTGCTGAAATTTCGCCGATAGGTTCTTAGAGGCGAGGTGTGATCCGCTGGAGATCTCAATCTGTCGGGCGACGTGCGCCGCGGGTGGCGCATCGTTTGCGGTCGTTGTTGCGCATCGGCGGATGCTTCTGTGTGGTGTTGGCGGCTTCCGCTTCAGTGGGTCTTGACGATAGCGGCAGCCTGATCTGGATTGCGAATGGTTTGTTTCTGTCATTTCTTCTGGTTGCTCCGCGGCGGCTTTGGCCTCGCTATTTTGTGGTGGGATTCGCGGCTCAGTTTTTCGGTGGGTTTCTGCTGAATCCCCAGCATTGGCTTACCTACGCCGCGCTCGCCGGTCTGAATGTTGGCGAAGTCTTTGTGGGAGCGGTGCTGTTGCGGAATGGAGCGGCGCCCGCGCCACGATTTACGGACAGAGCCTATCTTCTGAAGTTCATCGCCTATGCCGTCGTGATCGGCCCGACTTCGGCCGGACTGATCTTCGCGTGCATCTACTCCCTATGGACGAAGAGCTCGCCGTGGCATGCGCTGCTGATATGGATCACAACCGATGGCATCGGGACGGCAATCGTGACTCCGGGATGCGTTGCGATGATTCAATCCAAGCTGACGCTGACGGGTCGATTAAGGTCGCTTTGGATCTGGCCGCTGCTGCTGGCTGGAATCACGATTGGGTCGTTCGCACAAACGCAACTGCCGATCCTGTTCTTGCTTTACCCATTTCTGGCGTTGGTTCTGTTTCGCTTCGGGCTTGGCTGGGCATCTGTGAGTTCCTTGTTTGTGGCCGCGACGGGTGGGTGGCTAACGATTCGTGGGCATGGGCCCTTTGCAGTGATCGCACCGTTCACCGGGGTTAACGCGACGGCACTGTTGCAGCTCTATATTGCATCGGGCATGTTCATGACGTTTGCGGCATCTTCCGTTTTGGAAAAACTGCGGACGACCAAGCGGCAGCTCCAGCAAATTGTGTCGCTCCATCAACTGATGACTGAAAATTCACGGGACGTGATCATCCTCTCCGACCTGGAAGGCAGGCGCAACTTCGTATCGTCAGCGGGAGAGGCGATGTCGGGGTGGTCCGCGGAGGAGATGCTCTCGCAGCGCAGCCTCGATATTGTTCATCCGAATGACAGGCCAATAGCAGGCACAGTAGCGAGAGAACTGCTTGCGGGCCGTGCGGACGCCTTGATCGAATGCCGCATACGCAAAAAGGATGGCGACTATCTCTGGGTGGAGGCCAACCTTCACGCGATCAAGGACGAAAACAACGGCGCCCCTGTGGGCTTTCTGAACATGGTGAGAGATATCTCCGCTCGCAAGCATGCAGAGGTGGAATTGCAGAGTGCATACAAGGCACTCGAAGCGCTGGCGGTGACCGATCCCCTAACGCGGTTGGCTAACCGGAGGCAGTTTGATCATTGTCTCGCGACGGAATGGCGACGAGGATTCCGCGAGCAGCAGCCGCTTTCATTGCTGATGATCGATGCGGATTGGTTCAAGTCGTACAACGACACCTATGGGCACCCACGCGGCGACAGTTGCCTAAAACAAATCGCGGAGTCGGCACAGGACGTGGTGACGAGGGCCGGAGACCTGGTGGCACGGATTGGAGGCGAGGAGTTCGCGGTTCTGCTTCCGAACACGTCGAACGAGGGTGCGATCGACGTGGCGGATCGCATCTGCGAGGCTTTGCGGCAGAGAAAGTTGCCGCACAGGACAAATCCCGTGGGCTACATGACTGTGTCTGTGGGCTGCGCAACCATGATTCCGGGACTCGGTCAGCACTCTTCAACGTTGATTCAGCGCGCGGACGACGCGATGTACGCCGCGAAAAGGAAGGGACGCAACCAGGTGTACAGCGCGAGCAACGAAGCAGAGGAGTGTGTTGCCAGACAGGCCAGCTAGCGGCTAACAAGCCCGCCAGGCGCTAGCAAAATGCCCGTCGTCAGTGGACCATGCTTTGAAACAACGAAGACTTCAAGAGACTGTTGAAGTCATTGTCAGATGCGGCGAAGTGTACCGTAAGCCGGCCTGAGTTTGAACTGATGTCGGTAGCCGCGAGAGCAGCCTTCTCTGTTTCGTTCCCGCTCATTTTCTTGTAAAGAATTGCAGCGGACAACAGCGAGGACACCGTGGCGGCGGCAAACGTGTCTCCGGTAGCGATGGTGAGGTCGAACTTCACTCCATGCTGAAAGTCCATCCCGTACCATGACGATTCGAGGCGCTTCTTTACCGAATCATAATCCGTGACCGATCCTGCTTCACCCAGCACCTGCTTCATCATGACCTGGGTTCCCTTTTTGTCGAGAATGCTCCACAACGGGGAATAATCTATGGTCCTCATGGCATCCATGATTGGGCTGTTGGTAAGCACACTCGGAGTGAGGCCATCGCGAACATCGAGCGCAGCCTTCACTGCCTCGGGGCTGCCGAAGACCATCGTCGACGGGTCTACGAAGCAGAGCACAAATCCTGTGCGGGCCAGCGGGTAGGTGCGGTTGGTACGGATGAGCTTGCCAGCGATTTTCTGCTTGCGAAAGTTGGCGAGGATGCTCGCGGTATCAAACTGACCCTGCGCAATGCCCACGGTGTCGAGTTGATCTCCACCAGCGGATGTGCGGAAGAGCGCAAATGCAAGCTGGTCGACGTCATGGTTGTCGTTGAGGCCGGACTTGCGAAGCGCGTCATCAAACTGCTTGAGATCGGGAGGCATCACGCGATCGCGCAATTCCATGGCAGCGTTGGAATTCTGCATCGCCTTGTAATCGATCACGACCAACTGCTGTACTTCATGGGGAATAGCCGCGCGGGCGTCCCCGGACAACTGTGCCGCGTGGGCCGAAACTGCCAATGCAAGGAATAAAACGAACATCGAAACTCGGGCAAAACTTCTAACCACTTTCATCCTCCGGGAAGCCAAAAAGGCTAGCCGCCTGGTGCGTTGCAGGGGGCAAAAAAGGCCCACATTCCTACCTTGTTATTGTACCCGTGGGCTGGATTCGAGCACTTATCACCTTGGCAATTAGTACCGTTACTCTGCGCCAGGCCACGGCAGCGGGTCAGCGAGCCGACGCTCAAGAATCTTGGTTTGGTCGTCGAACTCTATTAATTGACGCATCCATTCGCTGTCGCGCTCACAAGCCGCTTCTGGAACCAGGCCGATGACTTCACCCTCGACCGGAGCGGTTTTGTGACGGAGCGCGAGGCGGGAGACGGCACTGTAGACCTGCGAAACCGGAGTGGCCTCGAAGTTTGTGATGTTCATGGAAAGCTGGGCGCGACCGTGAGCCATGACGCCCATGGCTTTTACACCATGAAGACCACCTGAGCCCGAGCGAATTTCGCGAGCGATGGCGCGGACGGTGGCCACGTCAGGGGAATCGAAGTAAATGTTGTATGCCACGAGAAACTTGCGCGCGCCGACAGCGCATGCTCCGGCTGTCGGATGTAGTCCGGGTCCGCCAAGATCGGGCCGTCGCGATGCTTCTTTGCGAACCGCATCGCGGAGACCCTCGAACTGACCGCGTCGTACGTCGTCGAGATTGGCGCGATCGGGCCGGGAGGCTGCCGCTTCATAGAAGTACACGGGAACACCGAAACGACGCCATATTTCCAGGCCAGCCTGCCGGGCCAGCATCACACACTGTTCGAGCTTGATTCCTGAAATTGGAACGAACGGGATGACGTCGGCTGCGCCGATGCGGGGATGGACGCCTTGCTGACCGGTCAAGTCGATGAGATCGACTGCCTTGCCGACGCCGCGCACGGCAGACTCTAGAACGGCGGCAGGCGCGCCTGCGATGGTGACGAACGACCGGTTGTGATCGGCGTCCATTGTCCAGTCGAGCAGGCGCACACCCTCAACGCGCATCGCGGCAACGATTGCTGCGACACGCTTCGGATCTCTGCCCTCAGAGAAGTTCGGCACGCACTCGACTACAGGTTCTTTCGTCATTGCCTCGTCCTTTTGGGGACGAACTCATCGCATTGAAGGTGGGAGCTTCGCATTACTTCCAAAGTGTGTAACCTATCTGCACCTGGACACTGGCGTTCACGCCTGGATTGTTGTCGCCAAGCGATGCGGATGAGATGTGCACGCCATTCACGCCCAAGTCTATTGACCGCTTCGGGCGGATGAAATAGTGAACTCCGCCTCCACCTTGCGGAGAAAAATTCCAGACAGATGTTCCACCGGGTATTCCGTGAGGCACGAGTATGGCGGGCGGATATTTGTGCGTGGTATATATGAGGCCGCCTGCTGCCTGAAACCATGGCTGCCATCGGCGCGAGGGGGTAAGGAAATTCCAGCGAAAGATGACAGGGGTTATGCTGGCGCCTGTGAATGTTCCACCGCCGACGGGCTCGATATAAGTCCTGCCTTGATAGACGAATTCCTGCAGGTGGGGGTCAGGTGTGTAGGACTGCCAGAACGGCATGATATTTCCCCCCAGTTCGAACTGGCCGCTGAGAATCCATGCATGCAGCACTGGAGTGAGGGGCTTGCCGACCTGAACGCCAAGCGCAAAGAATTTGAAATCCGAGCGCTCGCCAATGCCGCTGCCCCAGTTTACGAAGGGTCCCCACTCGAGGCTCCTGGCCTGTCGAACCTGGGCAACGGGAGAAAGTTCGGGCGACGCCGGCTTTGGAGCGGCATCAGCAGGAGGATTGACTTGCGCCAGTGTCGCCAACGTGCAGGCCATCGCAGTAAACAGGGAAAGGGAAACAAACCTAGCAGTTCGGATCAACGTTCATTCCTTATCGGTTCTCTTCTTCTCGCGAATCTGTTTTTGAAACTCCGTAGAAAAGGCCGCCACATCCGGGCGGCCCTTTGGATTGCCATCCTTGAAGGGGCCTATCCAGCCACTTGCTCCATTTGCTCTGCGTCCATGTCGAAATTCGAATAGACATTTTGGGTGTCGTCGAAATCTTCGAGCGCTTCGAGCAGTCGAATCATCTGATTCGCGGCGGGGCCTTCAAGTTTCGTGTAGGTAGACGCGAGCATCGTGATCTCGCTCATGGTGGTGGGTATCGCAGCGGCCTTAACTGCAGCAAGTACCCCTTCGTATGAGCCGGGATCGGTGATGATCTCCCAGGTATCGCCTTCATCGCGGAGGTCTTCGCCGCCATGCTCGAGCACGATGTCCATCAACTTCTCTTCAGTCGCCGCGGACTTTTCAACCCCGATGATTCCCTTTTTCGAAAACATGAAGCGGACGGAGCCGGTTTCGCCGAGGTTCCCGCCGTTCTTTGAGAACGCGTGGCGAATCTCACTGACGGTGCGGTTTCGGTTATCGGTCAGCACGTCGACGATGATGGCGACGCCACCGGGGCCGTAGCCCTCAAAGGTGATTTCCTCGTAGTTGACGCCTTCCAGTTCGCCCGTGCCGCGCTGGATGGCGCGCTTGATGTTCTCGGCGGGCATATTTTCAGCCTTGGCGGCGAGGACAGCGGTACGAAGCCGGGGGTTACCGTCGGGGTCTCCACCACCGCCTTTGGCGGCGATGGTGATTTCCTTGATAAGACGGGTGAATATCTTGCCGCGCTTGGCATCGAGCGCGCCCTTTTTGTGCTTGATTGTGGCCCATTTGGAATGGCCGGACATGTGAACCTCAGTGACCGTAAAGATACCGGCGCGGACACGCACCTGACCTTGTGATTATATCACCGGGACGAATGAGTCTCTAAGGGTTGGATTTGCGGTTTAGAGGCACCCGTTTACCCCCACGGCCCGAGGTACCCTTCTTCATCCAGGTGAAGAATTCCTTGTCTTCCTGGATCATGTGCCGCGCCACGATGTCATGGACGATAAAGTTCATCAGCATCGCCGCCGTCGTCTCATGTTTCCGGAAACGGGCTTCAAGGTCTCGCGCATGGGTCAGCAGTTTTTGATGACTTTGCCTATGCGATTCGGTCATGGGGAACCCATTGGATTTGAGTAATCGCTCCTCGTGCTCGAAATGGTGGGCGATATGGGCCAGCAAGTCGTCGACCAGGGGGTCCGCTTCAATCGATTCTCCATCGGAGCTGAGAGAGCCGAGAATGCGATTCGCGATATCGAAGAGCTCTTTATGTTCGTTATCGATTTCCGGGATACCGCACTCGTAGTGCTTCCTCCAATACAGTTCGAGAGGACGGGGATGTTCGGACTCGCTTTTTGATTCCCAGAAGACGTCGTCTGCATTGGTGACCACGCGGTTGCGTCCGGCCTCTTTTGCCTGATACATGGCCGCGTCGGCGCGATCGAGCAGTCCAGAGAAACTTTCGCCGGGACGCTGCGAGACCACGCCGAGGCTCGCGGTAACTCGTACTCCGCTGGGGAACCTGTGAGCCTCGAGGGAAACGCGGATTCTCTCGGAAACATGCCCCGCGCCGAACGATCCGGTGTCGGGCAAGAGAATCAGGAACTCTTCTCCTCCCCATCGACCGAAGAGATCACCAATGCGAAGGCAGGTACGGGTGATATCGGCGAAGATGCTGAGGACCTCGTCGCCGGTTGCATGTCCATAGGTGTCGTTGATCATCTTGAAGTTGTCAAGATCGATCATCACCATCGACAACTTGTACCCGTGACGGCCGGAGCGGAGCAGTTCAACGCCGGCTCGCTCTGCGAAACTCACGCGATTAAGCGTCTTCGTCAACGAATCAAGCGAGGCTTGCTTTTCAAGGGCGAACTGGAGGAGCTTGCGTTTCGTAATGGCGTGAAAGCTGGCGACAGTGTATCCGGAAGCGCCGTTTTTTCCTGGAAACGCCGCGTAGGAAATCTCTACCCAGAGGGGCTGGCCCTGCTTGGAAATGAAGCGCTTCTCAATCACAATTTGAGGGTCATTTTTAAGTGTGGTTTTTGCTGGGATGCGAACGGGTGGGTCACCTCTAGGAACTCGCAAATTGCTTAAAGACATCCCGATAAGCTCTTCTTTGTCGATCCCGAAGATTCCTGGGAGCTTTTTGTTGACTGCGATAAATCTGCCACTCTGATCGAGTACCCCGATACCAATATCAGCCAACTCAAATCCGAGGTAGAATCTTTCCTTTTCGCTCAACACAGGTTGAGTTGTGAGGTTTCGACCTCTGGTCTTTCGGGTCGCAATCGGACTGCGCATGTCAAACCCTCGATCACTTCCGCGAACACTGCTTTTGGGCAGTAAATTAGATGCGAACGGTATCGCACGGGTATATTCGGGCCAACTGTCAATTCGCGCAAATTCGTGCAATTGACGCCGTATCCGGGTCGGTTTTGACCCTGAAGAAACTCAATGGACCGATGTGGTCAAATGAGAATACGAAAGCAAAGCCAACTTTCTCACCCACCCGAACGCCCAAGGAGCGTGCTTGAAGTCCCTCTTCCCAGGCTGTGTGTTGTTTGCCGTGGCCCTTGGAACGGCTCATGCCCAGGGAAACTACGAGATCCAGGTTTACGGATCCGAAACTGTGGCGCCCCGCACCACGATGGTCGAAGTGCATTCGAATTACACAGCCGACGGAGAACCCAATTACATCGGCGGGGTGGCTCCGACGAATCATGCGGTCCACGAGACTCTTGAGATTACGCAGGGCATCACGGGGTGGTCGGAGGTCGGCTTCTATGTCTTTACCAGTTGGCAGAGCGAGACGGGAATGCAGTGGGTGGGGGATCATATCCGGCCGCGCGTACGGGTGCCGGAAAGCTGGAAATGGCCAGTCGGCGTAAGCCTTTCAACAGAGATCGGGTACCAGCGGGCGCTGTATACGCCAGATACCTGGACGTGGGAGATTCGACCGATTGTCGATCGTGAGATGGGCCGGTGGTATTGGGCCGTCAACCCGGCATTCGAACGGACCTGGCATGGGCCCGGCGTAAAAGACGGACTTGATTTCGCGCCTGGGGTCAAGGTCAGCTACTCCTTCACCAAAGTGATTGCCGGGGGCGTGGAATACTACGCGGACTACGGGAGCCTGGCCAATGTGCTGAGCCTTCATGATCAGCAACAACAGGTGTTTCCTGTCATCGACCTCAACGTATCGCCAAAGTGGGAGATCAACTTTGGCGTCGGCGTGGGCGCAACGGCGTCGAGCGACCACTGGATAGTGAAAGGCATTTTAGGGCGGCGATTTGATTGGGGACGGAAAAAGAAATAGAAAGCCCGTCGATCCGGCCGGGTTGGATCTTCGAGGCACATAGAAGCAGTTCAATTCTGCTTTCCTCTGAGCAAGTGGCAAATCGAGAGCGCGAAGCTTTTCAACTTTTACTTCATGGAAAGTTGCGCCCTTGTTTTCCACCTATAAAGAGCCTGAAGCGGTTGAAGTTCGCGACCCACTGTTAGTTCTCCCAGTTGTGCGGGATTCGGATCCTTCCTAGTGTTGTGCTGAAGCCCCGACCATGACTCGGATTCGAACAATTTCTCTGACGCAATTGTTCGGCTGTCGATGATCCGGGATTACCTCAGGATGCGCATTGCCGCCGCTTCGAGGGGTATAGCTCCTGGTGTTCTTCCCCTCAATCGCACAAAACATTTTGCCCATGAAGAAGTAGGAGAGAAGTGATGAATCGAAGCAAACTTTTCACCAACGTGTCGATCCTGGCCCTTTCGCTCGGAATGGTTACCGTATCGAACACAATTGCCTTTGCGCAAACCAAGCTTCAAGGAATCATCAAGGGACGCAGCGGGGCACAGATCTTCCTGCAGACAGCCGATTCGCCAAAGGTCGTCGTCTTGCTGACGGACTATACCGATGTCGCGCAGGTGCAGGGAGTACTCAAGGTGCGCAAGAAGGAGATGTCGATGGCGGCCCTTATCCCGGGGCTACCCATCCAGGTGGAAGGAAGCATGAACGCCGATAACCAGCTCGTCGCCAGCAAAATAAGGTTTAAAGGCAACGACTTTGAGCAGGCGCAGGCTATCCAGGCTGGGCTGGCAGAGACGAGTGCCCGGGCTAACCAGAATTCAGCCGAGTTGGCAAAACACGATGCCGAACTTGCAGCACAGAACGCGGCGCTGACCGAGCAGGAAAAGAAGGTCGCCGCCAACAAGGCTGCTATCGCGGCGAACTCCGCGCGGTTTGGCGAACTCAACGATTACTACATTCTCGCCGAGGTGACCGTCTACTTTGGCAACGGAAAGACGAACGTTGACCCGAAGTACGACCCTGAATTGATCAAATTGGCCGAGAAGGCAAAGACCATCAACGGCTACATGGTCCAGGTGAAAGGCTATGCCTCGGCGACCGGCAGTGCGGCGCTCAATCAGAAACTGAGCGAAGAGCGGGCCAACAATGTCGCGAGTCTCCTGTTGCAGAAAGGTCGCGTACCGCTTACGAACATGCTCGCTCCCGGGGCGATGGGCGAAAGCCGACAGATTGCGGGAACGGATAAGACCGCAGATACGGAAGCGGAAAACCGGCGCGTGGTGGTTCGGGTGTTGCAGAACAAAGCCATCGCGGGGAGCTAAGCGGGTTTTGATGGCAAGGCCGCGCCGGGCGACGATGCGCCCGATGCGGCCTTGCAGGGCGCATATCTGCTAGAGCGTGTCGTCCCCGTTGTCGAATCCTCCACTATCGCCAAAGCTGGAGGTGTCGTCTGATCCGAGTCCGTCGTCAAGATTGGAATCAGCGAAACTGGAGATATCGGTGTCATTCTGGTCGAAGCCTCGCAGATTGTCGCCGCCGTCGCTGTATCCAGTGTCAGTAAGCTGCGCGCCGCCGTGCTCATGGTGCTCGCCGGCGTGTTCGGCGCCATGACCGCCGGGGTCGTCGTAGTAGTTGTTGATGACGGTCTCTTCGACGGGGCGGCCGAATCCACCGCCAAAGCCGCCCATGCCAAAGGCGGGACCACCAAGGCCATAGCCTCCTTGCCCTCCCAGCCCATGGAGGATCGCCTCAACGCCTTCAAATGCCAGCGCACCGGCAGCAACTCCGGCAGCGGTCTGCATGGCCCCGCGCAGGAAGCTTGGTGGTCCGGATTGAAACGGAGCATACGGAGGCTGCTGATATTGGGGTGGGACGTACTGGGGTTGCGTCGGCCCGTAGTTGGGCACTGGCTGGAACGGTGGCGGTTGGGGCCGAGACGGTTCCGGCTCGCGATCGCCGAGCAAGCGCCCGAGAAAGCTGGTGGCGTGGGCAGGTTCCGGGCGGGCCTGCTGCATCTGCTGTTGAAGTTGAGCGACCTGCGCCCGGGCCTGATCGAGCGCAATGTTCTGCACAAGGACTGTCTGGGCCATGATGTAGAGCGCATCGAGGTTTCGGCCGAGGGACTGATTGAGCAGTGCTTCGGCTTCGGGATCTTTTTCCTGCAATTGAGTCTGGTTTACCCGCTCGACGAGCGAGTTGAGAAGCTGTTCTTCCTGGGGAGTCACTGAGTCAACCTCCGGCGGCGCTCCCGTTGCAGGAACTGACCGCCTCTGAGGAATGAGACGTTTTGGTTCCTGCAAAGTTGCCTCGCCGGTAGACAGTACGCAAGGGGCCGCGGGACGGTTCCCGACCGGCTCGGAACGGGATCAGTTCCCTACCCCACAAGTGCCAGAGCGCGAATAGCTTCTTTTCGCACGGTGAGGCTGTCAATCAGATCGGTACGCACTTCGTATCCGCGGCCAGGCGTATCGGAAACGACAATTTCGCCTTCGGGTGAGACGGTGACTTCCGGCTCGATGATGTCTTCGGCCCAGTAGCGCGCCGACGCGGAAACGTCACCCGGCAAGGAGAAGTTTTCAAGGGACGAGAGCGCAATATTGTGCGATCGTCCGATTCCCGACTCCAGCATTCCGCCACACCAGACGGGAATACCGCGCTCCTGGGCCGCATTGTGGATAGCGATGGCCTCAGAGAATCCGCCGACGCGACCGAGCTTGATGTTGATGATCTTGCAGGACTCCATCTCTATGGCGGCGAGGGCGTCGCGTCGATTGCGAATTGATTCGTCGAGGCAGATTGGAGTGTTCATGCGCTGCTGAAGCATGGAGTGGTAGTAGAAGTCGTCGTGCCACAGCGGCTGCTCCACCATCATCAGGTCGAAGGCATCGAACGTCGTCAGGTGATCGGCATCGCGCAGTTTATAGGCTGAATTTGCGTCGCAACTCAGCATGATATCGGGCCACTGGTTGCGCACCTTCTCGAAGACCTGAACATCCCAGCCCGGTTTGCATTTCAGCTTGATGCGCTGGTAACCGGCGGCCAGTTCCTGTTCGATGATGTCGAGCAAATCAGGGATGGATTTCTGAATTCCCAGGGATACGCCGCAGGGAATCGTCTCGCGAACGCCGCCAATCAATTGGGAAAGCGAGACACCTTCGCGCTGCGCTTCGAGGTCCCAGACTGCGTTCTCAAGCGCGGCCTTGGCCATGGGGTTGCCGCGAACGAGTTTGAAAATTCCCGGGCAGTCGCCGCCATGCTCAGGCGCCTCGTTAGCCAGGGTGGGGCCCAGCTCATTGACAAGAATCTGCCAGGCTGTGTCGGTCGATTCGCCCGAGAAATGCGGGCGCTCGCCTGCGGTGCATTCCCCCCAGCCCGTCAACCCGTCCGACTTGATCTCAGCCAGCAGGATTCTGCGGTTGCTGGTAACGCCAAAGCTTGTTTCAAAGGGCCGCACCAGCGGGAGGTGCAACTCGCGGAGGATGATTTCGTCGATTTTCATAAAAGTTGATTCCTTCGGGTATCAGCGTATGAAGATTTTGACTTCAACTTGCCGGGCCAGCCTGATAACGATTTCAGACGTGAACCGGTTGGGTCCATCGACCCAGTTCGAAGACTCCATTACCTTCCGCGTCCCGGGTGAAGGCGACTACGGCTAAACCTTGGGAAAATGCATTTTGAAATCTGTGCCGATTCTCCAACTGAACGGTGAGAGCTTTTCCGCGGCCACCGGGGGAAGCTTTCCATTCGTAAATTGAAGCTGGGACCAGGATTCGCTCTTCGATTTTGACTTGATCCTTAACCCTATGTTCGGCTGCACTGCGGTCATCCAGAATTCCTGTGACACGGGGAGAGTCGAGGTACCACTCGGCAACCAGACGATCTGTCGGAAGCCCGCCTTGCAATCGAGAAGAGGATACACCATAAAAATTCACGTGGTAGCAACGAACCACCGCGCCAAGCTTGTGGATATTAAGATGCGCGTTCTTGATCTCGAGAGGATCGAAAGTCCATTCGATGCGCCGAATACCCCGGCTAAGTGCTTCACGCCGCTGTTCCAACTTGAGTTGTGCGCCGAGACCGCGGTCACGATAGCGATCACGGACCGCCAGCATATGTGAGTGCAGGTAGGCCTGTGGATTTCCGTCTGCGGAATTCGGTCCGGTTTTCACGCCCGGCAAAGACATGGCGAAGCCAACCATAGATTCCGGGCTTCCTTGGCTCGAGGCTCCGGGTAGATCGGTATCGAATGCACCGAGTACCTGGCCGCCGATTTTCTGCGCAACCAGAAATGCTTTTCGGGGGATGATGTCGCTGTCGTCATAGCCCCAAGTCTCGATCTGAAGCTGAACGCACGCTTCCAACTCATCCAAGCCGGAGCACTCGCGGATCACGATCATGGTCTGGTCCCCGGGGGTTGGACTTCCAGATTTGCTGGCGGGTTGATGGCCGCCAGTTTGCGCTTGGCATCGGCCCAGAGAGCTTCGAGCTCGGCGGGCGGTAGTTGCTCAAGGGGGCGCGGGGAGGCTTGCTCCATCTCGTGAAAGCGCTGACGAAATCGCAGATTGCAGCCGCGCAGCGCCATTTCGGCATCGACGCCAAGGTGGCGGCCGAGGTTGACGACGGTGAAGAGGAGATCGCCCAGTTCGGCTTCAACCTTGGGATCACCCGCTGGACCGCCTGGCTGATGCTCGGCAGAGGCAACTTCGGCTTCGAGCTCTGCGGTTTCCTCAACGAGCTTGGGCAGGAGATCGCGCCAGTGGGGCCAATCAAAGCCGGACTTTGCTGCTTTTGAGCCAAGCTTTGCGGCCTCAGCCAACGCGGGCATCGCGCGCTGCACGGAATCGAGTCGTGCTGTTGGCTGCGGTTCTTCGGGGGTTGAAGGGGCTCTCAACTTTTCAGCGGCTTTGATCTCTTCCCAATTGCGAAGCACCGCGGAGGACGAACCTTCGACTGCGGCGTCAACGTCGGCCTGATTCCCTGCTGCGCGGGAGGCCTCTTCGCCGAAGACATGGGGGTGGCGTCGCACCAGCTTGCGGTTCAGGTGGTCGAGAACGTCGGCCACGGTGAAATGGCCTTCGTTGGCCGCCATCTCGGCGTAAAAGAGCACCTGAAGCAGCAGATCGCCGAGTTCTTCGGCAAGGTGCGGAAAGTCGCGGCGCTCGATTGCGTCGAAGACCTCATAGACCTCTTCCAAGGTGTATTTGCGGATCGTGTCAAAGGTTTGTTCGCGATCCCACGGGCAGCCGTCGGGGGCTCGCAGCCGCGCCATGATGGCCACCGACTGCTCAAACAGGGCTGCAGCCCGCGCGGGATCGCTTTGGAAATTGTTCGCGGGAGCCTGTGCTTTTGGGCTGTCAGGCGGGAAGTCCATGTGATTATCATCTTAACCCGGGCAAGCGCGGCATCGATGCTTGCGTCTAACTTGCAGTTGATGCGCTTCAGTCCCCTCGAGGCACCTCTCGGTTCCATTCGACGGAGGTTCGAATGCTTGGCAAGCTTTTCCTTCTGCTGCTGGTTTCGGCCGGCGCTGGATTTGCTCAGACCGCGGTTCCGGATACGGTTGCCGGGCAAGCCTTGTCTGCGTGGCTCGATGCCTTCAACAGCGGCGACCGCGCCAAGATTGAGGCGTACGTCCAGAAATTTGACCCGAACAACTCCGTGGAAAGGATCATGAGCTTTCGCAGTCAGACGGGAGGATTCGATCTGATCGCGATCTTGAACAGCCAACCGGCTGCGATCAAGTTCAAGGTCAAGGAAAAGGGGAGCGCTAGGGTTGCGATCGGAAATATCCGGATGAAGGATGCGCAATCGACTATGGTTGAGAGCCTTGGCGTGCGCGCGATTCCTCCGGATACGAAGGAAGAAGAGATCAAGTTGGACGGCGCCGAACGGCAGCGCATTGTCGAAGCGGCATCCGCGAAATTGAATGAATATTACGTATATGCCGAGACCGCCAGAAAGATGGCGGCTGCCCTGAACAAGCACCTGAAAGATGGCGACTACAACGAAATCAGCGAGGGCGATGTTTTCGCTTCGCGCCTCACGACAGACTTGCAGACTGTCAGTCATGACAAGCACCTCCGCGTAAATTACAGCCCATTCAAACTGCCGCCGAGCCATCACGGCCCAACGCCAGAGGAAGAAGCGCGATTCCGCAAAGATATGGAGCGGCTTAACTGCGGATTCGATAAGGTCGAAATCCTGCCGAACAACATCGGATACGTGAAGTTCGATATGTTCGCGGCTCCCGACGTCTGCGGCTCAACGGCGGCCGCTGCGATGAATCTCGTGGCTCACGCGGATGCGATTATTTTCGACCTGCGAGAGAATGGCGGCGGCGATCCGCTGATGGTTGCGTTCCTTGCGACTTATCTCTTCGATGATGTGACGCACCTCAGCGACATCTACGAGCGCAAGGAGAACAAGACGACACAGTATTGGACCCTCCCGTACGTTCCTGGAACCCGGTCGCCAAAAGCGCCGGCCTATGTGCTCACGTCCAAGTTCACTTTCTCTGGCGCAGAGGATTTCGCTTACAACCTGAAACAGTTGAAACGTGTGACCGTGGTGGGCGAAACGACCGGCGGAGGCGCGCATCCTGTGAGCGGGCACCGGCTCGACGATCACTTCTCGATCGGCGTGCCCTATGCGCGCGACATCAATCCCATGACCAAGACCAACTGGGAAGGGACTGGGGTTGCGCCGGACGTTTCAGTGAAGGCGCCGGAGGCGTTGGAAACTGCGGAGAAGCTGGCTGCAGCGAAGATCCGCGGGAGTAAGGAAAAGGCGCGATAGCCTCGCCACCGTATACTCAACCTCGCAAATGATTCGCATTCTTGCTTCGGTTTTCGCGGCGCTGCTGGGGCTGGCCTTTGGCAGCTTTCTGAACGTGTGCCTGAGCCGCTGGCCGGAGGGCGAGAGCGTGGTCAAGCCGCGTTCGCATTGCCGGAGTTGCGGACGAACGCTGGCGTGGTGGGAGAACCTTCCACTGGTAAGCTGGCTTGCGCTGAGAGGTCAGTGCCGGACGTGCAAGTCGAAAATCAGCTGGCGATACCCGCTCGTTGAGTTGGCGGTTGGCGGCTTGTGGGCCTTAGTGGCGTGGCAGTCTCTGGGGCCACCGTTTGAGAACTTCATTCTTGTTTCGGATCCAACAATCAGCGCGGCTGTTTTAAGCGCCAAGTGCATTTTCCTTTGGCTGCTTGTCGCTCTCGCTGTTCTCGACGCCGAACATCTTTGGCTGCCAAACTGGCTGACCCTGCCCGGAATTGCGCTGGGAATCGCTAATTTCGGTCTCCAGATGTATGTTGCCGGGCACTTCTTCATCATGAATAGAAGCCTTCAAGATGCTGCGGCTTTGTACCTACTCAGCATTCTTGCCGCCGCCATCCTGATCCTCCTCATCCGCTGGTTCTACTGGCTCGTCCGGCGTCGCGAAGGGATGGGCCTCGGCGATGCCAAGCTCATGGCCCTGCTGGCCGCGTGGCTGGGCTTGCCCGGCGCGCTGCTCTCGTTTGCCCTGGGAGTCTTTGTCGGCGCGATCTTTGCGGTCGGTCTGCTCGCGATGCCGAATCGTAATGACAAGTCAGAATCATGGATCCTGACCAAGCTGCCCTTCGGCACGTTTCTCTGCATCGGCGGAATCATCAGCGCTCTCTGGGGGCAACCGATTATTGCGTCCTATTTGCGCTGGGCAGGATTCTGAAATCTATTGTTGAGGCTGCTGAATCGCGGGCTGATTTGCGGATACGGCGGGAGCCTTTGCAAGTTCCGGCTGCTTCAGGAACTTCTTGGCTTCTTTGCCGTGCTTGCTGTCGGGGTCGTACTCCATCACTTTCGTGTAGTTTGCCTTGGCATTTGCAAAATCGCCAAGTTGGCGCTGAGCCTCAGCGAGCCCCCAGTACACATCGGGGTTTTCAGGGTCGAGCACCAGGGCTGCCTGAAAGCGCGAAAGTGCCGCCCTCCAGTTTTTCCGATCGAGATAGAAGCTGCCCACATTCACGTCTTCTGCCGCAGTCTCCTGGTGACTGGGTTCCGGTCCCTTGCTCCGCTTTCCAGGCCTTTCGACGTCGGGTGGAATTCTTAAATCGTCAGTTCCTTGCAGACTTGAACTCGAGCCGCTATCGGATGACGACGAAGAACCGGGGGTCGGATCATCGGGGCTGCGAATCGGGTCCGTATCGTCGCCGAGCAGACTCGTGAGACCGCTATCCACATGGCTGTCGGCTGGTGGGGGAGCCGCCGGGGTCGCGGTTGTAGGCACCACTGGAACTGTGCTTGTGTCTTCAGGAAACGGATTCGAATTTGACGAAGGGGTTGAGGGTTTCTGCGTGTCTTGAGCGGGAGGCTGGTGAGTTGAGCTGGGCCGCGGGGAAGCGGGGGTCGATTGCGCGCGAAGCATCGGCACCATCGACAAACATCCCGCCAGGATCAGCCCAAATTGAAATACACGATTCATTCCGTTTTTTTATCGCCACTTCAATGTTACGATGCCATGCATACAGCACTTCAAGCAGTTCAAGGAAAACTTCCTCATACCCATGGGACTCATCATTCGCTCTTCTGCCATTCATGCGGCCGGCTGCTATACCACAACTGCGGTTCGCAAAGGCACCCGCGTCGCGGAATATACCGGTCCGCGCCTCAGCAAGGACGAAGCGGACAGCGCGAACGAGGAGTCGCCCATCACCTACCTCTTTGGACTTGGAGACGGCTCGATCGTCATCGACGGACATTGCATGGCGATGTTCATCAATCACAGTTGCGATCCCAACTGCGAAACCCGCGAAGTCCGTGGGCGTGTGTGGATTACGGCGATTCGAAACATCGCACCCGGCGAAGAAATCACGTACGACTACTGTCTCTATGACGGCGGCGATGACGAGGCGATCTGCAACTGTGGCGCTAAACGGTGCCGCGGGACCATGTACTCGCCGGAAGAGATCCGCCGGCGCAAGACCGCAGCAAAAAAGGCGCTGAAGAAGAAATCGATCAAACGCAAGCTATACAAGCGGCTCGCAGTGAAAGATGACGCCGGGAGTGATGACGCGGAAAGTGCTGCGTAATTGCGGGTTAGGCGAGCGGGGTCCAGTTTTTCAATTGCCACTCAGATTTGTCTCTGTTAACATCCGCTGACATTTCCCCGATCGGATCGGACCTTTGAGTAAGAGGGAAGGCCATGTCGACGACGCAAACTGTCCGCGCCCCAAAACCCGTGCGCCGGACCACGCCCGGCGGCTTAATCGATAAGTACTTCTACTTCTTCATGTCGCTGCTGATTGCGGTGAATGTTGTTTACGGATTCAGCCACACGGTGGACAAGAATCTCTTTCACCCGGCGGTGCCGCGGCCAATTCTCCTTTCTTTCCATTCGGCTATCTTCTCCGGGTGGGTGGTCTTCTTCATCATTCAGTCAGCACTGGTAAGAACGCACAATGTGCGAATCCATCGGCTCACGGGCTGGTTTGGCGCAGCGCTTGCCGCCGCAATTCCCTTGGTGGGAGTTTCGACGGCGATCACGATGACGCGGTTTCATTTTCACCAGTTGCACGAGAGCGATGGATCGGTCTTTATCCTCGTCCCATTCTTCGACGTTACCTGCTTTTCCATTGCTTTTTGGCTGGCATTCTTTTGGCGTAAGAAGCCCGAGTTCCACCGTCGTCTTGTCCTGATTGCCTCATGCACGTTAACGGCTGCAGCTTTTGGTCGCTTCCCGGCGAGCATCTTTCCGCCGGTCATGTTTTATGCGGGCGTGGACGTATTAGTTCTTTTCGGGGTAGCACGCGATCTTCTTGTGAATCACCGTATCCACAAGGTCTACGCGTACGCCCTTCCGGCGTTGATCGTTTGCCAATTCTTGGTCATGTACACAATTGTGAGCAATGCTCATTGGTGGGTGAACCTTGCCAAGGCGATTGTTGGCTGAGATTGTCGCTTACCAACCAGTGAGCGGCGACATGCGCGCTGCCCTGATGCGCCGGCAACCAGCGGAGGATTAGCATAGGAGGGCCGATGCATGGAGCCAGATGAAGCAGGAGCCCGAACTTCCGCCTTTGACCGACGAGCAACTCGACACATTGCGGCGCTTCGCCCTGTTTGAAGTTGACCTTGCTGAGACGCGCCGTTCCCTGTCGGGAGCCTTTGACTTCGATTTTGAGTCGGAGCGGACCCGTCAACCGGAGATAACGCTGGAACGAAGTTCAAGTGTGCACTTCCGGATTCCCGAGCCCGGCATCATCATCACGCGCGAGCACATTTCCAATGCCCTGGAGCGAAAGCGTTTTGGGTTGATCTCTGAGCGCGATCTTGTGTACTGGGCAACGATGCTGCTGCTTAACGACGCGTACGTCTTCGATCCCGGCGACGAGGATCTTATCGCCGAGTGGCTCAACGACATCAGCTTCAATCTCGATGCAAGCTGACGCTTCGATTTTGACGAGCCGACCGAAATTGAGCCACCTCGTTTGATTCTCAGGCAGTCGCCGCTCTGCGCTTAATCATCCGGTAGATCCAGAGAATTAACACCGCGCCGAGGATGGACATGATGAAGCCGGCTGACTGTCCTTGTTTGTACCAGCCGATGAGCTGCCCCAGAAATGTCGCTCCGATTGAGCCCGCGATCCCAATGATGATGGTGACCAGAATCCCGCCTGGGTCTTTGCCTGGCATGAACAGCTTGGCCAAGGCTCCGACCACCAGCCCGATGAGAATTTCCCATATCAATGCAAACACGGATTCTCCCTCCTTGTCTGGTTTTGACGAGGCGCACCTCAATCTCTGGCGGGACTATGGCCTAAGAGATGCGCGTACTCTGGTGCACTGCGCGATCCGATTGCGCCGGGTTGCGTCAGGAAGCTTTTTGTCTCTCGGCGACCTTGGCCAACGCGATTGTCAACGCAGCGCCGCCAAGAGTTTTGACCAGCCCGGGGTGCTGGGCATAGAAGGCACTTGCCTTGTCGATGATGGAAGGGTCGGCCTTCTCTGCGTGGGTAGCGATTTGTTGCACGGCTTCTGGAGAAATGCTCTCAGCCTGTTCGGGAGTGATCGATTTGGCTCCGCCGCCCAGCAGACTGGCGAGCACTCCTCCGCCAGCCAACTGTGCCACCGTGCCGGGGCCGATCGACGAGATCAATTGATTGAGCATGCCGGCTTTCTGTTCGCCATTTGACCCGCCGAACAAGCTCCCGACCAGATTTCCGAAAGCCGGCGTTTGGTCTGACTTGAACATCGCGGAAAGCCCATCGGCGACGTCGTTGGGTGAGGCGGTTTTTGCAACTTGATCAAAATGCTCGGTCGCGTCCGCCACGTTGGTGGTTGAGCCGCTTGTGTACTGCTTCAAAACATTGGTGACCTGGTCGAGTATGCTCATGAGCGATCTCCTAGGCAGGTTCGCTGCCGGCTGGTTGGCTTGCGCTAAGGATTCTCGGCACGGTCATGAGCTGGATGTCCGCACTACGGCTGATCATCGGGCGGCGGACAGAGCCGTCGCCCGAGATACCGGGTCAGGCCGCAGGGATTACGAGCTCCTGGCCCACCTTGATCTTGTCAGGATCGGCGAGATTGTTGGCCTGGGCGATGACCGGAAACTTATTCGCGTCTCCGTAGTAGCGTTTGCTGATCTTGGACAGGTTGTCGCCGGGCTGAACTGTATAAGTCTGGTTGCCCTGGCGGAACTCAATGTCGTGTTTCAGGTCTTTGTACTCGGGATCAACCGATTTGATCGTGTCCCAGATGCGCTCCTTGCTGGCTTCCGAAACCGCCATGGCTTTCAGAAAAAGCTGATTGCCATCGAGATTGACACTTTGCAACTCGGCGCCTTCGCGTTGAATTGTGTCAATAACCGGTTGATACTTTCGCTTAAGCAGATCGAACAGATCGGGCATGTGTCCTCCTTGGTCACAGGTGGGGATTCTCAGCCCTTCGGGCTGAAGACGGTGTGGAAGGAATTACTTTGCGGATCCCGGCTGTTCGGTTCGGGAAGAACTACCGCAGCTATTGGATGGGGGTTTGAGAGCGTGCGGGCTGCTCTCTTAATCCTTATCGAATCGAAAAGCGATCATTCGATGCCTGGGCCTTCATTCACAAACTGTGTGTTCGGCCTGCGCACGCCATTGCGATGACCGTCGGGCGATCACGTGATTTTGAGATTGTGTTCCTCAGGCGAGAGATCGTCAAGCCCGTCGTGAGCATTCTTGCACTATTCACATTTGCTCGTTCCAGCAAGCGTTGGACTACCGTTCGCAAATTCGTGCATTGTGGATTCTCTGTAAATCGTTTGCTATAAATGCCGTACCCCGGAACGATACAATCCAACCTAGCCCGCACTTCAAATTGGACAGGCTAAGGAGCATTCGCGCACATGGGTTACCAGGTTCTGGCCAGAAAATATCGTCCGCAACGATTTGCCGACGTTGCCGGCCAGGATCATGTCACCCGGACGCTGATGAACGCGCTGAGTCAGAACCGGATCGCGCACGGCTACATATTTTCAGGCCATCGCGGCATCGGAAAGACGACGATTGCGCGCATCGTGGCCATGGCGCTGAACTGCCGCAACGCAGTCGGGTCGCCGGAACGTCCCACGCCTGAGCCTTGCGCGGTATGCGACTCCTGCATCGAAGTTCGCCAGGGCAACGCAGTCGATGTGATCGAGATTGACGCGGCCACGAATCGCGGCATCGATGAGATTCGCGAATTGCGAGATGCCGCGCGCTATGCGCCTTCGCGCGATCGCTACAAGATTTACATTCTCGACGAGGCTCACCAGATTACGGAGGCCGCTTTCAACGCGCTGCTCAAGACGCTGGAGGAACCGCCTGCGCACGTCATTTTCATGATGGCGACGACTGAGCCAGAAAATATTCCGCAGACGATTCGGTCCCGCTGCCAGCACTTCAGCTTTCATGCAGTGAAGTTCGATGACATTCTCGCGCAATTGAAGATGATCGCCGCGCAGGAAGACGTCGAGGCTGAGGATGCCGCGCTTGCGTTGCTCGCCGAGGCCGGGGACGGTTCGATGCGGGATGCGCTCAGCATCATGGACCAGGCAATCGCTTCTGCTCCGTTCGAGAGTGGACGGCCTGTGCTGGCAACGGCGCAGATTCGTGAACTGATGGGCTCCGTTCCCAATGCGGTTTTTGAGCGCCTGCTTGAAGCTGTTGCCGCCGGAGAGAGCGCCACGCTGATGGAGCAGCTCAACGAGCTTCTGAATGCGGGCCACAGTCCTTCGTCTCTGGCGCGGCAGATGGTGCGCTATCTTCGTAATGCTCTGATGGCGAAGCTCGACGGCGAGCAGACAGAGCTGCTGCAGATTTCGGGTGACGAGCGAGCACGGGCCGCACGTACCGCCCTGCTGTTCAGCGAAGAAGAATTGACGCGCAATCTGCAAATCGTATTGCGCACTTTTGACGATTTGAATTACCGGCAGGAGCAGCGCTTCCACCTGGAGCTGGGCCTGCTGAAACTGATCCACGCCCAGCGCCTGCTGCCACTCGAAGAATTGCTCAGTGGAGTCGCCGGTGGCGCGGGTGTTCGCTCGAGCGGTTCGACTTCTTCTGCACGGTCAACCTCGCCTTCGTCGAGCGCAACGCGTACTGCTTCGGCAACGGCGCCACCGAAGATCGCACACGCGACAACTGCCCCGGTTGCGGCGCCTACTGTTCGTTCCCCGTTTGGATCATCGGCTGCATCGACGTCCTCTGCGCCGAGCATCACGAACAACACCCCTGCGGGCGAGAGCGCGCGCTCGGCAACGGCTGCTCGTTGCGGAGCAGGAAGGCGAGCCCGCAGCGCCAGCTTCACGGCAGGTTACGCCATTTCCCGCAGTCTCGAGCCCGACCAATGTTGGATTCGCCGAGACTCTTACGGAAGGTGCGTTAGCCAAAGCTCCCGCTACGGCTCCGGCCAACACGCCGAACACGGACAGCATCCGGCAGGCTGTGGTTACGGCGCTTGCGGCGCAGGGGCATGCAACCGCGTCACAACTTCTGGGGACCGGGTCATGGAAGCTCGACGGCGCGAGTCTGCGGATCGAAGTGCCCGGCATGGGTAAGAAGATGCTTGCACTCACGGTGAATGCAGCAGCGGAGAAGATTATTCGCCAGGAGCTGCAGAACCTGAGCGCGCCAACACGATTCCTGGTCGTTCCCGGAGAAGGGTCAGTGGCAGCACCTGCGGCTGCGGCGGCGCCCGCTGCAGGCAGCGTTGAAGAAGCTGCACTCGCCCATCCCATGGTGCAGCGAGCCAAGGAGATCTTTCATGCGGAAGTCCGCAGCGTCGTGGATCTTCGCAAGTAGTTAGCAGTTTCAATGCAGGAGGCTGGCAATGATGAATCCCCTAAAGATGGCCGAAATGTTGTCGCAAGCCAACAAAATGCAGGAGGAGATGCAGCTCAAGCTTTCCCAGACCGTGGTTGAAGGCACGAGCGGTGGAGGCGCCGTTACTGCCACGATGAACGGCAAGAAGGAACTGATCAAGCTTCACATCGACCCTTCGGCGGTGGTGAGCCTCAGTGGCCCGAAGCCGGACGTTGAAATGCTCGAAGACCTTGTGGTTGCGGCGGTGAACGAAGCGGGGAGACGTGCCGACGAAGCGATTCAATCAAGCGTTAAAGGCGCTCTCGGTGGTCTGAGCATTCCGGGCCTGGTTTGAATTTCCATTCTTTTCTCGTGGAGGGGGTACACGGTGACAGGGGAAATGGATCGCAGGAGTTTTCTGCATATGGGATTGGCGGCGGGCGCTGCCACGTTAGCGCCGCGATGGGCAATGGGGCAGGCGGCTGAGCATGGTACAGATCGGCTCGCTCAGATGAGGACTGCGGGCGCATCTACCCCCATCAAGACGTCGAAGCTCTACGACAACGTCTATCTTCTGCAGGGCGCGGGCGGCAATATGGCCGTACAGACCGGTGCGCAGGGCAAGGTGCTGATTGATTCGAGCTTTTCGACGGCGGTCCCAAAGATTCGCGAGGCCCTGGATGCGCTCAGCAAGGATCCGGCAGACGCGTTGATCAATACCCATTGGCACATAGACCATACCGACGGCAACGACGGCATGCACTCCGCGGGGTTTCGCATCTACGCACATCAAAAGACTCGTGACCGGCTGGCTGAGCCGGCAACGATGAAGCTGTTCAACATGACGGTACCAGCGGCACCAGCGGGTGGACTGCCGACCATCACCTTCGAAAACGCGCTGCGACTGTGGCACAATGACGACTCGCTCGACTTGGTGCACTTTGATCCCGCGCACACCGACACGGACATCTACATCTACTTTCATAAGGCCGATGTGCTGCACGCGGGTGACACCTGGTTCAACGGCATGTACCCCTTTATCGACGAAGGAACCGGCGGCACAATCGGTGGAATGATTGCAGCGACAGACAAGACGCTATCGGTGGCCGGCGATAGCACAAAGATCATTCCGGGGCACGGACCTTTGGGAACAAAGGCTGATCTCAAGAAATCGCGCGACATGCTTTCGAGTGTGCGCGACAAGGTGGCCGCATTGAAGTCCGCTGGGGCGAGCGAGCAGGAAGTTATCAGCAAAAAACCGACCGCCGATCTGGATCCCATATGGGGAAAAGGCTTTGCGCCCGACATGTTTGTAGGAATCGTCTACCGCACCGTTTAGGAGGCAGGCTGTGGCACGCTACGCCGAGCCAATGGCCCGGCTCATTGAAGAGTTGAAGAAGCTGCCCGGCGTGGGAACGAAGACCGCCCAGCGATTCGCTTTCCACATTCTGCGCTCGAATGACGAAGACGCTGCAGCCCTGGCTGAGGCTGTGCGCGGGCTCAAGCAGAGTCTGCGTCTCTGTTCGATCTGCAACAACGTTACCGACGTCGATCCCTGTGCCTACTGCTCAAGCACGACGCGAAACCAGCGTCTTGTGTGCGTTGTCGAAGAGCCGACCAACATTGAAGCCGTTGAGCGGAGCAGGTACAACGGCGTTTACCACGTGTTGCACGGAACTCTTTCTCCCCTTCACGGAGTGGGACCGGAGCAGTTGCGCGGACGATCGCTACTGACTCGCGTTGAGCGTGGGGAGATTGACGAAGTAATCCTGGCAACCAGTCCGACGCTTGAGGGCGAGGCCACTGCAAGCTGGCTTGCGGGCACGCTCCGCGGCTTTCAAGTGAAGATCACGCGGATCGCCACGGGTGTTCCCGCGGGTAGCGATATCGAATACGCGGATGAAGTCACCATGACGCACGCGCTCGAAGGCCGTCACGAAATGAAGGCGTGATCAGAGAGATTTTGCATTACCTGGTTAGCCGCGCAGCCTGGTGAGAAGGTCCTGCGGGTGCACGGGCTTGGCGAGGATCTCGAATTCGTAGCCTTGTGCGCGTGCTTTCTCAAGCAGATCGGCGGTGGCCGCCTGGCCGGAGAAGAGCAGGATCTTAATGCGGGGCAGAAGGGCTCGAATCTGGATGGCGGCGTCGATTCCGTTGAGGTCGGCCATGATGACATCGGCGATGAGCATGTCGGGCTCAAACGTGGCGGCCATTTCGAGAGCGTTCTCCCCAGAGTAAACCGCGCGAGCCTGGAAGCCGCTCTGGTTCAGAATCATCGCCAGCGTATCGGCAATGACGCGTTCGTCGTCAACAACCAGGACCTTGGGTTTTGCGAGATTTTCGGGCATACACTCCTAATCGCCGAACAGAAACGGCGCAAAGCCTTTCATTCGTACCGGACGCAATACATGGCCGATAAGCACCGCATGCGGTACGATCAGCTTGGTGAACACTGGGGTAGGATAACACTCTTGACCGGCATGTTATCTACCCGGTTTGGGCCCTGTCTCCTGAGTTTAAGTGTCGATTCCGGCATTATGCAAGGTTGGGCCGAAGGTTCAGCGTTGGCTATCAGAATGGGACGCAGCGGGCCGAAAATAGTGGCGGGGCGCCGGAAATATTTCCCTGAACACCGGACGGTGCAAATTCACCGGAGCGCAACGGGAAGCCCTTACACTTTCAAATCTGACCTGATTTCTACCGTGATTATTGACAATGAGAGACTCACGTATGGAGAAAGCCGGCACCCCGAACGGCGCGCAAAGCGCTGACACCGAGTCGATCATCCGCGCCGAGCAGATCGAGAAATATTACGCACAGCCGAGCCAGAACCGCATTCAGGTGATCGCGCCGACTGACTTATCCATCGTTCCCGGGGAAATCGTTGCCCTGCTCGGCCCGTCGGGTTCGGGAAAATCCACGATGCTGCGCATGCTATCCGGGCTGTCGCGGCCGTCAGCGGGGCGAGTCTACTGGCATGAAAAGCCCATCGGTGACATTGAGATCAACGTGTCTATTGTGTTTCAGAGCTTTGCGCTCTTCCCGTGGCTCACTGTTCTGCAGAACGTAGCGGCCCCTCTGCAGGCTCGCGGAGTCTCCCCTGAAGAACGCCACACTCGAAGCATGCGCATGCTTGACACGGTCGGCCTCGACGGGTTCGAAGCCGCCTACCCTAAGGAACTCTCCGGGGGAATGAAGCAGCGCGTAGGATTTGCCCGGGCGCTGGTGGTCGAACCCGAGGTTCTCTTCATGGACGAGCCTTTTTCTGCCCTGGACGTGCTTACCGCCGAAAACCTGCGCAGCGAACTCCTAGAGCTCTGGGCGAAGAAGACCATGCCCACCAAGTCCGTTTTCATCGTCACTCACAATATCGAGGAGGCGGTGTTGCTGGCCGATCGGATAATCGTTCTCGGCCGCAATCCCGGCAAGATCCGCACCGACTTCCGGGTCCAGATCGCCCAGCCGCGCGACCGCAAATCGGACCCTTTCACCCAGTTGGTTGACTACATCTACAAGGTGCTGACCAGACCCGATGTGGCTCCAACAGAGGCTCCTGATCAAACCGGCCCACGAGTCCGCGATCAGCGTCAAATGAAGTATCAAATGTTGCCGCATGCCCGGCCCGGAGGCATGGCCGGCTTGCTCGAACTGCTGCTCGACAAAGGCGGACGCGATGACATCTACCGCCTCGCCGATGACCTTGCTTTCGATGTTGACGATCTGCTGCCCATCGTTGACGCTGCGCAACTGCTCGGCTTTCTCAAGATCGAAGAGGGCGATGCCGCCATCACCGACACGGGGGCGGAGTTTGCCAATTCGGAAATTCTGCGGCAAAAAGAACTGTTCCGCGATGCCGCTCTCGAAAATATCCTTCTGCTTCGCCAGATTCGCCGCGCGATTGAGGCCAAAAGCGACCGCACTGTTCCTGAGGACTTCTTCCTTGACATTCTCACCGAGCAATTCAGCGAAGAAGAAGCCCTGCGGCAGATAGAGACGACGATTGCGTGGGGCCGCTATGCGGAGTTGTTTGACTTCGATGCTACGCGCCGCCGCTTCATCATGAACGATGTGCTCGAGGAAGAAGTGCCCGCCGCTGGAGGCGACGAGTGAACACCCAGCACCCCTTCGCACGATCGTTAGTGACGGTCCGCAGTTGGCCCTTTGTTCTCGACCTGGGAATCGGGATTTGTGGTCTTGCGATCTTTCTTGGCATCGTTCGCATGGCTGCCTATTGGATGGAGGCACCCGTTCCTGTTGTTCCAATCTCGCACTCGATTGGAGCCCTGCCCATCTACGCCGTCTACTCCATCGTGCGCATCACAATTGCATATGGGATGAGCATCTTTTTTGCCATTGCCTACGGTTATGTTGCGGCCTATAACCGCAGGCTTGAGGCCGGCATGATTGCGTTGCTGGACATCCTGCAATCCATTCCGGTGCTCAGTTTTCTGCCTCCTGTTGTTCTGGCCATGATCGGTCTTGTTCCCGGCCATCAGCTTGGAATTGAAATGGGAGTCATACTGCTGATCTTTACCGGCCAGGTATGGAACCTGGCCTTCAGTTTTTATTCCTCGCTCAAATCCATCCCGAGGGAAATGGTGGAGACCTCGCGCATCTATCGCTACTCCGCGTGGCAGCGCTTCTGGCAACTTGAACTTCCCAACGCTGCTATCGGTCTGGTTTGGAATTCCATTGTGTCCGTGGCCGGTGGCTGGTTTGCGCTGATGCTTTGCGAGGTGTTCACGATGGGCACACGGAGCTTTCGCTTGCCGGGACTGGGCAGTTACATTCAGTCAGCCGCAGATTCGGGAGACACTCGCGCCCTGCTCAGCGGAATAGCGACCGTCATTCTGATCGTGGTGGCAACCGACCAACTGATATGGCGCCCGCTGATTGCCTGGAGTGACAAGTTCAAGCTGGAGCAAGTGGAATCGACGGATCGGGTGACCTCGCCAATACTTGCTTTGCTGCAGCGTTCGCCCCTGCTTACAAAACTTCCCGGCGAGGTTTGGGCGCGATTCGAAGAGCCGATCTACCGCCGATTCGCGCACATGCGAGAGTCCAAAATTATTCGTCCGATGGATGAAGAACCCGGTCGCGGCGGAAATTCAGTTTTGTTCTGGAGCGTCTGTGTAGCCCTGGCGGCGACCACGAGTTGGGCAATTGTAGAAGCCGTATTGATGATGCGCACGGTGACGGGCGCTGATTTCCGCCTTCTTTTCGAAGGAGCCGCAGCGACTTTCCTCCGGGTCAACACGGCGCTGCTCATATCCGTGCTTTGGACTGTGCCGGTCGGCGTGGCCATCGGATTTAACCCGCGCCTGGCGCGGATCGTTCAGCCGCTGGCTCAAGTGCTAGCCTCCGTCCCGGCATCGGCATTCTATCCCGTGCTTCTGATCGGGCTCGTCAGCATCGGCGGCGGGGTTGGCATCGGCTCCATCTCCCTCATGCTGCTCGGCACCCAGTGGTACATCCTCTTCAACGTAATCGCCGGGGCCATGTCGATTCCTTCGGACCTTCGCGAGGTTACTTCCCTGTTCCACTTCACTCGCTGGCAGCGTTGGAGGCGGCTGATCCTGCCCGGAATTTTTCCTTACCTGATTACCGGCATGGTCACGGCTTCAGGTGGCGCGTGGAACGCTTCGGTGATGGCGGAGTATTCGCACGTGAAGGGCCAGACGCTTCAGACGATCGGACTCGGCGCGGAAATCAGTTCCGCCACCGATAGCGGACGATTCCCGATCATCCTGCTCGCCACCGTCTGCATTTCCCTGCTCGTGGTTACGATGAATCGCCTGGTTTGGCGCAAACTCTACCGCCTGGCAGAGACGCGGTATAAACTCGAGAGCTAACCAAACATATCTCCGAAAGAGTTGGCCGGGAGGGCAAATGATTCGAGTGGGGCTGGTGGGCTTCGGCATGGCGGGGCGCGTCTTCCACGCGCCGTTGATTTCCTCCGTCGAAGGTTTGGAATTCGCCGCAGTGGTGGAGCGAAACTCTAACAATGCTGCGGAGCGCTACCCGGGCATCACGACCTACCGGACGCTTGAGGAATTGTTGTCAGACGGCTCGATCAAGCTTGTGGTGGTTGCCACCCCCAACAGCTCGCATTTTCCAGTTGCCATGCAAGCGCTTGAGTCAGCCAAGAGCGTTGTTGTGGACAAGCCGGTAGCTCTCGCATCAGGCGAAATAGCCCAGTTGTCAGAGCTGGCCGGAGGTATTGGCGCGCATTGCCTCCCCTTTCATAACCGTAGGTGGGACAGTGACTTTCTGACAGTCCATAAACTGCTGGTTGAGAGATCTCTGGGGCGGTTGGTTCACTTTGAATCGAACTTCGACCGGTGGCGTCCTGGCCCTTCTTCGCGGGCATGGAAGGAAGAACCGGAAGAAGGCGGGCTGCTGCTCGATATCGGCACGCATCTTGTCGACCAGGCCCTGATGCTTTTCGGCGAGCCGGCGGCGGTGGGCGCGGATGTGAGCCGCGAGCGCATCGGCGAGGGCTCCAATGACTCGTTCGCGGTGCGGCTGCACTACTACTCCGGTTTTTCTGTTGCGCTTGGGGCAAATTGCATGTCTTCGCTGGCGAGGCCGCGCTTTCATATGCGGGGTGCGATGGGCAATTTCTGGAAGTGGGGACTAGACCCGCAGGAAGATGCGCTGACCAAGATTACTCACATCACGGACACGAATTGGGGTGAGGAGCATGCAGATCACTGGGGCACGCTGAGCATCGATGTTGATGGGGGCATGGTGACACGGCCTGTCGAGTCGATTCCGGGAGACTATCGCAAGTTCTATGAGGGTGTCCGCGATGTGTTGATGGGCAATTCGCCGGCGGCTCCTGTGACCGCAATTGATGCCTGGCGGGTGGCAAAAGTGCTTGAATGGGCCGACCAAAGCGCAGAGCAACATCGCGACATTGAGTGCGACTGGAGCGGAACGCCGGCATAGACCAACGGTGAGGTGACACGGTTGATTGGCGTTGAAAATCAGCGTGGATGGGCCAGATCTATTTCTTTTCGAACACAACGACTTGTCCATCGTCAGGATCACCGATGAAGTAGATCAGGCGTTTGCTGGAGATTTCAAGCTGGGTGCCGAACGGCAGCGAGCCCTTCCAATTCTCGATTTTGCGGAAGTCTAACTGGACGAATTGCCGGCTGCCTTGATTGACAACCCGCCAATTCCCACTTCCGGATTCCAGTCGCATCGGTCGAAGATTCTTGAAGTAGAAGAGCGCTGGAATCTCCAATGCAGTGAAAGTACCGTTGCGGTTGAATGTGAAATTTCCAGATCCTTTGATGAGATTCTGCGGCATTTCGGCGCGAGAGTCGGCGCGGATTGCCCACGCGCCCACGACGTACCGGCGCGGAACGCCCTTGCAGCCAGACACGAAGAGAGCGAGCATCAACACGATTCCCAAGGCGAACAGGCCGAACCGCTTTTGTCTCATCTCGATCTCAATATAACCACGCTTGCACCGACGAACAATCTCATGCAGATGGCTCCCGCTCTACAAGGGGCACCCAGAATCGGAAGCTGGTTCCCTGCCCGAGTGCGCTGGTGGCCGCGATCGAACCGCCGTGGGCTATCAGAATGGCGCGGACAATTGCGAGGCCCATGCCAGTACCCTTGCCCTTGGTGGCGCTTTTCTTTCCCCGGTAGAATTTTTCGAAAATGAGCGGAAGATCCGCGGGGTCGATGCCGGGACCATTGTCTTCTACAAAAAACTCCAGACGGCCCTCGCAACGCCGGCTGCGCAGCAAAATGCGGCTGCCCGCCGGGGAATAGCGGGCCGCATTCTCTATGAGGTGACGAAACACGCGCCCCAGAAGTTGCGGATCAAACCACACCGGGTTGTCAGGCTCTTCGACTTCAACGACAAGACGATGCCGTGCAAGGGCTTGCTCTGATTCTTCTACGGCATGATCAAGAAGCGCGCGCGCATGTTCCGGTACGGCGTGAATCTGCACGACGTTGGCGTCGATCTCCGCCATCTCAACCGCTTCGCCGATCAGGGTGTCGAGCCGCGATGCTTCTTCATCGACAACAGCGGCAAGGTCGACGCGGGTTGCATCGTCAAGTCCCTCCCCTGCCATCAGTGTTGTTGCCGCGGCGCGAATTGAAGTTAGCGGGGTGCGCAACTCATGCGTGAGCGAGTCGATCAACGCGGCACGTAACCGCTCACCCTCGCGCGAGGCCTCCATGCGCGCGTTCGCTTCAATGGCGATGGCACGCGTGAGGGCGATTGCAACCTGCGCGCTCACGGCGGTCGCCACTTCGCGCGACAGTTGCGCTGGCCGCCAGGCAAGTGCGCCAACGGGCCGCAGACCCAACATCAGCGCATGCGCCTCAAATCCTTCTCTTGAATCAAGCGACTGCATGCGGCCGTGAGTCAGCTCGCGGAGGTCGGCCTTAAGCATTTCAGACAGGTCCGCGTTGGTGGAATGGAAGTGATCCTGATCGTGCACGTACAGAACGACGCAATCGAGCGCAAAGATTCGCTCCAAGATGGCGGGCAGGTCGCGCAGGAGCCCTGCGGCATTCTCATGCAGGATCATTTCCTGGCTCAGGGTATAGAGGCGTTCCACATCTTCGCGGCGCTGTTCTGCATGCTGGGCCTGCAGGCGAGCGCGTTCCGCTACGCGGCCTGCCACGAAAGAGCAGGCGACGAACGAAAAGATGGCGACCCACTCTTGTCCGCCTGCAAGAGACAGTGTGTAGTAAGGAGGCAGGAAGAAATAATCAAAAGAAAGAGCGCAAAGCACCGCGATATAAAGCGAGAGCCTGATTCCAGCCTGCGTGGCAGACCAAACAACCACAACGAGGAAGATCATGCCGGCTGTGATGGCCGAGACACCGATCCATGCAAGCGCTGCTGTGGTGAGCAACGCCGCCAGCGTGGCCCCGGCCCAACCTGCGACGACTCGCGAATGGGATACCAGTTGCATGATTGTCTCAACGAAATCATACGCGGCTCCCCGGATGATGTAAGCTTCCGGTGGAAGAAGAACAAAATGCCAGGCAGAATTCTCGTCATCGATGATGAACCGCAGATCACGCGCGTGCTGCGCGCTGCGTTGTCGGCCCAGGGTTTCGATGTGCGCACAGCCAACGACCCCGAAGAGGGATTGCGCCTTTTCAGCGAATGGTCACCCGACCTTGTGGTGACTGACCTGATGATGCCCGGTCTGAGCGGAGTTGAAGTCTGCCGCGCCATCCGGACCACTTCGTCGACGCCGGTGCTCGTTTTATCGGTGCGCGACCACGAACGCTCCAAAGTTGAGGCCCTTGACGCCGGCGCAGATGATTATGTGACCAAGCCTTTCGGCATTCAGGAGTTGCTCGCCCGTGTGCGTGCTCATATGCGCCGCGCTCCGGAACGTACCGTTGGGGCGGTGGAGGCGGGCGACTTCATCATTGATGAATCCGCTCACTCTGTCGCGGTGCAAGGAAAGCCTATTCACCTTACTCCCAAGGAGTTTGAGTTGCTGCTGCACCTCGCGCGGCATGCGGGCAAGGTAATGACGCATCGCGCCTTGTTAACGGCGATATGGGGAGCACAGTCAGCCCATCAGCCCGAGTATTTGCGAGTATTTGTGGGTCAGTTGCGCAAAAAGCTAGAGAACGAAACCGGCAAACAATACATCCAGACAGAGCCGTGGGTTGGCTATCGATTTCTCCCCGAAGGTTGGGCCGGGGCGGCGGAGTAGAGCATCAGGATCAGCACAATAGCCGCAATATCGAATGCAGGAAACGATCCTTATTTAATCTTTAGAAAACCCTTCCGCCATCCAAACACACCGTCCCGCAGAATCATTTCTGAGCATGGCCCGCGACAAATGCTTGCTGGATTGTCGCGCCGCGTTCTGAAACTGGGGGAATTGCGATGCAAGATCTGACAATGCTGTTTTTCACGGCGGTTTTCTTCGGCCTGGCGTTTTTCTACGTCAAGGCGTGTCAACGGTTGAGGTAGGCCATGGATTGGATAACTGCAGTCGCGCTGATTCTGTCCATTTTGCTGCTCGTTCACCTCATCATCTCCATGCTGTACGCGGAGAAATTCTGACATGACTTCCAATGGGTGGTTGCAGTTTGCTGTCTACTCGATCGTTCTGCTGCTTACCGTTCGCCCGGTGGGCATCTACCTGGCCCGCGTCCTCGAGCGTGAACGCACTTGGCTCGACCCGGTGCTGCGTCCCTGCGAGCGGCTGATTTACCGGCTGTCCGGCGTGAAAGCGGATCAGGAGATGAATTGGCGCGAGTACGCTTTTGCCCTGCTCGGGTTTTCGGCAGTAAGCATGCTCGTTACGTATGCCATAGAGCGACTTCAGGCAATGTTTCCGTGGAATCCGCAGCATCTGGCAGCGGTGGGTCCGGACCTGGCGTGGAACACGGCCGCCAGTTTCACCACCAATACGAACTGGCAGTCGTATGTGCCAGAGAGCACGATGAGCTATCTGACGGAGATGGCCGGCCTCGCAACTCACAACTTCTTCTCAGGCGGCTGTGGGCATCGTGGTCGCAATCGCTCTCATTCGCGGAATCAAACGCACCAATTCCGGGACCATCGGCAATTTCTGGGTCGATACTACCCGCACGATTCTGTACGTGCTGCTACCAGGCTCGTTGATCTATGCTCTGCTACTGGTTGCGCAGGGTGTTCCGCAGAATCTTCATGCCTATACCGTGGCGCATCCTCTGGAACAGCCAGGGCAAACTCAGACCATCGGGCAGGGGCCTGTTGCTTCACAGGAAGCTATCAAGATGCTGGGCACGAACGGCGGCGGATTTTTCAACGCGAACAGCGCTCATCCGTTCGAGAACCCTACTCCGTTTTCGAACTTTCTTCAGATTCTCTCCATTTTCATCATCCCCGCGGGGCTCACTTACACGCTGGGCCGCATGACGGGTTCGCCGGGCCATGGATGGGCGGTGTTTGCAGCGATGTTTGTTCTTTTCGCCGCCGGATTCGGCACCGTGTATTGGGCCGAGTCGCAGCCGCATCCGCTTATTCATGGCGCCGCACAAGGCCGCTCGTTGACAGCACCGGGCGGCAACATGGAGGGCAAGGAGGTTCGCAATGGAATCGCCGAAAGCGCACTCTTCGCCACCATTACCACGGACGCCAGTTGCGGAGCAGTCAACGGAATGCACGACAGCTTCACGCCGATCGGAGGCATGGTTGTGCTGACCAACATCATGCTCGGTGAGCTGGTGTTTGGCGGTGTTGGCTCCGGGCTTTACGCCGTCCTTATTCTCGTGGTGCTTTCGGTGTTTATCGCGGGTCTCATGGTGGGGCGCACGCCGGAGTATCTTGGCAAAAAAATCGAGGCATATGACGTGAAGATGTCGATGCTCTACGTGCTCATCTTCCCGCTCATCATTTTGACGCTGACCGCGATATTCGTGCTGGCGCCCAAGGTGGGGCTATCTAGCTTGAACAACGCGGGCCCCCATGGGCTGACTGAAATTCTCTATGCCTTCACGTCAGGCGCGGGAAACAACGGCTCGGCCTTCGCCGGGTTGAATGCCAACACATGGTGGTACAACGTGATGCTTGGCTGGGACATGTTGTGCGGGCGGTTGCTCATGATCATTCCCGTACTGGCGCTGGCGGGGAGTCTGGCTCGAAAGAAGAGCGTGCCGCCTTCGCCCGGAACGTTTCCTGTGAACACGCCGCTATTTACCGGCCTGCTTACGAGCGTGATTCTGATCCTCGGCGCCCTTACATTCTTCCCGGTGCTGAGCCTGGGGCCAATTCTGGAACACCTGCTGCTGAAATCCGGACAGCTGTTTTGAGGAGATTTGAAAAATGAGTGCAATTGGAAAAGTAGACGCTCCAGCACAAGCTGACTTGCAGTCCGATTCTGCTGCTCCTCAGGTAACCGAGGTTTCGCGCATTCTGACGCCGCCGACTCCGGACGAGCCGCCTTCGGAGAGGGCTCCGAAGAAACATAAGACGGTGGGTGGCCTGCTCGAACAAAAGAGCCTATGGAACACGCAGATCATTGGTCACGCTCTCGTAGATGCGTTCAAAAAACTCGACCCGCGATGGATGATTAAGAATCCTGTGATGTTCGTGGTGGAAATCGGCAGCCTGCTTACTTCGGCGCTGCTGGTAGACAATCTTCGGCTCCATCGCCCGGGATTCGGGTTCAACCTGCAGATCACACTTTGGCTGTGGTTCACCGTGCTGTTTGCGAACTTTGCGGAGGCGATGGCGGAAGGCCGCGGCAAGGCCCAGGCAGATACGCTGCGTAAAGCCAAGGGCGAAACGATCGCGAAACGCTACAGCGCTTCGGGATCACTGGAAGACGTTGCCAGCGGTATGCTCCGTGCCGGCGACATCATCCACGTTGTCGCCGGCCACTATATCGCAGGCGACGGAGAGGTCATCGAAGGCGTCGCATCGGTTGACGAATCGGCCATCACAGGCGAGTCGGCTCCCGTGATCCGCGAGGCAGGCGGTGATAGATCCGCCGTCACAGGTGGAACGAAAGTTCTCTCGGACTGGATCAAGGTTCGCATTACTTCGAATCCAGGCGAAACATTCCTTGACCGCATGATCGCACTTGTTGAGGGCGCAACCCGGCAGAAGACGCCGAACGAGATCGCGCTCAGCATTTTGCTTTCAGGCCTGACGATTGTGTTCCTGATGGCAGTGGTGACATTGCAACCCTTCGCGATGTACTCGCATGCGCCGCAGACGGTCTTCGTGCTGGTGTCGCTGCTGGTGTGTTTGATTCCGACGACAATTGGCGGCTTGCTTTCGGCGATTGGCATCGCGGGGATGGATCGCCTTGTGCAATACAACGTGCTGGCGATGAGCGGCCGTGCTGTTGAAGCAGCAGGCGACGTGAACACTCTGCTGCTCGATAAGACAGGCACCATCACTCTGGGCAATCGGCAAGCCACCGAGTTTCGTTCAGCGCCTGACGTGAGCGCTGAGCGTCTTGCCGATGCTGCGCAACTCGCGTCCTTGTCGGACGAAACGCCGGAAGGGCGATCGATCGTGGTGCTGGCGAAGGAGCAATACAATCTGCGCGGGCGCGACCTCGGAGGCATTCACGCGGAGTTCGTTCCCTTCTCTGCCCAGACGCGCATGAGCGGCGTGAATCTGCCCGGCGTTCGTATTCGCAAAGGTTCGGTCGATGCCATCGCACGTTTTCTTGAGGACCAGGGATCGTCGCTTACCAAGGAAAGTTCGCGACAACGTTGAAGAGATTGCGCGGTTGGGTGGAACTCCGCTTGTGGTTGCGGAGAACTCGACGGCGCTCGGCGTGATCTATCTGAAAGATATTGTCAAAGGTGGGCTCAAGGATCGGCTCGCACGCCTCCGCGCCATGGGCATTCGCACGATCATGATTACTGGCGACAATCCGCTCACTGCGGCCGTCATCGCTCGTGAAGCTGGTGTCGACGACTTTCTCGCCGAAGCAAAACCCAAAGACAAGATGGACCTCATCAAGCGTGAGCAGGGCAAGGGAAAGCTGGTTGCCATGACCGGCGACGGCACCAACGATGCTCCCGCGCTCGCCCAGGCCGATGTAGGCGTGGCCATGAACTCGGGCACGCAGGCTGCGAAAGAAGCCGGGAACATGGTGGACCTCGACTCGAATCCCACCAAGCTTATTGAGATCGTCGAGATCGGCAAGCAGTTGCTGATGACGCGCGGCGCGCTGACAACATTCTCGATCGCAAATGACGTCGCAAAGTACTTTGCGATCATTCCTGCAATGTTTGCGGGGGCGTTCCCTGTGTTGAACGCGCTGAACATCATGTACCTGCACTCGCCGCAGTCGGCGATTCTGTCGGCCGTGATCTTCAACGCGATTGTGATCATCGCTTTGATTCCGCTGGCGCTCAAAGGCGTGAAATACGAACCAAAACCGGCAGAGGCGCTGCTACGCCGGAATCTGCTGATCTACGGCCTTGGCGGAGTTCTCGTGCCCTTCGCAGGCATCAAGGTTATCGACCTGCTACTTGTAGCCATGCACCTGGCATAAAGAAGGAGATTCACTGTGCATTCCACTATGTCGGCTATCGAAACATCCAAAAGCAACGGTCGCGACGCACTCTGTGTGGCGTACAGCGATCCGCTTCACGCTCGTGACTACGGTGCTGCTGGGGCTGGGCTATCCGCTTCTGGTTACGGCCATCGCGGGAGTGGTTTTCCCGCACAAGGCGGCGGGCAGCCTGATTCTGAAAGATGGGCAAGTGATCGGGTCGGAGTTGTTGGCGCAGAGCTTCACGTCGGATCGCTACTTCCATCCGCGCCCTTCGGCCGCCGGCAACGGCTATGATGCTACGGCATCAGGCGGATCGAATCTTGCGCAATCGAACACGAAGCTCGTCCAGCGCGTTCAGGGCGACATCGACAAGCTCAGCGCGGAAAATCCCGGCAAGCCTGTGCCGATCGACATGGTCACTACATCCGGCTCAGGTCTGGATCCAGATATCACTCCCGACAACGCAAACTTTCAAGCACCCAGAGTGGCCAAAGCGCGGGGGCTCAGCGAGGATCAAGTGCGGAATCTGATTGCCGGGAATACTTCTGGGCGCCAATTGGGGCTGCTCGGCGAACCGCGAATCAATGTGCTGGCGCTCAATCTCGCGCTGGACAAGCTCGCGAAGTAGAGACGAACACTGCTTACCGCAAGAGATGGGGAGGACCTGAGTTCTCCCCAGTTCCTTTGCCTGTGCGTTGGTGGCCTGTGGCAATGGACGTGATATGCGCCGATCAAATATCATGTCTTATCATCCTGCGCTGCAAATATGGTTCTCTGGCTGCGCGGCACGCTCTTCATCACCTGCCAGGACGACGATGACAAATTCTCATTCCGCGAACCTTGAGCAAGCTACTCGTGCGCTCGATGCCTTCCAGATCGAAATACCTTCCTGGGGATTTGCCAATACGGGGACACGCTTCGGCAAATTTGTACAGGCTGGTGCTGCCTCAACTCTGGAAGAGAAGTTCAGCGACGCAGCCGAAGTGATGCGCCTGACGGGTGCGACGCCGACCATGGCGCTGCACGTGTTGTGGGATTTGCCTAACGGATTGGCGGACATCGCCGAGGTCAAAACTCTCGAACGCCAATTTGACATTCGCGCCGGGTCGATCAATCCGAATCTTTTTCAGGATCAGGAATACAAGTTCGGATCACTTTGCAACCCGTCTCCGGCGATTCGCGAACACGCACTCGATCACGTTCTGGACTCCATCGAAATCGCAAAGCACCTCGGGTCTCGCGATATCTCTCTTTGGCTCGCCGATGGATCGAACTACCCTGGCACACAGAGCATTCGCAAGCGCATTGGCTGGCTGCAAGAGGCGCTTTGCACGGCACATGACCATCTCGGAGCGGATCAGCGGCTGCTCATCGAGTACAAGCCTTTCGAGCCGGCCTTCTATCACACCGACATTGCAGACTGGGGCATGTCTTCACAACTCGCGCGGGAAGCGGGGCCACAAGCCGCGGTGCTTGTTGATACAGGGCATCACTACCTTTCGCAAAACATCGAACAGATCGTTGCATGGCTCATGCATACGAATCTTCTCGGCGGATTTCACTTCAACGACCGTCGCTATGCTGACGACGATCTCACGCTCGGCTCCATCGATCCGTACCAGATATTTCGCATCTTCCATGAGATCCACGACGGCCTGGCAAAAGAGCCGGACGGCGGTGAAGTGGCTTTCATGATCGACCAGAGCCACAACCTTAAAGGCAAGATTGAAGCCACGGTACAAACTGTCGTCACTGCGCAGGAACTCTGGCTGAAGGCGGCGCTCGTTGATCGCGAGAGACTTGCGGAACTTCAGGAGTCGTGCGACCTGGTGGCGGCAGAGGAGCTTTTTCGCGGAGCGTTCTGGAGCGATGTGCGACCGCTTGCCGCGGCGTGGCGCGAAGCTCGAGGTCTGTCGGCTGATCCTTTGCTCGCATTGCGCGAGGGAGGTTACGTCGAGCGCGTATCGCGCGAACGCGGCAATCGTCAGTCCGCTGTCAGCAGCTACGCATAGCGACTGGTCGGCAATCTCCAGTTCTCAGCGGTCGATGGAGGATCACGGTTGAAGATTTCGCGCTTTGATCTAAAACCTTAAGTACATCTGGTAAGTGCCACGATCAACAGTGGAAAGATCTATATAGAAGCTGCTTTTCTCTCGACGCAGTACCAAAGTTGTATTTGCGGATTTTCGAACCTGTATTAACGTCTCTCTAACAAACCTTACCTTTCTTGTGATTCAGATCAGCGCTCCCCGCTGACAGGGCCGATTCGAGGAGGCCCTCAAGTGGGGAGCGCTGATCTGCAGGGCGCTATCCCAGAGCCTGCACAGTTCCCTTGCCTAAAATTTCTTCGACGCGCTCGACCCAGCAACGGTCTGCGGCGACGTTCATCTGTTCGGGCTCGAGGATGACGGCGAACTCGCCCTTCTTTTCAAGATGCATCATCACCTTGCCTGGGCCCGGTGCAGCTTCGGCCGCGCTCTTGAGCCCGGCAAACGATTCTTCACTCACGCGATCGAGATTGATGCGGATCCGCACTCCGGTCGGCAGCTTCACCTGCACCTCTTCAAGAGACTGGATCGCATTGATTGCGATCTTGGGCGCCGCATCTTCTTCGCCCATGAGTGTTCCGCGAATCAGGACGGGGGCTTCCATCTTCAACTGGCCGGACAGCCGTTCGTAATCGCGCGCAAAGCAGATCAAATCGATCTTCCCTGTTGCATCTTCAAGCATTGCCTGAGCGTACAGTTTTTGATCGCGCTTGCTCTTTTGTACGCGCAGTCCCTGAATGATTCCCGCCACCTGCAATTCATCGGCGGGATCGGCCTGCTGGCCCCAGCGCTTCTCGGGCGGCTTGCGTTCGAGAGCTTCGGCGGTCGAAATCACGTTGGAAAGATTCTTGATTTTGTCGGCGTACTTATCCAGCGGATGGCCGGAAACAAAGAAGCCGAGGACCTCTTTTTCGTTGGCGAGGCGGACACTCTCTTCCCAGTCCGGTACTCTGGGCAAGTCGTCGCCGCTGTTTCCGTGGACGGGTCCCTCATTGAACAAGCCGAACAAGCCCGACTGCCCCTGCGCCGCATCCTTCTGCGCCTTCTGGGCGCGCTCCATGGCTTTGTCGACCGCGGCAAACAACTGGCCGCGCGTTCCCAGCGAATCGACGGCTCCCGCCTTGATGAGAGATTGGATCACGCGCGAATTCATTACGCGGAGATCGACCTTCTCGCAGAACTCCCAGAAGCTGGTGAAGCGTCCGCCGACTTCTTCGCGTGCGCTTGATGATGGAGTCGATCGCGTTGCCGCCTACGTTTTTCACCGCAGCGAGGCCAAAGCGAATGGCGGCGCCGTGGGGTGTGAACTGGGCGCCTGAAAGCTGCACGTCAGGCGGCTCGACGGAGATATCCCATCTCCTTGCACTCGCCGATGTACTTCACGACGTTTTCTGGCTTCGACGTTTCCGATGTGAGCAGCGCCGCCATGAACTCCACCGGGTAATGCGTTTTCAAATAAGCCGTCTGATACGCCACGAGCGCGTACGCAGCGGAGTGCGACTTGTTGAATCCGTAGCCTGAGAATTTTGCCATCTGCTCGAAGATCTCGGCGACTGGACCCTTTGGGAGTCCGAGCTTCGCTGCGCCGCTCATAAAGCGGTCGCGCTGCTCCGCCATCGCCTTGGGATCCTTCTTTCCCATGGCGCGGCGCAGCAGATCGGCCTCGCCGAGCGAATAGCTCGCAAGCACGTTGGCGATCCGCATCACCTGCTCCTGATAGACGATTACTCCGAGCGAGTCTTTTAGAATCCCCTCGAGTTCGGGGAGCAGGAATTCCACTTTTCGGCGACCCCACTTGCGCTCGACGAAGTCGTCGATCATGTCCATCGGGCCGGGGCGGTAGAGGGCGTTCAGCGCGGTCAGTTCTTCGACGGTGTCGGGTTTATAACGACGCAAAATGTCGCGCATGCCGCTGGATTCAAACTGAAACACTCCCGATGTAAGCGCGGTGTGAAAGACACGCCTGAAGGTCTCCGGGTCGTCGAGAGGAACCATGTCGATGTCGATCTTTTCGCCACGTGTCTGTTCGATCAGCCTCAGGCAATCTGTGATCACGGTCAGAGTCGCGAGGCCCAGGAAGTCCATCTTCAGCAGGCCCATTTTTTCGACTGCCTTCATGTCGTAGGCGGTCACAATTTCGTCGTTCTTGGTGCGATTGACGGGGACCAGTTCGGTGAGCGGTCGCGGGGCAATGACAACAGCAGACGCATGCACGCCAGCTCCACGGACGAGGCCCTCGAGCTTTTTTGCTGTGTCGATCAACTCGCGAATCTGCTTATCGCTGTCGTACGCTTTGCGCAGGTCAGGCACATCTTCTAGTGCGCGGTCGATGGTCATGCCCACTGTCGCCGGAACCAGCTTGGCAATGCGATCGACGTCGCCATAGGGCATGTCGAGCGCGCGTCCGCAGTCTTTGATCGCGGCCTTGGCCGCCATGGTGTTGAAGGTGATGATCTGCGCTACCTGCTCGCGGCCATATTTTCTCGTAACGTAATCGATTACTTCGCCGCGGCGGTTCTGGCAGAAGTCTACGTCGATATCGGGCATCGTCACGCGCTCGGGGTTCAGGAAGCGTTCGAAGAGCAGCACGTTCTGCATCGGATCGATGTTGGTGATCTCCATCGCATAGGCTACGAGCGATCCTGTCGCCGATCCGCGGCCCGGGCCCACGGGAATGCCATTGTCGCGGGCGTACTTGATGAAGTCCCACACGATGAGGAAGTAGCCCGCGTACTTCATCTGCTTGATGATGTCGATCTCAAAGTTCAACCGCGACTCGTATTCGCTGACGGGGACGCGCTGCACTCCGCGCAATTCCAGTTGGCGCACCGCCGTTTCGAGGCGCTTCTTCAGGCCCTCTCTACACACCTGTTCGAAGTGGCTGTCAATCGTGTGTCCTGCGGGAACGGAAAACTCCGGAAAGGGATTGTCGACCGGCTGCAGCTTGAAGTTGCAGCGCTCGGCAATCTCCATGGTGCGCTGCGTGACTCCGGGAAAATCCGGGAACAGGCGCGCCATCTCGTCGGCAGTCTTGACGAAGAACTGGTCGGAGTCAAAACGGAAACGTTCGGCATCGTGAACCTTCGACCCGGTCTGCACGCAAAGCATCACATCGTGCGCATGCGAATCTTCGCCGCAGAGGTAATGGGAATCGTTGGTCAGGACGAGGGGAATGTCGAGTTCCTTTTCGAGGCGGAACAGGTCGGCCTGGATCTTCTTCTCTTCTTCGAGGCCCTGATCCTGAAGCTCGAGATAGAAGTTGCCGCGGCCAAAGATGTCCTGATATTGAAGGGCGGCGGCCTTGCCTTTCTCGTAGCGGCCTGCGCTGAGTTCCTCGCATAGTTCGCCGGAGAGGCAGCCGGAAAATCCGATGAGGCCTTTGCAGTTTTCTGCGAGGTATCGCTTGCTGACTCGGGGCTTGCGATAGAAGCCGTGGAGCGATGCTTCGGAGGTGAGGCGGATCAGGTTGCGATAGCCTTCTTCATTTTCGGCGAGCACGAGCAGGTGGTTGTTGGTGTCGTTGGGAGTGTCGGCGCGATGGTCGTCGGCCTTGCAGACATAGAGTTCGCAGCCGAGGATCGGCTTGATGCCCTTGGCCTTGGCCGCATTGAAGAAGTGGACGGCTCCGTAGATGTTGCCATGGTCGGTCATGGCGACGGACTTCTGGCCGAGAGCGGCGACGCGATCGATGAGCTTGTGAACGTCGCAGGCGCCGTCGAGGAGGGAGTATTCGGTATGAAGGTGAAGGTGGGTGAATTCGGCCATGGCTAGATTGATTTTAGTCGTTGGCCGGGCAAGTCGTTGTCGATCAATGACTCGTTCACCGCGCAAAATGCTGAGGAAAAGGTGTCACGAATTCTGAAAGAACCGCCCTTGCGATTGGGACTGGCTGTTGGGGTCCGTGCTTTCCCACCCATGCCACGATGATGCCGTGTCATGGATGGGGCACCCGATGATCGTTGGATCACAGAAACAAAATCCTCCTAGGAATGTAAAGAACGTGCGGAGACGTTCTGTAAACCATGTCACGGAACTTGACAAGAGTAATGCTGTGTCATGGATGGGGCACCTGGCAGTGGAACTCGATCAACCGAATTCGGGTCCACGCTCTCATTCATGTTTTCTCTTGGGCGCAACTGATGATACGACTTCTGCTTTGGCACGCGCACCCGAAGCGGGCTGTTTACTTTTTAATTATCTGCAATTGATTTGCGGGTTGGTGGTTACTAGTCGTTAGGGGGGTGGGTTGTTTTGCTTGGGGGGTGGGTCGTTGCATTTGAGGGTTCAGGGGTCTCCAACTCGATGAGAGACATTGCGGTGATTTGGCGCGCAATCTGTTTGCTAATGGCTTCTTTGTGTCGCTCAACGCGGAGAGCCCCGAGGGAGACCTGAGCGGCGTACAGCAATTTGGCGCCATCGTTGTTATCGATGACTCCCATGAGCATTCCCCGGGTGATGCATGCGATGAAGTCCATGGTCGATTCGTGGTCCTCAAGAATGGGCATCGCGTTGCGGAAGGCCTGGGAGGATTTCTCTTGAGTATCGTATAGGTCGTGGCGTTTAGCCCGACTCTCCTGGATAGAACTCTGGTAGGCCGCGCAACAGCGCCGGACGGCGAGATTGCGGATCTGTGGTGCACTCGATGCGGTTTCGTTGTTTGCGGGGGTGGCGTCGTTCATTTTGTTCTCCTGAGACCATGGTGCGCCAACAGGGGATAATTCAATGCAAAGTTGGGAGTCTTTTTTTTACGCGTGGTTGGGGTTCGTGCTTTCCGACCCATGCCACGATGAGGCTGTGTCATGGATGGGGCACCCGGCCGCTCCGACTCCGGAACAACGTCTTGATCATCTACAGCCACCCACCCATGCCACCGTGAGGCTGTGTCATGGATGGGGCACGCGGCTGATCGTGGTCACGATTGGAAGGGTCTTGACGAGGTCTAGGTTGCGCAAAGGGCCATGCGCGCGGCGCGCACCTCTGCCGCGAGCAATTTCAAGAGGCCAAGATATAGCGCCGGCTCCGCCTGAACCAGTTCTTCAAAGTCCTGGCGCGCTACGAATCTCACATCGGACCCTTTATGAACGACTGCGGTCATGGTGTAGGGTTCGCTGCCCACTACTCCGGGAAGGCCGAGCAGCGCGCCCGCGCCGGCGCGGAGACACATTACGGGACGACCGGAGGGCGACTCCATCATCAAGGCCGCTTCTCCACTTTCGAGAATGTAAAGGCCGCTGGCAGGCTCTCCTTGCGTGAAAAGTGTGCGACCTTCCTCACATGAGACGGGATGGGATCGTTTCTCGAGGGCAGTGATCAACTTGCGGCTCGCAGTCAATGATTCGCGTTTCATGGATTGTGCCTTGCCAATCTGTCCGGGAATCGAGCAATTGAGGGCCCGCGGGATCACCGAGTATCTGGGATGTTCTCATCGAACAAGACCCGTGAATGTGACGGCCAGTACATTGCAACTTTGATGGCGTGAATTTGTGCAACGGTCGCATGCAACCGTATATGCGCCTTCGGTTTGACATTAGGTAGGGGCGCGCCTAGTGTCACTTCACGGGCTACCCCTTCCACGAATAATGGAAGCCTCTCGGAGACGAGGGGCTTTCGTGCGTTTGGGGGGAGAAAAGGGTTGTGGTCTCCCACCCATGCCGCGGTGAGACTGCGGCATGGATGGGGGACCCAGATTTGTGGTCAGTGGAGCTTGCGAAAAGCGGGTCCTTCGGCTCGCATATTCGCCATATAAACGACCTGTTTGTGGGGATGCCACTTTCCTGTGAGCAAGGCTCTCGGCGCCTAAGCCGCTCCACTTGGGATGAACTCGTCTGACCTGAGCTATGTTGCTCAGTCTTCAAACCATCGATGTAGATAGATTGGGTATTAGTTACCAAGACGTTTGTCGAGTTGTCGGGCTTCTTTGTCAAATAAGGTGCCCCAAGACATCGCAAGTGACTTTTGGCACGTATGCATAATGCATCCAAGCAATGAATATTGAGTATCAGAAGGCGGCGGAGGCGAATGCGTCTCGCGCCCGAATGAGTTCCTGATTCTGCAGCGGCTTGCACCACACGAGAGCAGTGCAGTTCCTCCAAGTTGCATCGCAAGGCTGTCGGCACGGCTGCCCGGCGGCGAGCATTTGGTTTTGGAACTGGTACGGAGGGAATTGATGAAACGAGCAGCAATTTTTGTGACGATTTTGACCCTGGCAGTCGGAGCCGGCAGGTTTGGCTACGCGCAGGGTCATGAAGACAAGCACAACAACGGGCAGGGACACAAAGACGATCACGGCAACCAAGGGCATCAGCAGCACGACCAGGATCACGGCAAGCCCCAGTCCGATCACTACCAGCACCAGGAATCGAAGCACCAGGACCATTACGACCATCAGCGCGAGCAGTACAAGGACATGGGCTACAAGGGTAATAACGGCAATCATTATGGGCAGCAGAAGCAGATGGAGCGTGCCTGGCAGGAAAGGCGCGCCAGTCATTGGGAGTCGGAGCATCGCGGGTGGAAAGAACGCGGTGGGTATCATGGCTACCGTGTTCCCGACGACTACTTCCGCGTGCACTACGGCCACGATCACTTCTTCCGCGTCTACAGCGTGCCTTTCGCTTATGAAGGCGGCAATCCGCGGTTTCAGTACGGTGGTCGCTGGTTCACGGTGATGGATCCCTATCCTGAGTACTGGGGCCCGACCTGGTATCAGACCGACGATGTTTACGTCGACTACCACAACGACGGGTACTATCTGTTCAACCGCAGATATCCCGGCCGTGCAGGAATCGCCATCAACATCAACTTCTAAGCGATCGTTGCGGCAGGCCTTTTCCCCAAGGCCTGCCGCGCCGAGATTCATGTCCAGGTTAGAGTGACGAACCGTTGTCGACGGATTGAAGTATGACCTGGGGAGGAATCGCCAATCGACATCCCAGCTGCTATTCCCTGCTGGGATTAATGGGGCTTGAAGGTCTTTCCAGTCTCAATCAACGTTTTAAGTCTAGAGAGAATGCGCGGCCATCCGTCGGCGCAATCGGAGTAGGTGGCGTCGTTGTCGGCCCACTCGTCGTGGACGACCGTCACTTTGGTGGCTTCTGTCTCCGGGGTCAGTTCCAGCCGCACGCGGGATGTCTTGCCTTTGCCTGTCGTCACGAAGGTGTAGTGGAGGAGTTTTGGCTGCTCGACTCGCAGGATCTTGCCCTGAACGTATGGCGTGGTGTTGCCGTCAGGACCCGGGCCAACCCATGCCAGCGAGCCGCCGGGCTTCAAGTCAGCTTGCAGATCCGCGCCCATAAAAAGGATGCGATTGGATTCCGGGGACAGATAGCTCTCCCACACCTTTTCTGGAGTGGCGGCAATGTAAAAGGTGAAATTGAGGGCAGGCTTTGCCATCTTTACTCCTGGAGTCGGGCCGTTGCCGACGCGAACGTCGAGTCCCTTTCTGGCGTTCGCGTTCGGGCTTTCGCGAATCCCGAGCACTTTGTCATTTTAGTTGTACGAATGGACTTGCCGGTTGGTCTCTGCGTGAAATGCGAATCGATTATTTCCGTCGAAAAATGAGCGGTCCGAATCTAATCCGGAATTTCGGCCAGCACTTCATGTTTCCGCCGCAATGTGATGCAACAGAATGGGTTATCTCAGGCAAGCTGTGTTCCTTTTAATTCTGGTGCAGGCGTGAAAGCCATGCAAGTGCGTTGGCGGAACGGAGCTTCCGCCAGGATGGGATACGCACGATTTGCCGATATGCAGTGAAGTCCGCGGTTATCCGACGACCGCATCAGCCTGCTGAAGTGAAAAGAGAGCGCCGAAGACTTTTTTCAGGTCGCCGATGGTCATGAATCCCTTGATGGGGCTCATGCACTGGATTTGAGCGACGGTTGCGTCGTCTTCGAAGAGCAGGGTGTCACCGTAGAGGTTGGCGACTCCGCTGCCAAACCTGGTGCCGGATACGATCAATTTGCGTCCGGGAACGAGCTTGCGCACGGTGGGGCTATCGGCGGTGGAGAGACGGCAGCTCGGAGCGGCCTTATCGATGTCCTGCCAATTTACGAATGCACCATTTTGGAAATAGAGCGTGCCCACATTCGCGGGCAGAACGATCTCGGAGTTCACAGTGACAGCCGTGCCTGCCCCCAAGCTGGCAAAAGGAGTTGTGTCCGGCAAATCGGCGCTTTGACCGTTGGAGCGCATCGGAACACCAAGAGAACAAGCAACAAGGGTAAGTAAAACAGCCAGATTGCGAACAGAGCGCATTGGCGGTAACTCCTTTCAAGGCAAGGGGTAGTGATTGGGGTGAATTCTAGCATTCAGCCCTATCTTGTGAAACCAAAAACGCGCCAGGCGAAAAACCGGCCGCCCCCTCTGGTAACTTCACAAATTACTGGCGATAGGCCAGTGGAGATTTACTTCTTCTCTTTTTCCGGCTTGGGGAGGAAGTATCCCCTGCGCGATTGCAGGCGCACATTGAGGCGGTCGACTTTGACCTCGAGGCGGTGAAAGCTTCCGTTGCGCTTCACGCCGTCGAGGGGCAACTCGAGCACGTAGATGCACTGAAGCGCCTCGGTCAATTGCCTGAGGCCCGCGTTGAGATCGTTGCTGTTGTGGAAGTAGACGCCACCGGTGCCGTCGGCCAACTCGGCCAATGCATTTTCGGCCAGAGTTTTGGCGCTCGAGTTGTATTCCGTGTTCACCTGCAAGCTGCGGCCGCCAAGCAAGGGACTGCGCTGGCTTGCGGTCATCGAGGTGACGTATAACCCGCGCGCATCGATTGTGCTGATGATTACGCCGGACTGCGCTGCCACGTCGATGACCTTCGATTCCGCATCGAGGGCTTCCTGCTCGATGTTGAGGAATCCCGGCGACACAAGGATCAGAGTTCTCTGCCCCGGCAACTGAACCATCCTTCGCACGAAGGTTGCGATGGTGCCGTAGGTCGTGAGCACGTCCTGACGCCCGATGTTGAGAGAACGCATGGCCGCCGAATCGACAGCGTACTCGGCAGTAGGCAGGTTCGATCCGCCTCCGACCTCCTGCGGTCTGCTGACGGAGGGATTGCAGTTGGCGTACTTCTGGTTGCCATCCTGGACGGCGACAGCGTCGTGCTTGTTTTCGATCAGGTCTGCTTCGTAGTAGTCGATGTTAGGACAGTCCATGCCGTCGGGCCGGTAAAGCCCCCGAGGGCTGATCTTCGTCAGAGCATCCTTGAGCCTGGCGGCATCGCGCAGCAACCCGGTATTCACGCGTCCGGAGATCGAGACGACCGCAGCCATATCGGTTCCGGTCAGTGTCCCCGGAAGCGCATTTGCAACTGCCTGCCGAGAACGCTCGAGGTCCTCGGAACTTATATGCAGATCATCGACCATGAAGACGGTGATGCGCGCAGGAAGGATTACGGAGTGCGGGTCGTCGGTTGGGGCAAGTGGCGTCGGCGGTGCGGGCTGGAGCTGGGATGGGCTGTTTTGGATTTGTGGATTAGCACTGTTCTGAATCTCTGCGTGCGCACCCGCACGCTTCTCAACTGTGAAGCCGGAGACTTCGCGCGGCTTGCCATTGTCGAAGACTTTGAAGTCTTCCTGTTTGAGGCCGGTGACCGAGTTGCCCTGCGCGTCGCGGACGACAACGGGCACGAGCACGCGGCTGACATCAAGTTTGAGGTGGAAGTGTTCGGGCTCGGCCGGTTGTTGCGCGGCGGCGAGGGCGCAGGAACCGAAGATAAGGGAGGTTGCGACACGGCTCAGGAGTAAGCAGCCATCCGGTTTGAGGCCCATATTGAGATTGTAGGGTGAGTGGGCGGGGTTAGTTCCTATGGGGTCAGGGCGATGCAGACTGAAATGACGTGATGATGAAGAAGTAACTCATGGAATGGTTTGGCGCTGTTTGATTTGTGAGTCGGCGGTCATCCGCCCGGAACTCGAAGATGATCGAAGAGATATCCGCGCCGTTTAGAAGCATTCATTGCGTCGCAAGCTCGAAGCGGCTGTCCCAGGTGACTTTGTTGAAGGGATCCGATGGATTGTCAGCACAGTGATGTCGCCACTGCCGGTCGCAATACCTCGCAAGGCACCATGAGCACGATGCTATCAGAGTTTGACGGGCACGGGCTGACGACACATGCAGCCTGTCCCTCGGCATACAATGCCGTCAGGAGGGGAACTGTATGTTTGCCTTCAAATTGATCCAACTCATCGAAACCCGTGCGGAACCTCTGTCGGATGGACTCATGCGCAGAATCAAGAAAGATGAAAGGTGCGCAGAGCTCTTGCGGCGAGTGTCTCAGGATGAACTCAGAAGGCGATCCCACGAGATATATTTCAACCTCAATGATTGGCTACGGAACAAGACGGTATCGGAGATCGAAGACAAGTACGTAGGGCTGGGCATGAGGAGAGCGAAGCAGGGCGTACCCTACACTGATCTTCTCTGGGCTGTTAGCGCGACCAAAGAGCATCTGTGGGAATTCATGGAGGCGGAAGGAATCTTCACAGAACCATTTGACATGCTTGGCGGTATGGACTTGCTTCACTCACTAGATCGCTTTTTTGATCGCATCCTCTATTATGCGGCGGTCGGGTACCAGAACGCGCAGCAGCTAGAACAGGCGAGGCATGGGCACGCCGCAGCCCACATGTGACATCCAGCGTCAGGGGTCGCGCAGTGTCTCCAGCAGCTTCGCAGTAAGCAGCACGTCGCGGTCGCGGGCGACCCTTGCCTCGCGAATTTAATTTCGTTGAGAATCGGGTTCCTCCCGCACCCTTACATAACCCCATTTTCGAGTTGTGTCTGGTTGGGCGGTAATTCGCTAAGAGAATGGCAAATGTGCTGATTCAGATCGGGAACCAGTGGTCAGACGACGGAATTAACGACACCCACAAAAAACCAAGCCATAGATACGACCGTTGATGCTATTGCGACGGTCCAAGCTCTTCGGATTGCTGCGTAGATGGCGTTGATCAGTGTCAGAACTATGAAAATCCCTATCGTCGTAAAGAGGCGTCGACTGTAGTCCGGACCGAGTATGACCCACCGTATATCGTGGATCAGGGCCAAGGCGAGAATAACAATCGCGATCAGTGGAACGATCACAGGCGCGGTGACTCGCTGATCGCGACGCCATGTGTACACCAACAGAGTGGCGGGGAAGACCATTCCAACTGCGCAGAAGACAATCCACGAAATAATCCAAGGCTGCATCGCTCTCTCTCGCTTTGAAACGGAAATTACTAGTTGAGTACGCTGTATCGGAATTGTTTCCTGAGTAGTAATTTCTGAGTAGGCTGTAATTCGACAGGAGTGTTGCAAAACAGCAGTAAATATTGACGGCGGCCTCAAGGCGCAATCAATTCCACGTTGCCTTTGTAGGTGGTCGCGCGACCGTTCACGATGTAAGGCGCGAACTGGCATTTCTTAACCGAATACACCGGCCCAAGTATTAATCCGCAGCCAACGGGGCAACGCCCAACCGGGGTGACCTCTACGGCCTTTCCGCCTGCATCAACGGTGACCTGCACAGTGACAACTGTCCCCTTCGGGAGCAGCCCGGGCTTGAAAGCATCTGGCTTGCAGGAGATCGTTTGACGCGCCATATCGCCCACTGAAAGTACGGGGATCAGATCGTTTAGCTTGGTTGAGAAATGAATCACTAATGGCATTTCTATCTGCTGGGGTACTCCATCGACGATCAATGGCTTGAACTTGTATTTCATAGCCTCCTGCATCCCGATGCTTCCGAGCGTCGATTGACCTGAATCGTGCAAGGCCGTTTCGCGCACCTGGCCGGTGCGATCCGTTCGGACGTACACGAGCATGTACCCCTCTGTCTTGCCATCACGTACTGTCGGCCACTGAATCGTCGGAACCGTTTCGACAAGGGTCTCTCCCACCTGCGTAGAAACGAACGAACTCGATATTCTCTGGTCAAAGGGCGTCACAGAATCAATCGTGAACATCGCGTCGTCCGGCTGCGTCAACACTTCGAGTTTCACCAGGCGTCCAACGACTGGATCTTCATCAAGTACGTTTGTTTGATAGGTCCGCGGTATTTGCTTTTCGCCGAACGTCTGCCAGTCCTTGAAATGCATGAATTCGTTGAAGGCTCGGACCGACTCCACCCGGGGTTCTGAACCAGAAAAACAGATCTGCGCGTAGGTCAATTGATCTGTAATTCCGTTCGTTCGATCGTCACGCCTCAAGCAGCCGTAGTTATTTTGCGAACTCTGTCCCAAAAAAGAACTGTTTTCGCTTAGATCCTTCGCCATCGGCAAAGGATCCAGTACGGCAAGCACGAAGTTCTCAAGCCATCTCGGGTAGTAGTCGCCGTCGTCATTTTCCTGTATCCGGTCGCCATTCTTGGTCTTCACCTGCTTGAATTTGGGCGAGGTGACCACCACACGGTACATGGAGGGATTCACCCACCAGAACTCAATGCGTCCCGAGTAGGGCTCCCCTGCCGTCTCGATTTCCATCTCTGCATGAAAAGGCTTGCCCTCGAATGTCAATGACGACGCCTTCAACGCCCGATTCAGTGCTGTAACCGCGTCAATTTTACCGGCCGGACTTTCCCGGGTGCTTGGAGCCTGGAAGCCGAGAACCGGCGGAAAGGCTCTCGGCAAAACATGGAGCCTTTGACACTCAGCCGCGAGGGATGCCAAAACTAATGCAAAAAACGCGAAGATGCTTCGATGGAAGACGGTCGCGGCGACCCGGACACTGGGAAAACAGCGCATTGAATAATCTCCAGAATATTCTTTAGAGTAAAGGCCCGCTATGGGTGGTCCGTTGCTCACGTAGCTATTTCGTTGTGGGCGGTGACTCGGGCATTGTCGTGATTTAAGGAATTTTGATCTCTACTGTCGAATTTTAATCAATCGAAACTCAACACTTCAAGGGTTCCAGGTTGTTGAGGTTTGCGGAAAGTGTGCCTTCCCACCCATGCCGCGATGAGACTGCGTCATGGATGGGGCACCCAGGTTGGTGATCGTTGGAGCTGCTCGGATGAACTGGCCGCTGAAGGATTGACGTTGTTGAGGCTTGCGGAAGGGCGTGCTTTCCCACCCATGCCGCGATGAGACTGCGTCATGGATGGGGCACCCAGATTTGTGGTTGATGGAACTGATGAGGAACCCAGGTTTGTGGTTGGTGGAACTTCGCGGGGAGCAGATCCTTCGGCTCCGCTTACCCCATTGCGCGATGATCGCGCAACGGGGCCCCAAGCCGTTCCGCTCAGGATGACACATTGTGCAGGGGTGTGAGGTGAGGGGTTGTGAGGTTGCGCGCAGGGTGACACGTCGTGAGCGGCGATTTACACTTGGCTCGCCATGTTCACACGAAAGAGATTCTTCGCTACCCTTCTTCTGCTCTTCATTTTTTCCATTTCGCTCTACGCGCAGGGCGGGTTCGTTCATACTTCGGGCGTCAACCTCGTGGATGGTGGCGGGCATGTACTGATGTTGCGCGGCACCAATCTTGGGAACTGGCTCGAGCCTGAGGGTTACATGTTTCACTTCGAAGGCGGCGCGCAGGCACCGAGCGAAATCGAGGCGCTGACTACCGAATTGATCGGGCCGGATAAGGCTGACGCTTTCTGGAAGGAATGGCGCGAGACCTACGTCACGAAGGCCGATCTGGATAGATTGAAGGCTAGCGGATTCAACTCCGTTCGAGTGCCGATTCACTGGAAGCTTTTTGACAGCGACAACGCGGACGGGTTTCGTCTACTCGATCGCCTTGTAAAGTGGGCACGCGAAGATGGCATCTACGTCATCATCGATCTGCATTGTGCGCCAGGTGGACAGACCGGCACCAATATCGATGACAGCATCGGCTATCCGTGGCTCTTTTCCAGCCCTGATTCGCAGGCCAGGACGGTTGCCATCTGGCGCCGCATTGCTGAGCACTACAGCAAGGAACCGATCGTGCTGGGGTATGACCTGCTTAACGAGCCGATTCCCCACTTCCCTCAATTGCAGCAGTTCAACAAGGACCTTGAACCGCTGTATCGCAGGTTGACGGAGGCGATTCGGCAGGTCGACGGCAATCATGTGCTGATCCTGGGAGGCGCGCAGTGGGATAGCAACTTCAAGGTCTTCGGCAAGCCTTTCGACAAGAACACCATGTACACGTTTCACAAATACTGGACTGCGCCGGATGTCAGCGTGATTCGCGAATACCTCGACTTCCGCGACAAATACAAAGTACCGATCTGGCTCGGCGAGTCGGGGGAAAACAAGGACGAGTGGGTGGCTGCCTTCACGAAGACCCTGGAAGACAATCATGTGGGGTGGTGCTATTGGCCCTACAAAAAGATGGACGCTCCTTCGAGCGTGGTGACTTTTGACCGTCCCGTGCACTGGGATGAGATTGTGAAGTTTGCCGCTTTGCCCGGCGGCACTGCAAACGCCGAGAAACGGATTGCCGCACGCCCATCGGCTGAAGACGCGCAGGCCGCGTTCGATGATCTGCTCACCAAGATTCGATTTGACAAGGAACGGGTCAACTCCGGGTATGTGAAGGCGATGGGGATGAAACCTTGATTTTCTTTCTTGCGCCGGTGTTTTGATCTTGAGCAAGCTCTGATGCCTCATTTGCACGGGAAAGCAGAAACCTTTCCCGGGACGCTTCGTCTCTATCTCAGCCGTTGTACACTCAATCCCAAGACTATGCGGACTTGCGCTCTCCTCCCCTCCCTTGTGGTTGCTGCTGCGGCCACGCTGTGCGCTCAAACTGCTCCTGCTTCCCACAAGATGACCACAAAAACTCAAAGCCCCGAAACCGTTCAACGCTCCGCTCTCGTCATTGACACTCACGTCGATACTCCGCAACGCTTTGTCGATGAGAATTTCGATCTGGGCGACCCGCTCGGGAATGGCAATTTCAACCTGGAAACGGCGCGCAAGGGGAACCTTGGCGCGGTGTTCTTTTCAATCTGGGTTGAGCCGGTGGCCAACAAGGGGCAGTACGCGCGGCGCACGCTGATCCTGATTGACGCGGTGAAGCAGCAGGCGGCAAAGCATTCTGATCGGGTGATGTTTGTTGCCACTCCCGCAGGTATTGAACTGGCTCACAGCGAGCGCAAGCTGGCCGTGCTGATGGGCATCGAGGGTGGACACTCGATCGAGAATTCGCTTGGTCTGCTTCGCCAGTATTACGCGCTGGGCGTGCGGTATATGACTTTAACGTGGTCCAACTCGACCGAGTGGGCCGATAGCTCCGGGGACATCACGGACACGACGATTCCGCACACGAAAGAGGGGCTGAGCGAGTTTGGCAAGGACGTGGTGTACGAGATGAATCGCCTGGGCATGATGGTGGACATCTCGCACGTCTCGGACCGGACGTTCTTTCGCACGCTGGTGATTACGCGCGCGCCGGTGATCGCATCCCATTCGTCTGCGCGCGCATTGTGCGACTCGCCGCGAAACATGACGGACGACATGCTGCGGGCGGTGGCGAACTCGGGCGGCCCGAATTCAAAGGGCGGCGTGGTGCAGGTGAATTTCTATTCGGCGTTTCTCTCACAGACCTATCGCGATGCGCAGAAAGCTCAAAAGCCCGAGGTGGATAAGGCCGTGCAGGCGTTGAAGGACAAGTACAAGGCAGAGGGGAAAGAGGCACCGGCGGCGGAGGTCTCAAAGCTGCAGCGGCAGTGGGCCGACAAGATTGCGCGGCCTCCCCTGTCGGCGCTGGTGGATCACATCGACCACATTGCCAAAGTGGCGGGGGTCGATCACGTTGGGCTCGGGTCGGATTTTGATGGGGTCGACGGCCAATTGCCTGAAGGCATCGATTCGCCTGCCGACTTGCCCAAGATTACCGCAGCGCTGATGCAGCGCGGCTACTCCGCTGAGGACTGCCGGAAAATATTGGGCGGAAATTTACTGAGAGTGTTTCGCGAGGTGGAGCAGGTCGCCAAGGAGTTGCAGGCGGAGAACCGGCCCCGCATTACCGAGAAACAACCCTTCGACAAGCCGCAAAAGTAGAATTCTTATCGAGGCAGTTGTGCCGAACTTGTTTTACCGGATTGATGGAATCAGTGCACGGAGACTTCAAATGAACCTTCCCTACCGCTTGATGACGTTGTTGTTCGCTGGCTCTCTTGTTTCGTTGCCTTGTCTCACTCTTGGCGCTGAAAACATTCCCAGCGCCGCAAAGACTACGACTGCAGACAAGGCTGCGGAAAAGCCACCGGAGAAACTTGTCACACCGGATGCCACGACGCAAGGCACGGTGGATGTGGGCGGTCAGCATATTGCCTATAGCGCGATCGCCGGCACGCTGACAGTTGGCGCGACAGATATACAGGACGTGCAGTTGGACGCGGATGGCAAGCCTCAACCCGGCAGCCAACTGGCGATTGACCAGCCCAAGGAAGCCAAGGATGCGCCTCCTGTGGCGCGCATGTTTTATGTGGCGTACCTGAAGAAAGATGCCAAGGCGGAAGAACGGCCCATCACGTTTTTCTACAACGGCGGTCCCGGCAGCTCTACCGTCTGGCTTCACATGGGCTCACTTGGTCCCAAGCATGTGGTTACGGATAGCGACAGGCACATGCCGGCTGCTCCTTACAAGCTGGTCGACAATGCCTATTCGTTGCTCGACGTCAGCGACCTCGTATTTATCGACATGCCGGGCACGGGGTTTGGCCGCCTGATTGGCAAGGATGCCGGGAAGGCCTTCTGGGGCGTGGATGAGGACGCGAATGCATTCGCCCGCTTCATTGCCCGGTTTATCAGCAAGTACAACCGCTGGAACTCTCCGAAGTACATTTTTGGGGAAAGCTATGGGACGACTCGGTCGGCCGTGCTCGCGAACATTTTGCAAGAGGACAAGAGTATCGATCTGAACGGAGTGATTCTGCTGTCGCAGATATTCAACTTCACCACGGATATCGATGGACCGCGAGGAAACCCGGGGGTGGACCTGCCTTACGTGCTGGCTCTGCCGACGTATGCAGCGAGCGCCTGGTATCACAAGAAGCTTCCCCAGCAGCCGCCCGCTCTCGAGCCGTTTTTGAAGGAGGTGGAAGATTTCGCCACCGGACCCTATTCTCACGCGCTGGCCCTGGGCACGGATGTGACGGCCGCCGAGAAACAGACGGTTGCCGAAAAGCTGCATGACTACACGGGTCTGCCCGTTGCCTATCTGCTGAAGGCGAATCTTCGCGTTGGCGGCGGAGAGTTTGAAAAGACTCTTCAGGACAACGAGGATCTGACAACCGGGCGCCTCGATACGCGTTTCTCCGGCCCGACGCTGAATCCGCTGAGCGGACAGGCGGAATACGATCCGCAGAGCTCGGCTATTTCGTCGGCCTATGTTTCCTTGTTCAACGATTATGTGCGCCGCGATCTGAAGTACGGCGAGGGACAGACCTACGTTGCATCGGCGCAGTTTGGCGATGTGCCGTGGGACATGAAGCATCACAACAACCCGGTGACGCTCAACGTGGCAACGGACCTGGCGCAGGCTCTGAAGACCAATCCGCGGCTGAGAGTTATGGTCAACGGCGGATATTACGATCTGGCCACGCCGTTCTTTGCCGCTCAGTACGAAGACAAGCATCTGCCCATCCCGCAGTCTCTTGCGAAAAATATCGAGTTTGCATGGTATGAGTCGGGACACATGGTCTATGTGCAGAATGATTCGCTCAAGTTGCTGCATGACCGCGTCGCGACTTTTATCAAGAGCAGCCTGGCCGATGCGAAATAGGAAAACTGCGGCGATTGGCTCTCGAATGGGAAGAGTCCGTCGCCGCGCGTTATATTTAGCAGAATGAAAAAGATTGCCTTCGCTCTCTTTCTGCTCTTTCCCTCTTGCCGGCGCGGCCCAGTCATTCACCGTCTCGTTTCCAAAGGAAGTGAGCGCGCAACCGCTCGACGGGCGGCTTTTGCTGGTGCTTTCGACGAATCCCGGCGAGGAGCCGCGCAACCAGGTCGACATCTCGCCGCGCACGCAGATTGTTTTTGGCGTCACGGTGGATGGATGGAAGCCGGGCGAGGCGGCCGTGGTGGACGCGGGCGCATCGGGTTATCCGATTCGGAGTCTGAAGAACGTGCCCGCCGGGGATTATTTCGTTCAGGCGGTGCTGAACAAGTACGAGACTTTTCACCGCGGCGATGGCAAGACGGTCAAGATGCACATGGACCAGGGCGAGGGTCAACACTGGAACATCTCGCCAGGAAATCTGTATTCGAAGCCAGTCAAGATTACCGTAAAGTCGGACGGTGCGCCGATTGCGGTTTCGCTGACGGAAGTGATTCCGCCGATTCCCGCGCCGGCGGACACAAAGTACATCCGGCACATTCGGATTCAGAGCGCGGTGCTGTCGAAGTTCTGGGGCAGGCCGATGTTTCTCGGGGCTGCAATCCTCGTGCCCGACGGCTTTGATGATCACCCTAATGCGCATTTTCCGCTGATCATTTTTCACGATCACTTCGTGCACGATTTCGATGGATTTCGCACGACGCCACCCGATCCCAATTTGAAACCCGACTACAGCGAGCGCTTTCACCTGGCTGGGTATAACCGCATCCAGGAGGAGGAGGCTTACAAGTTTTACCAGCAGTGGATCTCGCCGAAGTTTCCGCGGGTGCTGATTGTAAAGATTCAGCACGCCAATCCGTTCTATGACGATTCGTATGCCGTGAACTCGGCCAATGTGGGGCCGTACGGCGATGCGATCGAGAATGAACTGATTCCAGCGATTGAGAAGCAGTTTCGCGGACTTGGGCAGGGTTGGGCGCGGTTTGTCTACGGCGGATCGACGGGTGGCTGGGAGTCGCTGGCCGTGCAGGTGTTTTATCCGGATCACTACAACGGGGCGTTCGCGGCGTGCCCTGACCCGGTTGATTTTCATCAGTACATGAATATCGATCTCTATAACGATAAGAACGCGTTCTTCATCGAGGGCGCGCACAAGCGTGTTCCGCAGCCCGCGATGCGCGACTACCTGGGACACACGCTGATTACGACCGAGGACAACGGCGCATACGAGCTGGCGCTGGGCGACCACGGACGCAGCGGTGAACAGTTGGATATCTGGCAGGCTGTCTATGGGCCGGTCGGAGAGGATGGCTATCCGAAACAGATCTTCGATAAGGAGACGGGCGAGATCGATCACAGCGTGGCTGCGTATTGGAAGCAGCACTACGATCTTGAAGCGATTCTGGAGCGGGACTGGGCGAAGCTCGGTCCGCAGCTCGAGGGGAAGATCCATATTTACGTTGGTTCGGACGATACGTACTTTCTGAACAACGCCGTTTACCTGATGGAAGACCTTCTGAACACGACGAAGAATCCGGCGTATGGTGGCGAAGTGACGTATGGGCCGCGCGCAGAGCACTGCTGGAACGGCGATCCGACGCTGCCGAATGCGTATTCCAGGCTGCACTACAACACGCAGTATTTGCCGAAGATTCTGGATCGGATTGAGAAGACGGCGCCTAAGGGTGCGGATCTTACTAGCTGGCGGTATTGAGGGTTGTTGGGGTTCTTGCTTTCCCACCCATGTCACGGTGAGGCCGTGTCATGGATGGGGCACCCAGGTTCTCGCGGTATTGAGGGCTGTGAAAGTAACTGCAGTCGAGCATGGAACGGTGTTCCACCCGAAACCATGAAAATGCAACTGCGGATCCCTCCACTCCGTCCGCCACGGCGGACTCTGGTCGGGATGACACCTCTGTGGGAGAGTGAGATTGGGGGAGGCCGTGAATTTTCAGGGCGGATCCTTCGACTCCGCTGCGCTGTGGAAATATCTCAGGAGTCTTGGCGTTCGGGTTTCCACTGGTCGGGGATGTCGTGGTCTAGTCGATCTTCGCGGTTTTCCCGTTGTTCCTGCTCGCGGCGTTTTTCGCGTTCTTCGCGCTCTTCGCGGCCGTCGCTCATAGTGTGCTCCTGTGTTCAGTTTAGGACGGCGGCTAGCTGGCCAAGACGGATGAATGGTCTTTGTAGACTTCTTTGGCGCGGTCTAGGGCGGCCTGGATGTTGGGCATGATGTTTTCGCGGCCAACGTGGTCGAGGAAGCGTGGCTGAAGAAGGAGCTTCGAGGGCTGCTCCATCGCTCCGCAGAGGAGCAGAGCGCGGCCGGAGGCGTTGAGGCGCCGGGCGAATGTCTCGATGGCGTGGATGCCGGTGGCGTCGATGGCCGTCATGTTGCGCAGGCGCAGAATGACGACGGGCGTGAAGGCTTCAAGGTTCGCCGTTGCCTCGACAAGTTTCTCTGTAGTTCCGAAGAGAAACGGGCCGTGGATGCGGAGCAGCGTGACATAGGGCGGCAGGATGCGGCCCTGCAGGGTGTGGGGCAGGCCGTCGCGAATGTAGTCGTCGGTTACCGGGGAGACGGTTGTGGTTTCGGCGATGCGGTAGATGTAGACGAGCGCGGCGAGCGCCATGCCCACGCTGACGGCGACGGTGAGATCGGCGAAGACGGTGAGCGCGAAGGTGACCAGCCAGACGGAGATTGACGTAATGCCGAGTTGGAGGATGCCGCCGATCTCCCTCCACTCGCCCATGTTGTAGGCGACGACGAAGAGCACGGAGGCGAGTGTCGCAAGCGGGACGTAGCTGGCCAATGGCGCGGCGACCAGCAGGATGGCGAGGAGCGTGAGCGCGTGGACGATTCCGGAGACTGGCGATCGCGCGCCGGAACGAATGTTGGTTGCGGTGCGGGCGATGGCGCCGGTCGCGGGAATTCCGCCAAAGAGTGGTGACGTTATGTTGGCGATTCCCTGCGCGACAAGTTCGACGTTGGGATTGTGCCGGTCGCCGGTCATGCTGTCTGCGACAACGGCGGAGAGCATGCTCTCAAGCGCTGCGAGCAGCGCGACGGTGAAGGCCGATGGGATGAGGGGCAGGATGTGTTCGGAGTGGAAATCGGGGATCGCAAAAGGTGGAAAGCCGCGGGGAATCCCACCGAACCTGCTTCCAATGGTCTCGACGGGCAGATGAAGAAACGCGCATGCCGCGGTGCAAGCCAGTAAAGCAACAATGGATGCCGGAACTCGCTTTGTGATTCGTGGCAAGATGAGCAGAATCGCCAGGGTAACCGCGCCGAGAACGAGTGCCTGCCAATTGAAGCCAGGCAGATGAGCGATGAGCAACTTCATGCGCGGCAGGAATTCGCTGGGCACGGCGCCGACTCGCAAACCGAAGAAGTCCTTGATCTGCGTGGAGGCGATAAGCACTGCTATGCCGTTGGTAAATCCGATGACGACAGGGCGCGGGATGAAGCGTACTGCGGAGCCAAGGCCGGTGAGTCCCATCGCAAGCAGAATGATTCCTGCCATTAAAGTGACCATGGCGAGGCCGCTCATGCCGAAGCGCGCGACAATTCCGGCGACGATTACGACGAATGCACCGGTGGGTCCGCCGATCTGTGTTCGCGACCCGCCGAGGGCGGAGATGAGGAAGCCGGCAACAACAGCGGTGTACAGGCCGGCCTGCGGAGAAACGCCGGAAGCGATGCCGAAGGCCATGGCCAGCGGCAGGGCAACGAGCCCTACAGTGATTCCCGCAAGCAGATCGTGCAGGAATGCTTCTCTGCTGTAGCTGCGCAAAGAGAGAACCAACTTCGGCAAATTGGGATTGCTGATGGACATGGGCCGCTGCTTTCATTCTACGAGCGAAGCGGGAATGGCGTACCATTGCGCGGGTAACTTCGGTGTTGGTGATCACACTAAGGAGAAACTGTTCTACGATGTGCGGCGTCACATGAGCGCGGAAGATCGACTATGTGGCGCCTCAATGTGATGCAGGCTTGAGGTGCTTGATGTAGATCTCGGCAGCACGGCTGCGTGCGTAGTAGTTCTCAGTGCGGCCTGTGTGCTGATAGCCGTGAGAGCGGTAGAGTTGAATCGCGGCGGCGTTGGTTTCATCGACGTGCAGCCAGATCGCAACGGCGCCTTCGGCGTTCGCCGAGCCTTCCATCCGCCTCATCAATTCACTGCCGACGCCACGACCGCGGCATTGCGGCGCGATCTCGATGGTTTGAATGTAAGCAAAGACTCCGACGGTCTGCTCGCTCCACTCGACAATTCCAAAGCCCAGGAGTTGTCCTGAATTCTCAGCAACCCACGTTGCCGCGTCTGGAGACGCAATGAGCTGTCGCATGTATCGGCGGCTGAATCTCAATGGAGGCTGGAAACACACTTCCTCAATGGCATAGAGTTCATCGAAGTCATCGGGCTCGAAGAGGCGATAGTTCATTTCGAGACTCATGGACAAAATCAAAGAGCCACACTCGACACGAGAATGGCTCTTTGGAAATAGATAGTTACAGGTACATTTTTAAACTTTTGCTTCAAGGTCTGCGATGACCTTGAAGAAACGCTCATCAAGCCGGCGATTTGAGGCGATTGCTTCCTTGATGGTGATGTCGGTGATCTCGAGACCTTTGAGAACAGCGATTCTTCCCCACTTCTTTTCGTGGACCATATCGATCGCATGCAATCCGTAACGCTGACCAAGCAGGCGATCGTACGCAGTAGGGACGCCGCCGCGCTGGGTGTGACCGAGATTTACAGACCGAGTTTCGAAGCCGGTTTTCTTTTCGATCAGGCTCGCGAGAGCTTCGCCGATTCCTGATAGGCGCGCGTGTCCGAAGGAATCCACTTCCTTGGAGCCGACGACCTGTCCGACTTCGGGCAGATGGCAACCCTCAGCGACAACAACGACGCCGTAGTGCTTGCCGTGGTCGTAGTTGTATTTGAGCAAGGCGCAGACGTGGTCGATGTCTATATCTTTCTCGGGCACCAGCACGACATGCGCGCCGCCGGCGATTCCAGAGGCGTAGGCGATCCAACCTGCATCGCGGCCCATCACTTCGACGACGACAACGCGGTTGTGCGAGTCGGCGGTGGTGTGAATGCGATCGATGGCTTCAGTGGCGATGGAGACGGCTGTGTCGAAGCCGAAGGTCGTGTCGGTTCCGTTGATGTCGTTGTCGATGGTCTTGGGAACGCCGACGCTGGGAACGCCGTTTTCGCTGAGGAAGAGCGTGACCGACTGCGTGTCGTCGCCGCCGAGGGCGATGAGGGCATCGATCTTGTTGGTCTTCAGCACTTCCTGTACCTTCTCGATGCCGCCGGGAATCTTTTTCACATTGGTGCGAGAGGAGTGAAGAATCGTTCCGCCTTTTAGCTGGATGCCGTCGGTGTTCTCCAGCGTGAGCGGAACGAAGTTATTGTCGAGGACACCGCGCCATCCGTTGAGGAAGCCGATGAACTCATCGCCGTAGGCCTGGATTCCCTTTTTCACGGCCGCATAGATTACGGCATTTAACCCGGGGCAGTCGCCGCCGCCGGTCAACAAAGCAACTCGCATCGTAAGGTCTCCTGATCGAAGTGTGGCGCGGTCGGTCGAAAAATGCTGGCTTTGGACCTGGCCGGAGATTACCCGTGGAAGTGCTGCCGGAAGGGTAAAAATCGCCGGTCTCGACGCCTTACCCAGTATATGCCGGTGCTGTAAAGCGATATCGTGACCGCGCTCACGCAAGGAGCAATTCGCTCAGCGGCGGCATTTCCCTATCGGGAACGGCGGCCGCAAATGATTCAATAGGGAGTATGCCCGGATCGGGAGCCTTTTTGTTGTTAGCGTTCGCCAGCATTGTGGTCATTGTGCTGCTGGTGTTGCTGCAACTGACCCGCCTGGGATTTCTGGTGCGCTCCACCATTCCCGACCGGCCCCGGCGCCGCATGTTTATCGCTTCGGTGTCGTTTCTGATCACCTTTGCCGGAGTGCGACTGCTGGTCAGCCTGGTGATGCAAAATCGCGGACCGTTTGCTTGGGTGATGGTGCGGGGGCTTCACATTCATCACCTGGTGTGGGGGATCCTGATCCTGCTGTTTGTGGGGTATGGATGGCTACTGGACCTGGGGCGATCGCATTCGCCACTGTCCATATTTTTCAGCCGGCTTATGTCCGTGAGCTACGGAGTAGGCGCGGCGCTGACGCTCGATGAATTTGCCCTATGGCTAAACCTGGAGCCGGACGTCTACTGGTCGCGCGGGGGGCGCATCAGCATCGATGCGATCATTCTCTTCGGCGGCATTCTGGCGGTCGGAGCGTGGGGAGCACCGTTCTTTCGCGGACTTCAATTGATGTGGGAAAAGGGGACGCTCTTCGGCAAAGAACTGGGCCGCATTGGATCGCCTATTCGCCGCGTGCGGTTGCTTCGTCCTCGTAGAGCGCGTCGATTACCGCCGCGTAACGCCCCGTAATGACGCGGCGCTTGAGTTTCATCGAGGGAGTCAGTTCTCCGGAATCCTGCGTCCATTCGTCGGCGACGACGCGAAAGCGCTTGATGGTTTCAAAGTTGGCGAGGCCGCCATTTGCTTCCCGCACAACCTCGCCATAGATGGCGACGACTCGACTGTCGGCGACGAGCATGGCGCGGTCTTTCGTTTCCACTCCGTGATGGTGGGCCCACTCTTCGAGCGCGACAAAGTTTGGTGAGATGAGGGCGGAGATGAATTTGTGCTTGTCGCCGACGAGGGCCGCTTGCGCGACGAGGACGCTGTTTTTCAACTTGTTTTCGATGGGCTGCGGAGCTACGAGTTTGCCGCCGGAGGTCTTGAGCAGTTCCTTCTTGCGATCGGTGATATAGAGGAAGCCATCCTCATCAATGTGAGCAATATCGCCCGTGCGAAACCAGCCCTCGTTGTCAAAGCACTCCGCGTTGGCTGCGGGTTTGTGCCAGTAGCCGGCGAAGACTGCGGGGCCGCGAACCAGCAGCTCGCCGTCTTCAGCGAACTTGACCTCAACATTCGGCAGAATCTTGCCGACGGAACCCATGCGATGTGTGGATGGGTTGTTGAGAGCGATCACCGGCGACGTTTCGGTAAGGCCATAGCCCTCCCAGAGAGCAATGCCTGCCGAGGCGAACCACCTGGCGGTGTCGATGCCGAGAGGCGCGCCGCCGGAAACGAAGATGCGGACTCGACCGCCGAAGGCCTCACGCACTTTGCTGTACACCATCTTGTTGGCGAGCTTCCACCGAAGTGAATTGGGTTTGACGCCGTGATACACGGTGTCGCGATGGCGCGCTCCAACATTGAGAGCTGAGGCAAGAATTCGCTTCTTTACAGGGGAGACGGCGGACTTCTGCTCCACCGCCTGGCGAATCTTCTCGTAGACGCGCGGAACTCCGACGAAGACTGTGGGGCGAACCTCTTTCATTGCCTGGGGCAGCTTGTCGAATTGCGAGCAATAGGCGACCTGTGCGCCGTAGGTGTACATCACGTAATCGAGAGCACGAGCGGTGATATGCGAAAGCGGCAGAAACGAGATGCAGGCGTCCGAGGAGTTGAAGGCAAAGTCGGCGGCTGCGAAGTTCTGGTTCGAGGCGATGTTGCCATGCGTCAGCATGACACCCTTGGGCTCGCCTGTGGTTCCCGAAGTGTAGATCAGGGTGGCAAGGTCTTTGGGTTCGACAGAGCGCACGAGCGCATCAAACACGGGATCGCGGTCGGCGCGATGTTCGTTGGCACCGGCGAGAACTTCTGTGAAGCTTATGGCGCCTTCGGGAGTCGCCGCTGAGTCCATGATGAGGATTCGCTGCAGGGACGTTTGCGGGAGGACGGCATTCAGCTTCTCAAATTGCTGGCGAGTTGAGACGACTGCGATGCGGCAACCAGCGTCCTCGACGAGGAGGGCTATCTGCTCTCCAGTAAGCGTCGGGTAGATGGGGACATTGACGGCGCCGATGGCGAGTGTGGCAAAGTCGGTGACCGCCCATTCCCAGCGATTTTCGCCGATGAGGGCTATTCGATCGCCCTTTTTCGCACCCCAACTGAGGAGTGCGGCGGCGAGTGTACGGACGCGATGATAGATCTGATCGGACGAGATGGGCTGCCACTGACCAAACTCATCCTGCCACAAGATAGCGCGCGGATTTGCGGCCGCAGCGACACGGCGAAACAAATCATTAATCGTCGAGAGCGGACTGGGAGGTGTCATTTCGATTTTGTGAGCCGTGGTTCAACTTTCAAGGCGATGTTATTCGAGAGTGTACCAGCGTGGGCCTCGCGGCTGAACTGTCGGGCGGCTCTTGACTGAAGGCAGAAACATCATGGCTTTTGTGGATTCCGCAGCACGCATCTCGCAACATGTCCCTCTCTTGAAACTTCGGTGCAGTTTTTTAGCTTCAATAGAAGGCCAACGAGTGGCCCGGTGAAGTAATATCTCCCCATCTGCTTGATTCTTTTTCACCTGGAGCCATGCGCCAGATACCCCCATCGCTTCCTCCCGGCCAGCCGGACCCAATTCTGCTTCACAGGCTCCTTTTCGTTCAGCGGGCATGTCTGGCGCTGGTCTCGCTGATTTCGATTCTGGCGTTCGTGGCGTGGCTCTCTCCGCAGGCCAACGAGTATCTTCCGGCATTCGCCAAGCACATGAGCATCCCGATGGCGGTGACGGCGCTGCTTTGCACATTCAGCCTCGTGCTTTCGGAACCTGAGAGTTCCCTGCCCCTGCCGGGTCCGAGCCGTTACGTCGCGTTGTTTGCCGCATTCATTGCGGTGAGCGTTTTGCTCGAAAGCGTCTTTCACATTTCCCCGGCAATCGATGCGCTTCTGGATACGGCAAGGGTAACTTCGGCTGATCGTACGCTGCCACTGCAACCGGCTGCCGCGTTCGCGTACCTGGCCCTGGTAATCATTCTCGTGAGCAGCAGCAGCGACTACATCAGAAGCGCGACGGACGCATTTGTCTCCTGCCTTTGCTTTCTGACGATGACCCTGATCACCGAGAGCTTGTTTGGCGTGATCGGACTGTTTGGCTTGTCTGCCAGCGACCTGATTGCGCCCATGGTGCTTGTCTGCCTGGTGCTGTTGACCATTGTGGTGTCGATCACGGCAGGCACAGCATGGAGTCTTCGCAATCTTTGTGGGACGAGGAATCGGAAGCCGGATCGCGCGAGGGTTCGCGCCGATTCTTCTGGTGCTGCCGTTTCTGGGTGAAGTAATCAAGACCCGCATTTCGCTTCGAGTGGTGATTCCCGACCAGTACACCACGGCAATTCTTACCTCGGCAGCGGCGTCGGTCTCGATTGTGTTGCTGGTATTTCTGGTGTGGCGCATCAACGCCATGGAAGCGGAGATTCACGATCTTACCCTGCGCGATGAACTGACCGGACTTTACAACATGCGAGGCTTCTACCTTCTCGGCGAGCAGACTCTGCGACTGGCGCAACGAGCGCAACTGCCGTTTTCTGTCCTGTTTGTCGATCTTGACGGGTTGAAACAAATCAATGACCAACTGGGGCACAACACCGGTTCTGCCTATCTTGCGGAAACTGGGGAACTGGTGGAAACGACCTTTCGGGAAGGCGACGTGAAGGGGAGATTCGGCGGAGACGAATTTGTGATTGCGGGCCAGTTCAGCAGGGTGGGAATCGAAATTGCGGCGGAACGGCTATCGGCGGCAGCCGCTGCGCGGAATGCGACGAGCACCCGCAAGTTTCCTCTGAGTTTCAGCATCGGGCATGTCACGGCGGACCACTATTCGCAAGAGACTTTGAAGGATCTGGTCACCCGCGCCGACGAGGAGATGTACAAGGAAAAGCGACGGAAGAAAGTCCAGCGGAAGTAATCTGTGGGCCGGCAGCGAATGTGTTTTACGCCTGCGGCAGTGGAGTGAGACGCACAAATTTCTTCGCCTCTTCTTTCCAGTTCGCCATGAGCCAATGGGCACGAGTACTTGCTGTTTTGGTTGCGTGCGACTCGACGAGTTCTCTGATCGACTGCTGACCACACGGATCGAGTTCTTCCCAAGTCTCCGGACGAAGAAAATCCTTGTGGAAACGCGCCGGTGGAGAGGAATTCTCCGTCCTCGTCATAGACCCATGCCAAACCGCCGGTCATGCCCGCGCCGAAGTTGATTCCAGTGGAGCCGAGCACGACGGCCAGGCCTCCGGTCATGTATTCGCAGGCATGATCGCCTACGCCTTCCACGATTGCGAGTGCTCCTGAGTTTCGCACGGCGAATCTTTCACCGGCTCTGCCCGCGGCGAAGAGATAACCGCTGGTTGCGCCATAGAGCGCCACGTTGCCGAGCAGGGTGTGCTTCTCACTCTGCTGCGCGGCCCGACCTCTGCCGCGAATCACCAGTTCTCCTCCGCAGAGGCCCTTGCCGACGAAGTCGTTGGCGAGGCCTTCGAGCTTCAGGGTCATTCCTGATACTGCGAATGCGCCAAAGGATTGGCCGGCGATGCCCTCCAGATCGAAGCAGAGGTTGGAACCGGCAGCGTCGGGATGGTCGGATTTGAATAACGCGAGTTGTCCAGCGAGACGGGCGCCGAGCGTGCGATCGACGTTGGTGATGTGGGCTCGGAGACCGAATGGTTCGCCTTTTTTATATGCGGCCATCGCGGGTTCGACCCAGGCGTTGTCGGTGGGCTCGTGCTCCTCGGGGCGATCGTTTCTGCTGCCCTGCCAACGCGTGGGGCCACCGGCCTCTGACGCGACCACCGCGCCCGCGAGCACTGGCTTTAGATCAAGGCCCGAGTCGAATCTGACCTGTTCCAGGAGATCGGTGCGACCGGTTGCGGCAGCGAGCGAGGGGAGGCCGAGTTTGGCAAGGAGCTGGCGAACTTCAGCGGCGAGTTCCTTGAAGAAACGCACGACGTGTTCCGGCTTGCCGCGAAACTTGGCACGAAGGTCGGGACGTTGCGTCGCGATTCCGGTGGGACATGTGTTGAGGTGGCACTGGCGAGCCATGTCGCAACCGAGCGCTACGAGGACGGCGGTGCCAAACGCGAACTCGTCGGCGCCGAGCAATGCGGCGATCACGATGTCGCGCGCAGTACGCAGGCCTCCGTCGGTGCGAAGACGCACGCGGCCACGAAGGCCATTGTGGATCAGAACCTGTTGCGCTTCGGCAAGACCCAGCTCCCACGGATTTCCGGCGTACTTGATGCTCGACAGCGGCGAAGCGCCGGTGCCGCCCGCGTGTCCGGCGATCACGATGTAGTCGGCATACGCCTTGGCCACGCCGGCTGCGATGGTACCGATTCCGCAGCCGGATACGAGTTTTACCCCGACTGCCGCGCGCGGATTGGCGCGCTTGAGGTCGTAGATGAGCTGCGCCAGATCTTCGATGGAATAGATGTCGTGATGCGGCGGCGGAGAGATCAACTGCATGCCGGGCTGTGCGTGACGCAAGCGCGCAATCAGTTCGGTAACCTTGTGGCCGGGAAGCTGACCGCCTTCGCCGGGCTTTGCTCCCTGCGCGATTTTGATTTCGAGTTCTTCGGCGTGCGCCAGGTATTCTGCGGTGACACCAAACCGTGCGCTGGCCACCTGCTTGATCTTGTTGTTAAAGATTGACGGCGCTCCATCGACCAGCGCATACACGGCGGGATCTTCGCCGCCTTCGCCGGTGTTGGAGCGCGCGCCAAGCAAGTTCATGGCTTCGGTAATGGTCTGGTGCGCTTCGGGCGAGAGTGAGCCGAAGGACATCGCGCTTGCGACGAACTTTTTGGTGATCGCATCGGCGGGCTCAATCGCGTCGAGCGGAATTTCGGCACCTGCGGGACGAATCTCGAGCAGGTCACGAAGGTGGGACGGGCTGGTCTCAGTCGTCTGTGTGGAGAAGCTTGCAAACGGCGTGAGGGCCAGGGCCGCGCCCTGCTTGGTGGAGCCGACGACGGTTTGCAGTGCGCGTACGGTCTGAGGTTGCCACGAGTGCGACTCCGCCTCGTCAGCCTTGCGAAAGCGGACGAACCCGTAATCGGGAAGCTCGCGCACCACTACTTCGATGCTGGGAGTCTCTGGCGCATTGCGCAGGCCGGGCTCGTCACTCCAAAGGCGACGCACATACGCTTCTATTTCCGCGAATCCAATACCGCCAATCGGTGCTGGAACACCGGCAAAGCATTTGTCGACGACGGCGTGAGAGACGCCAACGGCATCGAAGAGATGCGCGCCGCGATAACTATCCACAACGCTGATGCCCATCTTCGACATCACTTTTGCCAGTCCCAACTCGAATGCGTGCAGCAGATTTTGTTCGCCTTTCTCAGGATTCAAATTGCGCGCGGTCTCAAGAGCTAACCAGGGACAGACTGCGCCGACTCCGAGGCCAAGCAACACGGCGACGTGATGGATTTCGCGGCAGTCGCCCGCATCTACGGCAAGACCGACTTCGGCGCGAACACCGGCCCTGGTAAGCGCCAGATGCACGGCCCCGGCAGCCATGGCCATCGGAACGGGAATCAAATCCGGAGTTGCAGCGCGATCGGTGAGGAGCAACAGCGACGCGCCTTCCGCGACGAGCTCCACTGCCCGCTCCGTCAGGATGTCGACTGCGACCTCCAATGTCGTTGAAGGCGAATAGAGGCAATGCAGAATCGCGTGCGGCATCTTGTCTGACTGCGGATGATGCCCTTCCATGAGCGCGTGCATTTGTCCAAGGGTCAGAAGCGGAGAACGCAGAGAGAGACCCGGCAGGGGTTCGCGCAACTCGAAAATATGCGGCCACGGTCCAAGACGAGTGTGCATCTGCAGCACGACTGCTTCGCGCAATGGATCAATGGGCGGGTTTGTAACCTGGGCGAATCTCTGGCGGAAGAAAGCATAGAGAGGCCGAGGCGCATGGGCAAGCGGAGCTATGGACGTGTCATCGCCCATCGACCATACGGCGTCTTTGCCGTCCGCGGCCATGGGCTGCAGAATCATGCGAACGTCTTCGCGGGTAAAACCGAATCGAAGCTGGAGGCGATTGAGCTGTTCCGGATCGAGCGGGGGCGGCTCTTCAAGCGAGTCTTCGAGGGGAACGTCTTCGTGAATCAGGTCCTGATAGTGACGCTTCGCATCGTAGATACGCAGAATCTCATCGTTCTCGAAGAATTCATGGAAGTCCAGATCGGCAACGATCATTTGTCCGGGACCGAGGCGACCACTGTGAATGATGCGATCGGGGTCCATGTCGACCAGGCCCGCCTCAGATCCGACGACGACGAGGCCTGTGTCATCCAATGCAAAGCGACAGGGCCGCAATCCGTTGCGGTCGAGAATCGCGCCGACCTGGCGTCCGTCGGTAAACGCCAGCGCGGCCGGGCCATCCCATGGCTCCATGCAGTCACCGCTGTATTGAAGGAATGACGAGCGGTTGCCGGGATTGGCGGGAGGCACCACCATGCGCACGGCCTCTCCGACGGTGCGTCCGTTTTGTGCGAGGAGCTCCACAATCTCGTCGAGCGAAGTAGAGTCGGAACCGCCCTGAGTCAAAACGGGGTATACGTCGAGGGGAAGCGTGGCGGCACGAGCCTCCATGCGCGCGCGATTGCCCCAGATGGTGTTGATTTCGCCGTTGTGAGCAAGGGTGCGAAATGGCTGTGCGCGATCCCATGAGGGCAACACATTCGTGGCGTAGCGCTGATGGAAGAGCGCGAAGGGAGTTTTGAATTCAGGGTCGGCAAGGTCAGGATAGAACTCGGCGAGCAATCGGCCAGCGCACAGTGCCTTGTAGATCATCGTCGATGACGAGATGCTGACCACGTAGCCCGGCAACTCGGAGCGTTCAAACTGCTTGCGCGCCAGATAGAGCCTGCGGTCAAAATCCGCGGCGTCGTCGGAAGTGACCAGCACGTGCCAGATGGACGGGCGGGATCCGGCGGCGATTTCTCCGAGGACCTCGGGGCGAATGGGGACCGCACGCCATTGAAGGACATCGAAATTCTGGGCGATGAGCGCGGATTCGATCTCCGCAACCTGAGCCTCGTCCTCCGCGGGGAGAAAAGTTACGGCGACGCCGAGGGGCCTTTCCTCTGAGAGGCTGATGCCGCATTTCTCAAGGAGCCAGCTACGGGGAATGGCGGTCGTGACGCCGACGCCGTCGCTGGATTTTCCATCTGCGGCCACGGCGCCACGATGTTCGAGGCGGGCAAGCGCCGTCAAAGCATGGCCAAGGATGGAGTGCGATGGTTCCCCTGAAAGCTGCGCCACAAAACCGACTCCGCAGGAGTCGAAGTCAAATCGCGGGTCGATGAGGCTGCCGTCGAGATAAGCCGGTGGCCGCGCAAATGCGCCGCAATCACCCTGTTTTGTGGGGGAATGACACGTAGGACGGGATGAAAACAGCTTGGGGAAGCCCATAGACAACTATACGACGATTTCCGGAAATTTGCCGGTCTGGCTGGCGTTGGATCAGGTAGATCAACCAAAGAAAGGTTAAAGCCAGGTGACCCGCGAGGTGCGCGGTGTTCCGCGTTCTACCTGCTGAAAGCTGGGACCTTGAGGACCGCCGGTGTCTTCCGTGATTCCCTGCCGCAAAAGCGGAAAACTCACTTGCATACTTATACAATTGTTTGTATATTTATGCAAGCGCGGCCGCACACAGCGGACCGCGTTTTGATTTGCGCGGAAGTGGTATGAAATTCCAACGGCACAACGCGATACGGGAACTCGTCTCTCACGCACTGGTGGCCAACCAGGACGAACTGCGACGGAAATTGCGGCGGCGCGGCTTCGAAGTGACACAGGCAACCTTGTCTCGGGATATTCACGAGCTACGCCTGTCCAAAGGACCTGGCGGCTATTCCCTGCCCAACGGAAACGGAAATGGGCATGGCAACGGCACGGCTGCCGCAAGACGACGATGATGGACCTCCAACCGTTGCGGATATGCTTAATAGTTTTGGCTTGCAGGTGCGCCATGCGATGAACCAGGTGGTGGTGCGAACGGCAATGGGCGGCGCGCAGCCATTGGCTGCAGCCCTTGATCGCGAGGGATGGAGCGATGTTGTCGGCACCATCGCCGGCGACGACACGGTATTGGTGATCTGTCCCGATGCACGCCGGGCAAGTGATGTGGAGATGCGGTTGAGGACCATGCTGGAATCATGACGAAGACCGCACAAACCGCCGTTGTAGGTGTAACCGGGTACGCCGGTGCTGAATTGGCGCGGCTGCTGCTGCATCATCCCCGCCTCAAAAGCACGGCTCCAGTATTTGTGGGCCGGATGGATGAGAAGGACGCGGAGCGTGGTGGGATTCCGCTCGCGGAGATTCATCCGCAGTTGGCCGACAATAATGGCAGCGGCAATCTGAAGCTGGAGCCATTTTCGTGGGAACTGCTGGCGGACCGCGGCGTCAAGGTGTTGTTTCTCGCCACTCCGCATGAGCAGTCGCGCGAGTGGGTTCCTGAGGCGTTGTCAAAAGGACTGCGCATTATTGACCTGAGCGGTGCGTGGCGGTTGAAAGAAGCAGGAAATCGCGCGGTCTATGCGTTTCATGACGAGGGTTCGAAGCTTGCCAGTTCAACACAGGGGCAGGCCGTATATGGGATGCCGGAGTTGCACCGCAGCCAGATCGCCGGTGCGCGTCTGGTTGCGAATCCAGGTTGCTATGCGACTTCCGTAATTCTTGCGGTTCGTCCGCTGGTTGCTGCGGGGCTTGTTGACCTGGGCCATGGCATCGTCGCTGATGCAAAGAGCGGAGTGAGCGGCGCCGGCAAGGCACCTACTTCAAAGACGCACTACATGTATGCAGCCGACAATCTGTCTGCATATGGCGTATTCAGCCATCGCCACACGGGCGAGTTGCTCGAACAGATTGGCATCAGCGCAAACGATATTGTGTTTACTCCGCACCTGCTACCGATTCCTCGTGGAATTTTATCGACGATTTATGTGAATTTTCATGATGCGCAGACGCGTGCCGGCGTACTGAAGGTCTATCGGGACTTCTTCGCTGCGAGTCCAATGGTGCGGATCTACGAAAAGTCACTACCGCAGATTCAATACTCGGTGAGGACCAACTTCGCGGATATAGGGTTTCAACTTTCCGCAGATGGACGCCGCGCAGTGATTGTGAGCTGCCTCGACAACCTATTGAAGGGCGCATCGGGTCAGGCCGTACAGAACCTGAATGTCATGCTCGGTTGGGGCGAAGCGGAGGGACTCGAATGAGGTACGTGGTCAAACTGGGTGGAGCGGGCCTCGAAACTCCTGCGCTTCTGGAAGGCTGCACGCGCGCGATCACGGACCTGGTGCGCGACGGCAACCAGGTTGCAGTGGTGCATGGCGGCGGAATCCAATTGACGCGGATGCTTGAGGCGCTCGGCAAGAAGAGCCAGTTCATTGACGGACTGCGAGTCACCGATGCGGAGACGCGCAACATCGCGTTGATGGTTTTTGCGGGCAAGGTGAACAAGGGGCTCGTCGCAGCATTCGGCGCGCTGGGCCAACCCGCGATGGGAATGACGGGCGGCGATGGATTGCTATTTCGCGCGCGCAAGAAACGGACGTCGCCGGATCTGGGCTTTGTGGGCGAGATTGCCGCAAGCGATCCGCGATGGCTGGATGCGATCTGGAAGCTGAACGGCGTGCCGGTGATCTCTTCGATCGCGCTCGGATTTGACGGCGAGTACTACAACATTAATGCGGATGAAATGGCAGCCGCTTGTGCCGTTGCGTCGCGCGCCGATGCGCTCGTGTTTCTCACGGACGTGCCCGGCGTGAAAGGCGCAAATGGCGAAGTATTGCGATGGCTCAGCATCGATCAGATCGCCGAGATGGCGAAGAGCGCTGTCATCTCCGGCGGCATGTTGCCGAAGCTCAGCGCCTGCCGTGAGGCACTTTTAAACGGCGTAAAGCGCGTAAGAATTCTACCCGCGGAGGCGGCCGGTTCCCTTCCCGACCTGTGCAGCTCCCGCGTAGCCCACGGCACCGAAGTGATGGTGGCCTGAGGAGAAATGAAAGTGACGAAACTCGATCAGATTCGCGCAGCGGAATCCAAACTGCTGCTTCCCACTTATGAGAGGAACCCCATCCTCTTCGTTCGCGGCGAGGGTGTGCACATCATCGACGAGCAAGGCGATAAATATCTCGACCTGCTCAGCGGCATCGGCGTCAACGCACTTGGATACAGCCATCCGGCGATCGAAGAAGCGATCGCGAAGCAGAGCCGCGCGCTCATTCATACGTCGAACCTCTTTTACCACGAGGGGCAGGCGGAACTCGCGTTGCGACTGACTGAACGCACTGGACTCGATCGCGTGTTCTTTTCAAACACCGGCACCGAGGCGTGGGAGGGTGCGCTGAAGCTGGCGCGTGCTCATGCAGGACTGTTGCGCAGCGAGGGCAAGCAGATCGGAACAAAGTTCCTCGCGCTTGAGCAGAGCTTTCATGGGCGCACGTACGGTTCCATGTCTACGACTTACAAGGCTAAGTATCGCGAGCCTTTTGCACCGGGCGTGCCGGGAGTGGAGTTCGTTCGCTTCAACGATGTCGCCGATCTGCGTGCGAAGTTCTCAAACGAAGTTTGCGCGATTCTCGTCGAATCGATTCAGGGCGAGGGCGGCATTCGTCCGCTGACGCAGGAGTTCTTTGCCGAGGCGCGGGCTCTCGCGAGTTCCACGGGGGCGTTGCTGATTGTGGATGAGATTCAGTCGGGCATGGGACGCACGGGCAAGTGGTGCGCCTATCAGCATTACGGTATTTTGCCGGACATCACCACGCTGGCCAAGCCGCTTGCGGGCGGGATTCCAATCGGCGCCGTTGTTTGCACAGAAGAAGCCGCGAGAGCCATTCACGCCGGGATGCATGGCACGACTTTCGGCGGCGGCCCGTTGGCTTGCGCCGTTGCCATTGCCGTGATCGACACGATCGAGAAAGAAGGCCTGCTGGCGCACGCGATCGAGGTAGGCGACTACTTCCAGGAGCGTTTGCGCTGGCTGGCCAAGCGTCACGAGGCAATTGTGGATGTGCGTGGCAAGGGGCTGATGGTCGCCGCGGAACTGGATTCGGCCGATCTGGCAAAGCTTACCGTCGCTGAAATGCTGAAGCGGCACATCCTGATCAACTGCACCAGCGACACTGTTCTGCGCTTCCTGCCGCCTTACATTCTGGAGCGCGCGCATGTGGACACCGCTATTGAAGCGTTGGACAAGATATTCACCGAACACACCGCGGCATTAAGTGGCACACAGTCCGCCGCACAGGTAACGCCATCCGCAGGAGGAAACAGCCGTGGCTAGCAGAGCAACCATTGAACGCAGGGATTCCGCGATTCCCGTGCAGAAAGATAACGACATTCTCGCCGCAGCGGCTCGGCTTGCCGGAGAGGATCTTTGCTCCATCGCCGACCTCTCGAGCGCCGAGGTGCGCGCGATTGTCAAACTCGGACATGACGTCAAATGCAACCCGCGCGAGTATCGGCACGCGCTCGACGCGAAGCAGATGGTGCTGATGTTTGAGAAGGCGAGCCTGCGCACGCGGCTGGCCTTTGAGACCGGCATCAATACGATGGGCGGCAACGCGATCTTTGTCGACCAGACGAATTCGCCGCTTGGTGAGCGCGAGGCTATTGCCGATGTAGCGCGCAACGTGGAGCGGTGGGTGGATGTTATCGTGCTGCGTACCTACGCGCACGACACGATCACGGAGATGGCGGCGAATTCGCGGGTGCCGGTGATCAACGCGCTTTCCGATTTCGAACACCCGTGCCAGGCGCTTGCCGATTTCATGACACTCGAAGAGCACTTCGGATCCGCGGCAGGTCTGAACTTTACTTATGTCGGCGACGGAAACAATGTTTGCCATTCGCTCATGTTGACGGGCGCGCAGTTGGGGGCGAATGTCACGGTTGCGACGCCGCGCGGCTATTCGCCAGATATCGAGATCGTGACGAAGGCGCGTGAGATCGCGGAACAGAACGGATGCGAGGTGCGGCTCACGCAGGATCCGCAGGCGGCGGTTGAGGGCGCGGATGCGGTGTACACCGATGTGTGCGTGAGCATGGGATTCGAACACGAGTCCTCGAAGCGTGCACCGATTTTCAGGCCGTTCCAGGTAAATGAGGCGCTCATGCAGAAGGCTGCCGCGAATGCGGTATTCATGCATTGCCTGCCCGCGCGGCGCAACGCTGAAGTGACGGATGCGGTGCTGGATGGGCCGCAGTCCATCGTCTTCGACCAGGCCGAGAATCGGATGCATGCGCAGAAGGCTCTGCTGCTGTTGCTGCTGGGCGGGCTGTCGAATGTGGAGAAATACAGCTTTTAGCTCCTGGGCTCCTAGCTCTTAGCCTCAATTGGGAGATCGTCGTCAGTTCAAAACTGTTCACCTCTAGCCAGAAGCTAGAAGGACTCTGAGGTTACGCAAGCATGTCAGTAATTCTCGAATCGCTGCCCATCGGCCAGAAGGTAGGCATTGCCTTCTCCGGTGGGCTCGACACCTCCGCTGCTCTGCACTGGATGAAGCAGAAGGGGGCGCTTCCCTTTGCCTATACGGCTAACCTCGGCCAACCCGATGAAACGGACTACGAGGCCATCCCGCGCGCGGCCCTCGAATACGGTGCCGAAAAGGCACGCCTGATCGACTGCCGCGGTCCGCTCGTTCGCGAAGGAATTGCGGCGCTACAGGCAGGCGCCTTCCACATCAGCACCGCCGGCGTCACCTACTTCAACACCACTCCCATCGGCCGCGCGGTTACCGGGACCATGCTCGTGACGGCCATGAAGGAAGATGACGTTAATATCTGGGGCGACGGGTCCACGTTTAAGGGAAATGACATCGAGCGCTTCTATCGTTACGGCCTGCTGGTCAACCCCGAGCTCAAGGTCTACAAGCCCTGGCTCGACGCTGCGTTCATTGACGAGTTGGGCGGCCGCGCCGAAATGTCGGACTTCATGCAGCGCTCCGGCTTCGCCTACAAAATGTCGGCGGAGAAGGCCTACTCCACCGACTCCAACATCCTGGGCGCAACCCACGAAGCTAAAGACCTGGAGCTTCTCTCTTCGTCTATCAGGATCGTCGTTCCGATCATGGGAACAGCCTCATGGCGGGACGATGTTGCGATCGCTCCAGAAGAGATTACGGTCCGCTTTGACGAGGGCTTTCCGGTGGCTCTCAATGGACAGCACTTCGATGATCCCGTCGAGCTGCTGCTCGAAGCTAACCGCATCGGCGGCCGCCATGGGCTCGGCATGTCTGACCAGATCGAGAACCGCATCATTGAGGCCAAGAGCCGCGGGATCTACGAGGCTCCGGGGCTCGCGCTGCTGTACATCGCCTACGAGCGTCTCATTACCGGAATCCATAACGAGGACACCATCGAGCAGTATCGCGAGAATGGCCGCAAGCTCGGCCGCCTGCTTTACCAGGGCCGTTGGTTCGACCCGCAGGCGATCATGCTCCGCGAAGCTGCTCAGCGCTGGGTCGCCAAACCAGTCACCGGCGAAGTCACGCTTGAGCTGCGCCGCGGGAACGACTACTCGATCCTCAACACGGAGTCGCCCAACCTCACCTTCCATGCCGAGCGCCTCAGCATGGAGAAGACTGATTCCGCCTTCTCTCCGCGCGACCGCATCGGCCAACTCACCATGCGCAATCTGGACATTGCGGACACGAGGGAAAAGCTTCTCACCTATGCCGCAAGCGGCCTCCTCACGCTGAGCAAAGGCACCGAAATGCCTCAACTGAACAGCGGTCAGGAAAAGGAACTTGTGAAGTAACGCAGAACAACGAAGTGGCGTTGAAAGAGAACGAACGGGTCCTAATGAAAGCTGAGGAAGCAAGCAATATAACGATGTCGAACGAACAACAATCCGGGAAGATGTGGTCCGGCCGCTTTCGCGAGCCGCTGGATAAGGAGTTCGAGCAGTGGCAGCGCTCGATTGTTTTTGACTGGCAGCTCCTCGAAGAAGAGGTAGCTGCCAGCAAGGCTCATGCTTCGGCGCTTGCTGCCGCTGGAATTCTCACGGCAAGTGAAACGGCGGAACTGCGCGATGCGCTGGATGCAGTGGCGGGAGAGTTTGCGTCTGAAGAGGGTCAGGCGCTGGTGCGCAATCACCCGACGGCGGAAGACATTCATCACTTTGTCGAGCTTTCGCTGGTGGAGCGCGTCGGATCGCTTGGGCTGAAACTTCACACCGGGCGCAGCCGCAATGAACAGATTGCGACTGACCTGCGTCTCTATGTCCGCAAGCAGATTAACCTCGTCATTCATTCGCTGGCGTCGTGGGGCAGCGCGTTGCTCGATCGAGCCCGTGCCGCAGACAACGCGGTGATGCCGAGTTATACGCATCTGCAGCGGGCAGAGCCGGTGCTGGTTGCGCACTGGTTGCTGGCGTACGTCGAGATGATTCTGCGCGACGTCGAACGGTTGAAGGACTGCGCGGCACGGCTCAATTATTGCCCGCTTGGTTCAGGAGCTGTTGCCGGAGCAACGCTCGCTCTCGATCGCACGATTGCGGCACGGGAGTTGGGATTTACTGCGCCTACGGCCAATTCGATGGACGCGACGAGCGATCGCGATTTCATTGTTGAATATTTGCAGGCGCTGACATTTGTTGGATTGCATCTGAGCCGGTTTGCTGAGGAGATCACGCTGTTTGCGACTGCGGAGTTTGGCTTTGTCGTGCTTCCGGAGAGATTCTCGACCGGCTCGAGCGCGATGCCGCAGAAGAAGAATCCGGATTTGACCGAGCTGATTCGCGCCAAGGTTGGGCGTATTCACGGCGCGGCGCAGGCCGTCACATTGCAGTTGAAAGGGCTGCCATTGGCCTACAATAAAGACATGCAGGAGACCCAGGAGCCGGCATTTTCAGTGAGCTTCGTGCCCGGGATGCTGAATCTCGTGGCGCGGTTTACCGGTGCCCTGGAGTTCAACTTTGCGCGCATGAACGATGCGGCGCAATCGGGCTATCTGAACGCGATGGCAGCAGCAACGTATCTCGTTCACAAGGGCGTGCCGTTTCGCACGGCGCACGAAAAGATCGGCAACGCGGTTCGATTTGCACTGGAAAAGGGCGTGGAACTCGGCGACCTGACGCTCGAGGAACTGCGCCAGTTTGGCGCGGAGTTCGGCGAGGATTTTTATCCCGCGGTTACCTTGACCGCGACCCTCGACTGCCATGACGTGATCGGCGGAACCGCACATGAGCGCGTGAAGGCCGCGCTTGCAAATGCGTCGGAGCGCGTCGCAGCACTGATAGATTCGACGACCCCGGAGGCTGCCCATGCTGGTGCGTAAGGCACTTCTTCCGGACGCCTCCAATGTCTACGACCTTGTGAATTCGCTCTCGGGCGACGGCACGCTGCTCAAGCGAGCCTTCGCGGAGATCTGCGAAAACATCCGCGACTTTACCGTTGCTGAATCGGACGGCGGCGTCTTTCTCGGCTGCGGCGCGCTGCATCTTTATGGACCGCATCTCTCTGAGGTGCGCTCGATCGTGGTGAAGCCCGAGGCGAAGGGCCAGGGCGCGGGTGGGCGCATTCTTGGCGCGTTGATTGAGGAAGCGGAAGAACACGGCATTCAGTCCGTGTGCCTGTTCACGCGCATTCCGGACTTCTTCTTCAAATATGGATTCAGGACGGTTGAAGACAAGGCCGAACTTCCGGACAAGATTTTCAAAGACTGCCAGATGTGTCCGAGACTTCACCGCTGCGACGAAGTTGCGATGGTGCGCGGGCGGATTCCGCGCATGTCGATTCTCGGGCCACGGGAAGAAGCGCAGCAGCTTGTGCGCCTGTCGGGATAGTTATTTTCCCGAGGCTTTCCCTGCCTGCGGCCCGGTCTACGAATTGTGCGACGAAGGTCAGAATAGGAACTGCGAAAAACGCCAGCACTGACCATGTCTTCAAGGTATCTATGACTGTGGATACAACGCTGGCACAGTATCCAAGCTCTGCGCATGTTCGCCAATTCAGGGTCGAATAGACGATGAAGTATGCAAGTGCCAGGATCGCGATGATTGCTGCCGATTTCGTTGGTCGTCGAACGACAAGAAATGTGGGGAAACAGAGAAGCGGCAGGGTACTGAACAGATAGGTGAGTACCGGATTCAGATCAAAGTCAATCGATATCCACAAGTACGCGCCATACACGGTGATTACCGCGTTCAGAATCCCGGTGACCGTCATCAGAGCAAGCCAGGCAATTTCCCGGATAGTCATTCGTTCAGACTCCGCCTTTTCGATCAGCCTCACTTACTTCGCAGGATTGCAGCGGCGACGGCGACCTGTCCATAGCTAAGGCCACCGTCCCCCGGGCTGACACGCCGCTGCTGAAATACCTCGAACCCTTCCCTTTCCAGGCCCAATCGCAACAGACGCGCCAGGCGTCGATTGTGCATGCAGCCGCCACTTAGCGCGACCTGACGCAGGCCGCACGCCTCTCGTGCCTTCTCCGCGGCTTTTACGAAGCCGTTGGCAATAGAAGCGTGAAAGTCCGCGGCGATGCGAGCACTGGCGACACCGTCCTGCAATGATTTCAGCAGTCCTTGCCACAGAGGAACAACGCTCATGCGAATCGGTTCGCGGCGTGTCCAGTCTCCACCTTGCAAATCGATTTCATATGCGGGAGAGGCATCATCGCGATCGGGTTCGTCTGCCGCGAGCCCTTCAAGTTCAATCGCGGCCTGCGCTTCGTAGTCGACTTCGCGGCGACGCATTACCACGGCTGCGACTGCGTCGAAGAGCCTGCCACAACTTGAGGTGAACGGCGTGTTCACTCCGCGTTCTATCATTCGACTGAGGACGCGCGCTTCCTGCTCCGTTGCGCCAAGCAGTTTTGTGATTTCCGGATCGGTAACGCTCGATCCCAGCGGCATGAAGGTGTCCCAGGGCCATGCGCCAGGGTTCTCTGATGGCTGCTTCGCCGCCGGGCATGGGTACGTAGTCCAGATGCGCGAAGCGATCGAAACCGTCGAGCCGGCAGATGAGCACTTCCCCGCCCCAGATGCGGCCGTCGGTGCCATAGCCGGTTCCATCGAGCGAAAGCCCAATCACCGGGCCATCGAGAGCGTGCTCCGCCATGCAGGCGGCGATGTGGGCATGATGGTGCTGCACCGCGATGAGGCGAAGGCCATGTTCTGCGGCCCAGTCCTTTGCCCACGTTGTTGACAGATATCCCGGATGGAGATCGTGGACGACGGTCTCGGGCTCGATCTCAAAGGTGTGCATCAGATGCTGAAGTGATTCCTTGAAGAAACTGAGCGCGGTCAGATTTTCGAGATCCCCAAGGTGTTGGCTCTGGTAGGCGTGCTTTCCTCTCGCGAGCGCGAACACATTTTTGAGATGGCCGCCAACCGCCAGCAGGGGTGGAGTTTCAAAGGGCAGAGGAACTGACAGAGGGACATATCCACGCGCTCTTCTGATCAACTGTGGGGAGCCGTCGACCAAGGCAGTCACCGAGTCGTCGCAGCGCTGAAGTATTTCGCGATTGTGCATGAGAAAGGCGTCCGCGATATCTCCCAGGCGCGCTCGCGCCTCGTCGTTGTCGATGGCGATGGGTTCTTCGCTGAGGTTGGCCGACGTCATCACCAGGGCTCTGACTCGCGGATCGGCAAAGAGAAGATGCTGCAGCGGCGCGTAGGGCAGATAGACACCGAGCCAGGGTATTCCCGGTGCTACCGCAGATGCCACTCCGTTGTTTGCGCGGGAACGAGCGAGAACAATCGGCCTCGCCGGCGTTTGCAGCAGAGCCTCTTCCTGCGGGGTGAGCACGCAGAGAGCCCGCGCAGCTTCAAGGTCGCGAACCATGACCGCCAGCGGCTTGCCGTAACGATGTTTGCGTTGCCGCAGTCGCGTCACCGCGCTCTCGCTGGTCGCGTCCACGCTCAGATGAAATCCGCCGATGCCTTTGATCGCGAGCACATCGCCGCGGAGCAATCGCTCAATCGCGGTCACAACAGGGTCTGCCGCTTCGATGGCATTGCCGTCTGAAGACTCGAGCCAGATCCGCGGACCGCACTTCCAACACGCATTGGGTTGCGCGTGAAAGCGACGATTCAAGGGGTCGTCGTACTCGGCCTGGCACTCCGCGCACATGGGGAAGATGGCCATTGAGGTCTGCGGGCGATCGTAGGGAATCCGTCGCGTGATGGTGAATCGCGGTCCACAATTGGTGCAGTTGAGGAACGGGTATCGAAAGCGGCGGTCAGCGGGATCGAGCAACTCGCGCAGGCAGTCTGCACAGGTAGCGGCGTCGGAAGGAATTCCAGTGCTCGCGCGGCCCAACACTTCACTGGCCACGATTCTGAAACCAGTATCACCGGCAAGGGGCAATTCTCGCGCTTCAATCGAATCAATACGCGAAAGAGGAGGCGCTTCGGATTTCAGACGCGCGACGAAGGCCTGCACCTGCGCTGTGGGGCCTTCGATCTCGATGGTGACACCGTCGGTATCGTTGCCGATGTGGCCTGCCAGATTTTCTTCGGTGGCCAGCCTGTAGACAAACGGGCGAAAGCCTACGCCCTGCACAACTCCGCGCACTGTTACTCCGAGCCGCTGCGGCGCTTGATTCGACTGCAGTACGGAAGGCGTCGGTTCGGTCAATGGATCATCCCTCACATCGCAGTAAAGCATAGCGCACGAGCAACTTTGCGTGTCGAACGCCAGCTATTTGGGCGCTTGTTGTGATGCTCCCCGTTCGTCGAAGGGGCAACCAATTGGACCGTGTGTCACTCCAATCCGTTGGCGAAGTAAAGCCCCGCCCCGATGCGCACTATCGCAGCGGATACAACTAACTTGGCACGGCCTAAAAGGCCCTTTCCCCTTACTTCTCCGTGGGCCTCAAGCGGGCCTACAGACTAATGCAAAGAGGTGACCCCTATGAAAAAGATAATGTTGACACTCGCTGTTATAGGTTTAGCGACGACCATGAGCTGGGCAGATGACGATCGCCAGGAAGCTGCCGATCGGTTGGATCACTCTGCGAAAGTGATGCACGAAATCATGGCCGCCCCTGATAAGGGAATTCCGGATGAAGTGCTTGACCATGCGAAATGCATTGCTGTCGTGCCGCACATGATCAAGGGCGGTTTTGTGTTTGGTGCGCAGGGCGGCAAGGGCGTGGCGACATGCCGTACGGCGAGTGGCCGCTGGAGTGCCCCGGCATTCTTTGCGATTACGGGTGGTAGCTGGGGACTGCAGATCGGCGTGGAAGGCGTTGATCTCGTGATGGTCGTGCAGAATGAAAAGGGCATGCAGCATCTGCTCTCAAGCAAGTTCCAGCTTGGCGCTGATGCTTCCGCGGCAGCAGGTCCTGTAGGCCGTCATGCTTCGGCTGACACCGATTGGAAGTTAAATGCTGAGATTCTGACCTACTCCCGTGCCAAGGGCGCCTTTGCCGGATTGACTCTGACGGGCGCAGACGTTCGCCGGGACGACGACTCGATGAAGGCCTTTTACGGGCCGGACGTAACCTCGCGCGCAGTGTTGGACGGTCAGGTTCCTGCACCGGCGCAGGCCCATACATTCCTCTCGTCGATTCGTTCAGCTAAAGCGGAAGCCGCAGTCAACAAGTAAACACATCGCTACCCTAAGACAGTCAAACTTGCGAGCACCCGAAGGCCCGGCCGGCTTCGGGTGCTTGTTGCGTAGAAATGCAAACTGAGTTCAGCAAGTACAGAGAGCAGTTCGCCTCCAGACATGAAGTTCAGGCATGAGCGAAGTTGTTCCGCATGAAAGAATGGAGTGATGGTGCGTAGTAGTTGGCAAAAGAGGATCGGATGGGCGGTCTTCGTCGCGGTGTTTCAAATTTGTGCTGGAGGGTTTCGACTCCCGGCGCAGTCTGCGGTGCTCGATAATGCCGCTGTAATTCGCGGCATCGACGAATCGGTAAAAGCAAGAATGCAAAACGTCGCCGGCTACACCGCCACCGAGCATTATGCGGTTTTCAGAGGGCAGGATGAAACTCATCCAGCGGCAGAGATGCTGGTGAAGACCGTGTATACAAGGGGCGCGGGAAAGAGCTTCACGATTCTCTCGCAGAGCGGGTCTGCCCTGCTTCGCAACGAAATGTTGGGAACACTGCTCAGCAACGAAAAAAAGATGAGTGAGCCGGGCAACGTTGGAACTGCCCTCATCGACACCGACAATTATCAAATGAAATTGGCGCCCAATAGCCACCAGCAACTGGATGGACGCGACTGCCTGATGATGGAGTTGACGCCGAAAAGGAACAGCCCGTACCTCTTCAAGGGCACGCTATGGGTTGACGCAACGGACTACGCCATTGTCCAGCTCAAGGGCACGGCGTCTAAAAGTCCCTTCTTCCTGACAAATGCAGCCCAAGTCACGCGCCAATATGCGAATGTGAACGGATTCCCCATGGCAACTCATGCCATGGCTGTTTCAAGCAGTAGCCTTCTCGGCCAGACCATCATGAAGATCGATTACAAGGACTATCAGATCGATATCCGGCCCGATGGCGATCGAAACGCCCATCTTGCTCCACGCAACTAACGCGGCGGAACCCCGGAACTCGAGAATTGAATATCGGGTGACGCCCGACGAAGCCGAGCGCGGCACGTCTGCTCTATACTGGGCCGGTGACACCTCTTCTGGGCGATTGGAAAGTCGATGCCGCTCTCGGGTCATGCCTGCTGCTTGGGCTGCGCCACGGCTTCGACTACGATCACCTCGCTGCTATCTCTGACATCACCGCGGTGCAACGGGATTGGCGCAGTGGATTGAAGCTGGGAATGACCTACGCCCTGGGGCATGCTGCGACGGTGGTTGCCCTGGGAGTGGCCGTTCTGCAACTGCACATGGGGCTGCCTGAGGGGCTCGACCACTGGACCGAGCGCCTGATTGGACTCACTCTTATCGTGCTGGGCATCGGTGTAGTTGCGGGAATCCTGAGAAAGGATGCGCACGGGCACACGCACGGCCGCATCGAGAGCAGGCTTGCGATTGCCATCAACGGGATGCTCTGGTTAGGGTGGCGGCTGCGCCGGCTCTGGAGTCCCGAAGCGACGCGGCCTCAGCGGTTTCAGTGGATGTACAACGGGAAGTCGGTCTTTCTGATCGGTGTGCTGCACGGCATCGGGGCGGAAACGCCATCGCAGCTGGCATTGTTTTTCCTGACTGCCAATTTAGGTGGTACTTCACGTGGAATGTTGGGCCTGGCGGCGTTCGCTGTTGGGCTGGTGGCAATGAACGCGTTGATGACAGCTTCGATGGGCGGAGCCTTCCAGGCGAGCGGCCACCATCCCCGCTTCTATCATCTGATTGCGTGGACTGGTGCAATTTACAGTTGCGGCATCGGCATCATCTTCCTCTTCGGAATCTCAGATCGCCTTCCGACGTTCAGTTAGCGGTTCAAACTTTCCCAATTGCTTTTTCAAGCCGATTTGCAAGCGAATTCTTGCGACTGTTTTTCAGCTGAATTTTTCTGAATGTTTTTCAGCTACCTGCTGAAACTCTTGCCGACGCATGCCACAGACTGGTATGGACTTCTACCGTCGTGACCGTTGTCACGGCCAGAGATCGACTTGCGAGCGTAAAACAACTGCAGACGCGGAACGGGAATTGAGTAAGAATGGATTTCCGCAGGCGTTGTCTGCATCCGGGAGGAATTGTGCCAGCATTCACACCACCGCCGCTGCCAAGCGACGACAAACGTTGGAAGATCGTGAACGGCACCATGCGCAAGAATGGTTTTGCCCGTCACGCGCTGATTGAAACCCTCCACACCGTGCAATCTTCGTTCGGGTATCTCGACGATGATGCGATTCGTTTTGTGGCACGTTCTCTTCGAGTGCCATTGAGCCAGGCTTACGGTGTCGTTACCTTTTACCACCACTTCAGCCTGAAACCGCCCGGCAAACACACCATGACGATCTGCACGGGCACTGCCTGCTACATCAAGGGCACCGACAAGCTGGTGGCTTCTGCAGAGAAGCGCCTGCGTATTTCCCACGGCGAGACGACCAAGGACGGACAGATCAGCCTTATGACCGCGCGATGCGTCGGCGCCTGCGGACGCGCTCCGGTGGTGTTGACGGACGGCGAACTTCAGGGACAGATGAACGGTGATCAGATGATCGAGCAACTGGAAAGGTGGGCCGTCGAATGACAATCGAAGAGCTTGATCAAATCGCCGAATCTGTGCGGGTCGAAAACGCAAAGTACGACCAGGAAGTCAACGTCTGCATGGGCACCGGGTGCATGAGTCAGCATTCGGACAAGTTGAAGGATGAGCTGGCGAAGGCAGTTGCGACACAGGGCAAGAGAGTGCTGGTTCGCCGTACCGGCTGCATGGGACTGTGCGCCGCGGGGCCGCTTGTGCTGGTTGATCCCGACGAGACACTTTATCAACATGTGAAAGCGGAACATGCCGACACGGTCGTCGCCAGCCTCGGTGGTGCGCCGGTGGCAGCCCTGCAATGCGACCTGCGGGATCACTTTGACCAGCAAGTTCACGTGGTGCTCGAGAACTCCGGTCATATTGATCCGGAAAAGATCGACGACTATATCGCCCGCGACGGTTATCAGGCCCTGGTAAAGGCTCTGACCGAGATGACGCCGAATGACGTGATCCAGCAGATCACCGAAAGCGGCCTGCGCGGACGCGGCGGCGGCGGATATCCCACGGGGTTGAAGTGGAGCACGGTGGCCAAGGCTGTTGGCGACGTGAAGTACGTGATCTGTAACGGGGACGAAGGCGATCCTGGTGCGTTCATGGATCGCAGCGTGCTCGAAAGCGATCCGCAGACGCGTACTCGAGGGCATGGCTCTCGCGGCCTACGCGGTTGGCGCGAGCAAGGGTTTTGTCTACGTGCGCGCGGAGTATCCGCTCGCGGTGGCCCGTCTCACCAACTGCCTGCGCGAGGCGCGGCGGCGCGGCCTGCTGGGCAACAACATCTGCAATACGTCTTTCAACTTCGACGTCGAGATTCGACTCGGTGCCGGTGCGTTCGTATGCGGAGAAGAGACGGCACTGATCGCCTCGATCGAAGGTCTGCGCGGAACTCCGACGCCAAGGCCGCCGTATCCGGCCGTAAGCGGACTTTGGGGCAAGCCGACCCTGATCAATAACGTCGAGACTTTTGCAAACATCGCGCCGATCGTTCGCAAAGGCGGCAAGTGGTTTGCCGCGATCGGCACGGAAAAGAGCAAGGGAACCAAGGTTTTCGCTCTCACCGGCAAGATCGCGAACACCGGCCTGGTTGAAGTGCCCATGGGAATTTCGCTGCGCCAGATCATCGAAGGCATCGGCGGTGGCGTTCCGGACGGTCACACTTTCAAGGCAGTGCAAACCGGCGGACCTTCCGGCGGCTGCATTCCCGAGGAGCATCTCGACCTGCAAGTCAGTTACGAATCGCTGATCCAGGTGGGATCGATGATGGGATCGGGCGGAATGATCGTCATGGACGACACGTCGTGCATGGTCAACGTCGCGCGTTTCTTCATCGAGTTCTGCATGACCGAGTCCTGCGGCAAGTGCATTCCCTGCCGCGCGGGAACGGCGCAGATGTTCACGCTGCTTTCGCGCATCTGCGATGGAACCGGAACCATGGACGATCTGGACCTGCTTGTGGATCTCTGCGGCACAATCAAGGAGGCCAGCTTGTGCGGCCTTGGGCAGACAGCGCCCAACCCGGTGCTCAGCACGCTCCGCTACTTCAAGAACGAATACATCGAGCACATCGTGCACAAGCGCTGTCCGGCCGGCGTGTGCAACATTCAGGTTCCCGTGGAGGTGTTAGCATGAGCGCCGCCGTTGACGTAAAAACACTCACTATCGATGGCAAGGATGTGAGCGGCCGCGCCGGCCAGACCATTCTCGAGGTTGCGCGCGAGAACAAGATCGACATCCCCACCCTGTGCCACTTTGACGGGCTGGGCGATGTGGGTGCGTGCCGGCTTTGCCTGGTTGAGATCAAAGGCAGCAACAAGCTTTTGCCTGCCTGCGTTGCGACCGTTGAAGAAGGCATGGAAGTAAGCACCGCGACGGATCGCTTGAAGAAGCATCGCCGCACCATCCTTGAGCTGCTGTTTGCCGAACGCAATCACATCTGCTCAGTTTGCGTGGCCAATGGCCATTGCGATCTGCAGGCTCTTGGCCAATCGCAGGGACTTACTCACGTCCGTCTTCCTTACCGCAATCCCGAACTGAGCGTGGATGCGTCGCATGAGCGCTTCACCATCGATCACAACCGCTGCATTCTTTGCACGCGCTGCGTGCGAGTCTGCGCGGAGATCGAAGGCGCGCATGTGTGGGATGTGATGGGACGCGGCATCGACTCCATGATCATCTCGGACCTCAACGAAGAGTGGGGGAAATCAAGCTGCACACGCTGCGGAAAATGCGTGCAGGTGTGTCCTACCGGAGCGCTGTTTGACAAGAGCAAGATTGGCTCCGACCACCCCAAGTATCCGGATTTTCTGCCTTACCTGAACCTGATGAGGGAATCGCAATGAGCAAAGCGAAACTGGCAACGGTGTGGTTGGACGGATGTTCCGGCTGCCACATGTCGTTTCTCGACATGGACGAACGCCTCATCGAGCTGGCTGAGCTTGTCGATGTGGTTTACAGCCCGATCGTCGACACCAAGGAGTTCCCCGACGAAGTGGATATCGCACTAGTCGAGGGAGCAGTGGCATCGGTTGACGACGAAAAGAAGATCAAGAAGATTCGCGCTCACTCAAAGATGCTGATCGCGATGGGCGACTGCGCGGTCGCGGGCAATGTTCCCTCAATGCGCAACCCGATTGGCCCGGAAGCCATTCTTAATCGCGCCTACATTGAGAATGCCACCCTGCAGCAGCAGATTCCCTGCGTCGTGGTACCGCAACTTCTCAGGGTCGTGCGCCCGATTCATGAATTCGTTAAGGTTGACGTGTTCCTTCCCGGGTGCCCGCCGTCTGCCGACACTTTCCATACAGCGCTTACTGCGCTGCTAACCGGCGAGCCGCTGGATATTTCAGCTCTCACCCGCTTTGGAGCCTGAGTTATGAGCCAGACGATCACTATCGATCCGGTAACGCGCCTTGAGGGGCACGGTAAGATCACCATCCAACTCAACGGCCAGGGTGAGGTTGAAAACGCACATTTCCACGTAACGCAAGTGCGTGGATTTGAGCGATTCTCAGAGGGCCGCCCGTTCTACGAAATGCCGAGCTTGATGGCGCGCATCTGCGGCATCTGCCCGGTGTCGCACCTGGTTGCGTCGGCAAAGGCCTGCGAAGCAATCATGTCGGTGCGCATTCCGCACACCGCCGCGCAGTTGCGTCGCATGTTGAACCTGGCGCAGATGGTTCAATCGCACGCGCTGAGCTTCTTCTATCTCTCGTCTCCCGACCTGTTGCTGGGGATGGAGTCAGATCCCGCGACGCGCCATATCTTCGGAGTAGTGGGGGCCAAGCCTGAGTTGGGCCGCGCCGGCATTGCGCTGCGCCGCTTCGGACAGCACATTATCGAACTGCTCGGCAACAAGCGCATTCACCCGGGATGGGTTATCCCTGGCGGCGTCACCGAGCCGTTGGCCTCCGCAAAGCGTGACGAGATTCTCGCCATGCTGCCGGAAGCCTACGCAAGCATCAAGCTCGCTCTCACCTGGTACAAACAGATTGCCGATACGTTCCGGCCGGAGATCGAGGTCTTTGGCAACTTCCCGTCGCTCTACATGGGCCTGATCAATGAAGACGAGTCGGTTGAGTTTACCGACGGCGCATTGCGGTTGATCGACGCAAAGGGCGCCATCGTGGCGGACGGCATCACCGCGAACCAGTTCACCGAGGTGATCGGCGAGGCCGTGGAGCCGTACAGCTTTACGAAGTTCGCCTATTACAAGCCGCTCGGGTATCCCGAGGGAAGCTACCGCGTGGGGCCGCTGGCACGGCTCAACATTGCCAAGTCGATGGGTACTCCGCTGGCCGACAAGGAATTGGCCGAATTCAAGCAATTGGCAGCCGGGCCGGTGCAGAGTTCCTTCTACTATCACCACGCGCGGCTGATCGACATCCTGCACGGCATTGAAAAGATCGAGCTGATCCTCACCGATCCGCTCATTCTCGACAAGCATGTGCGCGCGACTGCGGGCGTCAATCGGCTTGAAGGCGCAGGCCAGGCCGAAGCTCCCCGCGGGACGCTCCATCACCACTACAAGGTGGACGAGAACGGGAAGATCACCTGGGCCAACCTTGTGATCGCCACCGGCCAGAACAACAACGCGATGAACCTCGGTGTTGCGCAGGCCGCGAAGCACTATATCAAGGATGGCAAGTTTACCGAGGGCATTCTCAACCGCGTCGAGGCTGTTGTCCGCACCTTTGACCCGTGCCTCAGTTGCTCCACCCATGCCTTCGGGCAAATGCCCCTGGCGCTGACGCTGCTCTCCGATCAGGGTGAAGTTGTCGATCAGCTTGTGCGCTGATTACGATCAGCGGATGAAGTCATTCAAGGCCCAATGCCTCGTTCTCGCTTGTGGGAATACGCTCCGCGGGGACGATGGCGTTGGGCCTTGGCTTGCTGAGTGGGTCGAAGAGAATTGCGCCGCCGACAACGGAGTGCGGGTTCTGATCCGGCAACAATGGACACCTGAACTGGCCGAGGAGATTTCCCAGGCAGCATCGGTGCTCTTTCTGGATTGTTCCATCGAATCCCCGCCGGGCGCTGTCCGGCTCGATGCCGTTCAACCTGCAGAGCCTTCGCCCGGACTTGCGACACACCATCTTGGAGCTCAGGAGCTGCTGGCCCTGGCGCAGGATCTCTACGGTTCCATTCCCCGGAATTCAATGATGCTGACGGTCGGGGCGGGATCGACGGAGCTTGGCGAATCGTTCAGTGAAAGCGTATCGGCGGCACTGCCGGAGGCTTGCGAGCTTTTGAAATCCACCATCAGCAAGATGGCGGGCCAACCGTATCAGCGCACGTAACCGGCCAGCTTGAATGAGTACGCGTATTCGCCCTTCAGTTGTCCGGGGAATGCAATGCGTGTGTTTCCTTGCTGAACCTTTGCACCGAGCTCTGTGGAATCGCCAAGCTCTGTGATCTTCACGCCCTGCTTCGCCGGCACATCGAGCAGCGTAATGGTCTGCGCCTTCGGCTTTCCCAGCACCGTGACGTACAAGTCGCTTCCCTTGCGAGTGAATCGCAGATCGTCGCCCTTCAGCCGACTTCCCTACCGCCTGGGTCCAGGGCGTCGTATCGTAAATCGCTTCGCCGTTCTGTTTGAGCCATGCGCCGAGCGCCTTCAACCGTTCCATCTGCACTGGCGGTATCGTCCCATCGGCTTCCGGTCCCACATCCAGGAGCAGATTGCCGTTCTTGCTCACGATGTCGACCAGAAGCGAAATCAGCTCGGCCGGCGGTATGGTCTCCGCTTCGCCTTCGGCGCGGTTGTAGCCGAACGAACGGCCCAGGCCGCGGCACTCCTCCCATTTCTTTTCGCTGATCTTGTCGAGCTTCTGGTATTCGGGCGACTTGAAGTCGGCATGCTTGATGCCGAAGCGATCATCGATTACTCCATCTGGAATGGCGTTGTAATAATCGGCCTCGACCTGAAGCGCATTCCCGGTTTTGGGCCAATCGATGTCGTTCCACAGAACGGCTGGATGGTAGCGCGCTATCAATTCGTGAATCTGCGCAAAAGCATACTTGCCGTATTCCTCGCTCTGCGGCTTCACGTTTTGATAATCGGCGACGGTCCGGATTGGCCCTGGCACAAAGGTCCAGTCATAGCCACCGGAGTAGTAGAGGCCCATGCGCATGCCGTGATTCGTCACAGCCTTGGTGAGTTCGCCGACGAGATCGCGCGCGGCGTGCTGGCGGTCGGGCGGCAGCGTCGGATTAGGGGTTGCGCTGGGCCAGAGCGTGAATCCTTCGTGGTGTTTGCTGGTCAACACAACATAGCGCGCACCCGCATCGTGAAAGATGGAAGCCATCTTGTCGGGATCCCACTTTTTGCTTTCGCGATTGAAAGTCTCTGCGAAGTTGTAGTAGTTGTAGTCGGCCCCGTAATGCTCGCGATGGTACGCCTGCGTTGGCGAGCCATCGATCCGCATTACGTTGTAATACCACTCAGCATAGGGATTGAACTTGATGTAGTCCGTCGATGCGAAGTCGTGTTCCGGATGCGAAAGCGGCGCCCATCCCGGGACCGAGTACAGGCCCCAATGGATGAAGATGCCGAGTTTCGCCCCGGCATACCATTCCGGCAGAGGATGCCTGTCAAGCGACTCCAGCGTGGGCTCATATTTCGCGGGTGCCTGCGCGACGCAGAGCCCGCAAGTCACCATCAGCGCGGCTAATAACTCTCGAGAAACATGAAAAGCCGATTCTTCACCGACACACCTCTCTCATTCGGTCCGATCATAACCGAGACAACCCAAACTCGATTGTCAACAAACTCGAATCATAGTGAGCGTGGAGGAATCTGCCAAGCTTCGCCGGTATCGGCGAGCGCGAAAATCTCCCGCAAAAAAGTTAACGGCGACTGCACAATCATCGTGCAGCCGCCGCCAACCCCCAGGAAAACCCTTTTGGAGAACCCTACTAAAAAGCCGCTACCGTCTGACGCAGGCTGTATGAGCTGAGCGTCTTGATGTAGTTGCCGCGATCGAACGGAGAGGTGTCCGGTACCGAGCGACGGCTCAGGCAGCCACGCGTCTCGGCCAACGAGACGTACTCGCGCTTCTCAAGCCAATATCGCATGTCCGACAATACCCTGCCGATATGCTCGATGCCGTGAATGTGCAGCGCGGAACACATCATCGCGATGTTTCCACCGGCCATGATGCACTTGATCACGTCTTCTGCGGAGTGAACGCCGCCAGTGATTGCGAGATCGATATTCAGATGCCCGTAGAGGATTGCGGCCCAGTGAAGGCGGGGCAACAGCTCTGATGGCGTTGAGAAATGCAATGAGGGTCGAACCTCAAGAGCTTCGATGTCGAAGTCAGGCTGATAGAAGCGGTTAAAAAGAGCCACGCCCGCCGCGCCCGCATCGTCGAGCCGTCCAACGAGATGCGGAAGGCTTGTGAATGACTGCGAGAGCTTTACAGAAACCGGAACCTTGACCGCCCGGCAGACACTATCCACCAGTTCGAGCAATTGCAGCTCGAGTTCGGCCGAGGTCTGGCTGCGGTCCGTTGCAAGGGCGTAGGTATTCAGTTCGATTGCGTCAGCCCCGGCCTGTTCTGCCTCTTTGGCAAATCGGACCCAGCCGCCTGTCGTTGCGCCGTTGAGGCTGGCGAGAATTGGTATCTTCACCGCGTCTTTGGCGCGGCGCAGGTACTCGAGATATACCTCGTGGGTCATGCGGTAGTCGTCGAGGTCGGGCAGGTAGCCGAGCGACTCGGCGAACGATTCTGTGCCGCGCGAAAGATCTTCGTCGAGGGCACGCGACTCAAGGGCCAATTGCTCTTCAAAAAGAGAAGTGAGGACGATGGCGGATGCGCCTGCATCCTCCATGCGCCGGACGTTGTCGATGGACTCAGATAGGGGTGTGGACGAAACCACGATTGGTCCGTTCAGCTTAAGGCCCAGGTACTTCGTTGAGAGATCAATCATTTTGTTCCTCCGGCAGTCGGGGCTGCCAGTATCTCTTCAGGCTTCTCGGCGGGCGCAATGTTCGGTGTCTCACCACGACCAGGCATAGCAGCCCGGGCGGAGTAGACGCGCCACTGACGCTCGACATCATCCTGTGCTTCCTTGAGCAGACTTGCGGCCAGTTCAGGGTTCCCACGCGCGAGCATGGTGTAGCGAGCCTCGCGATAGGCATACTCCTTGAGCCGGATCGATGGCGCCCTGGAGTCAAGTTGAAATGGATTCTTGCCTTCTTCGCGCAACGAGGGGTTGTAGCGCATCAATGGCCAGTAGCCGGATTGCACAGCCAGTTTCTGCTGCTCCAGTCCGTGCACCAGGTCGTAGCCATGCGCGATGCAACTTGAGTAAGCGATGATGATCGACGGACCATCGTGGGCTTCGGCCTCCTGGAAGGCCTTCACTACGTGGCTGTCGTTGCTGCCCATGGCAACCTGTGCAACATAGACGGAACCGTAGCTGACGGCTTCCATGGCGAGGTCTTTTCTGCTGTTTGGTTTTCCGGCGGCGGCAAACTTTGCAACGGCGCCGCGCGGAGTGGCCTTGGACGCCTGGCCTCCCGTGTTCGAGTAGACCTCAGTGTCCAGCACCAGCACGTTGACGTTCTTGCCTGATCCGAGCACGTGATCCAGACCGCCGAAGCCGATATCGAACGCCCAGCCGTCTCCACCCAGAATCCAGACGCTCTTGCGAACCAGCGTATCCGCGATGGCCAGCAGGTTGCGAGCGTCAGAAGACTCGTTGCCAGCGAGCCTTTCGCGCAATGCCAGCACTCTTTTGCGCTGCTCGCCCATTTCCGTTTCAGTCTTCTGCGGTGAGGTGAGAAGAGCGGCAACCAGTTCGACGCCAATTTCCGGCGTCAGCCGCGAGACCAGCGTCTCGGCAAATGCCTTCTGCTGATCGAGGGCGGTGCGCATGCCGAAACCAAACTCCGCGTTGTCTTCAAAGAGCGAGTTGGCCCAGGTCGGTCCGCGTCCTTGCGCATTCTTGCTGTAAGGCGTGGTGGGCAAATTGCCACCGTAAATAGAGGAGCAGCCCGTGGCGTTGGCGATATAGAGCCGATCGCCGAACAGTTGGGTCAGCAGCTTGATGTAGGCAGTCTCACCGCATCCCGAGCAGGCTCCCGAAAATTCGAACAGCGGCTGCAGCAGTTGAAGATCCTTCACCTGCGTGTGCGAAAGCTTGGAGCGGTCAACCTCGGGCAATCCGAGGAAGAACTCCCAATTTTCGCGCTCTGCTTCGCGCAGCGGCGCCTGGGCCGCCATGTTGATTGCCTTCTTGCTCGCGTCGCTCTTGTTCTTGACCGGGCAGACGTCCACGCATACGGCGCATCCTGTGCAGTCTTCCGGCGCAACCTGCAGCGTGTAGCGATCCTGCTCCATTCCCTTCCACTTCGGCTTGGCCCACTGGAAGGTGGCAGGAGATTTGTCGCCGAGTTCAGGACTGTAGACCTTGGCGCGGATGACTGCGTGCGGGCAAACCATTACGCATTTACCGCACTGGATGCACAGATCCTTGTCCCATACGGGGATGAACTGCGCGATGTTGCGCTTCTCCCATTGCGCCGTCGCGGTCGGAAAAGCACCGCCGGCCGGAATTGCGCTGACCGGCAGCGAGTCGCCGTGACCTGCAGCGATCTGTCCGAGCACATTGCGAACAAACTGCGGAGCGCTGCTGGAGATGGAAGGGATCAGGTCGAAGTTCGACGAAGCTGCGCTTGGCAGTTCCACCTTTTCAAGGTGCGCCAACGCCGCGTCAACAGCCGCGAAATTCTTGGCAACCACGGTTTCGCCGCGCTTGCCGTAGGTTTTCTTAATCGCCTTCTTAATCTGCGCGATCGCTTCTTCACGCGGCAACACACCGCTGATGGCGAAGAAGCAAGTCTGCATGATGGTGTTGATGCGCGTGCCCATTCCGGCTTCACGCGCAACCTTGTATCCATCAATGACGTAGAACTCGATCTTTTTGCGCAGCATCTCTTCCTGCGTTGACTTGGGAAGCTGATCCCAAACCTCGGCCGCCGGGAAGGGCGAGTTGAGCAGGAACACGGCGCCCGGCATTGCAGCCTCGAGAACATTCATCTTCTCGAGGAAGCTGAAGTTGTGGCAGGCGACGAAGCTGGCGCGAGTAATGAGGTACGTCGACCGGATCGGGCTGGGCCCAAAGCGGAGGTGCGAAGTGGTCATTGACCCGGACTTCTTCGAGTCGTAAACGAAATAGCCTTGCGCGAAGTTCGGCGTCTGCTCGCCAATGATCTTGATGGAATTCTTGTTGGCGCCGACGGTTCCGTCTGACCCGAGGCCATAAAACAGCGCGCGCACGGTCTTCGGATCTTCGGTCGAGAAGGTTGGATCGTAGGTCAAACTGGTGTGCGAAACATCGTCGTTAATGCCAATGGTGAAGTGATTCTTTGGCGACGTCTTTTCGATCTCGTCGAAGATACCCTTGACCATAGCCGGGGTAAATTCTTTCGACGAAAGGCCGTAACGCCCACCGACCACAGTTGGCATGGCTGCAAACGGAAGAGAGGCTGCATTCTCGGCCAGCACCGTCACTACGTCCTGGTAGAGGGGTTCGCCTGCTCCGCCGGGTTCCTTGCAGCGGTCGAGAACGGCGATCGACTTCACCGTCGAGGGCAAAGCGGCCAAGAAGTGCGTGGCATCGAAGGGCCTGTAGAGCCGAACCTTGACCATGCCGACTTTTTCGCCCTGGCGAATCATTGCGTCTACCGCTTCTTCAGCAGCTTCTGCGCCGGAACCCATCATGACGATCACGCGCTCGGCGTCGACTGCGCCGTAATAATCGAACAGGTGATAGGCGCGGCCGGTCTGCGCCGCAAAGCGATCCATCACGGTTTGCACGATTCCTGGAACCGCGGCGTGGAATGGGTTGCAGGCTTCGCGCGCCTGGAAGAAGACGTCAGGATTCTGCGCGGTGCCGCGAATGATGGGGCGATCCGGAGTGAGTGCGTTCTGCCGGAACTGAATGATGTATTTGTCATCGAGCAAGGCGCGAATCGTTTCGTCGCCGATGGGGAGAATCTTGCCCACCTCGTGCGAGGTGCGGAATCCGTCAAAGAAGTGAATGAAGGGGATGCGGGATTCAAGTGTGGCAATCTGCGAAACGAGGGCCATGTCGGCCACTTCCTGCACTGAGTTCGAACAGAGCATCGCCCAACCGGTCGAGCGGCAAGCCATCACGTCGGAGTGGTCGCCGAAGATCGAGAGCGCATGCGTCGCCAGGGTGCGGGCCGTGACATGCATGGTGGCCGGGGTCAGTTCACCGGCGATCTTGTACATGTTGGGAATCATCAACAGCAGGCCCTGGGAAGCTGTAAAGGTAGTGGCAAAGGCTCCTGCCTGCAAAGCGCCGTGAAGGGCTCCGGCTGCGCCGCCCTCGCTCTGAAGTTCTTCCACGATGGGCAATGCGCCCCAGATATTCTTCTTCCCTTCCGAAAGCCACTGATCTGCCCACTCGGCCATCGGCGAGGAGGGGGTAATTGGGTAGATAGCGACAACTTCGGCGAGACGATAGGCAACCGAGGCGGCAGCCTCGTTCCCATCAAGGATTACCATTTTCTGTTCACTCATTCGCTTTGCCTCATAGCGCGGCCATCGGGTAAAAACCGCTACGGTGAGTCTCAACTTTGAGGGGTTTACTCGCTGTGATGCGAGACACAGGGAGAAATGGCCTATTCACCATGTGGTATTTCATACCGCCTGATGGTCAACATCCGAAACGATCCACGTGAGTTGACGGATGTGTGAAAAATTCTCGGAGGATGGATACGGCGGCTGGCATCATCTAAGGACCAGACATGGAACCCGCAGTCACTCCCAAATCATCCAGCGAAGTCACCGCGAGCGATCTCGAGGCGCGAATCGCGGCAATCGCCCAGAAGGTGAGCCAGCCACAAGCGGGCATCTTTGGCTCGGGCTCGGTCAGTTGGCGGATTAACCGCGAATCTGCTTTGTTTCTCGGGGCAGGACGCGCCGCCTTACTTCAGCTTGCACACCCCTGGGTGGCCGCCGCGCTCGATCAGCATTCTTCCCTGCTCCATAATCCAATCTCGCGTTTTCATAACACTTTCCGCACTGTGTTTACGATGGTTTTCGGTTCGGCGGACCAAGCGTTCCGGGCTTCCCGCTTTCTGCACACACTGCATACCAGGATCCGCGGCAAGATTCCGGCGTCCGTTGCCGGTTACGAAAAGGATTCCCTTTACGAAGCCAACCAGATCTCCGCGCTGCGCTGGGTCTATGCCACGCTGATCGAGAGTGCTGTCTATGCCTACGAATGCGTGCTGCCACCACTCACTGATGCGGAGCGCGCTGCGTATTACGGTGAGGCGAGAATGCTTGCGGGACTCTTCGGCATCCCACCCGAGGCCCTGCCGCCTGACTGGAGCGCCTTCAAGACCTACGTCTACGAGACGTGCCAGTCGCAAACCCTGGGAGTATCCGAGCGATCCCACTTCATGGCTCATCGCCTGCTTGCGGGTTCGGGCTCGTGGATTATGCCGCCGCGGTGGTATCGCGCATTGACCACGGAGTGGATGCCGCCCCGGTTCCGCGTTGAGTTCGGTTTGCGATTCGGGCGATCCGAGGAGGTTTCAGCCGATCGGGCTCGCCGTTGGCTGCCCAAGGTCTATAGAGCGCTTCCCCCGGCAGTGCGTTTCGTCGGACCCTATCACGAAGCTCAGGCGCGGCTTATCCAACACCCGCCGGGCACTCTCACCCGCCTCAGCAATCGGTTTTGGATCGGCGCAGCTGAGCTCCCATTCAAGGAATAGAGGGGAGGTTGCGATCTGCTCGGATGGCTACAGCGGTTTGAGCAAGCCGGCCACCAGGGCTTCCCATTCGGCCTCAAGTGCTGGGCGATGAAAGTCCCGGCCGGCACGAGCATACCAGTAGTCCGCATTTGACGCCGCGCCTTCTTTGCGATGGAGATAGGCATGAACCGCCATGCCGTCAGCGGTTTCGAGTTCATCTACGAGTTGATGGGCTTCGGTCCACTCCCCTTTGGCGTCCCACCAGAGCGCCAGCAAAGGAACAGAAAGGCCCTCCGGGGGAATCTGATTCCCCACAGTTGCGCGAAATTGGTCGGCGGTCATGCAGGTGTTCTATCACCAATCTCCGCATTTGTGGGAGTCCGAAGATCAACTCGCGAAGTTTGCGCTCGGTGATGGTGCTTCCCGATCAACTGAGCTCATGACACGGCTCGTGGCTCGGGTTGGGGAGCCTTTCCCTTCTTCTCAACCGCCAGAATCCATTCAAAAAACCTTGTCATGCTGAGCGAAGCGCAGCGAAGTCGAAGCATCTGCAGTTGTTTCCTCGACCATCGCGGGCCGCACTCCGCAATCGAATGAGTGCCTTTCAGCTCTTCTCTTCGATGTCCGACAGCGTCCACGACTTATCGAAGAAGGCCTGTGTTGGGCCGTACCAGCGGAAGTACGTAAACCATCCTTTTCCGGGCGATGTCTTGATCCAGTTGGTCTCATTGTCTTGCGGCACTTGCGGTCCGAAGTACAGATCGATGGAACCGTCAGGATTGACCTTGAGTTTGTCGTAAGAGGAGAGTGCCGCCTTGCTCGTATCCGTCTGAACCATGGATCGAGTCATGTTGTCGTAGACCGTGATCGACCAGAACTCTTTGACCGGAACGTTCGCGGGCACGCGCAGGCGGTAGTTCCTGCCCCCATCCAGCCATGCGCCGTTTTTGTCCATGGAGGCGCTCATATATTGCGAGCCTGCTCCCACCAGCGGCTTCACCATGCCTTCAGCCATCGTGATGGCCTCGAAGGTGTAGTCGGTGCGCTCATCCAGTTGCGAATAATGCTCACCTTCCTGGTTGGGGTTCATCGTGACCACCCACTCCCACTGGGTGCCCGCATAACTCGACGCGTTATCAAACCGGGGAACCATGCTGATGGTCTGCGCCATCAGGAAACCTAACTCCGCCGCATCGGTCAGAATCTTCTTCTGGCGCTCATCCGGCTGGAAGGGCTTGCCCTTTGCGATGCCAAGAGGCATCAGCATGGCATGAAAGAATCGATCGCGCTCATCGACCGGCTCATGGTTGATGATGTCGGCGAGCCGTTCCCAGTACTCAAAACCGCGGGGCGCGATGGAATCCATGCCCTTATCTCCCGCCATGAAGATTTGGGTCTTGGGCGGATTTCCGGCCTGAGAGAGCGGGTAGATGCTGATCTTCGCAAGCGTGTCGACGGCGCTCTTCACGTTGCCGTCTCTCACGAAGCCCCGGGCCAGGTACATGACACGGTTCGTAAGCGAGCGAGCGATAAGGTATTCCTTCGGCAGATCGCCCCGATAGCCGGGCGGAACAAGCAGGAATTTTCCTCCCTTGCCTTTGTCCGGTCCAAACGGTCCAACTTCTACGATTGGACGCTGCCAGTAATCGTCGATCACTCCATATGCGCCGGGCGGCGAATCGATGACGACCGGACCATCCCGACCAAGGTCGGCAAAGGCTGCGGCGTAGATGGTAGTGGAGTTTCCCGTAAGTGCAAGCACTGCCGGTGTTGTGAACTTATCGACTATTCCGACTCCGTTGTAGTCGACACCCCAGTCGCGCACGTTAGCGATTCGAAGTGCATCGATCGCCACTGTCGGCATGGCCCAGATATAGGCCTGGACTGCTCGCTGGAAATCAAGTTCGTCATAGAGCCTGGTGACACTCTGGTCTGTGGGATAGCCATTCTGCAGATCGATCCTGCCGATTTTCGTATCGACACCCTGAGACGGAACGGTGGAAGCCGGCGTAAGGGGATTCATCAGTATCTGCTCCTCTGAATATTGGTTTTGCGATGCGCGCCGGATTATTGAGCGACTGCTTCGATGTCCGGCAGCTTCCATGTCTTGTCGAAGAGTGCTTTCTGCGGACCGTAGAAGCGGAAGAGAACTTCGAACTTGCCGCTTACGTCGGTTGGAACCCAGTTCGACTCTTTCCCCGCAGGCGTCTTGGGGCCGAAGTAGATGTCCACCGAACCGTCAGGGTTCTTCTGGAGTCCGGATGTGGTTGAAGCGCGGCTGGACCATTGCATATTGCGGATGAGGGCATGCGTAGCGCGATCGTAGGCCGTGGCCGACCAGTAGAGGTTGACAGGCGGGTTGGGTGGGACATTGAGGCGATAGGTGGCGGCTCCGTCGAACGGTTTGCCCGCCGTGTCATTGATTGTCATCAGGTAATACTGCCCGGCACCGATATGCTTTGCGCTGAAGAATACGAAGGAGTAGGTGAGACCTCGCGTATCGACAGGATAGATGTCTGCATCCGCGTAGTCCGACTGTATTGCCTTCGCGAATTCTGCCGAGGCGGGAAAGGCCCAGTGGGTGCCTTCATTGAAAGGCTGCACGAAGACGTTCTCATACTGGAGTTGGAACCATGCGTCTGCTTCGAGAACAGCCTGCTTCAGAATGTCCTGGGTCGCGGCGTCCGGATTGAACGCGCTTGCCTTTCTCGATGCCGATGGATTTGAGCGGATCGATCATGGCTTTATCGCGGGTCAGCCAGGGCTCCATCTGAACGATCCGGTCGAGCGACTCGAAAAAGCGCATGTCGTACGGAATGGTGGCATCGAAGACGACCTCGATAGCGTCGATGAATTGCGTTTCCTGTGGGTGGGCCGCCTGCGAGAGCGGATAGACTTTGATCCGCTTTCCGTAAGCGACTGCCTTGGCGATATCAGCGTCGCTGCTGCTCTTCAGATTCGAACGAAGGAGTGCGTAGCTCTGGTAGGTCTCGGACGGCATGGGGATGTATTCGGGCGCGATCTGGTCTTTGTAACCGGGAGGAAGGATGAGATACTTGCCGCCTTTCCCCTTGTCAACCCCGGCGGGGCCGACGTCTTCGATGGCGGTCTGCCAGCAGTCGTCCACTGAGCCGGTGATCGAGCCGTCGTCAGCGGGCGGAATCTCAAGGACCACAGGCCCGGCATCTTTGGTATTGAAGAAAGGCATGAGGTAGATAGTGTCCGGATTGGGCGTAAGGGTCTGGTTTTTCCAGCTCAGTGGGCGCGACCAGTAAACAACTTTATTGCTGCCTTCGCCGGCTTTGGCGTCGCGGACCATGGCCTGATACATGCGATCAAAGTTGACTGCGGGCATGCCCCAGATGACGGCCTCGACCGCCCGGCGCTGAACGGACCGTTGGGCAAGATCACCTACAGAGAGCGCTTTAGTTCGAGATCCTGGCTGACCTGTTTCGGTCGCTTTATTTTCGAGCGCAATCTGGCTTGATGAGCTTTCCATGGATTCCTCCTGTGTTCGGGCTTTCTGGGGATCGGTGGCGGGGATTACGTGCACCTTGCGGAACACGTATCACTCCCATTACCAGGAAGCCAACTGTAAGAAGAGACAGAGCAGGGATGCTCAGAGGCAATCAGCCTGAAACGAAATCAGTAGCGCTCGTTTGACGTTCGGCGCGCTAGAAGCGCAGCAGGTAACTGACCTTGACGAAGAGCTGGCGGTCGGTGGAAGTGCCCGGCAAATTGGTCAACGTGTATTGCGGTGTTGCCGTCGCCTCGTAGTCCACGTTTTGCCACGTGTTCGCGTAACCCAGATAGAATGCTGTGCCCGGATGTGGAAAGTACGAGAACAGCAAGGTCGTGTCGGGCTGCTTGGAATACGTGCTTGACACCAGCGCATTGTTGGGCAGAACCGCGTTGTAGTCGAGAAATGCCCTGAACGAATAATCGCGATTGAACTGGTAGTTGATCTTCGAGCGAATGATGTGATTCGTGAAGACCACACCTTGAGGCAGCGAAGGAGAAGGAAGCTGCCCGGCGATCGTCGCCAGCCGCGTGTAGTAGTAGATTTCGTCGAGGCGCAGGTGAGATTGAGGCCGCAGCGTCACCATTGCAGATACTTCATTGGATCTGCCGAGGAATGAGTCGACGCCCTCGGCGGGATAGTAGTTCGGCAGATTTCCCTGAGAGTAAGCAACATTGAGATCGAGCCACTTGTACCAGGAGGTTGCGAGAGCCGCAACTGTCGCTCGCTCGTGGAAGCCGATGCCGTTGTAGAACTCGTATGCCTCAGTGTGCTGCAGCGAGAGCACGGTCAGGCGCGGCAGTGTCAGCGACATCATCGGCGTATACGACCAGTTCTGAAGCCTCTTCTCATGGTCGTAGATCAGGATCGTGCTGATGCTCGGACCGTACGACATGATTGTCTGACTCGCAGGCTTCCACTGACGGTTGTACGATGTCTCCCATCGCCGGATATCGGTGCGATTGATGTAGCCGAGCGTGGCGTTCAGGCCCGGGCTGCGATCTGTGTAAACCGTTCGGAAGTAGTTATGGTTATCGCTCTTTCTGACGCCGAAAATATATCCCGGCCCCGCCATGTAGCCGGTCGGATCCAGATCAGTCTGCGTTGTGGTGGCCTCTCCGTTAAGAACCCAGTTGCGCGCAGCAATGTATCGCGCGTCGATCGAGGCCACGCGGTTTGATCGCCCTTCGAAGGTGGTGTCGCTCAGGAATAAGCCAACATGGGATTGGTGGCCGAACTCGCGCTCCGCTCGAAACACCGCGTCGAAGGCGCGCGATCCATGGCCGGTCTCGCCAGGAAGTAATACTTCGCCGGGAGCAAGATCGTCGGCGACGATCGCGCCAAGGCCCCAACGGCCCAACGCCCCGGTGAGCTTGGCTCCATACTGAGGATCGACAATCCTGCGGGAGAAGAAGAGTTCTTCCGGCATGGTGAAGATGGAGGCATTCTCAAGAAAGAAAGGTCGTCGCTCGGGGTAGATAACTTCGTAGCGTTGGTTGACCTGGACCTGCGGATCGTCGGAACCGATCTCGCTGAAGTCGGGGTTGATCGCAACATCCAGCGTCAGTGCATCGTGAATGACGGCCTTGGCGTCAAGCACCGGGAAGATACTCGTACTGCTGCTGAAAGCCGGTGGTCGAATCCAGATAGTGATCGTTCGAGTAGATCCAGTAAGGAATGAGCTGGATATTGCGGCCGGGAGAGATATCCTCGTCGATCTCGATGGGAGCGAACTGGCCCACAAACTGGGGCAGGCGTTCGTGCGAGATGAAAGGCCAAATGGAAAACTCATTGTTGCGCTGAATGGCGCGCGCCAGGCAGATATTCCACACCTGCTTGGCCGCCTTCGGAAAGCGCATGGTCTTGAACGGGATTGTTTCGAGCACGACATAGCCGTCGTCGGTGATGCGTCCCTCGGAATACCACAGCCCTTCCCAGCTAGGGTCGTCGCCGATGCCATCCGTGGTGCGTCCGTCGTACTGAATGCCGTAAGGATTTACATCGAACCAATACGCATGCTTGTGGTCAAGGAACGTATCTATATTGATGGTGACTCTGTCGTCCGTATCGATCTGCTTGCGCGGTGCGACCCGCGCTCGAATCTGGTCGGGCTTGTCTTTGCAGATCCAGCCAACGTAGAGATTCTTGCTGTCGTAGGAGAGGTAGGCGGCTGTCGGCTCGCTGATGTCTGCACCGTCATGAGGATCGAACTGCTTGAAGACCGTAATGACCGCCTCAGCCTCGCGCGGCCTGCCTTCAAGGAAATCGGAGAGCTTGGGCGCACGAGTGACACGCGGAATGTGCAAAGGAACTATTTCGGGGGCGAAATCCTTACCGGCAGCCGCAGCGTACGCGCCGAGGCACGTCGCAACAATTACAAATCGCCGGCAAAGCCGAAGTACGGAAATCATGAAGCCTCAAACAATTCGCGCCTGCAAGCCCGCAAAAAAATGAAAGAGAATATACAGCTAGTCTATCAACATCCCCGACAAAACGCAGGCACAAACCCGCGATGGAGTCTCTGCATAGCGAACGAGGTTGTTGCGATTGCCTCTCAGGCCCCGTCACTGTCATGCTTTTGAATCCCATAGGGATAGGGATGGCCGAGGACGCGATAGACGTCAATCATTTCCGCAAACAGCGCTGTGAAGTAAACGTCTGGCGAAAACTGCTGATCGCCCGTCTTCTCTCCAAGCTCTTTCCTATATCGCTCGATTGCGTGATTCTTCCTGATCTTCCAGAACTTCGCCCAAAGAGCAATCTTCGACATCTTCTCTTCTTCAGCGTTCACCGTCGCGCCGCCAACCGCGTCTTCAAAGTCCCATGAAAGCGGCGGTAAGTGCGGAACGGCGTCATTCGCCCGTGTATAGGCATAGACCGGATATTTCTTCGTCACGGCGGAGTTCCCAATCCGCGGCGACGCATAGATGTAAGGCGTCATGACGCGATGAGAATTGCCCCAGATATGCCGGAAGATCCACGAAACGGCACCTCCCATCGAATGCCCCGTAAAGTAAACCGGAATGCCGTTCACCCCTTCGGCCGCGATAAGTGCAGACTGCTTTTTCAGTTCCGGCACCGCGGTCATTGCCTCTTTATAGAAGCCGCTGTGATACCGATCGTTCCCGCTGTCCACCTTCAACGAATTGAAATCGATCAAAAGTAGCTCGCTCAATGTGGAGGTTCCTCGCACGGCAATCACAATGAACTTCGGCGTCACAAACGTCGCGTACACAAAGCCTCTTCCCGGATTCGAAATAGTCACGGTCAGGCCCTCGCCGCCTGTAACGGCCTGCACCACCGCAGCCAGATCGAATCGCATGTTGTGCGTTCGCAAATTCTCGAGAGCCTCGCTCGGCACAACTTTGTACCGGCCCTCTCCGGGCAGATCGAATTTCGTGTACTGCAGATAAGCAATCTCGCTGAAACACGCAAAGATGTATGCCTTCCGATCTGTTCTCTCATCCGAGTCCCAGCTATACTCCGGACGAAATCCGATTTGTCGCAGCCACGCGACAGGCGTTTTGGGAAATGCCTTCTTGGCGAGATTTTCAAAATCCAGTTCCTTCGCAATCTTGCTCGCCTCCTCGTCGGCCTCTACAAGCGCCCGTTCCAGTGCCAGCGCGGTCTGTTCCTTCTCTCGCGCCAACCTGGTCAGCTCTTCCTGTTCCGCTTCTTTGCGATATTGTTCGCCCACTTCCGGCCTCATCTTTTCGATCATCCCCGGCAAATTCGCATCAATGAATGCCTTGTTCTCCAGGTTTTGAGCGATAAGCTGCAAACACCTGTTCGTGAGCTTGGAAATCGCTGCGGAGCGAACCTCGTCGAAACTGTATTCAGCCCTAAGCTTCAAGCGCGCCAATTCTTCAATATCCCGATCCGTCACAGTCACGCTATTCTTCCCCCTATCTCGTCGCTTTGGCACGATTGCGTCGCCATGGTTCGCAATCCCCTCAGGCTTGAATACTCCCATACAAGGTGATTTAGGTCACATCGAATATGGGGCTTCTTGGATAAAAATGAGTACAAATCCGAGCAAACAATGATGAAGGTCCGGCGGGGGTCGAAAAAGAGGATAGATGGCGACAAGCCTTCACCGCTTTTTGGGAGGTCGTACCGTGAGGTTTGGTAAGGAAACGTCTGTACAAGGTAGTATTTGCGATTCCGACCAAATCGGTCGTATACTGAAATCCGACCAATCCGGTCGTAGTTTTGGGGTGCTACCGTTTCGGCAGCCTATTGGAGTCCGGCAGGTGAGTGTTCTAACTGACTTACGAATTGGTGAGACCGGGATACTCATTGCCCTCGATCTACCCGACTCCGTGCAGAACTACCTGATGCATATGGGCTTCGTGCCCGACGCTCTTGTGACGGCCCTTCGTCGCGCTCCGGCAGGCGATCCCACGGTATACGGAATCGACGGCATGGAGATTGCCCTGCGCCGTGAGACCGCCGAAGCAATCCGGGTGCGCAGCGCTTTAGAAGCGAAGACAGCAACCTCATCCGATGCAGAACTTGAAGAAGCACAGGAGTTGGCCGAGGCGGCGCGATGAGCTCCTGCTGCACTCCCACGGGGTTGGAACAGCCCCCGGCGCCATCGACTCCCGGATCGCTCAGGACCGTGGTTCTAATCGGCCCGCCAAACTCCGGAAAGTCCACACTTTTCAACAAACTGACCGGCCTTCGCCAAAAGGTAGCCAATTACCCTGGCGTGACGGTCGAGCAGCATATGGGCCTGATGGCCGGGGTCGGGCGCGACGACCTCACGCTGATCGATCTGCCTGGCGTCTATTCCCTTACTCCCTATTCTGAGGATGCTCGAGTCTCGATCGACGTGCTGCGCGGCAAGATGCCTGGCACTCCCAAGCCTGATGCCGTTCTGCTGGTGCTCGATTCCCTGCACCTTACCCGTCAGCTCATGCTGGCCGCGCCCGTTCTTTCGCTCGGACTGCCGACTCTCGTATTGCTGAATATGAGCGACCTGATGGAGTCGCGGGGCGGTATTATCGATCCGCTAAAACTGGCCAAGGAACTCGGCGCTCCCGTGGCGTTGATCAGTGCGACGCGCGGCACCGGCCTTGATGCTGTGCCGCTCTTCCTGGGTCAACACACCAACGGCAAGAGCGCACGGTCTCTGGCACTGCCGGTCCTGGGCAATGCCGCCAGTACCCATACGTGGGCAGCCTCAGTCAGCCGCCGCACCGGCTATCAGGCGCCGCTCTCCGCAGAGAACAGCCGCAAGCTCGACAACGTGCTGCTGCACCGCATCTGGGGACCGCTGTTATTTCTGGTCGTCGTCATCGGCGTCTTCGAGGTGGTGTTCTCCATCGGCCAGCCGCTCTCTGATGGATTCGGCGACATTCTCGCCCGCATTGGTTCTCTGGCGCGCCCGCTGCTGCCTGCTGGATGGCTACAGTCGCTGCTTCTCGATGGCGCATGGAAGGGCATCTCTTCGGTGCTCGTCTTCCTGCCGCAAATTCTGCTGCTCTTTCTTTTTATCGGAATACTTGAAGACTCAGGCTACCTGGCCCGCGCCGCGTTAATTGCCGACCGTGTAATGCGCACCATCGGGCTGAACGGAAAGGCGTTCATCCCCCTGCTTTCGGCCTATGCCTGCGCAGTTCCGGCCATCATGGCGACACGCACCATCGAAAATAAGCGCGACCGCTTCGCCACGATTCTCGTTACACCCTTCATGACTTGCTCGGCGCGTCTGCCGGTCTACATGCTGTTGATTGCCGCGTTCATTCCGAACATTACGTTCCTGCACGGATTCCTCGGTCTCCGCACGGTGGTGATGCTCGGTCTTTATCTCGCCGGATTTGTTGCTGCCATGACAACGGCTCGGCTGCTGAAGAGTTCCATACTCAGGTCGAGCGAGACTCCCTTCATTCTTGAGCTGCCGCAATATCGCATGCCTACGCTGCATTCGCTGGCCTTGCGCCTCGTCGATCGCGCCAAGGTCTTCCTTCGCCAGGCCGGAACCGTGATTCTCTGCGTTACGCTGGCGCTCTGGGTGCTTGCACACATTCCGCCGGTGCCGCTGCACAATGGCACCTACACCGCGCCGGAATTGGCCGACAGCGTGATTGGCAAGCTTGGCCACTTCATTGAACCGGCGATCGCGCCCCTCGGCTTCAACTGGAAGGTCGGCATCGGCCTCATCTCCAGCGTGCTTGCCCGCGAAGTAATGGTCTCGACCATGGGCACGCTCTATGGTGCCGATCCCGAGACGCAGACCATGCATCTGCAGACCGCCATGCACCACGACATGACACTCGGCGGGGCTGTGGCGCTCATGATCTTCTTTGCGTTTGCAATGCAGTGCACGTCGACGATGGCCGTTGTCCGCCGCGAAACCAATAGCTGGAAGTGGCCCGCGCTGCAGTTCGGCTACATGCTGGTGCTCGCCTACGGAGCAGCGTTTGTGGTGAACCACGTCATCACCGCGCTCTTCGGCTGATTTCAACTCGACAACCAGATGCCGGACTAGTCACGATATGTCACCCGTACAACCTGGTAATCAGCTGTAGGTGTTCTTGAGTGTATGGCTACAGTTTCCGGATGATCGCTGAAAATGAGGCGAACCAGGTCCGGATTCGTGATTCGCACCAGGATCGATCCGTTCTCAACCGCTACTGTCACCTTGGCGTCCGGCAACATCTCAGCGCGTCCTTCAGCATCCTCTTTGAACACGGAGGCCTGACCGGCTTTTAGCAGGTCCTGAATTTGACCTCGTGCTTCCCTTGCTGCTGGGAACTTGTATAAGTAGAAACCGAAGGAGTATTGCGAGGTTCCGTTCCTGGCCGTAACAGCCCAGGAGTATTCGCTGGCGTTATCTGGAGTGTCGGCGCGGTTCCAGATCCAGACTCCGTTAGCTGGCGCTTGAAGCGGAATTTTGAATTCGGCGGTGGTCGCTGTAACAGTGCCGGTGGATTTTGGAGATTGCGCGAACATCGGAACCAGCGTGAGCGCAACAAAGGCTATTCTCAGGAGTCGCATGGGTACTCCTCCCCGCAGCCTCCATCGTAAGCTGCGCGCAGGGAGCGGAGCCACCGGTACACCGGACAGAACGCAGTTTGCAGTCATCACCTCGGCAGCTAGCCTTAGGCAGGACGCAAAGGAAAGATATGGGATACGGAATCGGAATCGTTCTCGCGATATTGGTATCGTTGTTCGCTAGGTCAGTACGACTGGATCGCGATCGTGCTTTCTACCCTACGGTGCTGATCGTGATCGCCTCATACTATGTCTTGTTTGCAGTGATGGGCGGAACAGTTCACGCTCTCGTGGTTGAATGCAGCTTCATGACTGTTTTTCTGTTGGCTGCGATAGCCGGGTTCAAATTCAACCTGTGGATAGTCGTCGTTGCACTGGTCGGTCATGGCGTATTCGATTTCTTTCACGGCCACATCGTGACCAATCCCGGAGTACCCGCATGGTGGCCGGCGTTCTGTTTGGGCTATGACGTTGCCGCTGGAGGCTGCCTCGCCTGGCTGCAAATGCGCGGCCAAAATTTCAAGTAGAGCATCTAACCGCCGCCCGATGGGGTGCTGCAGCACAAATCCTGCCCGTGCCCTGCCCGGCAAAAAATGCAATCGCGAGACTTGAGGGTTAGTTACCCATTTTTGGGCGAGATCTGGCGCGCTATTGCGGTCTTTTGTCTGTCAGATGCCAGGAAATACAGAGAAAATGCCCACTTCGATGTTACTAAGCAAGTACCTAAATCCAATCTTTTCCTTCTCGTACCGGTAACCGCCCTGGTTACACGTGTGGGACGCCGTTGAGACGAAAGCGACATTGTGACAGCACAAATTCGAATTTACGTTTGGTTTGTCGTCATCTACAGCGATGGCGAGAGACTCTCGAGGCTCCCCGTAATTGTTCCACCTCGCGAATCTGTTCAACGTTCAAATAAGCGCGGAATAACAGCCAAAAGTTCGTGCTTGGGCCAGGAGGCTAAGGTGATGAAAACGAAATCTGCAGCAATCTATTTGACACCACTTAAAAGACAATTTCCTGCATGGAAGGTTTTGAGACTTCTTGGTGCGGAGGATCACGGAGGGGCTCTGGTTGAGATGGCGGTAGCTCTGCCGATCATGATGATCATGCTGACGGGAATCTTCTCGTTCTCGATGGCCTTGTATCAAAAGCTCCAGCTCGCCGAAGCGATCAGCAATGCCGGGCGTGTACTGGCGGCAGAGCGCGGTGACACTGACCCGTGTCAGAAGACCACCAATGCAATCTACTCTGCGGCGCCGGGATTATCGCAAAACAGCCTCAAACTCACCTACACCCTAGGATCCCAAAGCTATAGCGAAGGAACAACGTCTTGCCCGGGTGCGGGCGGTGCTGCAAACCCATACATGGTCGCGGGCGGAACCGCCACAATCACGGCGACCTATCCTTGCAGCCTTTCAGTCTACGGAATGAAACTTGCGAGTTGCTCTCTCGGTTCGCAGATCACGGAGGTCGTCCAATGAGATCTCACCTGATGCGAATGCTCAAAGATGAGCGCGGGCAAATTCTTCCCTGGATGGTGTTCCTGAGCGTTTTGGTCATCGGCGCGGGTGGGCTGACGGTGGATCTTGGTCACGCATACATCTGCTATCGCGAACTCCAGGCATCAACCGACGCTGCGGCGCTCGCGGGAGCCTATGCAATGACCGCGTCCGATGCCACGCAAGCTTCAGTAACCGCCAAGATCAACGCCTTTGCCTCGGTTGCAAATGGAGCCAACGCAAACTACAACCTGCCGAGCCCCAAAGTCACCACTACGTTCAAATGCATTACCGGCAACGCAATCGTGGCAGCTCCCTGCAACTCGAATCCCACGGGCTACAACATAGTCCAGGTCGTGCAGGCATCGACCGTGCCCACGTATTTCATTCGGGCGCTGGCCGCCATGGGCATCAAATCTGCACAGTCCATCACGCTGACCGCAATGTCGACCGCAACCCCGATGAGCGGCAAGAGTACCCAGGTCAACGTGGCGATGGTAATAGACACGACGGCTTCGATGGCCAGCGATGACTCTGCCCCAAATTGCAACAATACGAGAATTCATTGTGCATTGGAGGGAGTTCAGACCATGCTGACTGCGCTGTCACCCTGCACGGCTTCAAGCACCAAAACGAACTGCACACCCTACGACCAGGTGAGCTTGTTCACGTTCCCGAGCGTGCAAGCCAATACTGCGGCCAATAACACGAATTGCAGCGGCAAGAACCCCACCGTTGTGCCTTACTCGACGCCTGGAATTGGTGCATCATGGACAGCTCCGTCCGGGACCGGGGCAACCTACCAGATCACGGACTATCTGAGTGACTACAGTTCCACTAACCAGCAGGGTGGTTCCTTGAGCACTTCTTCAGGGCTGACCAAGGCCATCTCTACGAGTGGCAATTGCAAGGGCATGCAGACTCCGGGAGGGGACGGCACCTATTATGCGGGGGCGATCTATGCAGCCCAATCGTCGCTCATCGCCGCGCAGAACGCCAATCCCGGCTCGCAGAACTTCATGATTATCCTCAGCGACGGTGATGCCAATGCCGACAGCTCAAAGATTACTGGCAGCAGCAAGTTGTCGGGCAACGTCTACGGGTCCCCGGATGATCAGTGCCACCAGGCAATCGCCGCGGCGAAGTATGCAACCGACAACAAGACAACGGTTTTCACAATCGCCTACGGCGCTTCGAGTTCGGGGTGCTCCTCGGATAAGAGTTCTTTCAAGATTTCCCCATGCTCGACCCTGCAGCAGATGTCCTCGGGCTATAACTCTGGCGATACTTCGCACTTCTATTCAGACACCACGGCGGATCAGAACAAGGGCCAATGCCCTTCACCGAATACGGGGAGTCTGAATTCAATCTTCAAGAGCATCGCGGCGCAGTTTTCGCAGTCACGCCTTGTTCCGAATGGAATCTCGTAGGAACTCGTTCGCGATAACCAATGTGGTTGAGGCCGGAGAGATTTTCTCCGGCCTCGACTTTTTGATTGCTAGCGGATCAGGTCCTTCCCTGCCCTCGTGCGCGTATACTCGCGGACAAGCCAAAAGCAACTGCAGTAATGGCGAAATTTGAGGGATCGGCGCGGTCCGACGCCATTTCTACTTACAGAGGAACCATGTCCTTCAAACCTTTAGTCAAGCTGTGGAAGAATGACCAGCTCTCCGCATTTATCAGCAGCAGCACGTTGCTCAAGCCTTTCTACAAGCTTGTCTTTCTGGCCGCAGCCAAGGAGAACGGCTTGCTCGACTTGTTGTCGTCGGGGCCGGTGAAGTTCGAACAACTGGCCGAAACCTACTGCAAAAATGACAGGGCGCGGCAAGCTCTTGAGGCATGGCTGCAGTTGGGCGTCCGCCTTGGGTTTCTGAAAATGGACACTGATGGATTCGCGCTGAAGGGACTGGCCAGGAAGCTGGCTCTGTCGCAGAACGATGGCGTGCTAGCCTTGCTGCAGGAAGTGGCGGGCCTGCATCACAAGCTGATCTTGAAGACACCCGGCAAACTTCGCGACGGAGAACTCTGGGGACTCGAAGACCAGGATGGCGAACTGATCGCAAGATCGTCACGGGCGATGGAAGCATTCCAGATTGAAGCCATCGATCGGGCGTTTCCGCTGTCCGGAGCGACCAGGCTGCTCGAGATCGGCTGCGGCTCGGGTTTCTATATCAAATATGCGGTAACGCGAAACCCGTCACTCACGGCTCTCGGATTGGAGCTGCAGGAAAATGTCGCCGCGGTGGCTCGAAAGAACATCGAAGGATGGGGCCTGCAGGGCCGGGTCACGATAGAAGCGGTCGACGTCCGAAAGAAGGAACCGGATGAGCGCTTCGATGTCGTGACGCTCTACAACAACATCTACTACTTCGAGATCGAGGATCGTGTCGCGCTGCTGCGCCACATCAAGGGTTTCATCAAAGCGGACGGGTTTCTCCTGTTGACGACCTGTTGCCAGGGAGGAAGCCTCCCGGTCGAAGTTCTGAATCTGTGGGGCGCAGCGACGGCAAACTGTGGCAGATTGCCGAAGGTGGACGAGATGATCAGCCAGCTCAACGACGCCGGCTACGACGACGTTCAGGCAATTCGATTGATTCCCGGTGATACATTTTTCGCATTCAAGGCACATCCCGCCGCCAGGACGTGATTTGTGATGAGAATTGATGCGCAGCAGAAAGTGCATGGTGACTGTGATTGTCTTGTTAACATCAAAACCAATCGAGCACCCCGTAAACAACATTTGGAATTAAGCAATGTCTCTTGATCGCCAGAACCGATTTCTCCGCATTGTTAGCTGTGGTTTGGCGTTTAGTTCCGTTTGCTTAATGGCGGCACTCGGGATGCTCGGCTGCTCATCAACGGAGATGAAGAGCATGATACCGAGCGACCAGAAGGCGGATCGGATCGTGGTCGTGAAATCCAAACACACCATGACGCTAATGGCGAAAGATCGGGTCCTTATGGTTTATACGATTGCGCTGGGCCGCGGATCGAGCGGACCAAAAGAGCGAACCGGCGATAACAAGACACCAGAAGGTGAATATGTAATCGACCAGAAAAGTGCCAAGAGTCGTTTTCATCTAGCTCTTCACGTCTCCTATCCGAATGCTGCTGACCGAAAGCGCGCCCACGATGCTGGAGTCGATCCTGGGGGTGCAATCATGATTCACGGAGTGCAGAACGGATTTGGGTGGTTGGGTTCCCTTCAGCACGACTTTGACTGGACCGAGGGCTGCATTGCAGTGACTAATCCTGAGATCGAGGAAATCTGGACGCTTGTTCCAGTGGGAACTCCAATCGAAATCAAACCGTAAAGTTCGTCTGGATTTACAGCTTCAAATCTGGGACCCCGAAAACCATACGTCCACTTATGAGAAACTAGAGGAGCAGCAGTTCTCAGGGGCGAGCATGTGTGCGTGCCCCAAAACTCTGAATCAACCCAGGCTTCATCCGGGCCGCCCCGGGGTCCCTGCGGACAGGTCCACGTCCGTGGGGTGACAATCGGGCCGATACCCCGCTGCGGCCCACATTTTAGGAAACATAAAGAATGCTAAGTGTCAGCAACGTCTCCATGCGCTACGGCGCCAAGATCCTGTTCGAAGACGTAAGCGTCAGCTTCGTTCCCGGTCGCCGCTACGGCCTCACCGGCCCCAACGGTTCGGGCAAGTCCACATTTATGAAGGTCCTCACCGGCGAACTTGACGCCCAAAAGGGCAACGTCGTGCGCCCCCGCAAATTTGGCGTCCTCCGCCAGGACCAGTTTGCCTTCGACGCGTTTCGCGTCATTGACACGGTCATCATGGGCAACAAGCCGCTATGGGCCGCACTCGACGAGCGCGATCGCATCTACGAGAAGCCTGAACTCTCCGACGCCGACGGCATGCGCCTCGGCGAACTCGAAGGCGTGATCGGCGACGAAGACGGCTACACCGCGGAGTCCGACGCTGCCGTCTGCTCGATGGCCTCGACATCACCGAAGAACTGCACGACCGCAAGATGGGCGAGCTTCAGGGCGGCCAGAAAGTCCGCGTGCTTCTCGCCCAGGCTCTCTTTGGCAAGCCTGAAGCGCTGCTGCTCGACGAGCCCACGAACTACCTCGATCTCGACTCCGTCCACTGGCTTCAGGATTTTCTCAACGGCTACGACGGCACGCTCATTGCCATCTCGCACGACCGGCACTTTCTGAACAGCGTCACCACGCACACTGCCGACATCGACTACCAGACCATCATTACCTACACCGGCGGATACGACGAGATGGTGATGGCCAAGACGCAGATCCGCTCCACGCTGGAGTCGCAAAATGCCCAGCGCGAAAAGAAGATCGCGCAGCTTAATGAATTCATTGCGCGTTTTGCCGCCGGCACCCGCTCTTCGCAGGTCACCAGCCGCCGTAAAGAAGTGGAGCGCCTGCAGACCAACGAACTCGCCCGCTCCAACATCCAGCGCCCTTATATTCGCTTTGACCAGACGCGTCCCAGCGGCAAGCACGTGCTCGAGTTCAAGCACCTCACCAAGATCTACGACGACCACAAGGTCATCGACGGATTCACCGCAAATGTTTTGCGCGGCGAAAAAATCTGTCTCATGGGCCGCAACGGCGCCGGCAAAACCACCCTGCTCAAAAGCCTGCTGGCAAACTATCCCGGCCTCGCCGAAAAGGAATTCACGCTCGACTCGGGCGCCGTCTTCTGGGGACACGAAGCGCAGATTGGCTACTTTCCACAGGATGTGAGCTCGACCATCGAGCACGGCCTCACGGTTGCCGAGTGGCTCCATCGCTGGAACCCTGCCGCCCACGTCGAAGAGATCCGCGGCATCCTCGGCCAGATGCTGTTCAGCGGCGAAGAAGGCGAAAAGCAGACCAAGGCTCTCTCCGGCGGCGAACAGGCACGCCTCATCTTCTGCAAGCTGATTCTCACCAAGCCCAACATCCTCATCTTCGATGAGCCCACCAACCACCTCGATCTCGAAGCCATCAACGCGCTCAATATCGCGCTTCAGCGCTACGAGGGAACGGTGCTGCTGGTGACGCACGATCACGATCTGATCGACGAAGTCGCCACGCGACTTTGGAACTTCACGCCCGGCGGGATTGAAGACTTCCAAGGCCCCTACTCCGAGTGGAAGGGCAAGCACAACTAACGAGTTTCAGCCGGCAGTTCGGTCGAGCAAGCCGACGCGGCGAAGCAGATCATAAAACCGCGGATCCGAACGCAGGGCGTCCACCTGGGGTGCCACCTTCAGGCACCCAAGCCAGGGCGATCGATGTTCGTAGGCTCAGTTCCATCCACTCGAACGCTTCGTTGTTTTCATGCAGACCCACGTGCACGACCGCGAGATCGTAGGGCGAAACATATCGTTGCTTCGAAAGCTCAGTCAACTGGGCAAGCACAGCGCGTGCGTCGTTCTCCCGGCCGGCCACCGCGTAGCCATGCGCCAGTTGAGCCAGAGCATAGCTGCTGTCATCGGATAAGCTCCGCCCCTTTTGCAATGCTGAAATAGCCTCATCGAATCGCCCCTTCTGCAGATACACGGTGCCCAGCCATGAGTGGGCTATTGGATGATGAGGGTCCATGTCGATTGCGGCCAGCAATCGTTCGATCGCCTCATCAAATTTCCGTGCGAAGTAGAACATCCGCCCAACATCGGTCCTGATGACCACAGAGAGCGGATCAATTTCAAGTGCCTTTGCCTTTTCGCGGAGAGCTTCTGAGTGAAGCCCTTGCATGCTCATCAGAGTGCCACGCCAGTGATGAGCCTCGGCCAACCCGGGATTGATGTCGATCGCACGCTGGAATTCTTCGTCAGCCCCATCCCAGTCCCACTCGAAATCCCGTTTGATCGCGCCAAGCGTTGCGTGCGGCTCTGCCAGCAAATCGTCCAACTCAAGCGCTTTGAGTGCAGCGGCCCTTCCGTTTGGGTAGGCCTCCTTCGGTGGGAGCATGTTGTAGTAGCCGAGTATGTGGTACGCATCCGCAAGGCCGGCATACCCCTTCGCGAATACCGGGTCACAATCCAGAGCGCGGTGAAAGTAGCCTATTGCCTTCTTGATGCTCTCTTCTGTCCTCTTGTTCCAGTGGTACCGGGCCTTGAAGTACAGTTCGTGAGCTTCCGGATCAACCTTTCGGTTTTCTGTCAGCTGAGCTCGCTCCTCAGGGGTGAGCATTACCTTGATCGCATCGGCGATGCGCCGTGCAATTTCACTTTGCACTGACAGGATGTCGCCGAAATCGCGCTCGTAACTTTCCGCCCATAAGTGCCGGTCAGTCGCCGCATGGATAAGCTGCGCCGCAATCCGAACTCGATCCCCTGAGCGCAAGACCGATCCCTCAATTACTGCATCGACGTTGAGTTCGCGTGCGATCTGTGGCAGAGGCTTTCGTACCTTCTTGTACTGCATCACCGATGTCCGGGAAATGATCCGGAGAGCCTTGATCTTCGCCAGGATCGTGATCAATGCTTCGGTCATTCCGTCGGCAAAGTACTCGTTCCCCGAAGTGCCCGAAAAGTCTTCGAGTGGAAGCACCGCGATGGCCTGAATTCGATGAGTGTCGATTGCAGAAATAGGGGCGCCCGGTACTCCCAGGGGCGACTCATTCGATTCGCGTTCTCGATTCGAAAGCAGAGGCGAAGCAGGTTGCTCCGCCAGGGGTACCTCGGCCTGAAGCTCTGCGATGAAGCGATAACCGAGAGTGGGAACAGTTTCGACGTAACGAGGCGCCTTGGCGTCGTCGATTAGCAGCTTCCGCAGTTGTCCGATGGCGCGGTTCAGAACGTGATCAGAAACAAAAGAACCGCTCCAGACCGCATCAATGATTTCTCGCCTGTGCACCAGGCGGCCACGATTCTCGACCAGAAATATGAGAAGTTTCAGTGCCTTGGGCTCAACTGGGACAACCTCACCGCCTTTCAACAAGCGAAAGGCATTGAGGTCAATCTCAACGTCGTCAAATCGGTAGCGTCCGCCCAAGGAAGCACCTCAACATTCCATTACTTTACCCGTCCCAGAACATCAGGAGCGCATGAGTACCGCGTTAGAGCTCTTTGCCTAAGGTTCCTCCAGAAGCACGGAGGAATCAATGAACATCAAGCCATTTCTGGCAATCCCAGCCAAAATAATGATTACCTACCTGGCAATTGGCGGAGCGTGCCTTCCCCTCAAGGCAGAATCGGATCTTCACTTCCGGCTTGTCGACAGCACACTGATTGTAGTCACGCTGAACTCCGACCGGGGTTCCTTCGACTTCGTTCTCGACACAGGAACAGACACCACTGTCGTGGATCCATCCATCGCTTCCCGGCTTTCCTTTGTCCCTGTCGAAAGAATGCGGGTGGTCACCCTCAGCAACATGAATCTGGTGTTGCGTGGCACGATCCCAAGTCTCTCGGCCGGGCCATTTCATCTGGACGACGTTCCAGTGTTGGTGAAGAATCTGGCCAATATGCGAAAGCTGGATTCGCACATTGTGGGGATTGTAGGTCAGAACTTCCTTTCGCATTTCAACTATCTGATCGACTACCGCAGACACCTTATGTCCATCGAGTTGGGCAATGAAATCCGCGACAGCACCGACGGTGAGCATGTCGAGATCGACTCAACGGAGAATCGAATGATGGTGGCCTCCGAGGCGCAATCTCGCGGCAAAGCGAAGCTGCATCTGGTTCTCGACTCGGGAACACATTCCGTGGTGCTCCTTCGTTCCGCATCCCAGGCGCTGAGTATTCCAAAGCGGGAAACCGTGCTCGAAGAGACCTCTGACGGACAGGTGGTACTGCAAAAGGGACGGCTGCAGGCATTGACTGTCGGCTCGCAAAAACTTCATGACATTGCGGCCCTTCTCCTTCCCATTGAACCCCCGGTGCGCATGGGCGATGGATTGCTGCCGATGATGCTGTTCCACTCCGTGTACGTCAACAACCACGACGGCTTCGTGGTCTTCAATCCTCGAACCAGAAAAGAGTAGCTCCGGTTGCCCTGGCTCGTCAGTTCCTACGCTTCCCTCGAAATCACTTCCTCATCCGCACCCCTCTGCTAGACAATGCGGCTATGAAAATATCCGCCCTTCGAACCCTTTGCCTGGTGGTGTTCTTTGCGACCCCTGTCTTCGCGCAGGATGTCATTCCTCTCTATCCCGGCACGCCTCCCGGCTCAACCGAAGAGAGCTACCCTGAGAAGCAATATTTCTCGAAAACCTGGAACACGGAAATCGTCACCAATGTGACCAAGCCAAGCCTCACGCGTCTTCAAGCCATCCGCGGAGACGAAGAATGGAACAGCCATCGTAATCTGCCCTGGCGGTGGTTTCATGGCTCTCTCCATCAACAGCGAGGGCTACGACGTGGCCAAGTACCTGGCCGCGAAAGGCGTGACGGCCTTTGTGTTGAAATACCGGCTCGCGCGCACCGGCGACGACGCAGCAGCGGAGTTCGCCGTCCTATATGCCGACAGGCAGAAGTTCCAGCAAACAGTCGGCAGCGTGGTACCCCTGGCCGTCGCCGACGGACTGGCGGCCGTCACATATGTTCGTCAGCACGCGTCGGAATGGGGCGTTTCGCCTGATCGCGTCGGCATTATCGGATTCTCCGCAGGAGGAGCGGTCACTGTCGGAGTTGCCTTTCACTACACGCCGGAAGGCCGGCCCGCCTTCGTAGCTCCTATCTATGGCGGCGGAATGCAGAAAGATGCTTCCGTTCCAGCCGATGCGCCGCCGATGTTTGTTGCGGCCGCCACCGACGACAACCTCGGACTCGCGCCGGCAAGTATTGCCCTGTACACAAAATGGACGGAGGCTCACAAGCCGACAGAGTTGCACATGTACGAGAAAGGTGGGCACGGCTTCGGAATGCGGCAGCAGGGCCTCCCCACTGATCACTGGATTGACAGGTTCGCCGATTGGCTCGAATTGAATGGGTGGTTGAAGAAGTAACCAGCGCGCCTTTCGCAGGACTTCAACAATCGCGTATCTGGGTGCCCCATCCATGACGCAGTCTAATCGCATCATGGGTGGGAAACCACAAATCTTCCCATGCTTTCGGACATACAAGTAGCGAATAGCGAAAAGCTCGCCCCTGGGTGCCGTTCACGCCTCCAGAGAATCGCTCAACGAAAGCGCAGACGTGTCAGAGCTTTTTTCATAAGAGAGAAGATCGCTCGGCTGGCAGTCCAGCACCTCGCAAAGCCGTTCCAGGGTGCTGAAGCGAATGGCCCTCGCCCTGCCGGCTTTCAGCACCGACAGGTTTTGCGCAGTGATCCCCACCAACTCTGCAAGTGTGTTCAACCGCATCTTTCGCCGGGCAAGCATCACGTCAACGTTCACAATAATTGGCATGGCTCTTCTCCTGCTCCGGGCTCAGATCGTGAGTTCGTTCTCTTCTTTCAGGTCCACGGCCATGTCCATGAACCAGGCGATGGTGAGGATGACTACTCCGAGAGCGATAGAGTCGGCGCGACCATAGGCGAATGTCTTTGCCGAATGAACTGAGAAAGCGAGCGACACGATCCACGCGAAACTTGCGACACCCCACAGCAGACACGCGACGCCAAACTGGCGGAGCTGTACGACACACTCCCTCGTGAAAACCTCTCCGCGAGAGTATCTTTCGAAGAGCCTATGCAGATGATAAAAACACTTGGCCAAAGCTCCCATCGCCACAGCGGTCAACAGGCCGAGTGTCAGGCGGAGCCCAGGAGTAAGACCTGCGGTCGAGAAACGTGAATCTCCGTAGCCGATTTCTCCCAGGCCAAAAACTACACATACGACGCAGCAGACGCCGAGGACCGCGGTGATTACCAACATCCCTCTGCAGATGCCCCGCGCGAAAATGCTGACTCTCTTGATCCTTTGAAGCTTCCCTTCCATATTCCCTCGCATGATTCCATCCTCCGGACAGCAGCTAGGGAAAGAATAACCTTATATTCGCTTTTGTCAATATTTATTTATCGTTTATCAGTAGTTATTTATCGTCTTCATCATCTGGCTCAGCGGCTTCTCCGATAGCTTGAAAGATGGAAAATTGCATCGACCTGCGCCGCCCTCGCCGGTCGTACTCCGCCGGCTAAGGTGAGCTGAGTCCTCAGCATCCCAATGCCTTCGACGTATTCAATGTGCGCTGATGGATTGGAACGCGCAACAGATCTGATTCGGTGCATCGACTACGTCCCCCGTTACAGATGGCTTGATCGTCGGGAACAAAAAGACATTCCAGGGACACTTTCATGAAACCTCGAATCGGCACGACATTACACAAGAAAGTCGTTGCATAAACGATGACTTCAGTTTGACAGCGTCGTGACAATCCCTGCCTTCGCACGCGATACGTTCGACCATGGCGAATCCGAGCCATCCCTCAATTTGATTTCACTGAAGTGCCAGTGACGGCGCGAACTAACAGGATTTGATAGAAGGAGCACGACCATGTCATCGAATCGCGATCGCTCTAGGGTTCAAGCAGGACAAACCATACTTTCGATATTAGCTATGGGCATAATGATTGTTGCCATAGCCTGCGGCGGCATGAGTTCCTCCATCATGACGACTCCCGGAACAACCGCGCAGACGCTGACTCAAGTTAAGATCGGTGACGCACCGGCGAGCAGAGTGATCGACTTCGAAGTGACGATCTCTTCGATCAGCCTGACGCCTTCGGGTGGTGGCAGCGCGATTCAGATTCTTTCCAGCCCCCGACATCTCGAACTCACTCACTTGTCGGCAACGAGCGAATTGTTATCGCTTCTCAAAGTACCGCAGGGCACCTACAGCAGCGCATCGATCAGCGTGTCCAATCCGGAAATTGTCTTCATCAATAACGTTGGAGCTGTTCAAAAAATTGAGCCATCCTTCAATCAAGCTGCAACCGTAACCTTCAACCCGGCTCTCTCGGTCGGGGCCTCGTCCTCAATCGTGAGCATCGACTTCAATATTGCAAACTCTCTCACGTTTGATGCGCTGGGCAATGTTACTGGCGTCAACGTCTCGGGATCCTCCTTCACCGTTTCTACTGCCGCCGTTGCCGCTGAAGACAGGCAGGGCCACGACGACGGCGAACTGGAAGACACAACCGGCGTCATCTCGGCAGTGAATGGCTCCTCGTTCACGCTCATGGTCAACCAGACCGGTGCCGCACTCACTTTCGCCACGGATGCAAATACGCGATTTGAAGATGGAGCCTCGCTGGCGGTGAACAAGATTGTCACCGTAGACGGAATTACAAAATCGGATGGCACTCTCTATGCAAAGAAAATCGAGGGGATCGAAGATGAGGCCGGCGCAGAAGCGGAAGGCCTGATTACCGCAGTTTCGGGCAACCCGGCGACGCAACTCACTTTTGTTGCCGACCACGGAATGGGATCCGGCATGGACGACACTAAGGTGGGCAACACATTTCTGGCAGACGTGAGCAACGCTGATTACCGCGTCAAACAGGGAGATATTGACACCAGCGGAATCGGTGGACTGCCGTCCCCGCCGGAGTTCCCGTTCGATGCTGCCACGATACACGCCGGTCAGCGAATTGAAATTGAGAGCAGGTCGGCGCTCAACGGCAGCAGCATCTCTGCACACAAAGTGAAACTGCAGCAACAGGCGCTGGTCGGAACGGTCACTGGCCTGAGCGGTACCACGACAACCGGACCAGCGACCTTTACCCTCACCGTTGCGTCAGACTCCGCATTCGCTTTGCTCTCGGGAAAGACGCAGTTGACCGTCTCGTGGCAACCAGGGACCGATCTTCACAACACGACCAGCGTAGCCAACGGACAGACTGTCAGAGTGCGCGGCCTGGTCTTCTTTACCGGCAGCAACTTCAACATGATTGCTCGGCGTATCGATCACTAACGCAACACCACCAGCAAGCAGGCAAGGGCGCGCTTTACCGAGCGCGCTCTTGCTCGATCCCTCGCAACGACAAGCCACACTACTTCGCGGGAATGCGAAAAACCGTCACCGAGTAAGGCCGCAACTCGACGGGAACACTCCCCGACTTCACCTCAACAGTCGAAGACTCCGGCACGACAGCCGTCGGATGCTCGAAGCTGTTCTCCGCTTCAAGATCGGCGCTTGCCAGGGTCGTGACTGTCGCACTTCCAGAAGTGCTCACCCCGTTCAGTTTGATCTCCGCTTGTCTTGCAGTGGGTGAGTAGTTGATGGCCTTCACGATCAGTTCATGGGTACGCTCGTCGAGCGTTGCGCTGGTGTAGAGGCCGGCCTCGGAGTGAGGTGTCACGGGCACGATGCGCGTCCCTGCATTGTTGGCGAACACTTTTTGAACGTAGTAGTCCGTCGTCCCGAAGGAACGCAGATTATCAAACCAGATTGCGTCCGGTTTCCACTGCCATGCATCTGCATGCGCCAGCAGCGGAGCATACGATGCCATCTCCACGACGTCGCCATTGCGCTCCAGGCCGGTCATGAATGAAGCCTCTGCAATCGCGGTCTTCCAGTTGTTGCGATTATCCGATCTCGTCATTCCGGCGCTTTGCGCGGCATACTCACCCGCGAAGACCTTCGGCCCCGACCGGTCGTAGTGGTCATAGCGCGCGGTGTTCGTTAGAAACCACTCGGGACTCATGTAGTAGTGCTCGTCCACAATGTCCGCTTTCAGTTCCCGCCACGAGGCCCACATGCTGTCGAAGGGCTCACCCGCGGGCGCAGGACCGGCCGCCACAACCAGCTTGATCTCCGGATGCGAGGCTTTCAAGGCAGCCGCGAACACCTTGTAGCGCTCCACGTAGCGCGGCCCCCACTGCTCGTTCCCTACCCCGATCATGGTCAGGTGGAACGGCTCAGGATGCCCCATCTGCGCGCGCATCTTGCCCCACGGCGAAGTGACCGGGCCGTTCGCAAATTCGATCAGGTCAAGCGCGTCCCGCACATATTCGTCGAGTTGGTTGAGCGCGGCTGTTTCGCTCGAGTTGAACTGGCACGCCATGCCGCAGTTCAAAATCGGCAGTGGCTTCGCGCCGATGTCCTCGGCAAGCTGAAAGTATTCATAAAAGCCCAGACCGAAGGACTGGAAGTAGTCCGGCGCGGGCCGTTGATCGAACTCATCGTTCCAGCGATTGATGATCGTCTGCCTCTTTGCGATATCCCCCACCGTGGTCTTCCAGCGATATCGCGTGGCCAGCAGGCGGCCTTCAACGATGCAGCCGCCCGGAAAGCGCAGGAAACCCGGATGCATGTCCGCAAGCAACTGCACAAGATCTTTGCGCAATCCGTTAGGGCGGTGCTGCCACGTGTCTACCGGGAATAGCGACACCATGTCGAGATCGACGCTGCCTTTTTCATCAATGAACAAAGTCAACCGCGCGCGCTGCACCGTAGCGTTCGCCCGGATCACCGTCTCGTATCGCTTCCAGCCCTGGCCGATTCCTTCCAGCTTTCCGCTGCCAATTTCGTGACCGCTTTCGTCCGTGATCGTGGCGCGAACGGCCTTCGGTCCGGTGGTTCGAAGATAAGCTGAGAAGCGATATTCCGCTCCGTTTTCAACTCCCATCCCGCGAAAGCCGGTGTTATAGAAGGCATAGCCCGGTTCATACACGCGCGCCCGCAGATAGTGCGGATTGGTCGCGTTCAGCGGATCTTCCGTGTGCAGGCCCAGTTCGCCCTTCGGACTGTCGAGCCCTTTCTTGCTGAATCCCAGAACCTCGTGCCAGCCGGTCAACGGTTCCTGAAATTCGAACGACCGGTTCTTGACCAGCTCCGGATAGAGCCCACCATCGGCGCCGAAGTTGATGTCTTCAAAAAAAATTCCGTACATGGAGGAAGAAATCGCTGCGCCCGGGTTTGCAGCATCGACAGAAATCACGGCGGCGCCCTGCTGGTTTTGGCCCGACAGGCCGACCGAGACGAGTGCAAGGATAGGGATCGCAAGCCAATTTCGTATACGCATAAGTTGCGTCCCATCCTAAAGGCTATGAGTCCGCGCGTCTACGCGCTGGCGAATTCCCCGCCCGGCCGTGGGTCGACAGTTCGATGTGTTTCCTTCCCCATTTGCAGATCGCTTCAAGTGCCGGCAACATTGTCCGGCCATATGCGGAGATTGAGTAGGAGACGCGAGGATGTGCGCCAGGCTCCTTCTGCCTTACCAGAATTCCGTCGCTGACGAGTTCCTTAAGATGCCGGATCAGCATGCGCTCCGTGATCTCTGGAATGCTGCGTCGCAATTCGCTGGTACGCATAGGCCCATCAGAAAGACGCCAAAGGATGGTTCCCTTCCATCGTCCGTCAATGACAGACAACATGGCGTCGATTGGGCACTCGGAGATTTCTTTTTTTGAAACCGGCATTGTGTGCGCCCTGATGGGGAATTAGTACTGACACATTTGTCAGCGCACCTTGCAGAATCATTCTATCGCCGGAGCGAATCTTAGGTTCAGGAGTTGAATATGAGAGTTTCGCTGGAAATCGTTACCACCATCTGCATCGGCCTGCTCATCGGCACGGAGTTTGCCGTCGCTGTGTTCATTAATCCCATTTTGCGCAAGCTTGACGCTCGGGAAGAACTTCGAGCAATTCGGCTCTTTGCGGCAAAGCTCGGCCGTGCGATGCCCTTCTGGTATGCGGGAAGCCTGCTCCTCCTCATTGCGGAAATTGTGATCCGCTACAAACAAGCGGGCGAGACTTTGCTCATTGCCGCCAGTCTGATCTGGGTAGCGGTCATCGTCTTGACTCTGATTTTTCTCGTGCCGATCAACAACAGACTTGCTCGCGTCGACCTGAATGCGCCACCGGAACAGGCACTCGCAGAACACGGGAAGTGGGATTCGCTGCATCGCTGGCGTGTGGCATCCCTCACCGCGGCGATGGTGTGCTTTTTAGTGGGCACTCGGCTGGTGGGGTGAACTCGACGCCGCGAATGCCCCACCTATGCCCACTCAGTTGGGCTTGATATATATATCCGTAACGGATATAGTATCGGAGCATGGCGAAGAAGAACACTGCGCAAGCTCCGCTGACCCCCGCAGTGCTGCACATCCTGCTGGCGCTTTCGACGGGAGAGCGGCACGGGTACGGGATCATGAAACAGGTGCAGGCGGACTCGCAGGGCAAGGCCAAGATGGGCCCGGGGACGCTGTATGGCTCGATGGGGCGGATGATCGAGGCCGGGCTGATCCGGGAAAGCGATAAGCGTGTCGATCCGGAGATGGACGACGAGCGGCGGATCTATTACGAACTCACTGGCGCGGGGCGGGCGGCGCTGGAGGCGGAGCTGAAGCGGTATCGCGGAGTGGTGGCGGTGGCAGAAGGACGTTTGGCGCATGGCAACTAACGTCGCGGGCCGGCGCTATCGGATGTGGTATGCGATGCTGCTGCGGCTCTATCCGCAGCCTTTCCGTGAGCGGTTCGGCGAGGGGATGGCGCAGACTTTTCACGACCTGTGCCGGGAGCACAGCGACGCTGGGCGGAGACTGTTCGGGCTCGCGCTGTCGATCTTCTTCGAGACGTCGGTGGGAATCGTCAGGGAGAACATAACTCAAATGCCGCAACTGGGAAAGACGATGCTGCGTGTGGCGCTGGGGGCGCTGGCTGCGTTGATGGTGCCGCTCGTGGCATCGCAATTCGTGGAGGACTGGAACTGGACCGTGGAAAGTTTCGTGTTCCTGTATGTCCTGTTCTTCGCGACGGGGATGGTGTTTGCGCATGATCGCGAGGAGGATGGGCGCGTGGTCGTACAAGGCGGGCGTTGGTGTGGCGCTGGTGACGGGGTTCGCCTTGGGGTGGGGGACCATGGTCCAGGTCGCGGACTCGGGACATCCGGAGCGGCTGTGGTACCACAGTGTGCTCGTGGTGGGGGCGATTGGAGCGTGCCTGGCTCGGCTGAAAGCTCCGGGATTGGCTTGGACGTTGTTCGCGATGGCAGCGACTCTTGCGCTGATTGCCGTGATACTGCCTTCGGGCGCGCCGCCCGACCTTGCGCGGAGAATGGCCATTGGGCATGGTGTCTTCGTGGCGTTGTTCACCGCCTCAGGTCTGCTTTTCCGGCACGCGAGTTTGGCGGGATCACGATCCTTTGAATAATGCGGCAACACGTCACCGGAATTTACGCGCCAAATTGCCGCAGATGATGATCCATGTGCAGATAGCCCCATCGCATCCATTCCTCTTCTGTCATTGCTCCGAAGATCGGATGCATCTGCAATTCGAAATCGCGCGGCTGCCGCGTGAACCGATCGATCAGGCCCCTTAGTTCCCGCAAGTCGCGTTCCATCTCCGCCGGTGGTGTGCCACCGGCGCCAGCCCTGCATTCCGGAACCGTCTGAATTCCCTGCGGCCACTTCATTGGCGCGCGCAAGGCAATCCACTTCATGCCCGTCCGCGAAAACCAGTTGCTCACGGACTTCGGCTGCCTCTCTCCGACCGCCACGAGGAAGGCATCGCTCAGGTGGCAGACCATCTCCGCGACGGTCATCTTGCCCCATCGCCGCTGGCTCTCAGGACCGATCGCCCCAAGCCGCCGCAGAATCTCCAGCTTGTCTTCTGGATTGGTAAGTATTTTCATGGCCACGTGGGGAATCATCCTGGGCCGACGTCCGGCACCACCGCAACAAAATTGTAGGCCATGCACACGCATTGGGCATCGATCTTCGAACGCCTCATTTCCTTTGACAGCAAAACCATTCCATCGTGTAATAACAACAGTTGGTTGTGGTGATGGAGTTCACCCTATAACCGCTGTCCCACCATTTGGCCGGACAGATGATGACTCCTGACAGGTGTCCTGTCCCGGAGTCATGTCCCGGCGCGATCCCTGCATAGATGAAGTGAAACTCCGGGTGCTCCAGGTCTCCCTTTGGGCCTGGGAATCGGAGGTGCATTTCCATCGCCGACTTTTAGGGAGAAGAAAGACTTGCAGAAATATCTGCTCATCGCCGCCGGCGGCGCGCTCGGATCGATCGCAAGATACTGGGTCGGCGCAAATATCGCGAGCCGCATGGGAATCAAGTTTCCCTACGGAACCCTCATCGTAAATCTCACCGCTTGCGTCATCATTGGATTCTCCCTCACCTACCTCGGAAAGCGCGCGGAGCTAAGCCCCGCGTGGCGATACCTGATTCCCGTCGGATTCATCGGCGCCTACAGCACCTTCTCAACGTATGAATGGGAAACTCTATCGAGCCTGCGCGCCGGAGCCTTCTTCATTGCCGCGCTTTATGCTTTCGGCAGTCTTGTCCTCGGACTGGTGGCCGTATGGTGCGGTTCCTATCTGGCCGAAGCTCTCTCCTAATCTCCCCTCGACGCGCAGATGCAATTGCACTAAAATCCTCACTTGCCTGCGGGAGACGCCATGTTGAGTCCTGGCAAAGCCGTCAAGGTCATCATCTACCTCAGTGAAGGAGCAACCCACCACGGCGCTCCGGTTTACTCAAGCATTCTCGACTTCCTCTTCTACCGCGGAGTTGCCGGCGCGACCGTCACCAAAGGCATCGCAGGATTCGGCGCCGATCACCACATGCATTCCTCCTCGACCGTCGAGATCTCTGACCACCTACCGCTCAAAATCGAATTCATCGATACCCGCGAAAAAGTAGACGCCGTCCTCGGCAAGCTGGAGGAGCTGGCAGGCAGTGGCCTGATTGAAGTGCAGGAGACTACAGTCGCTAAACCTGCGCAGGTATCAAAGCCGAAGAAAGTCATTCCGCCGAGTCACCTCAAGATGGAAGGCAAAGCGCAAATCATGCGTATCTTCGTCAGCGAAGAAGATCGCTGGAAGAATAAGCCGCTCTATCAAGCTTTGGTGGAAGCCATGCGAGCCAACGACATTGCCGGAGTTACCGTATATCGAGGCATTCTCGGCTACGGCGCACACCACCGGATGCACAAAGACAAGCCTCTGCTCTCAACCCATCACGGATCCGTCATGCTCTCTGCCGTCGACACCGCCGAAAAGCTCCGCGCCTTCCTCCCGCTCGTCGATCAGATGGTCGAAGAAGGCCTTGTTGTCTTTTCCGATGTCGACATCATCAAGTACGCCTATAAGTCACTGGACGACGGCGAGCAAACTACCACCCAGGTCAGCGACAGCAAGGCAGAATCAGGACCGCGATGAAAGAGGAGTTTTCAGCTCGCATGTTGCGCGTCCACTTCGGCGAAGAGGATCGCTGGCAAGGTAAGCCGCTGCATGAAGCCATTCTCGCCAAATGCAAAGATCTGAATATCGCGGAGGCAATCGTCTTCCGGGGTATCGAAGGATACGGTGCGGGCAGCCGCATTCGCAGGTCGAGGCTCTTCTCAAAAGACGCGCCCATCCAGCTCAGCATTATCGATACCGAACAGCAAATCGCCAGGCTGATTCCCTTCCTCGACTCAGTGGTTGAGGAGGGACTCGTTGCTTCATCTACGGTAGAGATCATTCGCTATTCCCGGGGACCCGTACCCCCGCCTGCCGGGTAGAAGCCAAACACCGGTACTCAAACTGAGCGTTACTGTTGGAGCGCCTTCTCTGTGACTGTGCGTGTGATCTTAATCACTGTGTTTGCCGCAAGGGATTCATAGACTCTGACCATATCTCAGTAAAGAAAGACAGGCTCCGATGGTCGCTACCGAAGACAGAAACGCAGTTCAAAACCTGGTGACTGCCTACGAAGGCGAATTGAATGCACACGCAAAGTACAAGGCATTCGCTCAGAAGGCTGAGTCCGAAGGGCTATTCGGAGCTGCGAGCCTGTTTCGCGCCGCGGCGCGCGCCGAGCAGATTCACGCCGGCAATCACGCCCGCGTAATTCGCAAGATGGGCGGCGAAGCCAAGGCGGAGATCCACCCATTTCGAATCAAAAGCACTTTAGAGAATCTCAAGGCTGCGCTATGGGGCGAGGAACACGAAATCAACGCGCTCTATCCGACCCTTCTCAGCTACGCAACGTCCCAGCTCGACACCAGCGCCGTGCGCTCGTTCCACTGGGCTATGGAATCGGAAAAGACACATGCCAGGCTTTACGGCGATGCGGTAGCAACATTGGAAAAGGGCTCCATGGACGGCTGGACTCGCGCTCAACTTGAGTTCTACGTCTGTACTCTCTGCGGGTACACCGCCAAAACACCTGAGGCCGAAAACTGCCCTGCCTGCAACTTTCTGTGGGAACGATTCGAAGTGATTCGCTGACGCTCCATCACGCCGATTTTCTAATCTCGTAACACGGCCGATAGACATTGATGCAATTGCCTGCGTGCAACTCCTCCGTTGAGGAAGGCGAATTGCCTTTCGCTGTAATTCGAGCCTGTATTCGAGCGCGCCTTCCCTTGCCAGCCTGTGTCGCATCGTGTGACCTAAATCACATTTCCTGCATCTAAATGCATTAGAACGGGGCAAGACGCCGCGGAGGCGAAGCGATGTTTACTCCCCTGGTGGCTACTGAGGAAGAGGCAGTGGTCAGAAATCTTGTGACCGCATTTGAAGAGGAAATGAAAGCCCACTCGGCTTGCAGGGCATATGCCGTCCAGGCTCAAGGCGAAGGACTTCATGGAGCGGCGAGTCTCTTCAGGGCTACTTCCCGAGCTGAGCAGGTCCATGCCAACAATCATGCCCGCGTCATCCGCCACATGGGCGCCGAAGCCCGAGCTGAACTGCGCGATCCACATGTCGGAAGCACCGTCGAAAATCTAAGGACCGCCCTGGCCGACCAGCGCTTTGAGACAGATTATCTTTACCCTGCCTTCTTGAACGAGGCAGTGTCTCTGCTCGACACAACTGCGATTCGATCATTTACCTGGGCACTCGAAGCAGACAAATCTCACGCCCGCCTTTACTCCGATGCCATCGCTCGCATGAATACCAGCGCAAGAATCCCCTGGGCCTATTCGAGGCACGATTTCTTTGTCTGCGCACTGTGCGGCTATACGGCAGAAAATCCCGAATCGGAGAATTGCCCTTGCTGCAATCTCCTCTGGGAGCGCTTCGAAATCATCCGATAAGGGCTCGCGATGAGCGGCTCCGGAAAAAGCGGGGCTTTTCAATAGCCCTGCAAATCCCTGACCCCGGTTCCCATTTCGTTCTGTCTACTTCACTGAGGTAAATGGGGACGCGGGCAGTCCCTCTCCGTTGAAAAGATTGCACTGCGGGCTATTGGCCCATCCATAGCGCACAAACACAGGGGCAGGCACGGAAGGGCTGGTCACCACGATAGTTGCGCCGTCGATCGTTGCGGACGCGGGTACAAACTTCCCGTCTGCCGCGGCGACCTCAAGGCCAGTGACTTCGCCTCCCTTGGCCATCAACCCTTTTGCATGATCAAACCAGACGCGAATTGCCGCGCCCTCGGGCGTCGCCTGCCGGAACATTGGCCCTGAATACTCCACGGCCTCTCCATAGTTGAGTGCCCGTGCCGCGCGAGCGAGCCGCATGCCCACGTCGACTTTATCTGTGGGGTGTACGTCGACAGGGTTTCCGATGTCGATGGTGACCGCCATTGCCGTGTTGCCGAGTCCCAGCGTGCGAGCCTGCTGCTGCCGCAGACTGGCCCAGTCTTCGGCCGGACTCGATGTGAAGTTCGAGATCTGCGTGTAGAGGAATGGAAACTCGCCCACACCCCATTGTCGCCGCCAGTCCTCAATCAGCGTGCGCATGATTCGGTCGTAGAGATTCACGCGAGCCAGTGCGCTATTGCTTTCCCCCTGATACCAGATCGCACCACGAATCGGCAGTTGAGTTAAGGGCGCGATCATCCCATTCCACAACAATCCGGGTCCCCAACTGGCCAGTGGAGGATGCCAGTGAAAATCGGGAATCGGTTTGCCTTGTGCCTTCGCTTCCTCGCGAAGTCTTTGTTCTTCCTTCTCGGCGAGCCTTGCGTCCGCATCCTGATCGGTCATTTTGCCGCGAGAAACAAACAGCGGAGCCAGCGATGCATCTTCGCCGAGCGCAGTCAGTCTCACCCACGACTCAGCAATTGTCCCGCCCCAGGTTGCGTCGATTACGCCTACCGGAACGTGCTCACGCTGCACAATCTCGCGCGCGAAATACCACCCCACCGCAGAAAAATCCTTCGCCGTATCAGGGGTCGACACGGTCCATCCCTCTGTGTCCGCATCGTCCTGCGCCGCATCTGAAGAGCGCTTCTTTATCATCAAAAGGCGTATCTGGGAATTTGCGGCATGGGGCAGATCTTCAGCCGCGGTTGCTGCCTTGTGCATTTCGAACTCCATGTTCGACTGGCCCGAGGCGACCCAGATATCCCCGACGAGAATGTCGTCCAGCGTAATCGGCTGCTCCGATGCGGCAGATGCAGCGGCTGGTTCCCCTTTTACCGACAATTGAAAAGGCCCGCCCGCAGCGCCCGGCTTGAGATACAAACTCCAGCGGCCCAGCGCCCCGGCCTGCGTCGTGCGTGTCTCTCCGCGGAATGTCGCCGTAACCCCCTGCCCCGGGGTGGCCATTCCCCACACGTGGACTGGAAGATCGCGTTGAATGACCATGTGACTGGTGAGGATCGTCGGTAAAACAACTTGGGCAGGCAGAGCCGTTACCGGCATCAAAGCAAGAAGAACAAGCGATCGAAAGTTCAATGTAGCCTCGTTGGAAACAAAATGCCGAAGATTCCCCTTTGAAACATGATAATTCTTCGGAAATACAACGCTATCAGAGAGGTGTGATGGTCGTCAGTGTCAGAGGTGGGACAGGAAACTTTCGTTTCATGCGCAACTTTGCTGCGGATTTCGGGGTTTAATTCAACTGAAAATGGACGCAAATATCCGTCTGCCCAACCCGAGCCAATCAAATCGCAAACACAATTACACCAAAGATGCAACTGGTAGATTTTCACCGGACATACAAGCAGGTTTTAGGCCCTTTTTGGGCGATACTAGCATCAGCGTCAGCAAGACAACCAGGAGGACAAGTGCTCTTAGTGTGCAAGTTACGCACAACCGCATTCGCTCTCGTGGTCATGGCATTTCTGTCGTTCGCCTCGACACACTGCCGTGCCCAGGCTGCCCTGCTCATGGAAGAACCGTACGGATTTTTTGGAACCCTGAATCCGACCGGCCATGACGCGATCTATTTTGCGCGCATATGCGCCGAGACACCGGTAAAGCTCCGTCGCTGTGAACCAGGCGAGATGGGCGTCGTTATCGCTCGCTACAGTGACATTGCAAAGTACGACTGGGTGGCAATCCCGCTCATTCCGTATCTTTTTTCTGTCGAAGATCCAGCCGAGGTCTCGGAGCGTGTTGATCGCGAAACCGTCAACCGCGTGCGAGAGCAATACCATGAGGCGCATCTGTTGAGCCTGGGTGACGACATTCGCCGTGGGGGCTTCTTGCATGGCGGTTGGGCTGAACTGGTTGGGGTGTCCTACGAGCGCCGCATGTATGCCTTTCGGTTCGATACCACCGAGGCGCAGGATGATGCATTTATCGCGAAGATGAATGCTTCCGAAAACCATTCTCACTTTCAATTGTTCTTCAGTAATTGCGCCGACTTTTCGCGCGCCGTTCTCAATTTCTACTTTCCGCGCGCATTCGGCCGCAGCGTTTTTCCCGACGCAGGAGTGACTACACCCAAGCAGATCGCTTACAAGCTTGTAAAACTCGGCCGCAAACATCCCGAGATGCATTTGCAGGTGTTCGACATTCCGCAAGTTCCCGGATATCGCCGCCACAGTCGATCCAACAAGAGCATCGCCGAGTCTCTCGTAACCACGGGCTACGCCATTCCGATCACCGTTCTGTGCCCGTACCTCGCCGGTGGTCTGCTGGTGGATTTTCTCGTGCGCGGTCATTTCAACCTTATTCCCAAGGATGCGCAAAAGCTTTCACCGAATTCGCTGGCCACCTTGACATTCCCTGGCGAACCCACCGAGAATCCGGTAAGCGCCGCCATCCAGGTCCACAACGACGCTGCGAGCGGATCTATGGACTTCCCCTCCGAGTCGCTACCCACCTCGGGCCTGAAGGCGGTCATGGCTACGCATGAGTGAGCACGAAGCGCAAAACCTTAAGAACCACGCCAAATTCGATCCCCTGTTTCACTTCTTCCTCTTCGCCGTTTACCTCACCAACATTGTCTATGCGAGCTTTCACCTGCATCGTCAACCGAGTCTTTCGTCCGGATGGTACATGGTGTTGTCGCTGGTCGCGATTGTCCCGATTCTCAAGCTCAGGACTTACCCGCTCAAAGTGCAGGATCGGGTGATTCGACTCGAAGAGCGTCTGCGACTGCAGGCCCTGGCTCCCGCCGAGTGGCATCCCCAAATCTATCGTCTTACTGAAAGTCAGCTCATAGGGCTGCGCTTTGCCGGAGACGACGAAGTCGTAGAACTCGCAAAGCAGGCCCTGGAACACAACCTGACCCGTAAGCAAATCAAAGAGCGCATTCGAAGCTGGCGCCCCGACGAATGGCGGATCTGAGCAAAGCACGGATGGAGCGTCCCTCGTGATCCCCCACTCAGTTCCTCATGCGTCCTCCAAACTAAAGCTTGTCCGCGCCTTCTCGTTAACCAGGCGAATCATTGCGTCGACACTGCCGATAGTGGCCGCTTTGTGTGCAGCGCAGGTACCCGAGCAATCTGCAATCGATCAACTACACGGCTTGAGAGCAAAGGCGGCCGAGGCCATAAGGAGCGATGACTGGCAGTCGAATCTGGATTGGTCCAATCGAGTAAGGCAGCTTCTAAATGGCTCCCCGAATTCTCTCTTGACGGTCGCTCGCGCAGAGACACATCTCGGCAACTTCGACGCGGCATTTCATGAGATCGATGAGTTCGTCAGGATGGGCCAGACCACAGACGCGATCGAGACATTACCCGACTTTGCTTCGCTTCGTACGAAGGAGAAGTTTGCAGGCATCGCGGGTGGCATGAAGGCCAATCAAACACCGATCGCGCGCGCGTCGACGGCCTTTCTCCTATCCGATCCTGGGCTGCTGATTGAAGATCTTGACTTCGACCCGGTCACGAAGCGATTCCTCGTCACAAGCATTCGCGAGAAGAAGATCATCTGGGCCCAGGCCAACGGCACGACGGGTCAGTTTGCCCGGGCGCCCGACAACTTACCAATCTTCGGGATCAAGATAGACTCCCAACGTGGTGTAGTCTGGGCCACGTCCGTGGCCTTGCAGGACTATGTCTTCGCCTCGAAAGAGGAGTGGGGCAGGTCAGTCATTCTCTGCTTCGATCTGAAAGACGGCCGACTGCTACGTCGGGTCGAGGGACCGCGTGGAAGCGCTTTAGGTGACCTGACTCTTACGTCAAACGGCGACGTAATCGCCAGCGATGGGCAAGAAGGAGCGATCTTCCGGCTGCGCGCAGGAGACACTGCGCTCGAACGCATAGATGGCGGTGACTTCATCTCTCCTCAGACCCCTGCGATGCATCCCGATGGCGAACATCTCTTCGTGCCCGACTATCTTCGCGGTATCGGTTTGCTGGATCTCAAAACCAAAAAAGTCCTATGGCTGCCGATGGACGGAAAATTCGCGCTCAACGGCATCGATGGGCTTTACTTCTCCGCGGGAAAACTAATCGCAGTGCAAAATGGCACATCGCCCGAACGTGTCGTTGTCTTTACACTAGGTTCCACTCTCACAAACATTGCATCGGAAGAAATCATCGAGCGATCAACGGAAACTCTCGGCGATCCGACACATGGCGTGATCATTGGCACCGATTTCTACTACATCGCCAACTCGGGATGGGACGCACTCGACGACCACGGTGCGGTGAAACCTGAGACGAAGATCACCCCGCCGCGCGTGATGCGAGTTGACCTCAAGGCGCTGTCCGCTTCAACTCCCTAAAGGTCTGCACGCGATGAATCACTTCTCCATACCTCTTGCTACAAGCATCTTTATTACTTCGGTTTATCTTGTATATCTTCATCTTTTAGTTGAGCTAAGAATTCCGTGTCGAGTTCGTGCTCCTCGCGATAATGCTCCACCGACATATTGCCATCCCACCAAGCCCAGTTCATCGGATACACATCCGGATCGCCGAACACCTGGTAGAAGTGCCAAACCACAATGGCCAGAGTCGCGAGAATCGCTTCGTAGAAGTGCACCGCCGTAGCGACATCAACCCACCAGCGCGCGAGCAGGTTTCCCACCCACACCTTGGCCCAGATCATCACGCCGGTAAGGCCCATCAATGCAGTGCCCCACACCAGCGCCCAATACTCTGCCTTCTCTCCGTAGGTGAACCGCCCAAACTTCGGCTTGTTGCGGCTCAATCCCAGGTGATACAGCATCGTCTGCACCGCATCGCGCAAATCCTTCGGGCGTGGAGCAATATCGCAAATTAGCCGCCGCCCTTCCCGCAGCGCCGCCAGGTAGAACACGTGATAAACCCCGGCGCCCATCAACACCACTCCCGCTACACGGTGAATGACGCTGCGAAGTCGCTCACTCATCCCTAATACTTCTGCCAGCCACGAATCCGGAAACTTCAGTGCAAACCCGGTGATCACAAGAATGATGAAACTCGAAAGCAAAACCAGGTGCTGCCAGCGTTGATTCGTCGTCATGCGAACCATCATCGGGTTCTGCATTCGGCGTCGCGCCATTGCTTTGCTGCGCCACATAATCGCGTTGTGCAGGAACATGGCTCCAATCACGACCAGAATCAGAACTACGTAAACAATCCGCACCCATCGCGTCACAATCGACCCGATGTCCTTCGGATGAGTTCCATCCTCGAGGTGAACGCGCGTCAGAGTGAACTTCTGCGTTGCTCCCTTGTGGCACTTGCCGCAGGTTGCATTCAAATTTGCCTTGTTGATCGTGGAATGTGGATCGCTGGAAGGCAAAATGTTGTGCACGCCGTGGCAACTGGAGCAGTTCGCGGCAACCAAGGAACCGCCCTCGGACGCCAGGCCGTGATAGCTGTCCATGTAACTCGAAACGCGGTTCCCCGGCAATCCAAACTCCCGGGAAAGCCGCACGCCTTCGTGACAGCGCGCGCAGGTATCCCTCGAAAGATTCTTATCGGAGACTGGGGAGTTCGGATCGGCATGTGCCTTGATCGAATGAATTCCGTGGCAATCCGTACATGATGGAGACTGCCCATTGCCGCGCGCAATGGCCTGCCCGTGAGCGCTCTGATTAAAGGTCTGCTCGATCGCCGTGTGGCACTTCCCGCATGTGTTCGGGACGTTGAACTTGGCGATAGACGATTGGTCGTCGTTGGCCGCGAGAATCTTATGCGAACCATGGCAGTCTGTGCAGACTGCAGCCTTGGTGGATCCCTTCTCAGTGGCTCGGCCGTGCACGCTTTCCTGGTAAGAGATAAACGGCTGAGCGCTCACTCCGTTCGACTCCATCAAGAACTTCTGCCCGTGGCATCGGCCGCAGGTCGCGGGAATATTGGCGTGATTTACCGGCGATTTGGCGTCGTCAGTTGCCACGATTTCATGCACTCCGCCGTGACAGTCCTCGCAATTCGCCGCTGGAGCAATACCGCCCTTGCCTGCCTTCGCATGCGTACTGTGCGCGTATGCGTCCTGTGCATCTGAGTGACATTGCACACACGTGATCTTCTGCGGAGGCGTTTCGTGAACCAGGCTTTTTACGTCCTTGTGGCAATCCACGCAAGTGAACATCGAGGCATGAATGGAATGCTTCAGCTTGGATTCATCGACATACAAGCTGACCTTTTTGCCATTCTCATCTTTGGTCAGCGTTGAGTCGGAGTGGCAAGTGAGGCAGTCTTCATTTTTCAGTTTCTGCTCGGCGTGAGCAGTGAATGCCCACCCTATCAGAAACAGAGCGAGGGTTTGACACAGGATTCTGCGTGCAGATTTCACGCTATCGAGGAAATGCCTTCGTGCAAAATCCCGCAGTGATTCGAGTCACATACGGTGAAGAGATGCAACCCGGTCAGCCATAGCAATCTATCCACGCACCGTTGCTCCAGAGTCCGGACGCGGGCGTAGTCGTGCGGACGTCACGTCACAGGTGCGAACAAAGCCCCTTAGCTGAAATATGCGCTCAAGGTAAGCACCAGGAGCGTGAGCCCAATAAAGATTGCCGTGAATCCCACCACCTTGGAGAAATTCACCAGCCACATGGGAGCTTTCTCGCCAAGTCTCGCTTCCAGTTTTCCCTCTCGCGACAGCCGCTGATACTCCCGCGGCCTTTTGTGCTTGAATTCCTCTTCGCTCTCCACACCGGTAAACACCACCATGTCCATCGGAAAGCTGTCGGGACGCAGATGTGTGTTTACAAAATGGATAGAGAAGATAAAGAGGATGGCGAGCAATCCTTCTTCGCTGTGAATGACCAGCACCGCATTCAACGCCCAGCCAGGCATGAAATGCGCGAAGAACGGAGCAAACCACATTGCATATCCCGAGAATCCGATGACGATCATGCCCCAGAAAACCGCCCAGTAATCAAACTTCTCCCAATAGGCGTAGCGCTCAAACTGAGGTTTTGGCCCCAATCCGAGGAACCACCGCATGTGCCCAAAGAGATCCTTCACGTCTTTCCAATTGCCGACCATGGAGGTCGAGCCCCAGAAGATTCCCTTTTCGTGGTGAACAAGTGCGCGCGTAAAGATGTCCTTCACGTGAACGAGAAATGCCAGCGTCAAAACCACGGCGCAAAGCTTGTGAAAGAAGAGAATCGCACCGAACCCGCCAACCGCGCTGGCCAGGCCGCGTGCCCAGACGCTCTCGCTGAAGCGGAGCGGCAGTCCCGTACCCGCAAGCCCTAGAAATGTAGTGAAGAGAACGGCGTGGAGATACCTTTGCGCCTGGGTAAAGCGTGTAAAGAACCGGCCCTCTCCGCGCTTCTGTTCAACCTTTTCTTCCGCAGCAAGCTCCAGTTCAGGCATGCTTTCCTCCATTTGCCGATTTATTCTTGACCTGGTCGTACCGCGCGCGGATCAACCAAAGGATCGTGTGAATCACAAAAAACGTCAGCGTCCCCGCCAACAGCAGGTTCATAAACAGCCTGACAAAGTAGAGCGCCGGGTTCATTTTGCGATCGTGGGCGTTGGCATGGGGCTGATATTGAACGAAGCTGACGTTGGCGCCTTTGTGACACCTGCCGCAAGTCGCCACCAGGTTGCCTTTTGCGATTGGCGATCGCGGATCCGACGCAGGCAATATCTCGTGCGCCCCATGACAGTCCCAGCAGCGCGCCGTCTCGACGTAGCCTCCCAGTGAGCCCAATTGCGAGTGAAACGTGTCGTGATAGGTAGAAAGCTTGTCTTTGTGACATGAGCCGCAGATAGGCGTGGACTGCGTGCGAAACGTCGCCTCTGTGGGCTGCAGAATCGCGTGGGCAGTGTGGCAATCCGAGCATACCGGCGCCTTATTGTGCCCCATGGCGACCGCGTGCCCATGTGCGCCCCGTTCAAAATCCGCGTCGATCTTCGCGTGGCAGGTTCCGCATGTTTTAGGAATGTTGGCCTTGAAGGTGGGACTCTTCGGATCCTTGTGGCTGAGGATGTGATGGGAACCGTGGCAGCTCTGGCAGTTCGCCGCCACCAGCAGGCCTTCCTTGTCCAGCGCGAACCCGTGAATCGAGTCCATGTACATCGGATAGACGTTCGGCAGGTCGTGCTTCTTGGCCATCGCGCCATCGCTATGACATGTTCCGCAAGTCTTCGGAATATTCAGCGGGTAGACTGCTGATCGCGAATCACCCTTTGGAAAGATGGCGTGGGCGTCGCCGTGGCAACTCGTGCAGGGATGTTCCTTCGAAGAGGAGTGCACACTGCCAACGAGCCCGGCAGCCTCGTCCACGTGGCATTTATTGCATTCCACTTTCGCGATGTGATCCGGATGCGGATAGTCCTTGATGTCCGCATGGCAATCGCCGCATTTCTGGCTTCCATGAACGGTGGTCGCAAACTTCTGCCCATCCACTGAAATGCTGTGCCCCGCGGCGTTCTTCATGTCCTTATCGGCGTGACACCCGAGGCAATCTGTTTCCGCACCAAGAGTCGTTGCAGCCAACGCGAGGACAAGACCGGCGGCCAGGGCGCACATGCATAGGATGCCCCGAGCACGGACGATCGATCCGAAGCCGATCTGCTGTTTATGCTTTCCCAGGCTCCTGCAAACCAGGACCGCGATACGATCCGACAACTCTGAAATGGAAGGCAATACTTTACTTGCGCCTTCGGCCATCCTGCCGTCTACTTTCTCCACAAGCAAGGAAATCGCATCCTTCACCCATGGCTCCCCTGTCGTGGATTTCTCCACTTCGCTTGAAGAATCCTTCACGCAGGGAATGCACCTATGAGGAAAGCCCTTTTGCGAATCAACTGGCAGTGACTGGGGTCACAACTCCCAACCCGGTACGAAGACTGGTTTTCTTTCGCAATGTGTGGTGTGTCACCACGAACGTCAAACCCCGCACCGTTCCAGCGCGTGTTGGTTGTAATTCGTTCCTACGCAAGCGGTTTGCTCCTGTGAGTCAACTCAGCTTTTGCTTCAGGTTCAGCGCGCTGGCGGAGGTGATGCCAGTCACATGCCGACTCATGCTTTTTCCCGGACAATAAGTCCGCTGCTTGAGGTGTATCAAATGAGCGCGTCTACAGTAACCCACACAACAACCATGCTCACTCTTCCCGGCGACGCGGTACGCCAGATTCAATGGCGTTTCGCCGATCGTTTTGATTTGCAGATGCTGGTTCAGTCTTCGCGAGGCGTGGCGCGCACCACCGTCGCGCATATGGTAGCCGCTGGAGAGCGGAACAGCCACGAATGGACTCCCGCCAAGGCCGAGATGCTTGAAGCCTTCGATCGCGCCGGCATCACCGCCGCCTTCATGGAGCCCGAAGAAGGCGGATTCATCTCCGGACCAAAGAATCTTGCGCTCTCTCTTGCTGCCTTTGAGCTCGCATGGGTTGATGGTGGAGCAGCGACAGCCAGCCTCGCCGGCTTTCTTGCCCTGTCTCCAATCCACGAACGCGGCACGCCCGAGCAGGTCTCCCGCTACAAAAGTCTCTCTGCCCCACCCCAGCCCGGTGAAGATCGCAAGCCCTGGCGTGGCGCCTTCGTTCTCACGGAGCCAATCCCCTACGTCGGTGTCGACACGGGCATGCTGAGTGGAAAAGTGCGCGTCGCCGAATGGCACGACGGACAAGAACCACGGCTGCAAGTCGACAAGCGCGGCCGGTTCATCACCAACATCGCCTTTGCAAACTTCGTCACCGCTGCCGTCAACTCCGACGATCCACAAATTAAAGGCAGTTGCGTAATCATCCTCGAAGAAACGGACGAAGGCACCTTCGACCACGGAACCCCCACGAAAAAGCTTGTCCATCAGCTCTCCTCAACGGGCGACCCGATCTTCAATCTGCGCGTTCCCGCGAGCCGTATTGTCGGCGGCTATACCGTCAAAGACGGCGTCATCGTCCCCAACTTCAACCACAGCGAAATCATTGAAGCCGTTTTCAAGCGCACACGTGTCGCCGTCGGCCTCATGACTGCCGCCAAGCTTCTCTCCGCTGTCGAGCCCGTAATCCGCTATCAGCGCGGCAGGTTCCGCGGAGCAGAAGGCGCCAGGCCCGGCACGGTTCGTTACGAACAAGGCATCCAGCAGCGCGAGGACGCACTGCACCGCCTCGTGGATGTCTGGTCTACCGGCGAAGCCGCAGCATCCCTGGGCTTCGCAACCGCCCGCATGTTCGACGAACTAGACCCGCTCGAAAAGGAGAAGACCGCGATCCTCAAGCAGAGCGGAATCCAGGGCGGCCGCGCCGAGATGAAGGCGCTTCGCGACACTGAGCAGCGCGCGCTTGAGATGCTCTCGTTGCCCACCGCCGATCCGCGCCGTGCCGAACTCGCCGCCGATCCACTGGTCAAATTCCTTCTCAACGATTCGGTGGCCAACGTGATTTGCCCCGCCACCAAGCTTTGGAACACCGGTCACGGCGCCAACATGATGCGCGAAGCCGTGAGCCTGATGGGCGGCTACGGCATTACCGAGGACTGCCCCGGCTTCCTTGCCACTAAATGGATGGACGCGCAACTCGAGGCCACCTACGAAGGCCCCGAGGCCGTGCAACGTCGCCAACTCACCATCACCATGACGTCCGAGCTCTTCCTCGCGCAGTTCCGCAACTGGACAGCCGACATGCGAACCATCGCCTCCCACCGCCCCGGAACAGGTGCCTGCACGCTCGCCTCAGCCATGCAAATGTGGCTATGGACCCTGAACCATCTGCAGAACGCCGTCGATCCTGACGGCGACAAGCTCTATCACGGGCAGCGCCAGGGCGTGACCTTCCCACTTGCCGATGCACTCTGCTGGCTCCTCGCATCGCGTTACCAGATTCTAGACGTGCTTGAACTCGAAGCAAAGGGCCCCACCGACGCCACAGTCGCCGAAGATCTGCCCGCGACCGTGCAGTTCTTCAGCAACCTGGCACATGCACAGGCCGCCCAGGCAGCAGGAGAAGTCTCGCGCATCTGTGCCGACCTTGTCTTCGGATACAACCAGCACCCTTCGTGGAACAAAGACGCTGAAAAGTGCTGCTTCCTCGCCAGCGAGCTTGAAGACTACGAAGTCACGATGCCCGGCATCACGGCCTTTGCCGTAGATGTGATCTTCAAAGATGGCACACATCCTGAGAAGGCCGGTCCCTGTGCAGGTTGCGCGGGTTCCAGCGAATTTCTCCGACTGCAAAACAAACTCTGCAGGTGCCTCAGCGGCTCTCGCCTCGCCAAGGATCGCGCCGCGGAAACGGTAAGCAAGGTCATGATCCCCGAAGCACTGGACTATCCCGCATGAGCATCGACGTTCTAGAAAAGCCGGCACCAGCAGAAATCGCGCGCCAGAAGATGGATATCGACATCGCCTGTGTTGGATTCGGTCCGGCGATGGGTGGATTCCTCACCACTCTCTCGCGCGCCTGGACCGAAAATCCAGGCGATCCCGCCTTCGAAAGCAAAGTCACACCCGGCATCCCGCTTCAGGTGCTCTGCTACGAGCGCGCAGACGACATTGCCTCTGGCGTCAGCGGAGTGGTCACTCACGCCCAGGGAATTCGCGCCAGTTTTCCTGATTTGAATCTTGCGGAAATCCCCATGTCCGTCGAGATCAAGTCTGAACGTGTCATGTATCTGCTCGATCCCATTGGTGCCAGTCATCGTTCTCCCGCATTGCGATTTGGAGATCGGATCCTGCGCGTTGCGGCTGGCTTGCTCAAAGTCGAAGATCACGCGTTCGAACTTCCCTGGACCCCGCCATTCCTGCATAAGAACGGTGGACTTATCCTTTCTGTCGGCCAATTCAATCAGTGGGTGGGCTCGCAACTCATGAACTCCGGCTTCGCGCAGGTTTGGCCGGGCATGCCTGTGGCTGAAGCTCTCTTTGCGGATCAGGCCGTCATCGGCGTGCGCCTGGCAGACCAGGGAGTCGATAGGGATGGAGAGCCTTCCGATGGCTACATGCCCGGAATTGATGTGCATGCGAAACTGACGGTGGTCGGCGACGGACCATTCGGCCCCATTGGCCGCGCGATCGATCAGAAATTCGGAATCCCCCATGGCAACGAAAAACGGGAATGGGCCCTGGGAATGAAATTCGTCATTGAGCTGCCCCCCGAGCCCGATGACTCGTCCTCGCCGCTGCAACCGGGCACGGTCTGGCACACCTTCGGCTACCCCGAGCCAGAGATCTTCGGCTTCCTGTACGTGCATCCCGACCGGCTCGTCTCCGTGGGCATCTTCGTGCCATCGTGGATGAGCGATCCATCGCGCACTGCCTATCGTTATCTGCAGCACTACATTCAGCACCCCGCGTTGTGGAAGCATCTCAAGCACGGAATCCTCCGCTCGTGGGGAGCGAAATCGCTCGATGAATCCGGCAAGCACGGTGAGCCATTCCTCAATGGAAACGGATACGCGCGCATCGGTGAGGGCTCCGGCTCAACCAACATGCTCGCCGGCTCGGGAGTGGATGAGGCCTGGACCACCGGCACACAACTCGCTGAGTCTGTCATCGAGCTGCTGAAAAACGGCAAGCCGTTCACGAAAGAATTCCTTGCTGCCACCTACGAAGCAAAGAGGCGCCAAAGCTGGGTGGAACGCGGCGCACGAGAAGCAGAAAATGCACGAAACGGCTTTCATAGCGGAGTCGTCCGCGGCATGGTCGGCATGGCGCTGGCTGGCCTTACCGGCGGAAGAATCTCGCTGAACGCCAAAATCCCGCCGACCCACCAACAACTTCACCGGACTCGCTCGCGGTCCAAGGAAGCCTTGAAGCGCAAGCATGCCGCGGAGCTCGCCCTTCTAGACGGCCGGCCTTTGCACGAAGCCCTGATGACATTGCGAGGATGGCCTGAGATTGCATTCGATGGGCGTCTCCTTATCTCACACCAGGACGCGCTCCTCATGGGCGGCAAGGTTCAGGCGATGCCCGGCTTCGCAGACCATGTCGTCTTCAGGAGCATTGGCCTTTGTATCAGTTGCGAAGACCGAACCTGCATCGCCATGTGCTCCGGTCAGGCAATCACTTTGGGCCCTGAGGGGCTGCCCGACTTCGAGCGCGAAAAGTGCGTCCACTGCGGGGCTTGTATCTGGAACTGCTCGAGAGAAGTCGATGACGATCTGACAAATATAGAATTTCGCGCCGGATCTGGCGGCCTACATTCCGCAGAGAACTGAGGGCGGCTAATAGCCACTAGCTTCTAGCTACTAGCTACTAGCTTCTTAGCTCGTCCGCGAAAGATACCAATAGCATCAGCTAACTACCAAGGACCATGGATGGCGCAGGATTACCGAGATTTGATTGTGTGGCAAAAGGCAATGGAGTTGACCGTTTGCATTTACAGCCTCACTCAATCTTTCCCGAAACAAGAAATCTACGGGCTTACATCGCAAATGCGAAGAGCCGCCGTGTCGGTAGCAAGCAACATCGCCGAGGGTCGAGGAAGGTTGAATCCTACAGAATTTCGGCAATTCCTCGGGATCGCACAAGGTTCAACCTACGAACTGCAGACTCAGCTCGTTGTAGCCACAAGTCTGGGGCTTGCAAGCTCCGAAGCACTGCAGGAAGCTGCATCACTCAGCAACGAAGTGTCGAAGATGATCCGTTCCTTTATTCAGACGCTTAACGCTGAAACCAGCAAGAAGAAGCTAGTAGCTAGAGGCTAGAAGCTAGAGGCTGCTAGCTAATAGCTAGCAGCCAGAAATTAGGAGCTAGAAGCATGCATTTACACATCGTCGTCTGCGCGGGCATCGCACCCGATCCTTTGCAGACACTTGAGCCGGTTTCCGGCCCCAACGGCCCTGCGCTAAAAAACGAGATGATGCTGCCGGCGGTTATCGACCCCTGGGCAGCCAGCGCTCTCTATGAGGCAGCGGATCTCGCTGCGCGCAATCCCGGCAGTAAAGTGTGGCTCGTCTCACTCGGCCCCAAGGCCAAGTTGCAGCAGGTCATGATGACTGTGGCTCAAAGGGTCAGCTTCGAACTCGTTCCCATCGACGGCCCCATTGGCGGGTTCGCCGACGCGCACACCACCGCCGCAACTCTGGCCGACGCAATCCTCGCAATTCCGGGACTGGAAACATCCAAGCTCCTTCTCTTCGGCGGTTGGGAATCCGCCACACGCGGAGCTGGCGTCACGCTGCAACTGATTGGCGAACGCCTCGGCATCACAGACCAGTTCATGGGAGTCGATCAGATCGTTCTGCGTGAAGATGGCTCCTTCTTGATCCTCGAGCGAGTTGAGGGCGGGAGACACCAACAGTCTGTATGCGTCGGGACTCCCGCTGTGCTTGGCTGGGCAACCGGCAACCTCGCTGAGCCGCGCAACAATCCGCAGATCGGCATGGCTAACATGCGCACCATCATGCCCGCTTTGCAGAAAGCGAAGCCCGCTCCGGTCGCGCCGAACGGAGTTCATTACGCTTCGGTCAGTCTTCCTCGGCAACAGCGCACCACGCGGTTAGTGAAAGACATGACGCCTGACGAAATCGCCGTCGAACTCGTCACGTGGATTGGAGCCGAATAGCGATGATGGAATCCATTCTTGTACTGACCCACTCCGACGAATCCGGCGCTGCACTCGCGAAGTCGTCGCTTGAAGCTGTAACCGCCGGCAAAGAATTGGCGACCAGCCTCTCTGCACCGCTCGCCATCGGAATCGTCGCACCCAATTCCGATTCCGCAGCAGCATCGCTGGCCTCCGCCGGCGCGCGACTGCTGGGTGTCTCCGGCCAAGCATTTGCGCAGCCTCGCTACTCCACCGATGCAGCCGCATGCGAAGCCCTATGCCGCGCGGCGCAGCCAACCATCGTGCTGGCGCCTAGCAGTTCGCGCTTCGCCCGCGTCACGGCCGGCGTTGCCCATCGACTCGGCGGCTCGATCGACACCCACGTCACCGCGCTCAGTGTTGCTGATACCGTCCAGGCGACGCGCTGGTTTTATCGTCAGCGCATTGAAGCAGTGCTTACACGCGAGTCGCGGCCATGGTTTCTCCTGCTCGACGCAGGGACGCATCCCGCGTTCCTCGGTACTCCCGACGCTGCTCAGGTCGAGCAGGTTCCGGTTGACTTGCAATCCATTCGCACGACTGTCATCGGACTCCGCACACCTTCCCAGGATCAGCAGACCATCCGACCCGATGCGAAAATGCTTTTCGTTGCCGGCGCAGGATGGACGAAGAAACAGCCCGACGGAAAGATTCACTCCGACGAGGCCGGCGATCTCATCCTCGGCTTTCTGCGCAACACCAGCGCTTCTCTCGGCAGCAGCAAATCGCTCGTGGACCAGGGCGGCGAAGGCCAGCCCGTGCTTCCCTTCCTCACTCACATGAATCAGGTCGGACAAACCGGCTCCACGCCGCGCCACTCCAAGGGCCTTTCCACCTGCTGCCATGGCGAGGAGCCGCACGTCGTTGGATGGCGCTTCATTGGAGACCGCCGCGCGATTTCTCTCGACCCAAACTGTGGCTGGACCCGCGGCAAAGCCGACGTCGTCTATATCGCCGACGCCTTCAAGGTGATTGCAAAAGTGAACGAACTGCTCGAAAACGGCAAGATGACTAGATCCCAATTGAGCGCATATGTTCCACTTTGAGATAGGCACTTTTTTCAGAAGGAACACCTAATGAAGATTTGGACGATGCGTGTCTTGGGTGCACTGAACATAGTATTTGTACTGCTTGGTGTTTATTATGCCGTTGCTTTGACTGTCATTCGTTGGGGCAAATGGCCGGGGCCGCCTTCGCATACCGACTGGGCTATCTTCGTCTTTACAACATCGATCTGGTAATTCACTGAAAGGATCCCGAAAGGGTCTTTTCGGTTTTCCGGCGGCACATATTTCAACTCGACGAAGTCATCCCCGCAAGCACTCGAAGCGTTCACTTAGCCTTGATTTAACTGTGTTAGCGTAGGGAACGGGAGTAAGAAAGCATCATGTCTTCAATTACATCGTTTATCAAGCGCAACTACCGTCATTTCAATGCTGCAGCTCTTGTCGACGCCGCGAATGCGTACAACAAACTGCTCGCCGACGGCGGCAAAATGTTCGTCACCATTGGCGGCGCCATGAGCACTGCCGAGCTGGGTCTTTCGCTCGCCGAGATGATCCGCCAGAACAAGGTTCACGGAATTTGCTGCACCGGCGCCAACCTTGAAGAAGATGTCTTCAATCTGGTCGCGCATGACTTCTACGAACGCGTCCCTCACTATCGCGATCTCACGCCCGCCGATGAAGAAAAATTGCTCTCCCGCCACATGAACCGCGTCACGGATACCTGCATCCCCGAGATGGAAGCGATGCGGCGCATCGAAAACGAAGTGCTCAAAGAGTGGGTGCGCGCTGACCAGGCCGGCGAGCGCTACTTCCCGCATCAATTCATGTACAAGATTTTGCTTTCCGGCGATCTCAAAAAGTCCTACCAGATCGATCCGAAAGACAGTTGGCTGCTTGCAGCGGCAGAGAAGAATCTGCCCATGTTCGTGCCTGGCTGGGAAGACTCCACCCTCGGCAACATGTATTCCGGCCATTGCATCTCCGGCGACGTTAAAAAAGTCCATACCGTTCGCACCGGCATTGAATACATGATGGAACTCGCAGACTGGTACACCAACACCACTGCGAAGACTCCTCTCGGCTTCTTCCAGATTGCGGGAGGCATCGCCGGCGACTTTCCCATCTGCGTCGTCCCCATGCTCCACCAGGATCTGCAGCGCACCGGCGTGCCGCTCTGGGCCTACTTCTGCCAGATCAGCGATTCGACTACAAGCTACGGTTCCTACTCCGGCGCGGTCCCCAACGAAAAAATCACCTGGGGCAAGCTGGGCGTGGACACGCCGAAGTTCATCATCGAATCCGACGCATCGATTGTTGCGCCGCTCATCTTTGCCTACGTTTTGGGCTGGTAACACCGGGGCATGGTCTGCTAATCGGAATCCGCAGGGTACGCGATCGCGAGCTCCTGTTCCGCCATGCCCGCCAGGTCCCTTAGCAGTTGCCGGTCTTCCTGGGTGAACTCCCTGGGCTGACTGTCGATCAGGCAGAATGTGCCCATTTTGAAGTCGTTCATGCGCAACGGACATCCGGCATAGAATCGAATCTTCGGCTCGCCAACTACCAGGGGATTGTCGAAGAAGCGTTCGTCCTTCAACGCATTTTCAACGTACAGAATGTCGTCGTTCAAAATTGCGTGTGCGCAAAACGAAATGTCTCTTGATGTTTCGCAAACCGATAGCTCTCCTCTCGATTTGAACCACTGACGGCTCGTGTCGATCATGCTGATCAGCGCGATCGGCACATCGAACGTACGCTTCGCAATACGGGTAAGGCGGTCGAAGCGCTCCTCCGGAGGAGTGTCGAGAATATTGAGCGCATGCAAAGCAGCGATTCTGCCGCTCTCATTGGGTGGGAAAGGCGCTGACTGCATCTTCGGGCTCCGTTCCAGCAGGCACGCCACAACTCGCTTGCTCAGCGCAGCATAACGCAAGCAAGCATCTGCCTTCTATGAAATTCGTGTCGGTTTGGACAGAGAGCTGAAGCCAGACGCGAAGTTTTGAAGAGAATGCCGACCCCAGGTTTTCAGGAAACAACTCAGACGACCCGGCTGCATTCCTCGACAGGAATGGGCACCTGCTCGACGATCTCGAGGCCGAAACCTTCGAGCGCGGGAATGTGCATGGGCGTATTCGACAGCAGTCGAATACGCTGGATGCCGAGGTCCGAGAGAATCTGCCCGCCCAGTCCAATCGCGCGCAAAATCCGACCCGTTCGGGCCTGAGAACCCTCGCGCGTGCGAAGTTCCTGATGCAGAATCAAGCGTGACGACGGCGTCTCATCGACGCTCCCCGCAACCGCGACTCCATCAGACTTGAATGCGGTCGAGCCAGCAGGACTGCGATCGATCTCAAATCCTCGCGACGTGTTGTGAAGATACAAGATCGCGCCACAACCTTCTTCCGCGATCATGCGCATGGACTGGTCGAGAACTTCTCGGCAGTGACAATCAGCGGCAAACACATCGCCCGCCGTGCAGCGCGTATGAACGCGAACCATAACCGCATGAGAACAAGGCGGCCGCGTTGTCCGTGCATCGCCCGGAACGTTAGCCGGTCCATCATGGCATGCCGGGCAACTGGGGCAAAGATCGCCTCGCACCAGCGCGATGTGACTTTCTCCGCCGTTGACTTCGCTCTCATACGCAATCATGCGGAACTCGCCATATTTGGTCTGAATGCGCGTCTCGCCCGCTCGCACGATGTAGCGCTCGTGGCGCAGCCGGTAGCGGATCAGCTCCGCAACCGTGAGCATCCGCATTCCGTGCTCCGCGCAAAACGGAATGAGATCCGGAATGCGCGCCATCTCGCCGTCGTCGCGCATGATCTCGCAAATCACGCCCGCAGGCTGCAGTCCGGCCATTCGCGCCAGGTCAACCGATGCCTCGGTCTGTCCCGCGCGGACCAGCACGCCCCCCTGCCGAGCCCGCAGCGGAAAAATGTGGCCTGGACGAACCAGGTCGTTGAATGTCGCGTCAGGAGCAATCGCTGCGCGAATCGTGTGAGCGCGATCAGCCGCCGAAATTCCGGTGGTGACGCCCTCGCGCGCCTCAATCGTCTCAGTGAACGCCGTGCCGAAACGCGATGAGTTCTGCTGCGTCATGGGAAAGAGACGCAAATGATCTGCGCGCTCTTCGGTGAGCGTAAGACAGATCAGGCCGCGCCCGTATCGTGCCATGAAGTTGATCGCCTCGGGCGTAACGTGCTCGGCAGCCAGGGTGAGGTCGCCCTCATTTTCCCTGTCTTCGTCGTCAACCACGACCACCATGCGGCCCGCGCGAATCTCCGCCAGCGCGCCCGGCACGTCGGTAAATGGAGACTCGGAACTGCGCAGGTTCTCTCGCATCGCGGTCATTCTATTCTCGCCTATCGCGGTATCAAACACCAAAAATGTCCAGATACCAAAACAAAAGCGCCGCCCGTAGGCGGCGCTTCTGTCGTGCTGACGAAGACAAATCTACAACGTAGATTCGATTTCGAAACCCCAAGCTTCAAGGAGCGCTTCAGGTATATACTTCGAATTCTTATTCCGGCGGGCCCACTCCCTCAAACGGGTGGACCGGATGTATTGATCCGGGGTGAGCTTGAACTCCTTAACGATTTGCTCGAAGGAGGTCACAGTGGGTACAACGGGGCCGATGGGCTCCGGCTTGCCCCAATTCGGATTTCCGCGACGTTTTGCCATTTGTTTTGTTGTCCTTAGAAAGGAGTGAAGTACAGAGTGAAGTGCCATCTACGACCTCGGGCGCTGGGCTGGGGATCCTTGCAACCCTGAGGTGACTCTAGGTTTCTATTTTAAGGATTTTCTCTTTAAAAATCAATAGCAAACGGGCCAAAACTGCCAAAGCCCGAGCGAACTCGATAACTGCCCAAACTTGCCTCCATATCATTGATTAGTAAATACTTAAGCAGCCAAAGACAGTCTAACCTCCAAAGCCGGCCGCGCTTTGACATGCCAAAGCTGATATGTTCGCCCCCATCAGTGGCAGGATAAAGGTATGTCAAGATTCTGGCGGACTTGCGGCATTTTGCTGCTGGCCGTCGCTACGGTTCCCCGCCCGGCTGTCGAGCTCAGGGTATGCCGGGAGGCCTGAATCACTCCATGCAGATCGAGGGCGACACGCTCGGACGGCGACATCAGCGTGCAGTGACGCGCATCTCTCTTGCAGAAAAGCGCAAAGCCCGACAGACCTTCCGTCAGGCTTTGGCAGGTTCGTTCGATGTCAAATCTATTTCTCCGCGCTCAGCGTATGGCGATGCTCGAAACTACCACCATTCCATCAGGCGGCTCGACGTAACTTTGGCGCTGCTCTTCGGCTTGGGTGTGCGCAGCAGCAGAACAGGGCAAGGAGCCAGCTTAACGACCTTCTCCGCGATCGATCCAAACACTGACGGATACCATCCAGATCTGCCGTGCGTTGAGATCACAACGTAATCGATGTGCTCACGTTCGATCACATCAAGAATGGTTCCAGCCACATCGTCGCCCACTTCAACCGTGCTGGTTGCTTTAAGCGCCTTCGCGTCGAGCGCCTTTTGCGAAGTTGCAAAATGTCCCGTGGCTTCTTTCTTTGCCGCTTCAATGATCACATTCTCTGAAACTGTCTCTGGAAGCGCGACAGTCGGAAACTCCGGGATGACATTCAAGAGAAAAAGTTCGGCATGAAATTTGTCGGCAAGCTCTGTCGCAGCTTCCAATGCGACATGCGATGACGGGCTGAAGTCGATGGGAACAAGGATCTTGGTGGGCACTGCGCTAAAGGCACCTGCTTCGGACATTCCGGTCTCCTCGCCGGACCAAACGTGGCGCCGGCTACAATTTTTCCGTCCCCAATCATAGCAAGCCACTCCGCATTCCGTTACGTGACCGGGAACACACCATGTGCGCTAACCGAATTCAATTTCGGCGATTTCTCCTTGTCGCATGCCAAAGTCTGAGATGTTACCGTAATACGCTATGAGCTCACCTACGGCCGCTGTTTTGGGCGAGATCGGCTTGCCGGTGCCGATTCGCGCGCTGGCCGCCAAAACCTGGGACGTAATCATCGTTGGGGCCGGTCATAACGGCCTTGCCTGTGCAGCATATCTCGCTCAGGCAGGAAAGCGCGTGCTGGTCATCGAAAGCCGCGCCCGCGTCGGTGGCGCCTGCACCATCGAGGAGCCCTTCCCCGGCGTGCGCATGTCGCCTTGCGCGTATCTTGCGGGTCTGCTGCACCCGCTGGTGGTAGAAGAACTCGACTTGCCACGTCGCGGCTTTGAATGGACGCCCGCGGTCAACGGCCTCTTTGTTCCCTTCCTCGATGGCTCCAGCGTTCAGCTCTGGGATGACGATGAACTCTGCGAAGCGGAGGTGCGTGCGCTTGCACCCGACGACGTGAAGGGCTGGAACTCCATGTGCGACGTCATTCGCCGGTTACGCGATGCGTTGCGGCCTCCCGATGAAGACGATCTCTGGATTGGCGAGGCACCGACACGCGAGCAGATTGAACTATTGCTCGGCGATGATGTGGAAGCGCGCGCCGTGCTGTTCGAATGGTCGATGGCCGAGTTTGTCGAGCACTATCTCCGCGACGAACGCCTTCAAATCGCATACCTGGGCCAGGGCGTCATCGGAACCAACGCGAGTCCCTTCGATCCCGGCACAGCCTCCATCCGATTCCACCACGCATCCGGCAGATTGGGCGGATTGCCCGGCATGTGGGGATACGTGCGCGGTGGCATGGGCATGGTCTCCTTCTATTTCTGCGACGCTGCACGTGAGGCCGGCGCAACCGTCGTCTCCGGAGTGCCTGTTGCCTCCATCATTCCCGGCGAAGGCGTGGTGCTCGAGGGCGGAGAGCGCATCGCTGCGCGCACCATCATCTCCAACGCCGATCCCGTTCGTACGCTCAGCATGTTAGGCGACACCGCCGACGCGGCATGGCGCGCCCGCATCCAGCAGATACCCATCGAAGGCTGCACCGTAAAACTCAACGTCCACTTGCGGGAACTGCCCGACTTTATCGCGCGCCGTGGAACAAATGAGTCCCACCACTACGGCCAGATCAATGCCCCATTGACGAAGGAAGAGTGGAAGTCAGGCTTCGCCGCCGCACGTCGCGGGGAACTGCCCGAGCACCTGTGGTGCGAACTCTACTTCCAAAGTGTGCACGATTCTTCCGTCGTCCCCGAAGGCGAGCACACCATGAGCGTCTTCGCCCAATATGTGCCGTACAAGTTTGCCGACGGAACCTGGGACCAGCGCCGCGACGAAGTCCGCAAGCTGGCGTTCAATTCCCTGGCGCGTTTCTGCAGCAACATCGACACCGCCGTCATTGACGCGCAGGTGCTCGGCCCGCCCGACATCGAGCAGAAAGTCGGACTCACCGGCGGCCACATCTTTCAAGGCGAGTGCCTGCCGCAATACATGTGGGCCGATCGACTCACATCGCGCACTCCCATGCCCGGCATGTATCTCTGCGGAGCATGTACGCATCCCGGCGGCAGCGTCATCGGCATCAACGGACGCAACGCCGCTATGGCCGTGCTCAAGGACCTCAAAGGAAACTAAAACCAGCCAAGATTTAGTTTCTCCCCCTCATCCGGCTCTGCTATTCTCCGCCGTACATGCCCACCACGCCCGCCCTCAAACGAGGTATCAGGTTCCGCGATCTTGTGCTGCTCTATGTGGTGATCGTGCTCAGCGTGCGATGGACGGCGACCGCAGCGGCAGCCGGTCCGAGCATCCTGGTTATATGGATCGCGGCACTCACATGCTTCTTTATTCCATTGGCAGCATCTGTAATGGAACTCTCTTCGCGCTATCCACAAGAAGGCGGAATCTATATCTGGACGCGCGAGGCATTCGGCGATTTCTCCGGCTTCATCTGCGCCTGGACATATTGGATGAGCAATCTGCCATATTTTCCGGCAGTGCTCTATTTCGGCGCTGGCTCCGCCCTGTTTGCTTTCGGCCCGCGCGGACAGTCCCTCAATGCAAATCCGCTGTACTTCATGGCCTTCGCAACGATCGCGCTGTCGCTTATTACGTTTCTCAACATCATCGGCATCGATGCCGGAAAGTGGCTCAACAACATCGGCGCATTCGGCACCATCCTTTCCCTCTCGGTGCTGCTGCTGATGGGTGTCGTCTCGTATTGGCGATTTGGATCGGCCACGCACTTCACGGCGGCAAACATGATTCCCCACTGGTCGCTCAACAACGCGGTTTTCTGGTCAGGAGTTTTCTTTGCCTTCAGCGCAGTTGAGTCAGTCTCCGCAATGGGCGATGAGATTCAGGACCCTCGCAAAGCCATTCCGTGGGCGATTCTCGTATCCGGCTGCATACTCACCATCGGATACATTGGCGGGACTGTCGCTCTCATGGTGGCGCTCCCGACAGAAGCGGTAAGCGGCCTGGACGGCTTTATTAACGGCATTCGCATGCTCTGCGAACGGCTCGGTATGGCATGGCTGCTGGCGCCAATGGCACTGCTGCTCGGGTTGAATGCTGTGGGTCAGGCGGCCGGAAATCTATCATCGACTGCTCGACTCCCTTTCGTTGCCGGAGTCGATCGCTACCTTCCCTCCGCGTTCGGTTCAATCCATCCGCGCTTCCGCACCCCGTGGATTGCGATTGGGGTGTATGGATTCGCCGGCATCATCGTCGCGATGCTGGGTCAGGCCGGAACCACTGTGCGCGGTGCCTATAACGTCCTCGTGAGCATGGGAGTAATCGCGCTCTTCCTTCCCTACCTGTTTCTCTTCTCAGCGATGATCCGTTTTCAGAGCCGACCCGCCGGCCCGGAAGTAAGACGGGTGCCCGGTGGTCGACCAGTCGCCATCATTCTCGCTTCACTCGGCCTGATCAGTACCGCAGCCACGATTGTGCTGTCAGCAATCCCCGGCAGCGAAGAAGTAAACAAACCGCTCGCGGTAGCGAAAGTACTCGGAGCAACCGCGCTCCTCATTGGCATCGGAGTCATTGTCTTCTTCGCAGAGAAACGAAGAACCCGCAGAAAAATGCAGTCCTAGAACCCGGCGAAATTCTGCGTCGTTGAGATGTTTTCCAAGAGCACACTTCACAACTTGCGGAAAGGCTCCGCACAAGTCGCTCTATGAAAGGGCACGACTTCTCTGAACGCAGTAACTTCTTCGCCTCTGAGGGATGCTCAACAACACTTCTTCCCCGAAATAAGACCCTCGGCCTCATCGGCGCCGCAACAAAGTAAGCCAGCTCGCGGTAGTCGGCAAATTCGTGAATCACAAGATCTGCCTCCTTCCCTGCTTCGAGCGAACCAACGTGATTCCCCAGGCCAGACTCCACGACGCATTGATCGTTGCAGCCGCCAGCGCCTCCGCCGGCAACAGCTTCATCTCTATGCATGCAAGCGACAGCATAAACGGCATCGACGGTACCGGCGACGATCCCGGATTGAAATCTGTTGCCAGCACGATCGCCAGTCCAAGCTCAACCATCTTCCGCGCCGGCGGGTATTGCGTACGGCCTAATGCAAATACCGATCCAGGCAGTAAAACAGGCTGCACACCGGCAACCCGCAACCGATGCAGCGTCTCCTCCGTCACCGTCTCAAGATGATCCGCAGTCGCCGCGCCCAGTTCCGCCGCGAGAGCAGCGCCTGTTCCCGGGCGAAATTGCTCAGCATGAATCCGCAGCCCCAATCCATGCCGTCGCGCTGCCGTCAGTACTGTCCGCGTCTCCTCCACAGTAAAGGCATGCTCATCACAGAACGCATCGCAATACCGCGCCAGCCCCGCCGCAGCAACCTCGGGAATCAACTCATCCGCAACCCAACGCACATACTCGCCCGGCCACTGCCGGGTGCCCCATCCTTCGCGCGGTTTTTTTGCGCGAAGGGTGGGAGACCACTACTGCCCGATCCACAATCCAGAAACTCAGGTGGAACCGTGTGCGCCGCCAGCAATGTCGGCACTATTCGCGCCAGCCTTCCTCATTCGCCCAGCCAAATCACGCGCAACATCTTCAACTCGGTCGCATGATCCAGACCGTATCCGGACTTCGCTTCAATCGTTGTCGTCCCCGAACGCAACATCCAGTCGCGATGCTTCCGCGCCGCCGCCAGCAATTCCTCTTCACTCGCCGCACGAGTCAGCGCAACGGTCCGCAAAATTCCCCCGCCCGCCGCCGCAATCTCCTGATACGTCGTCCCGCCGATCCGCTGTTCAAACTCCGCCGCCCGATTCCCCGCGAACACAAGATGCGTATGCGCGTCCACAAACCCCGGCGTCACACACCGCCCCTCCGCATCGATCACCACCGCATCGTGCGGAATCTGGACCGTATCTCGGCCATACGACCCGGCAGCAACGATGCGCCCCTCCTCCACCAGCAACGCCGCATCGCGAACAATTCCCAACTCGCGCAGTTCGTCGCCCACGCGCGGCCGCGGCGGCCCCGCCAGCGTTACCAGTTCCCCGATATTGACCACGGCAAGAGTCATAGCGACTTACCTTGATCTTCGCCCCACGGATTCCAGTCCGATTCCGCATCGCGCCAGTATCCGCGTCCCACTGGCAATTCAACGGCGGGAAGAAGAGAAGAGTCGGCGGCTAAGAGTACACCCATGGGAACGACGCGTCGCTGCGACTCGGGAAAGCCCGGACCGGGCCCAGTAAAGATTTCCCATTGGTCATGTTCCCAGCGCATTACTTCAGTGATTCGCATACCTCGCAGCGCATTAAGGTCAGTTAGTGCAACCGAGTCCCTTGGTATTGGGAAGGCCCATTCTTCATGCAACCAAATCGACCGAGTAATGTCGCCATCACTACGTATGAAGCAAAAGGAAGCAATTCGCCTAAGATGTCCAACACTCTCAACAAGCTCCATTTCCGCAGACTGAATCGTTCGCCTCAGTCTCGGGCCAATCCGCAGCGTGTTTCACTCGCCGTTCGATGTAAGTAAGGCCGCCCGTAAACGTAAATGTGGAATACGGTCGCGACAATCTGCGATCAGTCAGCGCTGCCTTTTATCTTCATCTCTCATTTTCCTCCGCCATCGGAATGCGAATTCCCTTCTCCCGCGCGGTCTCCTGCGCCAACTCATACCCCGCATCCGCATGCCGCGCCACGCCAATCCCCGGATCGTTATTCAGCACGCGCGAAATCTTCTTCGACGCAAGCTCCGTCCCATCCGCAACCGTCACCTGCCCCGCATGCAGCGAGTACCCCATACCCACGCCGCCGCCATGATGAAAGCTCACCCACGTCGCGCCCGACGCCGTATTCAGCAGCGCATTCAGAATCGGCCAGTCCGCAACCGCATCCGATCCGTCCAACATCTTTTCTGTCTCACGATAGGGACTAGCCACCGAACCCGTGTCGAGGTGATCGCGCCCGATCGCAACCGGCGCCGAGATCTCCCCCTTGCGCACCAGGTCGTTGATTGCCTCGCCCATCCGCGCGCGTTCTCCGTATCCCAGCCAGCAAATGCGCGATGGCAATCCTTGAAACGCAAACCGCCCGCGTATCAGCCGCAGCCACCGCGTAAGAATCTCATTCTCCGGGAAAAGCTCCAGAGCCAGCTCATCTGTGCGATCAATGTCCTTGGGATCGCCCGACAGCGCCACCCACCGAAACGGCCCCGACCCCGTGCAGAACAGAGGACGAATGTACTCCGGCACGAATCCCGGAATCAGAAATGCATCCGCGCATCCCGCATCAAACGCAAACCGGCGAATGTTGTTGCCGTAGTCGAAAGCCACCGCGCCCGCCCGCTGCATCGCCAGCATCGCATCCACGTGAACGACCATCGTCGCGGTCGACCGCCGCACATACTCTTCTGCATTGCCCTTGCGCAGTTCCGCGGCCTGCTCCAGCGTGAGCCCCTGCGGAACATATCCATTCAACGGATCGTGCGCGCTCGTCTGATCCGTCACCACATCCACCTGCACCCCGCGCCGTACGAGTTCCGGCAGCACATCTGCGCAGTTGCCCACCAGGCCGACAGAGAGCGCGCGCCCCTCGCGCCGCGCCGACTCGCAAAGCCTCAGCGCCTCATCCAGATTCTCCGTCAGCGTGTCGCAATACCGTGTCGCAACCCGCCGCAGAATGCGGCTGCGGTCCACATCAATCGCCAGCACCACCCCGCCGTTTAGCGTCACCGAAAGCGGCTGCGCCCCGCCCATTCCGCCCACGCCGCCCGTCACAACCAGCTTGCCCTTGAGGGATCCGCCGAAGTGCCGCTCCGCGAGTGCCGCAAATGTCTGAAACGTCCCCTGCAAAATCCCCTGCGTGCCGATGTAAATCCAGCTCCCGGCCGTCATTTGCCCGTACATCATCAGGCCCTTGCGCTCGAGCTCGTTGAAGTGCTCCCAGTTCGCCCACTTCCCCACCAGGTTTGAATTGGCGATGATTACCCGCGGCGCCATCTCATGCGTTGGAAACACACCGACAGGCTTGCCCGACTGCACCAGCAGCGTCTCCTCGCCGCCCAGATTTCTCCAGCTCCCGCACGATGGCGTGATAGCACTCCCAGTTGCGCGCGGCCTTGCCGATCCCGCCATACACCACCAGGTCCTGCGGCCGCTCCGCCACTTCGGGATCGAGGTTGTTCATCAAGCAGCGCAGCGCCGCCTCCTGCTGCCATCCCTTGCAGCGCAACGTAGTGCCGCGTGCCGCGCGAATAATAGGATTTGTTGCGGTGGTCGAGGTCATGAGTTCACCCACTGGGAGATTGGCTCCTGCATAGACGATACAAGCATCGGGTAGTGGCGGGTGTAGCAATGGAACTATCCGTTAGCACTGAGGGGCGCGCCGAGAGATTTGGATATCGCAGAGTGCTGCGGACTGGTTATATTGCCAGTCATGCTTCCCAGAACGCTGGAAATCTGTTGGCTTCGCCCTCGCACTTCCCTGCTCATTTTGCTCTCCTTCGTTGCAGGCTGCATTGCTCCGGCGCGACTCATCGCCGCAAACACAGTTGCGTCTGCACCCGCAGCGGACACAAAGGCGGCTACGCAAGTTCTGCTGGGCGACAGCCTGGTGGCTCTGAATGGGCCTTGGAAGTTCCGCGTCGGCGATTCGCCTGTCGATCCGGCGACGAAGAGGCTGCTTTGGGCCGAGCCTGATTTTGACGACTCGGGTTGGGAGACGGTTGACGTGACGGCACCGAAAGGCTCGAGTGACCCCATCTCAGGCACCTCCGGCTACGTGCCGGGCTGGACTGCGAAAGGTCATCCCGGCTACTGGGGCTACGCTTGGTACCGGATTCGGATCAGAGTCGATACAAGATCGGATGTGAACCTGGCGCTGGCAGGGCCATCCGATGTCGACGACATTTACCAGGCATTCGACGACGGAGCCCTGGTTGGAGCATTCGGTGACTTTTCAGGGAGCACGCCGAGTATCTATACGACGCGTCCGGTGATGTTCCCGCTGCCGGCAGAGAGTGGTGCTGGAAACTCGACACGCGTGCTCGCCTTTCGCGTCTGGATGGAACCCTACACGCTTACCCAACTCGATGATGTTGGTGGTTTCCACAACCCTCCGCTGATCGGCGAACTGGGTGCAGTGACAGCGATCCACCAAGTGAAGTGGGATGAGCTTTACCGCGGATATGCAGGCAGTCTCATTGTCGCCGTGGTCTTCACCTTGCTTGGCCTGGTGGCGATCAGCCTCTTGCTCTTCGATCGCTCTGACCCGGTTTATGTGTGGATTGGGGCCTTGTTGCTGTTAGCTGCAGCGAACAACGCTATCAACACGCTGAGCACCTGGACGGAATGGATCCCGTATATGATCACTGCACCATTCCGACTCGCCATTCTGGCTCCACTGATTTTCGCCGGCTGGGTGATGGTCTGGCGCGTTTGGTTCCGGCTTCACAGACCGTCGTGGGTTCCATGGGTGCTGGCGGTTCAACTTGTGCTTTTGATAATTTCCAGTTCTCTCGGACAAAATCTCTTCTTTGTCATCGTTTCAGCACCGGTAAGCCACGTGTTTCATCTTGTCTCTCTCGCAGTTCGGCTAACCATGGCCGCACTGCTGCTTGCGACCATCTTTCAGGCCATTCGCGATCAAGGGCTGGAAGGCTGGCTGGCACTGCCGGCAATCGTGTTGGCGGGAGTTTCAGTCTTCTCAGCGGAACTGAGTTTTCTCCACATCATTCCAAACTGGTTTCCCTTTGGCGTGCAATTAAACCTTCGCCAATTGGCCGATCTGTTGCTGGTGGCCACACTCTCCGTGCTGCTGTTGAGGCGGCTGGCAATCAGCATGAAGCGCCAACGGCAGATGGCTCTCGATGTGAAGCAGGCGCAGGAAGTGCAGCAAGTGATCTTGCCGCAGCCGCGCACCGTGCTGTCGGGTTTGGAGATCGAGAGCGAATACAGGCCGGCGCTGGAAGTCGGCGGAGACTTCTTTCAGATCATTCCGCATCCCAGTGACGGGAGCCTTTTGATCGTGGTGGGAGATGTCGCGGGCAAAGGCCTCAAGGCAGGAATGCTGGTGGCGCTGCTGGTTGGGGCGATTCGCACCGTGGCGCAGTTTGATCCTGATCCACTGGTGCTTCTGGGAGCACTCAATCAACGCCTGCTGGGACGCGGCGACGCGTTTGCCACATGCCTTGCGATGCGCATTGGTGTTGATGGAGCTGTGACGCTGGCGAACGCAGGCCATATTGCACCGTATCTGAATGGCAATGCGATGGAGTTGGAAGGATCGTTGCCGCTGGGAATGCTCGACGCTCCGGAGTTTTCGCTGGTTCGGTTTAGTCTCGCGGCGGGCGACCGCTTGATGTTGCTATCGGATGGTGTGGCAGAGGCAACGGATGCCGATGGACGGCTTTTCGGATTTGAGCGAGTTCAGGATTTGCTGAGAAGCGCAACCAGTGCAGCCGAGGTGGCCCGCGAGGCCCAGAGATTTGGGCAGGAGGACGACATCAGTGTCATCTCTGTTACGCGAACAGCGGTGCGCGAACCTCTTCTGGCGTAATGGAAGCGACGCCATTAACCAGGGTGTTGTCTAGGCGGCTTTTTCAACCGGCTGAACGGCTTCGTCGGGGGCGTTAGCCGGGTGACGCGAAGCCCACAAGATGAGTCCTACGCCAATCAGGACGGAGCCGAGGCTGGCGAGTTGTGCATTCGAGAGATTCCAAAGAATCTTTGGGTTGCGACGTATAAATTCAACAAGAAAACGAGCTGTTCCGGTTAAAACCAAGTATTCGCCCAGGATAGCCCCGGTCCCGCGCGGCTTAGCGCCTCTCCGCCATAGAAACCAGCCGATGAGCAAGCCGGCAACAAGTTCATAGAGGGGAGTTGGGTGCACGCGAACGCCAAGTGGCGTCGGCTCGATTCCATTGGGAAAAGCCATTCCCCACGGCAGGTTCGTCTCGATTCCGTAACAACCGTCGCCGGAGAGAAAGCAACCAAGCCGACCGACGCCATAGCCGATTGCGGCTGCGGGCGCGGCGAGATCGAGGATGCGCAAACTGCCGATGCGTACCCACCAGCCTTGAATGAGGAGCGCGGAGATACCGAACACGAGGCCGCCGAACCACGCAAACCCGGCTGTATCCCAAAGCACGCGCCAACCTGCTTCGCGGAACTCGCTGGGAGTGTCGATCACGTGCCAGAGCTTGGCGCCAACAATTCCAGCTAAAACGGCAATCGCCACCATTCCAACCGCGTCGGCGTCGACTCCTGCGCGCTTGAAGTTGCGATCCATCACGATTGCGCCAGCCACAGCAGCCAGCCACAGCATCAGGCCGAAGGTGGGCACATTGAGATGCCAAATATGGAGATAAGGGAGCATTCCATTTCAAGTATAGACGGGCCGCCAATGGCAATGGGCATTGTATGGAACAGGGGCGCGCAGAAGCCTGTGGCGTAGGTGTTGCGATTTTCACATGGGAGAGTTGGCCCGATCAGGCGTCTCCGGCGATACTTAGATCATGGCAACCATCACATATCAAGACTTGGAAGTTCTCTATACCCGCCAACAGATAGGCGACCGCGTCGCTGAAATGGGGGCGCAGATCACCCGGGATGCAGATGGCGAAAAACTTGTGATGGTGGGCGTACTCAAGGGCGCGGCGATTTTTCTGTCGGACCTGGCGCGCTCTGTTCAGGTGGATACGACGTTCGATTTTGTCGCGGTCTCGAGTTATGGCAAGGGACAGCGCTCCTCAGGCGCAGTGAAGCTTATCAAGGATCTTGATGAGCCGATCGAAGGCAAGAATGTGCTGATCGTCGAAGATATTCTCGACACGGGACTCACGCTTTCGTACTTGCGCAAGATTTTCCTGCAGCATCATCCCAAGTCGCTGCGCATTGCGACTCTGCTCGATAAGCCCTCGCGACGCATTGAAAAGATCGATGCGGACTATGTGGGATTCTCGATTCCCAATCTCTTCGTGATCGGATACGGCATGGACTATGCGGAGCGGTATCGCAACCTGCCTGACATTTGCCTTATGTCGCCTGATCACCCGGAATAGGCTCACGAAGAGTCTGCGGAGCAATAAGGCTATGGGCGATGAGCGAAAGACGCTTGAAGGGGCTTATCGGGACTTCAACGCCCGTCGCATTGAAGCGGTAATTGGGCGTATGCATCCCGATGTGGAATGGGCCAACGGGATGGAGGGCGGCCATGTGCACGGGCACGAGGAAGTGCGTGCCTACTGGACGCGGCAATTTGGAATCGTCAATCCGAATGTGGATCCGGTGAGCATCGAGCAAGACGATCAGGGGCGCTGGGTTGTCGAGGTTCACCAGGTAGTGCGGGATCTACAAAGCAACCTGCTGCTCGACACGACCGTCTATCATACGTACCAATTTCGCGATGGACTGATTGTGCGCATGGATATTTCGAAACCGACCGCGCAGAGCGGCGAAAACGCATGAGGGATGTGCGCTTTTTCGGCTCTTTCGCATCGCTTGCGTGGGTGAGAAGATACGGTTTGGAGCGGTGCTCCGTCAGGCACTATACTCAACTACCGTAGACGACGCAGCAAGCCGCCGGTCAAGAGCGGCGCAAGAATGAAGGAGTAAGAACAAATGCCTGCAATCACACCGATTCGGGATGAAGATATTGAGTTTGACCACGGTAGTTTCGATTCAGCCGGTTTTGCAAAACAAGCGCTGGCAGACTGGCAATCGCTGGCACAAGTCATCGACCACACGCTACTGAAGCCTGAGGCCACGCGCGAGCAGATTGAGAGCCTCTGCGATGAGGCCATCCGCTACCGATTTGCGTGCGCGATGGTGAACCCGGTGTGGGTTCCGACGGCCGTCGGCATGCTCACAGGTACCGGAATTCGAGTCGGCGTCGTTATCGGCTTCCCTCTCGGCGCGTCTCTCGTTTCGACTCTACGGCAGGAGGCTGCGGCCCTGGCGCGCCTGGGAGCGAAAGAACTCGATATGGTGATCCCCATCGGCCAGCTCAAGAGCGGCAACCACCACGCGGTTGAACACACCGTACATGCCGCAGCCAGCGTTGCGCATCATAACGGCGCGATCCTCAAAGTGATTCTGGAGACCGCTTTGCTTTCGGTGGAGGAAAAGCTTCGCGGCGCGGAACTTGCCATCCAGGCGGGCGCTGATTTCATCAAGACATCCACTGGATTCGCATCTGGCGGCGCGACGGCTGCCGATGTGGCCCTGATGCGCGGAGTGGCAGGGGGACGAAGCGGCGTAAAGGCTTCTGGCGGAATCCGCACCCTGTCGGACGTGCGCACTATGCTTGAAGCGGGAGCAAATCGCATCGGTGCTTCGGCATCTGTGGCGATTGTCCGCGAACTGGGCGCTGACTGAATACGACGCGCTGTTGCCTGCAATTAAGGGCCTCGCCTCGATAGTCGACGGCTGAACCGCATTCGACTGCCTCAAATGCGCGCAGTTTGATTCGATTGGCGCGAGCGGCGAAAAGCTAGGAGCGGGATGCTGTCCTCCGTTATCATCTCCTTCAGTCCCCATGCCAACCAGCCCCCCATCTCCGTCGACCGAAACCCACTTTGAGGGCGATTATCGTCCGGCGAACTCAGAGAACCCTCACGCCTATTTAGACCCGCAGAATGTGCGGGTTGAAGCGACTGACCTGCGCTACCTGGCTCAAATCGCCGACACGCTCAACACCACGCTCGACCTGCAAACCCTGCTCAACCGCACGTCGGAACTGGTTCAGTCTGTCATTCAGTACCGTATCTTCTCAATCCTGTTGCTCAATGACCGGACCAATGAATTGCGGATGCGGTTCCAGATTGGGCACACGCGAGAGGCTCAGAGAATGCGCTTCCCGCTGGGTAAAGGAGTTGTGGGCCAGGTTGCCCTCACTCGCCAGCCGATGCTGATCAACGATGTCACGACGGTGGAAGGTTACATTCCTGCGAATCCCGATGTGCGCTCGGAGTTGGCAGTTCCGCTGATTGCAAAAAATCGCCTGATTGGGGTGATCGATCTCGAAAGCGAGCAGGTCGGTTATTTCAAGCCGGAGCATCTGCACCTGCTGACGCTGACAGCGTCGCGGATCGCCCAGGCAATCGTGAATGCGCGCCTCTATGCGCGGGTCTCCCGCCAGGCTGAAACGCTGACTGTACTCAACGAGATCTCGACCGAGTTGATATCGATTCTCGATGTGGATCTGTTGCTGGGCAAGGTCGGCCAACTGCTCAGGCGCCTGATCGACTATCAGATGTTCAGCATCATGCTGCTGGACGATAAGGGCGAGACCCTGATCACGCGTTACGCCTGGCGATTTGGATATGCGCAGGCTCCGCTGCGCCGCATCTCGGTGACGACGGGGCTGGTGGGTGCGGCGGTGCGCGAGTGGCGTCCGATCAATGTGCCCGACGTGCTCAAGGATCAACGTTATCTGCCCATGAACGCTGAGACGCGGTCGGAGTTGATCGTGCCCCTCTTCTACAAGGACCGCGTGATCGGCGTTCTCGACCTGGAGCATACGCGGCCTGCTTTTTTCAATGACGATCATGTGCGGATGTTGACGACAATGGCCGCGCAGGTTGCAATCGCAATCGAAAACGCACGGCTCTACCAGGCGGTGAAGAGACAGGAGCAACAACTGGAGCGGGACATTGCGATGGCGCGAGAGGTCCAGTTGCGGTTGCTGCCGGTATCTCCGCCAAAGCACGAACATGCCGATCTTGCGGTGAATTTTTTGCCTGCTCGCGCGATCGGCGGCGATCTGTACGATTTCCTCGAGTACGGACCGGGACAAACTGCGATCGTGCTGGGAGACGTGAGTGGAAAGGCTGCCCCGGCAGCGTTGTTTGCCGCGCTCGTAAGCGGCATTATGCGTTCTGCGGCGCAGCAACAGCTGGCCCCAGCTGCGATGCTGGCGGCGCTCAACGATGCATTGCAGGAACGGCGTTTGGACTCGCAGTACGTGACCATGCTCTTCGCTCTCTGGAACGATGAGAATCAGACTCTGCAAGTGGCGAATTCGGGTGCCGTGCAGCCGATTTTTTGTCGCGCCGGACAGTCTGTTACGGTACGGGCTGAAGGATTTCCACTGGGCATGTTTCCCAACGCTACCTATGAGGAATTCAATGTCGCCACACAGCCCGGTGACGCAATCGTTTTTGTCTCAGATGGAATTCTGGATGCTGAAAACGAGCAAGGCGATATGTATGGGGAGGACAGGTTGTCAGGCCTCCTTTGCGGCCATCGCGACCGGCCCGCGGAGCAGATTGCTGCCGCCATCATGGCAGATGTCACCCGTTTTCAAGGCGGACAAGACCGGTTTGACGATGAAACAATTATCGTGTTGAGAGTGAAATAAGCGGGCGTCGCAGGCCTTGGAGTTCTTGCCTGGCGGTGATGTGTGCTCAGCCCTCCGCTAAACTTGAGTAGCGGCAACTTACGGAGAGACCTTGCACACGACGACGCAAGAACGCATCATTCGCCCGGCGCGGAACATTATGGGCAGTCTGCGCCTGCCCGGCGACAAATCCATCAGCCATCGTTATGGAATGCTAGGTGCATTTGCCGAAGGCACTTCGCGATTCAGCAATTTCTCGACTGGCGCAGATTGCGCATCGACTCTCGCCTGCATGGAAGAGCTTGGAGCAACGGTTCGCAAGCTCGACGATGGCGTGGTTGAGGTGGATGGGGTTGGGGGCCGTGTCACGCCAACGTGTGAGCCGCTCGACTGCGGCAACTCCGGGTCAACCATGCGCATGATCTCGGGGTTGTTGGCGCCGCAAAAGGGGCGCTTCACGCTGGTCGGCGACGCTTCCCTTTCGCGGCGACCGATGGAGCGGGTACGCAAACCGCTGGCGGAGATGGGCGCGCGGCTCACGCTGACCGAGGGTCATGCGCCGGTCGTGATTGAAGGAACTTCGCTCTCAGCCATCGATTACACGACGCCAGTTCCGAGCGCGCAGGTAAAGACGTGCGTGTTGCTGGCGGGATTGCAGACCGCAGGCACCACGACCGTGCGGGAAGCCGTGCGTACACGCGATCACAGCGAGCTTGCACTACGTGCCTTTGGCGCGAAGATTACGCGCGCGCTCGACTCCGTTTCTGTCACGGGACCGCAGACGCTGAACGCGATTGACGCTGTGGTGCCGGGCGATATCTCTTCTGCCGCGTTCTTCATGTGCGCCGCGGCTCTCTTTCCCGGCTCTGGATTGCTGCTGGACGCTCTTGGCCTCAACCCCACCCGCGCTGCACTGCTCGACGTGCTGACTGCGCTCGGGGCCCGCATTGCGGTGCTGAATCTTGAAGAGCTTCACTCTGAACTCGTAGGCACTGTGCAGATTTCCGCCGATGAGGGTAGTCTTAGATCCACTGAAATCAGCGGTGCGTTGGCAGCGCAACTCATCGATGAGTTGCCGGTTCTCGCGGCGATTGCTCCCTACACGAGCGGCGGCATTCGCATTCGCGACGCCAAAGAGCTGCGCGTCAAGGAATCGGACCGCATTGCGCTGGTTGCGCAGAATCTGCGAGCCATGGGCGCGGAAGTTGAGGAATTTGAAGACGGGCTCGACGTGCCCGGCGGACAAAAGCTGCATGGTGCAACGATTGATTCCGGCGGCGATCATCGCATTGCGATGGCTTTCAGTGTGGCAGCATTACGGGCCGAGGGGGAGACTCTCATTCAAGGGTCGGAGTCGGCGTCTATCAGCTTTCCGGAATTCTTCGAACTACTCGACCTGGTTGCCGAGAGATAAAGCGCTCGCAGGGCACAAAGGAAAGACCCGGCACTCGGCCGGGTCTTTTTGTTTTTGCAGTTCTGAGATCAGCGGCTCGTAGGCGGCTGAGGCGCTGGTGTTGCACTCGGCGGCGGAGGAGTCATCGTCGGTTCGTTGCCACCCTTGAAGGGTTTCACTCCCGGCACCAATGGCACAGTCTTAACCTGGCCTGTGGCAGCGTCACCCATATTGATGCCGTAGTGCTCGAGCGTTGTTGCCAGTGTCTGATAGAGCCCTGCGCGATCCTTTGCATACGCCGCATTGGCAGCGATCAGGTTGTTCTCAGCCGTTGCCAGATTGCGCTCCTGCAGCAGAACATTGGCGGTTGTCGAAGCGCCAAGCCGCAGCTTTTTCTGCTCGGAATCGAGGCTCTGCTGCGCGTAACTCTGCGCCGCTCGCGAGGCCACTACCTGCGCACGATCGTTGGTAAGCGCGTATTGTGCGTTCACCACCTGCATGCGGATCTGCGTGTAGAGTTGCTCAAGCCGCAATTCCGCCTGTCTGTACTCCATCATCGAGCGGGCCTGAACGGACTGGGCCTGCTTGTTGCCTATGGGAATGTTCAGAGTGAAACCGACGCCCTTGTCGGGCGCAGATCCGTTGAAGGCGTTGGAGAAGGCAGTGCCGTATCCGGTTGAGTCGATCGCGTTGCAGTTTGGATTGAACTGAGCGTTGCAATTCGGATTGATTGAGCCGCCAATGCCTGTTCCGCCGTAATAACCGTAGGCATCGAAAACCGGCAGCAAGCCGTTGCGCGCGCCGCGCAGCGTGATGGCGTCGTTTTTCAGAATGAGTACGGCCTGCTCCAGTTCCGGACGTAGGCTGAACGCAAGCTGCACGAGGTCTTCTACCGGCTGCTTTTCTTCAGGCAGCTCTTCAAGGCTCACACGGTCGGTTGGAATGACGGGCGCAACAGTGAGCGCCGGATCATTGAGATTGCGGGCGATCGCCTGCTTGATGATCTGCTGCTGGAAGTTCAGTACATTCTGCGAGCTGATCAAAGCCTGCTTGTCGGTAGCCACGGTCGACTCGGACTGTACCACGTCGAGTGGAGCCATCGTCCCGATATCAAGCTGCTTTTGCGTATCCACGTTCAGCTTGGTGCTTTGATCGAGAGCGCGTTGCTTTGCCTGCACGTCTTCGTACGCGCTGACCAGGCCCCAGTAGATGCTTTCCACCTGGTTCACCGTGTAGAGAATCTGCTGGCGGAACGAGGAGTCGGTGATCCGGCGGTCGTTTTGTGCCTGATACATGAAGCGCTTGTTCACCCAGATTCCGGCACCCTGAAGAAGATGCTGGGTAACCTGCGCCTTAAAGCTCGAGGTCAACTGCGGACTGTAGAGCGTAATCCCGTTGGAGGTGGTGGCGTATCTGTTGTCGAACGTCATCGTGAATTCTGAGCCGGTGACGAATCCCTGATCGTAAGAGAAGTTGTAGTCGTTGGTCGAACTGGTGCCGCCCGTAAAAAAGCTTGTGGAAGGGGCATGAGCACGATCGAACTGGATGGTTCCGGAAACCAGCGGTTCTGTCCTTTCGGGGACCGGACCTGCGCCGCTTGTGGTAAAGCTTTGACCGCCCAGGCCCGAGCCGGCACCACCGGAGCCCACGCTGGTGCCACCCGGTCCCCCACCCGAGGCAAGAGTCGCAACCGAGCCGCCGAGGGTGTTGGTCAATAGTCCGGCCGGAGCACCCAAGGGAGCCGCGCCGGTGCGCGTCCTCAGGATGTCGGTATCGGCAATATCGAGGTTGTAGCGGGCAATGGCGATGTCGTAGTTATTTTCGATGGCCAGCGCGATGGCGTCGGAGAGGCTGAGATAAATCTTGCCCTCCTTCACCAGGTCCGTGAGTCGCACGGAGTTCACAAAGCTGGCCTTCTCAATGTTCGTTGGGCTGTACATCTTGAAGGGATTGCCAAGCAAACGGCCGGCAGGTTTTGTAAAGTCCCGCTCCGACTGCCGCAGATCAGGCGGCTGGGTATGCGTTGGGGCCGGCTCCGCCGGCAGGTCAGAGGAATACTTGTCGGTGGGCACGGCCACCGTAGGCTGGCCTGGTTGTGGCGCTGCCGCTTGCTGTGCAAATCCCGAGGGCCCACCCGCCGCCAATGTCAGCATGACCGCTGCCAGCGCTCGCAGACGTTTCCCTGACTGCGACTCAACCTTGCGCATGGTCTTTTCCTTATGTTTAAACACACGAATACCGAACGATTGCATGTTTCCTCTCCACGAGTTCCTGAGGCATGTGGGGTGCCATTCTTCAAGACGTCCGAAGTGCCCCTCCGGACGCAGTTTTATGAGTCTTCGAGGCTTTTTTCGCTCCCTACCCTGACTGAAAATTGCTTACACAGGCAATACGCGCCAACCTGACAGTTCGTTCCCTCGTCCCGATTTTGGGGCATTCAGAACGCCGTGGCGACGCGTGGGTTCGAAAGACTGAGTATATCCCACCGGGTCGATGGCAATGAGAGACATTGCCGGTCGATTAACCTGTTATCTATACAGGTACCTTTGAACGAAACCGCCCAACTCGCCCCGCCCCTGCAAACCTGGAAGGTGACCCTGGCCTACGACGGGACCGATTTCCACGGTTGGCAGGTGCAACCGGGGGAGCGCACGGTGCAAGGCGAGTTGCAGGCCGCCCTTGGACGCGTTACCGGCGAGGCGCCTTTGCCTCAGGGATCCGGCCGAACCGACGCCGGGGTTCATGCCATGGGACAGGTAGCAAGCTTTGTGCTGCAGGCACGCATCCCGGCCGGCAATCTGCACCGCGCATTGAACCGGACGCTCCCAGCCGAGATCAGAATTCTGGATGCTAGGATCGTGCCCGACACTTTCCACGCACGGCACTCCGCCAGGGCAAAGACCTACGAGTATCGCGTGCTGCTCACAGAGCCGGGAAATGCCCAAATTTGCCCACCGTTCGTGGCGCGCTATGTATATGCCTATTCCTGGCGAGTTGATATGACGATTCTCGAGAAAGCAGCAGAAATGTTTGTCGGGACGCACGACTTTCGCAGCTTTACGGCGACCGAGCCCGACCTGGCGACGCGGAACAACGAATTGCAGGACCAGTCCAGCGGTTCTGTGCAGACCGAAGCACGAACTGCGATCCGCACCATCTATTCCTCTTCGTGGACGAATGAGACACATCATGGCAGCAATCTGCTGATTTATCGCGTGCGTGGAAGCGGGTTTCTGCACCACATGGTGAGAAATCTTGTGGGGACCATGCTCGACGTGGGTCGGGGATACATTCCCTGCGAGGATATTCCATCGATCCTTGCGGCATTGGATCGGTCAGTGGCGGGGCCAACCGCACCGGCGCGCGGCCTGTTCTTGCATTCTGTGGAGTACGACTAATTTCCGAAGCGACCTTTTGGCTTGCCATTGCAACGAACATGGCAGGACTTCCTTCTCACCAATCCTGCTAACCTGAGATCACTCGCATGGCTCTGTTCTCACGCAGCACGCCTTTCTCGCGCGTAACAGCACTGGCATCTCAAAGGCCGGTCCATGCCGCTTTCGCATGGCTGCACAACAATCCGAAGACGATCATGGATTTGCAGACCGAGTTGGTTGCGATTCCAGGTGCTCCGTTTGGAGAGACGCAGCGGGCAAAATGGATGGCCGAACGGTTTCGCGACGCCGGAGTGCTGAATGTTCAGGTCGACGAGATCGGCAATGTGCTTGGCTATATTCCCGCTGCGAAACTGCCGCCGGAAAGCAGCGGACCGATCGTTGTTCTCTCCGCGCACCTCGATACTGTCTTCCCTGCCGATACGCCATTGAATCCCACCGTGACGAGTGAGGATGGCGTTACGACGCTGCGCGCGCCGGGGGCATGCGATAACGGAGCGGGAGTGGCGGGAATGCTTGCGATCGTGCACGCGCTCATTCAGGCGAAAGTGAATCTCGCATCTCCGCTGCTGGTGTTGGGCAATGTAGGAGAAGAGGGCGAAGGCGACCTGCGCGGAGTGCGCCACTTTTATCGTCAGCAGGAATTGGCCGGCCGCGTGGCCGCGCATATTGTCCTTGACGGTTCCGGTGCCGACTCGGCGGTCACGCAGGCGCTGGGCAGCCGGCGCTATCGGATCACGATTACCGGGCCGGGCGGCCACAGTTTTACCGATGCAGGAACTCCAAACCCTATTGCAGCATTGGCCATGGCTCTTGCGACGCTCGCGCAGACTCCAATGCCCGAAACACCCTCAACCACATTGAACCTGGGGACCGTTCACGGGGGGACCAGTGTCAATTCCATTCCCGAAAGCGCTACTGCCACTGTCGATTTTCGATCCACTGATGCAGAAGAATTGCTGCGACTCGAAGTTGCCCTGCATCGCGCCGTCGAAGATGCCGCAGACCATTGCAACACGCAGGCAAAGAAAGCCGGAGGGCGCAGCCGCGGTCTCATCGGTTTCACTGTGGAAAAGATCGGCGATCGACCTGCCGCGCAGTTAGCGGACGATTCGGCAATCCTGGATTGTCTGCATGCGGTTGATCGCCACCTTGGACTGCAGTCCGAATCGCGCCTCGGTTCGACGGATGCGAATATTCCTATTTCGCTGGGGGTGCCATCGCTCTCTATGGGCGCAGGGGGCGAAGGAGCGGGCGCGCACACGCTGGCAGAGTGGTATAGCGACAAGGACCGCGAAGTTGGCCTGCGCCGCGTGTTGCTGCTGACACTTGCAATGACGGAGTGGGCGGCGGAGCTCTAGTCTCGCTCTGCTACACTGCGCGAATGCGCGCCATATTTCTCCTCTTTGCATCGACTGCTCTTGCAACGACGATCTGTCCCGCTCAAACACAGGCCGTACAGCACACGGCAACGAAGAGCGGGAAGCCAGTGCCTGCCGCATCTTCCAAGGCGCCTGAGTTGATTTATTTCGACGGAATTATCTACACCGGTGTTGGATTTGCCGAGGACAAACCGCAAATCGTGCAGGCCATCGCAGTGGGCGGCGGAAGGGTTATCGCTGTCGGCACGACCGAGAAGATCACGCGGCTTGCGGGTCCTAAAACTACGCTGCGCGATCTGAACTCAGCCAGTACCGGCACCGTCATTTTTCCCGGATTCAACGACGCTCATACGCATCTCGGCGGAGCGGGGCGTACGAAGTTGACTATTGACTTGACCGGCGTCAAATCGCTCTCAGCAATGCTGGCCACGATTGAGGCCGCAGCAAGAGAAGCGCCGGAGGGCCACTGGCTTACCGGCGGGAACTGGGACCACACGCTTTGGACAGAAAAGAAGCTGCCGACGCGCCAGGATCTGGATAGAGTCACGGGAGACCATCCCACGTTTCTTGATCGCATCGATGGCCACATCGCTGTTGCAAATACTGCGGCTCTCGCTGTGGCCGGAATCACCGGCAAGACGATCCCTCCGCAAGGGGGCAAAATCGATCTCGACGCAAGCGGCGCACCGACCGGCATTCTGCGTGAATCCGCGAAGAATTTGGTCTACAAGGTGATTCCGCCGCCCAGTCATGCCGAGCGGCGCAAAGGTGACGAGCTGGCCATCAATGACGCCCTCGCGCACGGCGTAACCAGCGCGCAGGATCTCAGCGACTGGCAGGATTTTCTCGTCTTCGAAGAGATGGAGAAAGAAGGCAGCCTGCATCTACGCATCAGCGAGTGGCTTCCATTTTCGAACTCTCTCGACGAACTGAAGAAGATGCGCTCCCACCACAACATCCACGATCCTCTGCTGCACACAGGAATGCTGAAGGGGTTCATGGATGGCTCGCTCGGATCGCGCACTGCCGCAATGAAGGCGCCTTTTGCCGATGATGCCGCGAACACTGGTCTACCTCAATTCAAGCAGGCGGAATTGAATAAGATGTCCATCGAGCGCGCAAAGACGGGATTCCAACTTGGTTTTCACGCCATCGGCGACAAGGCTGCTGCGATGGCGCTCGAAGCATATTCGCAGCCAGGGGTATCGAAGACTGCGCGCAACCGCATCGAGCATGCGCAGGTCGTCGATCCCGGCTGACATTCCGCGCTTCAAGCAGCTTGGAGTGATCGCGAGCATGCAGCCCAATCACCTGCTTACCGACATGAACTGGGCCGAGGAGCGTCTCGGTCCCGGGCGCGCTGCATATTCTTACGCGTGGAAGGCCTTTCTCGACGCGGGAGTTCCGCTGGCCTTCGGCACTGACTACCCGGTCGAGCCCATCACGCCCTTTCGAGGGCTTTATGCGGCGGTGACGCGCAAGAATGAAGCCGGAACCAAAACCTACTACCCCGAAAATAAGCTGACACGAGGGCAAGCCCTTTACGCGTACACACAGGGGTCTGCTTATGCCCAGTTTGCAGAGAAGCACAAAGGCAAGCTCGCGCCGGGCTATGACGCGGACTTCATTCTGGTAGATCGGGACCTCTACATGGCTGATCCGGCGGCAATCCTCGGCACTCATGTACTGCAGACGTTTGTCGCAGGCAAGCAGGCCTTCCCGGTTCAGTCGCAATGAAGCTGCGCGCCTATGTGCTGATGGTGATGGTTGTGGCGATCTGGGGATCGACCTTTGTGGTGATCAAGGGTGCGCTCAACGACGCCACACCTGCCGCCTTCAACCTGATCCGCATGACGCTCGCATTTGTGTTGCTGTGCGCGGTCTATCACCGAACGTGGCGCAGCATGCAACGTGGATACATCGCCGCCGGGGCTATTGTCGGTCTTTGTCTCGCTCTGGGATATCAGTTCCAGACAACAGGCCTTGCCCGCACCACACCGTCAAAGTCGGCGTTCATCACCGGGCTGGTTGTTGTGCTGGTTCCGCTATTCTCCTCGATTCCCGGCCTGCGACCGCCGGGAGCGCGTCCTCCGCGATGGAATGCTTTCGTGGGCGCCGCTCTTGCCTTCACGGGGATTCTGCTGTTGACTACTCCGGCCGCCGCGCAAAATTCCGGCATTGCATCAAGTGCAAACATCGCAGGATTCTTGCCGGATCTCTCCTCAATCAACTTCGGCGACTTGCTCACGTTCGGTTGCGCGATCGGCTTCGCATTTCACTGTCTTGCGTTAAGTCACGTTTCGCCTCGGGTGTCGTTTCAGCCGCTCGCACTGCTGCAGGTCGGATTTTGCGCGGTATTCATGGCGCTGAGTCTTCCGCTCATAGAGCATCCGCATGTGCACTGGACGAGCCGTTTAATCCTCGCGCTGATCGTCGCTGCGGCGCTCGCCACGGCGGCGGCATTCTCCATTCAGAGCTGGGCGCAGTCGATCCTGCCATCAACGCACACGGCGCTTTTGCTGACGCTCGAACCTGTTTTCGCCTGGATCACTTCGTTCCTATTCATGGGCGAGCGACTTGGCTTGCGACCGACTTCTGGCGCGCTGCTTATTCTCGCGGGCATCGCACTCACGGAGCTGGTGCCGCAGCCTCACGTCCCGTCGGCCCACGAGGCATGAAGATCGAAGATGTACGCATCCGGTCAGAGAATGTTACAGCGCGCAGGCGGTGATCTTCGGAGCGGGTCCGCTTTCCGCTAACGCGGAGCAGGATCGGGCGAGTCGGCGAGGGCGTATGCGAGGACGGTCATGATTGCGGCATTCTCATTAAGATGGCGCGGGTCAACTTTGTCAAACGTGTCTGCGGCCGTGTGATGGTAGTTGAAATAGAAGCGGCTGTCCTGAATTGGGGCAAAGCTGGGAACTCCGTTTTTTGTAAGCCCATCGATGTCTTCGCCGGTCGCACCGGCGCTTGTAAGCGTCTCAGCTCCGATGGATTCGAGGGCTTGAGCAACGGGTCGCAGCCACTGGCCGAGTTCCCGCTTGCCTGAATAGAAGATTCCAGAAGGATGATCAGCACCGAGATCGCTCTCGATCGCTCCAATGTGGTTTGCAAAATCGGCTTTGTGTTCTGCCATGTAAGCCGCAGCGCCTTCCGAGCCTTCTTCCTCGCTCATCCACGCGACAAAGCGGACGGTGCGGCGCGGATGGATGCCAAGATCCTTCATCAGATGGATTGCCTGCATGGAGACCACTACACCTGCGCCGTCATCGATGGCTCCTGTTCCCAGATCCCAGGAATCCAGATGGCCTGAAACAATCACAACCTGTTCCGGGTGCTCGGTACCCTTCCAATCGGCGATCACGTTGTAGCTGTCCGTATTCGGAAGCGTTTCCGGGGTCAAAGTAAGGTGCAGTCTTACGGGGCCCTGGCTGGCCAGATTCGAGATCAATTCGGCATCCTCAGCAGCAACGGCCGCAGCCGGAATCCTGGGCACACCGGGCGAATATTGCGTCATGCCGGTATGCGGCAGGCGAAAATCGGCGCCCCCTACGGATCGAACCAACACAGCCACTGCGCCAGATGCGGCAGCGGCGATGGGTCCTGCACCGCGATAGACCACGCCTCCGCCATAGGCTTCAAGACCGCCGCCCTGCGCAGCGAGCAGCTTATCGAACGCGTGGTTGAACAGCAGGATCTTTCCCTTGACCGCGCTCGCCGGCAATGCGCGAAGCTGTTGCCAGTTTTCCACGACAACGACGTCTGCCGTGAGTCCTTCACGAGGCGTCGGAACACTTCCGCCGAGCGCAGTTAAGGCTATTTTTTGAGTTGTCCCTGCGGCTTGTCCCAGCCACGAAGTCAATTCCCCAGTTTCGATTCCGCGAATCCAACGCGGAACGGAAGCCTTCTCCAGGGTGACCTCTGCGCCAAGTGCTCTCATCTCCGCAGCCACGTAATTCACCGACTGTTGCGCCTGCGGAGACCCGCTAAGGCGAGGGCCGATGTTGTCAGTCAGATGGCGCAATTGATTGAGGGCATAGGGATCGCGAAGCGCCGCATCGCGAAGCCGTGCCATTGTGGCGAGCTGGTCAGGGCTCCAGGCGCTTTTGCCTCCGGAGATCATGGAGTTCAGACGGTCAAGAATCGACGGCTGAGAACTGGGCGATTGGGTTGCGGAAGAAGTGGTCTGTTGTCCCGGATCCTGAGCCGGGTTTGCTGCGGCATTTAAAGTAGTTTCCATCGCCAGCGCGAGGATTGGGATCATCATGAAAGCGCGATACTTCGCTGGAAAACTCATGCCGGATATTAGCATGGCCCGCTGCAACACTCTTGGGCCATATCTGCGTCTAACCAACTGTGGTTGTCTTGCAACGGATTGTAGCCAGTCTCTCCATACAGAGGGTTAGAGATCCGACTCAAATGATGAGTCGATCCCGCAGAGTGGAGGCGCTCGAACCGGGCCCTGCCAGCCGGGAATGCCCACAACTGGCTATACTTAAGACTAGAGATTTGAACAAGCCAGCAATGCGGCTGGACACTCGACGAGGTCTTCGAACCTATGAAATCGCTTTTTGAACGGCTGCGTTCGCACCGTCTTGCTTCGACATTTGTACTGCTTGCAACACTCTCGGCCGCTCTTGTGGGCGGGTCCTACGCAGCACACGGCGTGCGCGGACAGGAAAAGCAGAACGATAGCACCGACGCGACTCCCCTGAAAGTCAATAACTCATCGGTGGCACCCAACGAATTTGTGAAGATCGCCAAGGCAGTTGGGCCGGCCGTAGTGAATATCAACACGCAGACACTTCCCAAGAATCTTGGAAACAAGGGACGGCGCCTTCCTTCTCCTCATGGCCGCACACAACCAAATCCGCAGAATCCAGATGGCGGCGACGAGGATCAGGATCAGCCGCCGGGAGTTGGACCGGGTGGCCAGGGTCAGAACAACTTCCAGGACTTCTTCAACAAGTTCTTTGGCGGCCAGATTCCCGATCAGGACGGCGAGGACGGACAGGTTCGCGAATCGCTCGGCTCCGGATTCATCGTTGACGCCAAGGGCTACATCATCACGAATAATCATGTGATCGAGAAGGCCGACAAGATTTATGTGAAGCTCTCAACGGATCCCGATAGTCAAGATTTGGGACGCCCCGCGCGCGTAATCGGGACAGACAAGGCAACAGATCTCGCAGTCATCAAGATCGAAACCGGTTCCCCATTGCCGACGGTGAAGATGGGCAACTCAGATAACGCGCAGGTCGGCGACTGGGTTCAGGCGATTGGCAGCCCGTTCGCTCTCGCGCAAACTGTCACCGCGGGCATCATCTCGGCCAAGAATCGCACCATTGAGCCGGGTGTCAGCGGACAATTCCAGCACTTCATTCAAACCGACGCAGCAATCAATCCAGGAAACTCGGGCGGTCCGTTGTTGAACATGGACGGCGAAGTTGTGGGAGTGAACACCGCCATCTTCACCCAGTCGGCGGGGTATCAGGGCATCGGTTTTGCGATGCCGGCAAATACGGTGGTGGCCGTGTACAACGATCTGATCAGCGCTGCGCACAAAGTAACGCGGGGATCGATCGGCATTCAATTCCGCCCCGGACTTTCAGGCGCAGTCAATCGCGTTTACGGATTCAAGAATGGTGTGCTCGTTCAGCAGGTGCAGCCCAATGGCCCGGCGGACAAGGCCGGTCTCAAGGCCGGCGACATTATTACAACCATCGACGGGCGCTCCATCAAGGACGGCGACGATCTTGTGAACGAGATTGCAAGTCGCAGGCCTGGTTCGAGCGTGCGCCTTGGATTCCTTCGCGAAGGCAAACAGACAGATGCCACAGTAACCATCGGCGATCGCGATAAGGTATTTGCTGAGATCGGTACGGCGCAGTCAAATGCAGCTCCGGACGATAAAGGCGATGTAGGAGAAGCCAAGCTTGGATTGGTCGTACGCCCGGTTTCGGAGGCGACAGCAACAAAGCTGCATGTTTCAGGTGGAGTGATTATCCAATCGGTGCGCTCAGGCTCCTTCGCAGATCTTCAGGGCCTCGAACCGGGCCTGGTGATTATTCGCATTAACAAACACGCCACGGCGACCAAAGACCAGTACGACTCTGTGGTGAATTCTCTGAAGAACGGAGACGATGTGGTTTTTGAGATCATGGATCCACGTCGTCCGGACCTCGGCATCAACTATGTCGGGGGCACGTTGTAAGAGGCAAGTTGCTGACCGTGCAGGCCCTAAGGGCCTTCGCGATTGCGATGAGATGCTGGGCGGTTGTTGTCGATAGGCCGACCGCCCTGCCTTCTTAAGAACCACGGCACGAGACTTTCGTAACACTCGATGCCTCAAATCGCACGGTGCCGGAGTGGTTTTTTCTGGCACATCCGTGGATGGTCCGGTAACATCTGTGGAACGTCCAGGGGATCTTATTTATTGAGGTAAAACCCGAATGCTTTCATTTCGAGCAAGCCTGGCGTTTCTTTTGGTTGCGGCCGTATTCGCAACACCGGCCATCGCTGCCGACTCTCACACCACAAGCACCAGCCACAACACCGCCCACAAAAAGACTACGACTCACAAGTCGAAAAAGAAGGCCAAGAAAACCCATGGGCAGCAGGCCATTGATTCGGCGCGCGTGCTGGAGATTCAACAGGCTTTGATCCGCGAGCACTATCTGACCGGAGAAACTACCGGGCAATGGGATGCGAGCACTACATCTGCAATGCAGAAGTTTCAGGCCGATCAGGGCTGGCAAACAAAACTGATGCCCGACTCCCGGGCGCTGAAGAAGCTGGGATTGGGACCGGATTATTCGGGGGCCATCAATGCTTCGAATTCTTCATTCAGCGATCCGCAGCCAGCAAGCAGCATTCCCTCGGGGCAGGCCGCAGGATTCAGCGCGGCTTCGGGAGTGAACCGGTAGAGAGTGAAGTTCAAGTTGCGAACTCGTAACTGAACTGAGCACATAAGAAGGACCGCCCGAGGGCGGTCCTTCTTGCTGCAGCCAGGACTTGGCGGCTAGAAGCGCATCGGCGGGATACCGCCAAGCAGGAACTCATAGCGCGCACGCGTTGTGTCGGGACCTGAGGTGATTGGACTGTTCAGGTGAATGAGCGAATTGTCCGCACCGTACTTCGGCCATGTGGGCAGGCCTGATCCATTCGGATCCCCAGATTTGGCGAAGTTGGTCCAGTAGCCCATCATTGCCTCGCTCAACTCACGATCCTCAGCACGCACCGTTTCGCCGGGTCGCGTGTCGAGGGTTCCGAAGACATACTCGATGTCGTCGGAGTGGAAAGCGAACGTGCCCGGATGATACTTGCTCGGCAGGGCGGCCAATTCAAAGTGATAACGATAGACGGGCGAATCGCCTCCCGTCTTGCGCTGTGCCTCAAGCCACTTCCATGTGCCGAACGCGATGAATGAGTCGCTGCCGAAATCAATCGCGGAGCGAAGCGCCTGTGCGTCCGTGTCGCCGGGATAGAGTTTCAGGAACTCGGCAGAACGATCTTTGAACAATCCCTCGGCCATCGCCTTCCACTGCACCGCGGTCATGCCGCGCATGGCAAAGAAGCTGCCCTCGTCGGCGTTCCATCCCGCCAGCAGGGGGACGTGCGCCTGCTTGCCCTTGGTATATGTATCAACCACTGGCTCGGTGAGGAACTTGCCATCGAGATCGGGCGCGAAGCCGGTCTGGCCTTTGCTCTTGGCTGCTTCGAGAATCTTGTCTGTGGGGATGGCGCGGAGTTCGGCGAGTGACTTCGCTCCGGTCTTCTCGGCGACCCACTTGCCGTCGATCGGGGCGCGTTCCGCCACTGTTTCGCCGCCAAGGTTAAGCGCGCTTGGAAATGCCGCGCCGCTTTCGCCAATGGCTTTGTGGAAGAGGCCTTGCGACATAGGCGAGGCCATCAGCGTGCTCACGGCAAAGGATCCAGCGCTCTCGCCGAAAATGGTCACGTTGCCGGGGTCGCCGCCAAATTTTCCAATGTTGCTCTTGACCCACTGGAGCGCGGCAACCATATCGAGAAGGCCGTAGTTCCCTGCCGATCCGTTGCCCTCCTTGGCGAGTTCGTCGGTAACCAGGAAGCCGAACACGCCGAGACGATAGTTGATCGTCACTAGGACAACGCCCTTTGTAGGAAGAAAGTCGCCGTTATGACGCGGCTCTGAACTGCCACCGCCGGAGTAACCGCCGCCATGGATCCAGAACATGACTGGAAGTTTGCTTTTCTCCTTCGCATCGGCGGGAACGTAGACATTCAAGAACAGACAGTCTTCGCTCGGACCGGCATCCTGAAATACCATGTCGTCAAATACACGCCCCTGGGCACAGTGCGCGCCGTACTTGGTTGCGTCACGATCGCCCTTCCACTTGGCCGGTGGCTGGGGAGCTTTCCAACGCAAATCGCCTACGGGCGGAGCCGCGTAGGGCAGTCCCATAAATGCGCGGACTTTTCCGTTGTTGATCGTCTTGCCAACAACCTTGCCCTGCTCTGTTTTCACTTTCAGCGGGTCGGCGTTAGTCATCGTCGAAAACCCTGCCAAAAGTCCTGCTGTTACCAAGGCACACATCGCCTGCGTACGTAAATGCATTGCAAATTCCTCCGCGAGATACCTTATCAGGACGGGCCAGTGGGGGGTGGAGTTTCAAGATGTGTTCCTGCGCACATCAACCGCCAACGACAGTCAGCTCCGGCGCCAAGCAAATCCGCAATCGTCTCGCGTCGACGAATGAGCCGATAGCGATTTCCCTCGACCAGCACCTCTGCGCGGGCGAACGCGCGTGTTGTAGTTGGAACTCTGCGCCATGCCATATGCGCCCGCGTCGAGCAGGGCGACCAGGTCGCCAGGTTCGACGGGCTTGAGCATGCGGTCTCGCGCGAAGAAGTCTCCCGTCTCGCAGACCGGACCCACGACATCAACGGGACGCATTCTTCCTGCACGCGGCCTCACCGGGACAATCTCGTGATGCGCCTGGTAGAGCGCGGGGCGAATGAGGTCGTTCATCGCCGCATCGGTAATGACAAAAGTCTTTTTGCCGTTGCGCTTCACCTGCAGCACGCGTGCAAGGAGCGCGCCCGCTTGCGCAACGAGGAACCGTCCCGGCTCAAGCAGCAATTGACCTTCGAAGCCGGCGAGAGCCTGCTCGATCGCGGCTGCATATTCCTGCACCTTCATAGCAGGACTAGCACTCGGAGTTTCCGCGGCAGCATGATAATCGATGCCAAGACCGCCACCAGCATCGATCACTTTGATCGGGACGCCTTCCCGTTTGAGTTGCTCCACCAGTTTGCTCACGCGCTTCATCGCCGCACCAAATGGCTCTGCCGAGCGAATCTGCGAACCTATGTGGACGCTGACGCCGTGAGCGTCGAGCCAGCGATTCCGTGCAGCCTCAAGATAGATTGCTGGCGCGCGGCGAATGTCGATGCCGAATTTGTGTTCGCGCAAGCCGGTGGAGATATATGGGTGGGTCTCGGCGAAAACGTCGGGATTTACTCGCAACGCGAACCGCGCTTTGATTTTCAGCTTGCGGGCCCGCGTGGCAAGCAATTCGAGTTCGGCTTCGCTCTCCACATTGAATTGAAGAATGCCGGCAGTAAGTGCGCGATCAATTTCCGGTGCTGTCTTACCCACTCCCGAAAAGACGACTCGTTCCGCAGCGCGCGGTGCGGCAGCAAGTATGCGCTCCAACTCGCCGCCCGAGACAATATCGAAGCCGGCGCCACGATCGGCAAGCAGTTTGAGAATCGCGAGCGATGAATTGGCTTTGACCGCGTAGCAGACCAGATGGTCGCGACTGGCAAATGCCTGCTGGAAGAGCGTCAGACGCTCGATGATCTGGTCCGCAGAGTAGACGTAGAGGGGTGTGCCGAACTTCTTCGCCAAAGTCTCCAGCGACACTTTGCCGCATGAGAGGGCGCTCTCGGGCTGAGGATGATGAAATGGGCGGGAAGAAGTTTTTGGGGCAGCGATCAAAATGATTTCCGTTGGATGCGTGGTCTGCCTTGAGCCTATCTCATTTGGCCGCTGGTTTGGTATCACCGGAGAGAGCGCGCGAATAGCCACGGCGTATCGCTGCAGTCTGCTTCAAGCATCAAGGTGCCGAAGCCACTCGGCCAGCAGCGCTGCCACTTTGGCCGGTTGTTCGTACGCTGCATAATGCCCCGCATCAGGAAGAAGATGAAACTCGCATCCGCCCGGAGCCGCCTGAAACACCCGCATCTCCGCTGGAGTGATTCCCGGATCTTCTCCACCGCAGATGGCGAAAATCGGGGCCGTGATTGTGGACACAGTCGGTACCGAATCGGGTCGCGTCGCCAAGCCTGCCTGCACGGCGACCACTGCTTCCGGAGTCAGAGTCATTCGCGCGCGAAGCTCCGGAACAATTTCAGGCCGTCGCTGGCGAGCAGTTGCACTGATGAGGGTCTGAGCGGCGCCGTCGAGGACTGCTGCCGCCTCCCCGCCTCGCGCTTGTGCGATGGTATCGGCTCGCCTGGTCAGATTTGCCTCGGCATCGGGCTGCGGTTTTGCGCATACAATCGCGAGTCCTCGCACGCGCTCCGAGGCGCGGCGCCACAACTCAAGCAAGGCGTAACCGCCGATGGAGCAGCCGACGAAAACGGCTTCCTGCAGTTGCAAATGGTCGAGCAGGTTCAACGTGTCTTGAGCCAGCCGCGCCATGCTCAGCACGGGCGCATCTGGAACCCGGGTAAAGCCTCCAACGGGCAGACCATCACCAAGCTCCGAGGCACCATGTCCCCGCAGGTCGGGAATGATTGCACGTGTACCCACAAGCTCCCCTACCATGGGAAGCCAATAAAAATGGTCGAGCGGCGTGGGATGAAGAAAAATAACAGGTACGCCCGCACCGATTTTGCGAAAGCTGAGTCGGGCGCCGTTCGAGTCGAAATCCTCGGTCATAGGTTAGGAGGATACTGTCCCGGCATCGCGATTGGCTCTTCGGGGATGCCGATCCATCCGGCAACATATGCCACACCCACCAGCCCGCCTGTGACGAAGAAGCCGACCACGGCGAGGATGCGCACCACTGCGACGTCCCAGCCGTTAGCCTGCGCCAGCGCGAGGCAGACACCCGCAATCTGGCGGCCGACGATGGGTCTGACAAGCGGTCTGCCCGGGATCGGCGTATTCGCCGACACGACCGAGCCGCAACTTGAGCAAAATCGCGCGCTTGGCGGGATTCCTGATCCACATCGCTGACAGTAAAAGGCCATATCCAACCTCCGGAATTACTCTATCGAATCCACCATACCATTACGCATTCGTGCCGCCGGGAGTTCCCCACGCTGGGTCCTGGGCCAACTCCGGGGTCGCGTTCAGTTCCCTTTATAGGGCGAACGCAGATACTTTCGGGCTGTCTCTGCGCGAGACGTGTTCGGGCCTGCGTCGATGGCCTCCTGATAGTCTCTGACCGCCAGCGGACGCTCGTTGTTCACGTCGCGGCACTGTCCGCCGGCGACCAGGGAACGGACCTTTAGCTCCAGCCCTGTTCCTTTGGTCGAGGCCGCCTGTTCATAGGACTGCGCCGCCTCAGCGTAGTGTCTCTGCCCACGCAGAGCATCGCCCAGGCCAAAGTACGCCAGTTCCAGACGGGCCTCAGCGAAATAGTGCGGTTTTGCGGCGTCAGTCAGGATCTGGCGGTAGGAATCCACGGCTACCATTCCTTCGCCATTGTCTTTACGCAGGTTGGCCTCTTCAAGGCAAAAGAGAAAGTCGCGTGGATACTGACTCTTCAGGCTTCGCACCACTTCGATTGCCTCCTTGTACCGGCCTTCGCGGCGCAGAAAGAGCGCGATGACGGTGCGTGCTTCGACGTTGGTTATGATTCCGCGTTTGGCATCGTCTCGCAGCAGCTCAAGTCCTTTGCTTTTCGAGCCTGTGATGCCGGCGAAGCCGATCAACAATTTGAAGGGAAGGGGCAAAGCGCCCACGACGTACTCGTAGACGCCCACCACAAGCTTGGCATCCACATAGTCCGGGTCCAGATGCAACACGTGGACATGATCGTCTTTGGCCTTCATCGCAAGACGCAGGCCGCCGCCAAAGCTTCGCTGCACCATAGCGAGATAAGTGCACTTCAGACTGCGGGCCCATCCCCGGGCGTACAGGGCATCAATGTCATTCGGGTTCTTGCTCAGGCGAACGTCGGCTTCGTGAATGGCTTGATCGGCCAGGCCCAGGATGCGGTCGCGAATCTTCGGATCCTCTTCGGTAGCGTGCTTGCCTGTAAGAAAGCCGTCATTTGCGTAGAAGGTGGTGTCGAGCAGGTCTTGCCGATAGAGTTCCTGAAACAATACCGCATCCAGGAGAAGCGCCGTGGCCTGGGGATCGCCCGGATGCGCGTTATGGACGCGCTCGAATAGCTCTACTGCCGCTGGGTAATCCAGCTGATAGAAGTGGTGAAAGGCTTCCTGCACCAGCGGATCGAGATTCAGCGGGTTCGTGTGAACATTTGCTGCGCAACTGGCAGCCGTCGCGACCATGACGATGACCGTCCATGCAAATCTGCGCGCGTAGCAATTCCCTTTTGCCAAATCGATCTCCGTGGCGAAACTGCGACTCGTTCGAGGGCCGCGAGAGGACAGGCTAAGTTTAACGGAACAGGCGGGGTCCCTACTGATACCACAGGCCCTGGATCTCTATATTGAGCACAGCGATCATTAGCTCCCGACGATCTGCAGAGGAATTTCCATCGATCCAATTCGCGCGCCAGCGATGTCCCGAACTGCGATTCGCAGGAAAACTTGCCCGATGGGAAGGTCAATGACGATGCGAACGGGGATTCCGGTTTCAAGCCGCTGATTGTAAAGTTCAGGCGAAAACCTAAGCGCCAAGCCGCGGTCGACAAAATTCAATCGCTTTCCATCGGCGCCATATCCGATAGCCGTTACCTCTAACTGACACTGTCTTATTCTGTTGGAATCTGCGTCACATCTGAGCGTGTGCGCGTCTACGAGAGTGTCGAGGACGTAGCGTTTGATGGGTGGCTTAAGGCTTCTGGCAAGACTGCCAGCGGGTTCATCTATTAGTTTTGGACCGCTCATGATGTCAGGTGCATTCGCGGGTAACACGCGAGACTCGAACAAGACTTGCGTCGATGGCGGTGCGCCATGGACAGTTGCTTCCATGATGTGACCGCTTTTAGCGACAGAAGGCTGTTGGAACTCCTTTGAAAAATAGCCCGCCCTGTAAGAGATATCGTATGGCCCTCCTTCCACCTTGACTTGGATACGGTGATACGTGCCGTCTTTCAGTTTCGATGCTGGAGCGAAAGAGATCGTGTAGTAATTCGCACCGTGGCGAATGGCCTGCTTGAACGCCTCCCCGAAATCGTTCGTGTTGAGGAACGATTGGCCGCCGGTTTCGCTAGCCATCTGGCGCATGGTTTCGTGCGAGTTGGCCATCTCACTCACAAACTGCTCAGATGCCTCGCCAATGTTTTCTTTACGCCCTGGCGAGTAGCTCACCTCTTCTGAGACGTGACTGTGGTCTGCATTTAGAGATGGAAGACCCAACAGCCCGCGCGCATCGATTGGATAGACTGCAACTCGGGCACCACCAAGAACTGCGCTGGTCTCTCGCACTTCGTCTTGATACTCGCGCATGACGGAGAATGGGTCGAAAAGTGGTGCCGCATTGGGATCGGGAACAATTGCAATTGGGAACGAGGCAGAAAACCAGATAACGTTCTTTCGCCCCGGAATACCACTTAGGTAGCGCGCCAACTCACGCATTGCCTGAAGAGTAAGTTTGACCCGCACGTCGGTTTGGAATGACGTGTTATCTGCCTCAAATTGGCGTAAGCCCTGAGTCGCGCTCTCCTGCATAACTAATCCGCCGGGCGCTGCACGGAGTTCCCCTGAATGATCGGATTGCTCCAGGCTCGATCCCAAAACCACAGAGGGTCTGACTACGCCTTGAGGGCTGTTGATCGCTTTTACGACGGAAGCTGGATCTTGAGTAAACCCCAAGACCAACTGCAGATTTGAAGACAGTGTGAAGAGGGCAAGAGGCGTACCGGGCGAAATCTGTTTGAGAAAGGAGACCATCTGGGTCCGAACCTCTACTTGATCGCGGACCGGCGTGTTGAGACCATCCAGTAGCAGGACATTCACCGATGTCGCTGGCGGATACTGCGGTGTGTTGTTGTAGATGTTGGGCGGCAACGGCTTCGGGGCAAGGATCGGCGTGACGACGGTTTCGGTTTGTTGCTCCTCAAATGACCGTAACTGCTGCTCCTTGCCATCCTCAAAAACATGGAAGCGCAGTTTATTAATTCCGTGTACCGGATGCCCTTTTTCTGTTACCGAGACGTCAATTAGTACCCGATTTGTTTCGCTTCGCAGATCCGGGACCGGCGGCGCCACGCTGCTTTGGGCAAACAGATGAGAAGTAAAAAAGATAGCGACGAGAAGAAAGGTCAACGTTGGAACACGGGAGTTCGTCACTTGAATACCTTCCAACACTAGAGATCCAGGCGCGAAATCCGTCTGTGATCGGCGGTACGGCTTAATGAAATGGAACAGGCTAAGTTTAACGGAACAGACGTCATGGGGATCGGTCCTCGGTGAGCGGAGCCGGGCGCACGCCAAAGGGCGTACACTTTGTGTGGGGAGTGACTCCGCAAGTTCGTGAGACCGCCCCAGTCAAGCCATGATTCTTGTCTCTGAGAATTTGAGCTAGCCAACATCCGGTTTGCTGGCGATGTGTCAGCAGAAATTGCGCGTGCAAACCTGAACTCCCGCTTCCCTGTTCTGAACGACGCCTTCACATCGGCAGCCCCAGCGCCGATCGCTTGAATGACCTGTCTGCGCAACATTAGCAGCCACTTCACCTTGCTCGTTTAACACGGAGGGACATGAAAAAGTCTGAAGTTCTCCATGCGTGGCTAAAGATCCTGGGCGGACGCGCGCCATCACTCTCGATCGAGATTACAAAGGAATGTCCGCTGAGGTGTCCCGGATGCTATGCCTTCGATGCGGCGCATCTGGGCGGCACAGCTCAACTGCGGGAACTCTCCGACTTCAAGGGAGAGGAGCTTGTCGCCAAAGTGCTTGCGCTCATCGATAAGCATAAGCCGCTCCACGTCTCGCTGGTCGGCGGAGATCCCCTGGTGCGGTACCGCGAGGTCGACATGTTGTTGCCACAAATCGACAGCCGTGGCGTGCACACACAGGTCGTCACAAGCGCATTCAGGGTCATACCCGGTACTTGGATGAGCATCAAGAGGCTGAACATTGTGGTCTCTGTTGACGGTCTGCAGCCGGAGCACGATGCGCGGCGAAAGCCGGCTACTTACGAACGGATACTGCAGAGCATCCGCGAAGCGAGGGTGACCATTCACTGCACGATTACGTCGCAGATCGCGGAGCGACCGGGTTATCTGGATGAATTTCTTCGCTTCTGGACCGCCCAACCGTCAGTGGTCAAAGTGTGGTTCAGCATCTTTACTCCGCAGCGAGGCGCGAACGATGCGGAGATACTGTCGCCCTCGCAAAGGGCAGCGACGATCGCCGAGCTCAAAAAGCTGCGAGTGAAGTATCCCGCACTTGAAATGCCTGAGTCCCTCATTCGAGAGATCGAGTTTCCACCGAAGAACCCGAAGGAATGCATCTTCGCAAGAACCACGCAGATAATCTCCGCTGATCTAAAGACGCAGGTCACTCCATGCCAGTTTGGAGGCAATCCCGATTGCGAACAGTGCGGCTGCATCGCATCCATGGCGTTGGCTGCTGTCGGCCACCATCGCGTCGCCAGCAGGCTTACCGCGGGACACCTGTTCATGGCTTCAGATCGATTGGGAAAAGCGTGGAGAAATCTGCTGGGAAAAAGACTTCCCAGGCCGATGGTTTTAGGAAGACCTTCCCCATTCAATATTCTCGAACCGTAGCAGTCCCGATAGTCCGGATAACTCGTCAACTCAGGCGATTAGTGGAGCCCTATGGCCTTAGTGTTTCAGCCCTTCCGCCAGCAGGTTGACAAGCTTGTTGACATAGTTCCGATCGGTGTCTCGCAAAGCAGCGTATTCACTGACTTCGATGATACGGACCCGTGGATCTTTCAGGAATACGTTGAGCACTTCTGCGGCCTCGGAGAGGCTCATCCCTTCTGTGTGAGGAAAGTAGGCGGCAGGCAACGCCAGCTTTTGCAGGACATCGATATCGAAGTGCAGCAGTATCGAGGCGGACGCTGGAATCCGTTGCAGTGTCTGCCGCGCAGCTTCCCGGGGCCCAGATCGCCGCATGTCTGGGAGGGATGTCGAAGATGTTCCTGACAACTTTGATCGCGAAGGATTGGTCCATCCGAAAACAGACACCTGAGATGGCGCCAACGGAGGACCGCTCCAGAACGGGGACTCATGCGTCAGCAGCCAGACGGCACAAGATGCCGCGCTCTGGCAACGGCCGGGTTCCGGTGCGGCGTCGTCGAAATCGCCATCGACATAGAGCACATGAACATCCTGTCCAGACGCGCGCATCAAGGCCTCTGTGGTTCCGATCACAACACTGCAATCGCACCCTATCAGCAACGGAACCTGGTTCGGCTGTCGCAACAACGGCTCTACCCGGTCGCGCACGCATTCCCAGGCGATGCGAGGCGCGGGCCAGTTTCGGATGGGAGGAACCGAATGATGAGGAAGATAGCTCGGGATAGCGACATCGCCATCATCAACCGCCTTGCAGCCTGCGGCTTGCAGGCGCGCTAGAAATTCAACCTCCCGGTAGGCTCTGGGCATCATTTTCATTGCCCGGGCAGCAACGAGCCCGCACGGAGGGGAACTCCCAAAATGTGATAAGTTCGCGCGATCGCGTCTGCCATCGCCAGGGCGTAGCCGCGGTTTGGTGGCGCGAAAATTTCTGCTCCAATCGCGGCGGCCGTACTCATCAGAAATTGCCTACGTTTCATGGGTGTATTCCAGGAGCATAGGTTTCTTAAATGTTCCGTTCGGACAACGTATTACATCGAGCGGCAAAACGACTGCCTCAGCGCACATCGTCACTTGCCATTTCGTCAAATTTACAAGAAAACGAAATACCCAAAACGGAGATCCACTATGGCCAATGCCGCATGGTAGAAAGATGTTGCTTTATACGGTGACAGCTTCGAGTACGGCGGTTCGGGTAACGGAGATCACGCTGATGTCGTCTTCCTGGCCGAAGGTTTGAGCAGCGCCGGCGACTTCAGTGGCGGACCGGGCAGAACGCAGCAACTGGTGAACTCGCTCGAAGCCGAAGAGCTGCCCCTCGGAGTCCATGGCTTCTACAACGCCATCTGACAACAGAACCAGCCTGTCATTCTCGTGCAGTTGAAAGCGCATTACAGAGAACTCGGCGGAGGGCAACATACCCAGAGGCAAAGCGCCTTCGACTGCTATGAGCTCTCCGTTCAAATAAGGGGCCATGTGTCCTGCATTTGCTAAAGTGACCGCACCATCGAGGCCGATGCGCAGCGCCAGGCAGGTAGCCTGCGCGTTGTTGCGGCCCATCAGCCTTTGATTCAGCTCCTCCAGTACAAAGCGGGGATTAGTGTTGAAGCTGGCTGCGGTGCGAATGGCTCCCACCAACAGCGCTACCAGCATGCCCGCCTGCAGACCCTTTCCAGCTACGTCGCCGGCCACAATCAGCAGGCTCCCGTCTGTCTTGTGCGGAATGATCTGGAAGAAGTCGCCGCCCACTTCGCGAGCGGGACGATATTCGCTCTCGATCATGAGTCCGGGCAGTGCGGTCTGCGCCTCGGGCAAAATCACCTGCTGCACCTCCTGCGCCTGCTTCACGTCGAGCGCCATCAGCCGTTGACATTGAATCGAGTTCAGGAGCCTACGCAGAAGGAGCAAACCAACCACCAGCAGTAGCAGCAGATTCGATATCTGGACGAGCCGAATGCTTAAACCGAACATTGCCCATCGCACGGGGAGATGCAGAAGACCAATTTCTGTAGTAAAGGTCCCGACTCCCCAGAGCAGGACGGCGGGCAACACCATGTAGCCCTCAAGCCCCTGGCGTCGAATGCCGAGGAAGACAATCCACAACTGCAACGCCAGAAAGAGCAGCCGCACGAGCATGGAGGTTGTCAGAAAAATCGCCGCAACTCGATGCGGAACGAGTCCGACGAACATCTCCTGACCGATGACGATGGTGATCAGGTAGAACAGAGCCAATCCTGCCGCGGCGCGTGGGGTCCAGGCTGGGCGTTGCCGTCCAAACCATACCCACCACACCATTGCCCATCCAGCAAAGATGAGAGCCGTCCCCAGACCATCTGTCAGCACTTGATTTGTCAGGATGGTGATGTGCTGTGTCCAGGAACCTGCGACCGAGACAGCACTAACAGCAGCCTGCAAAAGAAAGAGCCCGCCGATCCACAAATAGACGCGGTCGGAGCGGTCAAACAGAATCAGCGTGAGTGCCAGCACGGCCATCAAAGAAAACAACGGCACCTGCGCTGCAGAGAGCGCGTAACCGCGAATCAGTTCGAGCCAGCTCATCTGGTAACCGGCCGCCACTGTGTTCACTTCCCCCAATACCGGCGCACTGTGAAAGCCTCCCACATCGGCCACCTCTGCAAGAGTCGAAGGGGTCATGAAAATTCTAAAAGCCAGCACCTGGGTGGAGGAACCCGTATCATCCCCTGTGTTGTTATCGCCCTTTCGGGGCAGGAGAAACATCATTGGCTGCGTATAGAAGGCTTTTGGCGGATTTGATGAGAAGTCACCGAATTGGCCCGCAAGTCCCCCGTTGACGAAGACCTGGTAGACATCATCCACATTGGCAGGCCCTTCCAGAGCCAGGCTTTCCCCGGGCTGTGCTTGCACGTTCACCCGGATTCGATACCAGGCGTAACCCCAGTACCTGGGGTGACCGAGGACAGTCCACCCAGGGACGTATCCGGTCTCGCCGCTCAGTGGATCGACAGCACCAACCCTGGGCTTCAGTTCCACCGTCTCCCATTGAGAGTCGTCAAAGTCCGGTTCGGACCATAGCGGCTGGCCCGTCTTTGGATCGGTTGGCGAGTCGCCGACGGTGAACTTCCACGGCCCATAGAGAGCAACGAAGGAATGCCCGAGCGTGACGGACTCGCTGCCGCCATAATGCGCGGTCACAACCTGCGCGGTCGCTGCCGGCAGAGCCTCGACCTTGGTGCAGAAGACTGCACACGCCGTCAACACGAGAGACAAGCGGGTGTACCGTGCCATGGCGGGACCTCGAACGGTGGGGAAAGACGTTGCACGAACTATAAACATTCAAGGTCATGCTGGGAACTATCTTTCTTGATGCCGGTGTTACCGAGGCGCCCGGCGAGGAGTTCCGGGGCTCTGCATACGGGGTGAGCGCGCGGTCAATTCTCGTCTATTTGCGGCGCCTGGCGAAGAGAAGGATCGCCACCCCTGCAAAGGCGGCGATGCCTCCGCGATAGGCCCATTGGATCTGCCCGGTCATGAAGCTTCCTGGGAGCACATTGATTCCCTGCAGGATCCAGATGACTCCCGCAGCAACCAAGACAATAGCGAACACGCGAAGAGCGTATCTGATGGGTTGCCTCTTTTCTTGCTGTGCAGCATTTGACCAGATTATCGATTTGAAATTTGCTCGCGCAAAAGCATCCACTAGAAGTTCACCGGAGCGCGCTTGTCATCGGGAGTCAGGGTACCACCCTCGGCGAGCTTCTTCATGTTGCGGAGCATCTTTTCGAAGAGCGCACGGTATGTCTCAACCAGCCTTTGCCGCGCGGCGTCGTCGGGCTGTGTCGAACTGTCCCACAGTAGCGTGTAATACAGGGTTGTGGTGCCAGGCCCGAGGGCACGCGCCTCCAATGTGCCGTGGTACATCGGGTAAAGGCCGGTAGCTCGCAGGGGTTGCGTGTAGGTGTAGCTATGGCGCGTCTGTCCAACGATGACCGAGTGACCGATGGTGCGAACGGCACCAATCTCTCCCTCTTTTCCCGAGAGCAGTTCGCAGCTTTGGAAAGCCCATTCCCCTATATCGCAGTACTTGCCCACGCGCGTCCAGACTTTCTCCAGGGGTGCATTGACCTCGATCGACATTGGCAAATTAGCGTAGCTGGGGTTGGGATTGAGAAGCGGAACAGGATTTGGTGGGCGAAGGGTTCCCGCCGGCGCCGGTGGGAGCTTACCTCCTTCGGCGAGCACTTTCATGTTCTTCAGCCACTCCGAGAAACGCGAACGACGGGCATCCAGATCGCGCCGCCGTGCGGCATCGTCGGGCAGAATTGAATCGTCCCTCATCGCCGAATAGGTGAGTCGCGTTGTGGTGGGAGTCAGAGGCTCAGCCGCGAGTGTTCCGTGCGCCAGATTGTAGGGTGTATTTGCTCTCGGCGGTGCAGAGTAGGTATAGCTGTATTGCGTCTGGCCAACCATCACCTCGTCCGCAACGGATCGGACTGTTCCGAGACCGCCATCCCCCTGGAGATAAGTGCACGGAAGCCATTCAGGGGAATTCATCCACTCAGTTATGTTGCAGAACTTACCGACGCGGGCCCATACCTTATCGACGGGTGCGTAGACGACGATGGATTCCTCGAGCGTTACATAGTGAGGATTTGGTATCTGGAGCGGGACCTGAGTGTGCGTCTGCGCCGAATCTTGCTGTTGGGCATAGGTTGGAATCAATAGAACGGCCACGCGGGCAGGCCAATGCATCGAAATCCAATCTTAGCCACGAAAAACACCGCCTATCTATTCCTAAGAAACGAATGCGTGGGTTAGAGAAACCGAGCCACAAAATATCTACTGCCGCCAAGCGGGATTTGCTCTCCCGGGTGCGCCCTTTGAAGTCCGTTCTTTCCTGCCGCGACGATGCTCGAAAAGCTATAGGATTTAGGTATGCCTATCTCCGATCGGCTGAACCCCGCTTTCGGTTCGTCTGGACGGTCAAAACCAGACCCTTTGCAACTCGCCCGCGAGCGGCTCATCGTCGCGCTCGACGTGCCTGACGTTTCTGCCGCGTTTCATCTGGTAAGTAAGCTTGAAAACACCTGTCGCTGGTTCAAAGTCGGATTGGAACTGTTCGTCGCGGCAGGTCCCGGCGTTGTGGAACCGATCGTTGCCCGCGGCCACTCAGTCTTTCTTGATTTGAAACTCCATGACATTCCCAACACAGTCGCGGGGGCGGTGCGCTCGGCAGCGACGCTTGGCGTCAAGATGCTAACCGTGCACGCGGCGGGCGGGCCTGCGATGCTGGCGGCCGCGCGGGCTGCGTTGGATGGCGTCTCGAACCCGCCGGAGCTTCTGGCTGTCACTGTGCTCACGAGCATGGATTCCGCAGAACTGAATGGAATCGGTTTGGAGCGTTCTCCGGCAGACCAGGTGGCCCTGCTGGCTCAAATGGGACGCAATGCCGGCATCCGCGGATTCGTCTGCTCACCGCAGGAGGTGGCGTCGGTGCGCGATCTTACCGGTCCAGAAGGGGTCCTGGTGATTCCCGGAATTCGACCCGCCGGCTCTGCCATCGGAGATCAGAAACGGGTGGCCTCACCCGCCGAAGCATTGCGCCGGGGTGCAAGCTTTCTCGTTGTCGGCAGGCCCATCACTCAGGCGCCAGACCCCGCGGCTGCAGCGGAGGCAATTGTCGCAGAGATGGCAGAGGCGCTCTGAAAGCAGAAAAACCCGGCGATTGCCGGGTTTTTCATCCATCAATTATTCAGGTTCCGCTTAAAGTTTCTCGTAGAACTCGCACGCAGAGCAGGAGATATAGACTCCTCCAGGAACGCCACGTTCGCGATCCTTCACGCGTTTGACGATTCGCGTGGGTTTGTGGCATTTGGGACAGTCGGTCGACTTCGTCGTGTCCATTTCCTTTTTGCGGTCACCTGTTTTTGCAATCTTGGCCATGCTGGGGTGTTTCTCCTTCTTGGGATTGTCTCTGCTCACACGCGGAAAATTGCTCCACGCGGCTTGAACGGCGCGGTCATTCACTCACCTCTGCTGCAATTTGTTTGCTGGGAGGCAGCGGGACTCGCTGCCTCCAGTTTACATCAACCCTGACCGTGCGGAACTCAGTGTGGTTGTGTGGAGTTTGTTGTCGGATTCGAATTCGCTGGGCGCGATTCATCCTCTCCGGTGGCGGTGTCATTGCCGGATTGCGAGTGCAGGTGCACCCTGACTCTGGCCAGTCGGCTGGAGCTGCGTCGGAGCGGCAGCGGGCGGAGCCTTTGGCCTTGCATTGGGCTGATCGTCCGGCTTTTGCTTCGGGAACTGCACCGGTTTCATCTCTCCGACCTTTTGCCCGTTATTGTCAGGAACCGATTCGCCGGGGTTACGCAGCGTGGGAGGAGCCGTTGGGGCCTGCGTGTTGGGATCTCGCTGAACATCTCCCATCTGGACCGTGTGCGTACCGCCAACGGCTGCCGTGACAACAGGCGTGCCATCGGTGCGCATCAGACCTTCCACTTCGTCCTTGGTGTAGATCACAGGCACTTCGCCCATTTTGGCAATTTCAACCCGTATCACGCGATTCCCGTTGATGCGCACAAACTCCACATCCTTGGGTGGCTTTCCGTAGATCCATTCCTCGAAGGGCATTTGTCCATCGATTTCGCGCGATTTGCTCTGCGGCTGCCCTTTCGCAAACAACACCATGTCGGTGCTCATTCCGACCAGCACATGGTGATTGAGAATCGCGTCCTTCAACTGCGGGGGCAGGGTGTCTGTAAACGCCTGGATTGGAGTCTTCACATCGAAGGAAATCATCGGCGCCAGCAGCGCTTTCACCTGGCTGCCGGTTAGTTCGGGAACGCCGCCCTTGAATTCCAGTGTCAATCGCGCACCGGTTGCTTCCTTGTCATCGGTTTGAACGATTGGCGCCGTGTTCTCGCCCGCTCCAATTTGTATGTGCCGAAGGAAGCGGTGCTTCACATCCGGGCCGCCATTCAAATCGAAGACGATCTTGGAGTTTTCGATTTTGACATCGGTAAGCACGAGGCGGTCGCCGGGCTTTGCGCAAAGACCCTGGGCGGTCGCCATGCTGAGGTAGTCTTCGCCCGCTGGAGTGAGCTTGCCATTCGCAACAAGGGTGAGGCCTTTGCGCCCACGCGGAAACGGACGCATGGCGAACCCTTGCTCAGCTTGCATGACACGAATCAATTCCTGGCGTGTCTTGGCGTCCAGAGCAGTTTTGGTCAGCGGGACGTTTGTAGGCTGGATCTGGGCGAAACGCCGGTCCACGGAGGCTGCGGTGCCATTCGTCGCATTTCCCTGCTTATCGATGGTGATGGCTTGACCAGAAGCCATGCCCGTCGCAATGCACACAAGCAATGTGCATGAGCCCGTAAGGCGCCACAAATATTTGCTGCAATGAAGACTTAAGAAGCGTTCGTCACTGGACCCGGTTGGGGGCGGAAGCAATGGCCTGTTCATGGGCGTCCTCCCATGGCTTGAACCTTAGCCTTGAGCAAACAGTAGTTCCATTCAACTAGAAAGGTCAAATCCGATTTGAAGCAGGGTCAGCGGCTCAGGAGCGGAGCAATCGAAATCAAAGCGTATCTTCAGCTCCTTCTATTCTTTCAGATGCTCGACGAACCGGCGCAGGTGGTGTGGAAACGGGAAGAATCTGGACCAGGGTGGGTGCCGAAGAGGGAGCGGCGAGATCAGGGTCGGCAGGTCCCATCGCGGCCTCATGCTGACGGCGCGCGGCTGCATCCAGATCAACCGCTATGCCTCCGGGAACAATGACTGGAGCGTTGTATCGGAAATCGAGGTCGCGTGTGAGCCGGTAGATTACCGGGAAGGCGATGAGAAGGACGATCGATGCGATCCAGCTGCCGTCGAGACCATAGCCGCCGCCCGTGAGCCAGAATGGGCCCATCGGGTTACCTTCAACGACAGAAGAGTGGCTGTTTACTCCGCTGACTGCGAGGCCAAAGACAAGCGCGCGAATCGCCTTCCACGCGAAGTTCAGGCCCCAACTTACCCAGAGTGCTCGAGTGCGAAGGTAGGCCATGGAGAGAAGCAAGCTGAAGACGATGGAGAGGGCAATGCTGGCATTATTCGAGCCGGGTTGCAGTGCCTGAACGATCGCGTAAAACAAGGCAAAGCCAAATGCCGCGCCATAGGGCCCAACCACGAGTTCGAAGCGTTGGAAACCGTAGCCCCGAAAGGTTACCTCCTCGGCTAGCGCTGCGAGCGCAAAGAACAGAGTATCGGCAAGCAACCATCCCCATGAGGCGCGGTTCGTGGAGAGAACGACCGAGATGCCGCCAACCAAAGTGAGGGGCAAAACGCAGGCGATAACCGCCGCCCAACCCACTGCGAATCCCATTCCAGCTTCGCCTAGTGAACCTGGCCGCAGAGGGAGGCCTTGCGCGGCGATCGAATGCATCTGTCGATCAAACAACGACCCAAATGCCGCATAACCCACAATGAGCAATAGTGCGAGAGTCGCCTGCTCCACAACAGGGGAATAAGCGTCGGAGAGGAACCTTAATGCAAAGTGACGGGCAAGCGGACTGCGCCACGAAGAAATAAAGTATCGCGGCAACAAACTCCAGATATGCACGGACGCGTCCTATTCGTAGAATCGCAGTCATCGCGCCGCTCCGACCTGAGGGTGTTTCAAAGATAGCCGCCATGGTCCTGGAGAGAAAATCCGATGCAAACGAACCTCAATCGACTTTCGATACACCACGAGATCTAGCTTTCTGTGTAGCACTGCGCGATATTACGAAATTTCTGTTGCCGCGCGGCGATCAGGGATTCAACCGAAAGGCCCTTGAGAGCCGCAAGGTGCTTTTGCAGTGCCGTTCCTAGAATGCCTGCTCCAGCCTCGTGGTCGGTATGGGCGCCTCCGGGAGGTTCCGAGATGATTTCGTCGACGCAGCCAAGCGCCGCCACCTCAGGCGCTGAGATGCGCATTGCTTCGGCGGCCAATTGCTTATGTGCGGCGTCGCGCCACATGATGGCCGCGCACGACTCAGGCGTGATGACGAAGTACAGCGCGTTCTCAAGAATGAGCACGCGGTCGCTGACCGCTAATGCGAGCGCACCTCCTGATCCGCCTTCGCCGCTGATTACCGAAATTGTCGGCACACGCAAGCGGGACATCTCGCGGATATTGCGCGCAATCGCTTCGGCCTGTCCGCGCTCTTCCGCGCCAAGACCGGGAAATGCACCGGGAAGATCGATGAAACTGATGATGGGGCGGCCAAACTTCTCCGCAATCTTCATGCAGCGAAGTGCTTTTCGATAACCCTCGGGATTAGGCATTCCGAAGTTGCGCTTTACGCGCTCTTTCGTGGTACCTCCCTTGCGGTTGCCGATAACCATCACCTCTTCGCCAGCTGAGGCGGGCCATTCCGCACGCCACTGCCGCGTCGTCGCCAAAGGCACGATCCCCGTGAATCTCGCTGAAATCCGTGAAGATCCGCTCAATAAAGTCCATCGGGTAAGGACGCTGGGGATGACGCGCCGTCTCAATTCTGCTCCACGCAGGCGAAACAGCCTGCGGCAGTCTGGGGTGTCCCTGTAGCCTGTTCGCTCATCATTACCTGGCGGCGCCGGAAACTGAAAGCATCCCGGTCCCGCTTGCCGCTCAAAGATGATTCTACGGGGCCGGGGCCGTTGGGACAAATCAAAGCTTCCCACAGGTTTGGCTCGCTCCAAACACCTCAATAAGGAACCCTATACGGCCTCGCGAAGGTATATTCTCTCTAACCCACCTTTCGCTGGGATAACGAACCTGAAGATAAAGGAAAATATGCCAAGATCGCGAAGAGAATTCATCGCCGGTAGTGCACTTGGAATCCTGGGCGCAGCATTGCCCGTTGACGCTGCGCAAGTTTCGGGCGCACAAGCTCCAGGATCGCAAGGTCCAGGTCCGCAAGGTCAAGGTGCACAGAGTCCAGAGTTGCCACCCGGCGCTCCTTCCGCGTTTGGCACATCTGCTCCAGTTGGAGCGCCAGTGACGGCAACCACCTTCAAGGAAGCCGAGAAACTGGTCCAGGTGGAGATGACGCTGCCCCATCTTGCTCAAGCCGCCAGCAATTGGCGCATGCAGATGGCTCCTCTCTATGAACGCAGGACCGGGCCACGCCGGTTGGCGTTGGAACCAGAATTGGCACCGGCGACTCAGTGGAACCCCCTGCTTCCCGATGCAGTGCATCCCAAGCCCAATGGCGTTGCCGGAAGCACTTTCATACGCAGCGCGGACACAAATAAGACCATACCTGCAAATGAAGACGATATCGCCTTCGCATCCGTTGCGCAGCTTTCCCGCTGGATCGAGGCCCGCCAAATCTCCTCAGTGCAGCTGACAGAGATTTATCTTCGCCGCATCGAACGATTCGATCCGAAACTGCATTGCGTGATCACGCTGACACGCGAACACGCTCTGGATCAGGCGCGCCGAGCCGATGCTGAGGTTGCGGCTGGACACTACCGCGGTCCTCTGCATGGAATTCCCTGGGGCGCGAAAGATCTTCTCGATACTGCAAACATTCCGACTACCTACGGGGCGGAGCCCTACAAGAATCGCATTCCGACAAAAGACAGCGTGGTGGTGGAGCGGCTGAATGCTGCCGGAGCCGTACTGGTGGCCAAGTTGAGCCTGGGTGCGCTGGCGCTCAACGATGTCTGGTTCGGTGGCCAGACCATGAATCCGTGGTTGCTGGAAGAAGGCTCTTCGGGCTCGAGTGCAGGCCCCGGGGCCGCGACGGCTGCTGGGCTTGTAGGCTTTGCGATTGGAAGTGAAACCGGCGGCAGCATTGTCAGTCCGTCGATGCGTTGCGGCGTCACCGGGCTGCGGCCAACTTACGGCCGAGTTGCGAGAACAGGCGCCATGACTCTCTGCTGGTCGCTCGACAAGCTTGGTCCGATGGCTCGCAGCGTGGAAGACACGATTCTCGTTCTCAAGGCAGTTTCAGGACCTGACCCGGGAGATCTCGCAAGTGTCCCCAGCACGCTGTCGTTCGATAGCAATGCAAGTGTTGCCGGCCTGCGCGTGGGCTATTTTCCCAAATGGATGAAGGAAGGCGGCGCAACCAATGTCGATCGCGCCGCGCTGGACACAGTGACGAAGCTGGGAATGAAGCTCGTTGAAGTGTCCATTCCCGACTGGCCTTACGATTCGCTTAACGTGATTTTGTTTGCAGAGGCGGCTGCGGCCTTTGAAGAGCTGACTCTGAGCGGCCAGGTTGATGAATTGAGGGAGCAGGTACCGGATGCGTGGCCCAATTGCTTTCGTCAGTCGAGATTTTTGTCAGCGGTTGATTTCGTGCAGGCAGATCGGATGCGACGCAAAGTGGCTCAGGAGATGGCGCGAGTCTTCACTGAAGTCGACCTGCTGCTCGTGCCATCGCTGCGAGATGAAATGCTCGTGATCACCAACAATACCGGGCACCCCTCGTTGACTTTGCGTGCCGGCTTCGTTGAGGTTGCGCAGGCACGCAGCGACTGGGCACCGGATCCGAAACATCCACTGCCTAAATTTTCTCCGCCACGCCGCGTACCTCACGGTGTCACGCTGATCGGCCGGCTCTTTGACGAGGGCACACTTTGCGAGGCCGGTATCGCGCTGGAACGGGCATTTAACGTAGTTCAGGAGAGACCATCGGGGTTCTGACGGCTGACGTAGAGCCGACGCGCAGAGCGTGGCGTGCGTTTATTTCTTCTTCGGCGTCTTTTTAATTCCGGCCTTTTCAATTTGCTTTTCGCGGAATTGCGTATTTGCCCGCCAGAAGGCCTGTGCAGTCAGTGGCCCGATGTCCGGCGCGTTTGGGTCCTGCTCCAGCTTGAATATATGCGCATAGAGCATTGGCCCCAGCAGCAGTGCCATTGCCGCCTCAACGTCGAGATCGCGAGACAATAATCCACGCGAAATGCCGCGACGCAAGATGCGCTTGAGGCATTGACGCGGCGGCTCCATCACGCGGTGCCGCCAAGCCTTGCCGAATTCGGGATGAATGGCCGAATACGCGATCAAGGAAGGCATCATGCGATCGCGAGCAGCATCAAACTTGTCCGGCGGTTTTCGCGTGAGCACCGTGGTCAAGTCGCGCTGCAGGTCACCGGAGTCAACATCTTCAGGCTCGCGATCTAGACCGTTGACCATCAGCATCACTTCGAGCAAGAGCGCTTCTTTATCAGCCCAGTGGTTGTAGATGGTGGCCTTGCTAACGCCCGAAGCCTGCGCGATAGCATCCATGCTAGTGGCCTCAATGCCACGCTCGGCGAAGAGCGCAAGCGCGGCTTTGAGGACTTTTTCGTGAGCTTCGATACTGCGTGGTCGCACCATTGCTAGATTTCAATCTTGGAGAAGCGGTAGGCGCCGAACACCAGCAAGATGGATCCGACACACGCTAATACGAGGAGATCGGTGTAAGGACCAAACGCCGAATGAAAGACGGTCCTGCTCAGAAATGCGGTTCGCATGCCATCGATTCCATAGGATAAGGGATCGAGGGCTGTGATGGTCTTTAGCACCCTTCCCTGCTCGTCCAGAGGAAACAGCGCTCCCGAAAGAAAGTAGATGGGCATGACGAGGAAATTCATGATTAATTGAAAGCCCTGCATATCCTGGAGGCTCGAGCCGATTGCGACGCCCAGAGCAGCAAACAACACGGCAATCAAAACCATGAATCCTAACGCCATGGGAATCGCGGAAAGATTTACCGGACGAAAGCCGGCAACGATACACACGGCCGTGACCAGGAGTCCTTGAATGACGGCCACGGTGGATCCGCCAAGCGTCCGGCCAATCATGATTTGAATTCGTGGCACCGGCGCTACGAGAGTCTCCTTAAGAAAGCCGAATTGGCGATCCCAGAGGAGACCCAAGCCGGAAAATATGGACGAGAACAACACTGTCATTCCGATTACGCCTGGCGCGACAAACTGAAAATAGCTGCCGTTACCGGCACGCTTGAAGACCGGCCCGAGGCCGAAGCCGAGAACCAGCAGATACAGCATTGGCTGTCCTAACGACGCGATGATCTGCGCTCGAGAGCGGATATATCGCTTCAGTTCCCGCAGCCACAGTATGTAGATTGCACTCATCGTTTTCCTCCGCTCCACATCTTCGCGAACTGCCGCATTTGATCGGCAGAGTCTGCGCTCTCGTCACGAATGGTCGAACCGGTCAGCTTCAGAAATGCGTCTTCCAGCGTTTCTGTTCCGGTCTGTTCCTTGATGGCTTTTGGAGTGCCTTGCGCCACAAGCTTTCCGTGATCGATCACTCCAATGCGATGGGCAACGCGATCCGCCTCGTCCATGTAGTGCGTCGTGAGGAAGACCGTGACTCGCTCGGCTTCGTTTACTTTCTTTACGTGGTTCCACAACTGATTACGGCTCTGCGGATCAAGGCCGAGAGTCGGCTCGTCGAGGAATAAAATCTTCGGCGTGTGCAGAAAACCGCGGGCGATCTCAAGGCGACGCTTCATGCCGCCGGAGAATTTCTTCACCTGGTCTTTTCGGCGTTCCCACAACTCGAAGAGTTTCAGCAGTTCTTCTGTGCGTTGGCGGCGCACTTTGTGCGGCACATGATAGAGAACCCCATGCACTTCCATGTTTTCCCAGGCGGTAAGGTCTCCATCGAGGCTCGGATCCTGAAAAACTATGCCGAACCGTTTACGTGCCTCGTTCTGCGCTGTCTGGGGATTGAGTCCGTCGAGTTCGATCGCTCCGCTGGTGGGTTTCAGCAGCGTCGTTAGCATTTTGATTGTTGTGGTCTTTCCCGCCCCGTTGGGGCCCAGGAAGGCGAATATCTCTCCTTCGGCCACTTCGAACGAGACATCGCTGACCGCAGTGAAAGTGCCAAATGTCTTGACCAGGTTGCGAACTGTGATCATAGGCCTGACCTCCTGCGAGATTCAATACTGAACGGTTTAGTTCAGTTTGTCAACACCGGGCCATACCTTATGACATATGTTCGTCGCCCTGCCTAAGGGGACACCGCTGCACGGTCCAAACAACAACGCCGATGCGGCTCGCATCGGCGTTGTACTTCTTCTTTGACTTGGGAACTATCTGCGTGGATTAATCGGAACGTCCTCTTCCGATTTCTTCCCTGCCGACTTGGAGTCCAACTTTCCTTTGCCCTCATCTGATTCGTGAAGGGGATCGGAAACCTCGGCGGCACCTGGTGTTGTCGCGGCTGGTTTCGGCTGCGTCATGTCGAGCAGCTTATCGAGTTGATAGTCTGACTCGGATGCCGCGAGGAGGGCTTTCTGGATGAGCTGATTCATCGCCCCCACTTTGGCCTTGCTCGGGGTGATTTCGGCCGCCAGCCGAACCAGCGCCGGCATCTGCATCCACCAGACCAATTCTTCGTACGGCTCGCATACAAAGTACGTGTGGTCACCCGCCGTGTGCACTCCAGTTAACCAGCGCACATCCGGGTCATCCCAGAGAGAAGCCGACAAAGCGCCGGTCTTGCTGCTCCCAGACACAGTGGCTGCTTTTGTATCGACCACTGCATCCGACGCCTTCGTTGCCTCTGCGCCAACTTCCTTAGGAGAGCTTGGTATATGTCCCTCTTCGACGGCGTTGGGAATCTCACTTGCCGCGCCTGCAGGTGGGATCTGCGCCGGTTCTGCAACGCCAGCCTCTGACAACAACACAATCTTGATTCGAGCGGCGGCGCGCCATCCGGCTTCGCCCTCGAACCCGAGAGCGTTGAAGGCTTCAGCAATCGGCTCTCGCAGACGGAGGCGATCAAAGATTTCGAGCGCGATTTTCTCGGGATTCTCTGCGTCTACAGATTCGGCCAGAGTCTCTAGCACGCTCCATGTGAAAACAGGTCCCCACATCGCCGTCGCGGTGAGTTGCGGGCTGGGGCTCGGCAGTACTCGCCGGGCGGCACCTGTCCATGGCGCAGGGAAAAGGGCCTCAACTATCGGAATGCGCATCGCCGCGCCCAGCCTCGCCCGGAAAGCAGGGCCGAGAAGGCCAGGCATAGTCATCTCAACTTGTCGCCCGGTGCGGGAACGATATGCCTGTTGCGCCTCGCGTAAAAAGGCCTCGCAACGACTCCACGCGATATTGGACAATTCGTTCCGCTTGCGATTGAGCTTCCGGTCTGTAACTCCTACTCCATTGCCCCGGGGATGCTCCGCCAGATCTGCGAGGAGCCTAACCGTGTCCTGATCGAGCAGAGAACGCAAGGCCTGATGCATCGGCTGAAGTTCCATGTTGATCAATGCATCCTCAACACTGGGAACGCCGCTGCCATTCATGTGATCGCATAGACGATCCCAGGGCTTTTCCGCTGAGGCGTACAACTCGTGCCAATCCATAAAGACGTGGCACTGGTAGGCGTGTAATTGCAAAGTGAGACCACGTTCCGCGAGGTCTTTGGCCCTGCGCAAATATTCGAGCCCGGTAAGCGAATCACGCCAGGTAAGAATTGCGCCGGAGTCTCCGCGCAGGCCCAACCCCTGACTCAGGCGCTCCTGTCGAAGCTGAGCAGTGGATTTGTCGGCATATGCGGCTGAGTAGTCGATTGTGCCGTGCGCCGTGCCATATCGGTTGTTGTAGACAACCAGGGCGCGCTCTCCGCCATTTCGATTCGAATACGCAAAGACGTTTTCGTCGACCGAGCCCGAGCCTTCGAAGCAATCGTAGAGAAGAAAATAGCTGCTTTCCGCAAAGATCCACCGCCGCTTCAACAGCGGAGCAATTTCACGCTCGTGTCGCTCGACGAGCCAATGGTCCGGAGTCTCGTCATAGCGAGGCCGCTGATACTCCATTCCGTATTTTTCAGTGAACCCCTCGATCTGGCCGTGACCAAACATTGGCAAACCCGGCAAGGTAGCCATGAGGGCTGCTACGCCGAAGCATTTATCTCCCTTGCCGAATTGATCAATAGCCGTGCGTTCATCAGGATTGCTCATAAAGTTAACGTAACGCTTCATGATATCGGGATCGAATTCGAGTGTGTTCTTGATGACCGAGCGGTACTTCGCGTTCTCTTCGTCGCGCATCATGTTCATGAACGCGCTGTTGTAGACCCTATGCATGCCAAGCGTTCGAACGAAATATCCCTCCATCAGCCAGAAGGCTTCAGCGAGCAACAGCGTTCCGGGCACTTCCGCAGCGACCCTATCAACCACCTCGCGCCAGAATTCGTGAGGCATGAGCCGATTGAACTCGGCCTGACTCATGCTATATTCCGCGCGCGATGGGATGGCTCCGCTCGTGCCCGGGCCCGGAAACCAGAGCCGATGGAAGTGGCGCTTGGCGAGCGTCATTGCGGCATCGAACCGGATGACGGGAAACAGCCGCGCTACATACAAAATGGTTTGGATTACCTGCTCGCGCACCGCTGGATTGAGGTAGTCGAGTTGAGCAGTGTCATTCCAGGGAAAACTGGTGCCGTCGTTTCCGTGGTAGATGTAACGTGTGTCACCGGAATGCTTGTCGTGGCGGCGAAACACCACTGCCGCATCTGTTTGCTCGAAGTAATGGTCTTCAATCTTGATCTCGACGCGTCCATCGTGCGAAAGATCGGGCCCATTGAAGCTGTAGGCCGGATAGGGTGTGTCGTGGCGCGAAATGAACCACTCAGGGTGCTCCATGACCCATGGCGAATCAATCCCCATATGATTCGGAACCATATCGCTGGCAAGGCGAATTCCGTGATGGTATGAGCGATCGCGGAGATTGATGTAGGCCGCTTCCCCGCCCAGGTCCTCTGCGATTTTGTAATCGAAGAGTGAGTAAGCTGACGCCACGGCGTCCTGGTTTCCACAAAGTTGCTTGATCGTCTTCGACGCACGGCTTCGCTCCCAGACGCCAATCAGCCAGAGCGAATTGATGCCGCGATGTCCGAGGGTCGCGAGTTCCTCATTGGGAATCTCATCAAGTCGCGAAATTCTGCGTCCATACTGCTTGCTCAACTGCGCGAGCCAGACATAGGTACTCTTGGCAATCAGGACGGTGTTCGGCATCCAGGCCGTGTCGGGACTGAACTTTTCGTATTCGTGAGCCGGATCGCCAAAGACCGGCACATCGGAACGGCTGACGATAGAGGGCCACTGCTGTGTGCCACTCTCGCGGCGCCGGCGAGCAGCCTCTTCCGCAGCAGCACGAGCCTGCGCGGCGGCCGGGTTGAATTGCATCCATACAGCCAACTCTTCTTCATGAAGAATCTCGCCGGCAATGAGCAGAAAGCGTTCCAGGCTATCGCCAAGCAGCGGCTTCCAGAGCCTGCGAATGAGGGCCAATTGTTCGCTAAGGGACGCGGGCGCGCCCGACGCCGGAGCACGCAGAAGGTCCAGCAGGCTGATTGCCGCTCCTTCGATGGGCACCAGGGGGCGCGTGGCGAAATACTCGGGGAGTTCCTTTGTCACTTGTCGATAGACAGTCGTCTCGGCTAGAGCCTTATCTTCGAAGAGTTCCTCAAATCGCTTGAACGCTTCATTTCGATTCGCCGACCAGAGCAGCAGAAGTTCCTCGAGTGCGGCGGCGCGGTGGGGCATGCCACCGGTTGTTCCGCGAAGCCATTGCGTGGGAGTCTCAAGGCCGCGCATGACACTGCTGCCCGGAAAGTGCTCAACAAATGTCAGCAGCAGTGTTTCCAGTTCCTTTGAGCCAACTTTGGCTGCAAACCAATCCAGAGCGGCCGTCATGACCTCGGGATCAAACTGCTCCCGGTAACGCGCCATCAGCACGTGGCTCGCCTCATCGATGAGACCCATTGCGAAGAGCGCGCCCGCGTGAACGACGCGATCGGGATACTTCTCAACTTCGCGAACTTGGTTCATCTGATGGGCAAATGCGCGACAAGCTCCCAGGTTGGCAAAGACGACGTTGCCCGTATAAGAAAAAAGCGAATCCGCGAACTTGTAACGATCCCGCGCCTTTCGCGAAATGTGGAATTCCATCATAGAAACCGAGCTCCCCGAATAGGTCGGACAAGAATGCAATTCGTACCCGGAAATGGATACTCTTCCGTTGAATTGGCCCGTGTTTGGAAATTCAAAAGCGGCCAAAAGGTAAAGTAACACCTGGAAGCACTTCGGCGCTCCGTCCTAACAACTCTTCGGGGCGAAGGAGCGCTCTTTGTCTGCTTTATTGTTGGATCAAGAGAACGACTACGTTGTCACGGCCAAAGCGTATCCAAAACTTGCGCGAAGCATTCTCATCCAGCAAAGCGGAGGGTGGGAAAGATCGACTGAATGTGCCTTGCTAGAGATTTCCATTTGGCTCCTCTTCGCGACAGCGTTCTACGCGAACATACGCCGAGTCTTGACTTGTAGGATATTTATAATTAGATACTTACACGGATTACCTACATTCATTCCTGAGCATCGGTAGGTAACGATACCAAACGCTCAGAGGTCAAGTGCAGGGTGTTGCTAACGCTCCAAGGGCAATAACATCCGATGTAATTGACGCTCTGCGGATGTTCCCTCGACCGTTTTTGAGATGCAAATACGCCCACAACGAAATGAGAATCGAAGCACGAGCGGGCGTTTTCATCCAGGTGGAAAATGCCAGGTACGAGCGAGAAGCAGGTCGCGTCCCGCTCGTAAAGAACAATGGCGAAGGCCTTTCGAGATCGCAAGTGGGACGCGAGTTCCCTTACTTCACGTTCGCCCTACGTTACGTTGTCGGGAATCAGGCGAGCTTTCGTGAGTTGTGCGGCGATCGATCCAAATATCCCCTGCAGGTCCAAATTGTACTGGGATGTGCACTTGCCTTTATTTGTGGAAGAGCTCGCGTCGGAATAGAAATGCGGCATATTGGAAGTCGACACATAGCCCGAAGACATCTGTTGCATGGTCGCGCACGGGGAGATTGCGGACGAGCCGCCGGAACTTGAGTCCGTGCTACATCCGGAACTGTCCGCGCCGTATGCGATCGTGTAAACAGTTGTACCCAGGGAAGTCGCCTTGTTAGCTGCCGTGATCGCCTGATGACACTGAGACTGCAGAGACGGATAGGTGTTGCCGGCGTTTCCAATGTTTACGCCGCTCGAGTTTTTCATGTGCCCGCTCGACGCACTAGCATCGCCATCGCTGAGGATGATCATCACGTTTCTGGATCCGGGATTCTGATAGGCCTCCGCCATGAGCGACGCCTGGGCTGCGTAAATCGCTCCGGCAAAGTACGTACCCTGGCCGCCAATCGCTTGCATGCCGTTGCAGTTGCTTCCTGTTGAACCACCTGTGGCGTTCACTATATCTGAAGTCGTTACAAACGACCCATTGACTTGATTATTAGAACTCCAATCATTCAGATATCCCGTGATTTGGTATGTCCCCGCCGTGCCTGTCGGTGCGGTCCATGTCGTCTGGCCGCTCGTCGGCACCGCCGGAGTGGTGTAAGGCAAAATGTAACTGCTACTCATCGATCCGTTGCAGGCTGTGTCATTCGAAGTCTTGTTGGCCTGTACGTTGGGAAAGGTAAACAGGCTGACCTGATCAAAGCTAACGCACGTGACCCCTGACCTCGCAGTGGACCCAGTGCAGGGAGCAAGCTGCTTCATCAGGTACTGAACTCCATCCAGTGCACAATTGATTCTTGTATTTTTGCAGGCGGGTTCATTCTCTGATGAATCCATCGAGGCGGTCGAATCAAGCACCATGGCAACATTGACCTGATCGTTCGTGCCACTTGCCATGGTCGCGGTCGCTGTGGCTGACAGGGTAAGGGACTTCGCCGAATTGATCCCCGCCATCGCGAGCATTTTAATGAAATAGGTGGGGACAGTGGACTTCTGGACGACCTGAATCACGTTAAAACCAGTGGGTGAGGCAGAACAGGGAGCTTGTACCATTACGGAATCTGTAACGCATCGGAAAGTGGTTGTGACTGTGGCGCTCGGCAGGTTCGTGGAGGCGTTCGCTCCGTTCGAAACGGACGCGTAGCTGCTGACCGCGCTGGTGACTGACGTAGTGGACGCGCCGGGCAGGATCATTGCGTATGCGCCAGACAGAGCCGCGGCGTCGCTCGAAGCCTGAAGTTGGCGATAGCAGATAAAGGCATGGCCGAGGTCGATTGTTATGCCCGCAGCTCCGAAAATTACGGTGCTCAGGAGCGCTAACCACGGGATAATCTGACCCACTTCCTCTTTGAGAAACAGTTGCGCGCATCGGTAATTTCTCAAGCTCATTGAATAACCTCCGTTACCTTTGAGCCGATACTGCAACTCCCGAGGCTTGCTCCGTAGATTGAGAAAGTGCACGGATAGGTGGCCTGAATCTGTGCTGGCCAGCCTGCCTGCAGAGCCGCACCGCCGCCATTCCCTGCGGCTGTGCATGTGGGTGCAGTTCCCTTCGCCGCCGTGTAGGTCGTACCACCAGTGACCGTTCCGCTGGTGTTCGTTCCGCCAAGGACGAAGCTGAGTGTGAGATTGCTTTTTGCCAGACCCGGCGCCGCAGCATAGATTGCGTTTGAGGTGTCCAGACAGGGATCACCGTTGCCGCGCTCCAATGCCAGAATTCTTCCGGCATTGCTGATCGCCTCAGAGAGCTGAAGCTTCTGATACAGGGCCATTGAAAAAGAGAAGATGCCGGTCAGCAGCATCAGCATGATGGGCAAGGCGAGAGCCATCTCAACGAGAGCACCGCCACTTTGTTCACGGATCAGAAAACGATGAACAATTCTTTGAATTCGAGCTAGCATCAAACATCCCCCCAGGCTTTTTGGGACGTAAAGATTTGCGAATTCTAAACGCCTTCGCAGGTGAAGGAACCGGTGAAGGCTTCTGTCATTCCCAGTTCAATACGCAAGAACCTCTCTGTAAACGACTCGTAACCATGGTTCAAGAAGGTAAGTTACCGTGGTTTAACTCGGATGTTACCAAATGTTTTCCGGGACGCCCACGGCACAAAGGTCATATGACCTTTAGGTAAGGAGTTGGATTCGGCTGCGGAGCAGGATTTTGACGGCGCAAAAGGTGGGGGCATGATTCGACTGGCATCATCGATGGCCTTATACGCGAGGCAATTCGCTGGCGGCCGTCTATGTGATTCGCAGCAGCGCCTGGTGATTCGAGATTTAGAAAAGACATTGCTGTGCTCTTCCTGTTGCCAACTTGATCGGCGTCGTCTCAAACAAACGGATTTTGTCAACTTCGTCGCGGATTCGACGATCGAAATGTCAGTGCGGTATTCTCAGGTAGTGCCGACGGTTAACCGGACCGCATTGGCGCAATGGAACCCTTCTACGGGATGCTGAGTCGGAATCGGGATCGACACCTGCACTCCGAGAGGTTTTCTTCGATTGGAAAACGTAGTTGAAACAACACGGAGAGGTGGCAGAGCCCGGTTGAATGCACCTGACTCGAAATCAGGCATAGTCGTAAGGCTATCGGGGGTTCGAATCCCTCCCTCTCCGCCATATCTTTCTGGTAAATCCATCATTCTATTGATAAACAGCACAATTATATGTGTTTAATCCAGATTTCAATTTGTTTGAATTGTTCGTTTTGTCATGCCAATCCCGCCTTGCGGATCCTATTTGCATGACAAAACGAAGACCGCATGACAACGAGCTAACCAGGGCCTAGGTTGGGACACGGCCACGGGTTGCGATCCGATAAGCGACATCTAGCGTTTGAGTGCGAAGTGTTTGGCAAACAGCTCCCGAGACCGTTTTTCGCCCTCTTCGCTCAAGACAACCGATTTGGCTTTGCTCTTGGGATCAGAGATGAAACCTTTTGTGTAAAGTCGTTCCATCGTTTCCCAGGCTTGCCCCTTCCAAGCTCGTACCCCAACCGGATCTTTGAAGCTGGTCAGCCACAGAAGTGCGAGAGTCATCTCATCGACTTTGTCCTGGTCGTAATCCATCCCGTTTGCCTCCGCCTTCAGCGCCATCGTACTACCAGCCTCCGCTCGCCAACAGGAATCTCGCCACTCAACCACGAGGTTCGATTCCGATTCGATCATTGACCGCCGATCGAATCCGCTGCTTGCAGCCAAGGTAGCGCTCCGTCGTCTGAATGGAAACATGGCCCAGAAGGAACTGGATCTGTTCCAACTCTCCTCCCGCGGCGTGGCAGAGCCGGGCACAGGTCCGACGAAGGTCATGCGGAGCCAATCTCTCCAATCCGATCCGCTTCGCTGAAGCCTTCACGATGTGCCAGACAGCCTTCTCTGTCATGCCTTCACCCAGGGTGCGTCCCGTCCTGGTGACACGACGGAAGATCTTGCCTCGGTCGATTCCCGCAGCATTCAACCAGATTCCCAACTCTTCCATTACCCAGCCGGGGACGGGAACGGTGCGAACGTGTCCTGCCTTTCCCTTCAAATCGACAATAGCCCAGTGCTCTTCGCGTTGCTCCAGATGCTCGATTCTCAGACCAACCGCTTCGTGCCGGCGAAGACCGCAGGCAAGCAACACCGCCAGAAGCGCACGATCTCGCTTACCCTTCAGGTCTTTGCTGTTGGGGGCTTGCCAGAGTGCATGGCTCTGTTCCGCGTTCAGCCAGTTGCCGAGACGTACTCCGAGGTTTCTTACGCCTTTCACACGGCGAATCCCAGCAGCTAGGTCCGAACTCAGGAGGCCGGAGTCCGCTGCCTCATAGGCGAGGCGCCGAACGGCGCCAAGCCGAAGATTGATGGTTCCGGGTGCTAGCTGACGCGCTTCAAGGTAGCCGCGATAGCGCAGAACGACCGTTCGGTTCAAGGCCAGTCGTGGCTCAGAGCAGTACCAATCGACAAATTCGTCGATGGCGTGGCCATATCCGCGCTGGCCGTCGGTACTCGTCAAGCTGTTCAGAACTGCAGTCTTTGAGTATTCGAGATCGGGCAATCGCAGGTGAGTCTTGGGGTGCTTGCGCTTATGTAGGGAACGTGGCTTCTGCCTCATCGCCTTTGGCCTCCTCGCCAAAGGACAATCATGCTCCCGTTTTTGCCTACTTCCGTGTGGGCGGTAATACACTCGGAGTCCGCTTTTCGCGCTCTGCAGTTTTGGAAAGATTCTAGGGAGCGTTGGACGAATGAGAGTCAGCGTCATCTTCTGATACCAACTCGATGATTCTGTGCTCAACGATTTGGCGAAGCGCAACTATATCGAGGTTATCCGGAGCCACGTGTGCCTTCTGCTCTACCTTTTCAACAATGGTGCGAAGGTCTTGTAGTGTCCGGTCCCGGGAATCCGCATCCATTCACAAACCGCCTGAAGTTGCGATTCGGTCGGAGTGGCTTGGGTTGTCCAGTCGGATCGTGGGCATTCTGGACATACCACATTTTCGAGTTCTGTCCGGTTAGATGGGATGAGAAGGTCGACCCCGATCGTAGCCAGCTAAGCTGACGTAGATCAACGCACTCAAAGGTGCAATCCCGAAGGATGGAGGCCGACCCGTGAAGAAGCATAGCAATTCTGTGAAGAAGAGTGAATCCCCGATGAAGCGCAGGAACCCGCGAGCTGAAGAGCGGCGGGATTCAAGCGAAGTGATGGCGGAGCTGGTGTCACAACTGCGCCAGCAGTTGGAAACGAAGAGTGTTCCGGCTGCTGAATCAGCCGGAGACGAGCGCGATGCGGTGCGTCCGAACCTGGATCGTCTGACCGTGGGCGTGGATCTCGGAGATCAGTGGAGCAACTACTGCATTTTGGGTTTAGGTGGCGAGACCCTTCGCGAGGGCCAGTTTCGGACGAGGCGCCAGGAAGTTGGAGAGTTCTTTCAAGGCCTGGCGATTTCTCGAGTGGTCATCGAAGTGGGAACGCATTCGGCGTGGGCACGGGAAGTGATCGCCGGCCTTGGGCATGAAGTGCTGGTTGCCAATGCGCAACGGATGGAAGGAAGAAAGCGGCGCCGGCGCAAGAATGACCGGATCGATGCCGCCAAGCTGGCCAGGCTGGGGCGAGTAGATCCGAAATCTCTGTATCCGATTCAACATCGCAGCACCGAAGTCCGCGAGGACCTGCTGGTAATTCGAGTTCGCGATTCGCTGGTCGAGTCGCGGACGAAATTAATCAGCACGGTGCGCGGGATGGTAAAGACCATGGGAGCGAGGGTGCAGGGCTGTTCCAGCGTAAGCTTCTCCGGGAAGGCGGCAGACCAGATTCCTGCTGAAGTGCGAGAAACGCTCGAACCGTTGTTGCGTCTGATCCAGACGTTGAGCGAGGAAATCAAGAGCTACGAGAAGCGCATCGAAAAGCTGGGCAGCGAGAAGTATATGGACACGAAGTTATTGCGGCAGGTGAATGGAGTAGGGCCTGTCACCTCACTGGCCTATGTGTTGACGTTGGAGACTCCGCAACGATTTAAGCGGAGTCGCGATGTTGGTCCATATCTGGGATTAGTGCCCCAGCAGGAGGATTCCGGCGACAGCCAGCCGCAGCTGGGCATCAGCAAGGCTGGCGACAGGATGCTGCGCAAATTGCTGGTGGGCAGCGCGCATTACATCCTGGGCCCGTTCGGGCCGGACACCGACTTACGACGATTCGGAATGAAACTCTGCGAGCGTGGAGGAAAGAACGCCAAGAAGCGAGCTTTTGTCGCGGTGGCGCGAAAACTTGCCGTTTTACTGCATCGGCTCTGGTCGAGCGGCGAAGTCTATGAGCCACTTGGATACGGAAAGATAACAACCGAATCGGCTGCGGCGTAGAGGGAAACACAAATCTGTTTATGTTCGTTCCAAAGCAATCTGCTTCTCGAGGTTGATTAACCATGACATCCACCGCCTTGTTCGGACGACTGCGCGTAACCGCCTGATCCTTCAGAGATCGCCGGTTAGATGGCAGCGTCCCAACAAGCCCAGGTTCATCCTCGTTGTGATGGACCTGGGCTTTAGATCGGACCCCAGTATGCACCGGGCCCACAGTGGCCCATCAGAGTGCGGATAGAAGGCAGGCAACGTGGGTGGCGTGAATATAACCTCGGGAACAATGGTTGAGAACGAATCCGATGATGTCCGTGGGAAAACTCCCACTTCAACTATGGAACGAAGCTGAACTGAAACACGTTCCGCTTCGTTCCCTGATCGACTGTCAGAGGTGTTGAACAGTGTCAAGGGTCAACATGAACGTCCTGACGGACGCCCTTGACACTGTTCAACACCTCTGCCGGAGGGCTCGTGTTCAGACTAGAACGGCCGCCACGTCGGCCTTGACATTTTTGACCTTCTCATAGAAGGCGGTAATACATCCAGAACGGCGTTGATCAACAGGTTTGACCACATCTACGACTCGAAGAGCGCGTCATCTATGTTGCGCAATGACCGGTTCGGCAGCGCTTGTAGATTCAGGGTCGGCTATGTCGGGCAGCGGGCTCTAAGGTCGCCAGGAGTACGTGAACTTGATGGCAAGCTTGTTCTGATAAAACTCTGGAGGATTCGTTGTAACAAGGCTGGCGAAGCTTTGGCCGGCAGTGTAGATGACATAAAGGTCGCTGTCGGGTCGGTAGTTCCATCGCAGGCGAATGTTCGCACTCACAGCTCGCGTATTCGCGGTGTTCATCTGGACCAAAGAAGATAGCGTCAGAAATCGCGAAAACGAGTAGTTCGCTTGGAGACTGCCAAACACGACCGAAAAGTTGCCGCCGTCAACCGGGAGCCGAAAACGGTTCCACTGTTCAGCAAAATTGAAGGACAGCCGTTCGCTGGAGCGATATGTCGATCGAACACGTGCCTCATTCAAGCGTCCGTTATAGTACGTCCCAAAGCGTTCGTAGAAGCTGACCATCAGCCGACGATCCTGCGGGGATCCGTATGTGAACTGATGCCTGGTCCAGTGATATTCGCCGACGGGAATGAAGACGTTTTTATAGACGTTGAACGGCGTGGTTAGCCGTTGGGTGTACACGTCGACGATATCGTCATCGCTGTACGCCCCGTTGTGGAATTCGATCCGGAAAGTCCCCTGCCATTCCTGCGTTTGGAGAACATGTTGCGTGTCAGGAGCGTGAAAGAGAAAGCTCTCGAAATTCACTTCGCGAACTCCGCGCAGCTTCGGCCGCGGCTTGAGGGTCGCATCGATATAGTCGCAGATACAGTCTGATCGTTCGATGAAGCCTACTTCCGGGTTGAAATTGGGGCCGATCTTGCGATGTTCAGCAGTGGCCTGCAGCCAGTTGGTCTGGTAATCAAGACCAGCGCCGACGTCCGTCTGTCCAGAGTTGACTCCTGGCGTCCGGCTCTGCGCGGCGTACCCGTTCACTACCAGATTTCTGAAAAAGACCAGACGCGTGTCCGCCCCGCTTGCCTGGTTGAAACTGTCATCGGGATTTCCTGAACGCTTGTCTATTCCCATTACGCCAAGATACGAACCACCCCAGAGCGATCGCTTCACGCGCATCACAGCATAGTTTGCGTAAGGATTCGGCCCGGAACTCCGGGTCTCCACATCCATAACGCCGAGTGCGAAGTTTCGAAGTGAACCAGTAACCTTTCCTCCAACATTGATAGGCACTTCCTCACCGGTGATGGGGTCGATCCCGATCTGGCGGCTGAAGAAGAGTAGGTCCCCGCCACCACCAAGTGGGAAGTTAAAAACCCCGGCATTCTCCAAAAAGAACTGTCGCTTTTCCGGGTAGAAGAGTTTGTAGGGCGTGAGGTTGAATTGCTCGGTATCTACGTCCGCGTCGGCAAAGTCAGTATTGACGGTGAGGTTCGCTACGAGGTTGGACCGCAAGCCCAACTTCACATCGACTCCGCCGGTATGGAGCGCGCTGGTCCCCGGCGTTAGTCCGGTCCCGGCTGCGTCCGGCGGAAAATGGCTGAAGCCGGTCAGCGCGTAAGGCTTAATGATGAACAGGCGCCCGCTGCCAATATCGGAAATGCCTCGCAATTCGCCTGCTTGGCTTATCCGAGCAGCTCCATAAACGCGTCGCCAACCCGACCACAGGTCCTCTTCGTTCTTTCGTCGGATGAATCGCTTGAAGTTGACTCCCCATATAACATCCCGAGATTGCATGAAGTTTAAGGTCGCAAACGGAATGGCGATTGTGGCCGTCCACCCGCTTACGGACATGCGAGCCTCGGAAGTCCAAACGCCGTCCCAACCAGAGTCACCATCCCCCAAACCGCCGTCTGTGACTTGTTCCTCGGTGATGAGAGCGTCTCGCTGCGTACCCAGCGGGTTGATCTGAAAGACGTAAGCGTTCCGACGATCATGAGCAGAGTCGATGACAATCTCGAAATTGTCGTCCAACTCCTGGCTGACGTCTCGGCGCAACTCAGTCGAGATAATCCCTTTCGGATTCGAGTCGAAACAGGTGATGCCGAAATAGACTTCCCGTTTGGTGTAGAGGATGCGGACCTCAGTCTTCTCAGTCGGCGTCCGGCCCTCATATGGCTCTCGTTGCAGAAAGTTGCCGATCGGAGTGGCTTTGCTCCACAACGGATCCGCCAGCGTCCCGTCCATCTTTGGCGCTGTGTCAACGCGGATTCCCTGAGCGATTCTCAGAGGTTGCGGGACTCCAGCCTGCGCTCCTCTCGTTTGGGGATTTGCCGGTGTCTGGGCGCAAAGAGATACCAATGGCAGACACATTGACCAAAGCAAAGCTACAAGGACTCCAACTCGGCTGATCCTTGCGGAATTCCTTCCTCCATTGAGCGAACAAAAACTCAAGGCAAACTCGTCGGTTTCATGATCCTTAGTATCGGATGCCCATCTATGTTTTCCAGCGGAAAATACACCAGATGCGTCTTAGGATCAACGCTTACCGTGTGCGCATGTGGCATGTGAAATTGTCCGAGCGATTTCAGTTCGCGCCCGGTCTCTACGAAAACGGTGACGGTTCCGGATTCCGCCGAGACATATAGCCTCTTCAAGCCGGGATCGAAGGCGAGTACATCCGGATCTTCCCCCACCTGATGGGTCGCTAGAACTTTCATCGAATCGAGATCGACAACTGCAAGGGTTTGATTTTCCTCTCCCGCGACGAAGGCGAGATGATTGGCAGTATCCAGTGTGATCCCATGTGGATTCTCGATTCCCGGAAGTGGATACCGACCGATGATCTCAGCAGACGCGGGATCGATGGCCACAAGTTCGTTCTTTCCGTGGACACCCACCAAAATATGTCCGGAGATCGCGTCATAGACAGTGTTCCCAGCGGGACCGCCGAGCGGAATGGTTTTAACGAGCGTGTTGGAGATTGCGTCGATCACCACGTCCGCATTGCCATGCTCGTCCGAAACGAAGACCCGCTTGGCCTTCGGAGCGTATGTCAGACCATCGGGATAATCCATTGGCCCGACTTTTGTTATTATGCGCAGCGTCTTGGTATCAACCGCCGCCACCGAATGTTCGCCGGTCACCGAAGCGAAAACCCTGTCGATCTCCGGTGCCGCCCACACTCCATGAACTCCGTTGAATCCATCAAGGTTTGCGACAACTTCCTGCTTTACGGTGTCGAAGATAATCATTTGCCCCGCATTCATGTGCGCAATGTATAAGCGCCCGCTCCCGGAATCCATGCTTTGATAGTCGAATCGAACAGCGGGTCCGGGCATCGGAACGTCGGCTATTTTCTGCAAGGGCGGCGCTGTATGGGCATTCTGTGCATGGCTCAAAACAGAGAATGACAACAAGCTCGCGATCACGGCACAAGAGATGCAGTTAGAGATACGAAAACCCAACTTCATTTCTTCAACTCCCTGTAGTGATTGCAGCCCTGTCAAACCACTCTAGCCTGCCACCAATACGCATGATGTCGTCAGCTGACTTTCCAGAGCGACGGAACAACTCAGTTACTGCATTTAAGAAGCCCCAAGGTCCCTGAGGCTCTACGCTGATGTAACGATCCAGCTTTCCCGCAGTGGTGAGGGCCTCATATTCAAATTTGAAAAGCGGATCTTCGATCCAGTACCAGTCTTTCGGCGCTTCCTCCCGGAGCACAAATTCAGCTTTGCCCTGCGGGTGATCTTGATCCCAGTCCGCGTATCGAAACGTCTCGTTGATCTGAGAGCCGTACAAGCAACTCATCAGCGTGACGATGGACGTTCGGACTTCAAACAAGCTTGAACGCTTGGGTTCTGCATACGGCCACACAGTGAGCCAGCAGCAGTCGTACATCCTGCCCAGAACTGCCAGTTGCGACATCACACAGGGCCGTAGATCGCGGCCTGACCCCGGCAATATCTGTGCGATGATCGTGTCGTCAATATCGATGTACAGTGTGGTTCTGCCTGGCATCTACAACTCCGCAACTCCAAGCCGAAGCGCGAAAACTCCGAGTTAAGGCGCCCGCCCCCAATCCGAGGTCGACCGTCTTCTGGTTGACTTGTAGTCGGACCGACCAACTCATACAGCTTACCTGTACGAACGTTCCGAGCGGATTGTGGACTAACCGGACCTTACCGAAAATGGTGCAACTTCACCGTTGAAGGTCACTCGCCAGAAGTACTACTGCCCGCTATGTAAGTCAATCGCCCTAGCCTTGATCGCCTTCATGTCCGCTCCCGCCACAAACAAGTTTCCAATGACCTGGATATTGTTCAGATATTCGTCAAGGTACTTTTCAAGGTAATCATTGATGTCCGTCGGCTCTTGTTCCTTGTAGCCCAAAGCCAATAGGAGTGGATAGGACGCATGAGCACCAAGGTTGAGGAACTTCATTGGCACTACTTCTCCGAGAACCTTATCTCTTATCCTCTTCTTCAGGATGCCTTGCCCTAAGAGAATTTCGTCGTTCACTCGGCTGTAGATTGTTGAGAAGGAATTTGGATACTCTCGAGAGAGAACGTGGGGAATTTCATCAAGAGGCGCCACGAACAAGAGGTACAGGCTCCTGAAATATAACTCCTGTATCAACCGAATTCGCGACAACCAACTCAATGAACGACCCTTGCTGTGGTCATCAACGATGGATTCGCGCAGCTCTATCAGAGCCTTCTTTACAAGATTCAAATAGACCTGAGGATGGCTCGTATAGGTCAGCAGACTCTTGACGAGAAGGTCATCCTCATGCGGCTGTGTCGTCTGACAACCATTCACTACACAGTGCGGATTTTTCGGCATTTAGTGCAAGGCTACCACGCAGAATTGAGGTTCTGAGAGTGTGGTGGCCAATCCGGAATGTATGGTCCGCCGCCGTATTGCAAGCGAAAAATGAGAATGACATTGTAGGTCTGCGCGAATGTATCCGGCCTTTGTGTGAGCTACTGCTCTGACCCTGGATGGAATGCGCTGCACCCTTGTCCTATTTAATAACGCAGGCTTTTAAGCCTATTCCGGATCACAGGTTTCAAGGGTGCCGGGTTCGACCGTTGTGCCATCGTCATGGTTCGCCAGCAAACCTGGCAGGAAAATCAAACATTTCTTATCAGTCGCCGCTGGTCTGTAATGGTGGGAATCGCGAATGCGATTTCCAAGCCTGGCGTCTTTCGCCAGGCGTCAATTGCAGGCCAGTTGTTTCAGACTGCGGCAGTTTCAATCAAAAGCGGAGGGCGATAGGCTTCACCCTTGGACAGCACCGCCCAGACCATGCGCGCCATCTTGTTGGCCAGCGCCACCGCCGCCACCTGAATACGCTTGCGGGAGGTGAGCTGAGCCAGCCACGTGTTCAGGCCGTTCGATTGTTTCATCCTCTGTTGCAGGACGGCATGAGCACCCTGCACGAAGAGCTTGCGCAGATATCTGTTCCCGCGCCTCTTGGTATCAGTCAGTGTTTGCTTGCCGCCGGTGGAGTGCTCTCCAGGCACCACGCCTAACCAGGCAGCAAATCCGCGACCCTTCTTGAATGCCGATCCGTTGCCGATCGCGGCGATGGTGGCCGTGGCTATCATCGGTCCGATTCCCGGCACCGCAACCATCCGTCGGCAGTCCTCGAGCTCGTCGGCGATCCGCAGGATCAGCTTGTCACACTCTTCGACCTGTCTCTGCAGGTATTGCATCTCCTGTCGCAGTTCGGTCAGCAATACACGCAATGCGCCGGACAGCTTGTTGTCGGCGTCTTCCAGAATCCCAGGCAGAGACTCTTCGATATGACGACGTCCCTTGCGAATCGTGATGCCTCGCTCCAGCAGCAATCCACGAATCTGGTTGATCACCGCCGTACGACCCGATACCCAGCGCTCGCGCACTCGGTGAAGGGACTGCAGATCAAGCTGGTCGTCCGTCTTGATGGGTACGAAGCGCATCCTCGCTCGACCGACCGCTTCCGCGATAGCTTCCGCATCGATGTAGTCGTTCTTGTTGGTCTTCACGTAGGGCTTCACATACTTGGCCGGCATCAGCCTCGCATCATGTCCCTGTTCGCGCAGGGCTCGAGCCAGAAAGTGCGCTCCTCCGCAGGCTTCCATGCCGATCAATGACACTTGCAGGTTCGCGGTGAAACGCAGAATCTGATCGCGCGAACACTTCTTCCGCACCACGACTTCGCCACGCACGTTAAGACCAACCAGGTGAAAGACTGTCTTGCCAAGATCAATGCCGATCGTGTGAATCTCCATGGGACGCCTCCTGTGCTCCCCTTATACCTCCGTGGAGGTTAAGGCGGCGGACCATGCCAGTAATAACCCCAATTTCCGAGTAATGTCCGGGTTGACGGTGATTCGACCGGAAACGACGAAGCTGGTGATGCTATGGTGATTGATCAACCGCAAGGATGATAGACGCCCCGTCAGGGGCACTCCTGATAGTGCCCCAACGACCGGAGGAAGGACCAAAATATGATTCGCCAAACACTTGCTGATATTTGCTCTGATTTCCGCAATCTGCGGTTCAGCACGAGAGGCGCCGCCTAGCCCGAGTAGGCTTGACTCCTGAAGCAGAGTCTTGGAGACACCGGATCAGGAGCGATTGTCTGCGGCGAGTGAAATTTACTGAAGCTGGCAGGTTGGCGGGGCTGTTGGTATATCAATCCGGCGCGGCGCACCATGAGCAACGATTTGCACAGCGTAACCGGTTGCAACAGCGGGGGTCTCATCCCGAATCAGATGCTCGTCGTTCCCGCTATCTATCAAGGTCGGACCATTTGCTGTTCCCGGCCCGTACACTTCCGGTTTACAGTCGGCATGATATTGAGTTACCTGTCCCGACGTGATGATTATCAGGCTGTGGCCAGGATGCTGGTGCCAGCCAGTGCTCCCACCAGGCTGCCAAGTATTGTTCTGCAGGTAGAGGTCCGACGGGCCCTGGGTTTTTTCAAAGGCTGACCACGTATTGCCAGTGTATGTGGGAGCAAGCTCTCGAAGTTGCTCTCGGGTGAGGTGATTGAAAACCTGAAAGTCCTGAAATGTTGCGGAGCCTCCGGGGAGGGTTGTCCCTGCGAATCCGGAAGCGGTCGTCGCTCCGGCGGATTCTACATGATATAGGGCCACGACCCCAATCGCGGTTACGCATAGTGCCAAGCACATAAGTTTACGTCGCATGTGACAGACCTCCAAAGTCTGAAATGTGATGCGTCTTGCACCGTACCGACCCCGGTATCGATTGACAATGCAGGCGCTCTGAAGAGGAGATAAATTCCATATGAACCGCTAAGTCGCTGCGGGACTTGCTTGTTAGGCCGTTATGAAGCATGATTCCGGCAGCCCCTGTTCAGGGCATGGGGGAACCACGACCCATAAGTTTCAGTTCGGCGAGTTCACTCTCGATCAGTCCAGTTATCGCCTGCAACGAGGCGACCGCCTCCTGCGCCTGGAAAAACTCCCGATGGAGTTGCTGATCTTGTTGGTTCAACGTCAGGGAGAGTTGGTGTCGCGTGACGAGATCGCCGGGCATATTTGGGGCGGCGATGTCTTTCTTGATGTGGATCACAGCATCAATACCGCTATTCGCAAGATCCGCCTGGCGCTGCATGATGACCCGGAAAAGCCCCGGTTTCTCGAAACCATAATCGGGAAAGGGTACCGTTTTTCTGCCCCCGTGACCTGCAGCAACGGGAACTCCCGCCGGGCAAATCCCGATGAGTCGACCACAATTGTGCCGCTGCCAATGGTTCAGGCTGTGTCAGACGATCCTGGCATTTCCACTATCGGCATAAAGGTTGGCCCTCAACGGATCAGGATGATACGCAGAGGGGCAGCCGTGCTTGCAATCGCGGCAGTCCTCGCGGTTGCCGTTATGCTCCGGATCCGGACGAAAGAGTACTTTTGGAAAAGCCCCATCACGGGAGCGCGATTTCAGACGGTCACCGACTGGGATGGAGTTGAGCAGGCAGCCGCGGTATCGCGAGACGGCCATTTGTTGGCGTTTCTTTCAGATCGGGACGGACAGACGGATGTCTGGATTACTCAAACTGGTTCGGGACAGTTCCATGATTTGACCCACGGCGGAGCTCCGGAGCTCGCAAACCCGTCAGTCCGCAACCTGGGGTTCTCGCCTGACGGCTCTCTGGTGACGTTCTGGGCTCGAAAGCAGGACGCTTCAGGTAGGACCAATATCAGCATCTGGGCGGTACCCGCGCTTGGTGGTGAACCGCGGCCGTACCTCGAAGGTGGGGCTGAATACGATTGGTCAAGTGATGGCCAGTGGTTCACATATCACACTCCGGGCCCTGGAGATCCGTTGTTTGTCTCGAGGGGCGCGGTGCAAATGACAGGTCGCCCTATCTTCACTGCGCCTGCCGGGCTTCACTCGCATTTTCCGCTGTGGTCTTCAGACAACAGATTCATCTATTTCGTTCAAGGTTCCCTACCGGACAAGTTGGACATCTGGCGTATCGCACGCGCTGGCGGAACTCCAGAACGGATCACGTTTCACAATTCTTATGTGTCGTATCCAGTGTTCCTGGATCGGCGCACACTGATGTACCTCGCCACTGACACTGACGGTTCGGGACCAAACCTCTACAGCATGGATGTTGAGCACCGGATCGCGCATCGCTTGACGCAGGGCCTTGACCGGTACACGTCTCTGTCGGCCAGTGCTGACGGCCGTCGCTTTGTCGTGACGCTCGCAAGTCCAAAGACCACTCTTTGGCGTTTGCAACTCGATGATTCGCTTGCGGCCGTTACTGAGCCAAGTCCAATCCCTCTTACTACCACTACTGGGTCTTCGCCGCGCCTGGGGCCGAATTATCTCGCTTATACTTCTGCGACCGGCGCAAGCGAGAGCATCTGGAAACTTGCTGGCGGAGTGCCAACGGAGCTTTGGCGTGGAAACGGAGCATGGATCTCCGGTGGGCCGGTAATCTCGGCCGACGGACGCTTCATCGCATTTTCAGTGCGCCAAGCGGCCGGGAGTGTCCTGTACGTTATGGATCAAGACGGGACAAACGCGCGAGTTGTGGCGGATTCCCTCGACCTGCAAGGTGATCCAGCATGGGCGCCCGACGGAAAGTCAATTACTACGGCGGCGGGCGATCGCAGTAACCCACATCTCTTTCGCGTGCCACTCAATGGTCATTCCCCTTCCGAATTCCTTCGTGAGAACTCACTTGATCCAATATGGGCACCCAACGGCGATTTTGTTGTCTTCACCGGACCGGACATTGGCACCAGCTTTTCAGTCAACGCCGCCAACCCTGACGGATCCATGCATGCTCTGCCGCCTCTAAGTCTTACGCGAGGGGCGCGACACTTTGCTTTTCTTCCTGGAGGTCGCACACTAATAGTTCTGCGAGGTGAGATTCAACACAAAGACCTTTGGCTTGTAAACTTGGATTCCGGAGCTGAACGGCAGTTGACTAATTTGCCTTTCGGCTTCGATGTTCGCGACTTCGATCTGTCGCCAGATGGTCACGAAGTCGTTCTTGAACGAGTGCAGGGTCGCTCGGATATTGTACTGCTGGATCTTTCACGACCGTAGTGCCCTGACAAAGGATTCGCGCTTTCTGGCTCTCTAAGGTGCCTCTGAATTACCTCGAGCCAGACTGGCTCGAGGCAGCACAGCTTGACCTCTGTTTGAGACAACCAGATCAGTATCGTGGGCCGCTTCGCTCCGAGGTTTTTTCCTATTCCGGTCGGATTGTGGCCTACCCGGAAGTTATGATTTCGTTAACAGTTCGCCCTTCTGTTTACCAATAAGTAATTTCCGGTTGGGCGGTAATTCGCCCAGAACCCAAAATTCCGCCAATCACTCGGTCAGTGCTTCGGCGATCCGATCAGTTTTAGAAGTTACTCTGCGGCATGCGAGCGCAGGAATTGCCGTCTCGACGCACGCGCGTCGGAAGAGACCGAACCAATCTCTACTGGAACTTTTCTGCCATCACGATGGAGCTCTTTGAGGTACCCATGACGAAGAGTACGGTTTTCCCATCGCGCGAGGCGCCAAGATTCGCCTGCCACGCAATGGCATGTTGCGCACCATTTTTCAAGGTGAATACCGAGGTAAGCCGATGAGTCTGAGTGTTGTAGTACATGACGGAAGGTCCGTGTTCTGCGTCGGAATCGATCAGATAAAGGCCATGTTCGGTCACCGCAAATTCACCCCAATACCCGAGATGGGGAGCCTTGGTGACTCGCCGTTCTTCCCCACCAGCCACTGGAACGGCCCAAATCCCCCCACCGTTCGACTTGGAAAAATAGAACGTCTTCCGGTCGTAAGACTCAAAGCCGGTGAATCCTCCGTGGTGGGTCATCTGCGTCTCTCGACTCGATTCAAGATCAAGACGCCAGATCTGCCAAGCACCAGTGCGATTCGAGCCGAAATAGACTGCCTTTCCGTCCCTCGACCAGCTCGGAACAATGTTTTCGAAATTCCCCGACGTGGTCGAATGCAGGTTGCGACCAAGCTCGTCGATGACAAAGATCTGGCTGTGCTCCGTGGGTCGATAGTCGAAAGCAATCCAATGATCGTCGGGCGACCAACGGGGAGTGCCAGCATGACCACCTAACGAGGTCAGACGGATCGGATTGCTTCCATCTTTATTGCACTTCCATATCTCGTCGCTCCCCGAGCGCTCAGATTCAAATACAATTTGTTGACCATCAGGCGAGGGCTGTGGCGCGTAGTCGTGTGCAGACTCGGGCAACAGTTGCCGCATGCCCAACACAGTCCCGCCCTCGCCGGAGAGATCAGCGCGCCAGAGGACGGATGTATTAAAGTCCGGCCCAAGATAGGCGAGCCGGCTGCCATCGCGTGACAGGGTGCCGATTTCCGGATAGGTGGATTCCGTTTGAATGACGCCTCCCGCCGCAGGGATTCGCCAGGTATGCGGTAGACCGCTGCGACTGGAGGTGAAAGTGATGAAATGCCCATCCGGGGTCCACATATACCCTTCGATTGTCTTGTTGTCAGTAGTCAGCCGAAGAGGATTGCCTCCAGCGAGCGGGACAGTATAGAGGTCATCCACAGCCGTCGATGTAGATCGCGTGAAGGCCACCGTTGCCTGATCCGGAGATAGAAGCGGTCGATTGTCTCCTTCGTCCACGCCCGAAGGCGGGCTTGTAAGACATTTCTTCATCCCCGTCTCCACCGAATACACGACGATAGCTAAAGGAGCATCTGGAAGACAGCGATCCGCGAACACCAGCGACTTGCCATCTGAGGTCCAGTTGTAAGGACCAGCGTCTCCGTAGGGGCATGCGACCTCCGTGACCTTGCGCTCTGTGCCGCCCAGCGCGGGGACGACGTAGACCGTTCCCCCGCTGTCATCGCAGCGGCCAAAGGCAATCTCGCTGCCATCGGGTGACCATGCAGGAGAATTCGCGTAGCCGCTGCGGGTGTGGGTAAGCCGGAGCGGCCTCTCGCCGCCCACCAGCTGCACATACACGTCACCTCTCAGTGGATTCTCGCCATCCCAGATGAACGCGATTTGCTTTGCATCGGGCGAGAAAGAAAGGTACCCCACCGAACCTGACAAGTTGGTAAGGGGAACGATGCGCAGATGGGACAACGAAGCGGGATTCGGACCCGTCGTCGTTGCCCGGCTGTAGGATGCATGCTTGGCTGCCGAGCGCTCGATGACCCAACCAGCGATCAAGAAGAGTGCCGTTAGAACAAACCCTAAGACAGGCCACTTCCAACTTCTGCGCGTCGCAACTCGCTCGCCTTCAGGAGCATCGGCCACGACTTCGGCAGACTCGCGAATGCCGAATGTTGCGCGGTACGCTCCCCGGGGGATATCGATGATGACTGAGTCATTGCGACCAGCGTCAGTATAGTAAGCGCGGAGACGGGATCGCAAACGCCCAGCCTCAACTCGAACCGTCGCATCCACCGCCGGATCATAGGAGGAATCACGGCCGAAGACTTCGACCGCGATTGCGTACTCCTTGGGCGCGTCGTCCTCCGTCTTTAACGAGCCTTCGACAACGTAGCGGAGCAAACTCTGGCTGCGGTTCGCATTCAAGAATGGCTTCGAAGCCAGGATTCGCTCGAGTTGCAAGCCAATCTCTTCCGGCGTTGGTGTGTGGCGCGCTTCCATCTGATTCAAGGACCTCGGGAAGTCCTGTTACAAGGGCCCGGCACGTAACTTACATGGTGAAACTTCTCACATTGTCGCATCGATCCTACTCTTCGCAAACGTGAGCAGCCCCGGTGGGCTGCCTTTTGAGCCGAAGGGGGGAAACGCAATTCATGAACATCCCAAAGGTTGTACCTGTGGCGGCCGCCATCATGGCGTTCTGCGTAATCACCACCCCAAACCAGGCGCAGGGTCCCTCGCCTAACGTATCTGTGTTTGCAACCGGACTGAACAACCCGCGGGGCCTGACATTTGGGCCGGACGGCTACTTGTACGTGGCCGAAGGCGGCGCCGGCGGCACAACATCCACGATCGACATATGCCCCCTCGATCAGGTCCTGGACCCTGTCGGCCCTTATACCGGTGGATTCACGTCGCGCGTGTCCAAGATCGACTCCCACGGCAATGTCACAAAGGTCATTGACGGTCTACCTTCGAGCGAAACGAGCGTGGCCAATGGCAACCTGGTCAGCGGCGTTTCTGATGTGGCATTCATCGGCAATGACTTGTATGTACTCACAGCCGGATCGGGATGCTCTCACGGGCTTCAGGGCACGACGAACGGCATTTTTAAGGTCAATTCCGACAACACCTGGACGATGATCGCGGACCTGAGCGCTTATCAAAAAGCGCACCCCGTGGCGAATCCCAACCCCCCGGACTTTGAACCCGATGGAACCTGGTACAGCATGGTCGCCGTACGTGGCGAGCTCTACGCTGTAGAACCACAACACGGAGAACTGGACGCGGTCTCACCCGATGGAACGATTCGCAGAGTAGCGGATATCTCAGCGTCGCAGGGCCACATCGTGCCCACTGCGGTGGCTTATCACGGAAACTTCTATGTGGGAAACCTGAACACGTTCCCCATCGAAGAGGGCTCTTCAAAGATTCTGAAGATTACTCCCAGCGGTAAGGTCCAGACCGTTGTGACAGGCGTTACGACAGTGCTTGGTGTGGCCTTTGATCACGAGGGCTATATGTACATCCTCGAAAACACCACCGATAATCCATTTCCGACGCCATTCACTGGAAAGGTCCTGCGCGTGACGGACAGCGGTCTCGAGGAAATCGCGACAGGCTTATTCCTGCCCACGGCAATGACCCTCGGGCCGGATGGGGCGCTATACGTGTCGAATGTGGGTTTCGGCCCGCCGCCGATCGGGTTAGGTCAGGTGGTCCGAATTACGGTTCCACCTGTCACGCAGTAGCACTTGTCATGAGCGGCAGGGTCTATCTCTGCTTTAGGCGTCGGCGAGCCCGGATTTTAGCAGTCAGCTCCCGACGCCTGGCCGATCGATAATGTGAGGCTTTTCGAAACCATTTCAATGTCCGTGAATCTCAATTGGCGGCAGGGGTTCGGTGGTCTCATCAGGCGAGGCTACAGAGCCTTTTTGTGAGTTCTGAGTGGATTGTGGCCCAACCGGAAGTTATATCTTTGACAACATCTCGCGGCGGGTGTTGCTCAAGTAGTTATTTCCGGTTGGGCGGTGACTCGACCGGAACGGTCACGCCAGCGATAATCCGGCACTAATACCGAACCAACCTAGTGCGAAGCAATCTCTATTAGGGTTTGTGATCCGCGCTTGCCTTCCTGGATCAACGGAATATAAGCAAATAGAGGCCGTATAGCAGTGGAAACATGCCAAGAGCAAATCCGTATTTACGCATCTCTGGCGTGGCCTTATATGTCTTTCTTTCTTCGGGCCCGACAGCTACATCCCCCTCGAATGACATACGCCTGGCGAAGCATGAATATAGAACGACCCCGATCCCCGTGATCAGATAAAAAAGCGCCGCTAAATGTCCAACAACAAAATCAATTAGAGCGTCCATTGCAAGACTCCGGTCACCAAGCGATCAGAAAGACACTGAGCACATCTGGGTGGAAGTGGCATCGGCACCCGTCAGTTTAGCCGACGATTGGGCAAAAATTGTGACCAGTTTTTGAGTTCTGCCCGAGTTGTGGGCAATCCGGAAGTTATCCTGATTTTCGGCGCGACACTTCCGAAGCCAAGGAAGGCGACTGCACGGTCCACACAGAGTTAGCTGGTCGCAGGGGAAGTTTACGTTTTTCGTCCGATGAGAATCAGTATCAAGGCACTAGCGAGGGCAACGAAGACGTAGCCGAATAGCACTTCAGGCTCAAGTGGGGATATGGTTATTCCCCAAAGGCCGATCCGCATCGCTGTCTATCTGGGGCCATGCCGACAAATCATCAGACTCGTGGGTCGGGCAATCGCAACGCCTGCCGTAATCGTCGAAATCGCGGATGCTGATGAAGGTTGAGATAGGTTGGGAAACAGTCGGCGTACAGGGTGAACGGATCGGCTTCGGCGATGGCCTTTTCGAAATAATCCACCGATGTATCCAGATCGCGAAGGCCGGAATAGACCCACGAGTAGTGAATGGGTCGCACCGGGCATTGATTCCTCATTTCGTTCAGCCGCACCAGGTACCGCTCGGCGCCCTCTCGACTGCCTGCGCATCCTTCGATGAAGCCTCTCCAGGCGATGGTGTGAGGAATATTGGGATCCAGGTCTTCCGCAGACTGCAATGCGCGGCGGGCTGCCTCGTGATTGCCCAGGGCCGACTCAGCCAGTCCCAATGACCAATACGCTTCGACAAAGTCCGGATGTAGAGAAATCATCCGCCGGCCCTGCTCTGCGGATTCGGCATATTGTCTGCAACAGATCCTTACCCAAACGATCTCGTTGCCGATTTCAGGAGATACGGGATCCAGGTCGTAGGCTTCGAATACCGCGTCGATCGCTTCGTCGAACCGGCTGAGTGGCACCAGGCAGGCGATAGACAACCAGTTCAGGCCCATGGAGTAACTCGGGTTCTGGCGGAGTGCCCGGTGGAAGCTGGATTCAGCCAACTCCCATTCATGTTTCAATGCGAGCTGAAACATCGCCAGTGAACAGTAGGCTTCGCCGCACTCAGGATCAAGTTCGAGCGCCCTCCTTGCCCAGGTATAGCCCTGCTCCAATGTCTTACGTGTATCTTGCGCATGCCACCAACTCCTGAGCGCCTGGCAGTCTGCCAGACCCGCGTAAGCCGGGGCATAGCTCGGATAGCGCTGCAAAACCTCATGAAAGTGTTCCATCGCACGCGTCAGGTTGTCGGGGGACCAGCGAAGAAACCACGCGCGGCCGGATAAATAGATCTGGTATGTCTCTCGATCTACCTGCGACAGCGGCCTGGGCCGATGACCGGTGTGCTCGGACTCGAGAGTAGAGGCAACGAACATTCCAATCATGTCTACCGCCGATTGAATCTGATTATTGAACGAGCCGATCAGTTCGAAACCGTCTGCGACGACTCGCTTCAATTGAGCGCTGATGTGGGCGCCGTTGATATTGCACTCGAGAACGGCGTTCGCGCCAAGCTCCAAAATAGCCTTTCCCATATCGCGGCCTGCAGCTAACACCGAGTGAGGCGCAAGCACGCGGACGTTTTTCAACCTGCCAAGATTACGGATGAGTTCTGCCGCCATTCCCAGGCTCGTCAACTCATCATCGGAATTCACAAAGACAGCCAGGAGAAAATTGGGAGATGAGATGCCCGGTCTTTCCTCGAGGGCTGGAATGTAATTTCCTTTGTCGAGCACGATACGCCAGGGATCTCCGCAGCCTTCCGTGCGGTAATACGTTTCCAGGCGGCGGCGCAACCGATGCGCTTCGACGCGGACAATGGGATCCGCCTTCGGATCGTACCCAGGCTTTCTCCCGAAAAACTCCAATCCGATGATGGACTCTTTGAATTCGTCGCGTGGAGTGGTCGCCAGGCGATTCACCAGGAAGGCCAGCAACTCGCGCTGCTGGTTTGCAAGGCGAAAGGTCTCGCTGCTTGCGACGCGCCGGAGCGCCGTATCCAAAGCGTCGGCCATAGTGGGTGTGATTCTAGCAGCGCGGTGTGCTCGTGTATCAGCCGTGTAACCCTTTGTATCCCCGCCGCACTTGCTGCCGCATTCACACCTGCACTACGTTGAATCTGCACCAACTCGCTACCTGCCTCGTTTCGAAGACCAAAGCAAATTCCCGGAGGTTCTATGTCCCATTCCTCCACCGCTGTCCTGAGACCTGGGCGTACTGGGCCCGGCGTAAAAGACCTGTGGCTTGCCCTCATCAGCGTTTTCGCGGTCTTCTTCATTGCGAAGTACGCTATTCGCTACTATTACCTGCGCGATAGCCCAGTGCAGATGGGATTGACGTGGGCTAGACACCTGGTGCTGGTTACGCACATTTCCGGCGGAATTGTTGCTCTACTTGTGGGCCCCTGGCAGTTTTCGGGCGCGCTGCGGCGACGTTATCTGCGGGTTCATCGGCTTATGGGGCGGATCTACCTGGCTTCCGTGGGCGTCGCGGCTGTGGCCGCGCTGCAGCTCGCCATCACGACACGCTATGGCTGGGCGTGGGGTTTTGGTGTGGGTACACTCGCGCTTGTCTGGCTTGCAAGCTCCGGTATGGCATTTTATTCCGTCCTTCGCAAGCAGATCAAGGCGCATCAGGAATGGATGCGGCGAAGTTACATCGCAACCTTTGCGTTCATCACGGTCCGTTTATTAACTGACACTCCGCCCATGAGTCACCTGCAGCCACAGCACGATGCCTTGATCATTTCGGTCTGGATGTGCTGGGCTTTACCGATGTTTGCACTTGACGTGGTGGTCCAACTTCGCAAATTGCGACAAGAGGCACTCATCCAATCGTGAAGGGACCAGGATCTTCCCTGGCCGATTCATTGAGCCACCCGCCCTCCCGTTGGAAGGAGGACGATATGGTTATGGATCCTTGCTCATCTCCATGGTGACGATCAGTACAGGTCGGTTGACGCCCCTCGGTCCGCGGAAATGGAATAGTCTTAGGCCTCCTCGCGGTCACTCGCCAGCTGGGCGGACAGGGCTACTTGCAGGCCACCAGCGGCGGCGCATTCTCGGTCGGTGTTGTTGGAGGTTTCGCGGCGTCATAAATGACCACGGCGAGCGCCCGTCGGGGCTTTGCTCCTGTCACAACCATCTGCATGGTGACGCCAGTTGGAAGAACCAGAACCTCTCCCTCCTTCATCGGATAAGCACGAGTTGGCGTCTCCAAACACTGCTCTCCGCGCTGCACCCGAATTGAAAGTCGCGGTTGTGTCGTGGACCACCCGGAAATTACTCTTTCGACAACACCACGCGCATGTATTAACAATTACTGGCATGGTCCGCCGCCGAAGCCCCTGGAGGGTGTAGAGGTGTACACAGGAGGCGTTCCATGGATATTCGCACAATCGGTATCGATCTAGGGAAGACAGTGTTTCACCTTGTCGGCGTCAACCAACGCGGTGAAGTTGTAGTTCGCAAAAAGTGCTCGCGGATTCAGTTGCTGCGCTTTACTTCGAACCTTCGCGAGTGCCTGATCGGCATGGAGGCCTGCGGAGGGTCACACTTCCTTGGCCGAGCTCTGCGGGAGCAAGGGCACGATGTGCGCCTGATGCCGGCGCAGTATGTGAAGCCATACGTAAAGACGAACAAGAACGATTACATTGATGCCGAAGCGTGTTCCGAGGCTGTAACCCGCCCGTCGATGCGCTTTGTGCCGATCAAGACCGATGACCAGCTCGACCTCCAGTCGCTGCACCGAGTGCGCGAGCGGTGGGTTGTGCGCCGCACCGCGGTGATCAACCAGATTCGCGGATTATTGCTCGAGCGCGGCATTACGATGCGCAAGGGCCGTGAGCATCTTCAAGCCTCTCTACCCCTGATCCTTGAAGACGCCGACAACAAGCTGTCCGGTGCATTGCGGGTACTTCTAACACAACTGCAGTGGGAGATGCAGCATCTGCACAGACAGATCGAGGAATCTGACAAGCTGATCCTGCGCATCGCTGGCGAACTTGAACAGTGCAAGCGCCTGTTAGCGATCCCCGGAATCGGACCCTTGATAGCCACGGCCACGATTGCGGCTATTGGCAACGGGGCTGCCTTCAAGAAGGGCCGTGGGTTTGCAGCGTGGCTCGGGGTTGTGCCCGGCGAACACTCCACCGGAGGCAAGCAGAAGCTGACTGGTACCAGCAGGCGTGGAAACAAATACCTGCGAAAGCTCTTCGTGCAAGGAGCCCATTCCGTGCTACTGCAGAGAACGAAACAAACTTCAGCTCTGAGTATGTGGCTGGCCGATCTCACATCACGCAAGCGCCCGCAGGTGGCAACCGTGGCATTGGCCAACAAGATGGCGCGGATGGCCTGGGCGGTTCTCATCAAAGGAGAAGCTTATCGCCCGCCGCTACTACCACAAACAGTTACAGCCTGATGGTCTGCACATGACGCCTGGCGCAAGCGCCAGGCTTGGAAATCGCTGACGCGATTCCCACATCTGCAGTCCACGATGACTAATCTGAGTTTTGAGATTCCTGCCAGGTTTGCTGGCGAACCATGAGATGGCAAAAACGGTCGATCCCGGCGCTCCCGAAACCTGCACTCGGAAAATGCCTGCAAAGGCAGCGTAACTAAAAAGGACGAGGGCGCAGCGCATTCCATTCAGGCCAGGAGTTCGCTACTCCAACAAAGGCCGGATACATTCGCGCAGACCAATTCTGTCATCACACTCTTCGCTTGCAAAACGGCGGCGGACCATACATTCCGAGTAGGCGGTAACACAACCGGGACCTGTTTGTCAGAATTCGATCAATTCGTCGATTGACCGGGATGCTCCCGGCACACTGCGCCTTGGAAGGAGACGATGCGATGCTCGACTAGATTTACCCATCGGTTACTGTTATGTTCGGTGGACCGCCGCCCCCCGTTGTCGAAGGCCGCGCCCGAACTAGCTCTTACAGGAGACTATACGAATGCTTGCCAAAGCAAATACACAAGAGAGCGAGGAGCATGAACGGCGCGTTCGACGAATTTGCATGAGTATGCCCGGCAGCGAGGAAAAGCTGTCGCACGGCGAGCCAACATGGTTTGTGCGGAAGAGAGTATTCGTGATGTTTGCGAACAATCATCACAACGATGGCCACATTGCGGTTTGGCTGCCAACGCCGCAGGGGATGCAGCCCATCCTGATCGCAAGTTTCCCAAAAACGTTCTTTCGACCGCCGTATGTCGGGACCAAGGGGTGGCTGGGTATCGAGCTGGATCATGTATCTGATGACGACCTTGCGCTGCACATCCATGAAGCGTGGAAGATGATCGCCCCGAAGAGCCTCGTGAGTTGAATCCGCTGGTCGAAGATGTCGGATCGAAGACGCCTCGGGGCAGTGGCAGTTGCGGCGAATACCGCATCAAATTGATCTGATCCCGGCGTCAGAGGCGTCTGTCGCCATCTGCCACAGCAACTCCATGCGCTGCTGACTTAGAAGCAGCTATTCACGGCGAAGCAGGCTGGAAAGTCCTGAGCACCTGACACCTGAACTGAGGTTAGGGAAGAGTAGGCGGTTATCCTACAAGTCCGAAGACAGAGACCGCGACCCCGGTTCTCCTCTGCCCACGAACCTGATCCGGACAGGGCGGGTCACAGCCTGTCGCGAGAGCACTGGACGGACGACATATGTGGTCAGGCCCATCTTCTTGTGGGTGAGAGAGAAATCCCCTTGTCTCACTTGTTGTCATTGGCCTTTTGTGTCGCGTCGCCTGGTCCAAGTTGCTGTTCTTCCTCGTGCTCTCTCCGGCGAAGCTCCAATATATCCGCAACTTTCGCTGCGCGGAGTTCCTTCACTCTCTTTCTTACCCCTCTTCTGATTAGGAGCCGCTGGAAAAATGAGGCTCCGGCCGCGTCAGCTTTCGTCGCAGATTCTTCCGAGTGCTCGGCAGCACGTTCCTTCTCAAGGGTGTTCCAAATCTCTTTTCGAAGAGTGGATCGCAATTCAAATTCTTTCTCGCGCTCGTCCTCGAGCAAATCCATCAACTCGCGGTGCGCAGTCACCACATTGGCGAGCGCGCTGGTGGTCCAGGCAAAGGTGAACAGTCCAGAAATGCCAATAATAGGAGCGATAATGCGCCAATGCTCAGAAAGGTCAACATTTCCAAAACCTAGCGTCGTGTACGCATTGGCAGAGAAGTAGACGGCATTGTAAGCACGCGGAACGATGCCCAGCAGGAGAAGAATGTAAGCCCACATAGCGAATTCCACGACATGCAAGGCCAGCATGAGAAAGACTGCCACACCGAACAAGAGCACCGCCGCTACAAGATGCGGACGCCCCTTACGGAGGCGCCGCAACCTGCGCGTGTGAAACACTAGGACGAAATGAATCCCCGAGCCGTGAAGGAGCACAAGAGACACAAGCACAATTGCTCCGATAGCGAGGGCCGCTACCGGTTTGGATTCATCCGGGACATTGGCCAGGAGTGATGGTAAATACGCCATTCGGATTCCCCGTTCATCCACCTGGAAGTCACCTTATGACTTCTATTACTTCTTTTGCCGGTGGCGCCTCGTCCATCTGGAACGGCTCGAGAGGGCAGCAGAGGCGGAGCAATGTGTTCCAGCCTTTACCTTGAACGGTTTGAATCCAGTTGCGGGCCGTTCACTCTGGTGGGCATCGGCTCAATCTCCTCGGGACAAGAGTAGTAAGATGAGCGCGGTTGGGAATACTAGCAAAACTATTAGGTCCATTTATCACATAATTGAATCCTGGACAGGCTGCCAACTGGCAAAAGTACCAGCGATCAACTGCATTTGCTATCAGTCGAATGCGTCGCGGCGCTCTCATCCAAACAACCACACTTGTATGAAGCGACAACTGGAAGGTAATTTCCGTAGTGCCGTTAAGCGGTATTGGAGATGTTGATTCTCAGTTGGTGATAACGGGTCAATGCGCTCATCGAGCTGATATAGCTGGAGCTTTTGAGGGTTCCGGGTGTGTTGTGGGCAACTCGGAAGTAATCCCGATTTTGGGGTTGTTTCCGAGTTGGCGGTGATGCGGGAGCTAACCAAAACAGCAGCGGGATTCATTCCGATAGGCGCTCGGAGTGGCAATCGCTCAACCAATATCCAAAACCGATGATGACACCAGCGAGGGCCAAACACACTCCCTGACGTTCGAGAGCGATCAACACACCCTCAAAGAACGTTTGGTCTTCGATGAATAACGGCTTTGATGAAACTGAGGAGGCCGCACAGCCATTAGAACGTAATCGCAGCGGAGATCTGGAGTGTGTATCCCTGGTAGGTAGATCTGCACTCGAATTCATGGAAATACTTAAGGCCAATGCTAGCCTTCTGCCCGGGGAGCAATGCGTTTGCGGCGACGCCCAGGGAGTTTACTTTGTAGCGTGCGACCGTCTGTTCCGGCGTTACATTCGGACCACTTTTATCGGTAGTCTGCCACTGGCCGTAACCCACCAACCCGAACTGAAGGTTCAAGCTATTTTGAATAGGCAAAGTATGGGTCAGCGAATAGTCGAGGTTAAAGGTCTGGCCCGGGTGGACCATCGTGCCCTGCTGGATACCGTGAAATTCATACATCTGAAAGGCCGATAAGGTTGTGGCTTTGCTCGAGTTGAGATAGATCGTTTGTCCACTGGCAACGACTGAGGTCCAGTAACCTGAACCGACATTCGTGTTGGCACCCGCGCTAAATCTTCCAGTCGGCGCTAGAAAGCCGTAGATCCCGCGGATGGCAAAGCGCTGCTTGCGCAACCCGACAATGAAGGGTTGATAGTAGGAATCCGCAAATCCGCCACCGCCGCTGAGGGCACCATTGATATCTGAAGTGAGCGAGTTGTTAGCAATCGGAAGCGTTGCGGATGCCGAGAATACTGCCCCGCCCAGGTGAGCGATTTCCTTCTTGCTCACCCACACAAAACTGTTCATGTCCATCATGATCGAGTTCTGTCCGGTAGCCAATATTTCGCCCTCAGGGCCCTTCTCTTCATCGCGTGAGAAGAAAACAAAAAGGTTTGAATAGGTGATTCCGGGTTGGGGTGTTACCCCTGAATTCGTTGCACTCATGCCTACGGGATAGACGCCTCTGACTTGCGCTCGCACGGGAGTCACGAGTACAAAGTTAGCGACCGCAGCGAGGACCACTACAGAAACGGGGTACCAATCGAAATATGCTCTCATCAACGTTACGTTGTTCCAAACCTGTGGTGCTCTAAGCCGGAATTTCTGCACTTCGATTTCCAAAGACACGCGCCAGCGGCATGAGAATAAGCAAACCGACGACGGCAACGACGACAATCATGACGAGGACTTTGGGGTCGAAGTCCTTGCCGCCAACCACAAGCGCAGCGGCAATATTGCGCTGTGCGGTCGCTAACGCCAGTACCCCTTTTGTCCCGAGGCCCGTGCCGCCGAGGAGCCACCCGATTGCAGCACCGACCAAAAGAAAGAGGATGCTCGCCAAAATGCCGCGTGTTCCGAACAAAGAGATCACATTTTGAATGTTCGTCGTCAACATCAGCAGGAACAGGAGTGCCAAGCTGAGACTGGAGATCCGGTTAAGCGGCGCGCGCATTTTTTCAGCAATGCTTCCGAACCTGGCGTTCATTGCAAGCCCAAGACCCAGTGGAAGCAACATGAGAAGAACTAGTGACCGTGCTATTTTCATCGGGTCGACCGAAACGCCCTCCAATAGCAGGGGCAGTACGAGAGGCATGTAACCCACGGTCAAAACCATCAGTAACACCATTAATCCCACGGCAAAGGCAAGGTCGCCCTTAGCGATTCCTGCCAGTTTGGGAAGGAATGGTGCACCGGCGGCTGCGCCTAGCAAAAGCAGGGCTATGCCGAGCGGCTGATCAAGCTTGAGAATTCTGGCTATGGCTAATGCACACAGTGGCATCAGCACAAAATTGGCGAGCAACGCAAGAAAAACAAGTCTTCCATTGCGCAGAGGAGCCAAGATCTGTCGAATGGTCAGACTCAAACCAACCGCCAGCATACTTGAAACTACAAAGGCGAGCATCATGATCGGAATTGCCTTACTCAGGAGTTCCATTCAACTTTCCCGTGCAGTGCTTGTTTACTTCGCGTTTCGGATCAAGCGACAGCCTGATTTCTTTTCGCTGGCATGCCGCTTGTCAGCGGCATCATAGCGACGTTTTTCCAAAAGGTCTCCAACGACTCAACGCCGCCAAACAAGGTAGTAAATATCGTGGAGTCCGCCAGCAGGATGTTTCCATCACGGTGTGCATCTGGTGGCATCCAGATGAACGAGTTGAATTCGGTATTGCCCACCTGGGTGAAAGGATGCGGTCGATCCAGGTCAATTGGTTGGCGTGTAAGCACGTGGACGGATTTCGTGTCATCGGTTGTGAGCGCGTAATGCGGCAGGTGGGGATGAAAGTTAAATGTCGTAACCCCGTTGAGGAGGCCGAGCTTATCCAGGTCTTTGTTGACTGTCAACGGCGTAATCTGTTTTGTGCCTTTGACGAGAGCCGGGCGTAGTCCGAACTGATTTATCACTGGCACCGCAAGTGCTTTCATCAGCGAACGTGTGTATTGGCCGAAGCGTTGCTGGCGAGGGACGAGTGCATCTCCGTGGTGCGTATATTCCAGTTGGCGCTGATTAAGATCTTCCGTAAATCCTACATCGTGATGTGGCCCAAGCAGAAGGCAGGTTCCTTCTCGTTTCAGCCACTCGCGTATCGCCTCGATCTCTGCTGAGTCCGCATCCTGCTCCGAAACTAGGTGATCGAGACCGAACACCATCAGCGTGTCGGTGTCGGCCAGGATTCGTTCGTCTATCGGAAGCTTATATCCCGCCTGATCGATTCGTTGAAATACTGCAACGGAATGTCCTGTGACTTCACCAACGACGCTCTGAAACGCGAGCGTGGATCGGTGGAACAATTCCAAGGTTCCTGCAATGCCTTGCAGGAAATGCATCTCATCCCATTCGGTTCCCTCATACGCAGGCCAGGCGACTCTCCGGACCTCGGTCATGGTCGAGAAGCGATTGTCTAGTTCAGCCGGGTTCCGGTTGGCTTCCCAGGGGTAACTCCACGTCCAGTAGATTGAAACTCTCCGCTTGCCCGGTGTGTACTTGCGCGGCGCATGATTCTGGTTGTAAACACGCGGTGGTTGAGGACCGGAGCTCATGATTTCTCCTTATCTGTACGTTCGATTTGCTTCTGTTCAAACAGCGTCACTCAGTGACGCCAGGTATCGGAGCGCTTTGATGCCGGGCAAAAAGAAGTAGGCGCCGCCTCGGATCGTGGTGAAAGCTGGCAGGCCTTTGATCTTTTTGCGAATTGGGCGCTTTGGGATGGTCATGTCAAATGTACCGTCCTGCGTACCGAAAATGGGATCGCGCTCGTTTCCCAACTCGTGAAAGCTTGGGTCGTTTGCCCACACGTTCATCGCAAATTCAAATTGGCGGACGAGGCTCGCACAGCCCACGAACGCGGCGATGCCTCGCTCTATGCCGTCGTCGGGGACACCCTCCGGCAGGGCCGGTCCGTAAGTTCCGCCACGCCGGATCATCTTTCGCCGATTCATGTTCACCGCGGTGTCGCGCGGGTTCATGCGCCGGATGTGCGCACCAAGCGGGCAACCGTAGCCGTAAGCATCCATCTTTGCGTAGTTGAAGTCATTGTTGCGCTGGGAATCAGCGCCAAGTTGTGGATCGTCCTTATCCGGCGCAAGGACAAGCGGAGCGCCGCTCCGCCATCGTCCCATCAGCTTGGCAGCTACCAACTCCTGCTGTTCCGGTGTTTCGCCATGGGCTCGGAGGAAATCGCGAAACGCGCCCACGTGCTCTTCCATTTTCAGATAGGCGACATAGCTGCCGTTGCGAGAAAGTATTTCCGGCTGCGGCATTTCGGCAGCAGGACCCTTTTCGTCATGATAGCCAAGAAAAAACTCGCCTGGTTTGATCGGTGGGCCAGAGCCTGGTGTCGGCTCCGTCCCCGTCCCCTCAATGACCGGCTGTGAGAGTCGATCCCGGTAACCGAAATGCTCGTGAGCGTGGTCAAACGGCGGGATAGCTTCCAGTTCCAAAGCGGATAGAACTTCCACTCCGTCGCATTGCTTTAGATAGTCTGCGTGCTCCTGCCGGCACCGCTCGCGTTCAGCGACATCGCGGGCAAAGAGTATGGCAATGGCATGCAGGTTCGGACTCGCCAACCCTCCAACCCAATGGTCCGGCTGATTAGAGCCTGTTAGTCCAAGGATGTCTGCGCGGGCAGCCATTCCTTGGCGAAATTCCTCGGAGAAGGTGGCTAACGACGATTCAGCCATACCAAGCGCTCTAAGGCCGTTCAAGGTGAAACCAATGGTCACCCACCTTGCGTCAAGTGGGTTCGATCCGACAGCACTTGCTGTGCCCACCTTGTCGATCAGGCCGGTTAGCCACTCACGTCCGCCTGCCGGATTCCCAAACGTTAAAAACTCGTACCTTGCTGCCCGCGCTGGTGGCCTGGCCATCAGGAAGTGTTGAATATCGTCAAACTCAAGCGAATCTGACTCTGCCATTTGATCGGTCAGATTACTTGTGGTCGTCCCATGCGATTGTTGCAAGATGCCCACGCCCTCTCATTCTTAGTAACCTCCTACTGCATTAGGTCGAGCATGTCGCTGAACGATGCCTTGAGCTTAAGGGCCTTCTTTATTTCGTCGGCACTTACGTACGGATATTCGCCGTATTCCAAGAAGCTCGGGCACTGATGATCGCGAAAGAACTGAATGACCGCAGTCAAGTTTGTCTTCCAGTCCTCCGGCCACCCTTCGAGGTTGACGAAAACAGTGGTAATGCCGGTCTTGAGGAAGAGCGCCACAGCGTCCTCGAGATATTTGTCGAAATCAGTGTCGAAGATGCCCTGATACATGAAGTGCAGTCCCGAGCCTACGTCGAACAAGATCCAGCGGAGATAGTGCAGTTTCAACGGGGCAAGCACGGAGGGATCGGCTTTCACTGCATCCTCAATATTTTTCCCATATTCGCGGATCGCCTGCTCTCTTTCAGGCTTGACCTTCGCGACGACTGAAAAGCCGTAGCACGCGGGGGTCTTGGGAAAGACTGGTCCGTAACGTCCTTTCTCAACTTCGAAGTATCCTTCCTTCGGAATTGCCATCGCCTGTGGTGTCGTCCAATCGCGCTCTGTGAGCGTTGGGGGTGTTGCGGGCGCTACTGCCATGTCAGTCTCCTATTCCGGTTCTCCGCGTCAGTCTATCGCCAAACGGGTGCGGTTCTATCCGACCCGGGATGCAGGTTAGTTGATCGTCCGGATGTTGTCTACTGTCACTTCTTATAGATGGTCTGTGAGAATCTCTCAGTCGAAAACTGGGACTCACTCCTGTCGCGTTTCGCTCGTCCTATCTAGTCTCCGGTCACGTCAGCCGTTGTGAGCTTGACATCAACGTTAAATAGGAGCAGGGATATGCATGCCGTTTTTGAGCGCTGGTAGGCATCTCGTAGAGCTCAGTGCTTGAATGAATTGGCGGGAGCAGTGTTGATCTGTGACCTTCAACGTTTCAACGTGCCGAATTCCGTGTTCATCTACCGGCATTGTGAAGAAAAACCGGACATCGCGACCCTTGACGCTAGGGAGTGCTGCAGGGTATGCCTAATCTCTTGGAGGCGTGAAATGGCTCCCCAGTCGACTTTCAAGCGCTCACTCCAGCAGTCTCAGTCAGCGTTTTCCAATGTCTTTGGTGAGGCATCCGTCCCTTACGAATGTCATTAGCATAGCTGTATGAAACCTTTAGACGTCTCGCGATCAAGGAAGCGTGCATGGAAGCAAGCGCGGGCTGGATTCTGTGAGTGTAGGATTCAGCCGTGAGCCAAGCTGGCTGCTTCGAAGGCTTCCAATCATACCGCGCCCGAGCATTAGCCTGTTGAGTGGTGGACCGCTTGAGCTGGGCTTCCGGAGTTAGGGCTGCTTTTCGGGCAAGGCGTCCAGCAATTTCTCTTTGATCGGTCATGATCTCAGTCGAACACGATTTGCAATGAATCGAATCGCCTATGATCTCTCTTCTCTCGGCTTCATTGCAGCCACCAGATTTTTGCAACCCGAACCCCATTTGGTGATTGTTGAGACGGCCTGTGTAAACGGAACATCCAGACGATGCACGCGATCCGGAGTAAGAACGTAGACCGCTCCAGCCATCGGCGTAGGCACCGACGGGATAAAGACTGTGAAACGCCCATCGACAAGCTCTTCAATGATGAATCCGGGAACAAGCGCATCCTCAATCTCGATCAGCGCCGCATCCCAGGCTTGGCCCTGCGACTCTCCCGCCAGTCGTTGCGTAAGATTTTGCAAAACCGAGTAACCAGGAATCTTCTGAAATAAAGACTTGTCCAGGCGATTTTTGATCGCCCGTCCCAGTTGTGTGCGAACGGCGAGCCCAACAAAAAAGCAGATGATCAACACGAGGATGATCGCAATGAGATTTTCAGCGGGGACTGATTTCGGAAGCACCTTTGCCACAGGCGCCATCAGGCCCAGGATTGCCTTCATTGCCTTGAGCAGAAGCAGACAGGCGAGGTAGACCGGTACGACGACAAGACAGCCGGCGACTATCCGGCCCATGAAAAAGATAAGGAGATTTTTCATGCGATGACTCCGTCGAGCAACTTCTGCTGCGCAGTGAGTTGACTTTTTAGAGGTCCGATATCGACGGATTGGACGGGTGCTTGCGCCATTAACAGCGTTGGAATGAAGAGGACACAACATAGGAAGCCGTTCTTAACGATCTTCATGACGGCTCCCTCCTCCAGACTGCGGAAAATACGTCGCTGATCGAAGGCTGCTAGCGTGTAGCAACCATGAATGGCATGTTTCGCGCAGCACCGCCCTGAAGCATAAGGCTGCTTTTAGCTCGATCGCTACTGGCAAAAGTGCCAGTGGTTGCGCATGCGTTCATTCGCACCCTACTGACAAGTAGGCCAACCAGTCGTTGAAGGGCTAGAATCAGGCGTCGAGAATAGCTGCCTACGGGCACTGGAGGATTACCGTGACCAACCCACCGACTGTAATCCAGACTCTAATCGACGCCCACATCAACAGCTTCAACACCCAAGACAACGATCTTTTCCTCAGCGTTTTCGGGGACACTGCGATCATCATCGACGGCATTGCGCCCTATCGCTGGTTGAACCCAAATGCTCCGGCCAATTGGCTCGCTGACGTAGAGAAATGGCGTGAAGACCTTGGCGTGACCTACGAGCACCTGTCCTACGAGATGGGCTTCTGGAATGTCGAGGGCTCGTCCGCATATGCTGTCATATCGGGGACTCTCACTGTCACCATTAAGGGTCAGTCCGTCGTTCGGACCGGTACCCTTGCGTACACGTTCGCGAACCGCGATGGCGTCTGGAAGATTGAGGCGCAGGCTTGGGGCCGCACGTTGTAGCCAGCTTGTTGGTGTATCGTGGCCCACTCTTCCCTATGCCAATTCTTCGCCTGAATACCAAGGCGGGCTGCCCCAAAATTGAGTAAGGGAAGAGTAGGCGGTGACTCGACCGCAACCCGCAAACTTGAGTGTCTTTCACAATGCTCAATGAGTGTCTCGGCGATGGCCTCAGCTAAAGATCGATGGAGGCAGGCCCGAGTGCTTCTCATTCAGGCACGCCCATTCGGCGCAGTAGGTCACCGAAACGCGGATTCGTATGCAGTATCTCGAAGATAGGCCCCATCCTCATCCTGATGTAAAACAGGGTGGGCGCCCGGCCTCGAAAAGCCTTGTCGTACCAATCAAGGGCCTGGTCTTTTTCGCCGAGGAATGCATGAATGTAAGCACAGTCAAGAGCAGACACGAAATCAGGATCTTTCGCATACTGTGACAATTCGGCCAAATCGGCTCGCGCTTCAGAGTATCTTCCGGCCAAGGCGCTGATGACTCCTCGTACCCCTCTCACACGGATATCTGCTCGACTAGTCGCTCCTGAAAGCAGGGCGGCTTTGTCCGCCTCGGCGAAAGCTTCCTCGTATCTGCCCGTTTGGGCATAACAGAGAGCGAGTTGCTGACGAGCAGTAGAAAAGGAAGAGTCTAATTCCAGGGCCTTCTGGAGCTGCTCAATCGCTGCGTCAAATTTACCCAGCATGTGATAGGTCATGGCAAGATTCTGATGGTTGGGCAGGGACAACGGATCGAGTTCCATCGCTCTTCTGGCTTCGGCAATAGCCTCATTCGATCGTCCATTGACCAGGCACCATTGGCTGCGAACGTAATGGCCTTCCGGAAGATGCGGAGCCAATTCGACTGCTCGACGGGACTCCTTTTCTGCCCCAATCCAGTCCCAGTCGTGTGCGAGCAGCATGTATGCCAAGAAGGCATGAGCCGTTGCGAGGGCATCGTCGATTTCCAGCGCCCGCAGCGTTGCTGCTTTCGCCAGGGAAAACGCCTGAATAGGCGGGATACTGCCAAAAGAACTCACCAGCATATACAGGTAGGCCAAGCCTGTATATGCTCTGGCAAAGAGCGGGTCCATTTCGATCGCTTGCCTGGAATAAACAATTCCCTGCTGAATTCCATCGGGCGTCCACTTGTTCGCGAAGTACATCGCCTTCAGATAGAGGTGATACGCTTCGCGGTTCTCAGTCGGACGCCTGGTGAGGAATTTTTCCTCATCTGGCGTCAATCGCGGCCGAAGGCTTTCGGAGATACGGCGCGCAAGCTCTTCCTGCAGTTCGAAGATGTCTTCGAGCTTCCGGTTGTATTTCCCGCCCCAGAGCTGCGCATCGTTCACTACATCCACCAGTTCCGTCTGGACGATAAGCCTGTCCCCACGCTGAACGACGGTGCCGGTGAGAACGACATCAACGTTCAAGTCGCGCCCAACCCTCTTAAGGTCCGTCTCAAGACCTTTGAAGCGAAAGGCGGACGTCCTCGGGACCACGCGAAGATCGGGAAATTGAGAGAGCAGATTGATGATGCTCTCGCTGATTCCTTCGCTCAGGTACTCGGCCTCTTGAGGCCCAGCCCCATTCAAGAAAGGAAGCACTGCAAGCGATCGGAACCTGTCGTGATCAGATGCTGTCGCGCATCCGGCTTCTCCAGCCGCGGCAGAACGAGGGGCCGCAGAAACACCTGGGGGATTCTCTACAACCTCCACCGGACACACGAACCGGTATCCGACTGTAGTCACGGTTTCGATGAATTGTGGGTTGCGGATGTCATCGCCGAGAAGTCGACGCAGAAGCGCGATGCTACGTGCCAGGGAGTTCTCAGTAACAGCAGCATCCCCCCACACCGCACTCAGCAATTCTTCCTTTGTGATCAGCTTTTGGGGGTTGCGCAGCAGGATCAGGAGCACGCGAAACGCCTTCGGCTCGACCGGCAATACCTCGCCCGCCTTGATGAGACTGAACTCCCGTTCGCGAACCTCGGCATCAGTGAAGAGGAAAATGGAGGAGTTACCGCCGATCATCAGTTCCCCCATCCGCGATCAGAAACCCACCGCCCGGAAAGTGCTGTCAGTGTATCTCGTCGTTTCATGAACCGCTACAGGAAGGCTGAGAGCAGTTGCTGCCGAGTACGGAGCGGATTGTGGCCAACTCGGACATAACCCCATTTTGGGCTACTTCCGGGTGGGCGGTTATTCGCCCGGAACAAGCTGCTAACGGCGGTTCAGTCGGAAAGATCAGTCTCTCGGATCACGAACTCGGAGCTTTCGCTTGTCAATTCGAAATGGTAGGGTTCGATGCTGATGCGTGCGAGGGTCCCGCTTGGATCTGATATTCGCCCAAGCACGCTCTGGACGCGCAAGCTGGGCATGCCCAGAATGATGGTGCTTCGCTCGACAGATTCTGTCATCCCCAGATGGAGTGAATGGCAACACTCATCGAGCCGCGCTTGCATCCATGCTCATGTTGCAGCGATAGCCGGCTTCGGCGGCCTCCGCGATCACTCATGTGATAAGTCAGGGCTTATTGCTCGAGATACTCAGTTTGAAATCTTCCATTGCCGCTCAACTGAACCACAACAGTCCCTTCCTTTGCCGCGGCAAAGTGAGGGATGCCGGCCGGAATGACGATGAAACTACTCGCCGGATAGCCTTTTAGCTTCGCTGAGTCGAATTTTGCTCCCTCGCCAAGGTACCAAGTGCCTTCAATGACTGTAACCAGCTCGTCTTGCGGGTGCGTATGTGCGAGGACACGCGCACCACCAGGGATTTTCACTCGATCAATCCAGGCACCGTCCTGACTGGAGTCACCGAACATCTGTGCTCGCTGTCTTCCGTCTTTGTAGTAAGGCGGCGTAAACCACCGTATTTCATCCGAGGTTAACCCGACAATCTTCGTGCTGCGTTCGGGCCGGCCTGTTGCCCATGTGATTGCCGTAGCGATTGTGACAACCGTAGCGGCTGCAGAAAACACTGTCTTCATCACCTCACCTCTCATCTCCTCTCGTTGTTTTGGTCGCAGGATCGTCGGCGCACATCGTACTGCTGAGTCATCAATCGGCCAGCCCGGGGGCCGACGCTGACTTGACACTGTCGGGTCTTCCGAGCGGATTGTGGCAACTCGTACATTACCGGTCGCTAGAGTACGAGTTGGTGGTGATTCGCCCAGAACCCTTCTGCTCTAACTTTCGATCGTGCAGCATAGAGATAGAGAGTGAGCACGGCTACACACGCGGCGCGAGCGGAGTGCGCGACAGCTGCGGGTATGTAGCACGATAGCCGCGCCCGCGTGCAATCGGGGCGAGTGCCCCGAAGATTATCCGCTGAATCAGGGGCGGTGGTGCACGGAACACCAGCACGTCTCTGAACTCCTGCGCCGACAGCGCAAGCTGCAGTGGACCGGGCATGCCCTTGCTGTCTGTGTGTCCGAGCCGAGCGAGGCCGAAGAAAGTCTCGATCATGTACACGAAGCGCTCACCGGGGGTGATTTCAACCCGAACTCGAATGTCGCGGTCGGTCGCGTTCCACCAGTCATGCCACACTCCGGGCTCGATCACAACAGTCTCACCCTTACGCGCAATGCCAGTCTGCCCATTCCGTTTGACGGTGAGTTCACCCTCGAGTGGCGTGAAGCGTTCGACGATCGAAGGATGCAGGTGCTCCCCCATGACGCGAGCACCGACGCGCGCGCTTAGCTCGGCGACCGCCCGGCCCTCCTGGTTGTGCCAGGGCACCTCGAGAATCGTGGCATATTCGCGGGTGACAGGGTTTTCCCATATCTCTCCGACCAGGATGGGTCTGAGGTCCAACGAGCCGTCCGATCCGGGGTGACTCATGCCGTTCATTCTCGCAAGCGCGCCGAGATTGTCAACAAAGAGATTGTTCCTCGGCCGATCATCACTGGTCCGGCGAAGCGGTGGTTACATGGCTGAAGTGAGTTGTTGGATGGTGGGCGACTTCGACACTACCGGCTTCGCCAGATTCCCGTGCCTGATTTAGAGCGACGCGAAGGCCGAGTGATGAGATTGACTCGTGGATCGGGCTGTCTACAGCTTCATTTCCTTGTCTAGAACAAAGGTCTTCACGGTTTCGCGCTTGACGCCGTCAAAGGTCATGGCTTCTACCGTCGCCTGCGACTCCATGGCTTGCGTAAACGATGTCAGGTTCTCCGGCTCCATGCAGATCGTGACTTGATTCCCTGCGATCGCGAAGTTGATCGGTGAGCCAAGGGTGTATTTCCGGAACAGGTCGCCATGCGTCCGGAAGCCTGCTTCCCATTTCACAGGGTCCTGAACCTGCGCTGTGAGGATTACCTTAGGCATATTTGCCTCCTTTGAACCTGGGATATCCGAACTTGAAAACAGGCTGATCACTATAACACTTGCCACTGTCTCGCATCTGAGCATCCCTGAACGACGGGTAGGCTCGGCGGAATTGTGAATGAGTGGTCAAACAGGAAGTAACCCCAAAAGCGGTTATGTCCGGGTTGGCGGTGACTCGCCAACAACCGGCGGATACCCGCCAATTAACTCTTCGCCAACACTGCGAATCGCGAATTACCTAAAGAGTGATCCTAGTGCTTCCGTTTTCCGTGTCACGGCCTTTGCTCGCGCGCTCATGCTACGATTGTGCTCAAAATGACAGCATATTGGGGGGCCGTAGTGGATAACACAACAGTCATCCGCGTTATTTCGGGAATCCTTTTTCTGGGCGTTTTTGGCATCGGTATCGTCGTTTCGATCTTCTACATCCTCACTCTCTCGCGTGCCCTGAATAAGTGCTCAGCCACATCGAGGACGATCCAGGCCGGAACTTTGTGGCTTCTGCTGATTCCGCTCTTCAACCTCATTTGGAACTTCTTTGTTGTTCTGGGCATCGCCAGGTCTCTTGGCAATGAACTCCGGGCAAGGAACATCTCGGGGGTAGATCCGGAACCAGCAAAGTCAATTGGTCTCGCGATGTCCATCTGTGGAGCTTGCTCCATTATCCCGTTGTTAGGAATCCTCGCGGCTTTGCCGTACCTTGTTCTGTGGTTTGTCTATTGGGTGAAGGTCAGAGACTTTTCACAGCTCTTGGATCAGCCCCAGACTGCGAGCGGCCCCGCCTCCTCTTTACACGCCATATAGGAAGAGACCGGCTTAGGGTCTTGAGGTTTTGTCAGCAACTTGTCGAGGAATTGCTACCAGCCCGCCAGGGAGCATGTGTGACCCAAACAGAGCGGATCCGGCCTAGCCTGTGGCACTGCCTGTGGGGGGTACCCTTCTTTCTGATCGGCGGAGGCCTCTTCTTCTTCGCGTTAATCCAGGGAATCACGCACGCTACCGATTCTCTGACCCAGATAGTGGTGCCGGGACGAGCGGAACTCGGCTTGCAAAGCGGTCAAACGTACACGGTCTTCCTCGAACGACAGTCGAGCGTAAACGGTAAGATTTATTCAACAACCCAGCCGGTTGAAGGCTTGGAATGTCGTGTCACAGCCCTGTCGAATGGCGCCGGCATAGCGATCAACAGACCGAGTGGAACCAGTTCATACGAGGTCAATGGAAGATCTGGACGTTCCTTTCTCACATTTTCAATCAAACAAGATGGCAAGTACGCTTTTGCCTGCGACTACGGCGGAAACGGCAAAGGACCTGAATTGGTCGTCGCGGTTGGCTCTGGCGTTGACGAAGCTATAATCCGCACGATTGCTTCGTCACTCGTTGCAATGTTTGGGGGAGGCGGCTTGGGAGTCCTTGCAATTCTCGCCGTTGTGATCAAACGCGAACGAGACAAGAAGAGGATAAGACAATCAGGACAAATACCTATCTAGGTCATACTCCCCAATCATTCGATGACTTCGAACCTTCGTCGAAATCTTGAATCGCGAGTCTATTGTGGGCTACTCTTCCCTATGCCAATTCTTCGCCCGAAAACCAAGGCGTGCTGCCCCTAAAACTGAGTAAGAGCTCCCGTCAAACCCGAGAGAACCTCCCGCAGTTTTCCAAAAGTTGCAGTAGAGCAACCAATTCTCATGCGACGATTGATCTCTGAGCCCAGGTGAAGGTAGATGGCGCAAGAGCCGCAGAGTATCGGTCGAGCCCACCTGGTGAAGAAGCTTCAGAAGCACGGACTGTCTCGTCGCGGAGCGGTGCTGGTTCTGAATGTGATGTTCAAGGAAATGACTGCAGCGCTCGCGCGGGGTGAGGAAGTGGAGTTTCCGTTCGGAAAGCTCGAACGTGTTCGTCACCCGCGAGTGACCCCGCGGGTCAGTTTCTTGGAGGGGACCCTCAGGAAATACAAGAAGCCCTGGACGGTGGCGCATGTGAGCGATGAGGCAGGCGAGAAGCTTCTCAACCCGAAGCCCAAGAAGTTGGTGTGGCCGACGCGACCGGTTAGAACTGGCCAATAGTTCTCATTGGACTGGGTCGACGGAGCCCCGCAGAAAAGAAAAATGACCAGGGTGCCTGTGGAAATCGAAAAACGCCCTATACCTGAGCTTAAGTGGTAAATAACTCGCAGTAGTGGGACGGGAGCCCCGATGCTTTGTTTGGGGAAGGCTTCCCCAAGCTTGGAGACTGTAATTTCCAGACCATGACTTTGGGTGTCGGCGCGGGCCGCCCAATCGAAAGTAACCGTTCTGGTTACTGAGGCGGTGAGGCCGGAAGAGACCAAGCACTTGGGCTCTCAACCACCATCCCTGACCCCGAACCGGAAGCGAATAGCACACCCGGACTGATCTGCCAAAACTATCCTGACTCGATACCGGAACTGATTGCTGATCCCCGCTTCTCGATGAGGACGATGCTGGAGTTCCAAGCTCGCGAGACAGGATGCCTGGAAGAGATGCCGGACTGGCCGTGCTTTCCGGTCCCTCCCGCGCGCGCGAAACATATGTATGCGGCGCAAGGAAGGGACCTGGTCATCTTGTATCCCTCGAGGCCTCCGATCCAGGGCCGCGCATAACGCGAGACCGGCAGGACCTGAATCTGATTAGCCTTCTGGTTCTTGTATCCGGTGACAAGCAGGCCACCGAACATGGCCGCGCTGCCCAGGATGGCCGTGATCCATCCGGGAGGCCCGGCCAGAGCCAGAAGTCCGAGACCGTCTGCAGCCAGCAGTCCGTTGGTGTTGTAGATGGACTTGGCCATGACCATGCCGAACATGCGGGCTACACCGGCTGAGGCTGATTCGTTGATGGCTACCAGGGCACGGGGATAGCCGGCGGACTTCAGCTTCGTCGTGGAGCTTTGGTTGCGGACTCAGTTGAGTAGATACTCCTTGGTAGCAAGACCCAGGCAGGACCCGCTTGACGGGCCGCCTCACAAAGGAGTAGTGATCATATGAGTATGACTAGTTTGCCCTCTCACCCCGTTTTCGACGTCCAGGGCCTCTGCCGCAAGGTCTGGGGCGCCCTCTTCGGCCAGGATATCCAGAACCTCCGCGAGGAGAAGCGCCTGTCCCTGGGCGACGCCGCCCGCGGGGCCGGCATGACCATTGCAGACTGGGAGGCCATCGAAGCCGGCCAGGTGCCGAAGACCTGGGAACAGATCTGCGCGATGGCCAGGGGTCTCAAGGAGAGTCGGGTGTCGCTGGCCTCGATCGTGCTTCTCTATGCGGCAGCCTGGGATAACGGCCCGGATCTTCCCGGAGAGATTAGCCAGCGTTACTCATAACCGGATATGCTCACCTCCTGAGGAAGGAGGTGAGCCAAATCCGCAAGCCAGCAGAACAGAAGGTGAAAAGAATGAACCTGAACGTCCCCGTCGAACTTCACAACGCCTTCAAGGCGACCACCGCCGCCCAGGGGCAAAACATGACGGACATCCTGATGAAGTTCATCAGCCTTATGTTGCCAAGAACGCTCCGAAGGGACGGCGCCGGTGAAACGCGCCATCCTGTATATGAGGGTCTCGACCGTCGATCAGCATCCCGAGACCCAGCTCTACGATCTCCGCCAGATGGCCGCCCAGCGCGGCTATCAGGTAGTCGGGGAGATCACCGACAAGATCTCCGGCGTGAAAACACGCCGGCCTGGCCTCGATGAACTGATGCGGGACGGCCGCCGCGGCCGCTTCGATGTGGTGCTGGTCTGGGCCTGCGATAGGATCGCCAGATCGACACGGCACTTCCTCGAAGTGCTCGACGAGCTCAACCGGTTCGGCATCGAGTTCGTCAGCTTCCGCGAGCAGATCGACACGGGCGGCCCGCTGGGCCGCGCCATCGTCGTCATCATCGGTGCCATCGCAGAGCTCGAACGATCCTTGATCGTCGAGCGCGTCCGCAGCGGCATGCGAAGGGCGCGCCTGGAAGGCCGGCACATCGGACGGCCCTCACTCGATCTCGATCGCGAAGCCATCTGTCGAGACCGTCAACATGGACAGAGCCTCGGTCAGATCGCCCGCAATCACTGTGCCTCCAGAGCCACGATCCACCGCATCATCCAGGCGGAGATGATCTCAGATCAGGCCGTCTCAAAAGGGGTCTGAAAACCACCGCCCCAACTCTCACAAAATAATCAGCCGAATCTCCTCGATCCGGCTGTTTCAAAAGGTGTGGGTTCCGATACAGCTGCGCAAGAGAGTATAGAGGACATTTGCGTTCGGAGTGCCCCTCTTGCATAGTGGCGTGCTGGGCGAGAACGTCGCGTCATGAAGAATGCAGGGATACAGTGGTAATCGATATCGAAGAAGAGGCGGATCGTGCGGCTGACTATCGAGCCAGACCTTGCCTAGCGGTGAACTACTGCTTGAACGTATAGAGCCGGTCAGGCTCCCGCTCCATCGATGCCTCAATCGCCGGTGCCAAGTTTCGAGCTGTCTCAATCGGATCGGCCGTGAGCTGGTCCGCCATGGCCGTGTACGGGAACAAGCAGTCGCCCACGTTGCGCAGGATGACGAGCGCGTCGCGTTCAGCGCCGGTGTTGGCGTCGTCGCGGGTCCAGGTCATGGCATGGTTTCTCCAGGGGGAGCCTGGCGCGGGCAGGAGGCGCTCAAGCTCTTGAAGCAGGGCAAGAATATAGTCAGTCGGGATCATCGGCAACTCGATGGGGCGATGGTACACCAATCTGCCACAGAGCGGCCACGCTCTACCAACTGCTGTTATTCGACGCAGGCATTCGCCGCACGCGGCGGATTCAGTTAGTCAATGCGACGCTGCTGACCGTGCTTGAAGACGTAGGTGACCATGAAATGTGCGTTCACCGATCCAGCATAGCGATAGGAATGCCTCGATCAACAATAGTCGAAATATAGGTATCTATTTTCTTCATATGGGCTTTACACTCCGCGGCAGGGATCACTACAGACAGGCCTTCCTCCAAACAGAATAGTCGGTAGTGGGAGAAGATTCCGCAATCGTTGTTTTCGAAACATCGCGAGGGACTGCAAAGATCGACCATCAGAAGTTTTGCGAACTTGGGAGAGGTCTGGATGGTTTATGACGTTGTGATTGCAGGCGCTGGCCCTGTAGGTTCATTTCTGGCCTGCGAACTGCGACAGGCAGGCGTTTCCGTGCTTGTATTGGAGCGGATGGAAGATCCTCATTCGCCTCTCAAGGCTGGATGGATGGGCATGCGCGGTCTAAACTTTCCGTCTGTCGAAGCCTTCTATCGCCGAGGTCTGCTGGAAGACGTCCGTGCAACTTCTCTCGGCTGGATGAGTGCAGGCCCAAAACAGGGATTGGATCTGGGAGGCTCCGCCGGTACAGGCTCTGCGCCGGTTCCCCGTTTTGCAGGCCACTTCGCGGGCATCATGCTCGACAGGGAAAAGATCGATTTCTCCCAGAGGAAATATGCGATCGCGGGACCTTCTGCCTCAGGTGGCATGGTATGTCTTGAGGACATCGAGTTGCTGCTGGCCGAGCGTGCGACGGAGTTAGGTGTCGACTTGCGGCGCGGCATGGCCGTCACGAACTTCACGCAAGACGAGAACGAGGTCACTGTCTATGTCGGGGACGAGTCTTTTCAAGGGCGATGGCTCGTTGGCTGCGACGGCGGCCGCAGCGCAGTGCGAAAGCTCGCTGCGTTTGAATTCGAGGGCACTGAGCCCGAGTTCACGGGCTACACAGCATCGGCGAAGATCGCCGATCCCGAGAAGTTGCGGCCCGGCTTCAATCTGACTGAAACAGGTCTGTACGTTGTCGGTCCCGGGCCAGACCGCATCGGGATGGTCGAATTCGACGATGCGTCCTTCGATCGCACCCAGACCATTACGCTCGAAAGCCTGCAGGCTGTTCTTCGCCGCGTCTCTGGCACCGACGTCACTCTCACCTCCATGGAGGTTGCTTCGACCTATACCGACCGCGCGCGTCAGGCGACAACCTATCGCAAGGGTCGCGTGTTGCTGGCCGGCGATGCGGCGCACGTTCATTCGCCCCTCGGAGGACAGGGTCTCAATACCGGCATAGCAGATGCGATGAATCTCGGTTGGAAGCTCGCCGCTACCATCCAGGGCTGGGCACCTGACGGTCTTCTCGACACCTACACTGAGGAACGCCATCCTATTGGCGCCTGGGCGCTGGACTGGACTCGCGCGCAGGTCGCCATCATGAGACCCGATCCTCATGCTCGCGCAATAGCATCTGTGATCCGTGATCTCATCCAGACACGGGAAGCCACAACCTATTTCGTGGAGAAAATGTCCGGAATGTCGATGCGTTATAGCCTGCCAGGAGATCACCCGCTGATTGGGTGCAGCGTACCCGACTTCGAGTTTGAAGACGGCACAAGGCTAGGCGAGCGCCTGCATAACGGGAAGGGACTCCTGCTCGATCTCACAGAAGGCAAGAAACTCCACGACCTCGGTCAAAGTTGGAGAGCCCGATTGAACTATGTCTCCACTCAGGTCAAAGACAATAAAGGCCTCACCGCGCTATTGGTAAGGCCTGATGGCTTTGTTGCGTGGGTCGCCGAATCGGAGTCTAACTTGAGGACGGCAAAGGAATCCACTGAACGCTGGTTTGGCTGTGCAATTTAACTCGATCCGAAGATTGGCGTTCCCGCTGTTTAGTACCAACAAGAACACCCTTCTAGCCAGGTACGCTTCTTCGTTATTGCAAAACCGTCGTTTAATCCTTGGACCCTGTATCGGAACCCACACCTTTTGAAACAGCCGGATCGAGGAGATTCGGCTGATTATTTTGTGAGAGTTGGGGCGGTGGTTTTCAGACCCCTTTTGAGACGGCCTGATCTGAGATCATCTCCGCCTGGATGATGCGGTGGATCGTGGCTCTGGAGGCGCAGTGATTGCGGGCGATCTGACCGAGGCTGTGTCCATGTTGACGGTCTCGACAGATGGCTTCGCGATCGAGTTCGAGCGGCTGGCCGTCCGATGTGCCGGCCTTCGAGGCGGGCGCGCCGCATGCCGGCGCGGACCCGCTCGATGATCAGGTTGCGTTCGAGCTCGGCGATGGCGCCGATGATGACGACGATGGCGCGGCCCAGCGGGCCGCCGGTGTCGATCTGCTCGCGGAAGCTGACGAACTCGATGTTGAGCCGGTTGAGCTCATCGAGCACTTCGAGGAAGTGCCGTGACGAGCGGGCGATCCGATCGGAGGCCCAGACCAGCACCACATCGAAGCGGCCGCGGCGGGCATCCCGCATCAGCTCATCGAGACCAGGCCGGCGTGCCTTCGCGCCGGAGATCCGGTCGGTGATACTCCTGCGACGATCTCGATAGCCGCGCTGGGCGGCCATCTGGCGGAGATCGTAGAGCTGGGTCTCCGGGTGCTGATCGACGGTCGAGACCCTCATATAAAGGGCGGCGCGTTTCACCGGCGCCGTCCCTTCGGGAGCGTTCTTGGCGACGTAAGACTTGATGAACTCCATCAGCACGTCCGTCATGTTCTGCCCCTGGGCGGCGGTGGTCGCCTTGAAGGCGTTGTGAAGTTCGACGGGGACGTTCAGGTTCATTCTTTTCACCTTCTGTTCTGCTGGCTTGCGGATCTGACTCACCTCCTTCCTCGGAGGTGAGGCATATCCGGTTATGAGTAACGCTGGCTAATCTCCCCGGGAAGATCCGGGCCGTTATCCCAGGCTGCCGCGTAGAGAAGCACGATCGAGGCCAGCGACACCCGACTCTCCTTGAGACCCCTGGCCATCGCGCAGATCTGTTCCCAGGTCTTCGGCACCTGGCCGGCTTCGATGGCCTCCCAGTCTGCAACGGTCATGCCGGCCCCGCGGGCGGCGTCGCCCAGGGACAGGCGCTTCTCCTCGCGGAGGTTCTGGATATCCTGGCCGAAGAGGGCGCCCCAGACCTTGCGGCAGAGGCCCTGGACGTCGAAAACGGGGTGAGAGGGCAAACTAGTCATACTCATATGATCACTACTCCTTTGTGAGGCGGCCCGTCAAGCAGGCCTGCCTGGGTCTTGCTATCAAGGAGTATCTACTCACCTGAGTCCGCAGCCAAAGCTCCACGACGAAGCTGAAGTCCGGCGGCTATCCCCGTGCCCTGGTAGCCATCAACGAATCAGCCTCTGCCGGTGTAGCCCGCATGTTCGGCATGGTCATGGCCAAGTCCATCTACAACACCAACGGACTGCTGGCTGCAGACGGTCTCGGACTTCTGGCTCTCGCCGGCCCTCCCGGATGGATCACAGCCATCCTGGGCAGTGCGGCCATGTTCGGTGGCCTGCTTGTCACCGGATACAAGAACCAGAAGGCTAATCAGATTCAGGTCCTGCCGGTCTCGCGCTATGCGCGGCCCTGGATCGGAGGACTCGAGGGATACAAGATCACCGACTTCTGGCAGAACCTGGTCCCTTCCTTGCGCCGCATACATATGTTTCGCGCGCGCGGGAGGGACCGGAGAGCACCGGCCAGTCCGGCATCTCTTCCGGGATCTCTGTCTCGCGAGCTTGGAACTCCGGCATCGTCCTCATCGAGAAGCAGGATCAGCAATCAGTTCCGGTATCGAGTCAGGATAGTTTTGGCAGGTCAGTCCGGGTGGGCTATTCGCTCCCGGTTCGGGGTCAGGGATGGGGGTTGAGAGACTCAAGTGCTTGTTCTTTTCCGGCATGCCGCCTCAGTAACCGAGAATGTTACTTTCGATTGGGCGGCCCGCGCCGACACCCAAACTCATGGTCTGGAAATTACAGTCTCCAGGCTTGGGGAAGCCTTCCCCAAACGAAGCATAGGGGCTCCCATCCCACTACTGCGAGTTATTTACCACTTAAGTCCAGGTATAGGGCGTTTTTCGATTTCCACAGGCCCCCTGGTCATTTTTCTTTTCTGCGGGGCTCCGTCGACCCAGTCCAATGCGAGCTATTGGCCAGTTCTAACCGGTCGCGGCGGCCAACCAACTTCTTCGGCTTCGGGTTGAGAAGCTTCTCCCCCGCCTCGTCGGTCGCATGCGCCACCGTCAAGGGCTTCTTGTATTTCCTGAGGGTCCCCTCCAAGAAAATGCCCCGCGGGGTCACTCGCGGGTGACGAACACGCTCGAGCTTTCCGAACGGAAACTCCACTTCCTCGCCCCGCGCGAGCGCTGCACTCATTTCCTTGAACATCACATTCAGAACCCGCACCGCTCCGCGACGAGACAGGCCGCCGCGCTCCTGAAGCTTCTTCACCAGGTGGGCTCGACCGATACTCTGCGGCTCTTGCTCCATCTACGTTCACCTGGGCTCAGCTATCAATCGTCGCATGAGACTTGGTTGCTCTAATGCAACTTTCGCAATACGCGGGAGACTCTCTGACGCATCCTCGCCGATCACCCGACTGGTAAACTTGGCGCTGCTGAGTAGTTCCTCACCAGCGCCATTCTTCTCTGAACTCTCGGTCTTCCTCTACCTACTGCTTGTCGTATACCAGTTTCAGCGTCATCGGTTTTCCATCGGCGTCCGTACCCTTAGCCGTCGTCGTCATGGTCTTGCCATCTTTCGAAATCACGGTGCGTCCACTGGCCTGGTATTTTCCAGCCGTGTTTTTCGCTTCGTAAGTGAAGGTATTGGCGTCGACCTGCTTGATCGAGATGGTGTTATATGGCGCGCCCTTAACCTGTGATCTCGCAGCCAAAGTGCCATCGTCTTTTGCCGCATAGGTGGAGTTGATCGCGGAGCCATCCACCCCTCTCGCCACTGTTCGTCACCTTCACGCCGCCGGGGGGCCGGTTCCCGCACCACGGTCAGGCTTTTTACCGGCCAAGGCGCGGGAGTGTACTTGGATGCTGCGACGTTGGCCTTCCAGGTGCCGAGGGAATTGTCGGCTCCCAAAGCGGCCAACGGGGTGGTGATCGCCAAAACAACGAAAGCGAGGCTTAACAATCTGCGCATAGTGATTCTCCTCTTCGAAACGAGTTGACCCGGGAGCGCCGCTACGCCGACTCACTTCTCGGTTTCGAGCCGAGGCGCGCGTTCCGGGTTGTAGTTGGAAGCACTAGTGGGGGAAATGGGATCCAGTCGGGAATCTAATTCTCGACACTGTGGGCGCTCAAAGGGCAGACTTCTAAGTCGCGGCGAGTGCGCTTTGCTCACCAGCGAGTTTTGTGCTTTGTGATTCTTTAGAGCTCCGGACATATCGCCGACAAGCCCGATAGAACTCGAAAAATGGGTAATGTCCGGATAGCCCACAATTCACCCGGAACGCGAACCAGGGCTCGTCGATGTGCTGCATTGGCCTGTTATCGCAAACTGACGTCAGCATTGACAAACTCAAGTCGATTTGGCAGCCGTTACGCTGCTGATCCCTTGCTGGATGCCTCGGGTTTGAGTTCGATCGTGACCTTGTCGATCTTGCCGGTGAAGGCGAAGGGCATTTCGTAGGTGAAGTCGATGGGGGAGCCGATGTCGCAGCCTACGTCCAGTCCTTCGCCTAGCGAGAACTGCATGGGAATGGTTTTTTCGAGGCGGCCTTCAGCGATTGTTTTGCCGTTGGCGGACATGGTGATCTTGCCGCCCTTGCCCATGCCGCCGCCGTCATAGGCGAAATCGACGACGAGTTTTGTTTTGCCTTTGGGCAGCGGATCCTTCGCGGTGAAGGTGGGGCGGTCGATGGAGAGGAAGTTGTAGACGAAGGTTGGCTTGTTGTCGCGCAGGTAAAGGCCGTAGCCGCCCTCGAGGCCGCCATGGGTGACGACCATGCCGCTGGTCTTGTCGCCGGTAAGTTCGATGTCGGCAGTGATGGTCCAGGACTTGTTGCATCATTGGCGGAGAGGCGGCGTCGGGAAGGCCGATGGTGCCGGGGTAATAAGTCATCGTCGTGCGTCCAGCGGTGAGGCTGGGACGGCCCATGGCTTCGGCGTTGAAGCGGATGGCGGCGCGCCAGTCGAGCGGGAGGACGTTGTATTTTGCTGCCTCGACCCACCAGAGGTCCTGCAGCTCTCTGAGTTTTTCCGGGTTCTTTTGGGCGAGATCGTTTGCCTGCGAGAAGTCCTCGTCGATTTTGTAGAGCTCCCATGGCGCTTTGTCGGGATCCCAGTCGCCGCGATTTGGATCCCAGGGGACGAAGGAGGGAGATGAGGCCATCCATCCATCGTGATAGAGGCCGCGGTTGCAGCCGAGCTCGAAATATTGCGTCTTGCGATGGCTCTCGGCGCTTTGGCGTCGTCAAGGGTGAAGGCGAAGCTGATGCCTTCGATCGGCTTTTGCTGTACTCCGTTCAGTTCTCGGGAGCGGTGATGCCGCAGAGTTCGTAGAGGGTCGGGACGATGTCGATGATGTGGAGGAATTGGGGGCGCAGGCCGCCTTTGTCCTTGATGCGGGCCGGCCAGGAGATGATCATGGGGTTGCGCGTGCCGCCGAAGTGGCTGGCGACCTGCTTGGTCCATTGGAAGGGCGCGTTCATGGCATGCGCCCAGGCGGCTGGGAAGTGGTTGAAGTGCTTTGGGCCGCCGAGCTCGTCGATCGCTTTGATGTTGTCCTGCCATTTTTCCGAGAAGCCGTTGAAGAACAGGTTTTCGCAGAGCGAGCCTTCGAGGCCGCCTTCGGCGCTGGCTCCGTTGTCGCCAGCGATGTAGATGATGAGCGTGTTGTCGCTGCCGGGGAGTTGCTTGACGGCATCGACGACGCGGCCGAGTTCGTAGTCGCATTGGGCGCCGTAGCCGGCGAAGACCTCCATCATGCGCGCATAGAGACGCTTCTGGTCGGCGTTGAGGGAATCCCATGCCGGCAGGCCCTTGGAGCGAACCGTGAGCTTGGTGTCTTGGGGAACGACGCCGAGTTTCTTCTGCCGCTCGAGAGTCTGCTCGCGATATTCGTCCCAGCCTTCATCGAACTTGCCCTTGAACTTCTCGATCCATTCTTTCGGGGTGTGGTGTGGGGCGTGGGTGGCGCCGGGAGCGACGTAGAGGAAGAAGGGCCGGTCGGGCGAGATGCTCGTGGCCTGTCGCACCCATGCGATGGCTTTGTCGGCGATGTCGGTCGTGAGGTGGTAGTTGGGATCTTCGGAGCGCGGGACGAGATTTCGGTTCTCGTAGAGGATCGGGTCCCAGTGGTTCATGTCCCCGGCGTTGAAGCCGTAGAAATAATCGAAGCCGAGGCCGTTGGCCCAGTGGTCGAAAGGGCCGGCGGCGCTGGTCTCCCATGTGGGCGTGTTGTGGTTCTTGCCGATCCAGGCGGTCATGTATCCGTTCTGGCGCAGGACTTCGCCGACGGTTCCGCAGCTCTTGGGCAGGATGCAGGTGTAGCCGTCATATCCGGTGGCGATCTCGGTGATGCCGGCGAATGCAGCGGAGTGATGATTGCGGCCGGTGATGAGTGCGGCGCGCGTGGGGCTGCAGAGCGCGGTGGTGTGGAAGCAGTTGTAGCGAATGCCTTCGGCCGCGAGGCGGTCCATTGTGGGCGACGGAATGCCGCCGCCGAAGGTGCCGAACTGGCCGAAGCCGCAGTCATCGATGAGGACCAGAAGGATGTTGGGCGCGCCTTCGGGGGCCTGCACCGGCTTTGGGAATTGTGCGGGGTCGGAGTCGAGATAGGTGCGGCCGATCTCGCCGGGGAAATGGAAGTCGGGGCGAGGGAGGACGTGGGGTGTGCCAGCAGCGGCGGGCTTAGGAGTTGTGATCGATTGCACGTTCGATTTCGCCATTGTCGATCTCCTATGGTGGTCGAGCTTCTAGCTCGGTTCGTTGCGCACTCCATTCCATCTCAATGAGCGCGTTGGCCTGTTATCGCGAAATCGCGACATCGATTCGCTATGGCCTTTCGGTCCGCGCAGGTGTTAGCACCGCACGATCGTTACTCCACTGCCGCCGCAACTGCTTTATGGGCCTTATCGATCTGCGCCAGCTCTTCAGCCTTCAGATTCGCCTGGCCAAGCTCGATTTCGATCTTGTTGAGGGAGCCCGTAAATTTGAATGGAGACTGATAGAGATTGCTAACAGGCGATCCGGTATCCAATCCCGTGTCGAATGTCTCGTCTGCCGAAAAACGAGCGTAGATAGTCTTGTCGACACGACCTTCGCCAACTTTCTTGTCGTTGATGAACATTGTGACCGCGCCACCTTTAGCCAACCCACCGCCGTCGTAAGCAAAGTCGACGCGAATGACGCTCTTCCCGGGGGGTAGGCTATCGGAGCTAGTCACCCGGTAGCGGGCCTGGCCGAACCAGTTGTACTCGTAAGTGGGCTTTCCATCCTTCACGAACAATGCGTATCCGCCTACAACCCCGCCTGCGGCAACCAAAACTCCCTCTCCGGGCTGGTCCAGAGATGCCGTGATCACATGCGACTTATTCTTGATGTTGGCCGCGCGAACTTTCCGGAATGCGGTTGGCTCCACGAAAATATGTGAAGTGGGTGCGGCCCGCGATCAGGCTCGGCCTCAAGCTCGGGTCTGCGCGCTCCGACGAACCGGTCGTCCAGAGGCAGCACGTTTACTTGCCCGCCTCGGCCCAGAACAGATCCTGCAGCTCCTTCAGCTTCTTCGGCTCCTTCGGCCGCAGGTCATTCGCTACTCGCTGAAATCCTCCTCGATGTTGTAGAGCTCCCACACGTCGAGCGGCGAAATCGGCGGAGCCGCGGTTATCCACGGCAACCGCCCGTGACGGCAGGCCGCGATCCAGCCGTCGTGGTAGAGCGCCCGGTTGCCGAACATCTCGAAGTACTGGGTCGGCCGCGTGTGCCCTTGGCCTTTGCGTCGTCGAAGCTGATACATCATGCTCATCCCCTCGATCGGCTTCTGCGCCACGCCGTTCACCTCGACCGGCTCGGGAATGCCGGCCGCCTCCAGAATGGTCGGCACGATGTCGATGACAGTGGTGGAACTGGGTGCGGACGCCACCCTTGTCCTTGATCCGCTTGGGCCAGGAAATGACCATCGGGTTGCGCGTGCCGCCGAAATGCGAGGCAACCTGTTTTCCCCACTGGAACGGCGTGTTCATCGCCCAGGCCCAGCCGACCGGGAAGTGGTTGTAGGCTTTCGGGCCACCGATTTCGTCGAGATGCTCGAATGATGTACGAGGTATCTTCCGTTTGCCCGCTTAAGGCCGACCATCTCGTTGAACACACCATTCAGGCCCCCCTCCATGGAAGCGCCGTTGTCGCCGATCTCCCACAGATCACCAGGTGTTGTCGAGCTGGCCGATCTCCTCAATGCGTATCAAGCAGGCGACCGACCTCGTGATCGGTCTGCGCGGTGTAGCCGGCGAACGTCTCCATCAGCGCACGGCGACCGTCTTTTCGTCCGGCGTGAAGCGAATCCTAAGCCGGGATCTCCGTCGGCCGCGGCGTCAGCTTCGTATCGGGCGGGATGACGCCCAGCTTGAGCTGACGCTGGAAGGTCTCCTCTCGATACTTGTCCCAACCCTGATCGAACTGACCCTTGAACTTGTCCATCCATCCTTCGGAACGTGGTGCGGCGCATGGGTCGCACCGGGCGCGTAATAGATGAAGAACGGACGGTCGGGAGTAACCGACTTCTGCTGATGGATGTATTCGATGGCCTTGTCGGCCAGGTCTCATTGAGCGTGTAGTGCCTTTTCCCGGCCCGCGGGCACCTCCATCTCGACCGGCTTGGTGCCCTCGTAGAGCGCAGGCTGCCACTGGTTCGACTCACCACCGACGAACCCGTAGAAGTGGTCGAAGCCCTGCATCGTCGGCCAGCGATCGAATGGACCGGAGACGCTTGTCTCCCAGTCGGCAATGTTGTGATTTTTGCCGAAGAAAGCGGTGCTGTAACCGTTCTGGCGAAGGGTCTCCGCGACCATGGCTCGCTCTTGGGGATCTGGCCGGTGTAGCCGGGATAGCTGTCGCCGATCTCGGTGATGACGCCTGTCGCGGCACGAATGGTGGTTGCGCCCGGTCAAACAGCGCCGCGCGAGTCGGCGAGCAGAGCGCCGTCGTGTGGAACGCGGTGTAGCGTCAGGCCGGCTTTCGCGAGTCGGTCGAGGTTAGGCGTCGGCATCTGGCCGCCGAACGTACCCCACTGGCCAAAGCCAGCGTCGTCAATCATGATGAACAGGACGTTCGGAGCGCCCTCAGGTGCCTTGATGAGAGCGATTTTGTCCGGCGTGGATTCTTTGTACGTTTGACCGATGGTGCCCTTGAATTTTGGTTCAGGTCGTGGCAATACCGTTGGCCCAGAGATGTTTTCGGTCGAATTGGTGGACTGAGTGGTCGGGCTGGATGACGAATTGGCAGCTCTCTCTGGCTTCATTTTTTGTCCCTTTCTTCTTCCGGTTTTTCGTGCCAACAATACTTCACGAGCTTTTCGGCTCGGGCGAGCACCTGGTTTTCGGGCGAGTGCCTGGTTGAGGAAGGGGCGCACTCGATGCCAAGGCATGGTGTGGAAACCCGCGCTGATTAGACAACTGGCAAAAGTGACAGATCGTTCGAGGAAATTGTGTTCGTATCGCGGCCAAATCATGAGTTGCAATCGGTCTGTTGATGTGAAATCGCCCGTCTCCTTAGGACAGGAAAGCCATCAACTTGTGGTGGCTGTTCGAGAGTTGGGGACCAACAGTTTGGGTAGGGTTGCTCAACTGGTAGATCATCTGGACATATCCTTCGTCATCGTGTTGCCAAGGGACACTAGTTGAAGAACTCTTCGCGGTCAACTGTTCGAAGAGACAGGTGCTTCCAAGTCAATCGATGTTCCGTGGAGGCCGCACTGGGCGTTCTGCAAAGTATTCGATCTCTGATGTTTCAATCGCCGAGAAATTCCACTCAGGCGCGCGATTTCCTCAGCGCATCGGCCTGCCCACCATACTCCCTGAACGAAATTGATGGGCTGCGCTGGTCCACGGTGCTCAACGGTTGATCAGCACCTGATAGGCGCTTGTCGCTATCTCCCAAGCTCCTCTAAGGCGGCACGCACCGGAGCATCCGAGATTCGAATCAGTCCGCGAGTGGGGCGTACATCTCAAGGATCAGAAGAATCGCGCCACAAACTGCCGCGGCGGATACGAACAGGCCAGCCATCACCAGCGGGTTGCGCGGCGCGAAGATCCCAAAGCTTACGAAGAGCGCGGTTAGCCATGCGATCAGCATAACCAGCAAAAATCTTGGAAAGGGAACCATGTTTTGTGCATACATCAGCCAGCGTGTCTGGCCTAGCTGGACCTCCAGATTCAGACACTGCTGCTTCAGATATCGTTGATTGTCGTCCTTGGGAGAAAGTGCCTTGAGAGTATCGAGCGTCGTATCGGTCATTCGAGCCCCTGACTTGATAGCCATATAGGCTTTGTCGGCGCTGCCCGATTGTCCGGATTCCTCCAAGCGATGAGCCAGTTCAACACGCACCGTAGCACGTGCGTCGGCCGCTTCCGGCCCGTAATTCGCAAGGATGCGGTCCAGCAGGACGTAGTTTGCGGCGATCTGAGCCATCTCGGCATTTTGAGTATCGAAGAAGCTCTTCGCCGAACCGACCAGTAGTCCAAGCGCCATCGCCGACGTCGTTACAACCAGCCCCATCGACAGCCTTACAAGGTCCTTGGAATCGGGCCCCTTATGCTGATCGGGCACCCACCTGCGACAGAACATGCCCAGCAGCGCGCCGCCAAAGACGCACGCGAGAGCGATTAAACCGACAATGAGCGGTTCCATAAACTTCCTGACTGATCCTGCGCTTGATTGAACAGCTTGCAACACCAGAGACAAATCAACAAATGGTTAGCCTGACTGCTCGTTGCGTGAGTATTTCGGCCAGTATCGGAACGCCTTTGGCGCAGGCTTGGACGCCCGTCGAAACGCAAATCTGCAACACCGACATGATCTCCTCTGACGACGCTCCTGCCTTCAGCGCACCCTGAATGTGCCGGCGGGTGCCAGGAGCATACATGTGCGTGATTGATGCGTCGAAAGCAATACTGATCAATTCCATAAATCTCGGGGCAAAGAAGCCGCTCTTGTATAGACTCGCTCCGAAGACAAAAAACTGATCGGTCCCCGTGGGGGAAAGATCGTAGAACGGATCCCACGCCGTGTTCCATTGACCGATGGCCCGCATGGCATCGGTTTCGCGGGAGAGAGAAAGAACCTGGGCTGCATGTCACCCAGGCCGGAAGCGCCAACCTCAGGTTTCTCCTTTGTGTCCTTCTGGCTAAGGCAAACAGCCATGCTATGGACTCGCGGATCTAGTCTGTGCGCGCCGTGACGCCTCGACAACTGGCAAGATTGACAGTCTCAGTTCATCAGCAGCGATTCCGGGTGTGTAACCGCCTACTGAAAGGTAACTTCCGAATTGCCACAATCCTTCCCGAACCCGCCCGGTCCCCGTCCGAAGCGGCACTGGGATAGCCTTTCGGGGGCGAAACTCGGAGCGGCGTCGCAGAACTAAGCGAGCCTTTCGTTCAGATAATTGGCGCCCTGTCACTAATGACAGATGCGAAGACGTCTCAGGGGTCATAGAGTTTTGCCCGCACGGCAGGGCTGCCCGCCCCTCAGAGCAGGACCAAGAGAGCTCATCCTCAAGCAAGGAAAGGAACCCTCACATGTACCGGTATAGACATTTCGTCAACTATGCAGCCACTATTTGTCTTCTGCTCACATTCGATGCGCGTCAACCGCTGGTTGCGACTGCGCAGCAAACGAATGCCGCTGCCGCCTCAGCGTTTTCGTTCATTGCCTACGGCGACTCCCGCCCGATGATGAACATCCCGTCCAAGGACGGCAGACCGGAGGTCAACAAGCTGCTGGCCGAGAGTTTCGGCATTGTCGTGTCGGAGAAGGTCGCCGAAGAAATCGTGCAGAAGAATGTGAAGTTGACCTTCGATCCGGTCACCAAGCAGCTCATCCAGATCGTCATGCCGTTCGTGACGGCCTCGGAAGTCACGACCTTGAAGGTCGACAAGAATTGGGTCACCGAGGCGAGCGTGGAAGACGTGAAGCTGCTACCCGGCGTGCACAGGACGATGTTCCATTTGGGCGGCGGCGATTGGGTGACGCGCGAGATCGTGAAGGACGTCCAGTCCGGACGCGCCAAATTCGTGGTCAACGCCGGCGACGTCGTGTGGTGGGGAAATCAGGGCCGCACCGTCACCGACAGCCCGTACTGGCAGCGCATAAATGACAACATGTTCAAGCTGCTGCCGCCGCCGGACAGCGAGATGCGCGCAGCCGGGCTTGAAGGCCGGTGGTTCGTGGGGCCAGGCAATCACGAGGTGTTGGGCGATCCCAAGATCGAGGGCCTGCTGAGCACGGTGCCGTATCTGAAGAAGCTCGGCGTCACGCCGGACAACCTCATCTACAAGTTCGACTTCAACGGCGCTCGCTTCATCTTTCTGTGGAGCGGCGCGACGGACAAGGGGTCGCCCTCGCAGTGGGCTGGCGATCGGCCGAAGTATGCGGAGCAGATGAAGCAGATGCAGCAGTGGCTGGACGAGGCCAAGGCCAAGGGCATCAAGAAGGCCTTCATCACCTTCCACTACCCGGTGTTCGCCCGATCGGGCTTCGGCGCCATTCCCGCCCCGGATAATCCGCACAAGTTGATCGCGGCCTACGCCAAGGACATGGAGGTGGTCGTGTTCAATGGACACATCCACACCACTGAACTGTTCGACGTCGACGGCGTGAAATACCTGTTGCTGGGTGGCGGCGGCGCAGAACAGGATCCGATTCTGCCCGGCCGCCAGAAGTTCAAGGTGCCCGCGGATTATCCGCCGGACCTCTACTGGAAGGGCGAGCCGCTCCAGGAGGATTACAACTACGTGGTCTTGGACGTCAAACCGGGCGAGAAGACCAAAATGACCCTCAATCGCTTCCGGCCGGGGTCGTCCGAACCGTTCGCAACGGTCGAGCTCTTCAAGTGAATAGGCCGGACGCATCAAGTGAGTAGGTCGGACGCAGTTGCCGGAGGGCGCTCATGCTGACCGCCCTCCTGATCGTTCATGGCCTGGTGGCCGTCGCGCTGCTCGGCGCAATCAGCCACCAGGCACTGGCGACATGGGCGCCGTCGCGCGCGCGGCCGAATTCGTTCTTCGGCCGCTTTCGCGCCGTGCCGTCCGCCTCCTACGCCAACGCGATCGTCGTCCTGTATGCGGTCACCGCGCTGCTGGGCGGGATCGTGTACCTGTACTTCCGCATCGACATCAGGCCCGACCTCGAGCGCGCCGGCGAATGGCCGGCCCTCGGCCTCTTCGATATCAAGGAGCACTTCGTCGCCATCGGGTTGGCACTGCTGCCAGCATACTGGGTGAGCTGGCGGCGACCGCGCGCCGGCGATCCCGCGCGGACGCGCGTGGCGCTGACCTCGATCCTCGCCATCATCGTCTGGTGGGCCTTCCTGATCGGTCACGTCCTGAACGACATCAGGGGCTTCGGCGCATGACGTCCTCACGGTTCCACCGCTTCGCATTCGCCTACGGGACAGCGTTCGCAGTCCTCTACGTGGTCGCGCTCAAGCTGGATCTCGCGTTGTTCACTGTCTATCCCTCGCTCGGCGTGGTCCTGCTGGGCACACACCATTCGCAAGATATCACCGCTCCCTCGATGGCGTTCCTGGCTCCCGCGATGTACTGGTACGGTTGGACCGCCACGGCCGCGCTCGGAGCGCTCGTGTTCGGGCTCGTTGCGGCGATCTTGCCCGAGCGATGGACGCAGCGCGTCTGGCCGGATTGGCAGTGGGTGGTTCCCGCGTTCGCGATGATCGCGTGCGTCTACCTCACATTGCCATGGTTTCGACTTTAGGCACCGCCATGCTCTTGCTTCACGCCGCCCCGCTCCACAGCTGCAGGTACCGCTGGTTGCTGAGGCCGGCCCCGATTCTTCCCACCTGTCCCTTCTGACAGTTGAAAAGGGTCTAGTTGCGGACGATGATGACGCCGTAGAACTCGACCGGTCTAGTTTCACGATTCCTCGGGCCCGCACGTCATCGCGTTTACGGACAGTTGACAGGCTCTTTTTTCGGCAGTTTAACTAATTCGCTAGGTAATTAACATCGCAATGAGAGCGTCGCCCAAGCGGCTTGCAATACTCATGTTGACTCTCTCTCTGGTTATTTTGGAGGGATGCGTGCCACGAGCGCGTCATGCGGCCGTGCCTAGTGATCTCGAAGCAAACGCATCTGTATCTGGAATGGATTATGGAATACGGTATTTTCCCCGAGATGCTGAGCGCGTCCAGCTATTTATCGACGATTACCTGAAGTCCCTGAAGCTTGAAGAAGCCTACCTAGCCAAGCAAGGCCATACGGGTTCTCTTCCTCCGATAGCGATGCTCGCAATTTCCGGAGGAGGCGATAACGGCGCTTTTGCTGCGGGTTTTCTCAATGGGTGGACAAAGGAAGGAACGCGACCGCAGTTCAAGCTCGTAACTGGCGTAAGCACGGGAGCTCTCATCGCGCCATTCGCTTTTCTGGGACCAGCGTATGACGGGATACTGAAGGAGGTTTACACGAGCATTTCATTAAAAGATATTGCCAAGAAACGTTCCATTCTTGCAATGGTGACGAATGATGCCATGGCCGACAATACCCCCCTAAAGAATTTAGTCAAGAAAAGCGTCGACCAGTCCGTGCTTGATGCAATCGCTGCTGAGGATGCGAAGGGACGCATGCTTCTTGTAGGTACTGTAGATCTGGATGCGCGTCGCCCGGTCATTTGGAACATTACCAAAATCGCAGCTAGCGGCCATCCCGGATCTCTGGAGTTGGTCCGGTCGCTTCTGATCGCCTCATCTGCTATTCCTGCCACGTTTCCCCCGGTGATGATCGACGTAGAAGTGGGCAACGAGAAGTACCAGGAGATGCATGTTGACGGAAATACAGCCGCTCAGGTTTTCGTATATCCAGCGGCGGTACGGTTCAAGGAAGTGGCGGAAAGCGTTGGAGTACATCGGGAAAGAAGGCTCTATCTCATCCGGAATGCTCGGCTCGATCCGGAATGGGCACAGGTGGAGCGCAGAACACTACCAATTGCTGTCCAAGCCATCAGCACATTGATCCAGTATCAAGGCATCGGTGATCTCTACCGTATTTATAGTGTCACCCAGAGGGATGGCATCGATTTCAACCTCGCTTACATCCCCCCGACATTTAAAACTCCTCACAAGGCAGAGTTTGATACCGATTACATGCGTGCGCTCTATGCGGTAGGTTACGGTCTGGCTGAGAAAGGTTATACCTGGACCAAGATGCCTCCGGTTCTAATCCCAGGCTCTGAATAACATGGGATTTAATCCGTCAAATTAGAGCTCGCCGAGGCGCTCATGGTCCAAAATTCGAGTTCCCTGCGAGTCACCGCCCATCCGGAAGTAATCCCGTTTTCGGGTAGTGTCCGGATTGGCCACCACACGTCCGGATCGCCGAAAACCACCTGCGGCGGGCTTGTCTATACGTTAGGAACTCTTTCGGCGTGCTGAGACAAGTTGAAATCCGCGCTTAAGAACGACCATTCCCGACGCGAGGACGATGATCAAGCCGTTATGCGGTTCCCAGTTCCCATGAGCAGTCTCCACCTTGTAGATGATGTAGCCAAACACAACCGTGGCAATCACTGAGACAGCTGCATCGGTCCATGCCTCCTGCCCAGTCCAGCGCCGCCGAGCGGTCAGAGACATAATCATGCCCACAAGCATCCCCACCACGCCGACGAATGCGAGGAATAGAAACATCAGCCATGTTGCACCTGTAGTTCCGATCATTGCTGCCCCGGTTGAGTTGTTGAATTTGCATTCTGAGCGTATCACCGCCCACCCGGAATGTATGGTCCGCCGCCGTTTTGCAAGCGAAAGATGAAGATGACAGAATTGGTCTGCGCGAATGTATTCGGCCTTTGTCGGAGTAGCGATCTCCTGGCCTGAATGGAATGCGCTGCGCCCTCGTCCTTTTTAGTAACGCTGCCTTTTAAGGCATTTTCCGAGTACAGGTTCTCGAGAGCGCCGGGATCGACCGTTGTGCCATCTCATGTTTCGCCAGCAAACCTGGCAGGAATCTCAAAACTCAGATCAGTCGCCGTTGGACTGCAGATGTGGGAATCGCTTGAGCGATTTCCAAGCCTGGCGCTTGTGCCAGGCGTCATGTGCAGGCCATCAGGCTGCGATTACTTGTGGTGCTGTTGGCGGGCGATAAGCCTCTCCTTTGGCAAGCAGTACCCAGGCCATGCGCGCCATCTTGTTAGCTAGCGCCACTGTTGCCACCTGCGGGCGCTTGCGTGCGGTGAGATTGACCAGCCACATACTCAAGCCGGAAGATTGCTTGGTTTTCTGCAGCAGCACAGTGTGCGCTCCCTGCACGAAGAGCTTGCGCAGGTATTTGTTTCCTCGTCTGCTGGTGCCGGTCAGCTTTTGCTTGCCTCCGGTGGAGTGCTCGCCAGGCACCACTCCCAGCCAGGCAGAAAATCCGCGCCCCTTCTTGAAAGCTGCACCGTTGCCGATGGCTGCCACTGTGGCCGTGGCTGTGATCGGTCCGATTCCGGGGATCGCGACCAGGCGCCTGCACTGTTCAAGTTCGCCACAGATGCGCGCGATCAGCTTGTCGGTTTCCTCGATCTGCCCGTGCAGGTACTGCATCTCCATCCGCAGCTGGGTCAGAAGTACGCGCAATGCGCCTGACAGCTTGTTGTCCGCGTCCTCCAGGATACCGGGCAGAGACTCCTCAATATAATGGCGTCCTTTGCGGATGGTGATGCCGCGCTCCAACAGCATTCCGCGCATCTGGTTGATCACCGCGGTGCGGCGCACAACCCACCGCTCGCGCACTCTGTGCAGCGACTGCAGGTCGAGCTGATCGTCGGTCTTGATCGGCACAAAACGCATCGTCGGGCGGGTTACGGCCTCGGCGCACGCTTCGGCATCAATGTAATCGTTCTTGTTCGTCTTTACGTATGGCTTCACATACTGCGCCGGCATCAGGCGCACATCATGGCCTTGTTCCCGCAATGCACGGCCGAGAAAATGAGATCCTCCGCAGGCCTCCATGCCGATCAGGCACTGAGGAAGGTTCGCGGTAAAGCGCAGCAGCTGAGTCCGCGAGCCCTTCCTGCGAACCACAACTTCGCCACGTGCGTTGACGGCTACAAAGTGAAACACTGTCTTCCCTAAATCGACACCAATCGTGCGAATCTCCATGGAACACCTCCTGTGCTTACCTCTACACCTTCGGGAAGGTAGGCGGCGGACCATGCCAGTAGTAATCCCAAAATTGGATTATGTCCGAGTGGCCCACAATCCACCCGGAACTCTAAAAAACGCTGACAGCCCGGCTCGATGAGCGCATTGGCCTGTTGTCAACACTTGAGATTCTCAGTTTCCGGTTTGCTCGTCACTTGGGAGCAGCGGCCCGAGAAACTGAGGACTTACTTGCGGCCCCGCGGACGCCCATTCCCAACCGGACCGCCCGGGTCTATTTTGCAGAGGCAACTTTGGCTTTGAAACGATAGCGCGCGGGTGGGGCATCAAACTCGCGCTTGAAGGCGCGGTTGAACGCCGGCTCGGATTCGTAACCGACCTCGCCAGCAATCTGCGCGACACCGCGGCTGGTGGACGTGAGGAGTTGCGCCCCCAACTGCAGCCGCCAGCTTGTCAGGTAGGCCATAGGTGGCACCCCCAGAAAATGTCGGAAACGCTCCGCCAGTACGGACCGCGATACCCCAACCTCCGTAGCCAGTTCGGCAACCGTCCATTGCTGGGATGGCTGACGATGCAGCAGGGCCAGCGCCTTGCCAACATCAGGATCGCGCGCTCCGGCCAGCCATCCTGTGTGCCCTGGCGGCAAGGAATCTACATAGCGCCGCAGTGTCTCCGCGAATAATGCTTCGGACAACTTTGCAACTACGATCTCGCTTCCTGCATGCGAGCCAATGGCTTGCCCCACAGAGTAAAGGATGGAGTTCTTCAGCCATTGGCCTGAGCTGTCGTTGCCAATGTTGACCTTGAACACCGGCGGCAGTCCACCCAGAAAAGCTTTGCTGAGATGCGGATCACATGCCAGGTAGCCACAAACGAATTTAGTGAGCTCACCTCCGCCACCCATACTCGCCGGCTTCAGCCCCTGCGACAGAACATCCTGCAGCATTTTCTCGTAGTCCCTCGACGCGACATCACGGCCGTTTCCCATAACGTGAGCATCGCCGTGAGGAAACACGACGATATCGCCGGCGGAGAGCAGCACTCGCTCACCATCCTCGACAGCTACATAAGCCTGCCCCTGCGTAACCAGATGGTAGAGGATCACGTGCCTCGGCTCGGGTGATACGTATTGGGCCAGCAGACAGGAGGCTGGCGAGCGAAGGCTCCACGGCGCTGAAAACTCAGCGTTGTAGAACATGGTGCCCTCGAGCTTCACCGTCTTCAGCACTGTCGATAGGACATCCATCCGGTTCTCCAAACGACTTTCCGTACTCTGAGCAAAGTTACCCGGACGCTGGGCTAAGTGAGTGACAATCATACCGCACCATGGATAAGAGAGCCGGACGCGCGAGCAAGTGCAAGCCCTTCTCCCAGCGCATAGTCACTTCAGCGTTCGGAGAGCTCACAGGCACTTGCAGTCGATCCGAATGCAGAAGGAGCAACGCCATGAAAGTTATTAACGGTGTCAACGTCACCGGACTGATGCAAACCATTGATGCAGTCAAAGCCGACACCACGGTCGCGAAGTTTCGCTTCCGCTCGCACAATCAATGGTTGGAAGGCGGCCACAACCGTTCCACCCTGAACGAGATCTACGGAGCAGGCCAGGTACACCACCGTGCCAAGTCATTCGTGATCTACGCCGATGAGCCCATCGTTCTTCTCGGGAGCGACCAGGCGCCCAATCCCGCCGAATATCTTCTCAGCGCTCTTGCGGCCTGCGTCACAAGCTCGCTCGTGTATCACGCAGCTGCGCGGGGCATCACGATCGAGAAGGTGGAGTCGCAGGTCGAGGGAGACGTTGATGTGCGCGGCTTTCTCGGGCTGGACTCAAGCGTGCGAAACGGCTTCGATAACATCCGCATGACCCTCGCCATCCACGCCGATGTCACCGACGAACAACTCGAGGAACTCGCCAGCCTCGGCACAGGATTCTCGCCCGTCTTTGACTCTGTCACAAACGGAGTGCCGGTCACAGTTCGGACGGAACGGATGAAAGCAGAACAAGCCGCAGACGCAGCCTGAAAACTGACGGGAGACGGCCCAGCGCTGCTCTCCCGCTTTTCTTCCAATACTGTCTTCCCTCTCGAAAGGTCCTTATGTCAACAGTCGCTCTCACAATACGCGAAAGAATCCAGGCGCAAGGCTTCTGCGGTCTGGAAGATGCAACCTATACACAGATCAATTACCCTCTGCGCCTCTCTCCCGGTCTCTGCATGATCTGGGCGGCCGTCGGAACGGCACTCGCCTCACCAACTGTGTTGTGGGCCTTGGCGCCATTCGCCCTGCTCGGTGCAATCCTGCCTGGCCATCCGTTTGATGTGCTCTATAACTACGGACTGCGTCGTCTATCCGGAGCACCAGCGCTGCCTCGTTACGGGGCCCGGCGACGCTTCGGCTGCACCTCGGCGACAACCATGCTCATCGCAGCGGGATGGAGTTTCTACACAGCCCACGTGATCGCTGGGTACATCATCGGCGGGACGCTGGTAACAGCTGCCTTCGTGAACGTGAGTACCGGAATCTGCATACCCGCGTTCATCGCTCGCATATTTTTAGGTAAAGTGGTCTGTGAGTAATTGACGCCGCTATCTTCGCTCGTTTGGACGCAATGCCGTGAAGGATCTCCGCGCAACAATGTTCAGTGAATCCCGGGCTTGGTGGCCTCCGAAATCGCCGCCGGAGGACTAGTCAATAGTGAGGTTCTCCGAAAAGTCCTTTGCGGACGCGGATAGCAAGATTGCGAGCGAGTCACCGCCAACCCGGACATAACGACTTTTCCGGAGTTCTGTCCGGAACGCGGTGAGAGGTCTAGAGAGCACCAGGAATGAAGGGGCATAGAATGCCCGTATTCCCCCTGCGCCAGAGCTGGAAATGAGTTATGACGAGAACAGCATTCCCGTCTCGGCGAAGTGTTCTCTTTGTGGCGAACAAATGCCGCAAAGCGCGCCACACATCACGAACTCAATCAACCATGTTGCATGGTTCGCGGCCCAATTCCGTGTTCATATAGCGCAAAGCCATTTGCAGGCTTGGACTGGAAAATCCCGCGGCCAGTAGAGCGGAAATCACAAGGCAGGCAGGCAAATGAAGAACCCTGTTGTTTCTTTCTCGTTTTGGCCAATCTGAGTACGTTTAACGAGCGATGAGCCTGTTGCGTATGGCTGCCGGACAACAGGGTGGAGGCTAAAATCGGCGATATGGGTTGTTCCAAAAGGCTCTAGATACCTATTTGGCAACGGCGCGCCACCATTGAAATCGACCTCAGGACAATGACGTGGCGAGGAGCGATGAGGAGAGTGCTGTTCGAAAGCAAAGCTTGCCGCGAACGACCACCGCCCTGTTGAGATCTAGGCCCCTGATATCCTTCAAGACGACTTCAATCGGAACCGCATCGTGCGGCAGGTTAGAGAATTGGTTTGTTTAAACGCATAAAGTGGATGCCGCATCCCAGGGAGCAGGCCGAGTGGCCATAAAGGCTGTTCAGCGTGCCGTCAGTCCAACTGATCCCTGAGGAGTCAAGGCTCATGCTGCATTCTCTATCGCCGGTTTCGGTACGAGCGCAGACCTGCCGAAATGGCGCAACTCTCTTCATCTGAGGAATTTTTCTCCAACAAACCAGTTCCCAACAATCGTGTTGACCGCCGGGCCAGACACCACAAAGCAGAACCGATGGAGTTTTGTTTAATTTCATCGGTCCCGCTTGAGATTAGGCTGCTTCGTTGTCTCGAGTTGTGCTTATTTACAAGATACGGATAACGCAGGAATCCAGCGCGACCGTAGGAAGCCTGCAACTTCCTTCGGATCGAGCCTGATGGCGCCATCGATGTTGAAGTGAGCTAGTTCACCACGGTCGATCCATTCGTAAATGGTTGTCCGGGAAAATCCGAGAAGTTCAGCGAGATTCGTGACCTTCATGGCTGAACGCTTGCGTTCTATCTGTTCAATTATCCCTTCGCCTGTTGCAGCCGGAGGGATTACTGTGAGCTTCATTCGTTCTGATCATTCGCTCATTCCTTGAGGTTTAAGGTACCCGACGAACGGCCACAGTGGCCGCCGCCAAAGTCCGCGGCCGTGTACTAGACCATTTGATTCATGGGTTTAGCGAAGGATTCACGAAAAAAGAGGAGCCGTAGCTCGCCCCTGGCGACTTCCCTGCTCTCTCAATACCACTTAACCTGATTGACCTTCGCCTGCGTCTCCTCCGCCGATTCCGGTCTCAAGTAACGCATCGTGCTCTTCATGTCTGAATGTCCGGCATACGCTTGTACAGTTCGCACATCGAATCTCTTGTTTCGCAACAGAGTCGTGAGGAATGTTCGCCGGAACTTGTGGAGAGTCCACTCGCGACACTCTTCTTTGTCATCTTTGCAGTTTTCGCACCTACCACAATTCAAACCTGCCCTTTTGGCGAGCCGCTTAAGACTCCGGAGAATGTGAAGGTTAGGACGGCCTCCATCCGTGCCTAACACGAGCTTGCTGTCAGGGTGTGCCTTCTTCCAGGCACGAAGCAGCTTGAGGACATTTGTAGGGATTGGAATGTCCCGCTGCTCCGAGTCCTTGACCTTGAACTCGTAATTTTCTTTGCCTTGGACGCGAAGTACCTTGTATTGTTCATCAATGTCAGGCCATTCCAGATAAGCCAGCTCCTGTTCACGCAGTCCGATCTTCATGACAAGATTGATCACTAGAAGCATGTACGGATCGGCAGCTCTGATGATGCCCCTAAGCTGTGGCCCAGAGTAGATCGTTGGCAGTTTCTCCTCGTACGTGGGAGATGGTGGGAAGACATCTTTAGACACACCTGCGAACCGGAGCCAAGCAGTCAAGCGAAGATGCTTGTTCGCTATGGTGCGATCCTTGTTTCCATCCTTCCTGATAGCGGCATGAAAACGGAGTATATCTTCACGCGTAATCTCGTCCACGAATGACTTCTTGACGACCTGAAGGAACCGTTCCGTAACGTTGCGAGCTTGCACCGCTGCTTCCGACACTCCGCGCGCGTCACAGTCTTCGATGTACTCTGCGGCGGCGATTGCGATGCTCTTCCGATCTGGACCCTCGTAGACCTGAACACCAACTTTCGCAGCTTCGGCCCTAATTGTCTGCTGTCTCTGCGTACGCTTGCAGAGCGAATCAGCAGCGGCCGCATTCTTGCCGGCAGCGGTGTATTTCGTCTGGCGACTCTCATACGAGCGCAGCTCGTACGAAGCGCTATCAACTCTAATCTGGTTCCCATCAGCGAGAACGTAGCCTGGCCGGACTCGACCGTTGGCGCGAGCTGCAGGTGACCGCCTCCACTTACCTTCAGCGTCCTTGTATCTCACCAGAAGCGTTACGGCCTTGTCCTTCATCACCGACAGTCTACCTTGCATGACAACCGCATGACAATCGAAATTGCAACTGTTTATTATCAATAATATAGATTCTTGCAGCTTAGAATCCCTCCCTCTCCGCCATTATCCCTTCCAAAAAGATCCAAGGACATCCCGTAAGCTCCCACAATAAGCGAAATCTCCAAGCAATGCGCCCGCACGATGGAGGATTGGGCTGACTTTTTGGAGAGGACGCAGCTCGGTGGACTGATCGTCGCTAATCTCGCCAACTTCGTGGTGTCAACCGCCAATTCGAAATCGTTGCTTGGATTTTCGGAGATCTTGTCTTCTTGACGACAAGACTCCAGTTCAAGCAAAGTGCCGTTCTCGCGAGCTGACACTCAACTTCCTGATTTCCACCATCTGTGGTTCCCATCCGAAAATGCGGCGTTGACGGCTACAGTTGACGGCTACAATGGTCCATTGCCCGGCGGCGCCCGGCGAGTGGTTAGGAGCCGTTGAGATGGGTCTCTTAGCGAATTTCAAAATTCGAACCAAGGTGCTCGTTGCCTTGCTCCCCCTGGTTTTCATGGTGCTTGTGGCGGCGTTGTACGCGTCGCTCGAGATGAACACGATCGATACCCGGTACAGCGAGCTGATTGGCAGAGACATCAAAGCTCTCCAGGACCTGACGATCGCACGGGTAATGGACAATCGATTCCATCAGCTCCTGTATCAAGAAATTGCTGAGCCTAACCTGGACAAAATGCGGTCGATCGATGCGGATCTCGACAAGACCGCTGCGGAGTTTTACTCCTCCGTCGATGAGGCGAAGCGCCAGAGTCCGAATCTGACTTCAAGAATCAAGAAGGCCCAAGACCTGTTTGATCAGGTTGTGTCTGAGTCGCGCCCTCTCCGAGGAGCAGCTCTGATGGGCGAGAACACCAAGGCTTTGCAATTGATGCGCGGAAGTACTGAATCTAGCTTGCTGCTGGTCCGGCAAGCGTTGATCGAGTTGGCTGACGAATTGGACGCGAGAGTCGACCAACAATCCGACGAACTCACTGCCAGGACGCATCGCACGATTCTGATTACCTGGATTGTGATCGTTTTGGGTCTGGCCGCATCTTTCGCCATTGCGCTCTCCATCGTGCAGGTTGAAGTCGTTAAAGTCGTGTTGTCATTTCGCAGCCGTATTCTGGAGGTGGCGGAAGGACGACTGGATCAGCCGATCGCAAATCTTAATCGTCCAAATGAAATTGGCGACATGAGCCGCGCACTCCAGACGCTTCAACTTTCTGCCCGCGAGCGCGAGACACAGAGTTGGGTGAAAGCGGAGGTGGCGGCCACCACGGAGCGCTTGCAATCGGCGGAGGACTTTCCCGAATTCGCCAGAATCCTGCTGTCACGGATCGCCGAATCCTTGGATTTGTTGTACGGCGCGATCTACCTCGCTGACGAAACGAACTTGCGCTTCAGTCGCATCGGCTCCTTTGCGACGGACGTCTCCGCAGAACCGCGGGAATTTGCGCTCGGCGAGTCTTTGGTGGGACAAGCCGCTGCTGAGCGGCGCACGCTTCAGATTGCTTCCAGTGCGGACAATCCCCTGCAAGTCTCGGCTGGGGTGGCAATGGTGACGCCCTCTCGCGTTCTGTTCATTCCCGTGATTCATCAAGACGTCGTGCTGGCAGTTATCGAACTGGCGCCCGCGGCTCCGGTGTCGGAGCGTCAGCGGGCGCTGCTGGATCTGTTGCTGCCGACGGTTGCTCTCAACACCAAGATTCTGGCGAGCAAGCTGGAGACCCAAAAGCTCCTCGCGCAAACGCGAGTACAAGCTGCAGACCTGGCAGTGGCCAAAGAAGCGGCGGAGGCTGCGACCAAAGCCAAGTCCGATTTCCTCGCCAACATGAGCCACGAAATCCGAACACCGATGAACGCCATCATCGGGATGACCCACCTGGCCTTGAAGACCGACCTGTCTCCTAAGCAGGCTGACTATCTGACCAAGGTGAAATCGGCGGCGCAGGCGCTGCTCGGGATCATCAACGACATCCTCGACTTCTCCAAGATCGAAGCCGGCAAGCTCGACATCGAAAAGACAGACTTCCGATTGGAGGACGTGCTCGACAATCTATCAACCATCGTCAGCCAGAAAGCGCAGGACAAAAACCTTGAGTTCCTCATCGCAGCCCAGCATGACGTCCCGCACAACCTGATCGGTGATCCACTGCGCCTCGGACAAATCCTCATCAACCTGGTCAATAACGCGGTCAAGTTCACGGATCGCGGCGAGGTGTTGGTGACGGCCGCTGTGGAGGAGCAGTTGGCGGACCGCGTCATGATGAAGTTTTCGGTCCGAGATAGTGGCATCGGCATGACGCCGGAGCAGAGTGCACGGCTGTTCCAGGCGTTCGCGCAGGCAGATACTTCCACCACGCGCAAGTACGGAGGCACCGGGCTGGGACTCTCCATTTCCAAGCGCCTGGTTGAGATGATGGAGGGCAGGATCTGGGCGGAAAGTCAGCCGGGCGTAGGCAGCACCTTCCATTTCACCGCTTGGTTCGGCATTGGTTCCGAGGAGAAGCCCAAGCGCTTTATCCCCGACCTCGCGGGAATCCGGGCCTTGGTGGTCGATGACAACGCGCAGGCGCGCGAGATACTGACTGAAGCGCTGCGGGTCTTCGCGATGCGCGCCGATTCAGTTTCGTCGGGCGAAGACGCAGTACGTGAAATAGCCGCAGCAGACTCACAGGATCCATATCGCCTGGTGTTGATGGATTGGCACATGCCGGGTATGGATGGCCTCGAGGCAAGCCGCATCATCAAACGTAACGATCGTTTGCAGCACGTACCCAAAATTGTGATGGTGACTGCCTTCGGGCGCGAAGATATCAGGGCGCAGGCAGAACAGATCGGAATCGACAGCTATTTGCTGAAGCCGGTGAATCAGTCTCTGCTCTATGACACGCTGGTCGATCTTTTCGGTGTTGCAGGACTCGAAGCCCACCGTTCCCGCGCGCAGAAGTCCGACGTCCCTGAGCATGACGCCACGGGAATCCGCGTCCTGCTGGTCGAAGACAATGAGATGAACCAGCAGGTTGCAACGGAATTGCTGGAGAGTGCCGGAGCGATTGTAACCATCGCCAACCACGGTGGTGAAGCGGTGAAAATCCTCACAGAAGGCGATCAGGCTCCGCCCTTCGATGTGGTGTTCATGGACCTGCAAATGCCCGAGATGGATGGCTTCACGGCCACCAAGCTGCTGCGGCGCGATAATCGTTTGCAGAAGTTTCCGATCATTGCGATGACGGCTCACGCCCTCGTGGAAGAGCGCCAGCGCTGTCTTGACGCAGGCATGAATGACCACGTGTCGAAGCCGATTGACCCCGACAACTTGTTTGCGACCTTGCTACGCTGGGCGAAGCCCCGGCCCAAAGAATCCGTCAAGTCGCAGCCGCTGCCCGCACCCGTTGGGATATCAGTAGACGAAGTGATTCTGCCAGAAATCCCCGGAGTCAATCTTGCCGATGGCCTCAAGCGCGTTGCGGGTAACAGGAGGCTCTACCGCGACCTGCTCGGACAATTCGCTGCCAAGCAGGGCGATGCAGCGGCGCAGATCTCAGCCGCGCTCGAAAGCGGAGACCGTCAATTGGCGGAACGCATCGCGCACACTGTCAAAGGCGTTGCCGGCAATTTTGGAATCACAGGCGTGCAGTCCTCGGCCCAAAAGCTGGAGAAGGCAATCCGAGAGGGGCAAGATACGGTCTCTCCGCTACTCGAGGAATTCGCCGGCTTGATGAGCACCCAGGTTCACGCCATTGAACAAGCGCTGCGCGAATCCGCACCTCCCATGCCCGTTGAAGCGCAATCTTTGCCTTTCGACGGAGAAGCCGCCGCCGCCGCGGTTGGTCGGCTCAAGGCGTTGTTGGAGAACAGTGACGGCGATGCCGAAGAAGCCTTTCGCAGTCTGCAAGAAGCCGTCGGGGGCGTAGTCGAGAAACCGCAGCTCGCTGCCCTCGGCGCATCGATCAGCGACTTCGACTTCGATGCTGCACTGGTGAAACTCGATGAGATCGCCGAACGCTGCAAAAAACACGAGGACCAACCGCAATGAACCAGCCCGATCCTAAGAAGACCATCCTCCTGGTTGACGACGCTCCCGCTAACATTCAAGTCGTCAACTCGATCCTGAAGGACATTTACAAGATTCGTATTGCCACCAATGGTCCAAAGGCACTGGAATTGGCAAAGGTTGCCCCACCTCCCGACCTGGTTCTGCTCGACGTCATGATGCCTGAGATGGATGGATACGAAGTGTGCAAGCGTTTGAAATCCGACCCAGGGACGCGGGAGATTCCAGTGATCTTCCTAACCGGTCAGACCGAAGTCGAGGATGAAACCAGGGGCTTCGACGTCGGCGCAGTGGACTACATTCATAAGCCATTTTCACCAGCAGTGGTAAAGGCGCGGGTACAAACCCACCTCGTGCTCCGTGGGATCCGAGAGCAGTTGGCCCAGCAATTGTTCACGATCCAGAAGGAATTGGAAACCGCGCGGCAAATCCAACTGTCGATCCTTCCATCAGAGATTCCGAAGATCGACGGTCTGGACATTGCTGCGCGCTACGTTCCCATGACCTCGGTCGCCGGAGATTTCTACGATTTCATTGTTGTGGATGAGAAACATATCGGAATCCTGGTTGCCGACGTATCCGGACACGGAATGCCTGCCGCGCTCATTGCCTCGATGCTAAAGATTGCGCTCTCAGCTCAGGTGGCAAACGCTGCCGATCCCGCGAGAGTATTGTTGGGCCTGAATCAAGCGTTGTGCGGGAAATTCCAGCACCATTACGTCACCGCCGCCTATTTGTTCCTAGACATGGAGAAGCGCACGCTCACATACGCTGGCGCAGGCCATCCTCCGTTGCTGTTGTGGGGCGGATCTAGCGAGGGTGTGCGCGTGGTGGAGGAAAATGGGCTGTTTCTTGGAAAGTTCGAGTTCGCCCGCTATTCCTCTGTGGAATTGCCACTTGCGTCGGGAGATTGGGCGTTGCTATACACCGACGGAATCTCGGAAACTACGGACCCCTTTGGAGTCGACTTTGGCCCCGAACGGTTTCGTGAGTTCCTGGCGGAGGAGCGAAGCCCTTCCGCAGATCATTTCGCCGATCGGTTGCTCGAGGAGGTGTCACGCTGGTCGGCTCGGGGCCCGAGTGAAGACCTGGACGACGATATTACGCTGGTGGCAATCCACGTAAACGGCAACTGAGGCATCGCAAAGCCGGTGCGCCGTACCATGGCTTTGTTCAAGTCGGCTTGTACGAAGCTTCACCTGATAGGCACGAGAAACGCCCTTATCGCAACTGAATCCATCGCTGACGAGAAGGGCGTTTCTCTGG